>CAVOXY010000048.1:0-626008 GCA_963700515.1 uncultured Planctomycetota bacterium | reverse complement strand
GGTCTCGAACTGCTGCCGGCCCGATGCCTGTCAATCGTTTGGTGAGCGGCAGTGTGTCTCGGGCGGTCTCGGCCAATTCGAAGCCAAATACTTGAGGGCCAACTCGCTCTGGCCAACGCCGGTCGGCTCGGGAAATACGGCGTAGCTGTGGCATTTACTGAGACATCTGTTATGCGTTGCTCGTGCCTGGGAGCTAAGCGATGGAGTATGGCAGACTCGCGAAATGTACGCTGGCCCTAATGATCTTGGCGGTCGGGGTGCTAGCCGGCTGCCGTCGGGAGGCTGCAAACCCGACAGCGGCAGATCTCTCGACGGGAGGCGAGGGGCGAGCAGGGCGGCAGCGTGAAGTGGCCTTGTCCGCCCAGAAGGATTTGTTCGAGCAGCTATCGGGTCGCCTGTTGGCGGTGCTCTCGGATGGAGGTCCGGTCGAGGCGATCGAGGTGTGCAGCCGTGAGGCGCAGGAGATCGGCGGTCGGGTGGGCGTCCAGCATCATGTCCAGATTGGTCGAACATCGTTTCGCTTGCGTAACGAGCACAATGTGCCGCCGGCGTGGGCTGCTGAGTGGGTCTGCGAACAGCGGGTGGTCGAACCGCAGTTCGTCAACTTGCCGGATGGCCAGTTGGGGGCTCTGCTCCCCATTCGCTTGAAACCCACCTGCTTGATCTGCCATGGTCCACAGGAGCAGATTGCTTCTGACGTCCGGCAGGTCTTAGCGGCCCGGTATCCTAGGGACCAAGCCACAGGATTCGAGTTGGATTCGCTGCGCGGATGGTTCTGGGTGGAAGTCCCGGCGGTTGTAGTCGTGCCGACCGGCCACAGGCTTGGTTTCATCAGATGGACGAAATTGGACCGGGCCCATGCAGCAAAAACTAAAACTCGCATTCTCCCTCCTCTTGCCTCACGTGGAGAGCGAGCAGGATCAAGTGCTTGGAGAGGCTCATCGAATTGCTGCGGACCCGCAAGGGGATTGAGGAGTGCACGTGGATCGCAGTGACACCGCACCGCGGCTGTGCCTGCACTACGACGCCAACCTTGTCTCAATGCCGATGGTGTGCCGGTGGGCGGAGTCGCCGGGGCTGAGATCACCGATCGCTACTGTCACGAGACGCTCCGGCTGACCGGTATGGACTGTGGAGACTGCGCCGCGAGTATTGAACACTTGCTGGCCCGGCTCCCGGGCGTCGTGGCGGTCTCGGTCAGTTATGCCAGCGAGCGGATACGGATCGAGTATGACACAACCGTCACCAATCACGACGAGATGGTTCAGCGTGTCGACTGGATGGGATACAAGATTGAAGAAGAGGTGCGTAAGACGTGGGTGGCGCACAACGTTGAGTTGTTGATGGCGCTGTTGTGTGGGGCACTGTTGCTGGCCGGCTTGCTCTGTCATCTGCTGCCCGGCTGGCCTGCCCGTCTGCCCGTCGCGTTCTATCTGTTGTCCTACTTCGCCGGCGGATACCATGCCGCGCACCACGCCCTGAAGGCCGCACTCAAGTTTCGCTTTGATGTCGATTCGCTGATGGTGATTGCCGCCTTGGCGCGGCCGCGTTGGGTGAGTGGCCGGAGGGGTGGCGCTGCTGCTGTTCTCGTTCAGTCTCGGTCATGCGTTGGAACACTATGCGATGAATCGATGCGGTGCGCGATCGAGGCGTTAGGCCAGATCACCCCGCAGACGTCCCGAGTCCGGCGGGACGGCGAGGAAGTTGAGGTATCGGTCGAGCGGCTGCAACGCAACGACATGGTGATCGTGTCCGGGGGAACGCCTGCCCATTGATGGGGTCATTGTGCAGGGACGCTCGGCGATCGATCAGAGTACGTTGACGGGCGAGAGCGTGCCGGTCGAGAAGGGAGTGGGCGACGAGGTGCTGGCCGGCACACTCAATGGCGCCGCCGCGTTGGAAGTCCGCGTCACCAAATTGGCCGCCGACACGATGCTGGCGCGGGTGATTCAGTTGGTGGCGGAAATGCAGACCCAGAAGTCCCCCACCAGCGATTCGCGGAGCGATTCGAAGGCGTCGGTACCGGTCGTGCTGTTGTGCGCGTCGTGGCGGTGATTGTCGTTCCACCGGTGGCCGGTTGGCTGAGTTGGTCGGACGCGTTTCTCCGCTACTACGCGACGGCGCCGGTGGCGGCCTCTCCCTGTGTGCTGGCGATCGCCACCCCGTCGGCCATCCTGGCCGGTATTGCGCAAGCTGCGCGGCACGGTGTGCTGATCAAAGGTGGGGTCCACCTGGAAGTGCTCGGTACCATCGACGCGATGGCCTTCGACAAAACGGGGACGCTCACGTGCGGCGTGCCGGAAGTCACCGATGTGGTGGTCTGGAGGCGACGCGCGACGAGCTGCTCGCCCTGGCTGCCGCAGCGGAGAGTCGATTCGGAGCACCCGTTGGCGCGCGCCGTGGTGACGGCAGCGCAGCGGGAGGGGCTCACTTTGGCGGAAGTGCAAGACGTCACGTCCATCGTCGGTTTTGGCAGCGCGTTGGTGGCGAATCGGTGCGGGTCGGTGCAGTGGATCTTTTTGACTTACCGCAGGAGACGCCGCTGACGCCGGAAAAATTGGCCGCGGTCGAGCGGCTGCAGCGGGAAGGGAAGTCCATCGTGCTGGTCGAGCGTGGGAGCCACTAGCTAGTGGCCGACCAGAAAATTATTTCGCACTGAAAAATACGATCGTTTTTTGGAAAAAAGCTCCCCGAAGATTGAACCCTTTGCAGGGTTCGCGCGTTGAATTTGTAGTGAAAACACAATTTCAAACGCAAATCTTCGAGGAGTGTTCGCATGCGAAAGCATTACGATAAGCAACGCCGATTTGATTGTACACCAATTGCCGAACTGATGCTCAACTACGAATGTCGTGACGAAGTGATTCCCGTTCTTGCCGGATTGCAGCATGTCTACACCTGCAGTTCGCTGCGGAACAAGGTGGTTAGGCTGGTCGCCGAAGACATCAATGAAGACTCCCGTCGCGACGTAGGCCGTCCCGGGCTTGGATGACTGGCAAATCGTTGTGTTGGCTGCGGTTCGCCTCGGTTGCAACTACGATTACGACAAGCTTCAAGATCAAGCCGAGAACCATCGCGCCCTGCGAACCATGCTTGGCGTCGGTGAGTGGGATGAAGACACGAGTTTCAGTGCGCAGACGGATTCGCGATACGCTCTGCCAACTGCAGCCGGCGACGATTGCAGAGATCAACCACGCGATTGTCAGTCACGGTCAGGAACTTCATGGTGAAGCGGCCGAGAGTGTTCGTGCCGATTCGTTTGTCGTCGAAACCAACATCCACTATCCCACGGAAAGCAGTTTGATCGGTGATGGGATGCGGAAGATCATTCCGTTGTGTGTGCGACTTGGCGGCGGAGATCGGAGAGCCAGGTTGGCGACAGAGCAAGCATTTGCTCAAGCGAGTCAAAGAGCATGTCCGAACGATTGCGCAGATCAGCGCCAGCAAGAGCCCGAAGGTGCAAGCGGATTGCCATCCGCCTACGGACGCTGCTCGACCGAGCGGCGATGATTCTTGAGCGTGCCAAAACCCTGCAAAAACAGGCAGAAACCGAGGGAATATCGCTTGAAGTCGTTGACTCTGTCAGCAGGAACTGCTGCATTGGATTGAACTGACGGAGCAGGTCTGCGATACCGCGTATCGTCGTGTGATATTGGAGAGGACGTGCCCAACAGCGACAAACTGTTTAGTTTGTTTGAAACCCACACGCAGCTTTATCGTCGCGGTAAAGCGGGAACTCCCAATCAATTCGGACGGCTGGTGTTGGTGTTTGAAGACGGTGCTGGTTTCATCAGCCACTACCACTTGATGGATCGCGAAGCACTCGATGCGGATGTGATTGTCGACCAGACTCGCGAAGCGCAGAAGAAACATCAAGGAGCGATCAAGACGGCATCGTTTGATCGAGGTTTTTACACTTCGGAGAACGAAGAGCAACTCGCGAAGATTGTTGATGAACCTTGTGTTCCCCCTCGTCACCCTCAGCAGTATGCCGAACGTTTGGCAAATGGCTCCGTGGAGTTTCACCGGCTACGCCAACGGCATCCCGGTATCGAGTCAGCCATTGGCGCACTGCAATCGGGTAACGGCTTGAAGCGATGTCGCGATCACAGCGAAATCGGTTTTGAGCGTTATCTCGGCTTGGCGATCCTGGGACGAAACATACATGTATTAGGCAAGCTGCTGATTGCACGTCGCCAGGAGCAATCAGCAGCCGCCTTCAGCAAACGAAAGGCAGCCTGAAACGTTTGATGTAGCAAACTCGAAGCCACGACGAGAACACGGCGATGAAGGTGCGCACTGACATACGTGAAACCGGCAAAAACACGCGCAAGCAGCCAAACGCCGGCACATGAAACGCATGACGACGCCATTCTTCGAGTACTTTCCAGCCCCAAAATCGCTCCGCCACAAACGCCAAGGCAGTTTCCGGGCAGACACTAGCTAACGTCGCTTTTCGGCACCTAGAACACGTCCCGATACCCTCGGTCGACATCTGGGTCAGGGAAGCCTCCTCGCGTGCGTTCTAGCCTCCGATTTTCGTTCTGACGTATTGCGCCAGCAGCACAGATGGGATCGCCGGACGCTCGAAGTGGACGGCACATCGCCACCACCGGACCCAACCAATAGACCGCGCCGCCCTTCCTTCCCCTTCTTTCACCCATATCTCACGCGCACACACATAACCGCGCGACAACGTGTGTGAGGGGGGGAGGGGTGAAAGAGGGAAAGAAGAAGAGAGTGTGTTGATATATAGAGACTTACGTATCAAACTTCTTTCAACCTTCATTCACCCTCTTTCACCACCGGCTGGCAGCGAAGGCCGTTTCTGGGGTCAACTTCATTCACCTTTCACCCGGATTGTTCACCCTGGAAAGGCCGTCACTTGATCGATGATCACGCGTGGAAAGTTGTATCCCGCCGCACTTGGCTATCCCTTTCAGCTAGTACACGCTGAACGGTATATGATGGCGAATGTTCCTCATTTGTGCTGCTTTTGACCCGATCCGCCAGTGCTGGTTTTGCCTGATCGCTGACAGATGCGACTGCATTCTTCGTGGAGTGTTCCGTCCTCGACAAGCTGGTCAATCGTGGCCCCTGGCTCAAAGGAAGGATTCAACTGCAACAGCGGTTCGGGCCAAAGCAGCCCGTCGGAAATCTCCCGATCAACAGCTTCGTAGATACGACGATCGGAGATACGTATGAAGCTGCGCGTGTACGATGCGTAATCGGTGATCAAATCGGAGTGAAGTTCAAATACGTCCATGGTACCCCAATCGTTGGTTACCTTGGCCTTGTCTCGCGTCGCTTGATGCAACTTCGTTGGCGTGTTCTTCCGACCGCTGCAGGAATTGCTTCTGGTCGACTCGCTTGCGCAGCCTGTGGTGACTTATTGGGTGCCGACGCTCGAAAACCTGCCCGTCGGCTCCTCAACTAGGGAGGGTGTTCCTGGTTGCCCCTGGCATTCTGGCGTCGGTGACCATCGCATATCGTTCCCGAATCGCCATGATTCTTTGCATTGGGTAGAATTCATGTGCCAAGCAAGAATTTACCAGTTCGGTCAGGGCCAAACAATCAGGGGAAGGCCGTCGTACGAAAGAGTTCTGGTGGAACGGTTGATCCAGAACCGGCGGCGGTCTTGCCCCGCAAAATAGTTTTGTGATACATCGTCAGCGCGAGGCGAGCATACGGCGCAAGTAGGTACCCACCGCGGATAGGCAAACCAGGGAGACGGGTTTGCCTCCTCGTTGGCAAACCGTCTCGCATTCGTTATCGTGCGCTGCTGCGCGTCAAAATCGGCGACGTAGAGCGTGCGTCCCGTGTCTTTGTAGTTGAATCCCGTCTGGTACTCGAAGCAGACCATTTTCTCGCTCGGTGAGATACTTACGCGATCCAATATTCCTTTCGTTGCCAGTTCGCAGTCAATCCGTTCGAAGCGGGGTTCCCCGCCGGTATCAGGTTGCGGGCCATTTTGGCCGCCGGCCGGACACGCCGTGGCAAACGACGCAAGCTGTTGTCAGTCAAGCTGTCCGTCAACACGAACGGTATTTGTAGTACGGACAGTCTCGGCTTAGTTGCTCTGCTCGGCCTTCCCTGCGACCTTGTCCTCCCCAGTCGTGAATATCAACCAATCGTCGCCCGCCGAACCATTCAGGAAGTCAATCGCGTCGGCAAACACGTCGTCGATCACCTTGGGAAGCAGCGATGGCCGGAGGTTCGCCACCCTTTCGGCGAACGACCGGTTCGAATTCCACTCTTCCAGCAAATCGCACCAGAACTCTTCGTGGTTCACGCTGGTGCGCAGGTCCTGAGTGGTGTAATCGGCTACGAGTATGTCGTCGTTGCTGTTACCGACTAAATGGTCAGCTCCTTCCCCCGCCGATCAGTATATCGTCGCCGTCTCCGCCAATGAGCAAGCTGCCACCATTGCCGGCGTTGAGTCGGTCATTGCCGGCATCACCGTAGAGCCACACCACGTTGGTAATCGCCCCAGCGATCTGGATGTTGTCGTCGCCGGCGCCACCGGTGACGATGATCCGGCCGGTGGGCTTCGGCTGCGTGGTTACCACACCATTGAAGGTGACTTTCAAGGTCGAACTCGTCGTTCCCGGCTCGACCACAATCGTGTCATTGCCAGAGGTCCCGGTAATCAGCAGGGCGGTTCCGCCCAAACAACTATCGCTGATCGTCACAACGCTACCGGAGGTCGCGGCCACTACGTTGATGGTGACCGTAGCGGAACTAAACCCGCCGTCGCCGTCGCTGATGGTGTAGCCAAAACTATCGACCCCGGCGAAGGTGCTATCCGGCGTGTAAGTGAACGATCCGTCCGTGTACAGCACCAACGTGCCGTTGGACGGACTGGTATGAGTGCTCACCGCCAACGGATCGTTTGCCCCGGCTGGATCGCTGTCGACCCCGCTGCCAGTGTTATCGGTGACGACGTTACCAGAGACGGCAGTAGCCTGCGCGGTGGAGTAACTATTGGCAGTCGCCGTCGGCGCCACGTTGTTGACCGCCACGCCCAGATTGTTGGCGCTGTAGGTGCCGTCCTCATCGGTGGCCGTGGCGGAGATCGTGTAGGTGTTCACACCGTCGGCGTAGATGTGCGTTGCCGACAAGGGGTTCCCCGTCACCGTCTCGATGTTCCCATCACCCCAGTTGATTGACCAGCCGCTGATCGTGTCCTGGCCCGGATCGCTGCTGGCCAGGTTGAGCGCATACGGACTGCCTTCGTCAACCGTCGCAGCGCCGCTGATCGTCAGCGTCGGCGCCACGTTGTTGACTATAATATTGAAACTGCCTGTCGAGGTCCCGCCGTTGTTGTCACTCGCTTGGACCGTGATCGCGTGGGTAGTCGACATCGAAGCCCTGGCCGCTCGGTGTGAGAAAACGCGACGAGTTGACTCTGATCCAGGTAGATTCGTCACGCCACACCCAGCCTGCTTCTTACGGCCATACCACGTCTTCGGTGCCCACCCAGTCTATCAGTTCCCTCTTTTCCGGGTTCCTCTTTGAAGTCGGCAGATCCGACGTCAGATTATAGGGGCCTTGGGACTTATCGGGCTTGACGAGAAAGATCCCCGTATTGTTCGTGTCCTCGTACGTGACCCAGGCGGAGTCCAGTGACCACTTCTTGCCACCGTTGTAGCCAGAATAGCCTTCGTAGAGCTGTGTTAATTCCTGTCCGTTGGGCCGAACCGTCCAGTCGCCGGAACGCAACGATCCGCCTGAACCGCGTATCCAGCCGTAAAAGCAAATCCGCTGCCCATCCGGCGACCAACTGACGTTGCTCAGTTTTTCAACTCTCTGTGAACTCAACGGAACATCGTAATAACCGAGATGTGGGGCAAGTGTCTTGATGCGGAGCTTGTAGTTACTTCCCTCAATTGCATGGGAGTACGCGATTTGTGTTCCTGACGGAGACCAAGAGTACTCGCCCGGATACCACCAAGGTTTATCGAGGACGTCGTCCGTCCTGTCGGAATCGTCGAGCCCCACCTCGCCGTCGGCAAAGCGCATCTTCGGGTGTGCCGGGTCGTCAAACAATTCGGGAAAGGTGGGGAATCGGCACACGCACCAACGAGGATAAAGTTGAACGGATGTGGTGGCGCCTACCAAGACTGAACAGAACGCGTCTGTGCCATCGTTGGACCATTGGATTTCATCCGAGTTCCACTTTAAGGAATAACCAAACTGTGTTAAATCCGTGAGTTGCACTTCCTCATATCGTCCGTACTCTGATCCGTCAGGTACGAAACGGAACGCAAAGAGCTCGAAGTCCAAAGTCTCCCCAATACCGTCCATATCCTTGGGATAGAGCCACCAACGCGAACCATTATACAAGCGACTCGATGGCCGCCCGAGATATGTAAGGGGGAGTGCCGGGGCCTTTCCGGACCCATTCCCGTTCATCTGCCACACCTGACCGCCATTGAGGAAGTAGAGCACTCCGCCAAGATTCGGTGGCGGAGGCGGAGTCTTCGGTGGTTTCGCGGAAGCAAGAGTCGTCGCCAGAAAAGCCACACCTGCGATGGCCATACACTTAACGCCACAGATTCGTCGACACATAATCATCTCCTCGCACCTTGAAGTTGAGACACCGCCGGCACGGGCCTTCGCAGTGGAAACTGCGGCTTTCGAAACTGAAGGATTTAACGTTGAGATCGCCATTTTTCAGCTCCTGCAAGGGAACGGACCAGTTGTTCGAACATTTCACCCCATAGAGCAAGTCTCGGAAAGCGAACCGCCGAGGTAACGGTCGCCAGGAAGAATTCCTGCAAAGGCGGCCGGTCCAGGCTCGTTTTGACATTATTTCTCGTCCACCGCGTTACCCGACGACCTTGGTTTCCGAGACTATAACCAGGGGGATCGCGCCGCTTCGGGTTGCAATTCCGCAAGTCTTGCGGAGAGAATGACGGTGTCCGACGAATGGGCCGTGCGGGCTCGGATCGTGGCGCCCGAAGTCCCTTCGCCAGGCGCACGACAAAGCACGCTTACTCGCTGAGGTACTGTCGCCATGGTCGATTCCGTCACGCCCACACCAGAAATTCTCCCTGTTTCCCAGGACACGGCGCTGGCCCAGGTGCTGAACGACGTGCTGGAAGCCCTGCAGGAGGGTCGGCCGGTCGACATGGAGGCCCTGGCAGCCCGGTGGCCGGCGCACGCGGACGAACTGCGGCGGCTTCTGCCTGTGATGCAGACCTGCGCAGATCTCGGGAGGCGCCGGGAGTGGTTCCGCAGCGCAACTGGGAACCCCGGAGTTCGGCACGTTAGGGGATTTCGTAATCCAGCGCGAGCTGGGTCGCGGCGGCATGGGGATCGTCTACGAGGCACTGCAGATCTCGCTGCGCCGCCATGTGGCGCTCAAGGTGTTGCCCTTTGCCGCGGTATTGGACGGTCGTCAGTTACAGCGGTTCCACAACGAAGCCCAGGCGGCGGCGCTGCTGCACCATCCGCAGATCGTGCCGGTCTATGGCGTGGGCTGCGAACGCGGCGTGCACTACTACGCCATGCAGTTGATTGACGGCACGACGTTGGCCCATGTCATTCGCCAACAGCGACTACTGGCGGGGCGGGAGTTGCCCTCGCAGTCGGCGGCAGATGGCGCAGTATGGCACTGCCCCGAGTCCAGTCGGCAGTGACCGTGCCGATCCCTGCCAAACCACGCGCGCCGCAGAACGGGATTACGCCCGCTCCCACGGCCGGGATAGCCGACTTGCCGCCAGACGCATCGCACGGAGCTTTGTCCACATCCCCCAGCCATCGGACACCGGACTTCCTGCGCGCGGCCGTGGAGCTGGGAATCGAAGTGGCCGAAGCCCTGGATTACGCGCACCAGGAGGGTGTGATTCATCGCGACATCAAGCCGGGCAATCTGCTGCTCGACCAGCGGGGACGGGTATGGGTCACCGACTTTGGCCTGGCTCGTATCGAGGCTGATCCGGGTGTCACGCTCAGCGGAGACCTGGTCGGAACGTTGCGCTATATGAGCCCCGAGCAAGCGCTGGCCAATCGCGTGCACGTCGATGGCCGTACGGACATTTACGCACTGGGTGCCACGCTCTACGAGTTGTTGACACTCGAACCGGTCTTTGACGGCGAAGACAAACAGACGTTACTGCGCCAGATCGCCTTCGACGAGCCCCGCCCACCGCGGCAGCTCGAACGATCACTGCCCGTCGAACTGGAAACGATCCTGCTCAAGACACTCGCCAAGAATCCCGACGAGCGGTACACGACCGCCGGCGCGCTGGCCGAGGACCTGCGGCGGTTTCTCGAGCAGAAACCGATCCTGGCACGTCGACCGTCGTTGATGGATCGGGCAGCAAAATGGTCGCTGCGCAACCGCAGATGGGTGGCGGCCGCTGCGGCCGGTCTACTGCTAACCGTCGTCACGTTAGCCGTGGCCAGCCTGCTGATTTGGCGCGAACAGCACAAGACGCGGGAGGCCTTGGGTATGGCGGTCGCCGAACAGGCGAAGGCCCAACAACAACGTGAGCAAGCCGAGCTGGCGCATCAGCGAGCGGATGAACAAGCCGCGATCACACGGGCGGTGAACCAGTTCCTGCAAGAGGACTTGCTCGCACTTGCTGACCCTGCATCTCAAGTCGAAGGTAGCATGACGCCGGACCCGGACGTAAAGCTGCGAACCCTGCTGGATCGTGCGGCCGCGCGAATGGATGAACGCTTTGGAGGTCAGCCCTTGGTCTTGGATGAAGTCCGGCTGACCCTGGCCAAGGCATTCAATGGCATTGGTCGCTATGTCGATGCGGTACGGCTGTTGGAACAAGTACGGGAATACCGCGCGCGAGTGTTTGGTACAGGACATCGCGCGACGCTCCAGTCTATGTACGAACTGGCAGATACGTATCGCCGCAATCACCAGCCTGATCAGGCCGTGCCGCTCTTCGAGGAAACACTCCGGCTAATGAAAGCCGTGGTCGGCGACGAGCACCGTGCCACAATCGCCGCGATGAGCGGTCTGGCAAGTGCGTATTTGGAGGCCGGTCAATACAACCGAGCGATTGCCCTCCATGAACAGGCGGTGCAAAGCTGCCGCACCGTATTGGGCCCCGACGATCCTCGGACGCTGGTCGCCACAAACAATCTGGCACAGGCCTACCAATATGCCGGAATGTGGGATAAATCGCTTCCGCTTTTCGAACAGGCATTTGAGCTCCTGAAAAAGGCGTACGGCCCGGAGCATCCCAACACGATAACCTCGCTGGGCAATGTGGCATACGCCTGCAACGCTTTGGGGCAGTACGATCGAGCGCTCGAATTGACCCAGCGGACGCTGGAACTAAGGCGCAAAGTCTTAGGTCCCGAGCACCCGGACTACACTCGACACAATGGATAACCTGACGGCAGTCTACTACTCGACCGGCCAATACGAGCAGGCGATGCTGCTGAGCCAGCAGACGCTAGAGCTCAAACGCAAGGTGTTGGGTCCGGAAGACCCTGCGACGGCTATTTCCATGGGCAAATTGGCCAAGGTCGCTGGTGAACTTCGCCAGTACGAACGGGCGATTTCGCTGTTGGAGGAGGCGGTCGATATCTACCGCAGACGCAAAGGCCCGGAGCATCCCGAGACGCTCCGCGTGATGTTCAACCTATCGCAGATTTACCGCGAAGCCAGTCGGTCTGAGCAGGCGATGCTGCTGAGCCAACAGACGATGGACCTCATGCAGAAGATCCTCGGCCCGGAGCATCCCGACTCGCTGGCTGCCATGCACAATCTCGCGCAGGCCTTCAAAGCCGCCGGACGACCAGATAAGGCGCTGCCGCTATTCGAGCAAATCATTCCGCTCATGCGCAAAACCCTGGGGCCAAACCACCCGCATACACTCGCCGCCATGGCCAATCTGGCACTGGCCTACACGCGCGCCGGACAATCAGATAAAGCACTGCCGCTATTCGAGCAAGTGATTCCGCACATTCGTGAGACTCTCGGTCCGAATCACCCGCAAACACTTGTCGCCACACAAAACCTCGCGCAGGCTCACATGGCTGCGCACCAGTACCCCCAGGCCATCGCCATTTATGAACAGACGCTCGAACTCATGCGGCAAGTATGGGGTCCGGACGACCGTCAAACTACCGTGGCGATGGCCGATCTGGGACTGCTATATCGACACCAGGCCCGCTACGCCGAGTCCGAGTCATTGCTCAACGAGACGCTGGCAATCCTGCGCCGGGTGTTAGGCTCGGAGCACCCGGACACGCTCAACGCCACGATTGGTGTGGCCAATCTCCATCTTGACCGTGGCCGTTACACCGAGAGTGAGACACTGCTCAGACAGACGCTGGAGATTTGTCGGCGAGTGGAGGGAGCGGAGCAGCCAACGACGCTCGCAGCCATGGGTAGTTTAGCTCATGTCTACCTTTGTCAAAGCCGTTACGCGGAGGCAGAGCCATTGCTTGCGCAAAGGCTGGAGCTCAGCCGCCGTCTACTCGGTCCAGAGCACCCCGACACACAGAGCGCGACGAACGACATAGCAGTTGTTCTTTGGCGCATGCGCAAATTAGATCAATCGATTCCTCTCTTTGAGGAAATCGTGAAGTTACGAGAATCGACGTTGCCGCCAGATCACATCGACACGTTGGGCAGCAAGGCGAACCTGGGTGTGAATTATCGCGATGCTGGCCGTGTCGCGGAAGGACTAGCGCTGTTCGAAGAGGTGTACCGTAAGGCCGGCGAGCAGCCGGAACTTCGGTGGGTCAGCGATGCACTGCTTGAAACGTACATCACTGCGGGCAAGACGACGGAGGCGATTGATCTAGCCAGACAGCAGTTGCATACGATTCGTACAGAACTGCCACCGGACAGTATCGATCTGGCGAGTGCCCTGGCCTCGACGGCCTTGATTCTTCTTCGCCTGCAAGCATGGGATGAAGCGGAGTCGATTCTGCATGAGTCACTGGCGATTCGCCAGCGTCAGGAACCCGACGCCTGGAGAACATTCAACGCGCGATCCATGCTTGGCGGAGCACTGCTGGGCCAAGAAAAGTACATCGAAGCCGAACCGTTGCTCGTGCAAGGCTACGAAGGCATGAAGCAGCGGGAAGAGTCGGTCCCCGTGGAAGGCAAGATCCGACTGGTGGAAGCCTTGGAACGATTGGTGCAACTTTACGAGTCGCTGGATAAACCCGACGAGGCGGCCAAGTGGCGTAGTGAACTCGAGGCTGCCAAACAGCGTCTGGCTCCAGTGGCGAATTAGTCTCGTCCTTTGCCAAACGGTGCGATAGGACGTAGCAATCACGATTCGCAGTGGTTTGATATCCGAGAGGTCGACGCTCCTACCGTGACGCGGCTTCGCGATCAGAATAGGTGAAGTTAGAGGCCTTGCGCTAATGGACGAGTCGAGCGACTCACCACTATTAGATCGTATTGCGAAAGGGGATGCCGCGGCGGTACCGTCGCTGCTGCGGCGCTATCGGGATCGCTTGCGGCGAATGGTGCAGTACCGTCTGGATCCCCGAGTGGCTGTGCGCGTCGACGCCTCGGACGTCGTACAGGAAGCGCTGCTCACGGCCAGCGGGGCAATCCACGAGTATGCGCAGCAGCGCCCGGTGGCGTTCTATCCCTGGCTGCGGCGGATCGCCTGGGAGCGCATGATCGATATGCAGCGGCAGCACTTGGACGCCCAGCGGCGCAGCGTGCTGCGGGAAGAACAGCCCCCCAGTTCGTTCTCGAATGCCTCCTTGTGCGAACTGGCGCGCCAGCTAACGTGGGGCGGGCCAACACCCAGTCACGACTTACGCAGGAAGGAAGTCAATGAACGTTTGGCGCGAGCGCTCGACGAACTCGACCCGGGCCAGCGCGAGGTGATCCTTCTGCGGTACCTCGAACAACTCAGCTTGGCGGACACGGCCGCGGTGCTGAACATCACAGCCGATGCCGTCAAGATGCGGCAGCTTCGCGCCATGCGGCGTCTGCGCGAGATTCTGGAAGCGTAAATGTGTCGGCACGGACTCCCAAAGATTCGTCGTTGATCTGAAGGATTTGAGATGGCCGTGCAGTCATGTCGTCCGGGGAATGTTCATTTGGCGGCGCAGAATGATACTCAACCGCTTCGAATCGCAACTCCTGGCGGGCAAGTCCCAAATTGCCGTCACGAAATCAAAGTCCCGACAACGCGTGAGACTTGGGTGCGAACAGAGCACGCTCGGAGACAAACTACACACACCAGATGAAGAGCTTCGGCAGCCCGTGCGTGCCGACCTCTTGCACGCCTCGGTCCGGCATCCAATCGCAGTTTCGTCCAGCGCACAGCCTGAGTCGGTGGCCCGCGCCTTGTGCGGTAAACGCCTGTATTCATTCTGATTATCGGGGTTCTCAAAATCCACCCCCCCCACGCGCCGTCGCAACGATGCGTTCGCGTTTCGTTTCGTGCCTTGGGTGATCGCGACCGAAGCAGGTAACGGCGGCAAACCAGCGTGCCAATGAGACTGCCTAGAGCGCGCCATCGGTTGGCCTCGAGCTCCTTCGGTCCGACACCGACGCGGCGCGGGAAAGGCTGACACCATGTACTGAAGCTTTGTGCCTTCCGCCACCATGTCGCAGTTGCCACCTGCGAACTGACAACCGGCAGTCTGGATCAGTTCCAACCGGCCCTCACCGTTCTCATGGGGTCGATACTCGCAGCGCCAGATGCATCTGGAAAAGCCAGCCTTCTGGGTCGTCCACGCCTCGTCGCGCTCGTCTGAGGGCCGAATTTCCGCTCTGACGTATTGCCTCGCCATCAAATAACGCGGCGATCATACTGGCGGCGTCGGGTGGGGCTGCCAGAGGGGCGAGAATTGGTCATCCCGACCTCCGCCATGCACCGCGATCTGTACATTTCGATTCTGGCGCCGGGAAGGGGCACCTAGCGAAGGGTTTCGCGCGCAGCACCGTCCAGGCGACTCCGAACACCAGGAAAGCGACGGCGCAAGAAAGTGGCTCCTACGAGGCCCTCTGCGGTGGTCGGACGGGATGGGACTCTCGGGTGTGTGCCAGGGGCGTGAGTGGACCAAGCTCTTGGTGCCGGTCCCCATAGCTGGCGTCACTTTTTCGACCCTAGGACGCTCTGTAGTGCACCGGGTCGACATCCGGGTCAGGGAAGCCTCCTTGCGTGCGTTCTAGCCTCCGATTTTCGCTCTGACGTATTGCGCCAGCGGCACAGATGGGATCGCCGGACGCCCTCCTGTGACTGCAGGGTTGAGTCACTCGCCACGCCGATCACGGGATCGCGCCCCTGGGGCCGCAAGCGAGCTTCCCAGGTCGCTGCGGATCGACGGGAGCCGCTTGGGCAGCTGGGGCGGCTGAGCGGGTGGTGGCAGGTGATCCGGCGGTGGGCTCGGTGGCTGTACGTCCTCCACTGCCTCGGATTCTGCCGCATCCGGGATGGTACGATCCAACTCGGCCCGGTTCTCGGCGCGAATACGCCGTTCGAGCCGCGCGGTTGATCGATGCTCCTCATCGGCCTTCCGCCCACCCCAATGGATTCGGTTCAGTCGGGCGATGTCGCGGCAGATGGTGCCGCGAGATACTCCAAGACGCTCGGCAATCCGAGTCTGGTAACCACGGCCGAGCCCGATCTCCTTCAAGAGTGCCACGATTTGGGTCAGCCGTAGGACGGCTCGGAACTGTCGCACGCGGTTGTAATGTCGGCGGCCACCGGCGCGGCGGCAGATGGCGTCCCAGTTTGAACCTGCTGCAAATGACATGGTAGCGTCACCCTCCTCCTGCCTTCATCCTGCCCTCAGTATGTTGTGCGATTATCCCATACTGCTGCGGCACCATCGTAAAAATCCTCGGCAATGCCGAGTCTCGACCCATGCACGGGTTCAAACACAAAATCCCGGCCTGCACGCTATTTCGGTGATGGCCGCCAGTCATCTCGCATGAGTCGGCGCGAGATTGCTTCATCCTGGCCCCGCTGCTCAGTTACGTTCAGACGTGACGGCGACTGCGGTAGGTCGATTTCAAGGGCGACCCTCCAGCGGGGCGACATTCGCCTCGGCTGGCTCCTGGCCAATTCCCGCTCTTCGCAGTCGGTAGGCGTCCTGCTTACACGCGCCGCAGCAGTATTTCGCGCGTGACCCTACTGGGATGGGGTGTAGACAATGTGGGTGGGCGCAGATCCCGAACGCTTCCTCATCGTCAACCACGAAGTGCCGCCCCGAGCCGGTCACCACGTATTCGATGTCCTGGCCCTGCTGGTCGTCTTCCTCGACCATGTCCCGGTTTCGTTCCCGCCACGCCGCCATCCGGCACCGGCCCGAGCAGTAATCTCCCCGGCGGGCATGTGGCTGGTCGCAGTGGAAGCAGGCTCTAGCTGGATACATTTTCTTCATGTTCAAACCGTAACAAATAGCAGGTGATTTGCAGGGTAAATTCGCCGATTCTGTGACGCCAAATCGCGTTCAACGGTAGGGTCGACATCTTGGTCATGGACACCGTTATGCGTGCGTTTCAGGTCGACAATCATGCAGCTTTCCGCACCTCGAAGTCGATGGTCAACAGGTCGTAAAGTTGTTCGGTTTGTCTCCACATACAGGGCGCAGATCAACATGCCGTGGGGATCGGCACATTCACGGCACTTGAAGCGAGTCTCGAAAAACCTGCCGGTGCAGTCATCTTCCTTATTGGCGCGGCGTGCGATATTTTCGCAGAGAATCCCCATGAACCAGGAAATATTGCTCAACCGGCGCCGCATCTGCTGGATGCGTTTCTTGTTGCGAACCGCCTGTTCGATCCGCTTTTCGTTGGGCAGCGGCAGGTCGTCCGACATGCATTTGGCGATCCGCATGATGGTCAGGTAGCGGCGTGCCACCTCGTGGGGCGTCCAGCGCTTGGCCACATCAGGCCGCGAGCGGAGCATCAGGTGGAGATGATTACTGAGCTCCGCGTGGAATTCCACTTCGATGGCGAACAGCGCAGCCAGCTGTTCTTCTCGCGTGAGAATCCAGTCGCGGCGATGGGAGAAGTTGCGGCCGGTAAGTGGATCCAAGCCACAGAGAAAGGCACGGCGCACGCAGCGCACCCAACAGTGGTAGACCGCTTTGCGATCACGACCCAACAACTTGCGACGGGCATAGGCGACCATGGGGCAATCCCTCCATGTGCAGGCAGTGCCCGCAGCCCCGCGGCCGCTGGTGGACCGGGGGGGCCATCGGAGAACACTGCAAGAAAGTGATTGCCCGCCTTTCGCTCGCCAGGAGTACCGATATCTTACCCGATCGCATGCCGCCTGCAATACCCGCCGTAGTGGGGTGCCGGTGACATACGTATGTCACCGAAAGGTCGCATCTGAGTTAGCCAGGAAGCCTGCCCTACAGGGCCAACTATCCTTGAGGTGGCTCGTCAAATGGCGGAAAGCAGAGTGTCTGCTTCTCTTGCTTCTCTTTCCTTTTCGTTGAAAGCGGCCTGGAGCCGTGCGTCGAACACACCTACAATTGGGCCTTCAACACTTGGAAGGAAAGCATCTGGCAGGAATTCGAGTGGAATGGGAAGAAGGTGAAGGAAATGAAGTCACAGATGCACTGTGAGTCTGGATGGGGTTTAGGTTTGCCCCCAAAAGGGAAAGACCGGACAACATAGGGAGACTTCGTGATGGCTTGCGGTTTTCAAAGATGCTTGTTCTACGCACCACTCTGCCTGCTGATTCTCCTGCTCGCGTCGCTGCAGTCACTTGCTGAGGAGCCCGCTAGTGAAAACCTGACCGATTTCAGCGAAACGGCCAAGACCATTGCCAAGCCTCGCGAGATTTGGCCGATTCTCAAGCGGGAGCACGTCGTCCCGCTCGAGTTCACCATCGAATCGGACGAAATCGTCACGAGCGACACCGATCCCTCCCAGAAACTCCGCCAAGTGAGGGCCCATTTCTGGAGCCAACAGATCGCGGGAAAGAAGTGGGGCCATCCCTGCACGATCCTCATGCCCGCCGACAACTCGCGCAACATGACGCCCGAGCGGAAAGGCAAGGTAGTCATTTTCGGTGGCGGCTCCGGCTCGATCATGGAGCAGTGAGATCGCCGAGTATGGCGAACCGATCGCGGCACGCACAGGCTACCCGACCATGGTGCTTGCGAATCCGGGCTTGTATGAAGACGGCTCCAGCATCGAAGGCGATATTCGCATCCTCGGCCGAATGCGCAAGGAAACGGGCAAGGGCTACTACAACATGAACTGCCAATTGGCGGTCGTCTACATCCAAGCCATGAACGCGTTTCAGGAGTTCCTGGGTGTCGATACGGTCAAGGCGGTCCTCGGCGGGCACTCGAAGCGAGGACGCAGCGCTCCGGTCGCAGCCGCCATGGACGGCCGAGTCGCCTCGGCCATCATCATGGGCAACGAGGGGGTCTATCTGCCGAGCAAGATCCATCCCAACGTCTCCTTCTATTACCCGTTCTTTCAGGAACAGGTCAACGTGCCCGTCTTCTATCTCGGTGTGACCAACGAGGGCGGTTACAAGATGTTCAACGTGACCTTGATGGAGCAGCAGTTGCGATGCCCCCTCACGGTCGAAATCATCCCGAATTACGTTCATTCGACCTACCATCCCGTCCAGTACATGGATGTTCTGATGTGGGTTGCCCATACGTTCGACGACCGGCCGCTCACCCGCATTTCCGACGTGACCACGGAGCGGAAAGACGATCGCACGATTGTCCGCGCCAAGATCACCGGCGACGCCAAGATCAAGGTCGTCATGCTGTGGGTTGCCTACACCGACAATCCCCAGTGGCGCGACGTGATGTGGTACCACTACCATATGTGGAACAAGGGCGATCATTACGAGGGCAATATCCAGGGCAAAGTGCCCGACGCGTTCATGGTCGAGGTATCCGATATCGCCCAGGGAATCCCGGGCTACGTGTCGACGACCCCCCGCAAACTGACCGACGCGCCGGTCGTCGAGCGGGATCCGGAGTACGGTTACCTGCCCCGGCACTGGAAACCGACAGAGTAGCGGATCGTGTGGGGGCAGCGCATCGGCTATCGTGTGTCGGGAGCACGCCACGGATCGACAATCACCTCGGCCACAGAGCCGTCCCCGTTGCTCCCGCGCCGTTGGCCGAGACCAAGTGTCCACCAAATGCTGGGTGTCTGCAAACGAATCTACTGCAAACGAATCTACTGCTGTGTCACGTCCCGCTCGACGCCCAGCAACCCAGCCAGTTCGATCAGGAGACGTTCCACCGAGCTCATGGTGGCCCGCTCGGCTAGCACTTGGCGTGCCAAGCCGGGTCTGTCCGTGATCAGGCCGTCGGCGCCGCGGCCGATCATGGTGCTCATGCTGATCGGATCATTGACGGTCCAGACGAGCACCTGTTTGTCGCGTTGATGCGCGGAGTGGATGAGGGAACGGGTCGCAATATTGGCGCTGACGGCCAGGAAGTCGGCATCGATCTGCGTCAGGTCGCCCACCGCCACCGCCGTTAGGAGTCCGGTTTTCCAGGTGGGTCTGAGCTGTTTCATCTTGTCGAGCAAATCTTGTTTCAGGCTGATAATGACGACATCGTCCTGCATGCCGTGGGCCTCCACGATTTCAGCCACACGCTGCTCCAGCTGCTGGTTATGTCCGTAGAACTTCAGCTCGATGGTGCAGCGAATTCTCCCCTTGCAGTAGGCCAGCACTTGGGCCAGCGTGGGAACACGCTGATCCTTGAACTCGGGGCCGAACCAGCTACCGATGTCAATGTTCTCCAGATCATCCGCCGTCGCGTCCCAGATTTTGAGATCGAGGTTGGCAAGTTTTTTGAAGTCGCTGTCGTGGAAGACGACGACCTGACCCTCCGCCGATTCTTGCACATCAAACTCGGTCCAATCGGCACCTTCGGCGACGGCTTGCTGAAAGGATGCCATGGTATTTTCGGGGGCAGCACCTGAGGCACCTCGATGTGCGATGATCTCTACGTCGTCGACGGTACGAACACTTTTGAGCGCGATAAATCCCACGGCAGTGGCGAGCAGCATGGCGGCAGTGATGATCGCTACCAGCCGTCGCCCGGAGAGCGTGAAACGTGCTGTCGCTCCCCGTGATTCGACGGCAGAGAGCAGTGAGCTGTCGATACCCTGGGGGCAAGCCAGATCGGCATAAAGCCGAAAGAACATCACCGCAAAGGTCGTAGTGCTCAGCAGACTGGTCGCCAAGTTTACTGCGAACCATGTGACAAGGGTGCTGCCAACGGCGAAAAGGAGTAGTCCGAGTGAGCCGACCACGTGGGGAACCAGCAGCCGAGCGAGCAGCGTGACTGCGCCGGTGGCCAACGCCGAAAGGAGAAATGTCACCACGAGCCAAGCGACGATCCAGGCCACTACCTTGCGACGATGCCCGTGGACTCGATCCCGGCTTACGCGCAAGGCGTCCCTTGGCTTGACTTGCTCGAAAATTACGAGGGGGAGGGCATAGAACCAGCTGGTGGCCAGCCGCAGCAACACCGTGGCCAAACCGCCTCCCAAGACCACGGCGATCCCCACGGCTATCTTGAATTCGAGCGGTTTCTGGGTGAGGTAGAAATTGATGTCGAACTTGGATAGCAGCGTGAGGTACGTGACACCGGTCACGGCCAGAAACGGGGCAGCTGCCAGGATGCTCAAGGCGATGATACGGGTGGTGACTCGCAACACCGGCCATCCCTTGGCGCCGGCAAACACCAAGGCTCGCGTCACTCCCAAGTGCCGCGGCACCTGGGCCGCACAGACGACGCCCATCAGCGCTGCTTGTTCCAGGGCCGCAATGGCAATCGAAAGGGCTCCGATCACCACCAGGCAGATCAATCCCAGCGGCTCCAGCAAGAACTGCACGATATCCTCATCGGCGACCACGGTCCGGCCTGACAAGGTAACGAGGACGTGGAGCAGGAAGCTCACGAAGGGAACCAACACCGCCACGGCCAACAACTTGTAGGCAATGTCGGTCAACGCGAGGTCTTTCCAGCCGTAACGAAAATCGCGGAGGGCGGCCGGGAGTATCTCTCGGTCAGGCATGGCTGAGTCGCTCCGGTAAATGGTGGTCTGTAGTGATTGTAGTGTCTCTGTGGTTGTTTTTGGTGCGGCCTGTGACGGTTGTATCGCCAAATATCCTGTTGCTGGAGCAATTGTGTCAATCTTGCTGATCGTAAGGAAGTGTAGGATTGCGTGGGCAGCCAGCTTCGTTCCTCGGACATTCGACAATGGGCGCGCGTGACTCCAGCTGAACGATATTTTCGGGCGCATTGACGATTTTTTAGCCAGCCAGGCCGTGGCCGGTCCGGCCATTGTCTCGGGCAGTTATCAGATCGTGGGGTTGCGCACCATCATGGATTCTTGATAGGTGGGACCATGTCAGAGTTGGAACCGGACGGCTTTCGTCTTGCCGGACATCGCATGATTGATCTGATTGCCGACTATTGGCGCGATATGGAAGGCCATCGCGTCGCTCCCGAAGTCGACCAAGCCACGTTGTTTGCTCAATTCGCGCACACGTTGTCCGACAGCGGTATCGGGTTGCAGCGTGGCGTGGAGGAACTGGCGGGGGTAATGGATGCGAGCATCGCCATGTCCCACCCGCTCTACCTGGGACTGGTCAATTCCTCCCCGCTGCCGGAAGCGGTGCTGGGAGACCTGGTGGTTTCGGCGCTGGACAACAATGGTGGCGCATCACACCAAGGTCCGGCGTGTGCGGCAGCGGAGCGGGAGGTCGTGCGTTGGCTGGCCGATCGGCTGCAATACGAGGGAGACGGTATGATTCTGCCGGGCGGGAGCCATGCCACTTTGCAGGCGCTGCAGATTGCCAAGTTCTGCCGTTTTCCCGCCTGGATCGCCGACGGACCCACCGCCCTGACGGCCCGCCCACGCATCTACCTGTCGAGTGCCACCCACTTCTCGTCAGCCCGCGCCGCCAAAGCGATCGGTTTGGGCGATGCGTGCATCGTCTCGATTCCAGGCAGCGGACGCGGCGAGATGGACCCGCAGATGCTCCAGCGTCAAATCGAAGATGACATGCAGCGCGGATGGCAGCCGTTTGCGGTGATTGCCACGGCCGGGTCGACAGGGACCGGTGCCATGGATCCGCTCAGTCAGATTGCTTCCATCTGTCGTGACTTCGTGCGTCTGGTTGCATGTCGACGCCTGCTATGGCGGTGCGGCCGCGTTGCTCGATTCCCATCGAGTTCTGTTCGACGGAATGCAATACGCGGATTCACTGGCCGTCGACTTGCACAAATGGTTCTTCATGCCGTTGACGGCCGGTGTGCTGCTGACACGTCATGAAGAATCGGCGCGGGAGTTGTTTGATGTGGCGGCGTCCTACATTCCGGATGCCGGTCACACAGAGGCCTACTGTCGGGGGCTGCCGACATCCCGCCGCGCATCCGGGTTGGCCGCGTGGTTTGGATTGCGGACCGCCGGGTGGAAGACGATTGAGGAAGCCATCACACGCAACATCGTGCTGACACGTAATCTGGAGCAGCCAGTTGCAGCAGCGGGGATTTCGCGTCATGCCTGGCGGAGTGTTGTCGATCGCCTGTGCTCGCTGGGAGCCGGCCGGTTATGAGCCCCAGGCGCTAAATCGCCTCCAGGAGTCGATCTCGGAAGAGATTCGTCGCGGCGGGGCAGGCCTGGTTTGCCACCGCGCTCTGTGACCAGCAGGTCTGGTTGCGATTCAATATGGTCAACCTGCATTCGCAGCAGCAGCACGTCGATCGACTGGTACAGTTGGTCACGCAGGTGGCAGAGCGACTGGCATCCTGACTGCGAGATGTCACCGGTCCTGCTGGTGGACGACGGGGCTCCGCCGGTTGTGAGGCTGGGGGTGGAGTATGATGGCAGGCACGAAGATGTTCGGTGGACAGACATTCCATCTCGGTGGAATTGGTGTCGCACGATTTCGCTCCAGCACCGAAACCTCGGGTCCGCTCAGTGGTTTAAGTGTCCGGTCTCCAGATGTACTGGAGACTTCCACTCAACCGCCGAGTGCCTTGTGCGCTCGGCGGTTCTTTTCCCTGCGGAAGCCTGCGAAGCACGGATCGGGCAAGCATCGGACGATCAGCCATTACCCATTCCCCTCGCAGTCCACACTCCTTCTCGAGTACTCTCTCATCGCGGGCTTGGCGGGCTCCGCGGTCAGGGACGTGGGCCTGTTTGGAGACCTCCTGGTGGTACTTCTTCTCGTGAGCGTCAGCACGGCGCCGGAAGAACATGCGCGTTGTCAAGTTCAGTGCGAGACAGATCGCCAGCCCGATGATCGAGAAGTGGTAGACGATCATGGCCACGCAGCCGGTGGCGATGACGGCAATAATCGGGGCGATGAACCAACAGGTAACCACCCAGATGGCACGTCCCATTTTCGTCTCGGCATCTCCTCGAGCAAACACTCGATCGGAGAGTCCCGACCCAATCACTGCTGCGAAGGCGACGTAGGTGGTGGAAACGGGCAGCCCGCGTCCCGAGGCGAAGGCAATCACACTGGCGCTGACACCGGTAATCACGGAGGCTCGCAGCGAGTCATAGTGCAGCTTCTTGCCTTCTTCCGTCAGTTCGGGTTCGGGGGCCAGCGGCGGTTGAGTTTGCGGCGACGAGCAAGAACGATACGGGCCAAGGCTTTGCACCAGCGCGGCGCGTAAAGCGCCACCTGATCGAATTGGCTGCCGGTGTTTACTTCGGCACGCGTGACGCGCTGCGCATACGTCGTGAACATGCCAGATGCCATCAGCATGCCACAGCCGAACAAGGCCCACTTTGGGATGGGTACTTCTGTCGCGACATTGGCCAGATTCAGTCGCCGACGGTCGTATGCTGCCAGAGAGTAAAGCCGGCGAGTCCCGGAGAGGCGGCATTGGCCAGGTCATTCTGCCCGAACGCGAACGCCATGCAGATCATGCCCGCCACGGCGGTGGCGGGGAACAGGTACTTGTAGCCGATGCGATGGGTCAACACCAGCGCGATGTGGGTGAGCAAGCGTCAATGCTCCCCAGAGTACCAGCAATACAGACCACTCACCGTAGACTTCAAAGGTATTTGCCTTGAGTGATTGGACAAAGGCAGACGTCCTGCAGCCCCTTGAACACCAGGAACCAGGTGAGCCACGTGAGCATGGCCCCCGTAATCCAGGGACCATGCAGCATGATCGTGTCCCGGTCTTTCACTTTGTCACGGATGGCGCCGCGGAATACTCGCATGACCATGAACGAGGCGACTCCGCTGATGGCGATCGAGACAATAATGCTCACGATCACATTGGTGACCTTGGGCCAATTGATGTTGTCGGGCCCTTTGAGGAAGAGCGCACCGCCGACCAATGCGAACACCAGGCAAGCGGTGGTACTGACCGGCATCCCGAATCCGGAAAATCCGTACAGCATGACGGTGTCGACGAAGTACACACTGACGTAAACCGCCAACGCCATTTGCATCGTCAACACGGTGGGATCGAAAATCCCTTTGCGCGCTGTCTCCATGACGGGAGACGCAGAATGTTGCACCCAGAACGACGGCGATTCCGGCGATGACGACCGCCGTGCGCCGTTTGAGCACGCGGGCACCGAATACCGCGTTGACCAGGTTGGCTGCATCATTGCGACCCACCTCGATGCAAGTCCCAGACCAGCATCACCAAACCGATGATGGCGGCTAATGCGACAAAACTTGGCATGTCACGCGATCTCCTCAGCAGAATCGGCCCACGGTACTGGTCGACAGCACGCGCCAGTACCGCGAAATCACGAACGGCAGCACTCCAGAGAATTGCTCTGAGGACTGGCGGAATGGACGATCCGCTCCTGGCTGCGGATGTACCCTCACCCCAAACCGGAAAGGCCCGGTGGCTGATCAATTTGATGCGCTCAGATCGGTGGAGAACCGCATTGGCCGGCAACCGAGGAACATGGCCCTAGACCTCGGTGGCCGCACCCGTCCCTCCGGCGAACTGTTGCGGGGTCAGGAGTTCCGCCAGACTGCGTCTCTTGTTCTCGGACAGACTGGCTTGTTTGATGTCAGTGAGCCTACCAACTTATGGCCATGCGACAAGGCGGGAGAGGAAGATTCGGATTCTCGCCTCCCACCGCCGAAAACAAAGGGCCGAAAACCGATCGCACGACGTCGCCATCACCGGCACCGCTGGACCGTGCGCCAACCCCGCGTGGTGTCACCAACCGAGCGGCCCGGGGAGTGACAAGGAAACAGACGTAAGTGCTTCAGCGTGAATCATTAACAATTCCTTGTGAAGTGTTGATCGTTCCTCATTTCGGTTGTGGCAAGTGGTTCGCATAGGTCTGAGACATGCACCGAGTCCGCAAATCGCTGGGGTCCAAAACCGTTCGTTGAAGCCAAGAGCGAGCGATTGCCTAGTTTGCCCATTTCGCGTCAAAAACGGCCTGTCCTGGATCCATCCCACGCATCTTAGTGTACCGGTTCGAGAAGCCCGTTTCGTGGTGTGGCGCGGGCTCTACGGTTTCCCGGCAGTACCCGGTACAATTGGGCCATGCGTGTCATGGCTCTGCAATCGGGTAGCAATGGAAACTCGGTTTTCGTCGAGGCGGGAGAGGTCCGTTTGCTGGTTGACGCCGGAATCAGCGGAGTGCAGATGGAGACGCGGCTAGCTGCACACGGCATTAACGCGCGCCACATCAACGGGCTGCTGATCTCGCACGATCACAGCGACCATGTTCGCTCGATGGGCGTCTACCAACGGAAATTCGGGATACCGGTATACGTTACGCAGCGGACGATCTTGGCAGCTCGTGACCGCAACCGGTTGGGTCAGATCGACGACGTCCGCTGTTTCGCATCCGGATCGACATGGAGGATTGGCAGCCTGACCATCGAGACGATTCCGACCCCGCACGACAGTGCTGATGGGGTGGGTTTCGTGTTTGATGACGGGCGGAGCAGGCTCGGAGTGCTGACCGATCTCGGGCATACTTTTGCGGGTCTCGAGGAGGTTCTGTGTTCCTTGGATGCCGTGCTCTTGGAGAGCAATTATGATCCGCAGATGCTGGACACCGGGCCGTATCCCGAGTTTTTGAAACAGCGGATCCGGGGACCTGGCGGTCATTTGTCCAACTCGGAAGCCGCAGATCTGTTGAGCGAGGCTTTTCGCGGCCGCCTGAGGTGGGCCTGCCTGGCCCATTTATCTGAGCAGAACAACGACCCCAATCTAGCGCTGCAAACCCACCAGAAGATCGTCGGGACGGAGTATCCTGTGATGGTTGCCAGCCGGTACGTAGCCTCGCCGATGTTCGAAGTTTGAATTTCGCACAGGCTACCGCATGTCAACCAGCCAAGCCGTCTGTTTGTTGCCGGGTGCCTGACCGATACCCACAATCCGTTTGCCGTCGGCAGAGACACCGCGCGCTTCGCGCAGCAGCCAACCTGTGGCCAGACCCTTTTGCTGCAACAGACCTCCCAATGCTTGCATGCCCGTTGCCGGGGTCCACAAGAAAGCCTCCGATCCGCTCGTTGTCGTGGCCTGTCCCACAATCGTCTGGCCATCGGCCGATACTGCAAATGCCACACTCTGAAACGGTCCCCCCGCCAGATCGCCCAAGCCCAGCATCTTGTGCTGTGGGGTCCAGCGAAAAGCTTCCGGTCCGTTATCGGAATAGGACCTGCCGACGATCACACTGCCGTCAGCCGAGACGGCGTAAGCCACGCTTTCAAAACGTCCTCCAGGGAGGTCGCCGAGTCCTGTTGGGCCACCTTCCGCGGCCCAGACGCACGTTTCAGGGCCTTGCTGAGACTCGCCTTGTCCGACAAGGACCTTTCCGTCATCGGAAATCGCCAGCGCCGTACTCCGCTGCCTGCCGCCCGGCAGGCCACTCAGCTCCACCATGCGTTGGCCAGTCGACCAGCGAAAGGCTGTGGTGCCTTCTCGGGAGCGGCACTCCCCGACGATGGTCTCGCCGTCGCCCGAGACACCAAAGGCCAGACTCTCGTCATGTCTGGGGAGCAACCCGAGTGAAACCATGCCTTCCGCCGCGGTCCAGCGGAAAGCCCGCCGGCCCTCGGCCGTCCGGCTCTCGCCAACAATCACGCGGCCTTCCCGCGAAGCAGCGCGAGCGGAGCTGAAAAAGGGCTGCTCCGCGAGGGTCCCAATCCCCTTCATAGGCCCCGGTTGGTTCCACAGAAAGGCCTCGGTCCCGCGGGTGATTCCCAGCACCGCAGCGGCGATACTGTCCCCGCAGACCAAGAGGCCATCGCTGGAAATCCCCAACGCCTGACTGGACTTGCCGAACCCCTCATCACCTCCCAAGTCACCCAAATCCGTGAATTTCCATTCATCACCCCACAGCAAGTTGGCCGCCAGCCAAGTGGCAATCAACACCAAGAAAAATAGTCGTCTGGCCATCGGGTCCACGCTCGCAAAATAGACTATGGCGGGAGAGAGGGAGCGAGCAGGGGTAACTCGCAGCAGGGGCACGTCACGTGCCGAGACAATCTGCCCGCCCCGCCACGCTGTATTATCTCAGTCTATACAGACGGGCGACAATTCGTAGCGTGTTTTTTTGCGGTTTATTCGTCGATTGGCAGGTCGGGGGATTCGCTATTACCACTCCAAACCGACGGTGAATCCGTGGACCCACAGCGTCGAGTCGTTCATGAGGACGGAAGGACGTGGGGGGCCTGCCAGGACGCCGTTGCCCAGTTGCGTGGGATTGACCACCGTATCCAGTTGGTCGCCCGTGCGCACGACATGGTCCAATACCATTGCCGTGTAACCGACCGACAGGGTGAAGAATCGTGAGATGGGTCGGCGGAACCTGATCGTCAGTTCAGGTAGGGCCGAGAAGCGACACGATTGGTAACGACCGATATTTGTGGGCGCAGCAAACAGACCGCCGCTGGTCAGTGACACGTCGCCGATGGGGGATACGACCAGCGTCCCTCCGCTGCTCTCCACCGTGCGTGTTACGGCTCCCACGGCGATCTTCCCCAGCACCTCCACTGTCCAGCCGTGCGTGTGCGTCCACAACTGCAGTCCCAAGTCGCCGCCATGGAATTCGTTGCGAGTTCGAAACTCGTCCAGCACTTCCAATGTCGTACCGATCGCAATCGGGCCGATCGGGTCCGAGGAGACGAGATTCTCTCGGGCGTACAGCTCTTCCCGCAGTCTGGCATACCGATACCCGGCCAGCCAATCGATACGGGCATCTTCGTGACGCAGCCAAGCCTGACGCATCACGGCGCCTGCCGACAACAGGTCGCTGGATGTTTCGATCAAGATGTCTCCCAAGACCACGTCGGGGAAGGCGACCAATTGCGAGTCGGAGGCGCTGAGTGCGGCGTTATAGAACGGTCTGGCCAGGATCGGATCGCCCAGCGACCGAGTATAGAAATCTCCGGAAGTCTGTCCATCGCCGAGCCACATGACGCCGAATTCCAGTTCGGAGTCCATGAAGCTGTCAAACCAGTGGCCCAGCCGCACGCCCATTGTGGTGCGGAAGCCGCCCCGCACTTCATCGTCGACTCGTTCGTCGCCAAACAGAACATTTGTCTGCGGGGCTCCTAGCACTCCCGCCTGGCCGCGCAGCGTCCCGTTGGGACTGGTGGTCACCAAAGCAGGCAGACGATTGCCTTGCAGCCACCAGACGAGCCCTTCGGCATGGACCCACAGCGGACTCGTGTTCGCGTACACGCTCCCCGCATACAGGTCCCAGCCACTCATGGTGCCGAAATAGGAGGGCGTTTGGCGTGGTCCCGGCTCCGCCAATCCTTGGCTTGCGGTTTCCGCCAACTCCGTCACCTGATCCGGAGTGGGGGGGAGTTCGTCCTCTTGAGCGCTCAGCATCTGGAGCGGAAGAATCACCCAGGCAATCAGGGTCAGGCGCGAAGCCATTGCACGACACTGCTGTTTCATTTTGCTGAGCTGCCTTTTCCCAGTCCTCTCGTAGTACATCGAGGCCCCCAGCCGGTCCTGGCCCGCTGTGTATCGCCGGATACCATCACGGCACTTGTCGTTATCTGTCGGCCTCAACTCTGTTATCGGTGTTGTGAATAGGCAAATTTTGCCGATTTTTCCGATAAACCCAACTAAGTGGAGGTTTCCGCCTGGCGCGGCCTCGGGTTGCAGCCAGAGTTGTCATACCTGCGGGACAGGTTGGACGCCTTGTCTTGACCCACCAGTCCACGACCGAGAAAAACCCGGCGGAGAATCGCGAGAAGTGGGGAGGGATGGGAGCTGTCCAAACGGAGTGAATTCCCCTGTATTCCGTTCCGCGTCGCGTGGAGAGAACAGCGTGACGAGGGCGCACGAGGGGTGCGCGTTGGCTGCTGTTTGACTGGTACGAAAAAAGGACCTGAAGTCACGCCGGTCGTTAGGCAGTGCTTCTCACGCCAATTCTGTTAGCCGGAATCCGGCGGCAGGGATTGGCTGCGGAGTGAGCTTAATCTACCGCAGGCGCGCGGACGCTAATGGGCCGAGCGCCACTGGGGCGAGGAGGGCTGGGCCATGGCCACGTCCCGAGTCCGCTCGCCGCGGTAGGTCCCGGATTGGTGAATGATCTGACAGCCGGGGAGCAGGGCGGGTACCAGCGCGGCCACGCCTTCAGCTGTGATCTGCGTATCGCGAATAAAGAGAAGTTCCAGTTGTTCCATCTGCTGGAGTTGTTCGACGGCTGTATCATCCAGCGGAGTGTTTCCCAGGTACAGATGTTTGAGTGTTTTGAGTTGTGCAATCTGCTGGAGGCCGTCATTGGTGATGTGGGTGCCGTTGAGAATCAACGTCTCGATGTTCGCCATCTGAGTGAGTTGCGCGAGACCCGCGTCGGTGATGCGGGATTGGGACAGGTCGAGCTGTTTCAGGTTGGGAAGACTGGAGATGGTTTCCAGGGCGGCATCTGTGAAGTTGCCATTGAGAACGAGGACTCTCAGGGTAGGATTCCCCAGCAGCGGTCTCAAAGCGTCATCGGTAAGTCGATCGCCGGAGATGTTCAACAGCCACAGTCCGGGGACGGTGGCCAGGGGAGCGAGACCATCGTCTGTCAGTTGATTTTCAGGCAGGGCCACGAGCACCAGCGTTCTGAGGCCAGGGAGATGGCTGGCTAACGCCACGGCCTGGTTGTTGGCATCGCTTCCTTTCAAGCTGACACCGACGAGACGATTATCGTCGTTCCACCACAGTCGCACGCTGCGCAGGCGAGTCAACCTGGCCGCGGACGATTTCTCAAGCTGCAGGAGGGGCTGGGTGACCTTCAGATCGGGAACTTCCTCAGCGGCCCGTACCAGCGGTGCGAGGCAGACGAGCAGTGCGAATACCACTTGAACCATGGATTTCATGAACGGGCTCCCAATACGAACGGTGGCGATCACACTTGGCCGCCGGGGGATGACCGACGGGGCGCATGCTAGTAGTTTCGGCTGCCGCTAGCTGTTGGGTCCAGTTCCATGGTGCTCAACGGTGTCGGACGCCGCTGGCGGTGGCACGGAACCGACAGCTCTCTCCGATTGTAAGGGATGTGCCGGTCGGATGGCTGCCGCTGCCGCGGGGGGAGCGGAAGGTGGAATCCCGGGCCCTTCGACACCTTGGGGGGACGCTCCCCTTACGTATCGAAGACTTCCGTCTCGCCATGACCAGCCACGGCTTTGCGGGGAGCGTCATCCATACCCGAGAGCACGGTAAAATAGCTCCGCACGACCCGGTCGAAGTGTTCTTCGGTCATCTCGATCGGCAGATCGTTATAGGCACAGTAGTTGCGGATTTGCAGGAGCAAATCCCGGGGATGGCACCTTCTCAAGGGGCGGTTGAGTGGTTTGTAGTGCCGGCTGAGCAGGTGTTCCACGACGTTGCGTCGGTATTCGAATCGGTAGGTCTTCGAGAACATTTCGAACAGTCGATGGAATTCTTCGACCGTCGGGTCGTGCACCTCGATCTTATACGGAATCCGCCGCAAGAATGCCTCGTCCGTCAAGTCGGTCGGGTCGAGATTGGTGGAGAAGATGATCAGCTGTTCAAAGGGGACTTGGATCTTCTTGCCGGTGGCAATCGTCAGGAAATCCTGCCGGTTTTCCAGTGGCACAATCCAGCGATTCAGCAGCTCTGACGGTTCGATGCGCTGACGACCGAAATCATCGATCAGCAGACAACCGCAATTGCTCTTGAGTTGCAGAGGAGCCTCACTCACGTTGCTGACCGGATCGTGGCGAATTTCGAGAGAATCCATCGTCAGCTCGCCACCGACGACCACCGTGGGACGCCGGACCTTGATCCAGCGGCGATCGTGATCGGTACTTTTCAACAGGCTCTTCCGCATCGGACTCTTCCTCGCGGTGGTATGCCGCGTCATACAACTTGATCAACTGGCCATCCTCGATCAGTGTCCGGGGAATCCAGATGTCTTGTCCGAAGCACATGGTGATGCGCCCCGCCAAAGTTGTTTTGCCGTTTCCTGGAGCGCCATAGAGAAACAAGCCGGCTCCCGAATTGATTGCCGGTCCCAGTTGATCGAACAAGTCGGTTTCCACGGAGACGTCGGCGAACGCCTTGGTCAGATGTTGTCGTTTGGGTGCTTCGGCGCGAATCGTCTGGGCATCGACGGAGACGATGTAGTCGACCAGCGGCACGGGGGCCGGTCCGACATAGGAACAGGCTTCCATGAGCTTCTGTGTGCGTTGTCGTCCCTGGTCGGTCAGCATGTAGCAGTAGTCGTTCATCTGTGCCGCGGCCGAATGGACGATGATCTGACGCTGGCGCAGAGAGTTATACAAGGACTCCAATGTGCGAAAGGGCAGACAAATCTGCTCGGCAATCTGGCGGCCACTGGCCGAACCTACAACCTGGATATACTTGCAGATCAGGCCTTCGATCAGTGACGCGGAGATACCGATCTCCTCAATGGAATTCGGCTCGGCAGGAAGAAACGTTTCCTCCGCGAAGATCGCTGCCAGCAGACTGCCAGATGTCGTGGAATTGTCCAAAGTCGTCATAGTCTCACGTACCGAGTTCAAAGAGGTTCAGATGTGCGACGGGAAGGCAAATCAGCCCGGATGTTGACCTTCCGAACCAGCAAAAGTCTACTTCACACAAGTCCGCCGGAAGGAACCATTACGGCAACTCCGCGTCCGCGTGCCGTTCGCGATACGGTCTTCCAACGGGTCGGCGACGGTCCGCAGCGCGTATCGTCGCCCATCTTCCCGCGACATTTGCCCCGGCATTCCGCCCGATCAGTGCATTCCGACCAATCGGCGGTCCGTCCGTCACAACGTCTGACACAGAACGTCGCCATTTTGTGCCGCGGAGGCATGTATGAGTCATCACGATTGCGTCAATCTGCCGGTCTGAGCCCCCACGAGCGGTGGTCCCTCAAGCCTCCAGCCGCTCGAAACCGATGCATTGCGAAGTAGGATCTGGTGATCGCTACGAGATCGCGGTTGCCCACGATACCATCAAGTTCGCGGCCATATCGTCGTCGTGAAGCGGCGCCGGCGAGAGTGGGGCCGGGGCCTGGGGACCTTGCCCAGGTGCGGACCCCGACTGAGAGAGATGTGAAGGGGCGGTTGCATCGGAATCCAATCCGCCAACCCGCGTCGACGAGTTCATTCGTTTCCTCCTTGCATCAGGGCCAAAATAGTGAACGCTGTTTCTTCATCCGTCATTTTCCTTACGGCGCACTATGACATACATTGCAGCGTCCTCACGCGTAGCGGTCGCCTACTCGACGCTTTCAATGACTCCTCAACGCGGTTTCTCGAGCTGGAGAATGTGCGGTTCTTTCAGCAGGCCAGTGGCGAACCGGTGATTGAATTGCCCAAGTCCGTGTTGGTGAAGGACAATATCCATCTGGCCATCCTCGTGAGCGAGGATCGGACGACCGAGAGCAAGGTCTTTTATGCGACGCTCGAGAGAAAGACCTTGAGTGCCGTTGTGGCACTTCCCACGGTGCTCGTGAAAGGCCACGTTCATGTGAAGTCCGCCGCCGATCCGCAGGGCTTTCTCGCACTCGAAGCCGGGATCTTCTTTCCGGTAACGTCGGCCACCGTGCTGGGTCGCTCCGCCGCCGCTGCGCCGCTGCAGGGATCCGTGGTCATGGTCAAGAAAGACGCGATCACGTCGCTTTCGCTCGAGCGAATCTGAGGACACGTGCGGGACTCCCTCAGTGATCATTCACGACCGGTGCGTCAACAGCCGTCACGCCTCGACGTTCATTCGCCCGACCAGGTATCTCGGACGACGAGATACTCGCTGGATGGCGAGTAAGGTTGATCGGGAGCAAAGCTGGAGATGGTCAGCGGTTCGCTCAACGCCGCCAGGCCGCTGCGATAGACCATGCCCAGCGGTTTGTCATGGCGGACGACGACGACCACATGATTCGACTGGGCATCGGCCATGAAGAATTCCATCAGCGAGTCGAAGCTCTCGTTCTCGGGGACTGTTTTCACGCTGGTGTCCATCAGGTCACCGACTTTGGCCCGCCAACGGCTGCTCTGGAGCGAGTCGTCCGGCATGCGATCGGCGCTGAGCAACCCGAGGATTCTCCCTTGCCGATCGACGACCGGCAGTTCGTTCAGATGCGATTGTTCCAGCAACTCGGAGGCATGTTTCAGATCGTCATCGGAGTGGGCGAAGACGGGGCAGGGGACCATGACATCGCGGGCGACGGTCGTTTCGAACAGTCGACCCTGGCGGGCCAGGTCTTCCCATTCGCGTGTTTCGCCATCGAATTGACCGCAGCGAGCCACGCAATTGCGGCCGGAGGACTTGGCCATCCGCACGGCATCCTCGGCACGGTGGAGCAGGTCCTGCGCCGTGGCAGTTCCCTGCATCGTGCCGGCCACGCCAAGGCTGGCGGTCACCGAGACGGTCTGGCTGGCGAAATGGATCTCCAGATACGGAGATCGCTTCCCGCACGTTTTCGGCCCAGGCGAGTGCTTTGGCGTCGGAGGAATCGGGCAGCAGAGCGGCGAACCGGCCGCCGCCAAAGCTGGCCAGATACTTGCATTCGCCCGCCATGCTCTTGAATTGCGTGGCGACCGTACGCAGCACTTCGTCTCCCACCACGAATCCGTACGACCGATTGACGTTGTCAAAGAAATCAAGATCGATCAAGACGCACGAAACCGACTGATCTCCAGCACGTTCCAACTCGCTCTGCAGCCGCGATTGGAACGCCGATTGGCTCAAGAGGGCCGTCGTGCTGTCGATGGCCGACTGCTGGCGCATGCGCCGCTCATATTCCAGGACTCGCGCTCCTGACCGAAGTCGAGCCAGCAGTTCGCCGTAGACGAGCGGTTTGGCGAGAAAATCGTCGACGCCGGCCATCAGGGCGTCGGTCAGCCGTTCGGCCTTGACGTCGCGCACCATCAGGAAGGTGTAGGTGTAGCCGTTGCGGCTCTTGGAGAAGAGCTGCCGGCAATGTTCCAGTGACAGGCTGTCGCCATCGACGATCAGGAAGTCGGGTGGATTGGCGTCATAGACGGCGATGGCCTGATCGCCGTCGGCTACCGGATCGACAAGAAATCCAAAGACTTTCAGGAAACGAGAAAGTCGTCGCAGGATCTTTCGGTCATCCGCTACAACCAGCAATCGAAACGGTCGTGAACTCATCTCGTTGGTGCCACTTTCATCGTTGGTGCCAGAGTCGAGAGGCTGGGAGCTGACCTGCCCACGTTACGATATGGAGAAATGCCACTTTCAGCGCGTGTCGATGCTGTAAAACTCTACTACATATCCGCTTGAAGTGACGGGAATTTCGCGCGCCACTCAGCCGGACCGTCCGATCGCACAGCGCAAACCGCGACGTCGCCCCTCCCGAGTGTGGTGGTCGCCGGCGCGGCGGTGGCCCGGCCGACGCACCAGAGCGTTGTTGGCACCGGTCGGATGTGGCGAAAAAGCATCATGCTGCTCGCGATTGCATCGCCCCGCGGAATCGATTCGCAATTCCACCCGTTCGGGTTGGGTTAGATGCTATGTTTTCTACAGCGAGCCAGAGCGGCTCTTCCGCTCACGGTCACATTTTTTCCTCACTAGAAGCGGGGGTCGCTATTCACCATGCGCACCCAAATCATGAACGACCCGAACGTCGGCACTCCCTGGATTGAGTACTTACCAAGTTGGCGGGAGCCGGCCGATCAAACTGGAGCTGCGCGAGTTCCCGTTTGTGATTGGCCGAGACGAATCGGCGGACTTCACGGTCGATTCGAGTCGCGTGTCACGACGGCACGTGATGCTGGATCGGCAGGAAGGACGACTACGTACTGCGCGATCTGGATAGCACCAACGGCACCTACGTCAACGGCAAACGGATCTCCGAAGTGGAATTGACCGACGGCGATGTCGTCGTCATCGCCGACTTCGAGCTGACGTTCTTCTCCGGCAGCCGCATCGCACGCGTGCCTCGGCGACACAGGTCATGACGCAGCCGGTCGGCAGGCCGTCTGACCGACGCCACGGATCTGATCATTCAGGTCCGGCGGCTGCACGAAGCCCTGACGCACCGCTCCATCACCACCCGCTTCCAGCCGATGGTGCAGCTGGACACCGGAGAAGTATATGGGTACGAAGCCACTGCGCGAACTGGACGATCTGCCGGGCCAGAGCCGCCAGGCGGAGTCGATTGTGCAAGGGACGGAATGCCGGCTGACCGAACGAATCAACCAGCAACATCGGCTTGTACTCCGTCGAACAGGCCACGCAGTTGGAGGAGCGAACGCATCTTGTTCCTCGGACTGCAGGTCTCGGAGATCAGTGCCGAGTTCCTGCCCGAGTCGCTCGATCGGCTTGCCGAGATCGTCGCTCACAAGCATCAACTGGTGGCTCAGATTCCCGAGACGGCGGTCTGCGACATTCCCTATTTCCGGCAGTTCATCCAGGGTCTGCGCGAGCGTGATATCGAAATTGCTTACGCCAACTTCTGCGGCGGCCCGACGCAGATTTCCAACTGGCAGGCCGTGGCGCCAGACTACCTGAAATTGTCGCCCTCCCTGGTCAAAGGGATCAGCCGCGCCAGCGGCGGTTGGCGGACCGTGCAGTCGCTGATTCAAGTCGATGCGCGACCTCGACTGCGCCGCGGTCGCGGTGGGGATCGAGGACGCCGCCGATGCCAAGTGCCTCGTGGAGCTAGGGTGCCAGTATGGCCAGGGAAGCTACTTCGGCAAACCGCAGCCGATTACCGCGTTCATGAATCCCGACGCGGTGCGTTGATCAGCACAGTTAGTGCGACAATGTCATCGAAGAAGGTAGACTTAGCCGTGCCACTGCAAGCCATCACAGCGACCGAACCGATTCCGGGTTACCGGATTCGCGAGCGCATTGGCGCGGGCGGCTACGGCGAGGTGTGGAAAGCGGATGCTCCCGGTGGCCTGGTCAAGGCGATCAAGTTTGTCTACGGCTTTCTGACCGAAGATCGTGCGTCGCGTGAACTCAAAGCGCTGAATCGGATCAAGTCGGTCCGCCATCCGTTCCTGTTGTCGCTTGGAACGGATTGAGGTGGTGGACGGTCAGCTGCTGATCGTCACCGAACTGGCCGACGCGAGTCTGAAGGATCGGTTCGATCATTGCCTGGCGGCGGACCTCCCGGGGATTCCGCGGGATGAGCTGATTCGCTACATGCGCGATGCGGCCGACGTGCTGGACTACATGAGTGAAGAGCACTCGCTGCAGCATCTCGACATCAAACCCGAAAACCTGCTGATGCTGGCCGGCCGCGTGAAGGTCGCCGACTTCGGGCTGGTCAAAGACATTCACGACGCGACGGCGTCGATGATGGGAGGGCTCACGCCGCTGTACGCCCCTCCGGAGGTCTTTGATGGTCGGCCTTCCCGATGGAGTGACCAGTACAGTCTGGCGATTGTCTACCAGGAAATGCTGACCGGCGAGCTGCCGTTTCCCGGCACGACCGCCATTCAGCTGGCTCGACAGCATCTGAATGCGAAGCCACGACTCTCGGCGCTCCCCGAACGCGATCAGGAAGTGATTGCTCGAGCTCTCTCCAAAACGCCGCAGGATCGGTTCAACAGCTGCGGCGAGTTGGTGGATGCACTCGAACGCTGTGGGAGGGAAGATGCGTCTCCATCCCACGGGGCAAGTACTGCCCGGGGGAGCGGTCCTGGTGGGCAGGGGGAACGGAAGGACAAGAGTCATACGGAAGTGCTCGACAGCGTACCGAGCCCACGGCAGTGGTTTGGGGACGCCGACGCGGAACCGATTCCTCGCGTGCATCTGTCACCAGTCGTACGCGACCTTCCTCCGATCGACGTACCGTCAGATCTGGTGACCGTCGAACCGACGTTGTTTCTGGGAGTAGGGCGAACCGCCGGCCGCATCATGTTGCCCCTGCGACGTCGATTTGAAGATCGCTTCGGACAGCTCAGCGGCGTGCCGGCTCTGCAAATGCTGTTGCTCGATACCGACGGTAAAGACCTGTTGGAGGTTTCTCACAAGCGGGGCGGATTCAAGCCACACGAACTGTTGGGGTTGCCGTTGCGCCGCCCACAGGACTATCGTAATGCCTCCCGCGCTTTGCTGCAGTGGCTGAGCCGCCGCTGGCTCTACAACATCCCCCGTTCGCTGAAGACGGAAGGGTTGCGACCCCTGGGGCGACTGGCATTGGTCGACCACGCCGAAGAAGTGATCAAGCGTGTGCAGGCCGCGATCGCGCTGTCGACAGCGGAGGACTCGCTGACCCAATCACAAGAGACGACAGGGCTGCAATTCCAGGCGAATTCCATGCGGATTGTCGTGGTCTCATCGATTTCCGGTGGTACCGGTAGTGGCATGGTCGTCGACTTGGGATACTTGGCGCGATACCTGCTCAAGGAGCAGGGATTCCCCGACGACAACGTCTGTGGAATCCTCACGCACTCCACGGGCCGTAACCCGCGAACATCCGAGCTGGCGGTCGTCAACGCCTATGCAACGCTCCGCGAACTAAATCACTTCGGGCGATTGGGAAGCAACTACCCGGGTGAGAAGTCCTGTCATCTACCCCCCAGGAAGGAAGACAACCTTGCCTTTCGCGATACATACCTGATCAATTTGGGTGAGGGGCTGGCCGAGGAACCGTTCGATGAGGCGGCTGACAAGATCAGTGAATATCTGTACCTGGACAGCGTGACGAACGCCGCGAATTTCTTTCGCGCTTGCCGCGATCAGGAACCGCGCCACGCCGATACCCGGAACGCCGAGATCCCCGTCCGATCGTTTGGTATCCATCAATACAGCTGCCTGCAGGACGACGTCGTCTCGGTGGCTGTCGAGCATCTGTGCCGGCATGCCGTCGATCGCTGGGTGACAGGAACGGTTGTGGGTGACGACCAACCCGTGCTGAAACGTGCCACGGTCACGATCAGCCACCAGAATGATTTGACACAGGAGCCGGCCTATGCCCATCTGCGCGTGCCGGTCGAGCAGCTTGCCGAGTCGTTATCCCTGGATGTCGACATGCTGATTTCGGAAGCGTCGCAACGGATCGAGCAGGAATTGGGACGGTCGGCAGAAGTGTTCGTCAGAGAGCAGCTTGAGTGTCTGCCCCTGAATGAGGCGAAGACCACGCCGGAACGTGCGTCCGAAAGCACTCAGCAAGTGGTGAGGGATCTGGATCAGTTGTTGGGCAGCCGGCGTGAGGCGGATGATACGAGGCACGGTGAGCCTGGTTCGCTGGAAAATGCCTTGGCACCCGCGCGTCGCAAGTTGGCGATGGATCGAGTGGAGATGATCCGCTCCTGGCTGCTGGAGCTGGTGGAGAATGAGAAGGATCGCATCCGGGGAGCGCAGTGGGCAGCCAAATGGTTGGCCAACCACTGCCGCGCCATTGAAAAACGCATCGGCGAATTGCGGCAGGGTATCGAACGTGAAATGGGGCAAATTGGCCATCACCTGGATACCTTCCAGTCTTTGCGCGCTCGGGGCAAAGATCGATTCGACACGGAGCAGGTGTCGGCCGTCTTGCAGCAGTATTGCCGGTTGCGGTTGTACGAGTGCGTCGTGGACAATGCGGTCTGTGTCATCCAGGTTGTCAAAGGGCAGTTGGCATCGGCGCAGGATGAATTGATGGACATGGAACGCGAACTGCGTCACTTGGCAAGTCAATTCGACACGTCACGCACACTCGACGCGATCTCCGGCAACGAGTCCACGAATGTCGAAGATCTGACCCGATCCGTGGGGCAGGTCCTGGTCGATAACATCGACAGGCTAACCGGACAGCTGGAGCCGAAATTCCGTGCGGAAATTATCGAGAAGGCTGGCGGCCTGCGCCGACTGGTGATGCAAGGGGGGAATGAACGCAACCGATTGCCGGCTGGGATGCGTGGCGTGGCACGCGTGACGGTGGTGAGTATCATGAAGCAGCTGGATGTCGCCGACGTGCTGTTTCAGGACGAAGACGCGCAGCAAAACGAAGTGGCAACCATGGCCGAATGCCTGGCCGCGGCGAAGCCGCGAATCCTGGCATGCGGGGGAGCGAAACGCCTGCTGCTCATGCTCCCCAAGGGTTCCACGCAGGTGCGGCCCATCGAGATTCTGCATCAAGAGATGCACGAAATCCCCTCCGTCGTCGAAAACTGCGATGGAGACTTCATACTCTGCTACGAAGTCGAACAGATCTCGCTCACCCAGGCAGCCGTGTCGCTGATCGAAGAGCGGCGCGATCTGGCCGAAGCCGCATCGCGATTGCAGACACGCACCGATGTGAGCTGGTCCAGTCTGCCCGATCTCGTGTGAGCCAGCCGCGTCCCGCCGCTTCTCGCTCCTCCGCGACGGTCCCTGACCTCGCACCGAGACAGTCAGGCCAATCTCCCCTGGTCACTCCCTGCCGGGCAGCCGGGCCGGGAATCCGTCCTGACGCTGCCTGGCCGCGGCTATTTGCGGAGTACCAGAACAGGGCAGTGAGCCAGGCGTACGACACGCTCGGCCACCGATCCGATTAACAGGTGTGCCAGCCCCGTGCGGCCGTGCGACGGCATGATGATGATGTCCGCCTGCAGCTCTTTGGCACGATTGGCAATCGAGTGCCCCGGGTCGCCGAACAAGATTTCCGTCTGCACTTGGGCGTAGGCGGGAGCCGACAGCTTGTCGCGCAGCGCTTTCTCGGCGTGCTGTGTCCGCGTCTGCTGGTTGATCGTCTCCCACAACTCGCCCGGCTCCAAGGGAGACAGTTCCGGCAGCACATGAATTACGTGCACTGCCGCCGGAGAGGCGGCGATTTCGAGTGCCGTGTCAATCGCTGCCAACGACTCTTCCGAGAAATCTACCGGCACCACGACTGTCTTCTTCGGTACCCAGCCCATGATGTTCCTCATCAAAGCAGTGACGATCGCACGCGCCGCACCACCACCGCCCGATACCAGTTCGAGAGCTACCGCCCCCGGGGACAGAGTTCTAGGAGCGGCGGCGAACCACGGCAATATGTCCAATCACCGCCCACAGGGCAATGAAGGTGATCGCCATGGTATAGTGAATCACATCGGTGTCCATGTGGCAGCCCTCTGCGTTGCTACTTCGTAATCGCTCTTTCGTGAAGGTTTCTCTGGCACGGTCTCCGCGATCATCTGGTGCGGGCCACGGGGATGGACCGGCAGCTCGCCACCGGTCGGCGGCTCACGCCGTGATGCGATCCGCCGCCACGTGACACGGGGAGTCGGATGAACAAGGGAACCGGTTTCCCTGCCGACTCATCATCGACCAAAACGTCGATCTCAAATCACCTGTCCTGCGCCAGCTCGCGCGGACCGCCTCACGCGTAATCACGCGCTAGTTCGCATTCTTTCACCAACAGGCAAACTCGAAAGGGGTGGAAGCAATTGTGCCGACTGTAACGGTTAGGTTGGATCGGTTCAGGCCAGGCAGCGCCCGTTCACGTCCGCATCGCGAAGGGAATCCGCCGGGGATCGTCTCCGCCGGGCCAAGCTTGCGCAATTCGAGGGCAAAGAATCGGAAGATGGCGACTGTGATCGTTGTCCGTTTCGCGGGGTCCTGGTAGAGTAGAGGAGTTGCCCCATGTCACGTGTTCTCCACCCTCGCGAGCTCTGCTGAGCGGGATTTCCATACACCGATGAATCATCGTTCGTATCCGGCTGTTGGGATTGATCTGGGGACGACGTATTCCGTCGCTGCCCGCCTCGACGAAACTGGTCGACCCGAGACACTGATCAACGCCGAGGGGGACCATTTGACCCCCAGCGTCGTGTTAATGGAAGATGGGGACGTCGTCGTGGGGAAAGAGGCCGTGAAGGCGATGAGCAGCGAAATGGAACGCGTGGCTGAATGCGCCAAACGCGATGTGGGTGAACGGATGTTCCACAAGTCGCTGGGAGGACGCCAGTACCCACCCGAGGCCATCGAGGCGTGGATTCTCAACAAGATCCGAGTCGACACGCAGCAACAGATTGGCCAGTACCGAAAGGTCGTCATCACGGTCCCCGCGTACTTTGATGAAGTGCGGCGGAAAGCGACTCAAGATGCCGGCTATATTGCCGGCTTCGAAGTCCTGGATATCATCAATGAGCCGACTGCCGCCGCGGTAGCGTTTGGCTATCAGCAGGGTTACCTGTCGGCCGGCGGAGACGCCGGGCCGTCCCGCAAGGTGCTCGTCTACGACCTGGGAGGAGGCACTTTCGATGTCACGGTGATGGAACTTGGTGGACGAGATTTTGTCGCCCTGGCTACCGACGGCGATGTCCACCTGGGTGGGCGCGACTGGGATCAGCGACTGGTCGACTACGTCGCCGAGGAGTTCATCCGCAAGTATGCGGTTGATCCGCGCGAGGATCCGAATGTGGAAGGTCGGCTGCTGCGTGAATGCGAGGATGCCAAACGGACCCTCTCGGCGCGGCAACGCGTCAGTATTTCGTGCCAATACCGCGGGCAAACGGTGCGGCTGGAGGTGACTCGAGAGCAGTTCGAGGAAATGACCCTCGATCTGCTCGACAGAACTTCGTTCACGTCGCGGCAAACACTCCAGGCTGCGGGACTCCAGTGGAAGGACGTCGATCGAGTCCTGCTGGTCGGCGGGTCGACTCGCATGCCGGCGGTGCAGCGGATGCTGCGGGAGCTGTCAGGAAAAGAACCCGATCGGAGCGTCTCTCCCGACGAAGCGGTTGCCCATGGTGCGGCATTGCACGCCGGACTGCTCCTGGACAAGTACGAGGGTCGGGCTCCCCAGTTCCGGATCAAAAATGTGAACTCGCACAGCCTGGGTGTGGTGGCGAACGATCCGGAAACCAAGCAGACGCGCAACGCGATCCTGATTCCCCGCAATACCGCGCTCCCGGTAACGGCCAAGCGGGTCTTCCGCACACATAAGACAGGACAGCGCAGTGTCCTGGTGCGGATCGTCGAAGGCGAAAGCGCGTCGCCGGACCATTGTTCCCAGATCGGCAAGTGCAGCGTGCGCGACTTGCCCCCCAAACTTCCCAAAAACACGCCGATTGAAGTTGGCTTTCGCTATCTGGAAAACGGTCGGCTCAGTGTGAGCGTCCAGGTGGCGGGGACCGACAAGCTACTGCGTCACGAAATCATGCGGGACAATAGCCTGACGCGTGAGCAGCTCAATGGCTGGCGCAAGTACGTTTCGGGTATGCCGCCGCTGGCGGAAGTTGTGAGTGACGGCAGCACGTCGTGACTCCTGCTTCTTCCCAGCACGAGCAAAGTGGCACCCCTGGAAGTGGAGCGTGGCGACACGCTGCAACACGGACGGGGCACGTGGAACTCCTGCGGGATGTAATCGTTGGCGACGTTCCCTGTACATGACTGCAATGCCTCTGATATGCGGGATGAAGATGATGTCTTCTGACGCGGCTCGGCCCGACGATGTTCGGATGCGTGGATTCGCTCGTCGCACGCCTGTGGCCAGCGTGATCGAGTGGCTGCGGAATGGCCTGCACATGCTTCCCTCGGAAACGATCAGCGTGGTCGCGGCTGCGGGCCGCGTCCTGGCCGGTGACGTGACCAGCCGGTTCGACATCCCCGGCTTTTCCCGAGCCATGATGGATGGCTTTGCGCTGCAGGCCGCGGACACTGCGGGAGCGTCCTCATACAGCCCGTTGTCGTTGACGGTGATTGGCCAGTCCCTACCCGGCCATCCTTCCACGGCGTTGGTGACGGCGGGGTGTGCGGTACAGATCATGACCGGCGCACCGATGCCCTCCGGCGCCGATGCCGTACTGCCGGTGGAGCATGTGCGGATGGAACCACCACGAATACTGGCCTTGAATGAGACAACGCCCGGCAGGCATGTTTCGGTGCCGGGCGAGGACATTGCGGTCGGCACGGTTGTTCTTCAGCAGGGACGTCGGCTGCGGCCTCAGGACCTGGGAGTTCTGGCTTCGATCGGCGCGGGCGAGATATCGGTTGTGCGTCGTCCTCACGTTCGCGTGGTGGTAACGGGCAACGAACTGCTCCCACCTGGTTCGCGCCCACAGGGCGCTCGCATTGTCGATTCCAATAGCCCGATGCTTTCCGCGCTGATCGAGCGTGATGGCGGAATTGTTCACCATCCGGGCATTGTTCCGGACGAGCCCGAGAGGATTGCCGAGGCGCTGGCGGAGCAGGCCGATGTGGTACTCGTGTCAGGCGGATCGAGTGTGGGCCTGGAAGATCATGCTCCGCGCCTGCTGGCCCTCCAGGGCGAGTTGGTATTTCACGGCATCGCCATGCGTCCGAGCAGCCCCACCGGGATCGGCCGACTCGGGAACCGCTGGGTGTTTCTGCTGCCGGGCAACCCGGTTTCCTGCCTGTGCGCGTACGATTTCTTCGCGGGCCCCGCCCTGCGCGTGCTGGGTGGCCGCAGTTGGGATTGGCCATACCGCCGTCTGTCGTGGCAGACTCTCTCGCAAACTCGTCTCCACCGTTGGTCGCGTCGACTATGCGCGCGTTCGACTGCAGCAGGGCGCTGTGGAACCGCTCGCCATCAGCGGCGCATCGATGCTCAGTTCGACAACGCGAGCCGATGGTTTTGTCATTGTCCCGGAAGACAGCGAAGGATTTGCCGAAGGTACCGAAGTCGACGTGTTCCTGTACGATCTGTGAGTTGACGATCTGCGAGTTGACGATCTGCGAGTTGACCATGACCCAACAAGAGCAGTTTCTGAATGTCATTGATCGGGATGACGCCGAGCGGCGGTTTCACGAAGTGCTGCGTCTGGAGCCGTTAGGGAGCCAGCGCATGGAGGTCGCCCACGCGCTCGGCCACGTGCTGTCGGCGGATGTCGTAGCCGACGGCGACGTCCCGGCTTTCGACCGCTCGAACTACGATGGCTACGCCGTGCGGGCGGAAGACACGTTTGGAGCGGCGGAAGAATCGCCACGCACACTTCGTTTGCTCGAAGGCACGATCCTGACGGCGGTGGTGCCGGCCTGCGAGGTGGCAGCCGGTTCGGCTGTGGCGATCGTCACCGGTGCGATGTTGCCGCGTGGTGCGGATAGCGTGGTGATGATCGAGGACACGGACTCGGACGCCGCCGCGGTGCGGGTCCGTCGCGCCGTGGCACCGGGCCACGGAGTCACGTTTGCCGGGACCGATATCTCGGCGTTGGAAACCGTGCTGCGGCGAGGTCAACGATTGTCGAGTCGCGAGACCGGAGTGTTGGCCGCGATCGGGAAGTCGGTGGTCGACGTGTACCGTCAACCGCGCGTCGGAATCGTGTCGACCGGTGACGAGATCGTGGAGCCGGGGAGTGCCCTTCGACCGGGACAGGTTTATGACTCGAACGCGCGGGCGCTGGCCGACGCTGTCCAGGAACTGGGAGCGGTCCCCACCGTGTTGGGCATTGTCCGCGATGACGCCGTGCGGCTGCGTGAAATCGTGGCCGCAGCGTTGGCACACTATGACGTCGTCGTGTTGTCGGGAGGCACCAGCAAAGGGGTGGGAGATATTTCGTACCGCGTGGTCCGTGAACTCGCTCGACCCGGTATCGTCGCGCACGGCATCGCGTTGAAGCCTGGCAAGCCCGTCTGCCTGGCTGCGCACGAAGGTAAGCCCGTGGTGGTACTGCCCGGTTTTCCCACCTCGGCGATCTTCACGTTTCACGAATTCGTGGCACCTGTGATCCAGCGACTGGCCGGTCGCGATCCCGCGGAGTCGACGCACGTGGCTGCGCGCATGGCCGTCCGCGTGAACTCGGAAATCGGCCGGACAGAGTATCTGCTGGTGGGACTGGTTCATCGCGTGGAGCAGGGGGATTGCTCCGCGCCGCTGACCGCTTATCCGATGGGGAAGGGTTCCGGATCGGTCACGACATACAGTCGAGCCGACGGGTTTGTGACCATCGCGCGGCACCAGGAGATCGTCCCGGAGGACGCGCTGGTACAAGTGAAGCTGCTCTCCCCGGAATTGCGGTTGGCGGATCTGGTCGTGATCGGCAGTCACTGCCTGGGGCTCGACTACCTGTTGGGCAACTTCAGCTGCGCGGTTGGCAAACGAAGTTCCTGGCCGTCGGTTCCACCGGCGGCTTGGAAGCGGCTCGCCGTGGTGAATGCGACGTGGCGGGAATTCATCTCTTGGATCCCGACACCGGCCTGTACAATCAGCCGTTTCTGTCCGCGGATCTGGAACTGATTCCGGGTTACCGCCGCATGCAGGGCATCCTCTTCAGGCCCCACGAAGCGATGCCGGAGGGAGAGACGGTCGAGCAGTTCACGGAGCGCGTGAAAGCCGATCGGCAGTGCATCATGATCAACCGGAATCGCGGGAGCGGGACACGCGTCCTGATCGATCGGCTACTCGGTGGCGCACAGCCGCCAGGCTATGCACATCAGGCGCGGAATCACAATGCGATCGCCGCCGCGATTGCCCAGGGACGGGCCGACTGGGGAGTGGCGATCGAATGCGTGGCCCGGCAAGCGGGGCTCGGATTTCTGCCGATCACCGCGGAGCAATACGATTTTGTGGTTCCCATCTCCCGTGCCGAGCGTCCCGCCGTGCAGGCTTTTCGTAGTCTGCTTCAGGAAGCCTCCGTTCAAAGTGAATTAGCACGCCTCGGCTGTGTCCGCACAAACAGCGGAGTCGCTCAATAAGACAGAGCCTCTCCGAAAGACAGGTGGCGGTGTAGCTCTCCGTCGCGGAGCCGCTGAAAGTGCTGGCTGTCGCGCGAAACCGGCAATACAGCCCAGACCAAACCACTGCCAACCATAGCGTGCACGCAGAATTGCTCCCCCAACAAGTCCGATCGACCGCAGCAGATCAGAGAGCGTAAACAGGGCATTGCCCAATTCTGGCCACGGACTGTCGATACGGTCATCACTTGCCCTCCCAAGTTCCCGTGGGCGGGAGTCAACCGTGGTTGCTCAAGCGATGGTTTGTGTCCTCTCCGAAGGCCTCGGCATGTGGAGTCGATTATTACCGGGATCGTCTTCAGCGGTGAGTCCGAGAAATAGTCTGAGTCCACAGGAGCGGTGCGGCGGCGTTACAAACCTCGCGTTTTGTTCCGGCCTTCGGAAAAAGTCAGACCGGGTGAAATCCCCATTTCTGTGCACGTGCGGCCAATGCGTCAATATGCTCCGGCCAATCGTGCAACGTCGCGGGATCAAAGTCAGCTCCGTTGGGCCAAACGAGCGTGTGGACTTCCGGGTCAATTGCCACTTGGTTAAACAGCGACACGTCGCACAATGGTCCGAACAGCTCGCCCGCGAGAATAGGTTGGAAATCGATGACTTGCTCTGTGCCATCGTCGAAGGCGACGCGAAGCGTAAATGGTGCCACGATCCGAAATTGGCAAACGCGAAATATTGGGTGGCGCATCGAGGTTCACTCCAAGGGTGCGATCGGCAATGGCCTCTGGCCGTCCTGCAGACGCAGCCAATCCGCGAGCAGTTCGTCTTGATGAAGTTCGGCCCACGCCTCAACCAACCGACGTTGCCGTCGCGGTAGGCTTCCCGACATTACCTCGACCGGGTCCAAGCCAATTACCGCCACATCGTCCTGGTAGTACGCGTGGAAATGGGGCAAGTTACGAGCGAACGATCAGGCGGCCCGGAGCAACAGTTCGCCGCGTCCCCCTTCCAATAAGTCGCCGTTGTAGAGGTCGATGGTCATCTCGCTCAAGGGAAGCGGACTGGGAAATCCCAGCTTCTGCAATGTCCGATCTACGAGTCGCAAGATGGGGAGCGTGCCTCGGCAGGCTCGACGAAAGGTGGGGAGTGGTGCATACGATTCGCTTCCCAACAACCCGACGGTACCGCGTCGCATTCCTGCTCCATGCCGGATCCCACCGTTGCCGAAAACGAAGATGCTGCCGGCTAGCATGTTCATGCCGACCAGATCACCGACATCTCCCCCGATTGCGATGAGTCCCCGCCGCATCGCGTGCCCGATCTCGTTGCCGGCCTGGCCATCGATCAAGATCGTGCCGCCGGTCATGCCGCGGGCGCTGCCGCGGTAGGCAGAGCCGACCAGATGGCCCGCATTGCCACGCACATGAATGATCCCGCCGAGCATTTCGCCGCCGACCCAGTCGCTGGCGTCTCCCTGCACCTCAATCGAACCGCCCTGCATCCGACTTCCCACATGTCGACCGGTGGGACCGGCGATGTGCATCGTCCCACGCGTCATACCGGCACCGATCCAATGGACGCGTGAGAGGTTTCCTTCCCAAGCCAGACACTCGTCCGCGGGGTCGCCTGAGATGCGGAAGAAGTCACCGAGCGGTGCCTGCCGGTTTCCCTGAAAAATGACCTGTGCCCTGATCTCGTCCAGCGATTTGCCGAGCAGGTTCTCGGGGATGATCCCCTCCACCTCCAAGGGCACGGCATCTGAGTAGTCCGTTTCCAAGTGCAATGTCATAATGGTCGTCCAGCGACAAGGCCTCGGGCGATCGGCAGGTTTTGTCTTACCCGTGGGAAAGGCTGCCAGCCTCGTCCTTACCCACAGGTCCACCACCGGGTATATCCCGGTGGAGACATGACTGATCAGCTACAATGCTCTGCCCACAAATCCCGTGGCATCCCCTCGCCGGTCGCGTGCCGGCGGGTACGAGTGTTGTATTCTTGTTTACGGTCATGACCGCCGGCACGCGACCGGCGAGGGGGTGGCTTCGCGGGGACGGCCATCGGTAGCTGCACAGCCGTATTCCCACCGAGATGAATCTGGTGGAGAATCGCGAGATGTGAGCAGCGACAGGCTGGAAGCCTGCCCCACGGGACATTCTCACTCTCCAATCGCCTGGTTGGCGATTTCACGCGTCAAGTATAATCGATTCGAGCCCGTGTGGAACGGCAAGGCGGGAATCGGCTTCTGTACTATTCTGCCGCGAGGAGGTCGCCGTGCGTGTCGGAGGAATCGTGTTGTGTGGTGGTCAAAGCCGCCGGATGGGGAGCCCTAAAGCCCTGCTCCCATTTGGCGACGAGATCCTCTTGACACGCATGTTGCGCCTACTGGGCCAGGTGGTGGACCCACTGCTGGTCGTAGCCGCTCCGCGGCAGCAACTCCCCGACTTACCTGAGGGTACGGACGTGGTACGGGACCGGAATGAGGGGCGAGGTCCCCTGGAGGGACTGTACTGTGGACTGCAGCATTTGAGCAGTCGCGTCGAAGCGGCCTACGTCACCGGTTGCGATGCTCCCTTGCTGCGGCCGCAATTCGTTCAATACATGATCGACCAGCTCGACACAAACGACGTCGTTGTGCCGCTGGAAGGTTCTTTCCATCACCCACTGGCCGCCGTTTATCGTACGCGGATCGTGGAGACTATCGCTGGCCTGCTGCGCGCGCGATCAATTGCGGATGATTAGCTTTTACGAGCAGGTGGCCACGCGCTGTATCGACGTTGCCGAGCTGCGGAGCGTAGACCCGGAGTTACACAGTCTGATGAATGTCAATCGTCCGGAAAACTATCAGCATGCGTTGCGTTTGGCCGGTTATTGAGGCAGCGGCTGGTTGTGATTGGACCCATCCTCACTCGCTGGGCACGATTTCGGCTTCGTGCAGATAGCCATCGGTGACGGGGTAGTTTCGAAACTGGATGGAATAGTATTTTTCGAACCACTCTGCGATATCTGTTTCAACGTCCCGATCGAAGTCGGGAGCGACAAACAGCGTCTTTCCATCGTGGGTCTCGCGCAGTTCACAATCCTCGACCAGGATCTGGCCGCTCTTGATCACGTAGCGGGGCATTTCGAACATCGTCTGCTTGTTTTCGTGCGGCGTGTAGATCGTGATGTCGGCATCGGCGCCCGGTCCCAGATGTCCCTTGTTCTTCAAGCCCGAGAATCTTGGCCGGTCCGGAGCGGGTGATGATGCAGATTTCGCTGAGCGTGTACTCGCGATCCAGGTCGGCCAAGGTGCACCGATTCTTGAGCTCTGGGTGCACGGTCTGCAAGACGTCTTGCCGATAGGTTCGGTCCATCAGCAGGCGGATGATCTGCGGGTAGGCCAGAAAGGACCCGCCGTTGGGATGATCGGTGCTCATGCACCACGCGCCAGGGATCTTCGACCAGCAGGTACCATTCCAGACCGATGGCCCATTGCAGCGCGTGCACGAGGCTCTTGTTGCGGTACTTGATCGGCGCGATGCCGCAGCCCGATTCCAGTTCCGTATCGACGCTGAACCACTTCGTGCCATAGACATTGTGCAGGTAGTAACCCAGCGGGCCGTCGCCCGGTCATGCTGGTCGTCTCGCCGAACAGGACCTGTCCGACATCGACCGTGATATTCGGATGCTGATTCACGTAGTCGGCCAGTGGAACGACCTTCGAATTGAAGGTGTTCTCGTCTCCTTCGCCGCCGCCGTAGCTGTGAAACTGGATGTGCGTGATGTGGCCGCGATGGCCTTCGAGCGACTTTGAGTGTCTCGAGCGTGGTCGTCCAGTTGCCGGGCAAGCCCAGGTTGTTGCAGTGGATGTGGACGCGAGTGGGGAAGTTGCAGTTCATCGACGGCCTGGGCCACGTCGCGAATGATCTGTCGAGGCGTGATGTCGAACGAATCGACCATCTGATCAAGACTGTGCACGTTGCCGGCGGCGTGCTGTTTCCAGACTTCGACGCCGCCGGGATTCACCAGCTTGACGGCGTAGCCTTTGGCGGCACCCAGCAACCAGGCGACGAACGCCTTGACGCGTTCCGGCTCGCCTTCCGCGATCGCCTTCATGATGTAGTGATTGTTGCCCATCAGGACGTAGAATCCCTTGTCGATACAAGGCGTATCTTCGAATTCCTCGTGGGCATGGCGCGCGGAGAGCGGCGGGACGGCGGCATCGAAGGCGGTGGTGTAGCCGAGTCCGGCGTACTTGTAGCCGGTCGCAAACGTGCTCGGGACGCTCCCCATCGTCCCGCTGTGGGTCTTGGCGGTGCGCATCACCGGTTTGGCCAGACGCCGGTCTTCCGGACGCATCTTGCGCGCCATGTTGACCTTGGGACCGGCGATGTGGCAGTGCATGTCGACCCCTCCCGGCATGACCACCAGGCCGGCCGCGTCGAGGATGCGAGTCGGGCGTTGGGCCGGGTCTGTCGGGGGCTCGACGATCCTGCTCCCCTGGATCCAGATATCCTGCACCTGGCCGTCGATGCCGTGGAGTGGATCGTAGACGTAACCGCCGGAGATTTTGAAGAGTGATGGGGACATGAGGTTGTTCATCCATTGCCAACAAGGGGTCTTATCGAGTCGTAGCTTTTCCCAGCAAGCGTCGCAACAAGCCAATTTGGCCAGCGTGCATCATCTCGTGCGCAGCACAGAAGTACAGACCACCGAGCTTGGTGGCGGACACCGCATACGGTTCTTCCACCGGTTCGTCAAGCTGTTGATCGGTATAGTGCGGCAACTCCGCCATGACCTGTTGATGGACGCGCTGCAAGACATCGCGGATCTCCGAGGGTGACGGATTGTTCGCCGGATCGGGGTCGGGTGTGGAGCCTTTGCTGAATTTCTTGCGGAATTGTCCCGACATCAGTTGCGCGTCCTCCGTCTGCCGCCCGCGCATCCGGAACAGTCCGAGGCCGTACTGGGCCATCGCCAGGTGTCCCACCTGCCACGCCACATGGGTCACACCCTCGTGTGGTTGGCGAAACCAATCGCCATCGTCGATATCGGCCAGCAGGCTCAAGGTATACGACCGCGCAAACTCCATTTGCCGGCAGACGTGTTCTAATCGCGTGGCAGGCATGCGTGATACTCCCGTTGCGAGGTTATTTACGGCTCATGCTGAACGATACGTGCCTGTGTGTGACAGCGGCCAGCGGCGGCACCCAGGAATCGGGACGAAGGCAGGACGAGTGCCAAGTGGGAAGTGAAAAGTGGGAAGTGAAAAATAGAAAATAGAAAATAGAAAGTGAAAAATAGAAAGTGAAAAGTGAAAAGTGAAAAGTGGGAAGTGAAAAGTGAAAAGTGAAAAGTGAAGAAGTGGGAAGTGGGAAGTGGGAAGTGGGAAGTGGGAAGTGGGAAGTGGGAAGTGGGAAGTGGGTAATCCGTGAGGGGAATCCCCGAGTGAACAGTCCTCCCAGTGTTCGGACATCCGACCGCACAATGCCTGTTTGTGCCCGCCCCGGCAGCCAGCGACGACGTTGTCTTTCGGAGCTGCAAACGCAAACAGGAAAGGCGCCAAATCATCACTCATCCAAATCCTCCCACTTTTCACTTTTCACTCTGCATTTCCTGTTTTCCACTTTGCCGTGCCTGTCGGCACCATCAAGATTCCTTCCACCATCTGGCTCATAAACGGTGCGTAGATGGGGCGGAAGAGAAGGTGCCGTGGCCGGTATTGTAGCAATTATTCGGCCGGCTGAGGGGCATCCGCACACGGTTGGCCAACGTCACACACCGTACTTGAGTTGCCGGACACGATCCTCAATCCCACGCAGCACTTCGTAATCGCTGGGGTGCGGCGACTCGAAAGCTGGCCGCAGCGGGATGGGGACGTCGTCCATTCGGTAGACGGTTCCCGGCACATTGATGCCGTACGTGGCGACGTGAAACGTGACAGCGGCATGTTTGGTCGTGGGGGTCTCTTTGGGATCGAGGGCGATGTAGGGGATGGACTTGAGATGCGGCGAGCTTTCTCGTTGAAGTTGGCCATCGGGTCGCTGGCGAGGATCATGGCAGCATCGGCTTCACCGCGCGCCAGGATATCGGACGCCGTGTACTCTCCGGGGTTAAAACGTGGATATCCGCGTCCCAGATTCACGCCAAACGGATATCCGGTGCGCCAGGCCACCACGTTGTCGGCTCCCGTGACGTTGCCGTGGCCTCGGTTCGGCTTGCAGGTGAATCGCGTGTACTTGTTCATATCGCGCGTCAGCGCCAGCAAGGCTTCCGTATTGGCGTGCTTGCCGCGCGTCATCGTCAGTCCCATACCGAAGAAAATGGCGCCGAATTTGGCAGCCTTCATCCGCTGCATCAGGTCTTGCCAGGCTTCCAATGGCTGACCGGTCAGACGTATGACATCGTCCGGGTCGAGTTGGATGCCACGAGCCAAGGCGCGCAAGGTCCAAATGGCTTCGAAATCGCTGCGCGGCTTAATTTGCAGGAAGACATCGGCCGTCTTGGCGGTCTTCGTCTTGCGGACGTCGATCACGACACACGTCCGATCCTTCCGGCCATTGGGAACAAACATGCCTTTTGGCATCAGGCTATAGCGAGTGAAATGACGCGGGTGGCTCTCGGCGGGATTGGCACCCCAGAAGAGAATCAGGTCTCCACGGTTGCGGACTTCACCGAGCGTGCAGGTGACTTCGCCCACCCCTTGTACCGCCATGCCCGAGGGGCCATGGCAGACACTCGAGGTCGTATCCAAGTTGCTGCCCGTCCAATCGGCAATCGAGGTTGCCACACGCTGGGCCTCACACGTCGTGTCGCTCAAACCATAGATCAACGGATACCGCGCCGCGGTCAGAATCTGAGCGGCTCGCTCAATTCCCTCGGCGACCGATGCCGGCCGACCGTCGAGCAGGCAGGATGGCCCGTCTTCCACCGCATGGTTCATGAACCAGGCTGTGCCGAGCACGCAGGCGCGCTTGGCTTTGACGATCTTCTCACCCCGGACGTGGAGTTCGATATCGTCACAGACACATCCGCAAAACGTGCAGGCGGCGTCTTTGACAATTTTCAAATCGTCGGTGGTCGCCGCGGCCGCCAGGGCACTGTCCGTCGGCGCATCACTCTTCTTCACGGCGCTGGTCTTCACGGCGCTGGTCATTATCGCGGCTCCAAAATCTCAAGCTCCACATCCAGTCCCTTGCTCGTTGGCATTCCTGACCCGTGCGTGTCATCTCCCATTAACAGGCTGGACAAGTCGCCATAGGGGATGAAGAGCAGTCCGGGGGGTAAGTCATCCCCTTTAGCCGAAATGACGGCGACGTCGATTTCGCCGCACGCACTGCGCAAGCGGACTTGGTCTCCGTCGGACAATCCCAGCCGCTGCATGTCTTCGGCCGCTACCTGCAACACGTGCGTTTCGCTTTGGTAGGTGTCGCCGAATTTTCCTTCGCTGATGCCGCAGCCCTGCCGAGCGGTCCGGCCCGGTATGAGAACGAATGTGTTTGCCATGGGCCGAGTATTACTTCTATAAATTCGGAGTTGAGTGCCAAGCATGTTCAGTCCGGATCGCCTGTATTGTAGCGCATAACGTGCGCCTGTCCAATTCGCCCGCCGCTGTCCGGCTGACATAGCCCCAGCGAGCGTAAAACGGACGCGTCTAAGCCTTTTCTGAAGACCGGTTTCGGGGTGGAGGGCTGTTCCTCTTGCCGCGAAAAGATCGCCTTGATCCGCGCAGGTCGGGATTTACCCGAACCAGAAACCGACGGAGTCGGGGGACGTACGACATCTCGATTCCACCCACGGGGGGCTCCCCCGATGGCGCCGCCGCGGCCGATTGTTAGACTCGCAGCCTGCTCGACCGAAGTCAGTCATCTTCGACACACGAAAAGGGGGGGGTATTGTCTCGACGGCCGCCCTTAGCGTCGATTAACGGTGCCAGAAATTTCCACACCGCCGTGCATATCCATACTCGGAATCGCCGTTGACTTGGTTTATGATAGTACCGGTGGTGACGTTTGCCGATCGCCACGCCGACCCACCGACTTGACCATTCGCCTTTGCACACCCTCCGCTTTGAGAAGCATTCACAACCTAATAGGAGGAACGGTATGAGTTCGCACCTGGCTTCAGCATCTCTCTTTCAACGCGCGGTGCTTGGATTGAGTGTCTGCGTTCTATGCGTTCTATGTAGTGGAGTATTACGAGCCGAGCCGGGGAAGTACTTGGGCCCGATTGATGTGGTGGCGGGGCCGGATCTGAAGGTCCTGTACGTGCTCGAGTATGATGGGCAGCGTATCGACGTCCTGGATGTGGCGACGAGCCAGGTCCTCCGCAGTATTGCCTGCCCGTCGGCACCGACGGGTCTGGCGGTGAAAGCCGATGGGAGCGAGTTGTACATTACGTGTGGAGGTCCGCAGGGCGTTGTTTGTGTGACCGATGCGAATTCGGGTCAAATCAAGCAGACCATTCCGGTCGGACATACACCGTGCGGTCCGGTGTTAATGGCGGATGGCGCGCGGCTCTTCGTCTGCAATCGCTTTAACAACGACGTGTCGGTTGTGGACCTGAACGAAGGGAAACAGTTGGCTCGTGTACCGGTGTTGCGCGAGCCGGTCGCGGCCGCGATTGCTCCGGATGGATCGGTCGTGCTGGTCGCCAACCTGCTCCCCACCGATCCGGCCGACGCGGATACTGTAGCCGCGGAAGTATCGGTGATTCAAACGACCGATCTCACGACCACCTCCATTCGACTGCCGAACGGCAGTTCAAGCGTGCGCGACGTCTCTGTTTCTCCCGACGGCAAATATGCTTACGTCGTTCACATTCTGTCTCGCTATCGCATGCCGACTACCCAGTTGGAACGTGGCTGGATGAATACGAATGCCATGAGCATCATTGATGTACCGAGCAAGACTCTGGTTAACACCGTGTTGCTCGACGAGATTGATTTGGGGGCCGCCAATCCCTACGCCGTGAAGACCTCGGCCGATGGCGCCCGGATACTTGTGTCGCATGCGGGATCGCACGAACTGAGTGTGATTGACGCGCAGAAGCTGATCGACAAACTAGCTGCCGTCCCGAAGACACTGGAAGAAGCTCGGGCGCAGGGACGAACCAATGCTTCCGGGCAGTACGCGTCGACGACCGTGGTCGATGTTCCCAACGATCTGACGTTCCTGGTGGACCTGCGAGAACGTATCCGACTGCGGAAGCGCTGGCTGCCGGGGCCGGCGGCGGACAAAGGCCGGTTGATCAATGGGCCACGCGGATTGGACGTGATCGGATCGAAGGTCTACATCGCCAATTACTTTGGTGACTTGATTACGATGGTCGATCTGGAGAGCAAGCTGTACGACAAGGTGACCGTCATTCCGCTTGGTCCGGAACCGGAGATGACCGCCGCGCGGCGCGGTGAGATGTTCTTCCATGATGCCGATATCTGTTTTCAGCAATGGCAGAGTTGCTCGAGTTGCCACCCGAACGCACGCGTTGATGGGTTGAACTGGGATCTGCTGAACGATGACATCGGCAACCCGAAGAACGCTAAGAGCATGTTCCTGGCGCACAAAACGCCGCCTTCGATGAGCTTTGGCATCCGTTCTTCGGCGGAAGATGCCGTACGAGCTGGAATTCGTCACATTCAATTTGCCGTGCCGCCGGAAGAAGATAAGGTACCCGAATCGATTGATGAGTACCTGAAGGCGCTGGAGCAAGTACCGAGTCCACACCTGGTCGATGGAAAGTTGAGCGAGGCGGCCGAGCGAGGTAAGGTCATCTTTGAATCCGAGCGAATCGACTGCGCGAAATGCCATCCCGCGCCGCTTTTCACCGACCTGAAACTGCACGATGTCGGCTCGCGTGGCCCCTACGATCGGCGTGACGACTTCGACACACCCACGCTGGTCGAGGCCTGGCGCACGGCTCCCTATATGCACGATGGGCATTATGCGAACCTGAAGGATCTGCTGCGCACAGGTAAACACGGGGACGAAGGTGGCAATGTTGAGTCGCTGACCGAGCAGGAACTCAGTGACTTGCTTGAGTACGTTTTGTCGCTCTGAGGTCACTGCTTTGAGGAAGGTTAGTCGAGCAGACCGAGCTCGGCTAACCGGCGGCGGTCGACCCAGCCTTGGGCCGACCAGCCGCGCTGCTGGTTGTACATTTCGATGGCCGCCTGCAACTGGGTGCGCGAGATGCGGGCGGTCGTGTCGTCGCTCAAGGGCTGTTCCAGGAAGCGGGCGGGGAGCCCATCTTCCGCGGGAGTCCAGCCTGCGCGGATGTTGAACAGCTTTTTGGCCGTGACGATCCGCTGCGCTGTAACACGCAATTCGCCGGCGGAGACGTCCCAACCGGTGACCAATCGCAGCATTTCGGCGGCCTCTTCGTGGAAGTCATCCAGGGCATTGCGCAGAAACCGGCACAAGATGAGTGAATCGAGCAGCGCTCCCTTGTCTTCTGTCTCGATCGCCAGTTTGGCGGAATCGACCGTGAGATGCCGGCGATCCGCACGGTCTGAAAAGTCGACTTCCGCGGCGCCGCTACGATTGTGGTCGGCGCCGCGCGAGCCGACGGCCAGACCGAGCGCCAAGGTCTGCATCGCCCGCGGTTCATAGCCGGGGATTTCCAGACCTTTGACCTGGGGCGCGAAGGATAGGGCGTCGGCGCCCAGCGATCGAGCGAACCAGCGGCTGCCGTTGGCCAACGAATCACCCAGGCCTTCACGCCGCGCGATCAGATCCAAGGCACGCAACAAAGCCGTGCCGGACCCGAATTGAAGCCATGGTTCATCGAGCAACCCACGCTCCACGCACTCCATGGCGAACGCCACGGTTCCTCCGGCGCTGATCGTGTCGATGCCCAGGTCGTCGCACTTCTGCGAAGCCTTGAGAACTATCTCCGGGTCATCGATTCCGCACAGTGACCCCAACGAGAACAGATTCTCGTACTCGACTCGCACTCCGGTACTCGGCCCGTCGGTCGTGCGACGAATGGCATAAATGTGCTCGCATCCGATCGTGCAGGCCACGCAAGAGGATCGGGTCTTGGCGCGCGTCTCAATCAACGCTTCCGGGGCCAGGTGGTCTGCGCCGGCGAAGCTTCCCCGCTGGAAATTATGAGTCGGGAGTGTGTGGAGGCGATTGAAAACCAGCAGATTCGCGGCCGTTCCCAGTTCACGATACTTGGCAGTGGCGGGACCGAGCGATTTGGCGGAGAGCCTGCGGGCAACTTGCACCAAGGAGTCGGCGTGAAACCAATCACATCGCTGCGATCCGCGGACGAGAATCGCTTTGATGTTCTTGGAACCGAGCACCGCCCCACTCCCCCCACGCCCGGCATGTCGCCCCGCGTGCGAGATCGTGGCGTAGCGCACCCGTTGCTCGCCCGCAGGTCCGATCACGGCAGCTTGAAAGCTGCCGCCATACTTCGCGCGCAGCGCCTGCTCGGCTTCGCGGCAGGGGAGGCCCCATAGCACCGGCTGGCTCCACGCGAGCCTGGCCCTCATCCACCACCAGGATCGAAGGTCGGGGTGCCCGACCGATCAACACCAGCGCGTCACATCCACACTTCTTGGCCGCGATGGCGAAGCCGCTGCTGACCAGCGAATCATTGATCCGCTGAGTCAGGGGGCTTTTGGAAACCACGGCGAACTTGGCCGACGTCGTCAACGGGCTGCCCACCAGCGGGCTCAGTGCAAACACCAGAGGTGAATTGGCCGCCAACGCGTCGTGTGGTGCTTGTCGGTACTGCAACAGGAGCCAGGTGCCCAGTCCGCTCCCTCCCAGGAATTGCCGCAGTACTCCGGCAGGAAAAGGCTGAAACGTGCCGCTACCCGAACCTAAGTCCACCTGCAAGTAGCGCTGGTGATAACCGGCTGTCGTGGAAGCTGCCGAGATGTGTAGATGTCCAACCTGGTCCATATTACCCACCCGCGTCGGCCGACATGATCAGCAAGGAAGCGTTGTCGTCGATGGGCGCAGCAGGATCGTTGACGAATCGCTCACCATCGACGTTGGCCAGATAACCTGGCTGCATGCGCTCCCCGCTGAAACAGGTCGCTGCCAATTGTGGGAGTTCCGCGGCTAACTCGGCGATGACAGACCCGAGCGTGGCCGGGCCGGCACGCGACAGCACGGTGAAGGGTCTGCCGGCCCGCTGGCGGGCCACGCCAAAAAACTCGACGCGAATGCTCATTGCCGTTATTTCGCCGTTATTTCTCGACCACCCAAATGTTTCGGTATTGCACCGGGCAGCCGTGATCTTGAAGATAGACTGGGCCCGCGGACGGCCCTGCCGGGACCGGCGCGGCGACTGTCGGCTTGTCGCTGGGCAGTTCGATGTCATCGTGAATCAACTGACCGTTGTGTCGGACTGTCAGGCGGGGCTTGGCTGTCAACTTGCCGTCGGCATCATACTTGCCGGCTGTGAACTCGATGTCGTAAGTCTGCCAGCTCAATGGCGGATAGCACATGTTGCAGTCCGGCTTGCGGATGGTGTAAATGCCGCCACATTCGTTGTCTTCGCCACTAAGTCCGAATGAGTCGAGCATCTGTACCTCATAGCGACCCTGCAGGTAGATGCCGCTGTTGCCGCGAGCCTGGCCGCGATCTTCCGGTTGGTAGGGTAGGCAGAATTCGATGTGCAACTGATGGTCGCTGAACGTTTTCTTGCTGGTCGCTCCCGCCATCAAGGTCCCCTCTTTCGTCATGCGACCACCGTCGAAGGCCTCCGCGTCCTTGCCGTCGAACAACACGATCGCCCCTTTCGGTGGTTGTTTGCCAAGAGTCGGACTCTTTCGTTCCACCTTCTTCAGCTTTCCGATCTCGTAGCCGTCCAGATCGCGGGCGGTCAAGACGTCGTTCTGAATCGTCGCCGTGGCGTGCTCCGAAGTGATCGTCACCTTGCCGTTCTGCCTGACGCCATCCGATTGAAACGCCTCATCTCCGGCCCATCCGTCGCCTGGCAAACCACGCAAGTAGGCGACGGTATGGAACTTGCCCTGTCCCATGGCAATGACCTGTACCCCGACTTTGATGTCCCCATCGTTCGTCTGGATGGTACCCGCGTATTCTCCCTGAAGGGCGAAATCAGCATCCGCTTTCTGGGGATCCGTGTACTGGGGACCTTCGGCGCAGCAAATCAGGGAAGTGAGCAGGCAGAGTACTGCGGCGAAGGGGACCGTTCGCGCTCTCAACATGGCAACAACCTTTCTATGAGGGGTATCGTGAACCAAGCTTCCCGTGAACGAGGCAGGAGAACGGCGCGTCCCGTGGTGAACGTTTCGATCCAGGCGACAGGTCTGCCAGCCAAAGTGGAGAAACATCCGCATGGACTGTCGTCCCGTCGATCCCTCGTGCCCCGTGCGCACCACGCCTGCACACCGCAGACAGGAATTCCAGGGTAATCTCTTCCGCCAGCAATCGCCAGTGCGCGCCGCCAGCTAACGCCGGTCTCCCAGGGCTGCCCGCTCGCCTCGCACTGGCCCCACCCGGGGTCAGGACAGTGCCATTCCACGCCGTGAAGTGTTCGTGGCAGCCACCCATCTCGCCGTCTCGTAGCCCATCTCGCCGTCTCGTAGCCCATCTCGCCGTCTCGTAGCCAATCTCGCCAGAGATTGGATCCCCCGCGGTCGATCGCAGCGTGTCCGCGGTCTGGCGACCGCCGGCCGCTACCGCGAAACCGCTGATCTTTCTCACTCAATCGTCTGCCACGGCGTAGCACGAGGGGACGAGGTCGGTGAATCGGCGGATCTTCGACCTGGCGGTGCGGTACAATGTTCCCCGGTAGGCGGTAAGCTATCTTGTGAGCCGAGCTGCGACCGTCGGTAGCCAGAGATGACACAGAGGCTGGCGGAACGCTCGTCTTTCTGCCACAGATGTTTCTAGGGAACCTGTGTGGAAATGCCATACCGCTGCGTCGTAAATTGTTTTTCAGCATGGCGATATGTCGATCGGTCGGCGTGCCGATCGAGCGACTTGGGACAAGGGCAGACCGTCGCCGCGAGACGGCCAGAGGATATGGAAAATCGACAGTATGTCATGCGGCCGATAGTGCAGCGAAACGTGGTCTTTTCCAGGCTTGGTCGACCTGATCTGCCATGCTGGCCGGTGCTCATCGTTGCCCTCGGTGTTTTCTTGCTGAGCGGTTGTTCAACGCGCTCGCCGAAAGATGCCCAGGGGGGATCCGAGGCCACGACACGTGGTCAGGGATCGGCTGCGGCGAACCGTTCGCATCCACTAGCGGGTGACTTTTCAGCTGAAAATGCGACCGAGAGGCCGCGCCGGTCGACCGTGGCGACCTACTCAGCACGCTCCGGATTCTCGCGCGGCAATACTGGCGTGCTGACATCGGCCGAGGCGTTGCAGCGTGTGTTGGCGATCGTGCAAGACTCCGTCGAATTCGCGCCGACGCTTGTCGTGTGGTTGATCGACATCTCGCCGAGTGCCATGCAATGGGGAAGTGAGCTCCACAGCGACGTGAGGCAATTCTATGCGGACGTGGCTCCGCAACTGCTGGCCCAGCAAGCGGACCGGTTGCAGTCCGCAGTGCTGACGATTAGCCGTCGCGTAGAACAGCCCGTTCAGTTGAGCAGTGATCCAGCAGATGTGGTGCGAGCGATGGACGCACTGCGCAGGGAAGAGAGCGGGCGTGAAGTGACATTTCAGGCGGTGCGGCAGGCACTCAAGCTGTACGTGCCCGTTCGGCGGGAAGGGCGTCGTGAAGTGATGTTGATCATCATCACGGATGAAGCCGGAGATGACTGGAAATTGGTGGACGAATTGGTCGAGCAACCGCGCAAGTACGCGATACCGGTGTACGTGGTGGGGGTGCCTGCTCCTTTTGGCCGGTTGGCCGCCCTCGACGCGGGCGTTGAGTCTTCAGATACGGAGCGAGCTGTTGAGCGGGGTGAGGAAGGAGACACGCCGGCGGCCCCTTGGCAACCCATTCTCCAGGGGCCTGAATCGCGGAATTTGGAGCGGATTGCGTTGAAGTTCGAACGGCTCGATTTGGATGGGGACCTTCTCGATTCGGGTTTTGGGCCGTTTGCATTGGAGCGGCTCTGCCGCGAAAGCGGCGGCGCTTTGCTGGCCGTCCGGCGTGCGGACACCCAGTCGTTTTCGTTTACCGCTCGTCGCCGCAGTTGGCCGACCTCGGACGTTACATCCTACGATCCTCAGGTGATGCGGCGTTACCTTCCGGACGCGGTGGACGAGGCGGGTTATCAGACGCTGTTGGCGAGCAACCGGGCCTGCCTAGCGCTGCATCAGGCGGCCGAGTTGCCGGAGGCGGACGTGCTGCGCGACCCGGAACTTCATTTTGTGAAACGCGATGAAGCCGATCTCAAGAATCGTCTGGACAAAGCTCAGCGAGACGGCGGCCAAGGTGGCGCCGGCCGTGGACCGGTTGCACGACGTACTCCGCGAAGGAGCGGCAGATGCCGACCAACTGACTAATCCCCGCTGGAAAGCGGGCTTCGATCTGGCCTTCGGACGCGTGTGTGCGGCCAAAGCGCGGATCGACGGCTACAACTCGATGCTGGCGGCGTTGAAGCGAGGCAAAGCGTTTGAGAAGCCGGACAGTACGACCTGGGTGTTACAGCGCACCGATACAACCGCGTCGAGCAGTTCACTCGATAACCTGGTTCAGCGAGCCAAGACGTTCTTGCAGCGGGTGGTGGACGAACACCCGGGTACGCCGTGGGCTCAACTGGCACGCTACGAGTTGGAGACGCCGCTGGGATGGGTGTGGACGGAGCAGCCGTAGAACCGTGCGCTACATGCCTCCCTTAAGCCGATCGATTTCTTCGCGAAGTCGCTCCATATCGGTGCGCAATTGAGCGACTTCGGATCGGAGTTCCTCCAAGTCCTCCATGCTCGCCGCGGCCGGACTGCTCACCGCGGCCGGACTGCCCACTCTCGTTGCAGGTTCCGCGGTTGGAGCGGAGTGGCCCGACGCATACTGTTGCTTCAGTTTCTCCAGTCGTTCGGGCGTGTAAAGATTGTGCGTGACGACCTGTCCTCGTCCGGTTGGGGTCAACGAGACGACCAGGCCCTTCTGAATCAGTGTGTCGAGTACGGGGCGGAGAGCGTTAAGGTCCGCCACGGGCTCCATGCGGGCCGCTCGTCCGCGCAATTCACCGATCGTCTGTTCGCCGCGCAACAACAGTTCCGCCATGACGGCCAATTCGACTTTGTCGACACCGAGCCAGTCGTACATGTAGTGGCGAAACTTGGAGACGCGCCCTCCTGATTGCACTTCAGCGGCGGCTCCCATCTCACGCAGTTCTTCGATGGCTTGTTCCACGTCTTCCGATGACAGATCCATTTGCGGCGAGCGATTCGACTTCTGATTGCAGCCGTTCGTCAGCGCATTCAAGGTCATCGGATAGGAATCGGGAGTCGTCTTGGCTTTCTCAATCAATACGCCAACCACGCGACGTTGGATGGCGCTGAGAGGCCGCCAGCGTTTTTCGGACGTTTCGCTCTGCTCGATGCTCATGTTTCCCCGCCCACTTGGCCCATGGTGCTGTGAATTCCCCGTTTTTGGCCCCCGGTCGTTTTCGCAGTCCTCCCCGGGGGCGATTCGCGTGATTTACCTCATCGCGAAGCGGGATTCAGGAAATCTACGCTTGTGGGGCGTACGGTTCAAGCACCCCTGGGTCGAACGTGCTTTCTCCCGAGTGCCGCAGTCCCCCATTTCTGCCCTTGAGAGAACCAGGACGAACTCCCCCGCGGAAAGGGTCGAGCCAGACATGGGGCTGCAGGATTTCTCGCGGCTAAACGTCGGCGCGCGACCATATTCAAGGCAGCAACATGCGAACCCCCGTGGCGTGAGCGGGCGGGTACTTTCCTTTCCCTTGGCGAGACTTCCCCGTGAACGAATGCGGAATGCGGAATGCGAAATGCGGAATGACGAAGATGGAATGGCCGGCGGGATGCCAACTGCGGTCTGTCCACAGATGACCTTTGAGTTCAGGATCAGCAGCCCGGTTTCAGGCACGTCCCTGTGACCTATCTGTTGCGACTATGAGCCCCTTCCCCTGGTGACGCGGATTGATCGCCAACGTGGCTCCTTGGCACACGGCGATGGCAAGTAAGTCCGCCTTGGCTGTCACATTCCGCATTCCGCAATCCCGATTCGTTTCCAGAGGGCGTGAGCGTTTCTCTTGATGACCCACGATCGTGAAACTCTATTTAGTCGCCTCCAAGCGAAAGAAGTGTCCCTTCCAGGATTTGCCGCACGTGGGGTTCGGCATGCTCTGCCGCGCTTACCACGTGCTGGGCGTTCACGATCTCTGGGGCGTCGGGGCTCGCGACGTTCGTCACAATGGACAGTCCGAGGATGCGCATGCCCAGGGCGTGCGCGACGATCACTTCCGGCACCGTCGACATCCCAACGACGTCGGCTCCGATGCGGCGCAGAAACCGATACTCCGCACGCGTTTCGTAGTTCGGACCGGTGACGGCGGCGTAGACGCCTTGGTGCGCCACGAAGTTACGACGACGGGAGAGGGTGAGTGCTTGCTGCCGCAACGGAACGTCGTAAGGAGTGGGATTTAGTCGCGGTGGGCGCATTGCCGACGGATCCCAGCAGCACCGCGCCAACGCAGATCCCATCAAGTTGATATGGTCCTCAAGGACGACGACATCGCCGATAGCCAACCGCCGGTTCAACCCGCCACTGGCGTTCGTCACGACGAGTATTTCGGCTCCACAAGCGTGCAGCACACGAACCGGGAGTGATAGATCGGCAAACGAATAGCCCTCATACAGATGGCAGCGACCATCCAGCAGCAGAAGAGGAACGTCGTACATGGTGCCACATATCAATTGGCCTCGATGAGCAATGGCGGTCGTCCGCGGAAACCCGGGAATCTCCGCAAACGGAATGCTCGCTTCTGTGGAAACGTGATGCACGAGTCGGCCCAAGCCCGTGCCCAGAACCATCGCGATGCGAGGCACGGTGGACCAGCGCCGTTGAATTTCAGCCGTTGCGGCCGCGATTGCGTTCTTCACATCACCATCCATTGTCTGCCGGCGGGAATATCGCCGGATGGCAAAATCAAGGATTTGTGCCAGCCGCCTGGTGTCCCGGAGATTCGCCTTGCAGAGCGCTCGTCACGAGCCTTGTGAGGCGTGGCTGGGCCTCGTTGGCGATGGCGATAATCGATTCCACGTTGGCTGGTTTCAGGGCATCGGGGAGGCACATGTCGGTGACGATCGAAAGACCCAGTACCCGCATACCGGCGTGCACGGCCACGATCGTCTCGGGAACCGTCGACATGCCGACCGCGTCCGCTCCAATAGCACGCAGGAAACGGTATTCGGCACGCGTCTCCAGGTTCGGACCGGCGACCGCCACGAACACACCTTTGTGAGCAACGATGTTCTCACGACGTGCGATTTCCATGACCCGGTCAATCAGCTTCCGGTCGTAAGGTTCGCTCATGTCCGGGAAGCGGGGACCGAGTCGGTCGTCATTGATGCCGATCAGAGGATTGTCCCCCATCAAGTTGATGTGGTCCTCGATCACCATGATGTCCCCGGCGCGGAAGTAGGGATTCATCCCGCCCGACGCGTTGGAGACAATCAATAGGTTTGCCCCACAGGCCTTCATCACGCGCACGGGAAGGGTAATCTGCTTCAGCGAATACCCCTCGTACATGTGGAAACGCCCCTCCATGGCCATGACCGGGACTCCCTGCAGCATGCCACAGACGAGCCGACTTCGATGGCTGACCGACGTCGAATTAACGAAATGGGGAATACTGTCGTAATCGATCGCGGCCTCGATCTCGATCTGATCGACCAGGTCTCCCAGTCCCGTTCCCAGAATAATCCCGGTGCACGGCCGCCGCTGCCACTGCTGACGGATCGTTGCCGTCGCCGTCTCAATTTGCTCGTACAGATCAAGCATGTCAGGTTCTCATGTTGACTACAGGTTGACGGATGATGTGACAAACATTGAATCGCCCTGCCGCGGTGGACCAATCTCTGGCGGACAGTTCGGGCCAAATTTATTGGCAGCCGCTGGGGGGGCCTTGCGACGCACGAGGTACGCGCCCAGCGTAACCCAGATGCCCGGTGACCGACAAGGCCCGAAGTGGCCCTGTGGACGCGGCCAAACGTGGAACGGAAGTTTCAAATTTACTCTTACTCTTACTCTTACTCTTACTCCCCGCCCCCTCCCCCTGTACTCACAGACAACTTCACTCAACTCAGCATGAACGGCACCCCTGTACCAGCGGCAGCGACATGGGTTTTGGGGCACTTCCGAAGAGTATGAGTAAGAGTATGAGTAAGAGCATGAGAAAAATTGCACAGTTGCCGAGCTCTGTGCGGTCGGAACTCCGTGAACGGTCATAGGATCCCGGCCTACAAAGATCCTGCGTGCGGCGCACAGAGGTTTGTGAATTTCTTTGGTCGCGCCGTCGTATCAGGCCAGAGGTTTGGCGGGCTTGGGAGGCATCCGTGGCATCTCCATCGAGGAGAAGGTGCGCGGCATGTCGACTTTGCCTCCACTGGCTTGTGCCCACATGCCGATCAGCTGCTGGATCTCTTGAGGCGACATGTTGCGATCCAACATGTCTTGGATCAGGGAAGCAGCCACTTGACGCTCACGCATCTTCCGCCAGGTTCCCACCACAATGCTGACGATCGCAATGACCATGCCCGTCAGCAATGCCAAAGCAACGACAATCAAAGGAAACATGTCGCCGGGCATAATGCGGTCGATAAAGGGGGCCGGCGCCGCTGCCTGCATGAGCGGGAGTTGTGCGAACATCTGAGCGATCTCCTGGCGAATCGTGATACTTACACAGTTTCGGTTATTCGTCCCCTACGGCTCGGTCTTGGACCTGCCCCGGGGGGGAAGTCGAAGAATTGGCGACCCAGGCAAACGGAGATGTGAACAACGTATTGGGAACTGGCCGTCAGATTTCGCTTTGTCAGATTCCGCTATTCGCGTCCGCCTGGGCCTGCTCGAGCATCTTGTCGGTACTGGTCAGATCGACGACGCGACACGACTCTGTCAGGCGACAGGCAATCTCGTCCATTTCCTCACGCCACTGCTCTGGCGGCAGGTCAGGCGGGCTAAGCTGTGCCAGTTCTCCGATCAGAAGTATCAGGCGCAGCAGATGTCGGAAGATCACCCCTTCCTGTTTCTGTAGCCCTTTACTGGTAATGAACTTGTTGAAATCGCCACCGTATGCGAGCAGCTCCCCGGCCGCCCAGACGCCGCGCGTGCGCAGGTCGTGAACGCCCGGAAAGTCATAGTCAAACCACATCCGCAATTTGTCCGCCAGCGTCAGGACATACACCTTCTCTTCTTCATAGAACGACCGCGGCCCGTCGTGTTCCTCCGGCTCCGCAGCTCCCAGTTGCTCGGCGGTGACCAGCCCGAGTTGAAACAGATGGATATCGAGCCGAGTGGTGGCCAGCGGGCCGGGGGGAAGTTCGTCAGGCGGCGGCACATGGAGGTGGTAAGCCACCGACGGGGGGAGTTCGAGCACGCTTTCCAGGGCCTGGATACGTTCGCTGCGGTCAGCAATCCCCAGTTGATTGGCCAGGAAGACGCCGTAGAGGGGATTCACGCCGCGGAGCATTAACAACTTGGCCAGCTCGGGAGTCGGATGGGCGAAGTGAGGTCGATAACCGTTCAGGTCGGCCGTCGGTTCGTTTTGGGATCCTGTTGGATTCGTGGGGGCCTTGGGCGACTCAGCCACTTCCGCAGACTCTCCTCCAGTCTTTCCTTTGGGGGGTTCGGGATCCAGCGTCACATAGCCGGCCGTCCAGAGGGTGAGCAGCATGCGGTCAACCATCTTTTGGCTGGCCTCCAACCGCTTGCCGTAAAGCAGTCGACGGCTCACCAACTCGCGGATCTTATCGACCTCGGGCGATGCGTCGAGCCAATGGGCGAGAAGACGCCACGGCAAAGTGCCGCGGCTGGAGAGTCGTCCCGGAGGTGAACTGCGGAGTTTGTCGAACTGCGTCTCGGTCCAGTACTGTTCCGTCGAACGCCGCTTGGGCATCTTCTTCTTCAGCGCCTTCTTGGCCTTCCGCAGCTGCGGGTCCTTGGTGTCTTCCGGAATGCTGTCGTATTTATCGCGCCACCGCATGAGTTTCACATCATCTTCATGTGCCAACACAAACACGAAACCCTGCGTATCGAACTGGGGACGGCCGGCGCGTCCGAAGATTTGATGAGCGCTGCTCGGGTCGATCAGCTTCTTGTCATCCGGCGGGCCTTTGAGCAGTTCCGGCATGACGACGCTGCGGGCCGGCAGGTTGATACCCGCTGAGAGTGTCTCGGTACAGATGGTCAGCGCCAGCATTTTGCGCTGGAACAGATCCTCGACGATCCGTTTGTATTTAGGCAATACGCCGGCATGGTGCACGCCGACACCACGAAGCAGCAATTGGCGCAGTTTCGGGCCGGCACCTTGCGACCAGTCGAAGCGTTCCAGTTCTCGCGCCATCTGCTTCTGTTGCTCGTCAGTGATCAGCTTCTTTCCCTTGACCTGCTCGGCCACATTCCAGCACATGTCCCGATTGAAGCAGAACACCAGGGCCGGGGTCTTCCGCGACTCTTCGTCGCCACCGGAAATCGATTCCAGGAACTCGTTCAACAACATGTCGCCGACCCACTGGTAGGTGAGCGGCACTTTTCGTTCGTCGCTCTGCACCAGTTCGAGTCGCCGCGCATGGTTGTGTGAGAGCCAGTTGATGAACTCCAAGCTGTTTCCCACCGTAGCGGATAGCAGGAGCGTGCGGACTTGGGGAGGGAGCAAGCCGAGTGTCAGTTCCCAGACGATTCCCCGTTCGAAATCGTTGAAACTGTGAAACTCGTCCATCACCACGGCACTGACCTGGGTGAAGTCGAAGGCCGCGGGGTGCAGCAAACGATTGAACAGGATTTCCGCCACCACGATCAGGATGCGTGCTTCGGGGTTGATCCGCCGGTTGCCCGTGACCAGTCCCACCTCATCAGCTCGAAAACCCCACCGCACCGCCGAATCCTGCATTTCCTGGAACTTCTGATCGGTCAAGGCGATCAGCGGCGTGGTGTAGTAGGCGACGGTGCCGTTGTGTAGTGCCTCGAAGAGTGCGGCTTCCGCAATCAGCGTCTTGCCCATCCCGGTCGGCGCGCAGACCATGACGCCTTGCTCGGCCGTGAACCATGCCAGCAGAGCCTCTTCCTGCACCGGATACGGCTCGAAGGGAAGCTGTTCCAGGTACTGTGCCGCCAGTTCATCGCGCGAAGGAGATTCCGAAGACATAATGCCTGCTGGTGTTGCTGGTAGGAGCGATCCCGGACCGTACCTCCCAGGCCCATCCGATGACCGGCAGGAGGTGGCCGGAAGCCCGGGATTCGTCGCGACATTGAGCCTACCCGCTGTGCATCGTCGACGATAGGGCGCTGCAGCGTAGCTCAGAGGGCTCGTCCTAGATTGTCAGATGTCCACTTGCCTTGACTTGGCCCGGTGGCAGTGCGCAAAGCACAGCCAGTGACCGATTTGCGATCGATCGACCGTCGTTGGTGTGAACGGCGCTCCGCCGTGGAGTATGATTGGCCATGGCTGGCACGCGGAGCGAGACGTCAGCAATTGTTAGCAGATCTGCATTGCTGCGTCGTCAATCGCGGCGTCCATCGGATGGCCGATGTATCGGATTGAGCTTCGCAGGTCGCTGGCTACAAGTCCCACGCGGCGTCTCACTCGTCGGGCGCGATGCAGGTCTTAGCATGCCCACGGAATTGACACTGCGCGGGACGCTTTTTTTCGGAGCGGATTTCCGCAAGCTGCAACTCATGTGGTAAGTCAAGCGTATTCTGTAGCCGGTGAAGCCGCATTTTCGTAACTGAAGTCCATCGGAAATGATTCGGAATTCATATCCGACGGGTACTGGTGAATTTACCGACTTTCCCGACGTCGGATTCGGTGGTAGCTGCGAGAAGGCTTGCACTTCGAGCAAATTCGGGGCTCTACGGAGAGAGAACCATGAAGCGGTCTGCTGTTCGTATCGGCCTGTTCGCGGTGATCGTTGAATCGCTGGGCGGACTGGCTCTTCTGATGTTGCTTTTTCCTGCTTCGCCTCATCCCGTGCGCGAAGTGACGAACTCGCCACCCACACTACGCGTTCCGGCGCCGACGCTCGAGAGAGATGCGAAGGGCGACTCGGGGAGGGCGGTTGCCGGGCGGGAAACGGAAACTAGCCAGTTCGTCGCGCGGGAGCTGGAGGTTTCCCGCCGGGCGCTGGTCATGTTGTTCGACAAGCACGTGCAACAGTTGTTCGAACCGTTGCAGGCAGCACCAGGGCGGATTGAGTCGCCGTGAGCTGCGTAAGGGACCTGTCGGGTAGGGGGTCCCATACGGGTGAGAAGGACGAAGCACGACATACCCAAGTCCGAAGGAAGGACGAAGTCCTAAGCCTGACCTGACGACAAGATTCGAGGTTGAAGACGTCCACAGAGAAGTCCGTTTGCTCATTCGTGCTTCGCTATTCAGGCTTCCTTCGCGCTTGGGTATTTCGTGTTTCGTCATTTTCCGGCAGGTTCACGTCGGTGCTGTCGCACCCTTTCAGGGTGCCGCTCCCGCTGTTGACCGTCTACCCAGGGTGCGCCGCGACCGCGCGGCGACCCTGGGCTGGGTTGTGCCACCACTTCGTGGTGAAGACATGTGCCATTGACGAACCAACTCAGATGTCTGGGCTGGGTTGTGCCACCACTTCGTGGTGAAGAAGGGACAGCATGTCGTGGGCGTGTCGGTATCCACGCTTGACCAGTCAACTCGCGCGTCTGAACTGCGCTCTGCCATATCATTGGCGCGAAGACACGTGTCGCCGGCGAATCAATGCAGATCGTTGAGCCGCGGATATGGACTGTTGTGCCGTTTCAGTGAGGCAATCCACGGCGAATTGCCAGGGGAATCGAATCGCACATCATTCATCGGTTTCGATCAGCCAACGCGGAAACGGATACTTCGCTCGCAGTTCGTTGACTGTTGCCGAGGTGACTTTGGTATCGCGAACATCCACTCGAAGGGATGGCATTTTCGACGATGCCTCCATTAACGTTCTGAGTCCGGTATCGCCAATCGACGTGTGCGATAGGTCGATTTGCTGTAGGCCAATCTGCCCTGGACGCCTGAACTGTTGTACGATCGAGCCGATCGCTCGATCCGTGATCTGGACCCCGTGAATCGACAAGGAGCCGATAATCCGCGATGGGCCGAGATGTGCCACACCTTCATCCGTGATTTGATCCGACCAGACGGTCAGCTGCACGGTTTTTCCGAGCTTGGCAATCTCTGCCAGTCCACGATCGGTGACATCGGAATCGATCAGTTGGAAGTTGACAAATTCCGTCAGTGGCCCCAGTTGGCTCAGTTGTTGGTCGGCGCCGCAAGCCCCGTAGAGATATACCTGATCGGGGACCAGATCATGCGAGGTGCGGATGTACCACTCACTCTTAGTGGCCCAGATCGAGAATGCTGGTGCAAATACTTCCCTCAGTAAGGTGGAACGCTGCTCAGCGGACGCTTGCTGCAGGCGGTTGCGCAGATCGGCTAGCGCATGCACAGCTCGTTCATGAACCGCTGGTCGGGACGTGAGCAACAGCACTCCTTTGGTCCGAAATGCGAGCATGCCCATCACTTCGGGAAGTTGTTCGGGTATGATTTTCTTCCAGAGCCAGAAGCCGAGTTGTTGCATGCCGACCGTACGCGGCGCGGTCCGGAATGTCCCATTAGTCTGAGCCGGCAATAGATCGTGCAAGGGGTAGATTTTCGTTTCCAGTTCGATTATTTGCGGTTCTTGACCATTTGCGAGCGACATTTGGGCCGTCTGCTTGCAGAGTGGGCTGGGCTCCGACGACTTGGGAACCTGTCCTGAGTTGATGCTCGGTACCGTGTGCAGCAACCCGTAGAGTTTCTCGATCTGCTGTTGATTGTCAGGAGTCTGGACGATCACCAAGGACTCGCCTGGTTCCCACACCTCGATGCTCCCTGGGCCTCCTACCTCATCCCAGCAGTCGGGGGCTACGCTCCGTGTGGTCAATTCAATCAGCGCGTCGTAATCTGCCCAGCGAGGGTCATTGCGGCGAGGGTCCGCAAACAGCAACGACGGCACGGTGTAGACGCACGCTACTTGATCCTGCGTTTGGAACAACTTGTACGCTTGCGGTGGGGCGGTGTCACCGGGTCGCCTTTGCTTCCTCTGGTCCGCGATCACGGCGAGTGTCGTTAGCAATCGATCGATCGCCTGATGGCCGTCGGCACATTGAAAGGTCTGAAGCTGCGATTGGGTGCGGTCAAACTTGATCGTACCTGGTCCACCAACGCTATCCCACTTATCGGGAAGAATCGAAGAAGTGATCAGTTCCACGAGCGAATCGGCATCGCTCCCACCATGCAACAATTTGCCAATGTCGTAGTTCTTCATCACCAACGGGCCTTCGGCCTTGATTTGAATGAGCGGTTGCTGCTGAAGTGGTTGCTGCGTCGGTTCATCCGCGGGGTCATGGCCCGCTTGTTCGTCAGCGACAGCCGTGTCATGCACTCGATCCGTGACCGGAGCGGCACGCAGGTTGGGGAGCACGACGACGGTGGCCAACAGTAGCAGGGCTACCAATCCGAGCCCGGTTCGACGGACGGCTGTGGAAGCGGTCATGATGTGCTGCAGCCGCCGGCGGTGAAGTCCGGTCCGCTCAAACAGGGCAATGGCCGGAGAAGCGTGTCGATGCTGCCGCTGGGCGAATTGCAGCACGCGGAGCAGCGTGGCGCCACACGCGCGGCGGTCCATGTTTGCCGCGGCCAGCGCGGCATCGTCACAAGCGATCTCGCGATGCACGTGCGCAAAATGAGCGGCCAGCCAAACCGCCGGGTTTGCAAAGTGGATGATGCGAACCAGCCGCTCGAGCAATGACACCCAGAGATCGTACCATTTGAGATGCGCCAGTTCGTGAGCCAATATGCACTCGATCTGCCTGGCCTCGAGCGACGCGAACAACCCGCTTGGCAGCACAATCCGCGGTCGCAGTAACCCGGCGACGGCGGGAACGTCGATTGTGTCGCTCTGTAGAACCGTCACAGAGCCGCGCATACCGACGCTCTCGAGTAGCGAACCAAGGTCGATGCTGCGATCGCTCAAGACAATTGGCTTCGCGTCTCTCAGTAGTTGCGACAAGCGGCGTTGATTCCACGCGAAACGGCTGACCATCAGAGCCACGATCGCGGCCCACACGACCATCAGCAAGGTGCTGACTGTCGGGATCGTTCCGACAGATTCCACGCGTGTCGATTGATCAGCGTCGGCGGTGCGCGACGGAGCAATTTGGCGTGGCAACGGCTGCGACGCCGGTGTGAATGAATCGGGGTGATCGGCGATTGCGGACTCGGCCAACGGCGTCTCGGTTGCTCCGGTTGCAGATACGCTTTGCAGCGCCGTCGGCGCGGGGAGTATGGGGGCGTCGAATGAGACGAGCAGCTTTAGGGGGACGAGCAAAAACAACAGATACGACCAACGGGGTGGAACGCGCCGACGGGTCACAAACCAGATACTCCAAACCAGTGCCAGGCCGATCGTAGCGTCCAGTATTGCCGCCAGCATGTAGTGAGCCCAGACGTCGGACAGACCATTGAGCGTTTCGCCAACTGATGTGATCATTTGTCCGACTCCTCATTCTGTTCTGCCAGTTCGTCGAACATGGCGCGCAGTTCGGCAAGCTCATCCTGCGAAAGATTCCCCCGCTGCGCCATGTACATCAGCAGTGGTGCTACGGTTCCTTCGACCGTGTGGCCAAGTAGCGTGTCGGCCGCTCGATAGAGCGTCTTGAGCACGGGCCGCGGGGCGGTAGAGAAAGCTGTTGCCCACGCGGGTGGCTTTCAGCTGCCGTTTTTCCACCAGACGCCGCAGTAACGTCTTGACCGTGCTGGGAGCCCAACCCTGCTGCGCCTCTGCCTCGGCAACCACATCCCGCGCAGCGCAGGGCTGAAGCTGCCACACGATGCGCATCACCTTCCACTCGGCCGCCGACATCGGTTCCTGGTTGTTGGGCATGCCTGGTTCTCCGTATCTCCGGTTGCCATGGACCCTCAGGCGGCCCGTGATAGAGCGATTACAAATGTAGACAAACGAGTTGCTGCTGTCAATAAAGTTCCCCAGCTTTTTGTTAGCAAGAATGGCGGATCGATTCCCAGCCGCTGTGGTAGCTGGACCCGCCAGGGTCCAGCCGGATTGAGCTGCGGCTGAACCCTGGCGGGTCCAGCTACGGTGTGCACTTACCGGCGGCGGTCCAATGCGGTGAGGTCGTTGACGTAGTGCTCGGCGGTCTGCCGATCGATGCGGTCGTCCAACATCAAGCGGCGAATCGATTCGTCGAGCGTGATCATTCCGGCAGCTCGACCGGTCAAGATGCAATTGTCGATCGATTCGATCTTCCCAAAACGGATGGAGCTGGAGATCGGCGAATTGTTGAACAGCACTTCCAGTGCCAGTTCTCGTCTCGTGTCGGGCACAATACTTTGCAGCAGGTGTTGGCTGACCACCGCCCGCAGTCCCATGGCCAGCTGGGCACGGACCTCGTGCTGGACGGTTTGCGGAAAGAGGTCGACCAGTCGCGAGATGGCTCCTTTGGCGTCCCGCGTATGCAACGTGCTCAGGACCAGGTGGCCGGTCTCGGCGGCGCTCAGCGCAATCTGTGCCGTATCGCGATCGCGAATCTCGCCGACCAGAATCACATCGGGGTCCTGCCGCAGACCGTACTTCAATCCGTCAGCAAACGTACTCACATCGACTCCCACTTCCCGCTGCGTGACGATGGAAGTGGGCACGCGTGGGAAAATGTACTCGATCGGCTCTTCGATCGTAATGATCCGGTTGCCGCCGGCCAGGTTGAGTTTGTTGATGAGCATTGCCAGGGTCGTCGTCTTGCCCGACCCGGTGACGCCTGACACGAGGATCAAGCCGTCACGAAACCCAATCAAACGCTCGGCCAGTTCCGCGGGAAAATGAGCCCACTGGAAATCGGGGATGGTCGCAGGTATGACGCGAAAGCAGGCACCCATGTTCTGGCCGTTGAAGAAGTAATTGGCTCGAAAACGCTGGCGGATATTGTCGATAGTAATTTCGAGCGAGAAATCGGTGTTCTTTTCGTTCTGGAAGCGTTCGTCGAACGGGGGCGGGCACGCTGCCGGCAGCAGTTTCTCCAGTCGTTCCTTGCCCAGATCGGCTTCCTCCAGCGGTTGCAGCACGCCATGGACGCGCAGTACCGGCGGGTGTCCGGCCACCAGGTGCAGATCGGATGCCTCGCGCTGTACAGCGGTAGTCAGCCAACGCCTGATCGCGTCGGGGCAGGGAGTTTCTGGGCGATCCATGGAGGAGTCCTGCAAGAGGGAAAACGACTTGCGGAGACCAGATCGGTCCCCTGTCTGATCATTTAAACCGACGCCACTGTACATGAAACCGACGCCACCGTGCATGGGGACGCGGGCCGAGCCAAAAAACAACCAGAGATTCAAAAAAGTCCCTCGGTCTCCATCTTCTCCTTACTCTTACTCTTACTCTTACTCTTACTCTTACTCTCCGCAGCGTGGCATTGTTCCCTCAAAGCCTATGAGGACAAAAAAATCGGACGACAAAAGATTGTGTGTTGCACATGAACTTTTTCTCTCCCCTCTCTTTCTCCCGTTCTTCCCCACGCCAATTGGCCGTTCACAGGCTGCGCAGATAGGCATAGAGGTCGGCCAGGTCTTGCGGCTGTAATCCGTCCAGGAGTCCGGCGGGCATCAGCGAGGTGGCCAGCTCCTGGTGGAAGGCAATCTCATTGGCCTCCACACGGATCGTCTGGTTGGTGGAATCGCGTAGCGTCACGCCGTCGGCCGATTCGTAGACGACCAGTCCGCTAACCACCTTGCCGCGCGTTGTCTCGATGAGCGTTGTGTTGTAGCGAGGGGAGACATCCTGGCTGGGGAGCGCGAGTGCGGTGAAGAGATCGTCGCGCGAGAACCGTTTCCCGATCCCCGCGAGATCGGGACCGACTGCGGTTCTGGTGTTATGGCAACCGGCGCATGAATGCTTCTGGAACAAGTCTTTCCCACGGTCCCGGGCCCCGGCCTCCCACTTGACGATCGAGAGCAGGTTCTGCAGAGCCGCGATTTGTTCTGCCGACGACTTCAGCAAGTGTGCCGCTTCGTCGGGGAACCGCTGTCTGAGGTAATCCGTCCAGCCCACGACAGCTCTCGCCTGCGGCTCACTTGTCGTACGTCCGTACTGATATCCAAAATCCTGACCGAGATTGTGGTACAACAGCCTGGCCACTCGATCGCGCAGCGATCGCTCGGGCCGATCGGCTCCGAGTCTGCGCAAGGCGTCCAGTAGTGCGAACTGGTACGTTGCCTCTTCACTGGCCGGCAGATGTTCCAACGCCTGGACCGCAGCACTCACGACTGCCAGGTCGGGAGATCTGAGCCCCGTGACAAACTTGGCTTGATCGACTCCGGCAGGCGTCTCGGCCAGCGCCAGAATGGCACTGCCCTGGAGTGAGAGGTCGTTGAATTGTTGCCGCACCATGTCGCGGTGGCGGGGATTCCCGGAAACGCCGAGCAGGAAGATCACGTCGCTGGTCCACGGGACCTCGGCGTGTTGTTCCAGATAATCCGCCACACGCTCGGCTGCACGCCTGCGTAGCTCTTGATCGAGGCCTTGAGTGAAAACAACCTGCCCCGGCATCCCGAATAGCGGATGCTCGATTACCGTGTGTGCCAATTGTTGATCGCCTCGCACCAGTTGCCGGTACAGTTCGCCAATCCGCACATCCCAGTTGAGATCTTGCTGCAGCCCGCGCGCGCGAAGCTTCGGTTCAAGTTGGACCAAGGCGGTCGCGATGCGGTTGCGGATACTGGCCGGCCACGGGATCGAGAAGCGGGACAGCACAATCAGGTAGTGGATGTCCTCCACAGGATCCGAAGTATCGCTCAGCTTACTGGCCAGCTTCCCGGCCAGTGCGGGGCTGTCGGGGGCCAGCAGGGCGAACAGCCGGGCCAATTCCTGATCGACGGAATCGTTGCCGCTGGGGAATGTGGCGCTGAGTGATTGGAGGTGAATGCTTGACTCAGCTTCGTGAAACGGAGTGAATTCCGGTCTACGTAGGGAGACCCTATTGGCGTAGCCGTCGTAAACGGGTGGCAGTTGGGGTGAACCGCCAAAATCTCCGCAGGCCTTCTGTGCGGCGCGGACGGCGTCGAGCCGCAAGATGGGATCGGAGGTTGCGCTAAGAGCGTGACAGGCCAGGTCGAATGCCGCGTCATCAAATTGCCGTTGATGTTGCGTGATGGCCATGGCATAGGAGACTTGCATTCGTGGAGAGGCTTGTGACAAGTCTTGAGCGACGTACTCCCGTTGTGGCTTGTCGAGCCGGGCGACGGTTTGCCAGGCGGCTTGGCGAACGTAGCGGTCCGGGGCATCCAGGAGCTGCCTCAGTTGAGGAAGAAACAGGTCGACATCCGGCGCAGGAGCGTGACGCAGTAGCACTTCCAGCGCACTCCGCACCACCACGGGGTCTTCATCCTGCAGATACTGCTGTACGATCGCCAGACTACTATCCGCCTGGGACTGGCGTCCGAGAGACCAGACCGCCCGTGCGCGAATGTCAGCAGACGGATCATGGGCCAGGGTTCGGGCCGATGCCGCATCCAGGCCGGCAAACAGCTCGGTCACCATCTCGATGGCACGCACCCGCTGGGCGAGCGGCCGCTGTGGATCCATGACGGCGCCGAGGAGATGTGGCCGGCCAAGTTGCTGGGCCAGGGGGAGCCAGCGGGCTCGTGACCAGCTCTCCAGCGGCTGAGGTGCGGTGAGGCATCGCGTCAGGGAGTCGACCGTTACCGAGGCGTGACCCAGCTCAGACTGTTCGTCCCCAACGTAGTGTACCCGGTAGACGCCACCCCGCGTGCCCCGGCCTCCCACGCTGATCATCAAGTCGCCACTGGGCGTCACGGCAATGTCGGTGGGCGCGAATCCAAACTCTCCGGTGGCCGTCAGGAACGTCTCCACATCACCCCGCAGGCGGGAGCCGTCTGGCGCGAGGGGGATGGCAAACACGCGTCCGAAGGTCCAATCCAACGCGAAAAGTGCCCCAGAGTATTTCGTAGGAAAGCGCGTGTGTCGATAGAAAACCATGCCGGTGGGCGAACCACGCCCGCAATCGGCCGAGACGGGAGGCATTTCGCTATAGTAGTCGGGGTATTTCCAGCTGGGGCTGACCCAACCTGCGTTGGTTCCCGGCAGCACTTGAAACACGCGTGTGGGTCGGTACCACGGTAAGGAGACGTCCCGCTCTCCGTCGCTATCGAAGACAAACACATCGCCCAGAGCATGAAAGGCGAAATCATACGGGTTGCGGAATCCGTCGGCGACGACTTCCGTGCCGGAAAAATCCGGTGCGATGCGCATGAGGACTCCCGCCGCGGGAGTTCTTACCGGCGAGCTTGCTAGTGACACATCATGGTCACTAATTCCAGCGAGGTTGCCCAGGATTACGTACCACCAGCCGTCGGGGCCTCGCTGGACCGCGTGCGCAAAGTGTTCCCCGCCGGTCCTGAGCGATAGGAGTTGTTCAGGAGGGCCGTCCGCTCGACCATCCCGGTCGCGATCACGATATCGCAACAGTCCCCCGTCGCCGGTACATAAGAGATCGGGGCCATCGAAGTACAGCCCTTGAGCGCCGGTCGAGGGCCCCTCGGCGTAGGTCCGGTACGAATCGGCACGCCCGTCGAGATCTCGGTCGGTAAGGATGCGCACATAGCCGGGGCCGGAGACCGCCACTTGTCCATGGGCATCGATCGTCAAAGAGAAGATGTCATGAGCCAATTCGTCATCGGCAAATAGACTGACCTCGAACCCGGGAGGAACCGAGATACTTGCAGCGGGATCGGCCGTCTGTGCCTGGCCAGGCCATAGCCAGATTGTCGCAGCGATCAGCAGCGTGCACGTCGTGCACAACCAAGAGTATCGCTCTAATGGCAAATCGTGTTCCATGAACGCCAGTTGCTTGGAGGTTCGCGGAATCGGAATTTACTGGACGCCGGGCAACACACATCGCCACTGACGCCAACTCGGCGGCGGTCGCGCTGGGTGGGCCACTCTGCCGCCAACCGTTTTTCCGTGTCGTGGCAAGACGAGCTCGGGCGGAGTTCCTGGGGAGACGCTACGCTGGAGCCTCCCCGGCAGGATCGTCGCAGATCCATTATAGCCCGCCAGTCAATTTACGCAGCCTTGGTCCGCAGCCAGAACGGGCGTTCGTGGGACGGCGAACAGAGCGTAAATGCTGATTTCAGGGGGGATTCCCGCTCGCGGTAGTCGTGTAGAGGGGCGTGGAAGGCCTGTCGAGGGGGTCAGTTCAGATCCGGTGGAGTCGGAATTGGCGGGAGCTCCGCTTCGGTTGGGGGCGGGTCAAGCAACTGGTCGGGCTGCGGCAGACCCTCCGCGGCGGGAGCGGTAACGCCTTCGATCCCTGGAGGGCTCACCATCTCGGGCGATTCCTGCTGGTAGGGGCCACGACTCAAGGGCGGCGGTTGTTCGAGGCCATAATCAATGATCCGCTCGGTGAAATGCCGCGAGCGTTGGAGCGCGTCGCGATAGGCGTCCGTGGACCAGGGGCCTTCGGTGAGCGAGACACCGTCGTACTCCAGCAGCGACCCTTTGGCGCGATGCACGTCGCGGATGGCCAGCATATAGTCGACCAACGCGCGGTAGTAGGAGCTGTCCGAATCGGCCAGACGCTGTTGAGCCTGCAGAATCACATCCACTTCCGCAAATCCGACATCGCCACGGTTCTTCAGAGCTTCCACTTCATAGTAGGCTGCCACGCGCCGATTCAGATTGGTCTTCATCAGCTGAAATGCGCGCTGCATGCGGCGCATCGCTTCGCTGAGGTCGTGCGACACGCGGAATTCCTGCTCCTTGAGCAGGGCCCGTTCGCGAGCCACCTGCAGTTCCGCATTGCGGAGGGCGGTGAATTCACGACGGAATCCGATCGGGACGTCCAACTGGAGTCCGACTTGCCATTCCTGGAAGTCGCCCGTGGTCAGGTTCTGGTAAGCGCTTTCGAAACCGGTCGGACCGGGTGACCGAATCAGGTCGTCACCCAAGCCACGAAAGCGGTACAGGGCGACGGCGTCGAGTCGCGGCTTGATGTAGTTGCGGGCGGCCACCAGCTCCAATTCGCGACGTTTGACTTGCCATTTCTGCCGCCGCAGTTCCACGCGGCGCATGTATGATTCATTGAGAATCGATTGCCAGGGGAAGACAATCTTGGCGGTCGTCGGTTCGGTGGCGGGGCGGATCAGCTGAGGTCCATTGGGGGGCATTCCCAACAAGTAACGCAACTGTTCTTCGCGTGAGTAGAGCGTGCTCAGGGCATCGTCCACGGCTGCCTGGAAAGTGAAATACTGCGAACGCAACTGTGCCTCGTTTTCGGGAGTGCCACCACGCAATCCAATTCGCAACCGCTCGGCAATATCCTGCCAGGTGACCAGGGCGCTATCGCGACCAGCCAGTTTCGCATCCAGGTCGCGGTAGGCGAAATAGAGATCCCAGTAGGCCTGTTCCACGTCCGTGACGAGATTGGTGACGCCCGCTTCGAAATCAGCGAGGCTGATGTCGGTGTTGATGCGTGCCAGCAACACGCCGCCGGCTCCTCCGGCTGCCGAGTTCGGACCGGCGATGCGATTGAATTCGACCCCCGCTCCCTGCAAGAGTGGTTGGCGATACTCGGCTTCATAGTCGATCTGGTAGACGCTGTTGAATCGCAACGACGGATTGGATATTTCGGTGCGGTCGTAGTTGACGTGATGGCGCAAGGCGAAACGAGCACCTGTGGCGGTCGTCTTGGCTAATTCCAGCAGATAGGTGCTCTGGCACTGCTGTGCCACCGGCAAGAACAGGCCGGAAAAAGTCTGGTTGATGCCGCGGTCGACCTTGTTCCAGAAAATGCTCGATGTGAGTTGTGCATCAAAGGCGCTGAGTGCTGCCTCCACGCTTCCACGTGGATCCGTTTCCGCCAGGGCCGGGTTGAAGATCGTCTGTGACCCGAGTGGCGAGGCCACCACACTGCCGCCGAGGTTGCGCATCACGGTACTATTACCCAACGCCATTCTCATCGCTTCGGCCAGTGTCAGGTCGAGCGATTCTTGATCTCGAGGGTTGTCCGTGGTGCGAGGGCCCGTGCTGGCCGCGATTTCGGCATCCATGGTCGTTTCGACATCCGGATACTCGATTTCGGTTACGTAGCTCTCGTGAGGACCGACCTGGTGTTCCGGGAAATGGAACTCCTGGTGGCCGTACCTGCAGCCTGCAGAAAACAGCAGCAGCGTCGTCAAGGCTGTGATCAAGCTTCGGCGGCGGCACATGTGGGCAAAGTCCATCCATGGAGGGCGCATGATCAGGCACGCCGGTACTGAGCGCGCACGAAGGGGGAATGCTATCAGTCGTATCGACGATAGCGATCACGCGACTGGAGTATTTCATACGTTCGCTACACGTGGACTTCGGGACTCGCCACGCAGCTGGGGGGACTATGTCGATTGTTGCGATTACGCGGCCCAGGTCTGTGTCGCGGGGAAGTCTCCGTCCGTGGGAGGCGGATCCAACGTACGTGGCTCCGTCAGGGCGATCGACAGAGACAACGCAGGCTAGGAGACGTCGTCGACGCCATAACCGGCGACGAACCATTGCGCTCACAAATGCGGCACGGAAAGCGCAAGGTGCCAAGTTGGGGAGCGCCGGTTGGGAATGGGGGACAATTTGCCGCAGTAGCCGCCGGCGTTCAGGACTCCTCAAGCATCGAGCCTCAAGCCTCCTTACGGAATAAGGAAGATCAGGCCCACAACCATCCCCGCTTCGAACAGTCCGGCATCCGCTTGCAAGGGTGGGCGCTGCAACAGCAACGGCGCACCGCTGCCCGGACGAAAATGCCCCAGCACACTTCTGGCTGGCCACGGTGAATCCACGACGGCGGCATAGGGGAGCGCGGGGAATGCCAGGAAGAACCGCGTTCCCGAAACCACTGGCTGAATGAGTGGATGCCGCGTCTGTCCATGTCGCTCGAGCATGGCATCCTCAAAATAGAGGGGGCGGTATCGGTTGCACGTGGCGGCCCAATGATACTCTAGACGTATCCAATTCTCGCCGCGCAGTGAGCTGAGCCCCGTCCGACTTTCCTCAAACAAGCCTTGACTGGCGTCCGGCGGCAGCAATCCGGCGCGGACACGTGTGTCTGGCAACTCGGCGGAAAGTGGCTGCAGCCCTTTCTCGAGCAGCGTTTTGGGGGGGGGTTGCAGAAAATCGGGGACTTGTGAGGGCGTGATCGCACCCGCATCATCTTGCTGAGCCAGCAGGCCGTTTTCGGTCGATGCGATCATGAATCCGATCAGCAGCGAGAGCAGGCAGTGTTGGGGACGCATCGGTACTCGTTCCTGTGAGGATGGGTAGATCCGATTTGGAGAGGCCGTTGGTGGCGGTGAGGGAGGAGAGGCGATCTCGCTCGTTTCTTGCTACTTCGTGTGGGTATACGAAACCAGCCGCCCCCCCCGCGAGTAATCCCTGGTACGGGTTGGGTACGCACGACGCGGCCCCGCCATCGGAGGGGATTCAAGCCGGCGGTCAGGAAAAGCGGCGGAACCCTCGTTCGGCTCGCGCGCAATTCGGGCACCATGCCCCGTCGCATCGTGTCGTCCGTTACAACTGTTCGGCTCGATCTTTTCTCGGTTAATCCATACATGTCGCCCATCTTATTGCGCCAGCAGTGGCTGGACGCGGAGGAGGCCGCCGCCTTGACGGCCTTGTCCATCGGCGAGCAGAATCAGGGTATGGCGGTCGCGTTTCGCAGTGGGACGCATCTCGTGCAGGCAAAGAACCGCCAACGGGCGGCGAAACTTCATATCAGGTAGCCGTTGAACTCGATTCAGCGGTATCGGCGAGGCAATCCAGGTCGGCGGTTTCATGTCGAGGCAGCAACCAACATCGGGAACGCAACCCAACGAAGTGGGCGGAGATGCCCCTGCGTGGGGGTGGCTGATGGTGGTCTGGATGGCGCTGGTGGCGGTGCTCAACGGTGCTGCCTGGACGACGGGGGTGGTGGACTACGATCTTGCGCAGGCCGTCGAGAATGGTGCGGCACAGGTGGAGCGGCGGGAGTTGCATGAAGAGAGCGAAGACGTGGTGCGCAAGGCGATCCAGACCCAGCGGGACACATTAACGTTCTGGACGGTGATTACGGCGCTTCGCGATTTTCTGGTCGCTCCCCTGGCACTGGTATTAAGGGTGTTTGTGGTGGCGATCACCTTTAGTGCCGTGGCGGCGCTGAGTGGCCGCGGGGTGCGTTTTCCGGCCACGGTCGCGGAGTGCGTTGCCTGGCAGGGTGTGTGGGTGTTAGGGTTGGCTGTGGAGGTCGTGCTGATGGTGGTATTGCATCGTCCGCACATCGAGACGTCGGTGTTGATGTTTTTGCCGCAGGAGTCCTTCACAGCGCGCCAGTGGTCCGCCCTGCAGCAAGTCGATTGCTTGGCGATCATCGGCTGGCTCGGCCTGGCCTGGGGAGCGCGTCGCCGTGGCCAGGCGAACTTGTTGGTTGCATTCATCGTTTGTTTCGTCTTAGCGGCCACGGAGGCATACATTTGCTACGGCACCTCATTGGTTGTGAACTTGAGCATGCGGATGACGCTCTTTCCACAATGAGTGAGCATCCAGGTCCACGATTTTTACCCGTCCTTCGTGCCCGGACGCACGCAAGAGAACAATTCGATTTCTGTCGTGCAGCGAAAGAGAATTATGCGACGAATCCTGGTCATTTTATCGCTTTTGGCAGTCGTGGTCACCGCCCTGGGGGTGGTCAATCTCCGCCGCGACGCCGACCAGTTGGGTGTTGACTGGCGCATCAAGAAGAATCTTCCGACCAAGGAAGTGCTGGTTGAACATCCGAAACGGTCTCTAATTGTCCAAACGGTAACGGCGCCCGGTACGATCGAGTTGGTTGAGGAGGCGGACATTGCCTCGCAGATGATGGGACGCGTGGAGGCGGTTCCCGTGAAGAAGGGAGACTCCGTCAAGGCAGGTGACGTACTGGTCAAGCTGGAAGACGAGGACGCCAAGGCTCGTATGGCATCGACCGAGGCGAGGATCGAGCGACTCAAAGCAGCGATCGAACTGGCTCAAGCCGATCTGCACAAAGCGAAGCTTGATTCCGCCGGTTATCGAAAGCTGGAGGAACGCGGATATTCGACCCCCAACGAGGTCCGTGACGGAGAGACAATCTTGGCGAAGATGGAAGCGGTGTTGTCGATGAGCGAGCATGAACTGACGGAGAGTTTTGCCATGCGCCGCAACAGCGAACAGGACTTGGAGCGGACGGAAATCCGTTCCCCGATGGATGGCACCGTGACCGAGCTGGATGTGGAAGTTGGGGAAGTTGTCATTGCCGGTACGACCAATCTTCCGGGGACTGTCCTGATGACCGTGGGGGATATGACCAGGATGCGTGTCCGGGCGGATGTGGACGAAACGGACGTGGGACTGGTGCGCTCGGGCCAGCCGGTACGGATCTTCCTGCAAGCCGCCCAGGCGGATCCGATCCCGGGAGTCGTCGACCTGATTTCTCCCAAGGGCAAGAAGTTAAGCGAAGTGGTCACCTTTGAGACGTTGATTGATGTTGAGGGCGAGCACGAGTCGGTGCGTCCCGAAATGACCGCCACGGTGGAAATCGAGGTGAAACGAGCGACCGATGCCTTGAGTCTCCCGGTTCAAGCGGTCGTTCACCGGCGTTTCCGGGACCTGCCCGATACCCCGTTGTTCCGGGATTGGCTGGCGAATCAGCCGACTACGCCTGCTGAAAAGGGAAAAGACCTGGCGGTACGCTATGTCAAGGTCGTCTTCATCATGGACGATGGTGTGGCCATCGCGCGACCGGTGCAGACCGGCATTAGCGATCAGGAACGCATCGAAATACTCGATGGGCTTGACCCTCGTGACACGGTGATCGTGGGGCCCTTCCGATCGTTGGACGAAATGGAGGAGGGCCAACCTGTTAATCTGGAAAAGCCGAAGCAGGACCCGAGGAATAAACCCGCCTCCGGCGCTGCGCAGCAGCCCGACGCGGCAGCCGATGACGCGATCGATCGGGTGGAGGCAGGGGCATGACAGCGCTTGAGCCGCTCATTCGATTGCGGGGGATCACGAGAGAGTACCAGATGGGTGCCGAAATCGTGCGGGCCCTGAGGGGTATCGATCTGGAGATTTTCGAGAATGAAATGCTGGCCATCATGGGATCATCCGGTTCGGGAAAGTCCACGATCTTGAATATCCTCGGCCTGCTGGACGTGCCCACGGCGGGCCAATATTGGCTGGACGGACACGACGTAGCCAAACTTTCGCAGTCTGCGTTAGCTCGCGTGCGCGGTCGCCGGATCGGCTTCGTGTTTCAGACGTTTGAGCTGTTGCCGCGGCAATCGGCCATTCGCAATGTAGAACTCCCCCTGATCTACTCGGGAGCGTCACCGCGTCGAGCCATGGCGGTTGAGGCGTTGCGGCGCGTCGGATTGGAGGATCGCATGAAGCACCGCCCGAACCAGATGTCGGGCGGCCAGCGACAGCGAGTGGCCATAGCGCGGGCCCTGGTGCAGCGGCCGGCCATTCTGTTGGCCGATGAACCGACGGGGAACCTGGACAGCCGCACGAGCGAAGAAATCCTCGACTTGTTCGATGTTCTTCATCGGGAAGGGCAGACGATCGTCATCGTGACGCACGAACCGGACATCGCACGGCGTTGCCGCCGAATTGTGCGACTCAAGGACGGCCAGGTGGAGGCGGACGAGCAGATCGCGCAGCAGACGCCTCTTCGAACGCCTGTCGCGCATGGCAACGGACGACCTGCCGCGGTGGAGCATCGTGCGGAAGCTGATGGCGAGCAGACAAAAGGCTGACCAGGGGAGCTGCAAGTATGTTGTTGTTTGCCAACGCGATGAATGCCTTGGAGCAGCTCGTCACGCACAAAATGCGCTCGATACTTACCATTCTAGCGATTGTCATCGCCGTGACCGCGACGATCACGGTCGTCAGTGTGGTGCAGGGATTCACGCGTTACGTATCGACGTTCCTGGAAGGGTTGGGCACGAATGCTGTGTTTGTAGCGCCGCAGCGGCCGCCGGGAGAGGCCGGCAAGGCTCTCGGGCGAGTAGAATTGGACGAAGATGACTTTCGGGCCATTGAGTCGCAGTGTTCGGCACTGCGGCGCGTCTCGCCGCTGATCCCGCGCCAGGGCATCAAGTTGCGCGTGGGACGCGACGAAATTACAGCCAATATCGAAGGTGTGGCTCCCGCGTATCACACGGTGCGGAACTTCCCCGTGGATGTTGGCCGTCCCTTTGCGGCCGTCGACGTCGAACGGGCGCAACAGGTTTGTGTCGTGGGGCGGGAGATTCTCCGGAAATTCGACCTGGACGAAGGGATGGTGGGAACCAGCCTCTTGCTCGACGGACGCCGCTTCCTCGTCATCGGCGTCCTGGCCAGTAAAGGCAGTTTTTTCGGGCAGAGTCTCGACGATGTCGTGCTGATTCCGTACACGACCGCGCTGAAAATGTACCCCTTCTTCCGGCGCAGCATGGTGATCGCCGCGCAGGCGAACACGGCGGAAGCGGTCCCCGAAGCCAAGGCCCAGATTGCCAACTTGCTGCGTCGTCGGCACGGCCTGGAAGCGTTTCAACCAAACGACTTCATGGTGCAGACCCAGGGTGAAATTCTGGCGGCCTTCAATCAAGTGGGAACTATCGCGGTCTCCGTGCTGGCAGGCATCGTCGGCATCTCCCTGCTCGTGGGTGGGATCGGCATCATGAACGTGATGCTGGTGAGCGTGACCGAACGGACACGAGAGATTGGATTGCGCAAAGCCGTGGGGGCCCGCCGCCGCGATATCCTCATGCAGTTCCTGACCGAAGCAATGACCCTGAGCCTGATCGGCGGCGGCCTCGGGATCGCGTTGGGCTATTCGCTCAGCTCGCTGGCCAGCCTGCACCCGCAAATGGTGGACGTGGTGGTGCCCTTCTGGGCGGTCTTGCTGGGGTTCGGTATCTCCGCCGGAACGGGGGTCGTGTTTGGGATCGTACCCGCGATGAAGGCCGCCTTGCTCAACCCGATTGACGCGCTTCGCCACGAATGAGATAGGCTTGGGACCGCCAGCCCATCCGGCTGTTCGTCCGTCGAATACCCGCGGAGCGACTGGCGGTGGTCCCCAGAGACGCTCCGACGAGCCCTTTCCCAACCGGGAGAATCCAGCGGGGCAAGACAATGCAGTAAGAGTAAGAGTAAGAGTAAGAGTAAGAGTAAGAGTACACAGTCACCGAGCCTGGCACGGTCGGAGTTCCGTGAACGGTTATTGAGTGCAAATCGTGCCCCTGGTTTGCGTCGTGCCGTACTCAGAAGCTCCCGTCACGGTCGCCCCTGCCACCGTCAGCGGTCGAGCACATTCGCTGGTGCAAGAATTGGGTCAAGTTCTCGACATCATCCGTGCCAATGCGAAGCGTGCGACTCTCCAGCTCGATCCGCACACAGTGGAAACCCCAAATATTGAACGTCGTGCCACGACCTGGGAGGTAATGGATGCCCCAGCCGTCAAGCAGCGTCGTCTGGCCAGGTTCGACCGACCGAATCTTGTCGTAAGGGATACGTGTGAAGAAGAGCGGTAGTGGGCCAAACCGGACCGCCAACGCATCCTGTTCATCGCGTACCGTCAACTGCATGAAGCTGAGGCCGATGACGATCATGAGCAGCGCGACACCCAAGCAGACATAATGTCCTAGCGGCTCGTGCCGCAGCGACCACGAAGCTAGGAAACAGCCCGAGCCAATGGCCAGCAGCAGCCAGTGCCAGAGACCCCGCTGTGTATGATCGTAGGCCATTAGGCATCTCCCGCTCGGAGTAGCTTGAGAGCATCGTCGCGCGTGCCGCAGATCTTCCAAAGGCTGCTGAGGTGAGTTAGTTCCAGCACTTCGCGTTCATGGGGTGACACGTTACAGAATACCATCTTCCCGTCGATGCTGCAGACGCGTTTCCAGAGCTTGATGAAGAATCCCAAGGCCGTTGATCCGTAATAGTCTGTCCCAGCGAAATCGAGCAGAAGGTTGCGGAATTCCCTCGATTCCAGGTGCTGCAGCACGTCGCGTATCGCGTCATCAAGGGCGCTCAGCTCCAATTCGTTCAAACTAGCGATCGGCGACAAGATCAGTGTCTGCCCGTCTTGCTCGATCGCGAATAAGGGTTCTTGCGAGTGCATGTTCACCGCCTTTGCCCCACATCGTTGGGTGGAATCGTTGCCGCCCGAGGGAGGCAATACGGGCAAAAAAACAAACATCAACCTCTTTCGCGCTCATTCACACCATAAATCGTGTGGCCTGTTGCAGCAAGCGAACGGTATAATTGCGCAGTCGTGGGACGGGAGGCAAGACGGGAACGACTTTAGGGTGAGAACCGCACGCGAGGGTTCGGGAGGCGTGTCATGTTGTCGACGCGCAAGCTGCATGCGCACGGCGAACTGTACTGGTGGCTGATACTGGTGACTCTGGCCACTGCTTTGATGAGCGTGCTTGCTCGCGAAGCTCGCGGTGAGCGATTGAGGCAGCACGGGCTGTGGCCACCTGCCTGCTCCAGTCTTGGCGATTCCGTGGCGACACCTCTGGCCATCGACAGCCTTATCGACCGGCCGAAACACGTCCCGTGAAATTCAGCCCCCAGTCTATTCGCTGCTTCACAGAGAAAAAAAATGGCCTCGGCGATGGTGCGAATCGCCGAGGCACGAATGGGTACCGGTTTGCAGGTCGGAGTCGGGCTCCTGGCTAGGCTGGAGCAAAGAGAAACCGGTCACCCAGTAGATCGTTTTTGTTGTGTCTATCAGGCACCGTTTGGTCAAGTTACCGGAACGGTGAGTACGAGCCACTTCGATGTCAGAACGCGAAAACCTACTTGCGCTAGCGCAAAAAAATAAACCCCACGTCGCACAGATATCGCTGCATGACTGGGGCCGTCGTGGCCTGAAACTTGTACGTCCACCGTGAACGACCAATTTCATTACTTCAAATCTACGGGCTGGGTCGCGTTCTGTCAATCGCCGTTTGCGTTCGGCGAACGTTTTTTTTCCGGGTGCGGAAATGGTCTGTCGTGTGGCCAGCGGCACACTGTCCGGCCACACTCCGGTGATACGAGACGCTAGGGGGTCATGGAACGGGTGCCATTGACCCGGTACCACGGTCTCTGAGACACTGCCCATGACCAGGGCCGTGCCGCCGGTGGGGGTGAGGCCAGATCGGCACGCCAATTGCATCTGGTGGGGCTTGTAGATAGCGTGAGGGCGACCGGGGGCCGGTTCGAGACGATCGGCGGTCGTCACACTGGTCACGGCTACCGGGGGACCCGTCCGCTACGCTGCGCCGGGCGGTTCATCAGGCGAAACGTCGATCGGTGCCGTAGTTTTTGTGGGTGCCCGGGACACGGTTGTCGCCCGATACGTTGTCGCCGTCTGAAACGTTGTCGCCTGAAACGTGTTAGCTGAAGTTGTGAATCCTGCCACCCATTGAGGAATAGATACTGTGCTGCGGATTGCCGTTGCCGATGATGAGCCCGATATGCAGGAGTATTTTGAAAAGATCCTCCCGCGGCTGGGGCATGAAGTTGTGTCCGTGGCAGAGAACGGAAGGCAGTTGGTCGAGCATTGTCGCGAGCTGCATCCGGATCTCGTGATCACCGATATCAAGATGCCGGATATGGATGGAATCGAAGCGGCTGAAGCGATATTTCATGATCGTGCCGTGCCGGTGATCCTGGTGTCGGCGCATCACGATACTCCTCTGATCGATCGTGCGGAGTCGAATCACATACTGGCTTACTTGGTGAAACCGATCAAGCAAGCCGATCTTGAGCCGGCGATCAGCATCGCGGTACGGCGCTTCCGCCAGTTTCAGGCCGTGCATGAAGAGGCGGCCAGCTTGAGACAGGCGCTGGAGGATCGAAAGATCATCGAGCGGGCTAAGGGTATCTTGATGAAACGCGCCGAGCTTGACGAATCGGAAGCCTTTCGCCGTCTGCAGCGATTGGCCAGTGAAAAGAATGTCAAGCTGATTGAGATCGCTGGGAGTATCGTGACTGCCGAAGAAGCATTTCGAAAATCCTAACTGCTAGCTCACTCCACATGTTAGCACCCGGTAAAGATATCTGTTTCCAGATGCTTCTCGCCGAATCAAGTTGACACCTGCACAAAGACGGGTATCTTAAGACGAAGTTGAGTTCCTTTGTGGAACGTGGAAACGGGGCAGATGGGTTCCTGCAGATTGTGCTTGAATGCGAGTTCTATCCGCGCAGGGGCCGTTGTTGCCGTCTCTCGGCAGTCCGGATTGCTGCAAATCTGGCGAGTTTTGGTGTGTCTTGCACAGCTTGCACAGACTGATCCGGCACTGATTACAGGAGCAGGCCGCTCAGCAGGCTCTTAGGAGTCGAGTGGCATTGGTAGTCTAGGAAGGAGACGCAGGACGATGACAACTCCCACAAAGGCCTCTTCAGCCACTCCGCGGCACAGCGAGGTCCTGCCGATCGATTCGATGAGCTTGGAAGTCGAACGCGCATTGCATGGCAGTTCCCACTGCGGTCTGCGGCGAGTGCGGTGCCAGTTTGTTGATGGCAGCGTCACGCTCAGCGGTGTGGTCGTGTCCTACTACCTGAAGCAGATTGCCCAGACGATCGTCGGAAGATTGCCGCAAGTCCGTCGTGTCTACAACCAACTGCGTGTGGTGGGGTTCGACAAGAAGCATCTTGATCGTTGAAGCAACATGCTACGGAGGTTGGTGAAGTGATTGGGACTTGGCGGCCTGGGTCCGATGCGCCGCTGGCAATCCTCTCGTCCAGATGCTGAGAATCGGTGCCGGCTTCACTGTTCTTCTTTGGCCGGCTTACTCAAATAGCTCGATTTGACCGTCAGTACGGGGCACGGTGCGTGACGCACGACGGACTGGGCAACGCTCCCGAGCAGCAGTCGCAAGGGTCCCGAGCGGCCGTGTGTACCGACCACAATCAAATCGGCGTGATGTTCTGCGGCGAAACGCACAATTTCATCTGACGCTGATCCTGTTAACAGATGATGTTCGCAGGGTACGTTCGGATCGGTCGGAAATACCTGCTCCAAAAGACGCATCGCCACCGGGCTTTCGACCGGTTGCATGAGCAGATCGAGCTCCTCGCCACCGTACATAACTTCGGGTGATTCGACGTGGACGATGAGCAGGCGGGCACCCATATCGAGGGCCAGGGTCGTACCCAGCTCGAGCGCGGCCTGAGAAGTTTCCGAAAAGTCGGTTGCCACGACAATGGACTGCATCTTCATGTGATTCTCCGCCAGTGGACTGTATCTCCTTTCGCCGTCTCCTTTCGCCAGTGTTCCCGCTTGCCTGGCGATGTGCGCGGATGCGAACTTGCTGTGAGTCGAGCGAAAGATACCCTCGGCGAGTCCTTGAAGCAAGTAGAATCGTGCCCTCTGGCGCGTGGAAGGTGAATCTCGGCTGTGCAATTTAGCACGGTTAGCGTGCTATAGTGCACGGGTGGTGGTGTCGAGAGGCGTGGGCAGGGAAAACGCCGACACCGCTCTTAGGTGGTAGTTGGCGACGTGCGGAGCATTTGCGGGCCTTTGGGCGATCGGCAAGATTCGTCTCGCCGTTGCGAGATTTTCTCCCACGAGACAGCGGGCCAGGCAGTGGTGGTGGCGGAAGACCGTCCCTCTCGGTTATCTTGCCCCTGAATTGACTTGAAACCGACCTGCGAGTTGCTTATGTTCGGTGGTGTGAAGTTGCATCGTGGAGCAGGGATAAACATCATTCAAGTTCTGGCCATCACGCCGCTCGCGCAATGCACCGACACGTCTGCCAGACGTTCCTGCGCCTTGATTTCAGTCCTCATTCGACGCTACTCGCCAGCGAGCAGGCTGGCGATGGGCGCGGATGATGTCAGGGCGAGCAGCTGCAGGAGGCCACAGGAACTCACGCTGGTTCGTGGCAAGAGAATCCCTCCGAGGGACGAGGTATCCGTCGTGGTGATTCCCGGGCAACCGTCTTGCCTCTGGGTGGAAACTAGAGCGGCGTCGATACGAGTCAGGTCGCCGTGCGAAGAAAAAGTGAGGAATTTACCATGTCAGATGCGGACTCGGTCAAGAAATGCTATGAGGTGTTGCTGGAAGAGCACGTGAGATTGCGGGGTCTTTTGGCGGAACTCAAGCAGATTCTTTTGGAGCGAACGGCCGGGACAGCTGAAGTGTCTCGGCGTCTGAGGGAGCTGAGTGAGTTGATCGACGATCACTTCAAAGCGGAGGAGGGCAGTCAATGTTTCGCCGAATTGGTCAGTCATGCTCCCCACGTTCTCGGACAGAGTGAATGACTTGATTGCCGAGCATGGCGAACTGCGCGGGAAATCGCCGGTTTGGTCGAACTGGCAGGCGGGGGTGACGGTCACAGCCGCATGGTGGGAAAAAATGGGCGGTGACTTCGCTCAGTTCACGGATAGGCTGATGCGGCACGAGGAAGTTGAGAACGAGTTGGTGCAGTTGGTGTTTACCGAAGACATCGGGTCCAAGGACTGATCGGTTGGGTGGTAAAACGCGTGATTCACGACACGCATTGTCCCCACCTGGTGTTGTATGACAAGTGTGTCGCCGGCTAGAAGGTTAAGGAGCTCTGACAAAACCGCCGATGCAGTGCTGCTGGTTTCCCGCCTGAACCGACGTCAAAAACCACGTTTTGTTAGAGCTCCTAAATCGTATTGAGTGAAAATGGGGGCATTTCAAATTTCTGCCTCGGAACATCCCCCAGGATCGTGAAACTCTATTTTGAAGCATTATTGCGTGGTCTCCTGAGGCGTTCGGGGATAACCAAAGTGAAGGGGTGTCATTCAGGAGTGGCCCGATGACGGTGTCACACGTCTGCCAACGACAGGTCGATCTGGTGGATCTTGATGAAAGCGCTTGGACGGCTGCGGAACGCATGCATCAGCGTGCGGTGGGATCCTTGATCGTGCTGAATCGAGAGCGTCAGCCGATTGGCATTCTGACCGATCAAGATTTGGTGGTGAGGGTGATTGCGGCCGAAAGAGCTCCTCGTACCACCCGTGTGCGCGACATCATGACTGAACCGGTTATCACGGTCCCGGAGTCCGCCTCGCTGAAAGGCGCATTGGCGCTGATGCGTGATGGCGAATTACGGCGCCTGCCGGTCGTCGACGCGGTGGGGAGACTGGTGGGGATCCTGGCACTGGATGACGTTCTTGCTCACCTGGCTCATGAGTTCCACGACATTGGTCGAATACTTGATCAGCAAACACCGCGAGCAGTGGTCGCGCCACCCGGCGATTGAGAAGCAACGACTCGCCCTCAGCACGAAAGAAGTATGGCATGAACGGAATACCGGTCCTGGTGGTCGAGAGCGATTGTATTGCCCGCGCCTGGGAAAACTCGCTCGTCAAGCTGTTTCAGGAAGGCTGCGACATCAGTACTCAATATGACAAGCCGGGCGACCCACCCAGCAAGGACGCCACGATGCTGATCACGGTCAGCGATCCGCTGTTGGAGCCGATGATTCATCGGGACATGCCCGGTGGCTTCGAAGATCTCCAAGAATATGTGATGGAAGTCTGCGATGGTATCAAGGATCATTGGGTGCGTGATGCGGGAGATAAGTCGGACACCCGCTGGGAATACACTTACCATCAGCGACTGTTCGGCTACAACGTTCCCTCCTTGGCCAAGTCGTTTGACCAGATCGAGGGGATGTGCCAACAACTGGCCAAGACGGGCTACACCCGCCGCGCTCAGGCCGTGACCTGGAAAGTCTGGGAAGACAGCCAGTGTTATGATCCGGCCTGCTTGCAGAGCATCTGGTGTCGAATTGATCGAGCAGGATGGTACGGCGTTAATGAGCATGAACGTGCGGTTTCGCAGCAACGATGCCTATAAAGCGGCGTTCATGAACATCTTTGCCTTGGTTCAGCTGCAGCAGCGAATTGCTCGTCGCGTGTCGGAGCTGAGTGGTCGCGAAATCAAACTCGGCCGCTACTGCCATATGGCCGACAGCTACCACATTTATGGATCCAATATGAACGAGTTCAAAGCCCGCTTCCTGCACGCCATCGAAACGCGCGACTTTGCTGGTCGCACGATGCACTATGCGGATGTCCAGGATCTGATGGACGAGGCGCGCCCGCTGATTCTGGACAAAGTGCGTCAAAACAGTCCCTGACCAGGTTCGAATCAGTATGTGCGGCCAAGTCGTTCCACGATGGCTCGTTTCACTTCCAGTGGATCGATGGATCCGTGCCGACGGTATACGACTTCGCCGCCGGGAGCGATGAGCAGCGTATAGGGGACCGGGCCGTTCCACTGCTTGTCGATCGCTTCGGCTAGGGCATCGCGATCACCGGAGTCAAAGATGTAGTTCGTGGCGGCGACATGCCGCTTCTCAAGCAACTCGAGTGACTTGTCAAGCTTCTCGGCCGAGTCCAGGCTGATCGTTATCAACTCAAAATTCCGATGACGGTACATCCGATTCATCGTGACGAATTCAGCCAGCTCGGTGACGCACGGGATGCACCAGCTGGCCCAGACATTGACGAGCCTGTACTTGTCCGATTTGTTCTGGGCGAGTTCACGTACTCCCGCGGCGTCAATCTTCTTGAGCGTCACAGGCTCTTCGTTCCATCGGGCGAGTGCCTGCCGAGCGCTCTCACGTTTGTCGGACCATTTCGTGGAACAGCCGAATGTGCGTGTCTTCTCCACCGGAACGCGCCGGCCGGAGAGCAGGGCATCCATCGCGTTGCGGGCGTCGTGCGACTTGGGGGCGCCCTTCTCATCATCATCCACACGCCCCTCGTAACGTAACTTCCGCGTTTGATCGAAAATGAAGACGTGCGGCGTGGCCAAAACACCGTATGCACGCGACACCTGCTGCCGGTCGCCATCGTACAAGTAGGGGAACGGGAACGCCTTCTCTTTGGCTCGCAACTTCATCTCGGCCAGGGAATCGCCGAGGTCGGAGTAGCCCAGTTCATCCAGTCGCACTGCTTGAGGATCGTTGGGGGAAATGGCGATCACCGCGACACCCCGGTCCTGGTAGTCTTTCGCCAGCTGAATGAGGCGGTCCTCGTAGGCCTGGGCGGTCGGGCAGTGATTGCAGGTGAAGACCAAGACCAATAGCCGAGCGTTATCGAAGTCGCGGAGCCGATGGACCTTGTCATCGACGCCAGGAAGCTCAAAATCAGGAGCCGGCGATCCCATGGCGAGTGGCTCAATGTCCTCCGCCCAGCAGGGGGAACCGGTAAGGGGAGCGATCAGTATTAGTTGGCCGACGATCAAGCCCGCTACTAGTAGGAGCTGCTTATGCATCGTTCATTCCTCAGAAAGGGCCAAGCTGTAACCGACAGGTTCGCGGGCCGCTTGTCAAACCTCGCGTGTGGACACTCCCGCCAGTCTAGCCCCCGGAATACTGCCGATCCAGCCGCACTTGCGGTTATCGAACGTGCCACACGCCCATCTCTCAGGTCCCGAGAAAGCCGACCTGGCCTTCTGGGGAGTCATCCGGAGCAGGATCGCCAGGCGGAAGCGGCTGCTCCGTTCCAGGAACTCGTGTGCCGGCCGACCGATTCGTCGCTTGACGATCGCCTGTTTTTGCGCAGACAGTGTCAGTAGTCGTGGTTGGTTTTGTTTCAGGGCACCCTCGGCGGGGCCGTCAGGAAGGAGCAGTCCGTGGAGTTTCTCATCATTCTGGGGGTCGTGGCCGCCTGGATCGCATTGCAGCTATGGATTCTTCCCCGGTTCGGGATCTCGACGTGAATGAGCGACCAGTGCTCCGTGAGTTCACGGAAAACCCCCCCGCTCGAGACCCCTTCTGTGGCTGATGGCGAAACTGATCCGGAGCCCGCTTCACGCCTTTGATGCGGTCCGCCCGATTCCGCGTGCCACCCTTGTTGCCCCTCTTGGGGAGCTGCCAGTCCCGTCCCTCTGGCGGTGCCCGTCTGATCACTGAGCCGCGCATGGTAGCGGAACTTGGCGGCGGGTCGCGAGGGAGGGCAGGAAGTTCCCAAAAAATACTCTTCCAACTGCGAAATCCGTCCTTGCACATCCTCCCATGCGCCGATAGACTTGTAATGGAGTTGCTGAGATCTAGTCTCATTTTCACCAGAAACCCGAAACCTTGATAGATCGAATACACGCTTACGAACTAATTCCTCTGGATCGCCTCCGACCCGGTCAGTCGGCTCTGATTGACCGATTCGTGGGGTGTCCCGAGCATGTGCGGCGATTGGAAGAAATGGGACTGCGTCAGGGAATGACGGTCCAAGTGGTGCGGCACGGGAAACCGTGTATCATTCGAGTCGGTGGTAGCCGGCTTTGCTTCCGGTGCAGCGACTTGCTCGGCGTTTTGGTTCGCAGTTATCAAGTCGCCAGCTAGCGATTGCGGACTATCGCTCAAACGTCGTGGCTGTGCCACGCGGGGCGCTCTATCTTGCGCGGCGACGAGCATTGAATTCTCTTGCACGTCTCGATGCCCATGAACACCGTTGGGGCGGCGATCACAGTCGCCTTGCTTGGCAACCCGAACACCGGCAAGTCCACGCTCTTCAGCGCGTTGGTCGGCGTTTCTCAACGGGTCGGCAACTACCCGGGGGTCACCGTCGAGAAGAAGGTCGGGCACACGCAGTACGCTGGCCGGCAGTTGACGGTCATTGATCTACCGGGAACCTATAGCCTGGCGCCGCATTCTCTGGACGAAATGGTTGCCGTGGACGTGCTGTTGGGGCGGCGCAGCGACGTCCCTCCCCCGACGTCATCGTGTGTATCGTGGATGCGAGCAACCTCCAGCGGAATCTGTATCTGGTTAGTCAGGCTTTGGAACTGGGACGCCCCCTGCTGATTGTCCTGAACAAGATGGACATCGCCAGCGAGCGACATGTGACGATCGATGTGGCGGAACTGCGGGACCGGCTGGGTGTTCCCGTGATCGAGATGCAGGCGCACCGCCGTCTGGGACTTGAGCAGCTCAAGCAGGCGCTCTCTGCCGCCGATTCCCTTGAACCGCCGCTGATTGCCAGTTCGCTCCCCGCCGCTTTCTGTCAGGAAGTCGCGCAGCTGAAGCACTCGTGGGATCGGCGGTCTCATCGCGATGTGCCGCGGTATCTCGTGGAACGGATTTTGCTCGATACCAGCGGGTACTTGGAGCGTGCTGGCTTGGTCGACGGTGATTCTCGGTGGCGCGAAGAGGTACGCGAGTCACGTGAGCGGCTGGTCTCGGCCGGGTATCCGATCCCGGCGGTCGAGACGATGAGTCGTTATCAGTGGGTGGATGAGCTCGTGAAGGGGGTGGTGGTACACCCGAGCGAGGAGCAGGTGACCATCACCGATCGCATCGATCGGTTGGTGACGCACCGAGTCGGAGGTGCCCTGGTCTTCATCGCCTTCATGGTCATCGTTTTCCAGGCGATTTTTTCCTGGGCGCGACCGTTTCAGGAGCTGATTGAACGGCTGGTTTCGGCAGTCGGTGCGGGGATCAGCACCACCGTGCCCGACGGCGTGTTGCAGTCCCTGTTGTCCAATGGTGTCGTCGCGGGTGTGGGAGCGGTGTTGGTCTTTCTACCGCAGATCGCCATGTTGTTCCTGTTCGTGGCGATCCTGGAAGATTGCGGCTATTTGGCTCGCGCTGCCTACCTCATGGACGGGTTGATGTCGCGTGTTGGTCTGAGCGGAAAATCGTTCATTCCCTTGCTCTCTTCCTTCGCCTGTGCGGTTCCGGGAATCATGGCCACGCGCGTCATTGAGAACCGCCGCGATCGATTGGTCACGATGCTGGTCGCTCCGTTGATGAGTTGCAGTGCTCGATTGCCCGTCTACACGTTGATGATCGCGGCGTTCGTTCCCGATCGTCGATTTTTGGGTGGTTGGCTCGGATTACAGGGGATCACGATCATTGCCCTCTACAGTCTCGGAGTTGTGACGGCTATCTGTGTGGCCAAGATTTTGAAACTCACCTTGCTCAAAGGAGAGACGCCTCCGTTTGTGATGGAATTGCCCGATTACCGCATTCCCTCACCGCGTGTCGTGGCGACCCGAGTCGTTGAGCAGTGTTGGGCGTTCGTGCGAAGTGCCGGGACCTTGATCTTGGCGGTCACGGTGATCGTCTGGGCCGCGGCCTATTTTCCGCACCCGGCGCACCTCGAAGCGGATGTACGGGCCCAGTATACCGTCCAGTTGGCGCGTCTGAGCGAGGAGATCGAATCGGTGGAGGCGGGGAGGGCATCGCTTCGGGAGGGTGAACCGCGCGGGGAACGTTGGCAGGAACTGACACGACGTCACGATGAATTGGAAACCGCGGTCTCCAATCATGTGGCGGGTGCGTACATGCAGCAGAGCTGGCTCGGGCATCTGGGGAAACTGATTGCGCCGGTTGTCCGACCGCTTGGCTGGGATTGGCGCATCGGCTGCGCCGTGTTGGCCTCATTCCCGGCTCGTGAGGTCGTGATTGGAGCCATGGGAGTCATCTACAATTTAGGTGAGGGTCAGGACGAAACATCGTCCTCGTTGAAGGAGGAACTGGCGGCGACGACGTGGCCGGGATCGGATCGTCCCGTTTTTACCCTGCCGGTTGCCTTGTCGATCATGGTCTTCTTCGCCCTCTGCGCCCAGTGTGCGGCCACGCTACTGGTCATTCGCAAGGAAACCGGCACCTTTCGCTGGCCCTTGTTCACTTTCTGCTACATGACCTCTCTGGCGTATGTGGGAGCGTTGTTAACGTATCAGCTCGGTACGTGGATGGCAGCGGGATGATGAACGAATTAGTGCAATACAGCGTGACGGGAGCGATTGTCGCACTGGCAGTTGGCTACGTCTTGCGTCGTGCGTGGCGATTGCTGCGCGGCAAGTCCTCGGGGAAGTGCGGTGGGTGTCGCAAGTGTTCGACAATCCCTGTCGTACCACTCGAGTCACTGACGGGCAATACCAGCAGCAGATAACCCGTCATCGCAGCGTTTGCGGGGCACTAGCCAACGGCCGCGCGGGTGCGTTGCCGCAATGAGAGCATCATGCCAAGGCAGATGAGCGGAATTGCGAGCTGAATGGCGTAGTTTGCGACCGACGTCACGACAACTGCCTGCCCCAGCGTTTGGACCGATACCAGGCGGGCTGTCAGCACGTGGCCGCCAACCGAGAGCATGGTACCTCCGGCAAGAATCCCCAGCACCACGAGGATCAGTGTGGTCGGAGTAATGGTGACGGAGTGCGAGAGAATGCCATGTCCCTGGCCGTGGGCAAGGGCGTACATGCACACCAGCAGACAGCCCCAACCAACCACTGTGACACACACGGAAATCGCTCCCACAACCGTGCCACTGGCTCCCTCGAAGGCAGCGATGGAAGCGCCAATCGAACCGACTCCACTCATGATTCTGCCGGCCAGTCCCATCAAGAGATAGCCGGCGAGCATCCAGAATACGCGTCGCTGCCAAAGATAGCTGCCGTTAATCTTCCTGAATTCTGTATCCAACGCGTCGTACGTTCCCAGTCTGCTGGCAGCGACGAGAAACGCTTCCTGCAGATTCAGGCCGCGCTTCTGTAAATCGGCGATCGCATCGCGTAGATGCTGCTCCAATTCCGACAGATCGCTCTCGTGCAACGATTCAGCAGATGTGATGCTCTTCTTCCAGTCCGCAATCTGCTCTTCTAGGTTGTGCATGCCTTCATTCTCCAAAGTCTCGCCAGTGTCTCATGAACGGCAAACCACTGCTGTCGCTCGCTCTCGATGGCGCGGGTTCCACTGGCGCTGAGCCGATAGTATTTCCGGGGGCGACTGTTGGCCGACTGTTTCCAACGCGACACGATCAGCTTCTCACGCTCCAGGCGATGAAGGACTGGATAAAGCATGCCTTCCGACCACTCCAACTGGCCTCCCGACAATTCGCGGACCCGCTGTATGATCGCATATCCATAGCTTTCGCCAGTCGCCAATACGGACAATACCAGTGGCCGAGTGGATGCGGCGGTCAATTCCTTCGATACCACAGTTGCCTCCCCTTGGATGCTCCTTATGTCTATGCCTAATAGCACTAGGTATAGTACCTAACGGGTCTAGGTATGTCAACGGAATCAACGAGGAGGTTTTTCGGAGCCGCCGTGAGGGCGTCGGTAACGGCCCTGGGCGAGATGGCGACAGAGTCAACGTTCGAATATCGGTAGCAGGGAGACGCCGACACACGCTCAAATGCGCCTGCGGCGCGAAACCACAGGCGGTGCTGAGTCGCTCCAGCTGCGTTTTGGGTTCAGGCAACCTGAGCGATGTGTCGCAGTGTGTCGTCGACTTGCTCCGGGTTGAGCATTCCGACCGTGATGGCGTCGACGAGTTCATTCGTGAACACGTATTTCAGGGACGCGTCTTTTTCTTCGGGTGTGACGAGTAGGCCGGCTCCGAAGATCTTCATCCCGACCACGGCTTTGCCGTTCTTGCGGGCAGTTTTCAGTACAGCGGCAACTTCGTCGGCGGTACCGTCACAAGAGTACTTTTCACCACCCTTGTGATTGATGCGGGCGAAGATCACGTCCACCCAAGGATGTTCGGCGGCGACTTTGAGTGCGCCGAGGTCGTGGCACGAGACCCCCGTCGCCCGGATCACGCCATTGTCCTTCAGTTGGGACAGCTCATCACGAATCCGCTCAAACTCCGTCGGCCATTGGCTGTTCTGCATGCAGTGAATCAGACAGACTTCGATCTGGTCTACCTGCAGTTCCTGGCGGAACCGATCCAGCTCCTGCTTCGCCCCGCCCGACGGCGTGACCCAATCTTCCTTCCGCGGCCAGATCTTGGTCAGCAGTACATATTTGTCGCGGGGGAGGCTCTTGACCACATCTTTCACCAGCGGATGCGAGCCGTACAGATCGGCCATGTCCAGGAACCGGACGCCCTGGTCCAGGCTGTGATTCAACAAGCGGTCAAAGGCCTCCTTGCCCTGCCGCGTTTGGGCAGAGGAATGATTGAAGCCGTTGTATCCGGTCCCCTGGGCTAGCCGCGTGACCTTGATGCCTGTCTGGCCCAGTGGAACGAGGTCCGTTCCCTTCAGCGAAACGGCGGCCGTTGGCGGTTGCGCTCGCAACAGCGCAGGGGCAGTTGCCAGCGCACCGGCACCAGCCATGGAGGTTCTCGAGAAGTCACGTCGAGTAAGGTGAGACATGGTATTACTCCTGTCGAGTGTCTGTGGTTATCTGTGCTGTTATGTGTGCTGTTTCCTGGCCCGATAGCTCCGGATCTCGCGCCATGCTAGTCCGTCTTTGGAGCACTTGCGGCGTAAGACGCGGTGTTTTGCGGGCAGCGGTTTCCCAATTGTCTCGTATTCAGGGGGGGGCGGCAAATCACCGAGCATGTTTTTTTGCCTGGCGACGGATGGATCGCCGTAAATGGCCAGGCGCGGCTGACGCCGAACTGAATGTCTAACAGTGCCGCCCGACATGTCCTCCTCAGTCCGGTGCCGGCCCCGGTTCAACCGGGGTCGAAGCGGACACGAAGCTGCGACCTCATGAGCACGACCGTCTAGGGACTTCTTCCGCGCGGAGGGGTATGTGCTGGGCAACGCTCCAGACCGGCAACAACATGGCGGCCGACGGCATCGTGAAGCTACTGGGGAGTCTCGTAGAGATAGACGCAGTCCTGCAGCCTGGTTCCCTGAGCGTCCGTCACAGCGTACTGGGCGGGACCCCACAGCGTGACTCCTGCGTGGCGACCGGCTTTATCGAGCAGGTAGAACTTGAGTCCAAAATTGGGGCGGCCCTGGTCGTCCAAGAGATCCGGTCGCTGGGTATGTTTGGCCACCCGGCGACAGATTTCCAGGCCGGCATCGCTCGGCGACATACCGCCGCGCATCAGTTCCACGGCAGCAAAACTGCACAGGTTCTGCAGATTGGCTTCACCGCGCCCCGTGCTGCCACACGACCCGATCTCGTTGTCGACGTATAGCCCGGCACCGATAATCGGCGAATCACCGACGCGCCCAGGGATTTTGAAGGCCAGACCACTGGTGGTTGTCGTGCAGGAGATGTCGCCGTTGGAGTTCATGGCGGAACAATGGATCGTACCCGTGGGACGGCGAAACTGATAGCGCGTTTGGCCGGCGATCTGCACCGGTGCGCGATGCTCTTCGAAAAAAGCCGCCGTGTCCGGATCGTCCTCTTTACTGGGTGGAGCGATCCAGTCATCGTTATCCGAGTGGGACAGTTTCCAATGCAGCCAGATTTTACGAGCTCGCTGGGTGAGCAGATTCTCTTCCTGGAATCCCAAGGCGCGAGCGAATCGCAGCGCCCCTTCTCCCACCAGCAGCACATGATCGGTCAATTGCATGACCTTCATCGCCACCTGGGCCGGATGCTTGATGTTCCGCAGGGCGGCCACGCCGCCCGCACGGTGCGAGGGGCCGTGCATCACGGCCGCATCCAGTTCCACGATCCCTTCTTCGTTCGGCACACCGCCATAACCGACGGAAGTGTCCTGCGGATCCGCTTCCACAATCGCCACACCCGCCACGACCGCTTCCAGCGGATCTTTCCCCTCGACAATCAGTTCGTAGGCCTTCTTCGTGGCCGAGAGCCCGTTGGCAGACGAAATCGCCAGTACCGGAAACGCGCCCGGCTGGGGCAGTCCCGCACGCTTCTCCCCAGTCCGCGGTTGTTCCGCCACGTCGCCGGCAATCGCCATGTCGCTGGTAATCGCACTGGAGGCCAGTCCCAAGGCGGTGGCAGATAAGAGACTTCGGCGAGGGAAGGAATGATCGGTCATGACGGCAAGATCCTGCACGAATAGTGGGTGGCGAGCGCTGCACGCCAGCGCTTCAACGGACCACCTGACTGACAAGGTGCCCGTCGATGACCGTGCCGAGACAATGCGTTGTATACTCGAAGGGGTCGCCATCATAAAGGGCCAGGTCGCCATCTGTGCCTTTTGCCAGCGATCCGACGCGATTCTCGATTCCGAGGATCCGCGCGGCATCGATGGTGATCGTAGCCAGAGCCTGCTCAAAGGTGAGGCCATTGGCTGCGGCTCGCCCCGCCTCGAACAGCACGACGCGCGTCTTGGGCACATAGCTCTCAAACCCGCTCTGTAACGCCACGGGGATACCGGCAGCGATGAGCTTCGAGGCCGTTTCAAAACTCAGGTTTTCGCGTTCTTCCGCCGCACGAGCCATGGTGGCGTGGAGCAATACCGGGACTCCTGCCTGCTTGATCTCATCCACCAACAAATACGACTCGGCGGCACTGTCAAGCCATACGGGGATGTTGAACTCCCGGGCCAAACGCAGCGCGCTGGCAATGTCCTGCGCCCGGTCGGCCGTGACCATCAGGGCCAATTCGCCACGCAGGACACGCACCAACACTTCGAGGTGCAAGTCACGCGGTGGGGGATCCGGCTTGGCGGGGGTCGCCTGGTCCGGAGGATCGGTTGCCGCCGCGGCAGTTGCTGCAGTGTCCTTCTCGGTAGTGTTTTTCTCGGTAGTGTTTTTCTCGGCGGCGGCTAGTTTGGCAGCATACTCCTGAGCTTTGATCAACTCGGCTCGCAGCATCGACATCATTTTGCCGCGCGTGCCGGGTGATTGGCTGCCTGATTTTCTGGCGTCAGAGATTAGCGAACAGGCGACCGCCCTGGCTGGCACCAACATCGCTGCGTCAACTGTGTTTCCCACCGTCTTGACGATCATCGTCTGACCAGAGATCAGTTCCCCCGGTGCATGGCCGGTGTGGATGGTCGTGACGCCAAAACTGCGAATCCAGGAAATCAGACGGTCGTGCGCGTTGTAGGCGTCCAGCGCTCTCAGTTCGGGCTGCATGGCAGTGGAATGCTCCAGCTGCTCCTGATCTTGTGGTTGATTCAACAGTCCGGAGAGCCCCACCGTGCTGTGAGCATCGATCAGGCCGGGTGTCACGATTTTGGCGCGGAGCACCTGCATCCCTGCGGGAATCGGCGTATCGGCAGCGCGCCCGACTGCCGAGATCTTCCCGTCTTGCACAAGCACCACGCCGTTGGCGATGGGGGGCCCTGCCATGGTGTAGACAGTTTCGCCTTGCACAGCGATTTGCGCTCCGGCCAGCGCGGCCACTGCCTGAAGGGCGAGAAAGAGACCACAGCCGGCCCATTGCACACGTTTCATTCCTGGTCTCCATTGGCGAAGCAGCAGTAATAGGGTGATTGGTCGTGGCCGGCACCGTAGCCTCCGACGGCGTACAGGTGATCCTGGGGATCCGAGAAATCAAAGGCCTTCTCGCCTTCCACCCAAGTTTGTAGCACATGTGTGTAAACACTTAAGGGATCGCCGCTCAGCACTGCGAAATCCGCATCCTTGCCCGGTTCCAGCGAGCCGATTCTGTCTTGGAGGTTGAGGATTTCCGCGCCGGCGAGCGTCAGGCCTTCCAACGCCGCCTGACGCGACATACCCGCTCGCACCGCCAGGGCGGCCATGCGGTTGAAGACGCGCGAGTCGGTAATCCAGTCATCCGTATGAAAGGCCACCCGCACGCCGGCCTCGGACAGGATTTTGCCGGTTTCGAAACGCAGGTATTGCGCCTCGAGTTTGCCGCCTGGTGAGTCAATCAAGATGATGGAGCAGGGGACTTTGGCCTGTGCGATTTCCTTGGCCACCGCCCAACCTTCGCTGACGTGATGCAGGACCACGTGAAGTTGAAACTCCTGCGCCAGGCGAAGAACCGTCATGATGTCGTCGTGCCGGTGCGTGTGATGATGCACGATTCGGGTGCCATTCATGGCCTCGATCAAGGTGGCAAGATGCTCGTCGTAGGGAGGCATCTTTGCCGGATCCTCCGCGGTCCGGGAAATGGCCGCCTGGTATTCGCGAGCCTTGATGAACTGCTCGCGAACCAGATAGGCCGATTTGCCCCGCGTGCCGGGCCAGGGAGCGCTGCGGATCGAATTCGTTCCGTTGGCCATCTTCAGTCCGCCCAGCGGTTTTCCATTCGAGTCGGTAATCAACAACTGGTCAATTGTCTTGGGCGTGCCGCCAGCAAACCGGAGTTTGACGTAGACCGTCTGGCCGCTGATCAAGTGTCCCGAGCCGGGCATGATGTTGAGTGTTGTCAATCCACCGGCCAACGCGCGCTTGAAACCCGAATCGCGCACGTTCAACGAGTCGGCCACACGTACGCCCGGTTGGATCGGTTGGCTACCGTCCGCAGCCCCGATCCCTCCGATGTGGCTGTGTGTGCAAATCAAACCCGGCATGATCACACGCCCCGCCAACTCAACTTGTGCGGCGTCGCCGGGGATCGCAGTCTGGCCAAAAGGACCCACAGCCAGAATCTTGCCGGCGTCGATGACCAACACCCCATCGGAGATCTCCGGACCGGCAATTGGGATGATCCGAGCATGCACAAAGGCCATCGGAGCGGCTGCAGCTGTCGAAGAACTGAATAGGCACTGCAGTGTGACGATGCCGACAGACGTCACCGTCCGAGCAAAGTTGAGGTAATGTCTCATGAAATCGGACCTGGTCCCTTTCCTAAAATGGCAACAGTGCGACATAAACGAAAGCTACCTAGATCCCGTTGTCATCGCACAGATGCTTCAGAACTCGGACAGACAGCATGTCTGGTCCCCACCGGTTATGAGCATACCGTAGTTGAGACCGGGAGGGTTTTCAATTGGCAGGGAGCGACCGCAGGGCCGGACCGGTGTCGCGAGGGTCCTGAGGACAAAAGAACAAAGCGGGCAGACTGCCTCATACAGTCTACCCGCCGGTCACACGTACGAGCCTGATAGGTGGCTTCTCAGGACGGTTGGGAGGCCCGCTGCGGCCTAGTCGTCGTCGTCCTCTTCGTGGTCACCTTTCTGCATTTGTTCCAGCAGTTTGCGGATCTTCTTCAATTCGCTTTCGATGCCCTTCAGGCGTTTCCTGACCTCGGCATGACTCTTGTCAGCTTGTGCCGGATCGAAATGGACGGCATGCGGCAGGGGCGAACGGCCGCCTGCCGATCCGAGCATCAGCACGTTGTGGGGGCCTTTCACCATTTTGGGGTCGAGCTGCATCGTCCATGTATGGACTCGCGCTTTCTGCCCTTCACCGTCCTTCTGGTCCGCGTCTATGGCAACAATCACCGCGTGAGCGGTGGCCGTGGCTGTCTTTTCGGCGTGTGGTTTACCCACCACAAAATGATCTACGTCAACGTCATCAAATGAGAATTCCTGGGCCTTACCATCTTCGCCCATGAAGATCATTTTGCGGCGAACGGCCTTCTTGGCTTCGTCACCCGCGGCGTTCTTCACTTCCACCTTGATCTCACACTCGCCAGATTTCGTGAAGATGGGCAGCTCAAGCGGTTTGCCATTGACGACCAGCTTACCGTCCTCCAATGTCACCGTCACCGTCTTCGCCACCTCTTTGGCGGAAATCTCATCGTCGTCCACCGCACTGGCAATGCGGATCTGCTTCTCTTCTCGGTCCGGGGAGGCTTGGGTCGTGATCGTGACTTTCTGCTGTCCGTCGGCCTTTTTGTGAGCCTCGGCCGCCTTCTTCAATTTGGCTTCGACCCGCTTCTTGGCCTTGGCTGCGGTTTCACCAGTCGTGACTTCTTGAACGTTCGGTTGGCCGTCACCATCAACGGTCACGACAATGGTCCTGACCGCTTCGCCCGGCTTTCTGTCCGGTTGCCTGGCCGAGATGATTTTGTGGACGGGATGAGCTTCCACCTTGAAGTGCTGCAGCCCTTTCACCGCCTGCAGTTTCTGTTTGATCTTCTCGTGGATTTCCTGCGGCAACCCTTCCATTTGCTCGTGCAGCGTTTTCTGCAGAGCCTCGGCCACGTCGGTGTCGACCTGATCAGCCTGGACCACCACCGTCGAAGTGACTTCTTTGACCTCTTGCTTCTCTGGGGCCTCGGCTCCCGCGGGGCGATTCAGGATCAAGGCCAGACAGGCCACTGCGGCAGCCATGCCACATACATTGCAGACGACAGATTTCATACTGGAAACTCCCATTGGTCCGCTCAGAGAATTCGCACACGTCGACGATCGACGCTTGCTAGCCTCGCCCTCCGTAGCTGAGCCCTCCGTAGCTGAGCCCTCCGTAGCTGAGCCCGCCGTAGCTGAGCCCGCCGTAGCTGAGCCCGCCGTAGCTGAGCCCGCCGAGGGCTCAGCCGAATCCATGATACGCCCGATATTGCTGGAGCCTGGTGGCCTGCCATGCGGCTGCTGAAGCCTGGCGGCTTCAGCTACGGCCTGAAGCCTGGCGGCTTCAGCTACGGCCTGAAGCCTGGCGGTTTCGGCTACGGCCTGAAGCCTGGCGGTTTCGGCTACGGCCTGAAGCCTGGCGGTTTCGGCTACGGCCTGAAGCCTGGCGGTTTCAGCTACGGCCAGAAGCCTGGCGGTTTCAGCTACGGCCTGAAGCCTGGCGGCTTCAGCTACGGCCTGGCGCGACGTCGGCCACGGTTTACAGTAGTAGTAGTTTCCGCGGAAGTCGAATTCTTGCCGCCGGCGGCCGGAAATGTGGCCACAACCAGGCACATCCCGCCCCTCTAGTGGGACGTGGGCAACTCGTCGTACGGCTCACTGTCCGTTCCCGGCTAATCATCTATGAATGGTCCCTTTCGACATGCCACAGTGGTATCATGATCGGCACCCCGTAGGCAGGTCGCCCGCGGGCTACAGTTGGTGGCTGCGGCGTTGTCAGGTGAAGGGGTGTGCCGAATTGCCTCAGCGGTGTGAGGAACCGGACGATGAGCACGAGAGGCAAAAACGAGTCAGAGCAAGAGTAACAGTAAGAGTAAGAGTAAGAGTAAGAAGGACGAGAGGGGATTTAGGATGGGGGGAGCAACAATGAGACGGGAACTGCCTTCGCGACGTTCATTTCTGGTGACGGCCGCTGCCGGTGCCGCGGCCATGGCGTGGCCCGTTCGCAGTTGTCTGGCAAGCCGAGCGTCAGTCGGCGTTAGAGGTTGGTGAAGGGGTGGTGGATATCACCCCGCCGCTAGGGATTGAGATGGCAGGTTTTCATCGTCCTGCCGGCCAGGAACGTCGGATCACCGGCATTCGCCAATCGACAGCCGCTCGAGCACTCGTGCTGCGCCGCGGAGATAGCGCTCGCGGCCATCGTGTCGCTGGATCTGATCTGTGTTTCTTCGGAAATGACCGCCCGGGTGCAACAGCTGATCGCGCAGCAAGTTGGCATTCCGGCTGCGAACGTGCGTCTCTGTGCGACTCATACGCACTCCACGCCCACGCTTTGTTACTTACGACAATGGGGAGCACTTTCGTCCGAGTACATGGCGTCGGTCGAGAAAGGCATTCTCCGAGCCGTGGAAAGGGCGAAGGCCGACTTGGCTCACACCGCGCTCTACGTGGGAAAGAGCCGGGCGGCTGGAGCAAGTAACAACCGCACGACAAAGACCTGGAAAACCGACGAGCAGTTTGTCGCTGATTCAACCGACGCCGACCGTTGGCTGGACACCATGGTGCACGTGCTGCACTTTGAACGTGGCGAGGGCAAGTCGAATCTGCTCTGGTACCATTTCTCGGCACATCCGGTCTGCTACAGCGATGACCAGGCTGGCCCCGATTGGCCTGGATTGGTTGCCGAACTCATTCGACCCAAGCACAACCTTGCGCCGTCGCTGCTGCAAGGCCATTGCGGCGACGTGAATGCAGGCGACGCCGAGCACTGGATTGGGACTGCCGAAAACACCGCCGGTCCGGTCGCCGCGGCGATCTCCCGTGCACTTGATGGCGCTCGACAAGTCAAGACCGACGAACTACAAATGCTCACACAACAGGTGGCGCTTCCCTTCGACATGGGACTGTTCGGGCAGTGGCTGGAGGAGTATCGCAAAGAACCGGCGAAGTGTGCCAGCGGTCCGTGGGTGGATGCCGGTTTTGCGGAAGACTGGTTTCGCAGTGCAGCTCAACGCGACATGAGCCAGAATCAGATGCCGGTGCCGGTCACCGCGCTGCAACTGGGTGACGTGGCAGTGGTCTTTCACCCGGCAGAACTCTACAGCTGCTACGGGCTGACAATCCGCCGTGATTCACCTTTGCCCGATACGTTGGTCGTCGGTTACACCGACGATATCGTGGGCTACGTGCCCGATCCCACCGCGTACAAAGATAGTGAATACTCGGCGATTGTCGTGCCGAAAATCCTCGATCTACCCCCCTTTGTTTCCACGGTGGGCCGGAGTCTGACAGCCGCGGCAACTGCCATGCTGACGCGGCTCGTCGCCTGATCGTGACGCGACAGGAAAGCTGGTTCCGAGCGGCGCAATCAATTCCCGTACATCGCGACCCAATACGAGGAGCCATCCGGGCTGATGCCATACCCGAAACCGACCAGCGTGTTGTGGCTGATGATATTCGACCAATGACCGCTACTCGATCGCCAGCTCTGAAATGCGCTGGAAACCGTTGGCTGTCCCATCGCAATGTTCTCGCCAGAGAGGCCGTGAAAGCCGTGGCGTGCCGCCCGTCCGTCCGGACCACCGTTGCTGTAGTGACTGAAATCGCCCGTGCGAGCCATATACCAGGCGTGGTCTTGGGCCGCCTTGGTCAATTCCGGCGACATCTTCTGCGGTGGCAGCCCCACGCTCTCTCGCAGGCGATTGTTCTCCGCCAGCATGCGCACCAGCGTCGGGTGCTCATGCAAAGGTGCCTTGGCAGGGGCGACATCCACCAGGTTCGCCATCTGAGCGCACATGACCACCGTGACCAGACTCCAGGTTCCCATCGATGCTGCTCCTAGCCGAGACTTGACACTGTAAAAAGAGGGGAAATGCGAAGACTTTATCGGGGCTGGTGAGTTTCGCAGATTGCCTGGGCTAGTCAAGTCCCCTCGACGGGAGGGCGTTGTTCAGGTCATAGGATGGGAGTCTTGAGGCAAACGAGATGGCTGATCTGTGGCTCAATCAGAGAGGGCAGGGGACTCACGATTATTTGTGGGTCGCGATCTACGATCTAGCGGAGTTCGTGCACGTGGTCTTTCCCGGAGATCTACACGGCGTCATCCGGCGCGTTGGCCGAGTAGATTGGGGCGAGAGGGCCTGAGAGTATTAGTCGATAACATGCTCGCACGATGCGCGCATGTTTGTGACACCGACCGCTCGATGGGGCACGAATCGGGATTGCGCAGTGCCCGATGAGAAACCGCGTGAAGAGTGCAATTTCGATTCCGCACTCCGCATTGCGCATTCCGCACTCCCTAATCGTTTCGGCCGTCCAAGTCAGCAAGACCAGACAGTGTGACGCCCCTAGTCGTTTCGGTCGTCCAAGTCAGCAAGACCAGACAGTGTGACGCCCCTCTTAGGCTACGGCCGACTGACGCCTTGGGCTATTTAGCTGTCGAGAGTGCCTGTTCGCGGGCGCAACATGGCCTCCGCCATCCTGTATGATCTGGCTGCCATCTCCCTGTCCTTGTCCTCTTCACTCAAGGCCCGATCCCCTCGTACCTCCATGCCGTGGGTCACGAGTCCCTGCATGGCGACGGCGGCAAGCCAGTCACAGAGCGTAATTCCGGGATTCGTGGCACCTGGGGGCAAGGGATGAAAAGGTGCGAGTGGATCGATTCGTTGCGGGGCGGGTGGGTTGGGATGGAGGGAGGCGGAGGGCACGGTTCGATCCTTTCTGAGGAACGAGAAGCGAAGGCGTCAGTGGAAGAGCAGTCACGCAATGGGGCCGCCGAGCATGGCGGTGCCGGCTCGCTCTCCGGCCTGCCCCGACAAATCTAGCTTTCTTGTTAGGTCGTGACCCGATACGCGAACTCCATGTGGCGGGAGTCCCTGAGGGTTGTTCCCGCCGTGCGGTTTGGAGCGGATACCGAGGCGACTCGGTGTATCGTTGTTTAGTCGTTAACATCCGTTCGTCGTGCGCGGATGTTGTCGCAGGGAATTCCCGTTCCACATCGGGGGATATGGAGAACGAGGGGTGCTGCACAAACGGAATGAATTCCGTTCTACTTGGGCGGCGGGCCAAGCCTAAGTTAGGCGAGTTGTTTGCGGAAGCGGGAGATGGCCAGTGACAGAACCACGAAGCCGCAGGCGGCCAATCCCGCGACCCAGGGCAGCAAGTCGAGCAGATCAGCTCCCCGCAGCACGATCCCGCGCAGTATTTCGATGAAGTAAGTGGCCGGGATGCCAAAGGTGATGTAGTAGATGGGGAGTGGCATTTCGGCGCGAGGAAAGACGAAGCCGGACAGGAGTACCGATGGCAGCATGATGACAAAGGCGAACTGAACGGCCTCCAACTGTGTCTTGGCCAAAGTCGAGACGAGCAGTCCCAGGCCAAGGGAGCAGACCATGAAGAGCATGGACAGGGTGAGCAGTAAGGGAATACTGCCGTGGATGGGTACCCCGAAAACATAGACCATGACGATGATGACAATCAGCAGTTCGATGAAGCCGACGAAGGCATAGGGGAGCAACTTGCCCAGCAGCAGGCCTGTCCTGCCGACCGGCGTGACAAACAACTGCTCCAGGGTCCCGAGTTCCCTTTCTCGCACCACCGCGAACGACGTCAGGAAGAGCGTGACCAGCTGCAGGATAATACCGATCAGACCGGGCACGAAAAAGAAGGCGCTCTCCAGATCCGGGTTGTAGAGCAGACGAGGGCGGACGTCGATGGGCATAGCGAGGTCACCGTTGGCCGTGCGTGAGGGAGCGAAATGAGCGGCTTCACCTCGCGCCCGCGCAACCGAGATAGAGAGGTTTACGCCAAGCAACTTGGCGGTGGTCAAAGCTGTCGTGGCGACCTGCGAGTCACTGCCATCAATCAATACCTGGACGCTCACCTGCTCGCCGCCCAGCAGTCGATCGGAATAGTCAGGGGGGACCCGCAAACCAACGCGCGCTCGTCCCGAAGTCATCTCCCTGCGAAAGGACTCCTCGTCATACACTCGCGAGGTCAACGTAAATCGTTCGGTATTCACGAACGCTTCGACAAGTCGTCGGCCATCAGCGCGGCCGTCCTGGTCAAACACCACCAGGGGAATGTGTTCAATTTGCGTGTCGATCGCCCATCCAAAAATGATGGTCTGCATGACAGGCACGACGAGCATGAAGAAGAGCGTGGACGGTTGACGCCGAATATGGGAAAACTCCTTGACCATGATGGCCACCAGTCCGTCGGTGGTCCGCCCGACTTTGCGCACGCGTTGTCGCGGCTGGGCGGACGACGGTCGCATCGTCTGGGCAGCGTCTGGCTCTGCCGTGCCGTCTTCTGCTGGGAGACTTGCCGGTGGTGAAACTGCTGCGAGAGTCACGTCGGTTTGCGTGTCGACGAGTGCGGTGCCTTGGCCACCTGCCGCGCGTTCCGCATCCCGCGTGAGCGTGACAAAGACGTCTTCCAGGGAAGGGGGGATCTCGCGAATCTCCGCTTGGTTGTTCCCCTTCCTGTAAATTCTTTCCAGGAGTGATTCGGGTGAGCAAGTATCGGCCACCAGCAAGTGGAGCGTTTCACCCAGCAGCGTGGCATCTTGGACACGAGGGTGTATTGCGAAAGTCGGCCAGGAAGTTGGCGGGATTGCGTACCCGCAATTCGTAACGCCGAGTCCCCTCAGGCGTGACGGCGGGGAGTTGTTTAAGTTGACTCGGTTTGCCGCAGACGAGCAGTTTCGACATGTGAATGTAACCCACGTCCGTACAACGCTCGGCTTCATCCATGTAGTGCGTGGTGACCAGCAGGGTGACACCCTCACCAGCCAGCTGGAACAGCAGATCCCACAACTGCCGGCGAGCCACCGGGTCAATGCCTGCTGTCGGCTCGTCCAGGAACAGCAGTTCGGGTTCGTGAATCAGGGAGCAGGCGAGGGCCAGGCGCTGTTTCCAACCTCCGGACAACGTGCTGGCCAGTTGGTATTTGCGATGCTCGAGCGCGGCCAGGTCGAGGACGGCCTGGCAGCGTGTTTCCAGTCGAGATCCCTGGAGACCGTAAATGCGACCGTAGAATTCAATGTTCTCGATTACCGACAGGTCAGCGTAGAGGCTGAACTGCTGGGACATATAGCCGACTCGTCGCTTGATCAGTTCCGACTCATATCGCACATCGTGGCCCAGGACCGTGGCGTCGCCGGCGGTCGGTTCCAGGATTCCCAGCAGCATGCGAATGATGGTCGATTTGCCGCTACCATTGGGTCCCAGCAGTCCGAAGATCGACGCTCGTTCGATCTGAAAGCTGACGTCGTTGACCGCTACCAGATCGCCGAAATGGCGCGGAGGTGCCGCACGTCGACGACGATGTTACTCATTGATCGACTCCGTTCTGGGGAGCGTGATGTCGGCCGACATGCCGGGACGCAGCTTTCTGGTGGGATTCTCGACGGCAACTTTCACGCGAAAGACCAGCTTGGCCCGTTCTTCAGGTGTTTGCACATTGCTGGGAGTGAATTCGGCCTGGCGCGACACGAAGGTGACGGTCCCCACGAAGTGATCATTGGGGAAACTGTCGATGAAGACCTGCAGTTTCTCTCCGAGGTCGACACTCAGGCGATTCTGCGGGACGTAGGCACGGACCCAGACGTGGCTGTCATCGAGCATGGAGAGTACCGGGGCCGATGGAGGGACGAGGTCACCAGGCTCGAGGTCGAGTGCTTCAATCACGCCGTCGAGGGGGCTGCGAATCTGGAGTTCATCCAGTTGTTTTTCCAGGGCGTCCACGGCGAACTGGGCGGCATCCCGAGCGGCCTGGGCTGCGGCAATGTCTTCCTTGCGGTAGCCATTCTGTTTCAGCTCCCAAGCTTGCGCGCGCTTCCTCCACCTGGGCCTTCGATCGCTCCAGGTCTTCCTGCCGTGTCCCCACCAATAGCAAGTCGAGTTCTTGTTCCCGCAGGGCGACCGTGGCGGTGGCTGCTTCCAGGCGTTCGCCGGCCTGGTCCAATTCTTCCGCCGAAGCGGCACGTTTCTCCGCCAGGCTGCGTACCCGGTCGTGACTCTGACGGGCCAGGGTCAGCTGAGCTTTCGCCACCCGCAACTGGGCTCGAGCGACCTCAATCTCCTGTTCGCGCGGACCGTCATGGAGCTTCTTGTCTTCGGCGACCAGTTGTTCGTATCGAGCTTTGGCTTGAGCGATTTCCTCCACACGAAAGCCATTCTGCATGCGGTCCAAATCTGCCTGCCGCGCGGCAAGAGTGGCCGCAGCCTGCCGCTGTAATTCGAGCAGATCGAAAGGCTCGAGTTCGATCAAGACTTCACCCTTGGCCACGCGCTGCCCCTCTTCCACGTGTACCACCGCCACTCGGCCCCCCACCCGCGACCCCAGCCGTATCTCGTCCGCCTCGAGAAAACCGCTGACCTTGTTCGACTCGGGGCGATACTGGCTGTAGACGATCGCGGACACCAGCAAGGACGCGACGACGGCAAAGGCAAACAATCGCTTGATCATGGCATTTCCACGGTAAGTGGCCTGCAGGAAGTTGGAGCAGGGACGCGGGGGCGCCACAGGGCTGCGGTGCGCAAGGGAGGCCCCTGTGAGTCGTCATCATAGCGAGGAAGACGGAACCTGTCTCGCTGGTCATTCGCGGCAAGAGACGAAGTGCCATGTCGCGCAGAGAGGCGCGGCTGCCATTGTCGTCAGCCAACATCCGCCAGGTCGATCTGGACTTGCATGATCGCATCGGAGCGACGGAGAAACGCGTCCAGCACCGGTCGGATCGAAGTGTGTCCCGCGTCCGCGTTCCAGAATCTCGATGCATTGTCTCGTGTGAGTAGGCTGCTTTGTACGGCCGCTTTGAATTGAGCGCGTCGAACACGTCGGCCACGGCGGTGATGCGGCCTTCGATGGGGATCTGGTCGCCTCGCAGGCCAAGCGGATAACCGTCGCCGTCCCAATGCTCGTGGTGGGTCTGGGCGATGGTGGCGGCCACCGGAATCAGCCACGCAGTGGCATTTCCCGGTTCGATCAAATCGAGTTGGCTGCGCGTCCCGTAACGCTCCCAGGCACTATCGGGCGATTGCTGAATGATCCGGCGTCCAAATGCGCAATGCTGCCGCATCGTCTCGTATTCGTCATCGGTCAGTTTGCCCGGCTTGAGCAGAATGGCATCGGGAATCCCGATCTTGCCGACATCGTGCAGCAGTGAAGCCTCTTCGAGTAACTCAGAAATCTCATCCGGCATCCCAAGTTCGCGAGCAATAATTCCCACGTAACGCCCGACACGCATGATGTGGTGAGCAGTTTCGTTGTCGCGATACTCCGCAGCTCGGGCCAACGTTTGTACGAGTCCGCGACGTGAAGCCATCAGCTCGGCCGTGCGGGCACGAACCTGCCGCTCCAGCTGAACGGAGTAGCCCTCCAGATGATCGTAATGTGCCTTGACCACCAACGCATTTCCCACACGCAACACCAGTTCGCTCGGGTCAACCGGCTTGGTCAGGAAGTCGGTGGCTCCCAATTCCAGCGCTTTCTGCTTGATCCGCGCGTCGCCCACCGCGGTCAGTATCACGACCGGTACGCGATGCAGTGCCGCATCAGCACGCACTTGCTGCAGAATCTCAATCCCGCTGACCTCCGGCATCATGATGTCGAGCAGGATGATGTCCGGTCGCTCGTCTCGCGTCATCTGCACGGCACTGGTTGAATCGGTGGTGGTGCGGAAGTTGGTGTATCCGTAACCCTGCAAGTACTTCTGCACCACCTTGATGTTGATCGGCTCGTCATCCACGATCAGGATCTTGGCCGATTTGGTGGTGGCATGAGAAAGGGGGCCTTTCCCGTCGTGAGCGTGCGACTGCCGCCGACGGTGACGCCGTGGTACCTGGAGGAAAGGATGGTGCGGGGCAGTCGAGCACCGACGCTGAGGAGAGATCGTACGTCATCGCAAGGTATTCACTTGGGAGTTTGGTGCCAGCCGATCCAGCCGGAAACCGCGTTTTCCAGGTCCAGACCTCGCCGACGCGGTCGCGGTCGCGGCGGAAATGTGCGGGATCCGCCACACGGCGAGACGACTCCCATCACAAACATAGGGTATGCTCGGCACCGCGAGGCTCCATTCGAATAGGGGAATCTGGGGAATCTAGCGGGGAGTTGGTGGGTGAGCATGAAAAGTAGTGATTCTTATCTTGGTCACGGTTATTGTGGGGTATGGGCGGCGATCTCGGGAACCACCAGGCAATGGGCGACCTCTTCGATTTCGCTCAAAACGGCCTCCAGGAGTGCATCGGTCGCATTGCCGCGGGCCAGCGTTCCCAGTTCCTTGGCCAAATCGGTAAAGTCGTGAAAACCGGCCGTTCCGCCCGAGCCTTTGAGCCAATGTGCGAGTTGGGCCAGCGTCTCCAAGTCATGCTCGGCAAACGCCGTCCGCATCGCTGCCAGTTTCTCGCGCAGCCGCGCCTCGAATTCGGCAATGATCTCGCAGAACTCCACATCATCGGTGGGGAGTGTCGAGTGGATTGGCCCGCGTCGGCTATGATCGGGAGGTGCCAGCACGTCATCGGGTTCGAGCACGGATACGAAATCGTGTCCGTGGTCATGCAAGATTTCTGCCAGTGATTTCACCAGTTTGTCCATGTCGATCGGTTTGGTGAGGAAACCGGTACAACCGGCCTGGCGGCATCTTTCTTCGGTCCCCTTCATGGCGTCGGCAGTCAGGGCAATGATCGGCCCATCGAAACCCTGGTCACGCAGGATTTCGGCTGCGGTAAAGCCATCCATGACCGGCATCTGCATGTCCATGAGGATCAGGTCGAAGGACGTGCGGGTAGCCGCTTCCACCGCCTCTTTGCCGTGGCGCGCGGTTTGTACCGATGCTCCCGCGCGGGTCAGTACCAGAGTGATCAGCTTCCGATTCGATTCGCCGTCGTCGACAACCAGGATACGCGCCGCGGGCAAATGATTACCGATGCGCTTGTTCTGCGTGGTCTTCTTCAGTGTCTTGCTGAGTTCCTCGAGTCCGATGATCGGAACCCCATCCAGCGAACCGGTATTGATTGTGAAGCTGAAAACGCTTCCCTTGCCGTGTCCACTTCTCACCGTCAACTCACCGCCCAGTGCTTCGGCGAACCGGCGGCTGATGGCCAGTCCCAGGCCGGTGCCTCCGAATCGCCTGGTCACCGAAGTGTCGGCCTGCACAAACGGATCGAAAATGCGTCCCAATGTCTCTTCAGGTATGCCGATCCCGGTGTCGATGACCTCCACCTTCATTTGGGGGTGCCGTTTGCTGTTGGTCAGCCGTGCCACCACGCGAACGCCACCCGTTTCCGTGAACTTGATGGCATTGCCGACCAGGTTGGTCAGCAGCTGGCGAAATCGTACGGGATCGGTGGAAATGGTTTCGGGCAAGCCGTGAGGTGCTTCATAGGTGAGCGTGATTCCTTTGTTGTCCGCTTGTCCGCGCAGCACGGTGACTGCCTCGTGGATCAACTGGAGCGGTGAACAGGCGATCCTCTCCACCTCCAGACGACCAGACTCGACCTTCGACAGGTCCAGGATGTCGTTGATCAAATTCAGCAGATGTTGGCCACTGGCATGGATCGTGTCGAGGTATTCCTGTCGCTCCTGCGGCATCATTTTCAAAACCTCGGCGTAGTACATCGGTGAATCCCAGAATCGCATTCATGGGCGTGCGGATCTCGTGACTCATGCGAGCCAGGAATTCACTCTTGGCCTGGTTGGCCGCATCGGCCGCCTCCTTGGACCGGCTCAGTTCCTGCTGTGTTTCTTCCAGTTGAGTCACGTCCTCAAAGCTGACCAGTACACCTCGACTCTTCCCGTCGGTGCCGGGGATCGGTGTGCAGTTGACCATGAATGAGCGACTCTTGCCGTCGTGGTCCGTCAGGTAGAGCATCACGCCGGCCAGTGGTGCCTCGTCGCGAAACGCGCATTCCCACGGATACTCGTTGTTCGCGGACCGATTGGGAAAGGTCCATGGTAGCTCCGAGGCATTACGTCCCAGTAGCTTCTCCGGAGATTCGCCGACAATCTCGGCAAACGATTGGTTGGCGAGCATGATACGCTGATGGTGGTCCAGTACCAACAGACCTTCAGCCAGCGTATCGAGTGCCGAACGGACTCGGCCTGGCACCACCTTCGATGGGTCGAGATGCTGAAGCGACTTGCCAAGATAGATGCTGCTGAGCAGGAAAGTCACCGCCCCGATAAAGGCGACCAACATGGTCCGTGGGCTCGTGAAATAGCCCCACACACCTGGGGGAGATATGGGAGTGAAGCACACTTCCATGGAACCCCAGACCTCGTTGTTGGCTCGGATCGGCACCGTCACTTGCGTGTCGGTGGATGGCGAGTCTTCGAGCGGTTTCCAGTTCGATTCGTGATCGCCGGCCGTCACCACGAGACTGCCGTCTTCACGACGAACCGCCGCCGACAGAATGTCGGCGTTCCGCTCTACCACCAAATTGAGCACCGACTGCAAACGCCGCAGATCCCGCTGTCGCACCACGACGGAGCTGTTCGCGGCAATGGCTTCGCACAACTGAGCGCGACCATTCATCGCCACGTTGCGGTAATCAGGCATGATGCCAATATTCAACCCGATCAACACGACGCTGATGACGGTGCTCGTCAGGCCAAATGGCTAACCGAGATTTCGCTGAAAACATGGTTACCGCTTCCACACGGGCTCGAGCGAACGATGCGATCCAGACTGATCGTGCGTCATGCCAGGTTGTCAAAGCAACTCCGCTGGCTTACTCTTCCGCTCGTCTCAGTAGTCGGACACTTGCCTGCTCGCGATACAACGATGCAACTACCCGAGAAATCATAGTTTGCGGATAGTGACTCCCAAGCTATCGCCCGAGACGATAAGGCCCTGGGGGTCATTGTCTGTTGCGATCGCAACGGATTTGTCTGTGGTGACCCGTATGTCACGCGGGTGCATTGAAGGATCTGTATCGAATGACGCGGCCAGACGACGACATGCCCCGGTACGCTGACACGGTTTAAGACTCGGCTGATGGGTCCACAAGACCCTCTTGTCCCGACTGTACGATCGATTCAAGAGATTCACCGTCCGACTTCATTGAGCCACCGTCCATGGAACTGAGAATGGGCAGTGGATCGACCAATCGCCATGCCGGCATCTGAGCAATAAGACCTGTCAGAAGATACCCGGCGCGCACCGTCCAAAACACATAGCCGACGGTCAAGCCGGTTGCCAAACTAATCGCGGAGACGTCGATCAGTTTGTCTAATACGCCATCGTCGTCCAGTAAATCACTCAGGCTGTCAGTGTTTTCCCACAGCGGCGAAGCGTCCGCCAGGTCTGGTGCCGTGACTGCCATCGCTGGCATGGCAGCGTCGATCGGCACCGCCAACGATTCCATAAGGTCGTCGGCGTATCGCGAGCGAGTTGCCGTTCGCAGATTGTCCAAGTCGTCAGATTCACTGTGAACCGTAACGGAGGCGACGAGTTGGGACGAGTCGTTCATGCTCAGCGCATGATCGCCACTAGATGAGTCTCGTTGTCGCAGGCTTGCGCCGGAATTGTCGCCCGCCGAGAGAATCTCAGTTGGCAATTCGGCGAGCACTAGTTGTGATAACTGACTGGAAGGGTCAATCGTCCGTGAGTCGGATGAACCGTTCGGTGTGGTGGAAGGTGTGTCATGGTTCGTTTCAATAGGTGATATCGGTGCTGCCACGTTGATGAACACACGAACACGTCCCGAAGCAGATTCGCCATCCGTGGCGACGTAGAAGAATGAATCAGTTCCCACGAAACTCGGATCGGGAACATAGCGAAACGAACCGTTCGGATTCATGTGCAGCTTGCCATGTAGTGGTTGATGCAGTACCACCGCAGTTAATGCGTTGCTGTCAATGTCCGAGTCGTTTGTCAGGACGCCCGGAGAGTTGACGACAAGGACTTCGTCGCCGTGCACCGTGTAATAATCCGCCGCAGCGACCGGTGCATCATTGACTGCCTGCACTTCAACTTGGAACGTTTCAGTCGTCGATGCTCCTTGCGTGTCTTGTACGAGCACGGTGATGTCCGTTCTGCCGAATGCGTCCGCGGCGTAGCGGAGTACCAGCAACCCGTGAGTTTCGTCAAGGGAGACGCTCCTGAATAGTGCCGGATTCGAGACGTCGATCACCGTGTATTGTAGTTGGTTGTCAGAGTCCTCCACGTCGTCGAAAGCGTCAAATAGGTTGATGGTCGTGGCAAGTGAGTCCTCCTTGACAGTGATGCCCGAGATGCCGATCGATGTGGGCTTGTCGTTGACCGCCTGGACGGCGATGTCGAAACTGCCGGTATCGGTGAGCACTCCGCCGCTGCCGGTGTTCGCCTGATCGTTGACGGTCACACTGAGCGTGTCGGTGCCGTTGAAGTTCAAGTTGCCCTGGTAGGAGAGGGTCGTCAGCGCGGCATTGATGTCGGCGACCGTGCCGGTAAACGTGACACTGGCATCTCCCGCGCCGGTGCCGGTGGAGAAGGTCAGGCCCGTGGTATCGGCCAGTGTCAGCGTACCGCTGCCGACCGACAGGGTGACTTCCACGTCGCCGCCGTTGGCATCCACGTCGGCCACCGAGATACCGCTGATGGCCAGACTGGTATCTTCATTCACACTCTGGTCGGCGGGCAGGGTCAGGTGCGGTTGATCGTTGACCGCCTGGACGGCGATATCGAAACTGCCGGTATCGGTGAGCGCTCCGCCACTGCCGGTATTCGCCTGATCGTTGACGGTCACACTGAGCGTGTCGGTGCCGTTGAAGTTCAAGTTGCCCTGGTAGGAGAGGGTCGTCAGCGCGGCATTGATGTCGGCGACCGTGCCGGTAAACGTGACACTGGCATCTCCCGCGCCGGTGCCGGTGGAGAAGGTCAGGCTCGTGGTATCGGCCAGTGTCAGCGTACCGCTGCCGACCGACAGGGTGACTTCCACGTCGCCGCCGTTGGCATCCACGTCAGCCACCGAGATACCGCTGATGGCCAGACTGGTATCTTCATTCACACTCTGGTCGGCGGGCAGGGTCAGGTGCGGTTGATCGTTGACCGCCTGGACGGCGATATCGAAACTGCCGGTATCGGTGAGCGCTCCGCCACTGCCGGTATTCGCCTGATCGTTGACGGTCACACTGAGCGTGTCGGTGCCGTTGAAGTTCAAGTTGCCCTGGTAGGAGAGGGTCGTCAGCGCGGCATTGATGTCGGCGACCGTGCCGGTAAACGTGACACTGGCATCTCCCGCGCCGGTGCCGGTGGAGAAGGTCAGGCTCGTGGTATCGGCCAGTGTCAGCGTACCGCTGCCGACCGACAGGGTGACTTCCACGTCGCCGCCGTTGGCATCCACGTCGGCCACCGAGATACCGCTGATGGCCAGACTGGTATCTTCATTCACACTCTGGTCGGCGGGCAGGGTCAGGTGCGGTTGATCGTTGACCGCCTGGACGGCGATATCGAAACTGCCGGTATCGGTGAGCGCTCCACCGCTGCCGGTGTTCGCCTGATCGTTGACGGTCACACTGAGCGTGTCGGTGCCGTTGAAGTTCAAGTTGCCCTGGTAGGAGAGGGTCGTCAGCGCGGCATTGATGTCGGCGACCGTGCCGGTAAACGTGACACTGGCATCTCCCGCGCCGGTGCCGGTGGAGAAGGTCAGGCCCGTGGTATCGGCCAGTGTCAGCGTACCGCTGCCGACCGACAGGGTGACTTCCACGTCGCCGCCGTTGGCATCCACGTCAGCCACCGAGATACCGCTGATGGCCAGACTGGTATCTTCATTCACACTCTGGTCGGCGGGCAGGGTCAGGTGCGGTTGATCGTTGACCGCCTGGACGGCGATGTCGAAACTGCCGGTATCGGTGAGCGCTCCGCCACTGCCGGTGTTCGCCTGATCGTTGACGGTCACACTGAGCGTGTCGGTGCCGTTGAAGTTCAAGTTGCCCTGGTAGGAGAGGGTCGTCAGCGCGGCATTGATGTCGGCGACCGTGCCGGTAAACGTGACACTGGCATCTCCCGCGCCGGTGCCGGTGGAGAAGGTCAGGCCCGTGGTATCGGCCAGTGTCAGCGTACCGCTGCCGACCGACAGGGTGACTTCCACGTCGCCGCCGTTGGCATCCACGTCGGCCACCGAGATACCGCTGATGGCCAGACTGGTATCTTCATTCACACTCTGGTCGGCGGGCAGGGTCAGGTGCGGTTGATCGTTGACCGCCTGGACGGCGATATCGAAACTGCCGGTATCGGTGAGCGCTCCGCCGCTGCCGGTGTTCGCCTGATCGTTGACGGTCACACTGAGCGTGTCGGTGCCGTTGAAGTTCAAGTTGCCCTGGTAGGAGAGGGTCGTCAGCGCGGCATTGATGTCGGCGACCGTGCCGGTAAACGTGACACTGGCATCTCCCGCGCCGGTGCCGGTGGAGAAGGTCAGGCCCGTGGTATCGGCCAGTGTCAGCGTACCGCTGCCGACCGACAGGGTGACTTCCACGTCGCCGCCGTTGGCATCCACGTCAGCCACCGAGATACCGCTGATGGCCAGACTGGTATCTTCATTCACACTCTGGTCGGCGGGCAGGGTCAGGTGCGGTTGATCGTTGACCGCCTGGACGGCGATGTCGAAACTGCCGGTATCGGTGAGCGCTCCGCCACTGCCGGTGTTCGCCTGATCGTTGACGGTCACACTGAGCGTGTCGGTGCCGTTGAAGTTCAAGTTGCCCTGGTAGGAGAGGGTCGTCAGCGCGGCATTGATGTCGGCGACCGTGCCGGTAAACGTGACACTGGCATCTCCCGCGCCGGTGCCGGTGGAGAAGGTCAGGCCCGTGGTATCGGCCAGTGTCAGCGTACCGCTGCCGACCGACAGGGTGACTTCCACGTCGCCGCCGTTGGCATCCACGTCGGCCACCGAGATACCGCTGATGGCCAGACTGGTATCTTCATTCACACTCTGGTCGGCGGGCAGGGTCAGGTGCGGTTGATCGTTGACCGCCTGGACGGCGATATCGAAACTGCCGGTATCGGTGAGCGCTCCGCCGCTGCCGGTATTCGCCTGATCGTTGACGGTCACACTGAGCGTGTCGGTGCCGTTGAAGTTCAAGTTGCCCTGGTAGGAGAGGGTCGTGAGCGCGGCATTGATGTCGGCGACCGTGCCGGTAAACGTGACACTGGCATCTCCCGCGCCGGTGCCGGTGGAGAAGGTCAGGCCCGTGGTATCGGCCAGTGTCAGCGTACCGCTGCCGACCGACAGGGTGACTTCCACGTCGCCGCCGTTGGCATCCACGTCAGCCACCGAGATACCGCTGATGGCCAGACTGGTATCTTCATTCACACTCTGGTCGGCGGGCAGGGTCAGGTGCGGTTGATCGTTGACCGCCTGGACGGCGATGTCGAAACTGCCGGTATCGGTGAGCGCTCCGCCACTGCCGGTGTTCGCCTGATCGTTGACGGTCACACTGAGCGTGTCGGTGCCGTTGAAGTTCAAGTTGCCCTGGTAGGAGAGGGTCGTCAGCGCGGCATTGATGTCGGCGACCGTGCCGGTAAACGTGACACTGGCATCTCCCGCGCCGGTGCCGGTGGAGAAGGTCAGGCCCGTGGTATCGGCCAGTGTCAGCGTACCGCTGCCGACCGACAGGGTGACTTCCACGTCGCCGCCGTTGGCATCCACGTCGGCCACCGAGATACCGCTGATGGCCAGACTGGTATCTTCATTCACACTCTGGTCGGCGGGCAGGGTCAGGTGCGGTTGATCGTTGACCGCCTGGACGGCGATATCGAAACTGCCGGTATCGGTGAGCGCTCCGCCACTGCCGGTATTCGCCTGATCGTTGACGGTCACACTGAGCGTGTCGGTGCCGTTGAAGTTCAAGTTGCCCTGGTAGGAGAGGGTCGTCAGCGCGGCATTGATGTCGGCGACCGTGCCGGTAAACGTGACACTGGCATCTCCCGCGCCGGTGCCGGTGGAGAAGGTCAGGCCCGTGGTATCGGCCAGTGTCAGCGTACCGCTGCCGACCGACAGGGTGACTTCCACGTCGCCGCCGTTGGCATCCACGTCAGCCACCGAGATACCGCTGATGGCCAGACTGGTATCTTCATTCACACTCTGGTCGGCGGGCAGGGTCAGGTGCGGTTGATCGTTGACCGCCTGGACGGCGATATCGAAACTGCCGGTATCGGTGAGCGCTCCGCCACTGCCGGTATTCGCCTGATCGTTGACGGTCACACTGAGCGTGTCGGTGCCGTTGAAGTTCAAGTTGCCCTGGTAGGAGAGGGTCGTCAGCGCGGCATTGATGTCGGCGACCGTGCCGGTAAACGTGACACTGGCATCTCCCGCGCCGGTGCCGGTGGAGAAGGTCAGGCCCGTGGTATCGGCCAGTGTCAGCGTACCGCTGCCGACCGACAGGGTGACTTCCACGTCGCCGCCGTTGGCATCCACGTCAGCCACCGAGATACCGCTGATGGCCAGACTGGTATCTTCATTCACACTCTGGTCGGCGGGCAGGGTCAGGTGCGGTTGATCGTTGACCGCCTGGACGGCGATATCGAAACTGCCGGTATCGGTGAGCGCTCCGCCGCTGCCGGTGTTCGCCTGATCGTTGACGGTCACACTGAGCGTGTCGGTGCCGTTGAAGTTCAAGTTGCCCTGGTAGGAGAGGGTCGTGAGCGCGGCATTGATGTCGGCGACCGTGCCGGTAAACGTGACACTGGCATCTCCCGCGCCGGTGCCGGTGGAGAAGGTCAGGCCCGTGGTATCGGCCAGTGTCAGCGTACCGCTGCCGACCGACAGGGTGACTTCCACGTCGCCGCCGTTGGCATCCACGTCAGCCACCGAGATACCGCTGATGGCCAGACTGGTATCTTCATTCACACTCTGGTCGGCGGGCAGGGTCAGGTGCGGTTGATCGTTGACCGCCTGGACGGCGATGCTTGCGGTATCCGTTGTTGAGCTGAACGTCTGTTCGCCGCCTCCCGCAGAGGCATCGATACCTGTGGTACCGACGATGCCGCTGGTCTGATCCCAGGCACGGAATTCTATCTGGCCGCCGGAGCCGTTATAGTCGGCTGTGGGTACAAAGCGGATTTTCGAAGTTGCGCCAAGAGGACGGCGGAATCGTCGCGGACGCTTCCAAAAGCCTGCCAATTGCCGTCGGCGTGTGCGTCGTATTGCCAATTTCCATGGCTGTCATCGACGTGCAAAACGGCAATCCCCTCCTGGGCACCGACATCAGGGTCGGTAATCCGATCATCTCCGGCGCTGGCGAGGATCTGGGCAACTGTATTGCCGCTGCTATCAATAGTGTCTTCCAAGATGGATGTCAGGGAGAGATTCCCACCGCTTTGAAGAACAGGTGCTGAGTTGGGAGGGGGCACCGGCGCCACTTCGTACACTACTTGCACGTGGTCAATGAAGATGGAACCGGTTCCCGCAGCTGTCGACAGGAATTGGATCTGCGAATTTGCCGCCAAGTAGGAAGAGATATCCAGGTTCAGACTGTGCGGTGTAGCGTCGATACCTTGACCGATTGTGTAAACGGTCGCCCAGCTGGCCCCACCATCATCGGAGACGAGAACCTGAAGGGTCGAACTCATAAAACCATTGCTGTCGTGCCGCTGGTAGTCGAAGTGCAGTTCGGCCGACGACGCCGAGCTCAAATCGACTTCGCGATAAAGGCCTCGGTTGGCGGTGGCATTGATTTCCAGGCAATGCGACCCGATCGCATCCAGATCGTAGTGAGCCACATGTACAGCGCCCAATGAGGCGCCATCGGACTCTCCGATTTCGTGCCAATTGCCCGACCAGTTGACCGATCCCATGTTGCCGGAATAGTCATGCGATTCGAAACCGTCGTAGACGTATTCGGTTGGCAATGTGTGGTGCCAGAGTGTCTGACTGTCGTGAGAAAGGAGTACTGAGGCATCGATGGAGCCGGTACGAAATTCCAAATCCCAATCGCCTCCCAGTGACGAATGCCCGGTGACATCTGTACTGGCGGCCACATCCGCGCCGGTCAATGCGCTAAGACTTTCGAGGAACGTTTGCCCGTCGGCTGTTGACGCGAGATTGCAGGCGTAAAGCAATATATCGGCATCGGACGTGAGCGCATCGCCCCAATGGGCGATATCACTGGCGTAGGCATGCAGTCGGTCGGCATCGAGCCAGACATTACCCAGTCTCACGGACGCATCGGTGCCGTGTGACAGAATGTGAACGGCATCCACGTGATCATATTGTTCAAGCGCATGCGTGATTTGACCGACACCATCGCTGCTGTCATCCAGTTCAATGATATTTAGGTGAGTGGAATCGTCATGACTGGCGACGATCTGATCGATCAGCTCTTGGTAGCCGTCGATCGACGTATCGACAAACACGAGCTGGTGATGATCAGTTTGTTCAACACCTGGATTAGTCCATTCGACGAGCACATCGGAGTCGGAAGGCGGGTGGTCAAAATGATCGATTGGCTCGGCACTATCCGTGAGTGACGGCAGATGGGCGACATCCCCTTGCTCCGTATGGACTTCGACTGCGGCATCCTGTTCTGTGTCGGACATCGCGTCGGGCATGAGAGGGGTCGCGCTCATCAAGATCCGGTCTTCCAGTTCGGCCAGATCGAGTGGGCCAACGGAACTGGCCTGCTTGGACGGTGATGGCGGAGTATTCAGCAGGCCGCGAAACGCAGATTGCGTTCGCCCGAGAAGTCTTTGCCACATCATGCTTACAATCCTGAACGGCAGACAATGAACGGCAGCGACCGCCATGCAGAGGGGAATCGTATGCACGCGAAGAAGTCGGTCACTAGTGATAAGAAAAGGATAGTACAGGTATTGGCTATGACGGGGTCGAATGGTGTCGGTGGGTGGGATGCAGCTGTTTCAATCGGCCAACTCGCCTGAACTTACCCTGTTTGTGTATTCTCGTTGTGCGGTGCAAAGTGATCGTTACGCTTGCTGACTTGCGGGATTGTAGGGCCTGTGAGGCTTGAGTGTCCGGATAATGTGCCATTGGCCAGGTACGGTACTGTTGGTGCTGCGAGTGTCGCGACGAATGAAACAATTGTCCCGTATTCACCGATCGACGGTTTCAGCGCGGAATCACGCGTGGCATCGAATACGACGGCCGCAGTGATTAGATGGCGCCGAGGTACGACCGACATGCTGGGTGGAACCTGCCCGCCACGTTGGTCGCGGACTGGTCACCTGGGCGTGGGCGGACTTAAGGAAAATGTCTGACGGGAACCGGCAGGTGTGTGGAAAGAGTAATGTAATCGCATTCACTCGATATTGTTGATTGATCTGCGTTGATTTGCATGCATGCAGAGTCGTTGTGACTGCCTGCCGTGGCGGTGGGATTGATGACGATTGGCGTGCGTTAGACGGATGGCTCGACCGCTTATGTTCGAATTCACCGCCCCCAAGCGATTCCTTGCTGGACTCACGATCGCGCTGTGCGCGGCGAGTACGGTCGGTGTGGCGTCGGGGCAGCAGTGGGCAGCGGGGGTACGAGCGGAAGGGACGCTGGCACCCGTGGTCGATGCGGCGACGTACCGCCGGGCGACCGCTGCCGGTCAGTCGCTGCCGATCCGACTCCCTCAGACGGACATGGCTGGTCCGGCACGCGTGGCCTCTGGAATGGTCGCTCCTGTCGCTGCCGAGGTGTCACACGTAGCGGCGAATGTGCCGTTTCCGTATCCCCAGATGTTACAGGAGCCGGCACCCGTCGAGTCGGTCCAAGGTAGAGAGCGAATGCCTCCGGGTTTTGTGCCGTGGTGGCAACCTCAAGTCGTTATTCACCTGCGACAAGGGAGCGAAGCTCATCCGGTGGATCTTGACGCGCTGATTATCAGCGCCCTTGCCTATTCGTCACGGGTGCGCGCCGTCAGCGACGACGTGTTGATTCAGGAAACCGCGGTCCTTGAGGCGCAAGCTGCTTTCGACGTCCGAGCATTTATGGATTCAAAATTCTTCCGCAAGAGCGATCCCGTGGGCAATGTGCTGGAGACGGGTGGACCGTCTCGTTTGCGGGAAGGTGACTGGGGCTATTCGGCTGGTCTCCGCAAACAAACCCCTTTGGGTGGTTCCTGGGAAATGTCCCAGAAGATCGGGATGCGTGACAGCAATTCACGGTTCTTTACGCCGGAGCAGCAAGGCAACGCCCGCCTCTCGCTCAGTTTCAATCAGCCGCTGCTCAATGGTTTCGGAAAGGCATACAACACGGCCCTGATTCTATTGGCGGATATTGACACGTCGGTCGCGATGGATCAAACATCTGCGGCGTTGCAGAACCAGCTGATCCAGATAGCGGAAGCGTATTGGGCACTGCATCTGCACCGAGCGGTATTGTTACAGAAGCGTCGCCATCTCGATCGTGCTCAGGAGATTCTGGAGGAGCTAACGCAGCGTCGCGAGGTGGATGTGCTGGAAAGTCAGATCACTCGCGCTCGAGCGGCGGTTGCGGCGCGGCAATCGGAGTTGATTCGGGCAGAGACGAACATTCGCAATACGGAGGCCAGAATTCGAGTGCTGACGAATTCTCCCGAGCTGTTGTCGAATCCGGAATCGGAATTGGTGCCCCTGGACTATCCGGCCATGGTGAGGGTCGACGTGAATCTGCCCGATGCCCTGGTCACGGCTCTGCAAAATCGACCTGAGATTGACGCCGCATCACAGGAGATACGTGCAGCGAGTGTCCGACTTAGTATGTCTCGCAACGAGCTCTTGCCGGCTCTTGATCTGGTGTTGGAAACCTACGTAGCTGGCTTGGACCAGGACTACGACATATCGCAGTCGCTGGCGGATCAGTTCAGCGTGGGCGAGCCAAGCTACACGGCGGGGCTCGTATTTGAAGTGCCACTGCAGCGGCGAGCGGCGAAGGCTCGTCTCCAACGCCGGCAGCTGCAATTACGGCAACTGACCCAGCGGTTCGACGACACGGTCCAGACATTGATGTCAGATGTGGAAATCGCGGTCCGCGAAGTCACGGCGACACACCGCGAACTGGTTGCCAAGTATCGTGCGATGAAAGCCGCAGAAATGGATGTGGAGTACCTGAATCAGCGGTGGAAGCTGCTATCGGGGGATGACCGATCCGTGAGCTTCCTGCTGGAGGACCTGCTCGACGCTCAGGACCGACTGGCGATCGAGGAGTATGGATTTGCCGTCGCCCAACGCGACTACACCATGAGTCAGACAACGCTCAAACGGGCTACCGGCACGCTGTTGCACCAGGAGCAGATCGAGCCGGTGCGAGCCTGCTGCAATGGAATCCCCGAGTTGCACTTTGAGCGGACTGCTCGCGTGGTAACGCCCGCCGACATCCTGCCGCCCAGTGCGCCTGAAATCGGTCAATCGCCGCCACCGAATCAGTATCGTCGTTGAGCGGCAGTACGCAGCTCCCGTCTGTCATCCACTTCCCTCTTTACGTAGAACGGAATTCATTCCGTTTGCGCAGTATCCATCGCTCCCCACTTCCCCGACGTAGACCGAGATTCATTCCGTTCTACAGCAGGTCCGGACGCCGGTGGGATCCCGTCCCACGAAATTGCGTGCACGGTGCGCAGAGGTTTCCGACGGAAGCTTCATTCCTCCTGGGTCTCTGGGGTTCCCCCCCAAATAGACCGGATTTCGCGGTTGCGTAGGACAAATCACGCACTGCGAACTTAGGATCTCGGCCCGAATCGCCAACACCGACGCGGCAAGTGAGCTACGTTTACGGAGACATACGCTCGAGCCGTAGCGATTGTGCGCTATCTAACAACGGAAACGAAGAATCAGCCATGAACAAAAACTTCGCTGATCAGGCCACGTGGGGTCGCACGAGAGTGACAAGTGTCGTGCGGCATCTGTTGTTGTTTTCGGTCGGTGCCTTTGTGCCCTGTGCCGTCGGACTCGGCCGCCCCGTGCTCGCCAATGAGGTGGACGGGTTCACGGAGCCATACAAGACCGTGGACGTGGCAGCCGCCGAAACGGGGACCGTCAAGTCGATCGACGTCAAAGAGGGGGACATTGTCAAAGAAGGCCAGATTCTGGCCCAGCTAGATGATGATGTCTACCAGGCTCTACTGGCAATTGCGGAGGAATCCGTGCGCGGAGTGTCAACGCTCAAATCGGCGGAAGCGGAATTGAGCATGCGTCGCCAGCGACTTGAGAAGCTGGAAGTGTTGCGGACGCAGGGTCACGCGCGGCAGGAGGAGGTCGAGAGAGCTGAAACCGATGTGGAGATGGCAGCCGCCCGAGTACTGTCGGCCAACGAGCAGACGGAGTTGAAGCGACTGGAGTACAGCAAGGTAAAGATTCAATTGGCACGTCGCCGTATTCGTTCTCCGATCGATGGAGTGGTGAGCTTGTTGCTCAAGGATGTAGGCGAGTTTGTCGCTCCGAACGATCCCCATGTGGTGGAACTCGTGCAGCTCGATCCGCTGCTGGCTACATTTTCGGTGCCCAGCTACTTGGCCACTCGGCTGCAGAAAGAGGAGATGTTGCCGGTGTTTCTCGAAGATGCTGGTGGCTGGGTCAATGGAGAGGTTGAGCTGATAGCGCCCTTGACCGACGCGGAAAGTGGCACCGTCCGTGTCAAAGTGCGAATCCCGAATCCCGATGGAAAGTACCGTTCGGGGGAACGATGCACCATTCAGCTCAAAGGTTCCGGATCACCTGCTCGTCCGCGTCCGTGAGGCCCGACCTTGCGCGTCGCGTCCACACCAACCAATGTCTCACGGACTCCCAGCCACGTCGAGTAGCAGCAATATGACAGATCTCACTACTTCCCATGCCAACAGTTGGATTGTTGAAGCCTGGTCCCAAGGCGACGTATCGCCGGAGACTGATCGACCGCCAACTGCTTCGCCTGGAGAAGGAGTCGAACTGCAGGCGGAGGTAATCCTCCGTACGATCACGCAGATTCTGCGCTGCAGGGATCCGGACGAAGCAAGTCGGCTGCTGGCGAACCGTTTACAGCAGTTTCTTGGTTGCCGCCAAGTTGCCGTTGGCCTCTGTGCATCCACCGGCAAGCGATGCCGCATCCGCGGTCTGTCGGGAGTTGTCCGCTTCGATTCGCATTCGCGGTTCATTGGTGGTATCCAGGATGCCTTGGAGGAGACCCTGGTGCACGAGTCGGAGACTCAATGGCCTGTGCGGGAAGAGGGGCAGCAGCACGCCGCACTCGCTCACGAGAGACTAGTGGCGATGCTCGGCGCACAGTGTGTGGCCAGCATGCCGTTGTTCAATGCGGAGGGAGGGATTGTCGGCGTCATTCTGTTGGTCGACGAACCCGCGGCAGGCGCGTTCGAACTGCTGTATCGCTACGCACCGGCCCTGGCTGCTTGCCTGGAGATGCTGGAACGGGACCGTCGCAGTTTCGTGTCGCGCAAGGCACGTCAGCTGCGTGCCAAGCTGTCTACTTGGCGCGGGCGGGTGCTCTGCTTGGCCGCTGCGGGGGCGGCCCTGCTGTTGGTCATCCCCTGGCCGTACCAAGTGACGTGCCAATGCCGTGTGCAGCCTGTCACGAGGCGATTTATCGTTGCCCCCTACGACGGCACGCTCGACAAGTCCCTGGTGTCACCCGGTGACGTAGTGCGTGCCGGAGACGTCCTGGCACGCATGGATGAACAGGAAATCCGCTGGGAAATGGCCAGTTTGGCGGCGGAAATGGCGCACGCGGAAAAGGAACGCGATGCGGCCATGGCGTCCCACCGCACAAGCGCTGCGCAACTGGCTGAGTTGGAGATGGAACGACTCAACGTGCAGACGGCTTTGCTGGAACACCGCGTCGGCAACCTGGCAATCCGCAGTCCGATCGACGGGATTGTCGTGGCGGGTGATCTGGAAAAGGCAGAAGGAGCTCCGCTCACCATCGGACAAACGCTGTTTGAAGTGGCGCCGTTGGAGAAAATGACCGTCGAAGTTAATGTTCCGGAGGAAGACATCTCCCACGCGGCAGAGGGGATGCAAGTGGCGGTGAGCCTCGATGCATTTCCGGAGGACCCCATCCGCGGGACGTTGACCCGCATTCATCCTCAAGCAGAACTGAAGGAACACGAAAGCGTCTTTGTGGCGGAATTCGAATGGGATAATGCCGACGGGCGTTTGCGGCCTGGCATGAATGGGTGGGCTGAGATTACTGGCGAGCGGAAGAACTTGGGCTGGATTCTGTTCCACAAGCCCTGGGCCGGCTTACGCCGAGCGCTTCGCCTGGTAGCACGAGTTTGCGTCAAAGGACGTCGAGCTGATGGGACACGAACAAAACGAACTGCCGCTGGTCAACAGCCTGGATCGCCTGGTGCCAGCGTTGCGGCGCGAATTGGTCTTTCGGCTGCAAACCTTCGCAGGCAAACAGTGCTATGTGGTCGAAGACCCGGTGAGCGCTCGGTTCTTCCGGCTTGGTCTGGCCGAATACGCATTCGCGTCGCGACTCGACGGACGCAAGACGATTGGAGAGGTGCTGGCAGACGCTCGGCGGTCGCGTGCGGATTGCGAGTTCACACCAGCCGATGCCCTGGCCATCTGTCAGTGGGTAGTTCGCTCGGGGCTGGCACAAGATGACGCCGAGCAGGCTAGTCGAAGTGTCTTGGCAGGAGTGACAACGCTCGGACAGCATCGCCGTGGCCGACGCATCAGTCCTCTCTCAATGCAACTTCCGCTGTTTCATCCTGACCGGTTCTTTCAGCAATTAGAGCCGTGGCTGGCCTGGTGCTTTTCCTTTCCCGCATTGATTGCCTGGCTGGCTGTGGTCTGCTGGGCGCTGCGCGATGTTGTCGCGCAGCATCATCGGCTGTTTGACGCGTCGTCCGGCATATTGGCGGCCGGGAACTGGATCTGGCTGGGAATTGCCTGGGTGCTGCTGAAAGTCATTCACGAGTGTGGCCACGCCGTGGCGTGCCGACGGTTTGGTGGAGATGTGCGTGAAGCGGGAGTCATTTTTATTCTGCTGGCACCACTGGCCTATGTCGACGTGACTTCCAGCTGGCGGCTGCGCAGCAAGTGGGCACGCATTGCCGTGGCGGCTGCGGGAATGTATGTCGAGATCTTTCTGGCAGCGGTCGCCACGATCGTCTGGGCACGCGTTGCGCCGGGCACGACCAGCCAGTTCTGTTTCAATATGATGACGACCGCCAGCGTGATGACAGTGTTGTTTAACGCCAACCCGCTGATGCGATTCGATGGATACTATATCTTGTCCGATTTCCTCGAGTTGCCAAATCTCTACACGTCCGGCCAGCAGTACGTGAGCTATCTGGTGCGGAGATTGTTCTTTGGCATGCGGTCCACCCCACCAACCTGCCAGGGTACACGCGGGGTGTTTGTTCGCTGCTACGGTGTTGCCTCGCTGATTTGGCGCAATCTGGTCTTTTTCAGCCTGGTACTCACTGCCGCCACGCTGTTGCAGGGGGCTGGCATCATCCTATCGGTGATCGCCCTCGTGTTGTGGCTGGGGGCGATGGTCCGGCGATTCATCTCCTTCACACGCCATGACGCGGGAGAGCGTCCCAACTGGCTTCATTTCGTGGTCGTCGGCGGCTCAGCCGCGGCGCTCGCCATGATCTGCCTGGTCTGCCTGCCGTGGCCCGGATCGGTGACCGCACCGGCTGTGGTCCAATACGCGCCCGAGGCGGTGGTGAGGACTCAATGCGATGGCTTCGCCCGCGAAATCCGCGTGCAAGGAGGGGACCGCGTGGAAGCTGGTCAAGTGCTCGCGGTGATGAGCAACGATGAATTGGATCACGAGTTGGCGGAACTGGCCGTGGCGGTCAAGCAATCTGAACTGAAGCGTCGTATCCACCAACGGCAAGGAGAGATGGCGAAGTTCCAAGCGGAGTCGGAACAGCTGCGGACGCTGCAGAAGCAGCATGCCGAAAAGCGAAGTGAATTGGACAGCCTGGTGGTCCGGGCCCCGTGCAGTGGGAAAGTCATCGGCCGCAACCTGGATTCCCTTGCCGGCCGATACTTGACGAAGGGGAGTCACCTGCTTTCGATTGGCAACGAAGCGGCCAAGGAAGTTCGCCTCTCGATCGCGCAGCAGGACATGCCCTCCTTCCGTCTGAATACCGGCAAGGCAACGCGGGTCCATCTTCCCGGCAGCGACGTGTTGCTGACAACACTCACCAAGGTCGAACCACGCGCGTCCGTGATTCCCATTGACATGTCGCTCTGCGCTCCCAACGGTGGAGTGCTGGCGGTGCGAAACACGAGTCAGGTTCCCCAGGCGGTGGCGAGTGCCAGTTACGAATTGCTCTCACCCCGTTTCACAGGCATTGTGGAATTGGATGGCAGCCAAAGCGAGCAGGTGTATGCTGGACAGCGCGCTCGTGTGGCACTGCGACCCTATGAGACCGTCGGCTCGCATCTGTATCACATCATCGCCGATTGGGTCGATAAGAAATTGCATCGCAAAGCACATCACCGGGTGTCGAACGTGCACCATTTCTGAATGGGAAAGACCTGGTCGGAAAGCTCGTCGACCATCTGTTCTCCGCCCCCGTCGTGCGCTCCGTAGCGACATTATTCGGTCTGCTTTCCGGCCGAAGATTCACTGTTCCCGTTCGTTGCCAAGCCAATGCCGGCTCCGGCTGCGGAGAATCGTAGCCAGGTGGCGCTGGTCCACCGCGCAGCCTCGTCCATCTTTCGCTCATCCGCCCCACCAGTGGCAGCAACCAGCGGCCAGGGCTTTCGCCGTCTCCCACCACCAGCATCGCTCGGCAATGTGAGGAACCGGGTCACGGCGACTGAAGTCATCCCACCGTTGCCGCACAGCACGGCGCTGCCAGACGTTTTTGCACCTCCCAGATTGAGTTCTCCGTGCAATTCGTTAGAGTGTGAGCTGGTGATGTAGGCGGTTTGTTGGTCATTGGTCATTGGTCATTGGTCATTGGTCATTGGTCATTCGTCATGGTCACTGGTCATTGGTCATTGGTCGATTGGTCACTGCAGTCACTGGTCATCGGCATGGTCACTGGTCACTGGTCACTGGTCACTGGTCATTGGCGAGTTGCATATTTCGAGTTCTGTCGACTTTCCGCATGGCGCGACTGGCCTTGACCGCCAATAACAATAACCAATAACCAATGACCAATGACCAATTCCGATCTTACGAGAGGGAAATATGCGTCCGTTACAGGCTGCGGTGATTGGATCTGGCTTCATCGGCCCGGTACATGTGGAAGCGTTGCGTCGGGCGGGCGTTGGAGTCAGCGGGATTCTGGATGCCGACCTCGAGCGAACTCGAGCGGCAGCCGCTCATTTACAGCTTCCCAAGGCATATCAGGATCTGGATGAGTTGCTCTCAGATGGCGACGTCGACAGTGTGCACATTGCGGTGCCCAATAAGTTTCACTACGAGATGGCCAAGAAGGCACTGGCACGTGGTAAGCACGTCATGTGCGAAAAGCCGCTGGCGATGGACAGCCGGGAATCGGCCGAGCTTGTGCAGCGGGCTCGCGATGCGGGACTGGTCGCGGGTGTCAACTACAACATTCGCTATTATCCCCTCTGTTTGGAGGCGGGCCAGCAGGTGCGAGACGGTCGACTTGGACGCCTGTTTCACGTAACGGGGAATTATGTCCAGGATTGGCTGTTTCACGAGACTGATTTCAATTGGCGCGTGGTTGCCGAGGAAGGTGGGGCGCTGCGGGCAGTTGCTGACATTGGCACGCACTGGCTCGATTTGATCCATGCGATCACGCAGCTAGAAGTGGCGTCGGTGAGTGCTGATTTGAGCACGGTTTTTCCGGTGAGGCAGCGGCCGGTGGGAGTGGTTGAAACGTTTAAGGGCAAGGAAGGGGCTCCGGCCGCCAGCGAGTCGGTGGACGTTAATACGGAAGACTACGGCTGTATCATGTTCCGTTTCATTGGGGGCGCGCGTGGGTGCCTGTTCGTCTCGCAGGTCACGGCGGGACGCAAAAACTGCCTGCGATTTGAAATGGCCGGTTCGAAGCAGGCGATGGCTTGGAACAGCGAGTCGCCCAATGAACTGTGGATCGGTCATCGCGACGAGCCGAATCAGTTGCTGCTGCGCGATCCGGCGCTGTTGAGCTCGCGGGCGAGCCAGTTCATCAACTATCCCGGGGGACACAACGAAGGGTTCCCGGATACGTTCAAGCAATGTTTTCGTGATTTCTACGGGTACATTCAGGCGGGAGATTTTTCGGCCACGCCGACCTTTCCTACCTTTGCGGACGGTCATCGAGAGATCGTCTTGTGCGAGGCAATTCTGCAAAGCCATCGTGAACAACGGTGGGTCGAAATTGAAAGAACCCCTTGATGCAACTCGGATTCGTCAGCGCGACTGCGGCTTGAATTACGATCCCTCGCACATGGTGTGGCAGCACATGGACTCCACCACTCCACCACCTCACCACCCCCATCCCCTAATACCCGGCGGCTTGGCCATCCTTGCGTGATTCGGAGGCGCCGTAATAGACATCCTGTTGGGCGTCGTAACGGATGGCCTGATAGCCACCAAAGACGCCCAGGGCATAGCGTATGTCGTGCCCCATTGTCAGCAGCTGGCGGACCGTTTCGTAGGGAAACCCCGTTTCTATTTGTACGACTCCGCCATCCGTCATGCGTTCCCCGGTCGGCTGGGACGATCCGCTGTGCACGACGCGCGGGGCATCTCCGGCTTCCTGGAGATTCATGCCGAAGTCGACCAGGTTCATCACAATTTGTGCGTGGGCTTGCGGCTGAGTCGCCCCGCCCATGACACCGAAACTGATCAGCGGCTGGCCATCCCTGGTGATGAAGGCTGGAATGATCGTGTGGAAAGGACGCTTGCCTGGCGCATACGTGTTGCTTCGTCCCTCGGTCAAGTCAAACAGTTCGCCACGATCCTGCAGGCAGAAACCCAGCGCGTCCGGGCACAGTCCCGAGCCGAAGCCACGATAGTTGCTCTGAATCAACGAGACCATATTCCGATCTTCGTCGGCCACCGTCAGGTAGATCGTGTCGCCTTCTTCCAGGGAAGGATTGCCGGCCGGGTATCGCCGAGCAGCTCGCTCCGATTTGATCAGTGCGCGACGACGATCGGCATACGCGGGTGAAATCAACTCCGCCACCGGGATCTTCTGAAAACCTGGATCGGCATAGAAACGCGCTCGATCCTCAAACGCGAGTTTCTTGGCTTCGATGAAGTAATGCAGGTGTTCCACACTTCCGAATCCGGCGTGTGCCAGGTCGTAGCCGGAGAGAATATTCAAGATCTGCAGTGCCGCAATACCTTGTCCGTTCGGAGGGAGTTCCCAGACATCGTAGCCGCGGTAGTTGGTCGAGACCGGTTCCACCCACTCGGATGTATGAGCGGCCAGGTCCTCATAACGCAGGAATCCCTTCTCCCGTTTCATGAACTGGTCGATTCGGGTGGCGATTTCACCTTTGTAGTAGGCGTCACGTCCCTCTGTTGCGATCATCTCCAGCGTCGTGGCCAGCAGCGGATTGCGAAACATCTCTCCTTTCCGCGGTGCGCGACCGCCGGGCATGTAGGTTTCCTTGAAACCGGCATAGTCCTGAAACACTTGTGCCCCCCGCTGCCAGTGAGAGGCAATCACTTCCGAAACCGGAAAACCTTCCCGAGCGTAACGGATCGTGGGGGCCAGGATCTGTGCTATCGGGAGCTTCCCGAAACGGCGATGAAGTTCGAACCACCCGTCGACGCAGCCGGGTACCGATACGGGAAGCGGTCCGTATTTGGGAACGGCGGTCAACTGGCGTTGACGGAACTCGTCAAGGGTTAAGGACTGGGGAGATCGTCCGCTGGCGTTCAGGCCATAGAGCTTGCCCGTCTTGGCATCCCATACGATGGCAAACAAGTCACCTCCAATTCCACAACTGGTTGGTTCCATCAAGCCGAGCGCAGCATTGGCAGCGATGGCTCCGTCAATCGCGTTCCCCCCGCCGCGCATCGTCTCCAAGGCAATCTGCGTGGCCAGTGGCTGGCTGGTCGCCGCCATCGCGTGTGGAGCGATCACTTCTGAACGCGTGGCGAACGCACGGCCGGTTTCCCGATCTTCCCCGCGCACGACGCCGCAACAAGACAACGCCAGGCCAAGCCAGACAATTCGTGCGTGGTGCCATCGCATGACGCGACTCCCGTGTATTCTTCTCGATCTGTGTCGTGAGTAGGGCTGTCGGAGAACTCGCGGCAGGGCGAGCAACGGCCTCCTGGGTGCCGTGATTATCCGTGACGCCGCAAGTTGGGTCAACTTTACCGGCTGGGCGAAACTCTGCGAATGCGGCGGCGCGCAATCTGCACGTCGCTTCCTGCGAGAGCCTGATCCCAGGTGATGGGTGTTAAAACGGAGGGAATGCGCAGAGCTTGGCGTGCCGGTGGCTGCCTGACGGATTGGCCTGGTGATCAAAAGTGGCCGAATACCGGCTTCCTCACACAGACGGCAGGCGCAATGGACGATATAGCTTTTTGTGTAGTGCGCAGTACGCCGCGCCCCCCAAACACTGCTCGTCGCCTTCTGCGACGGCCAGAACGCCGGCCGGCACGGGGGACTCACTGTGCGACCGCGATGCGCAACGGATGTCTGGAGCTACCGACTTTGGGGAGAGGTGGGACGTGCTGAGCAAGCCAATCTGGAAAGAACTGCTGAGTATCGCGATCCTCCTGACACTGGCCGTTGTGGGATCCGCGGCAGAAACGGCCACTCCGCATTCAAAAGAGTCCCTCGACTGGGATCGTGACGTGAGGACAGCCTGGCGGACGGCGCTGGAAACCCAGCGGCCGCTGGTCGTGTTCATCACGATGGATGATTGCCTGTTCTGTCAGAAGATGAAGAAGACGACGCTGCAGGACCGGCAGGTGGTCAGTGATCTGCGACTGCAATTCGTTCCCGTGGCCGTGAACGTGAAAGACCAACCCGACTTAGTGAAGCTGCTACTGATCAAGTCATTTCCCACGACCGTAGTCATTCTCAACAATGGGGATGTGATCGAATCCATTACCGGCTACCAGACACCGAAGCAACTTCACGAACGACTGCTGTCAACGTTGCGACAAGCCGCGAGAGAACAGCACGTGAACGCGACGCGATGAAGAAGCAGGGGGCATGAGGCAGTCCGAGTTGGCGACATTGGAGTGTTCGGCAATCTGAATGCAGGATGCCTGTTTGGACGCGTGTGTGCGGCGTAAGGGTGGCAACGGACGGCTTTGCGCATCCTGTCACAGGCCCAAACAGCGTCGACATCCCATCGCCAACGTGGCTCCCCAATGCCTCAATTTTCACGCCGATCCGCCAACATACCCTCACCGAGAATCTACCTGCCGAGGATCGGTTTGCCGTATTCCTCTGGCGTGCCGCTGGGCACCGCCCTGTCTCCTGAGGCCTCAGGCGGGTAGAATGCGGTGCAGTGACTTCTTCGGCGCGGGCCGCGTCTGCCGCCTCGAATGGACTGCTAAGGGAGGGATCAAGAACAACTTCGGCATTCGCGTGTCGACTCTGTGCCACTTTCCTGAGCGAGCGCCGAAGACATTGCTATAGCGAGAAACGCTTACCGCGAGCGGAGCCGGTGCTCGTGACGCCAAACGAGTGGTGGCCGTGGGGGAGGCGACCCACTGCAGCCACAGGTACATCGACTTTAGTCATAACGGGAGTGCCACCATGACATGCGTTCACCTGAGAAAGCTTTACGAGCTGTGCCAATCCCATGATTTGCGGTTGGGGGGGGCCGACTTGATCCACATCGTCTGCCACGAATGTGGAGAAAAGGAAGTCTGTCCTTCCGGGCTCATGGATGAGTTGCCGGAAGAGGGGGGAGAGGGAGGCCACGGTGTGAAAGGGAACGAGACAAAAGGGAACAGGCAGTAGGAATCCAAGTAACGCCTATGCACCGCGATCGCCCCTGCGTGATATTCGACGTGGACGGAGTGCTCGTCGATTCATACCAAGCGCATTTCCACAGTTGGCTGGCGCTGGCCGATGACGGCAACTGTCCCCGCATGACGGAAGATGAGTTCCGGGCGACGTTCGGCAGAACCACGCGTGAAACGATCGCCCAGTTGTGGCCCAGCCAGCAGTGGACACGTGACGAAATCGTTCGGTTGGATGACCGCAAGGAAGAGCTCTTTCGTGAATTGCTCAGTGCAGACTTTCAGGCGATGCCGGGTGCCGCGTCTCTGATCGTGTCACTCAAAGATGCGGGCTTCGGGTTAGCGGCTGGTTCTTCGGGGCCGCCCGACAATGTCTTTCTGGTACTCGATCAACTGGCATGTCGAAAGTACTTCGATGTGGTTGTGACGGCGGTCGACGTTTCGCGTGGCAAACCAGACCCCGAAGTGTTTCTCACCTGTGCTCGGCGTTTGGGTGTGTCCGGAGCGACGTGCGCCGTGATCGAGGATGCCGTGGTGGGGGTCACCGCGGCGAATCGTGCCGGAGCCATGAGCATTGCCCTGGTGACCGAGGGGCGTGAAGTCAGCTTGTTTGAGCACGCCGATCACATCGTGCGCGAACTGGCTGCTCTCTCGCCCGAACTGATCCGCAACTGGCTCGGCGTGCGTCATCGGCAGGTCAGCTAAATCCGGGCTAATCCACCAGCTCTGCTGGTGAGAATTGACAAGGTTCGACCGTTGCCTGCGTGATTCTGGAGTGGTGGAGTGTGGGAGTGTGGGAGAAGTGAGTGATGGGCACGGAGATATTTTTGGTCGATCCACGTCATGTCTCGTTCGTAGGGAGGTTGGGCGGTTTCCCTAACACTCCAATACTCCACCCCTCCAATCTCTGGCCCCTTTTAGGGCGCTCCTCATGCCACCGGCCACGCCGGTGGTCGCTGATTCGGCATCCGAGAGCACAAACAGTGCCTTTTGACAAGCATCATGCTACAATCAAAGCAACAGGTCCCCTCCCGAATAGACCCGTGATGTGATGACCACGAATACTTCAAATATCACTGCGGAACAACTGGCCGCCATGCCCGACAACGGCAAGCGATACGAGTTGGTGGCGGGAGAGTTGCACATGATGTCACCTGCTGGCGGACGACACGGTCGCGTGGCGTTCAAGTTGGGATGGATGTTGGCAAACCACGTTTTCCGCGATCAACTGGGAACCGTCTACGCCGCGGAAACCGGCTTTCTTCTGGCCCGCGATCCTGACACGGTACGAGCTCCGGATGTGGCATTCGTGTCGGCGGGTCGCATGGCCAGTGTCCCGGACGAAGTTGGCTTTGTTCCACTCGCGCCCGATCTCGTTGGCGAGGTCGTATCTCCGAGCGAGTCGTTTTCGGACGTCGAAGAGAAGGCGTATTGCTGGCTTGCCAATGGCACCCGCATGGTGCTTGTTGTCAATCCAGTCCATCGCACGATGCACGTCTACCGTTCCAGCCAGGAGATCATCCTGTTGCGTAACGACGACGAACTGGATGCCGGTGACGTAATCCCTGGTTGGAAAATCCGCATCGCCGAGCTGTTTGCCCACCAGTAATGCCGCGGGAATTCGGTTCACCGGCGCCCCCCCAATTCGGACGGTTTTCCTGCCGCCGATACAAAGATATTCCAGACGATCGCGATATAGTTATACTTGTGCGATGTCTGAATTCCCTCTTTCTGCCGCCCCTTCGTGGCCAGGATGCGGGCTATAGCCTCGGGGTGGGGCGGCGTGGGGATGTGAGAAAATGGGGATGGCGACAATGAAATACGTGCGGATCTTGATCGGCCTGGTGGTCTGGATCACCGCCGCGCTGTTGCTGTCTTTGTGGCTCAACGAATACCTGTTCGCGCCGCGCTCGGACGGTCATCGGATGGCGGGTGACTTGTGGGAATTTGCGACTGCCGAGCGACGTGTGGTCAAGCTGCAGTTGGACGGGGATTGGCCCATCGCCGCGGGTGATCCGATCTATCGAGTCGACGCTCGGGATGCGATCGAGCAGGTGGGTGAGATCCGCCGGGTCTACGACCCGCCATCCGAAGAGGCTCGCCACGCTCCCGGCCCGGTGGCCGAGGCGTTGCTCTATCCGCACGCCCCGGCCCTGTGTGATCGCTCGCACCTGACCTATTACACGACGCCGCAATCGCTCGCTTGGGTGATGGAGACGATGCTTCCGCCGGAGAAGCAAATTCGCATTGCCCAGGAGATACTCTACACCTATGAGGAGCATCACCGGGAGATTCTCGATGCGCTGAAGCCGATTGTGATGGGGGGCCTGTTTGATGCCATGGAAGTGGTGGAGCAGGACTTGACCACGGCTTTGTCGCGGCGGCGCGAGCAACTCGAGAACTTGGGGAGCCGCTATCAGGATCGCGTTGTCGAGCAGGATATCGTGCCGCTGGTACGACAGGAAATCTGGCCGATTGTGACGCGTAACGCCGAACCGTTGGCGAACGAGATCGGCAAGGAGATGTTTCAGCGTGCGTCGCTCTGGCGCTTTGGGTGGCGGTTGCTCTACGACAAATCGTTCCTCCCCGAAAAGAACCTGACGCAGGAGGAGTGGAATCGCTTTGTGCGCGAGGAAGGGATGCCGGTCCTGGACAGCCACAGCAGCGACATGGTGGCGGTTCAGCGTCAGATCCTGGAGGAAGTTGCCAAGAACGAGCAAGTGCGTGACGCTGTGCGGCGCAACCTGTCACGTGTCATCGACGATCCGGAGTTTCGGGCGATCGTCTGGCAGGTCTTTCGCGAGGTGTTGGTCGACAATCCGCGGCTGCACCAGCGACTCGAACAGCGGTGGCAAACGGCCGAGGCGAGGGAGGCCGTGCAGTTGGCGGCCGACTACGTCGAACCGTGCGTGCGGCGCATCGGCGACTTGCTGTTTGGAACGCGCGAGGCAGGGCATTGCCCCCGAATTCGCCCAGGTGCTGCGCAACCAGATTCTGGACAAGGACTGCCGTTGGCTGGTGCTCAACACGCCCACCTGATTCGGTCCCCATCAAAAAGATCCCAGCCAATACGTCTGTTGCCCGTTCGTTTGGGCGGGTATCCCGACGTGAATCCGTTCGCCGTTCAGTTGCAGGGAGTGAAGTGATGGCCCGTGGCCAGCCGGAAGATGTGTCGGTTTCCGACCGCGCAGGGACGACGAGTGTTGAGCTGCGCGGCGTGACGGTGCAGGCTGGCCAGCGGATTCTCTTGGAAAACACGTCGATTCGCTTCGACGCCGGAAAGGTCACGCTGATCGTCGGCCGCAGTGGCGTGGGCAAGACCACGCTGCTCAAGGCGATCGCGGGGCTGATCGACGAGCGTGAAGAAGGGCTGACGTCTGTCGGGGGCGATTGCTTTGTGCGACGAGCAAGGGCATCTTCTCCAGGAGCAGCGATCGATCGGCGTGGTGTTCCAGGACTTTGCCCTGTTTGATGAACTCACTCCGCTGCAAAACGTGCGGCTGGCCCGTGCACATGGATCCGCGCCAGGTCGCTCCGATAGCAGGCTCTCTCCCGAGAGACTGCTGGAAGAACTGGGCGTACCGACCAATGTGCGAACGGCTTCTTTGAGTGGCGGTCAGCGCCAGCGATCTGGCGATCGCTCGCGTGTTGGCCTATGATCCGCACGTCGTGCTCTATGACGAACCGACTTCGGGGCTCGACAGCGCCACGGCGGCGGAAGTGACGCACGTGATCGAACAGACGTATGCCAACCATCCTTGCACGTTGCTGATCGTGACGCACGATTACGAGGCGTTGTCGCGGATCGCCGACGCGATCTACCTGATCGATCCGGAGCAGTGCGCGCTGCGCCTGATCGATAAGCCGCAATGGCCGCGGCTGAGCGAGATATTGCAGCAGTCGGGATCGTCCCGTGATGAGCTGATCAGCGTGCCCGGCACTCGCCTTCCCATCCCACTGCAGCGTCTTTCCCACGGGACGTCGCGCTTCCTGGCGGACACGTCTCGGTTCGTGGAATCGTGCCTGCAACTGCCGTGGCGGTTGCTGCCGGTCTGGAAGAGCCCCTGGTGGGGATGTCGATTTCTGCTCCACTATCTGCGTTCGGTGGCCAGCCCTTCCGCCTGGCTCTACATCGCCATTGCGGGAGCCATCATCGGTTTCGTCTCGACCTATTTCACGTTCCGCTTTCTGCCCAATGCCAACTATACGAAACCGCTGTTGATCGAAGACCTGTTGCGTAGCATGGGGTTCGCTCTGTATCGAATCCTGGTCCCGATTCTGGTGACGATTCTGATTGCCGCGCGGTGTGGAGCGGCGGTTGCTTCCGATGTGGGCGGCAAACGATACGGACGGCAGATGGATGCCTTGAAGACGCTGGGTGTCGAGCCGCGTCGCTACTTGCTGACCGGCATCCTCTACGCGTTTCTGGTCGGCACACCGTGGCTGCTGGCGATCGGCTATGCGGCGGCTGCCGTGACCAGCCTGGTGGTCTTTACGGCCACGCATCCGCATCGCGGTCCGTGGTTCTGGCAACTCTATTTTCATCGAGAGTTGATTGTGCCGGGTCAGCTGGTTGTACGACGGAACCTATTGGCTGTTGGCCAAGACGACCGTCTGTGCTGTCGGGATTGCCGTGATTGCCTACGCGCGAGGAGCGGCCCCGAAGGACTCCAGCCGGGCGGTCAGCCAAGGAGTGACGTCGACGATTCTGTGGGCCACGCTCTTCGTGCTGTTTGTTCATTTCGTGTTTGCGTTTCTCGAATTCAAGTAGCCGCCACACTGGCTCTGACACGTTTGAGGGGTCCATGGACTTTGCCATTGAGACACGGCAACTGACGCGATACTTCGACGACTTCTGTGCCGTGGACGCGGTGGACGTGCGGGTGGAACGTGGAACGTTCTACGGCTTTCTTGGTCCCAACGGCGCTGGCAAGTCGACCACCATCAAGATGCTGACCGGGTTGCTGGCACCCTCGGCCGGCACGATTTCGCTGCTGGGCCAGAACCCTCTGGACGCCGCCCAGTCCCTGCAGATTAAACGCCGAATCGGTGTCGTGCCGGAAGATCTGGCGCTGTTCGACAACCTGACGGCCCGCGAACATCTGACGTTTATCGGCCGCATGTACTTGCTCCCCGCGGAGACGATTCGGCAGCGAATCGGCGAGTTGCTGTCGCTGCTCTCTCTGGAGGATGATCCGAAGAAGTTGATTCTGGAATTCTCGCACGGGATGCGGAAGAAGGTGGCCCTGGCCGCCGCCTTGCTGCCGAATCCCGATCTGCTGTTTCTGGACGAGCCGTTTGAGGGCGTGGACGCGGTCACGTCGCGCGTGATCCGCGATCTGTTGCTCAAGTATGTCTCACGCGGTTCAACCGTGTTCTTGACCTCGCATGTGTTGGAGATTGTGGAACGCTTGTGCACGCACGTGGGAATCATCGTCGAGGTAAGCTCGTCGAGCAAGGTTCGCTCAGCGTCTTGCGGCACGGACGATCTCTGGAAGATCGCTTCCTGGAAATGGTCGGCACGACCGACGAGATGCACCAGCAACTGAGTTGGTTGGAAGGCGGTCCGGCGCTGGTTGCCGAAGTCGTAGCAGCCGACGAAGTCGGATCGGCTTCGGAGTCGAACCATCAGGACGCGAACGATGAAGCGGCGAGTACCGCGGAGCCGGGCGACCATGATCTGGCAGCAATTCAAGACGATCGTCTGGCTACGGTGGCGGTTGAGCGTCAATCAGTGGAAACGGCGTGGATCGCTGAACGCGGTGCTGGGCCTGATCCTGCTGGTCCTGTGCCTGTTGGGCGCGGTGTGCTCCTTCTTCGTGGCCTTGCTGATCGGCATGTTCGCGATGCCGAAGATCACGCCGGATGAACTGCTGCTGGTGTGGGACGTCATCATCGCAGCCTTCCTCTTCTTCTGGTTGATGGGACTGATTACCGACTTGCAGCGATCGGAGGCACTGTCTCCCGAAAAACTCCTGCATTTGCCTGTCTCGCTGAGCGGTACCTATCTGCTGAACTACTTTCGGCTCGTGGATCTCCTTGAGCCTGCTCGTGTTCCTCCCCACCGCGGCGGGACTGGGGCTCGGCCTGGTGATCGTCAAGGGGCCGGCCATGCTGATCCTCTTTCCGTTGCTGATGAGTTTCGTGTTGATGGTCACGGCGATTACGCACCAGTTGCGCGGTTGGCTGCAGGTCTTGATGGTCAACAAACGCCGCCGCCGTACGATTGTCGCCCTGGTCACCGCCGCTTTCATCCTGCTCGTGCAAGTTCCCAACCTGGTGAATATCGTCGTGCAACGAAGTCATCGCAAGGATGGGCCCGGCGCGGAGCAACTGGTGACGGAACAGCTGAAGTCGGAATTAGATCAAGGGACACTCGACTCGACGGGCTATCAGCAGCGCGAAGCGGAATTGAGAAAGGAACTGGCCGAGAGAAAAGCAGAGGAGAAGAAGAAGATCTTGCGACGTGTGGTCGACACCGCGGATATCATCAACCTGGCTGTCCCGCCTGGTTGGCTCCCGTACGGTGTCCATTCTGCCGCGGCGGGACACGTTCTTCCCGGTGTGCTGGGGACGTTGGGGACGCTGCTGATCGGCGGCCTGAGCTTGCGGCGGTCGTACCGTAGCACCATGCTCTACTACACGAGAGGATTCCAAACCGGTACGCGGAAGCGAGCGGCGGTCTTGAGTACGAAGACTCCCGCCACCTGTTTCCTGGAAAAACGCGTTGCCCTGCTTTCCGACCAGGCGACAGCCGTCATGCTGGGAAATATGCGATCCTTGATGCGCGCGCCAGAAGGCAAGATTCTTGTCTTGAGCCCCATATTTCTGCTCGGCTTCTTCGGCGTGATGATCTTCTGGGGACCTGATCGGCAGATGCCCGACCTGGCACGCCCATTTCTGGGAATGGGGGTCATCAGCATGACTTTGTTGTGTTACACGCAAGTCCTCTTCAATCTGTTCGGCTTCGATCGCGCCGGGTTTCGGGCCACCGTCCTCTCTCCTTGCCCGCGTCAGGATGTACTGCTGGGCAAGAATCTGGCGATTGCTCCCCTGGCGATCGGTGTTTCCGCTCTCGCGCTCTCCTGCCTGCAACTCTTCAAGGGAATTGGGGTCATGGCGTACCTGGCAACCCTGCTTCAGTTGCCGGCGGCATATATCGTCTTCTGCCTGCTGGGGAACGTGATTTCCATCATGGCTCCGTCGGCAACCGCCAGCGGAACGCTCAAACCGGCTCGGGCAAAGTGGGTCACCATCTTGATTCACACGCTGGCCGCTCTCTTGTCGCCGGTTGCTGTGTTGCCCGCCTGCATCGCTCTGGGCATTGAATTGCTGGCGCATGAAAATGGCTGGCTCCTGCACGTCCCAATCTACCTGCTGGCGTCGCTCGTTCAGCTCGGTGTTGTCGTGTGGGTGTACCGCTCGATCTTGCCGATGCAGGGGCAGTTACTCCAACGCCGCGAACAGGCCATCCTCGAAACGGTCACCGCCAAGATCGACTGAGTCTCAGGAGATCATCAGCTTGCGCCCTCGTTGTGTGATTCCGGAGTGGTGGACGAGTAGGACGGGATCCTGTCCCGTCCGAGCTCGGAATAGGATCCCGAGCTACAGCGGTAGTGGCCGAAGGCCACCTCACGATTTCAGGACCAGCGGGACAGAAGCTTGATCCATTGGACATGTCGTCGTGCGGGCCGCTCAATCCTCCACTGCTCCAACTCTCCGGTCCGCCGGTCACGGGAAATCAGCTGGCGCCGGCCGCTGGGGCTCACGGCAGACCCTACAACCGATACGCTCCACGCAGTCGAGCGTTTTTTTTGCGGCAAATCCTCCGCAGTCGACAGAATCCGCAATCCTCGGGCAGTTTGCGCCGATTAGCCAATGTGGTGTTGTTGTCTTTTTGCATCATGTTGCCCCGCAGTACGATCGCAAGCAGCTGGGTGGATGCTTGGCTCTCTGGCAGCGTGCGGCAAGGCGAGTACTGGCAAGCGTGCAGTGGAGCACAACATGCGGCGCAGCGGGCAATCATCTGTCTCGGTGAAGTGGACTTGGTGTTGGCGTGCGACATGGGCGATCGCCTGGACGCTGGCAACGTCGATGGCCACGCTATCGGCCAACGATGGATATTACCAGACACTCATGCCACCGCTGTTTCCTCCTTCTCCGGCCCCCACCCATCAACCAGGGCTGTGCAATCAGCTGGCCGCTCTTCGTGCGGGCCGCGCTGGTCGCGTGCAAGAGATGGTGATTATGGCGGACCAACCGCAGCAGGCCGCCCTATCGGCGCTGCAGAATCCCTGCCTGGGTGTCACCCTGGCCGGCTATGCCCTCTCGGCCGGCATGGATGCTGAACGAGCGAAAATGGTGACCTGTGTTGATTTGTATTTCGAGACGGTCGCCTTCAGCTGGAACTTCTTGCAGTCGCCTGGCGCCGCGCGTCGATCCGAGTATCGGGCGGCCTGGGAACTCTACCATCACGGTTTGGCGCGATTGATCGGATCGGCTCAACGATTCGGACGGCTAGATCCCAGCACGGGCTTGCGCGTGATGACGCCCACGGGAATGCACACGATTTCCACGTCGTATCGCGGATTCGTGTGGAAGCCGGCTGATTTTACCCGCGTTGAGCTAGTCGACAGTGCGACTCCACAGAAGTTGAACCATCACTATTCCTGCCCGGGTCTGGGTGTGCCATTGGTTGTCGTGCGCGAACATCGCGAGCCGGACCGCTTCCTGAACGACGAGACCCCCTTTGGTGCCACGGTCGTCCTGCGTCCCAGCTTGGCCGCCTTGGCGGGGCAAGCACCGCCAGTCGGCGCGAAGACCTCTCATGGTCCGCTGGAATTCTATGATCCGCTGCGCGTGACTGCGGTCGATTTCGGCGGACAGCGCATCGCCATGGCGACCGATACGTCGGCGGCATTGGAGTATGGAATTCGCAAGAGTGGTTACAGTTCCTGGGAAGGGCTGATCCGACCCGGTTCGGCCGAAGCCGGACAAGAGAAGTTGTTCATGCTCGAACCGTACCAAGCGGGCAAGTATCCCGTCGTGTTCGTGCACGGGTTCTTTTCGTCACCGCGCATTTGGGCACAATTTGCCAACGAGATCCTGGCCCGCCCGGAATTGAGGAACTGCGTCCAGTTGATGGCCTACCGGTATCCGACCGGACGACCGTTCCCGGAATCGGCAGCTATCTTGCGGCGTGAACTGCTGGCGATGAAAGAAACGTTCGACCCGCGGGGAGAAGACCCGGGAATTGCCAATACGGCCCTGGTGGGACACAGCATGGGCGGCCTGGTCAGCAAGCTGGTAATAACGCACAGCGATGATCGGCTGTGGTGCAGCGTGGCAAATCGTCCGCTGACCGAAATCAACATCCCGGACGAAGGCCGCAAGCGATTGCACGAGTTGTTCTATTTCGAGCCGGTACCCTTTGTGCGCCGTGCTGTCTTCATGGGGACACCACACGACGGATCGCAGTTGGCCAGTCGTACTCTGGGACGAATCAGCTCGACCTGTGTGCAACTGCCGTCGGCAGAGAGAATCGAACATGCCTGGTTGATCAAGCAGAATCCGGGTGTCTTTTCGCCGGAACTGACTCGCAATATTCCTACCAGCATCGACCTGATGGAGCCTGGCAGCGGTCTGCTGCAGGCCGTTCAGACTCTCTGCCCGGGCGAAAACGTCCAGCTGCACAATATCATTGGTGTGGGTTGCCTGTCGCCGCTCGAAGGAATTGGCGATGGTGTCGTGGCTCGTGAAAGCGCAAAGCATCCGTGGGTCACCACCGAAAAACAAGTCCACACCACGCATAGCGGCCTGCATGAATCGGATGAGGCCATCGAGGAACTGCTCTGCATCCTCCGCCGGCATATTTTGGAGGCGAATGACGTCCCAAGTGTGGACGGATATGAGTTGGCCGTGCCGGAGTATGAATGCCCGGAATTCGTCGTGCCGGAGATCCAGCAGCCTTGTCCCACCGATGCCGGACTCGATCCCTGTCTCGAGGATTTCCTCTTGGATCCGTGTCAGACGTCGCAACAGAGTCCCGAGCAGAGTGTGTTGGCGCCGCACGAGGCAGCACCACTCCATCCACCCATCCTCGAGACGGCACCAGCCGTGACTTTGCCCAACGCAGTGGAGTCTTCGATCGAGATTGGCAATGCCGGCAAACCGGTCGTCGCCGAACCGATGGAAACCGGGCCGGAACTGGTCTTCCCCACCCTCAACTGACACGAGAATGGGAGGCCTGGGCCGAAAACTGCCCAGCCTCCGCAGCTTGCGGCAAAAACGGGGAGCCTCCCGGCCCGATAACAACTGAGTTGCCTGAATCTGGTGGTTATCCCTTGATTGCTTTCGCAATCGACTGCTGCCCAACTTTTGGGCACACCCCATTGCTGGGCTAATTGTTCCCCCTTGTCGAAGCGTGTGTTCAACGCCCGCTCCACCTCTTCTGCCTGCCGGGGGGCACCCGTGTGAACATCAAAGGGGTGGTAGTCGTGACCGATGCCACGAATCTCGTCGCGTACCTCTTGGCGTCTTGTTTTCACCCCCTCCACGCATCTTTCGGTTTCTTTTTCTTCCTCTTGTGACAGTTGAATTTGCCTCTGGAAGAAGGTCTCGTGTGTGGCTCCGAGGTAGCTTCCTTCCTCCTGCAAACGCATGGTCTCTTGTCGCACTTGTCGGAGCTTGGTTTCCGTGCGTTTTACCGCTCCATTGGTGGTGCCACCAAAGGCTTGACTCACGTCCCTTTGGATGTGGAAAAGATCGGGAGAATGGTGAGCTCCCAAGCTTGTGCGACAATGCTTGATCAGGGAACAGCCCTCATCGCTGGTCGATTGAACAATCTTGACGGCCAGGCCTTGCGTCGCGTCGCGCATGTACTCGTCCCAGGTTTCTGAAGTGCGATTGTCGGCGTATTGTTCCAGCAAGATGAAATTGGACAGCGGTTCGATGGCTACCAGACAAGGCCGGGGATGAAAGGTCTCGTCCTGGCAGGCGGTGATCTCGCGGGGACGCATGTGCGGAGCCAAACGAGTCCGTTCTTCTTCGCCGAAGTCGACCAAGGCCTGCTCCAGCTGGACGCGGAAATCGTACTGACAACCGTAGCTGGTGCCGATGAAGCGATCCAAACCAGTCAACTGGAGGAATTTCGCCACCTGCCTGGTTCCGCAAGGCCCCACCTCGCCGAACACCAAGTGGGCGGCAACCAAGATCCGCTGAAGAAAGTCGACGCCAGGAGGACTTTCGAAGAACGCGACGTTGCTCCAGCAGGCAGATCGATCTCCGCTTTGCGACGCGACCAGTTTCGCAAGGTGCTGCGAGGGACACCTGCCCCTTGAGCGGCCGTACGCTCTGACGTGCCGCATCGCAGACGCTCCGCCGTCTCTTGGCAAGTCGCAGCTAGCTCAGGAGCCTCCCCTTTTTTGCGGCAAGCGTAGCTGAGCCCGCCGTAAGCTGAGCCGCCGCCAGCTGGCGCCGCCGTAATTGCCCGCCGTAGCTGCAGCCCGCCGTAGCTGAGCCCGCCAGGGCTCCGCGGAATGGCCGAGCGTAGCCGTAGCTGAGCCCGCCAGGGCTCAGCGGAATGGCCGCGTGTATGGTACTTCGGCTGAAGCCTGGGCGGCTTCCGCTACGGGAAGTCGCCCACCGTGTTTGCGAAGTACGGATTGAGTTATGATCGATGTGGCTGTGCGTCAGGTAGATGCTCGAAACGGGTCGAGTGAGGAATTTCACGTGGAACAAGGTGTGGCGATCCTGGAGATCACAGGACTCGGGCCGGCGCTGGTCACGATCGACACGATCGAGAAGGCTGCTCCCGTTGAGATCCTCCAGTATGAGTTGAACGACCTCTATGGCGTCTGTTTGCGTGTTGCCGGCATGCCCGCGGCCTTGGAAAGGGCCGTTGATGCTGCGCGGCGACGCATTGAGAGTATGGGTGGTTCCTGCACGAGTACGATTCTCAATGCACCTGACCGCGAATCGGCGAAAGTGATTCACGCCCGGGCGGAGTATCAACCGCTACTCGAGCAAGAGGCTGTTTTTTTCCCGGCCACGGAGCAGGACGCGGCAACACAAGCAACGGAAGGGACCGAATCTATGGCGACCGAGCGGGACTATGCCATCGGACTGATCGAAACACAAGGGTTTACCGCCGTGATCGAGGCGATCGACACGGCGTGCAAGGCTGCCAACGTCGAAGTGATCGGCAAGGAGAAGCTGGGCGGTGGGTACATTACGGTACTCATCAAAGGCGACGTCGCTGCCGTCGAGGCGGCAGTGGAGGCCGGAAAGGCCAGAGTCGACGGACTGGGCAAATTGATCTCTGCCCACATTATTGCCCGTCCCAGCGCAGGAGTCCTCAAGTTGCTGCCCCATCTTTAGACCGTGTCGTGCATGTTCCTGGAAACCACTGTCGAATGGGGAAATGAATCGGGAATGAAGAACGAACATTACGGAACCGCGAACATTCGGCTGGCCGTTACTTTCTTTTCCGTGCCTCATTCCGGATTCCGCCTTCCCGCATCATTCCTGATACGCGTGCACATCGAAATCGGTGAGCGCCCGCAGCCCAAGATCTTTTTTTGGCTGCGGCCAACGGCCGGGTTAAGAAGAGATGAGCAAAGACCTTTGCCCGAATTGCCAAGCGAAACGTCCTCTTGGCGACTCGCCGTGTAGCCGCTGCGGCTGGATGCCGCTGCGTGCCACGGAGATGTTGTTCCTCGAACATCCGACGGTAGTTTGCCCGCACTGTCGGCAGCCACGGCCGGTCGCGGACGAGACGTGTCCACATTGCGGTGACATGAGTGTACTGGAGTCGCTATCGCCACACACGTCCAACTTCCACATCTCCAGTTTACTTCTGGTCACTACGCTGTTTGCCATCTGTTTTGCCGCCGCTCGCATTGCGATTGGAGTGGGAGTTGTGGCGTTCATGATCGCGGGGGCAGCGGCTCTACGTACTGCCCTGCTGGTAGGCGAACGCAAACGCTTTCGCTATCCGATATCGATCCGCATCCTGCTGCGGCTATTCGGGCGGAGTGTGGTGGGGATTATCTTCGCGATCGTGATCTTTGGCGTCCTGCTTTTCATGGGTGGCGTCATTCTCGGGGGGGTTTTCAGTCAGATCATGGGCCAATCGGAGTCGTTTGGACTTGTTTGTTGGGCGATCCTTATGCTTGCCGGTGTCGTGGCGGCCATTGTGCTCGTGGGGCGGCGAAGAGAAAGTCGTCTGATGCTTCTGATCGGGGCCGTAGTGGCGTGTCTGCTCGCAATTGCCGTGCTGTGCATTGTCCGAATGGGACGGGGTGAATGGGTCGAACCGTTGCTGCTGCTGTCGCTCCCGATTGGTGGGCTTCTCACACTTTGCCTGGCGTGCCACCGCGGCGGACTAGACTGTGCCAAATCGTTTCTGGTGGGCTATGCGGCTGGTTTCTACTTATCGGGAGCGGTAGCATTGCTATTGCCAGGCGGAAGGATGCAGCAAGGCATCGCGGTCACTTTCGTCGCCTCAGGATTTCTGTTGTGGCCTGCATTGCTGACTATTTTGGCGTTGGAGAACTTTTGGAGCTGGGACGATGCCTTCCCAAGCGTTGCTTCCCGACCACGGATGAACGCGGACAGTACCCGCGCGCAGGGTGGAATTGTAGTCATCGCCGAAGCAAAGGAAGGGATTGAATTCTCAGACGGGCCCTCCGGCGGCGAGACCTGATCAGTCAACAGGCTTGAGAGCCCCATGGTACGTCACGACCAACATGACCGAGCCGAAACGCCGGAAGAAGAGCTGGACAGCGCGCACGGAAGCGCGGGGCTCAAGACGTCTCAGCCACCATTCAGGATCTCGCCGCGGCCGCTCAGAGGGAGCCCGATAATCCAGCACTTCTCCAGGCACTGGCTGAAGCGTACCAGCGTGGGGGTCGGACCTTGGACGCGCTGAGGCAGCTTGATCGTATCATCGATATGGGGGCAGCGACGGCGACGACATGGAAACAGACTGGGCAGCTGCTCACGAATGTCGGCGAATACGCTCAGGCGTTGGGAGCGTTTCAGCGCAGTATTGAGCTGGATGAATGGGACGCGGAAGTTCGGCATGACTATGGTCGAGTTCTCTACAAACTTGGCGATCTGGCTGGTGCCGTGGAGCAACTCGAAAAGGCGACCGAGTTGTGCGATGAGTTGGCTCCGTGGCAGGCGCTGGCGATTCTGGCACCAGGCAACCCCGGTTACAGCAATGCCGACGTGCTGAGAATCCGTCGCACTTTTGCCGCCAAGCTGGCCCAGTATTCCGATCATGCAGCTGTCGCAAAGCGCGACGTGAAACGGGCCAGTCGGTTGCGAATTGGGTATCTTTCCAGTTGGTTTGATCGCGAGAATTACATGAAGAGCGTGTGGGGCTTGATCAATCAGCACGATCGCACGCAGTTCGAGATTCACCTGTTCTCCGATACCAGTGTCGAGCAAGGACTGCCGGGTTACGAACCACGCGGCGGCGATCACACGCACGAAACTCGGCATCTCGACAACGAAGGCCTGGCTGATGCGATCGGGCGGGCAGGCATTGATATTCTCGTGGACCTGAATTCCTACAGCACGCCCGATCGACTCGGACTGTTCCTGTCCCATCCGGCGCCGGTTACGGTTGCCTGGTTCAATATGTATGCAACATCCGGACTCCCTGGTTTCGACTACATTGTGGGTGACGCCGTGACTGTTCGGCCCGGAGAAGAGATCCATTACTGCGAGAAGGTACTGCGACTTCCTCAGAGCTACCTCAGCTTCACCGTGACCCACGACGCGCCACCGATTGTCGATCCGCCGTGCTGCCGACACGGGCACATAACATTCGGTAGCCTGGCTCCGCTGTATAAGATGGTTGCGCCAGTTTTGGATGCCTGGGCGGCCATTTTGCGGATGATTCCGACGGTGCGCTTATTGTTGGGTAATACGGCCTTGGATTCTGCCTGCAATCGCGACCATGTCGCCCAGCGGTTTTTGACGCGTGGAATAGACTCGGCCCGCATCGAGTTTCGAGGGTGCGCGGACCACCGCTCGTTCCTGGAATATTACAACGCGATCGATATTGCCTTGGATACGTTCCCGTACAACGGCGGCACGACCACCATGGAAGCAATCTGGCAGGGTGTGCCTGTCGTGACCTATGACGGAGATCGATGGGCCTCTCGTACCAGCGCGAGTATTTTGACGGGAACAACTTGTGCGGAGTTTGTCGCGGCGGACGTGGAAAGCTACATACAGTCAGCGATTACCCTGGCAAGCGATCCGAAAATCGCCCAGCGACTGCGAACGCTGCGCCACTCGCTGCGCAACGCTCGGGCACTCCGCGGTCTGTGACACCCAGGCTTTTGCGACAGCCATGGAGGCGCTCTATCGGGATATTGCGGGTTCCACTTAAGGGTTGGCCTCGACGCATGTGAGCAGGGAGGCGGTGAAGCACGCCGCCCGTGGTACGGGGGGTGAGGGAGCCGTCTACCGACACCAAATCGGTCGCAGGGAAGGTCGATTTTGTCCGGCGCAGTGCTACAAAGTTGTATGACGCGAGGTGAGTTCTGCCAGCGGGTGTGCCGGTTGCTCTGAGGGTGACGAAGATGTCGGAAGTCAGCCAAAGTGCAGCACCAGAGGTCAACGGTCGGCAGTCTTGACGGGGTCGGTGATGTCACCAGCTGGTTAGTGAGTAAGTCGTTCCAAGGTAAGTACTTGCGACAATATTTGCCGTCTCGATTGCCGCTATGGCATGCAGCAGGTTTCCGGTCTCAGCCGGCATGGCGACTCGTTTTTGTGCCTTGCACTGCCGGCGCGACTTGAGCCACAATGAGGCTGGTGCGTTTCCTGGCTCGCTGTACGGCTGGACTTGGCTCGCTGCAGCATGAGAGATCCCCTGCGCAGGTTGCTGCGCAGAGGCTGACCGCGTCCTCCCGCCTATTACTCGGAAATCCAAGGTCGCATGCATCCATGACAATGACCTATCACTCGTGCCGATACGCCACCCTCATGGGGTCGCTGCTGCTGTTCTGCGGCGTGGCGGCCGGAGTTGAACCTGCGAAGCAGGTGGAGTTCGACCGCGACGTGCGGCCCATCCTGTCGGATCGTTGTTTTGTCTGTCACGGTCCGGACGCCGAGCGTCGACAAGCGGACCTGCGTCTGGATCTGCCGGACGGAGCGTTTGCGGCGTTAGGGGACTCGATGTCCATCATCCGCCCAGGAGATTTGGAACACAGCGAACTCTATCAGCGGATTACCTCGACCGACGACGACATGCGGATGCCGCCGCCCGATGCCAGGTTGTCACTGACCGACGACGAGAAGGAAACCATCAAGCAATGGATTCAGCAGGGAGCGATCTGGAAGCAACACTGGGCGTTTCAGCCGATTCGCGAGCCGGTTGTTCCGTCGGTGGCGAAGGTGAGCTGGCCGCGCAATCCGATCGACAACTTCGTGCTGGCCAAACTAGAAACGTTGGACCTGCAACCGACGGGCGAGGCGAGTCGGCAGCGGTTGCTCCGGCGACTCAGTTTCGATTTGACCGGCCTCCCTCCCACGCCCGAAGAGATCGATGCATTTCTGTCGGACGACCGATCGGATGCTTATGAAAGGCAGGTGGATCGCCTGCTGGCATCAGCACGCTTTGGGGAACGGATGGCTGCCGATTGGCTGGATGTGGCTCGCTACGCCGACACGTACGGGTACCAGTCGGACGTATACCGAGCGGTCTGGCCGTGGCGTGATTGGGTGATCCGGGCATGGAATGACAACATGCCCTTTGACCAATTCGTCATCTGGCAGTTGGCGGGCGATCTGTTACCCAACGCCACGCAAGAGCAAGTGTTGGCCACGGCATTCAATCGGCATCATCGCCAAACGAACGAAGGAGGGAGTGTCGAGGAGGAGTTTCGCGTCGAGTACGTCTCCGACCGCGTGAACACTTTCAGCACGGCCATGTTGGGATTGACACTGGAATGTGCACGTTGCCACGATCACAAATTCGATCCGGTCAAACAGGAGGAGTACTACCAGTTATCCGCCTTCTTCAACGGCATTGATGAGTCGGGTCTTTACTCCCATTTCACGGATGCCATTCCCACCCCCGCGTTGGTGCTGACGGATGAGAAACAGCGAACGGATTACGCGGTGTTGCAGCAACAGATTTCCGCGGCGGAGGAGCAGTTGCAGGCCGTTTCGAAAGGGCGAGTAGACAGCTTTGAAGCCTGGTTGCGTACCGGACCCCACGCGCCGGAACTGCCGGGGCTGATCGGCGACTATCCCTTTGAGACGATCGAGAGTGATGCAGTTGCCAACCTTGCGGATGCTCAACAACCGGGCAAGGTGTTGGAGTCTCCCGAGCCGACAGCGGGCAAAGTGGGCGGCGGTCTGAAGCTGAGCGGCGAGAATACCATCAGCGTGCCGACCGGCGGCGATTTCACGCGCAACGACACGTTTTCGATTGCACTGTGGATCAACACTCCCGATGAGAAGGAGCGAGCGGTGGTATTTCATCGCTCGCGGGCCTGGACCGATGCGGGCAGCCGAGGCTATCAACTGCTGATCGAGGAAGGGCATCTCAGCGCGTCGCTGATCCACTTCTGGCCCGGCAACGCAATTCGCATTCGTACGCGGGAGAAACTCGCCGTGGGCCGATGGGTCCACGTCGTGATGGTTTACGACGGGTCCAGTCGGGCCAACGGACTGGCGCTGTATGTTGACGGGCAACGGGCCGACTGTGATGTCGTCCGCGATGACTTGATCAAGAACATTACGGGAGGCGGCGCCACGACGCTGGATGTGGGTCAGCGGTTTCGCGATCGCGGTTTCAAGAATGGGTTGGTGGACGAGCTCAAGGTATTTCGCCGTTGCCTCACATCGCTTGAAGTGGCCCAGTTATGCGACGGCCACGCGTTGACGGATTTGTTGACCAAGTCGCAGGTGGGACTCGACGAAGGGGAAAGGTCGCTACTCTACGCTTATTACCTGCAGAACTTCGATCCCGTGGTTGCCACTGAGCGTGATGCGTTGACGGCGCTTCGTCGGCAACGCAGCCAAGCGATGGACACGGTGCCTGAGATCATGGTGATGCGGGAATTGCCGGAGCCGCGTCCGACGTATCTGCTTAAGCGAGGAGCATATGATGCACGCGTCCGCCAGGTTTCAGCTGGGACACCAGCCTGTCTTCCTCCATGGCCAGCAGGGGAGCCGAGGAATCGGCTGGGACTGGCTCGCTGGTTAACGGACCCGCAACATCCGTTGTTTGCCCGCGTGACCGTCAATCGATTCTGGCAATCGTTCCTGGGGCGCGGGTTGGTGGTCACCGCGGAAGATCTGGGAAGTCAGGGGGCATCGCCCACCCATCCGGAGTTGTTGGATTGGCTGTCGCGGCACTTCATCGATTCGTCCTGGGATGTAAAACGGCTGGTCAAGTTGATTGTGACTTCTGCCACGTACCGGCAGGATTCGGATTGCCCACCTGAGCTGCGGTGTGCGTGATCCCGACAACACGCTGCTGGCCCGCGGGCCGCAGCAACGACTGCCGGCCGAAATGATTCGTGACAACGCATTGTGTGTGAGCGGCTTGCTGGTCGAGAAAGTCGGTGGACCACCGGTCAAACCGTACGAACCGGAGGGACTGTGGAAAGAGAAGTCGGGCCAAGATTACGTACGGGATGAAGGGGAGGGGAGCCATCGTCGCAGTCTCTACACGTTCTGGAAGCGGACCAGCCCGCCACCGTCCATGATGATACTGGACGCGCCAAACGGGATGTCTGTATTGCTCGCCGCCAGACAACCGCCACGCCGTTGCAGGCTTTGGTACTGTGGAACGACCCGCAATATGTGGAAGCTGCCCGAGCGCTTGCTCAGCGAACCATGCAGCAAGTTAACGCGAGTCTGGAGGAGCAGTTGACGACGATGTTCCGCTCGATGACCAGCCGCTTTCCGGACTCGGAAGAACTCGCGATTCTGCACAAGCTGCATGACCAGCAGCGAGAGTTCTTTCAGGCTTCACCGGAGGACTGCGTGAAATTCCTGTCGATCGGCGATTCGCGGCGTGACGAGCGGCTCGATGTTGCGGAATTGGCTGCGCTGAGCGTGGTGGCCGAGGCGTTGTTGAGTTACGACGAGACGATTACCAAGAGATAGCCGAGAGTTCTGGGATGCGGAACAATAAGATGAGTAGACGGCAGAAGAATTGCGAGCGGGATCGAGCGGGAGTGATTTCATTGGCACGACGGCACTTCCTGGCGCGGTCGGGACTGGCGCTGGGGAGTGTGGCGTTGGCGCAGTTGATCGGCGGTGATCCATTGCGGGCCGATCCGGCTGCGGCTCGCGATGGCGTGCTGAAGAGTCTCCATTTCCCGCCGCGTGCCAAGCGAGTGATCTATTTGTTCATGAGCGGCGGGCCGTCGCAGCTCGATATGTTCGACTATAAACCTCTCTTGAACAAGGAAAACGGTCAGGAACTCCCCGATTCCGTTCGCATGGGACAGCGACTCACGGGCATGTCGGGCAATCAGGCGTCGTTGCCGCTGGCGGGTTCCGTGTTTCGCTTTGATCAGCATGGGGGGGCAGGTGCCTGGGTCAGTGAGTTACTGCCGCACACGGCGCAAATGATTGACGAGATGTGCATCATTCGCTCGATGTACACCGAAGCGATCAACCACGATCCGGCCATCACGTTTTTTCAGACCGGTTCCCAGATCGCCGGACGTCCTTCGATCGGGGCCTGGTTGAGTTACGGTCTCGGTTCGGCCAATGAGAACCTGCCGTCGTTCTGCGTGTTGGTTACGAAGAACAAGAGCGGTCAACCGTTGTACGCTCGGTTGTGGGGGAGTGGGTTCCTGCCGTCGGCGCATCAAGGGGTCCAGTTTCGTGCCGGCAGCTCGCCCGTACTCTACCTGAGCAATCCCGAGGGTGTGTCGGGCGAGAGCCGTCGCAATATGCTCGATCGACTCAAGCAGTTGCACGAGCGAGAGTATCAGAAAACGATGGATCCGGAGGTGCAAGCGAGGATCGAGCAATATGAGATGGCTTTTCGCATGCAGACGTCCGTCCCCGAGGTGGCGAATGTATCCGACGAGCCGGAGCACGTCTTTGAGATGTACGGACCGGACTCTCGCCAGCCGGGCACCTTTGCGGCCAACTGCCTGCTGGCGCAGGTTGGCGGAAAGGGGGGTGCAGTTCATTCAGCTGTTTCATCAGGGCTGGGATCAGCACGGTGATCTTCCGGCTGCCATCCGCAATCAGTGCCGGGAAACAGATCAGCCGAGTGCGGCGTTATTGCGTGATCTCAAGCAACGCGGCATGCTGGAGGATACGCTGGTGGTATGGGGTGGAGAATTCGGCCGCACCAACTACAGTCAAGGGAAACTGACGCCGACCAATTACGGTCGCGACCACCATCCACGTTGTTTCACCATGTGGCTCTCTGGAGGCGGAGTGCGTCCCGGACTGGTTTACGGGGAAACCGATCCCTATGGCTACAATATTGTGAACGACGCAGTTCATGTTCATGACTTGCATGCGACAATTCTGTGTGCACTGGGCATCGATCACGAACAGTTGACATACAAGCATCAGGGCCGCCGATACCGGTTGACCGATGTCAGCGGTCGGATCGTGAAATCGCTGCTGGCGTGAACGCACAATAAAGGGGAGGTCGAGAGTGATCGCGAATGTTCATCTGCTGCGTGTTTCTGATTTAGACTGGTCGAGCGTAACGTGGTCACGCTTTGGGAGATGGTCCGGTATGGCTTTGCTAGCTCTTGGACTGTTGATTTGTTCCGCGCAGATCGGAGTGGCAGGCGAAGACGATGCAGTCGACTTCAATCGCGACATTCGACCACTGTTGTCCGACAAGTGTTTCAAATGCCATGGTCCGAACGAGACCAGTCGGCAAGGTGGATTTCGCTTAGACGACAAGGAGAGTGCCTTTGGTGAAGCCGATTCGGGTGAGCATCCGATTGTACCGGGTGATCTCGACCAGAGCGAGTTGTACCAGCGGATCACGTCGGATGATCTCGACATGCGGATGCCGCCCGCCGACAGCAACAAGATTCTTTCGGAAGACGAGATCGCCACGATTGCCAAGTGGATTGAGCTGGGGGCTCCCTGGCAGGGTCATTGGGCCTATCTGCCCCCACGCAAGGCAGACCTCCCCGAAGTCCGGCAACAGGATTGGCCTCACAGTCCGATCGATTATTTTGTGCTCGCTCGGCTGGAAAAGCACGCACTGCACCCGGCGCCCCCCGCCGACCGAATTACGCTGATTCGTCGCGTGGCTTTTGACCTGACCGGTTTGCCGCCAGAGCGTGCGGAAGTGGAACAGTTCTTGTCGGACAATACGCCGGGAGCGTACGAACGACTGGTCGATCGGTTGCTGGCTTCACCGCACTACGGTGAACAGATGGCCCGCTTCTGGCTCGACGCCGTGCGCTACGGTGATACTCACGGGTTGCATCTGGACAACTACCGCGAGATGTGGCCCTACCGTGACTGGGTCGTGTGCGCCTACAACGCGAACATGCCGTTCGATCAGTTCACCATCGAACAGATGGCAGGTGACCTGCTTCCAAACCCGACAGATGATCAGATCATCGCGACGGGTTTGAATCGCTGCAATGTGACGACGAATGAAGGGGGCTCGATTGAGCAAGAGGTGTACACGCGAAACGTGGACGATCGCGTGGTCACCATGGGCACCGTGTTTCTTGGCGCTACACTGGAATGCACACGTTGCCACAATCACAAATTCGATCCGTACACGACGAAGGATTTCTATTCGTTGTTTGCCTATTTCAACAGCATCGATGGAAGTCCGATGGATGGAAACGTCAAAGATCATGCACCCGTGATCCGTGTGTTGACCGACCAGCAGAAACAGCAGATTGCAGCGCTGCACAAACAGGAACAAGATCTGCGAGCCGAAATTGTGTCGTTGCTTGCCAGCACGCAGTACGAAGAACCTGCTGACCCCACTGCCGGGAAAACGACCAACGTGACAGAGACGGTCTGGGTCGATGACACAATTCCGCCAGGAGCGAAAGCGGAAGGGGATTGGAAATGGGTGGCGGCTCCCAGTCCCGTTCTGAGCGGTGAGAAATCGTCGACGCGTACCGCCACGGGGTTGAGCCAGCATTTCTTCCAGGATGCGAAAGAACCTTGGACCGTCGACAAGGATCAGGTTCTGTTCGTGTCGGTCTATCTCGATCCTGCGAACGTTCCGAAGGAGATTATGCTGCAATGGAATGACGGTACTTGGGAGCATCGCGCTTATTGGGGCGAGAATAGTATTGATTGGGGGCAAGACGGATCGGCCAGTCGCAAGCGGATGGGAGATCTGCCTGCGGCGGGCCAATGGGTGCGACTGGAAGTGCCGGCAGCAGACGTCGGACTCAATCCCGGCGCCAAAATCAATGGTTGGGCCTTCACGCAATTCGACGGCACCGTCTTTTGGGATCAGGCCGGGATCGTACGGCGAGACGTTGCCTACGCATCTCTGGCGGCCTGGGAGAAGGATCAGCAAGCGGCAGGGGGCGACGCCCTGCCGAAACCGATTCAGGAAGCTTTGAAAGTCGACGGCGACAAACGGAGCAGCGAGCAGCAGCAGCAATTGCGGGATTACTTTCTGGAGCATGTGTATGCCAAAATGCGCGACCAGTTCCAGACCTGGCACGCCAACATCGAACAGGCGCAGAAGGAAGCCGCAGGGATCGAGAGCACTGCACCGACGACATTGGTCTTTCGCGAACGGAAAGAACCGCGCAAAGCCTACATCCTTGATCGTGGTGAATATGACCGCCAACGCGACGAGGTGCAGCGCGAGTTGCCCAAAATATTCCCGCCCATGCCGGAAGGGGCGCCGAATAACCGATTGGGATTGGCCATGTGGCTGGTCGCTCCCAATCATCCGCTCACCGCCCGGGTCACTGTCAACCGGATGTGGCAACAGTTGTTTGGCGTGGGGCTGGTCAAGACAGCTGACGATTTTGGGTCGCAAGGGGAAATGCCCAGTCACCCGGCACTGCTCGATTATCTGGCGGTGCAGTTCATGGAAGACGGGTGGGATGTGAAGAAGATGATGAAGCAGATGGTGATGTCGGCGACTTATCAACAGACGTCGCACGTACCACCGGCGGAATACCAGCGGGATCCAGGAAATCGGCTGCTGGCTCGTGGTCCCCGTTTTCGCCTGGATGCCGAGATGTTGAGGGACCAGGCCTTGGCGATCAGCGGGCTGCTGATCGACAAGATGGGTGGACCAAGCGTGAAACCGCCTCAGCCGGACGGCTTGTGGTTCGCCGTCGGCTACAGCGGTTCCAATACCGTTCGTTTCCAGGCCGACACGGGTTCCGAGAAGGTGCATCGTCGTACGCTCTACACGTTCATCAAGCGGACGGCACCGCCTCCCCAGTTGAGCACGTTTGATGCGCCGTTGCGCGAATCATGTAGTGTCCGTCGGGAACGGACGAATACTCCCTTGCAGGCACTCCTGCTGATGAATGATCCCCAATACTTTGAGTGTGCGCGAGCACTGGGTGAACGGACCATGCGCGAAGGTGGAGTTGACTCGCGAGAGCAAGCAGCGTGGATGTTTCAGCAGGCTACTTGCCGGCTACCGGATGACGAAGAGTTAGAGGAATTGGTGAGCACGTATCAGGATCACCTGGCTCACTTCCGTCAGGAGGCCGAGGCGGCGAAAAGCGTGATTCAAATAGGTGAGGGGGCACCCGATGAAAAGGTCGACGCGGCACAGTGGGCCGCCTGGACGATGGTGGGCAATCTCGTGCTGAATTTGGACGAAGTCGTCTCCAAGAATTGAATTGTGTCAGCAGGAGGAACGGCTTGCCGTAGCTGGACCCGCCGTAGCTGGACCCGCCGTAGCTGGACCCGCCGTAGCTGAACCCGCCGTAGCTGAACCCGCCGTAGCTGAACCCGCCAGGGTTCAGCCGCAGTGCTATGTGCGTGCTCTCACGTCTGAAGCCTGGGCGGCTTCAGCTACGCAGGTGGGAAACGGATGAATGGATTTCTGAAGCCTGGGCGGCTTCAGCTACGCAGGTGGAAAACGGATGAATGGTTGCCTGAAGCCTGGGCGGCTTCAGCTACGCAGGTGGGAAACGGATGAATGGATTTCTGAAGCCTGGGCGGCTTCAGCTACGCAGGTGGAAAACGGATGAATGGATTTCTGAAGCCTGGGCGGCTTCAGCTACGCAGGTGGAAAACGGATGAATGGATTTCTGAAGCCTGGGCGGCTTCAGCTACGCAGGTGGAAAACGGATGAATGGTTTTCTGAAGCCTGGGCGGCTTCAGCTACGCAGGTGGGAAACGGATGAATGGATTTCTGAAGCCTGGGCGGCTTCAGCTACGCAGGTGGGAAACGGATGAATGGTTTTCTGAAGCCTGGGCGGCTTCAGCTACGCAGGTGGGAAACGGATGAATGGTTTTCTGAAGCCTGGGCGGCTTCAGCTACGCAGGTGGGAAACGGATGAATGGTTTTCTGAAGCCTGGGCGGCTTCAGCACGCACTGGACGCAGGGTTCAGCCGCGGTGGTACGCACGTGGGACTGATGATGGTTTTCTGAAGCCTGGGCGGCTTCAGCTACGCAAGTGGAAAACGGATGAATGGTTTTCTGAAGCCTGGGCGGCTTCAGCTACGTGTTATTTCGGAGGCCTTTTTAGCTATGGACCCGATTCAAGAACGTATCCAGGCGATGACGCGCCGGCATTTCTTTGGACGCACTTCCCTGGGGTTGGGCACGGCGGCTCTGGCGTCCCTCTTGCCGCAGCGATTGCTGGGCACACCGGCGACCGAGCAGCGAACTGGTGGTATACCCGGTGTGCCTCACTTTGCTCCCAAGGCGAAACGCGCGATCTATTTGTTCATGGCCGGGGCACCCTGCCAGCAAGACCTGTTCGACTACAAGCCGAAGATGGATGAGCTGTTTGACAAGGACCTGCCGGAATCGGTGCGGCAGGGCCAGCGATTGACAACCATGACATCGGGACAGAAGCGATTTCCCATTGCCCCTTCGAAGTACAAATTCCAGCAATATGGCACCAACGGTACTTGGATGAGCGAGCTGGTGCCTTACACCGCCAAGATGGTCGACGACATTGCGATCGTGAAGAGCCTATATACGGAGGCCATCAATCACGACCCCGCGATCACGTATATCTGCACGGGAAATCAACTACCTGGACGCGCCAGCCTGGGTGCCTGGCTGAGTTATGGGTTGGGCACGTTGAACGAGAACCTGCCCGCGTTTGTCGTCCTGACGGCAACTTGGACCGGTCGCAAGGAAGCCCAGGCGATCTATAACCGGCTGTGGGGATCCGGATTCCTGCCCAGCAAGCATCAGGGAGTCGCTTTGCGCAGCAAGGGTGATCCGGTTCTTTTCCTGTCGAACCCGGCGGGAGTGGACGAGGCGACTCGCCGCCGCATGCTCGACACGTTGGCGCACCTCAACGAGAAGACGTCTCGGGAAATCGGCGATGCGGAGACGCAGGCTCGCATCGCTCAATATGAAATGGCGTACCGCATGCAGACTTCCGTGCCCGAACTGGCCAACGTCTCGGACGAGCCACAACATGTCCTCGACATGTATGGTCCAGATGTGCAGAAGCCAGGTACGTTTGCCGCCAGTTGTCTGTTGGCTCGACGCATGGCGGAACGCAACGTGCGTTTCGTACAGATCTTCCACCGTGGCTGGGACCAGCATGCCAACGTGGGAGGCGATTTGCCCAACCAGTGCCGCGATATGGATCAGCCCGCCTATGCGCTGGTACAAGATCTCAAGCAGCGTGGTCTGCTTGATGATACGCTCGTGGTCTGGGGCGGCGAGTTTGGACGCACCGTGTATTGCCAAGGGAACTTGACCCGCGACAACTACGGCCGCGACCATCACCCGCGCTGCTTCACCATCTGGATGGCGGGCGGGGGGATCAAGCCGGGCATTGTGTACGGTGAAACCGACGACTTCAGTTACAACATCGTCGAGAATCCCGTGCACATTCACGATCTAAATGCCACGATTCTCCACTGTCTGGGAATCGACCATCGCCGTTTCTCAGTCAAATACCAGGGCCTCGACGTTCGTCTGACCGGAGTGGAAGAGCACGATCCGGTCCGCGGGATTCTCGCCTAGGGTCACTTCAATTTGAGATCCTGTGGATGCACACCTGGAGTATGTTTGCCGAACCCAAAGTAGGTCGGTTCATACGTACCGACGATGTCCACGTTAGACTTGGCGGGGATCTGATCTTCCATGCCTAGTGCCCAATAGCAAGCGTTGACGAGCAATCGCCGCAGCCCTGCACTGCGGAAATCCTGGGCTGCGCCCATGGTGGTCGTGAATACACGGGCGGTCTTGCCGGCGGAGGGTGAATACGTCTTGGTCCAGGCAATGGGCATCATCGGGTCATTCTTCTCACCTTCGACGGCTTTGTCGTGCGGGTCCATGCCGACCAGCACCTCGCCCAGGACCAGCGGTTGGCTGTCGCCCGGTAGCGGCAGGCGAACCGTGTACACATCGGTCGGGCCATAAATGTCGCTCCCCTCAATACCGCGCAGAATCGGGTGGTTCTGCATCCCCGGAGCGATCACGCCACGCGTGCTTTCGACCCCGTGATGGCCGTGATGATTGATCCAGGTCTCTCCCAGCACCTGACGGCCGAACCCGTCGGGCCATTCTTGGCTTTGCCAAGAGAAGCGGGCATAGGTCGGATGCTTTTGGATGTGAAATGCATGCGTGGCCGTCCGCAGGCCAATGACCGGTTTGCCCGACTCGACGTAATCCACAATGTGTTTCATCTGCTCATCCGGCAGATCGCGGAACCGTGTGAAGATGACCATCAGGTCGGCTGAGTCGAGTGCTTCCAGTCCGGGAATGTTGTCGACGCGAACGGGATTGATCGTGCCGTCGTCGCCGATGGCATAGAGGATCGTGCATTTGAAGCCATGACGTTGTGCCAGGATTCTTCCCAACTGCGTCAGAGCTTCTTCAGAACGATACTCTTCGTCGCCACTGACCAGGACAATATGTTTCCCTTTTTCTTTTCCCTGGGCCCCTTCATAGACGACCCACGGGTCGGCTGCCAAGCAGTGCGTCGAGCTTAGCAAGCAGGCAAGCAATGATCCGGCAAACAGTCGGCGAAAATAAAGTCTGGTGATCACGGTGAGTCCTCACTAGGGAAAGATGGTGAATCGGTGACTCTATTGTGCACGATTCTCCGAGGCGCAGCTACGGCCCACGCGAGCGCATTTTGCCACTTTCGCGACGGGTCGCCCTCAGCTGGTCTGCTGTCTTTCCCACTGGTCCGCTCGTGGGATGCGTGCCCAGCCACCGTGGGGAAGTCACCGTTTTCCGATACAGTACAGATGTTGCTCGCCCCGCACGAAGATCTGGTTCTGCGAGATAGCAGGGGAGGCGTAGCAGTCTTCCCCCAATTCGTTCTCGGCCACGAGGTCCCACTGCGGGTCGGGACGCACGATCTTCATGATCCCGTCATCAGCCAGACAATAGACCAGTCCGTTGGCCGAGACGAGCGACGCGCTGTAGTGGGGCGCCATGCGTTTCATCCAGTAACGCGTTCCGCTAGCTGCCTCGAAACAACTGACGATTCCGTCGTCGGCCGTCACCATGAAATAGCGATCCTGAATGATCGGTGACGGTACGTAGGAGCATCCGCGCGTGGTCCGCCAGACAATGTGGGTGTCTGTGACATTTCCCTTCCCGTCCGGTCGGATCGCCAGGATGTGGTACTCGGGAAAGCCAGCCGTCAGATAGAACAGTGTACCGTCGAAGACCAATGACGCGACGAACTGTTCGGTGGGACCGTCAATCCTCCAATGCTCGGAACCGTCGTGCGGATCGAGACTGACCACGTACTTACTGCCCGAGAAAACCATCTGCGTGCGCCCATCGATTTCGCGAATGATAGGCGTGCAGTAGCTCCGTGTCTGGTGTTCGCGCGGTGTCTTCCAGATGGTCTTGCCGGTTTCTTTGTCCAGGCCGAAGATGAACGAATCACCGTCATGATCGCCGTTCACAATTACCAGGTGTTCGAACAGAATGGGAGACGTGCAGAATCCATGGACGCTGGCGAAGCGACCTGGTCGCACGAGCCATTTCAAGTGGCCCTCCAGACCGTAGGCGGCTACGACCATATTCCCCGGAGTCCGCTGCGTGAGGCTCGCAAAATCGGGTTCCAGCAAGGCCACATAGACGGTGGATCCGTCGGTGACCGGAGTCCCGGACGCGAAGCTGTTAAGCGCGTGTTTCATCTCTAGCGGAGCGCTCAGAACAGTCTGCTGCCAGAGGATGTCACCGTTGTGACGATTCAGACAGAGCAAGACACGCTGCAGTTCATCTTCCAGACAACTGGTGACGAAGACCCGATCTTGCCACACGATCGGAGATGAGTGCGATCGTCCCGGAACGCGTGTGCGCCAGGCAATGTTGTCGCCCGAGGGTCCATTCCAGTGCAGCGGCACGTCTCGTTCCAGGCTCGTTCCATCGCCACGAGGTCCGCGCCAGCCCGGCCAGTTCTCGGCGGGACACACGGGTGCCCAGGCCAAGACAAACAGGATGAACCAGCCGGAGCGCGACGAGTATCGATGCATACCTTATCTCTTGCTTCGTTGAGGGGGAGTGTCTGATTCCGGGCCGTGAATCTTGGCCAGGTGGCCTGCTGTGCCCTGTTCTGGTGGGGCGTTCGGGAGCTTCGAGCGGGTGGAGCGTGTTGGAGGGAGAGCGGCAGCGCGCGATCCCTGCCAGCCCCTTGTCCGCTCCAACCCGCATAACCGGCACCAATGCCATGCCCGTCGCGGCGGCAGTGGGCACCACCCTTTAGCAGCGATGAGCGAGCCGTCCTAACTCCGATTCCTGAACTATATTTTTAGCACCTATGAACAGGAAATGTTACACCATTCTCACGATTGTGGCGGTTTTGCTGTTTGTGCGGGATGCTGTCCGCGGCGAGGAGTTGGCGACACGCCCCCGTTTCCGACCGGCATGGGACGCTATCGCGGATTCTCCGCGCACTGAACCGACACCGCTCCCGGGCATTGTGCGGCCGATCAGGCAAGTGACAATGGCTTCGCCCATGGAAGGGATGCTGATGAACGTGCACGTTCGGGAAGGCCAGCACGTGCACGAAGGCGATGTGTTGGCAACGATTGACAATCGTGTGGCCCAGGCGGCCGTGGAGGTTGCGCGGGTCGTTGCAGATCGCTCCGCCGACCTGCATCACGCGCGGGAGGAAGTCAAGTTCTCGGAGAGTCTCCTGGAGCGACTGCTCGCCCTTCAGTCCGCCAACGCCGGTTCTGAGTTTGAATTGCTCGAGGCCCGCACGCGCGTCGAAAAGGCTCGCGCGACGGTGGCTGCGGAAGAGGAGAGGCAGCATTCAGCGAACCGCCAGTTGGAACTCGAACTAGCGCGTCTGGAAGCACACCATATCCGCGCACCGTTTGACGGTCAGATCGTGCGGATACACGCCTTTCCCGGCACAACGCTCACTCGCGATGATCAATTACTCACGATCATTCGTCTGCAGGAACTCGAAGTGGAGCTTCACGTTCCGCTCACACTGTACAACCAATTGGAGCCAGAACGCTGCTACGCGTTGATCGCCGGACCTCCGGTGAACTGCCGCGTGCAGGGTCGGCTGACATTCGTCGCTCCACTGGTCGATGCGGCAACCCAGACTTTTCGCTCGGTTTTCACCCTGGAAAACCGAGATCAGAAACTGCCGGCTGGATTCTCGGTTCAGTTGGATATGGAGAGCTTGAAGAGGTAGGACTCACGCCCCGTAGCGAGCTGCCGCTGGGATGCGACGGTTCGCTCCCGTTTGTTGGAGCTGTAAACGATATTCCCCCTCCTGATGCCCTTCGAAACCCCAATCCAATCCCATACCACCTGCCCAAGCCTGGCTCAATCACTGAGGTGCTTTCTACCATGACACGCGACGCCGTATCCACTCGCGATCACAATGACAATGCACAACCGACTGCCACGTTGACTATCGACGCGCTGGAGAGTCGTATACTTCTGTCCGCGACATGGACAGACGGAGACACCGATAACCCGATGGACGGACCGACGGTGCATACTGACATCTTCTCTGGTTCCAGCGGCCGTGACCTTGCCCACGCGTTGGACGGCGACGACTTGATGATGGGGCAGCAGGGTCATGACCAGCTGTTCGGTGACGGGGGCGATGACGGGTTATTTGGTGGGATGGGGAACGACAAGTTATTCGGTGGCGATGGCAACGACGTGCTCGATGGTGGCGAGGGGCACGACCGACTGGAAGGGGGCAATGATGCGGACCACCTGAGCGGTGGCGACGGTAACGACTACCTAACGGGTGGCACCGGGAACGACACACTGCTGGGCGACGCCGGTCACGATCGGCTGCTGGGCGACGACGGGCATGATTCTCTCATTGGCGGCGACGGCAACGACCGGCTCGACGGTGGGGCCGGCAACGACGTGCTCGATGGCGGCGCCGGGAATGATACGCTGCAGGGTGGCACGGGCATGGATCAATTGCATGGCGGCGCGGACAACGACCGCCTGTACGGCGGCGATGGTAACGATGTGCTGGACGGCGGGTCCGGCAATGACCGGCTGTACGGTGAGGCAGGTGACGACGCGCTTCGCGGCGACGACGGCAATGATTATCTGCACGGCGGCGATGGTAACGATGTGCTGGACGGCGGAGCCGGCAACGACCGACTCTACGGTGAGGCAGGTGACGACGCGCTTCGCGGCGACGACGGCAATGATTATCTGCACGGCGGCGATGGTAACGATGTGCTGGACGGCGGGGCCGGCAACGACCGACTCTACGGTGAGGCAGGTGACGACACGCTTCGCGGCGACGACGGCAATGATTATCTGCACGGCGGCGATGGTAGCGATCAGCTCTCCGGTGACGACGGCAATGACCGGCTCTACGGCGGCGACGACTCGGATCGCTTGGACGGCGGTCTGGGAGACGATCGGCTCGATGGTGGCCACGGCGATGATCTGTTGTTGGGTGGCGATGGAAACGACCAATTGCTTGGCGGTGATGGAGCAGACTCGCTGTTTGGTGGTGCCGGCAATGACCGAATGGATGGGGGCAACCACGATGATCGGCTCTCCGGTGGAGAAGGCAACGACGTTCTTTATGGACGCGACGGCATTGATGAGCTGTCCGGCGGCGAGGGGAATGACCGCTTGGATGGCGGTAGCGGCGACGATGTGCTACTGGGAGGCGATGGAGACGATCGTCTGACCGGTGGTGATGGGAACGACCAGCTGGATGGCGGCGCGGGCGATAACGTGCTGTACGGTCAGAATGGAGATGACACAATCATCTCCGGTGCCGGCAACGACCGGATCGACGGTGGCTCGGGTGATGATGTGATTCGTGCCGGAGCGGGCAACAATCGAGTTTCAGGTGGTCAGGGCAACGATGTCATCTATTCTGGAGACGGCGACGATATTATCAATACTGGTGCCGGCAATGATACCATTCACTATTATGGCGGCAACGATCGCATCCATGTTGGCAGTGGTGATGACACGGTGGTGGTACACGAAGGCCATCATGGCGACGTGTTGGTCATCAGCGGTGGCGGCAAAGGCGATGTGCTCGACCTGTCAGCGTACCGTACGGACCAGGTGACGATTGAAGGATCGAAGATTACGGTGGATCTGCAGGACGGTGGCTCATTTGTCATCAATGCTCGCGGGTTCGAGGAGATCATCACGACCGATGTTCCGCCCGTGATTGCCGATGCGGGTGCCGATATCGATGTGAAGGAAGGCGTTGACGTGGTTTTGCCTGCTACCGCAACCAATGATGACCTTCCGCCTGGTGACGCGGCAGATCCTGTGGTGCCATCACAAGCCTCACCGGTCCAAACTGTGGCCGATCCGCAATCGCATGACGCGCGACTGTCGGGTCGCGAGTTTGAATGGGCGGATGAGGCCTTTGAGGAACTGGCCGGGCAATCGGACTTCGGGTTTGGAGAACCTCTGCAGGCGCTTGACCAGGTCCAGGAGCTTGTCCAAATGGGCCTCGACGACGGGGGGCACGCGATCGCCGGCATCCCAGTATTGCGGGATGTCTTGCATCTTGGTGATCGGCATGAAGATGTTCCGCTGGTGCGCGAGCCGCTACCAGACAACCTGCATGATCTGCGGCCCGTACACGACCACCACGGTAGGGAGGATCTGGTCGGCGACCTGTCCTCGTCCGCCGAAATCCGACATCCCGTTTTGCCGTCACAAGGCGACCAGGTGGGGCATGGGCTACGAGCCGCCGAATCGGACAGTGAGCCGGCCCCCAGGGCTGCTTCTGGCTTTGCGGCTCTGTGGGGATTGGTGCGAGGGTTCGCGGGAACACGCGTCCCTCACGGCAAGGACAACGTGTAAAGCACTTTACGACCTACACTTCCCTGAGGGGACTGTCGCACCATCAGATTAGTTGAATGGCGGCATGTCGTGTCCCAGATTTTCGGCGGAGCCAGAGGGCCACCATCAGCGAGGAGCACGGTTCATGACATTGACGGCGCAGGAAGCTTTGGAGGCGATGACTGAAATCGAGCAGAACACGCCTCAGCAGATCAAGAGGATGCGTTCGAGTGCTCGCATCGCGGTGCGCGCCAAAGTCGTGGCCCAACCGGCCAATTCGAGTCAGCGAAATGGTTTTCAGACGCAGGGTGTGCTCGGCGACATTTCCCGCGGCGGCTGCCAAATCCTGTTTTCCGATCCGATCCTGGTAGGCGATATCTATCGTCTTTCCTTCGATCGCAGTTTGCTGGACCTCGAACCGTTGTTCGCTCGCTGTCTGCGTTGCCGGCTGGTACGTGAAAACGCCTTTGAAGCAGGCTTCAGTTTCTTCCACCCAATTGATCTAACGGGGTTGGAGAAGCAGAGCGAGAGCGAACTGTTTGATTAACGCGATCATGCCCTGACGATGCCGAGTATCTGTCGCTGAGTCGCGAAGCTGGCGGCGCTGCCGAGCAGATTCGCGGCCGACACGCTGAAGCACACTTGAGAAGCACCTCCCACCCTTTCCGCCACGCACGCGGCCCACCCCATGACAACGACAGCCACTACAGATCGCGCGTCACGGCAGTCGGACCACCAACGTCCGCCGCGCGACATGTTCCAGCAAATTGCTGATCTGGCGGTGCAGTGCCGCACGGCGACTGCGTTTTATCGTGAGTCGCTCGATATTGCCTCACAGCATTTTCGCGGCCGATTTGCCGCGATGAATCTCTGCAATGCGGCCGAGTCCTTGGACGAGCATTTCTCGGTCGGAGACGATGGGCAGAACGCGTGGCAGCAATTGACGCAGGCGATCATGCTCGAGTCGCAGGCTGACGGTGTGGCTTTAGCGAAATTGTACGACATTGATGGGACCGACTTGCGCATTGCGATATTGGCCGTCCCGTTGCGGGACGAGCGGCAGTATCGAGGTGCCTGGGCGGTAATCATCAATTGCCGAGACCGCAACCAGGCCGAATCGACGTTGTTCGAATTGCGTACTCTTGTCACTCTGATTTGTTCTCTCGCCTCATCCATTCGCCCGGTCTACGATCAGGCGGCACAGGGTGCGGATACTCTCCAGCGGGCGATTGCCCGTGCCGCTCGTTTCGGTTCAGTGACGGAACTGGCGTTTGCCATGACGAATGGCATGAAGACGAAATTTCAATGCGACCAGGTCGTGCTGGGAAAAGTCGAGCGAGGTCGCGTTCGCTTGTTGTCTCTTTCGGGAATGGACGCACTGTATCCCCGCAGTCCCGGGACACGGTTGATTCGTCAGGCGATGGAAGAGTGCCTGGATGGCGGGCAAACGATCTACTCGCGGCCGGGAAACGAGTGGTCCTCCGCGGGATCCAAGCAGGACTATCGTCTGCACCGGCAATGGCGATCCGCGATCGGCGATGCCGCTGTCGCTTCGATTCCCTTGTTTTCCGCGGACGAATGTGTGGCCATTATCAGCGTCACACGGCCCGGCAGCGTCGGTTTCCGGACGAGCGAATTGGATGAGATCGGTCAACTGGTCGGCGCCTATGCGCCGGCGATCCAACTGGTGGCTCGTGCCACGCGGAACTGGTTCGAACAAACCCGCGACACGCTGCGCCAGGGATTGCTCTGGTTCCTGGCCCGCAATTGTTGGGGGCGGCGTCTGACCGCCGCGGTTGTCTTGTCGCTGATCACCTGGTTCTGTGTCGGCACGATGGACTACCACGTGGCGACTCCCTGTCAATTGACACCGATGCAAGTGCATCACTGCGCGGCACCCTTTGAGGGGATTCTGAGCACGGCTCACGTGGAAGTTGGAGATATCGTCAAGAAAGGGCAATTGCTGTTCGCCATGGATACACGTGACCTGGAACTGCAACGTCGCGAACTGCAGTCGGAGGCCGCGATCCTGGAGCTGGAAATTGCTCAGGCGGCGAGCAATCAGCAGTTGGAGCCGGCGGCGCTGGCTCGTGCCAAGCTGCAGGTCGCACAAGTCCGGTTGGCGAGTGTCGACCGTCGCATGGAGCTGGCTGAAGTCCGAGCGTTGGCTGATGGAACCATCATGGCCGGCGATATCGAAAGACGTGTGGGTGATGTCGTGAAGCTGGGAGAGCCCCTGATCGAGTTGGCTCCGCACGGGTCATGGGGAGTGGAATTGCGAGTCAACAGCCGCGACGCGCAATGGGTGCACGCCGGACAACTGGGAAGGTTTGCCACGATAGCCAGGCCGGACCAACCGATTTCGTGTGTGGTGCAGCGTATGGAACCGGCGGCGACGGTGGTTGGCGGACAGAGTGTCTATGTGGCTCGAGCCCGGATCACGTCCAACGCGGCCTGGAGTTTGGCCGGCATGGACGGATTCGCGACGCTGGACGTCGGACGACGTCGCGTCTGGTGGGTGGTTCTGCATCGTGCGATCGATTACTTGCGACTCCATTTCTGGGTCTGATATGAGTGACGTGGCAGCCACAGGGAATATTGCTCAGCGACTGGGGCCCGTGCAAGCTGGGCTGCGCACCGATCTGGAGGTCACGCGACATTTGTTTCGTGGCCAGCCGCAGTACGTGGTGCGTGACCCGCTGACATTCAAGACACATCAGTTTTCGCCCGGCGACTACCAGATTCTCGTGGCACTCAACGATTCAGCGACGTTGGATGAGGTCTTCCAGCTGCTGGTGCAACGGGGCACGTTGAACGCCACCCAGCAAGACGCCTTCTATCAGTTCGTGCTCACGCTGCATCGACTCAACTACCTGACACTCCCCATTTCCGACGGTAAGATGCTCTATGAGCGATTCGCCGGGCGGCAACGAACGGCGCTGTGGAGGCAGTTGAGCGGGTTCTTGTTCTTGCGCATGCCGTTGGTCAACCCCGATACGTTTCTGGATCGCACGGCGGATTTTGTGCGGCCGCTGTTTACGCGTGCTGCCTTGACTCTGTGGATTCTCCTGATGCTCACCGGCGTCGGCATCCTGCTGCAACGTTGGGACTCGTTTCGGGATCCAGCCCATTCGATCCTCGCCAACGAAACACTGCTCTTCCTCTGGATCGCTCTCGTCGTTCTGAAAGTCGTTCACGAGTTCGGGCACGCCTATGCCTGCAAGGTCTTTGGAGGGAAAGTGCCAGAAATGGGGGCGTTCCTCATTGCTTTCACTCCCTGTGCCTATATGGATGCCTCGTCGGCCTGGGGATTCTCCCGGATGAGGCATCGCATCATCGTCAGTCTGGCTGGCATGTACTTTGAATCGATCGTGGCCTTCCTGGCGCTGATCCTGTGGTGTTGGACCGACGATCCTTTGATCAGCTCCTGTGCACATCATGTCGTGGTGCTTTCGAGCGCTGTCACGATTGCCTTCAATATCAATCCACTGATGCGCTATGACGGATACTATATATTGAGCGACTTGACGGGGATTCCCAATCTGCGACAGCGCAGCATCGAGCAGGTACAGTGGGTACTGAAGCGATGTCTGTTGGGGATCAAGCGACCGCAGTCCCATAACTCGCGGGGGACACGCGTATTCCTGTTCAGCTATGGTGTAGCATCAGCGACCTACAAGGTGACGCTCGTGCTCGCCATCTGCACGATGATCGCTATGAAATTCTACCTGGTCGGGATCGGCTTGGCGGCGTTCTTCCTGTCCAGCTTGTTATGGAGTGTCGTGCGAGATATGCTGGCCTATCTCTGGAGATCCCAGGAGACGCAGCCGGTGCGGCTGCGCGCGATCGCCCTGAGTTGTGTGGCGCTGGTCGTGGTTCCCGCGGCCGTGGCGCTGATACCGGTGCCCTGCAGGGTCGTCATTCCAGGCATCGTGCAGACCAACGAGGACCGAACGGTCTACGCTCAGATTGACGGATTCCTGCAGCCGAGCGCCGTGGCGGTCGGCAGTACCGTCGGGCAGGGAGAGGCTATCTGCTCTCTGGAGAACATCGGCTTGCAGGATCTCGTCGCCGAAACGCTCGCCCAATGCGAAGTTTCCAGGCTGCAGTACTGCCGCGGTGTGGTGCAGAATCCCCACGCGGCGGCTGCCGCCCGATTGCGGTGGGCGCACGTCGAAGAGAGACGGGACAGCGCAGAGCAAGAATGGGACCGACGGACGGTCCGCGCACCGATTGCTGGATGCGTGGCGCAGAGTCGTGGATATGCGCGACCTGGGGCGGTACGTCCACAAGGGGCAACCCGTGGCAACCATTGCCGCGGGAGAGTGGACGGTTCGTTGCCTGGCGACAGCGGAACAAGTGGCAGACGTTCGCCCGAGGATCGGCCAATCGGTTCGCGTGCGGCTGTTGCTCGACGGTGTGCGCGAAATGCAAGGGACGGTCGGCGAGGTGGCTGTCAAAGGAACTCGCAAAGTCTTTTCGGCCGCACTCACGCAGTTGGACGGGGGAAATATCCCCGTGGACCCCGACTCACTCGAGACCAACACAACACTTTTCGAAATCAGCATGCGATTGCACGAGGTCGAGGGCGCTTCCCTGCGTCGTGATGCCCGGGCCATGATCGCCTTCGACACCGAACCACAGACGTATGGTGCCTATGCCTGGCGGCGGTTCCAGCAGTTTCTCAACCGACTGAGAGTACGTTAGAGGGAGGGTCCTGCCAGGGGAAGGCTTGCCTGCCGATCGCTCCGTCCGCTGGCCTTCAACCTTGTGAACGCGGCCGTTGGCCACAACCAAAATAGCTCGGGATTCGACGATCGTGCGCGGACGGGATGGGATCCCGTCCTACCGACATCCGACTGATTGCCAACGGTCCGACGCGATTGCTGGAAGTTCAGCACGCCTTGGAGCCTGGATCCGCTACGATTACACGTTGAGGGCGTACTGCGGGCGTTGGGGTCGGCTGAGCATGGCGCTTGCCTGCTCGTCGCCGATGAAATCCTCTGTCTCGGGATCAAATTTGAGCGGGCGTCCCAAACGCATGGCGATGTTGGCCAAATGGCACGTGCTGACCGATCGATGGTGCGAATAGACGTCGGAGATGGTCATCCCTCCATCCTTCACGCACTCAAAGAAGTTCAGCATGTGATTGCCTGGTTTCTTGCCGTGGCACAGCTTGAGGATTTCCTCCTGCATCCACGGATTATCTTTCTCCGTCAACTGTTCGACCGGTTTGCCGGTCAAGCCACCGCGGTTGACACGAATTTTTCCTTCGTCACCCCAGATGATCAGTTCATTCTCTCCGCTGTAGAGGCGAATGGACTTGCCGCCGGCGAATTTCATGGTGCAGTCGAAATCGACGGCCACGTTGAAACCGTTTTCGATGTGCGGGTAATTGCCCTTTCCCTCAATTTCGAGGGGACCGGTGTGGTCCACATCCAGCGCCCAACAGGCAATGTCGGTGTGATGCACTCCCCAATCGGTAACCTGACCGCCCGAATACTCGAGCCACCAGCGGAAGTCATAATTGCAGCGCTGCTTGCAGTAAGGGACCTTGGGGGCCTGGCCGAGCCAGAAGTCCCAATCCAATTCCGAGGGGGGCTCGCCGTTCTTGAACGGTCCACCCGCCGCTGCCTGACCGACAGAGCTAAGCGCCTGCAGGTTCTTACCCAGTCGTCCGCTGCGCGCCAGGACCACCGCCTTCAGAAAGTAATCGCCAAATTCGCTCCGCTGCTGCGTGCCAATCTGCAGCACCATGCCCGTCTCTTGGGCGACCTGGCAGACCTTTTTTCCTTCGTCAACAGTCAGCGTCAGCGGCTTCTCACAGTAGACGTGTTTGCCAGCCCGCATGGCGTCAATGGCAATTTTGCTGTGCCAGTGGTCCGGCGTCCCGATTGTCACGACGTCGATGTCTTTGCGATCTAGCAGTGTGTGGTAGTCCTGGTAGATCTCGCATTTCCCGTCATACTCCTTGGCAAAGAAGCGTGCGTGCCGCAAGTTCACGTCCGCGACTGCGATCATATTGCCTAGCGCCACCCGCTTGATGCCCGACCACTGCGCCACGGCCAGCATGCTCGCCGGCGCCGGTGTAGCGATCGGTATAAATGCTGGTTCCGATCGCACCGACATTCAACGTGTCATTGGCCGACTCTTGCTGGGCAAACGAACTGGACGTGAAATAGGGAACAGTGATGGCAGCGCCCGTGGCGGCAGCGATACCTCTGAGAAAGTCACGACGAGTAGCTTGACGGCGGGTCATATCGTTCTCCTTAGCCAGGGCAATGTGCGATCCGCAAAGAGAGGAATCGGACGAACGCGATTTCCCTATAGCGATTTCACACCGGTGAAATCGCGACAGGCAGGGATGACTTCATCCGTCGACGGCTCAGTGGTTTTAGTATAGCAGGCGGGGGCGACGGGCGGCAGCAATTGGCAAGTGGTTTTGCCGGTGTGTGGGGCGGTTCGTACTCCCATGCCGGCCCCCTCTCCCCAACCCTCCTCCAAAACATCGACGTGCCGAGAGCTTCCCGATGGATGCCTGAGAGCACGTCAATGTTCCGGGGGAGAAGGGGCAAGGAAAATCGCAACTTCAAAATCCTCGCCTGCGGCCGCGGGTGAAACGAATTGCCGAGGGTGCGGCCGCCGAGCGATGGCGCCATTGTCGTCAACCGCTCGCTCGCTCGCTCCGGGGCCGTTAGACTACAGGAGTTTTGACGGGTACTGGGGACTCGTCCACGGGAAATGTCGAATTTTCGCAACTCGTTTGGGTGGCGGGCCGGGACCCGCATTGGGAGAACGGATCATGAAGAAGTTGTCGTTCCTTGCGGCTGTGGCCAGTCTTTCTTTGCTGGCTCTGGGGTCCGCCCTGGCAACAGCTCAGGAGGCCCAGGGCGGCGGAGCGGATCCTGACGAAGCGATGAAGAAATGGATCGAGTTCATGACGCCCGGTGCCGAGCATGATCTGCTGAAATACAAGGTTGGCAGATGGACCATGAAAATCGAAATGTGGACGGCGCCGGGTGAGCCTTCCACGGTCTCGGAAGGCACTTCCGAAGGGAAGTTGATCATGGGGGGCCGATACCTCATGGACAATACCAAGAGCAACTTTCAGGGAAATCCGTTCGAGGGCATCGGGATCACCGGCTACGACAAACTGAAGAAGCGATTTGTCTCGGTCTGGATCGACAATCTTGGTACTGGTTTTACGATCAGTTCCGGGACGTACGATGAAACCACCAAGACATACAATTACACCACCATGTCGCCCGACGTGATGGTCGGAGAATACAAGCGGACCCGCACGACGGAACGGATTGTCAGCGACGACCAATGGGTCATGGAAATGTACGATACGACTTCCGACGGCAAGGAGTTCCTGATGATGAAGGGGACGTACACGCGAGCGAAATAGGAGGCTGGCCACAGGTTCACGTTTTTCGGGGCGAGATACTGCGTTGTTGGTCATTGGTCATTTGTTACTGGTTACTGGTTACTGGTTACTTGTTGATTTGGCGTTGGCCAGCGGGTACGCTGCGCGACAGTTGGCCAATGCCAATGACCAATGCCATGACAATGACCGATAACCAATGACAAATGACCATGACCAGTGACCAACGACCGCCAATTGTAGGAAGGTTTGTGATGGTTGCTCGACGAAATGACGCACTATGGTTTGCCCTGTTGCTCATGATATGCGTCGAGTTGGCGTTGCGGTTTCAGTTGCGGGGGCCGCAACCGCTACCGGCCGATGCGCCGTTAGAGGCTTTCTCGGCCGCGCGGGCGTTCGCCGTGCTGCAGCGACTGCTGGGAGATCAGGCCCCGCATCCCACCGGTTCGCCGGCCAACGATCGCGTGCGGGAACGATTGGTGTCCGAGTTGAGCGGTCTGGGGCTGGACGTGGAGATCCAGGAGACATCACGCGGACCGGACAAGCGGAGGATCCTCTCGAATGTACTCGCGCGATTTCCGGGCACGACGAGCCTGGGGAAACCGCTGGTACTGGCCACCCACTACGATTCGGTAGCCGCCGGACCTGGAGCAGCGGATGCCGGTTCGTGCGTGGCCGCTCTGTTGGAGGCCGCTCGCGCTTTGAAGTACGGCGGTCCGTACCGCCGTCCCGTCTATTTCTTGTTTACCGACGGCGAGGAGGCGGGCTTGCTGGGGGCTTCCGCCTTTGCCGGCGTGCACCCGCTCTCCCATGACAAACCTTGCGTGCTCAACTTCGATGCTCGCGGCACGTGCGGGCCGAGTTTGATGTACGAGACACATCGCGGCAACTTGCCGATGATTCGCTGGCTCGCTGGCCACTTGCCTGTTCCTTGTGCGACCGGTTCTTCCTTTATCACCGTGTATCGGCACCTACCCAACGACACCGACTTCACGATCTTTCAACGGGACGGCTGGACGGGATTGAACTTTGCCTTTATTGGTGGTGCACATCGCTATCACACTGCGCAGGATACGTTGCGGCATCTGAGTCTGCGCAGTCTTCAACATCACGGCGAGAATGCCTTGGCGTTGGCTCGCGCAATTGCCGGCGACGAGTCGGTGGACTTGGAGGCATCGTCAGAGGACGCCGTGTTTTTTGACGTGTTTGGGATGTTTGTGGTGTACTACCCAGAATCTTGGGCAATACCGTTGGCCGTCGCAGCGCTGGTGGTACTCGTGCTGCGATTTGCCTGGCCGTTGTACGGGCGACCGGTGTTCCGGTGTACGCTGTTGCTGGTCACCACAATTGTGCTGACGTTGTTGGGGTCTGTGGCGACGGGAGCGATTGTCGCGAAAGTGCTCCAGGCGGTTGGTATTCTCTGGAGGAGTCACGTGGCACTGGGGGGGCCGATCTTCGTTCTCTACCTGACGATCTCCGCGACTTTGCTTTGGTGGGTGGCACGCCTGCTGTTGCGTGGCACGGATCGCGGTGTTGCCTGGTCCGTATTTTGGATCATGTGGTCCGCGGTGGGGGTCGTGTTGGCCGCGCTGATACCGGGGTTCAGCTACTTCCTGCTCGTGCCGGCGCTCTCCGCCGCATTGCTGTCGCTCTTGCCTCTGGGGCTTCACAGTCGCATGATCCTGTCGGTCTTGGTCACCTCGGTCGTCTTGCTCCCCATAGCCAACCAGATGCCGCTTGCGCTCGGGCCTCGAGCGGGCTGGATACTGTGCGGCGTATTCACGTTGATTTTCCTCCCCTTGTTACCGTTTTTTGGTGTTTTCGCGGGAGGCAAGAAATCTCTGGTCAGCCCTGCTTCCGTGGCTGACACGCCGCAGGTTGCTCGGTAAGCTGAAGGCGTTGCCGCGGAGCGTTGTTGGAAAAGACACAAGACGCCTGCATCCGGGCCGCTGATCCTGCGGCGCGGTTGGTTCACAAGGCCGAGTTCTGTTAGCTACATTCGTGCCGTGTGCGGTACCGGCATGAGAAACGCCAGGCGCCCACCTGCGTGCCTCGACAAGTATGGTTTGTGCAGGCCTCCGTCACGGCACACCGACAAGTGAATGGGAGAAACCATGGTGGCGAAAGATCGAGCGAATGCGTCAGCAAGCCAGAGCGGGTGTTGTGAATCGAGCGACTGCTGCGAGATCGATCGGCGGATGTTTGTGAAACTGGGAGGCGCCGGCCTGGCAGCGCTGGCGGCAGGCATGCCGTTTGCCACGGCCGGGCCGTTTGATGTACAGGATACGATCGATCATTTCGTTCCCGTCGACAAGAAGCTCCATCCGGAGTGGGTCGAGAGCCTTTTTGCGCGCGGCAGCCAGACGTGGTACGAAGGTGACGATCTCAAGACGATCGGCATGCCGGTGGGGGGGCTCTGTGCCGGACAGGTCTATCTGACGGGTGACGGACGGCTGGTTTATTGGGGCATCTTCAATCAGCGGATCAATACCGGCTACGGTGCGCTCAACTACAAAGTGGGACGCGAACCGACGGAAATGGTGGAGGACAACAAGCGAATTGTGCCGGCACCCGCCGTCGATCAAGGATTTTCCATCAAGGTCACTTCTGGCCAGGCCACGCAGGTCCGATCACTGGATCGTGCGGGTTTCCCCCAGGTCCGTTTTTGTGGCGAGTATCCGATCGGGTATGTGGACTATGTGGCGGATGATTTTCCGCTGCAGGTCCAGTTGGAAGCCTTCTCACCGTTCATCCCCCTCAATACTCAGGACTCGGCCTTACCCGCCACGATCCTCAACTTCACGCTCAAAAACACTTCAGCCGATCCCGTGGAAGCGACGCTCGCCGGCTGGCTGCAGAACGTCGTGCTGCACTATAGCCAGGACCGGTGTCGGCAGACGCACCTGCGCGTCAACAGCATCAAACGCAACGATGAGATCACCACGTTATTGCTTGGTACGCGGAAGTCCGACGCGCCGGGCCAGCCCCAGCGTCCACCGATCGTGTTTGCGGATTTCGAAGGGGGGAACTACGGCGATTGGAAAGTGGAAGGAGAGGCCTTCGGCCAGGCACCTGCCCAGGGCACCTTGGCTCGGCAGCAGTCGGTCAGTGGCTATCGCGGCAAGGGCCTGGTGAACACGTATCTGGGCGGCAACGATCAATTACAGGGCAAGCTGATCTCGCCCGAGTTCACCATTGAGCGCCCCTATGTCAGTTTCTTGGTTGGCGGCGGTGCTGATGCGAAGACAGCTGTCCGGCTAGTGGTCGACGGGAAAGTCGTGCACACCGCCAGTGGCAAGCAGAACGAACAACTTGCTGCTCACAATTGGGATGTTAGCCAGTTGATTGGCCAAAAAGCACATCTTGAAATCGTCGATGAACTGTCGGACGCCTGGGGACACATTAATGTCGATCAGATCGAATTTCGCGATACGCTCATGGGGGACCAGATCGAAGACGTGCGGCAGTTGCCCGACTTCGGTACCATGGCGCTGTCGATCTTGAAGAGCAGATCGCCGCTGGTCAGCATCTCGCTGCCAGCAGCCGTCGGTGCTGGGCAGATCTTCGCTGAAGATGGTCTGGCCCAGGACACCGCGAGCGACCGACCACTCGATCAGTCGCATCGCGGGGCGTCGGTACGCACTGGAATCTCCAGCCGGGCGAAGAGGCCACGGTGTCGTTTGTCGTGTCCTGGCACATGCCGAACATGTATTTTCGCAACGAGCTAGTCCGCAACCGGTATGCCAAACAGTTTCAGAATGCGGTTGATGTCGCTGAGTACATTGCGGCACACGAAGACCGTTTGAAACAGGAGACGCGTTTGTGGCACGACACCTACTACGATTCGACGCTCCCGTACTGGCTGTTGGATCGCCTGCATTCCACCGTCGCCAATCTGGCCACCGAGACGTGTCAGTGGTGGGAGAACGGTCGGTTCTGGGCCTTTGAGGGGTGTGGTTGCTGCCATGGAACATGCGGTCACGTGTGGAATTATGAGCATGCGATGGCTCGTCTCTTCCCGCAGCTTGAGCGATCGGTCCGGGAGATGCAGGATTTCGCGCCGGGCGTTGGGTTCATTCCCGAAACGGGCGAGATCCGCTTTCGCGGCGAGGACTGGGGGATTTGGGCCGGAGATTCGCAAGGTGGCTACATCTTGAAGGCTTACCGCGAGCATCAACTGACGCAGGATGACGCGTTCCTGACGCGCAATTGGCCCAATATCAAGAAGGCGGTGCAATTCCTCATCGATCAGGACGGCAATGCCGACGGGCTGCTCGAAGGACAGCAGCATCAGACCTACGATGAGAACTACTTTGGCCCCAACACCATGGTCGGTTCGCTCTATCTCGGTGCGCTGCGAGCCGCCGAGGTGATGGCACAGACCGTCGGCGACAAGCCGTTTGCCAAGACGTGTCGAGAGATCTTTGAGAAAGGCCGGGAGAACAGCGTAGAGCAGTTGTATAACGGCGAATACTACATTCAGAAGGTTGATGTGCAGCAGCATCCGGATTGGCAGTATGCCGACGGATGTCTGGCCGATCAGATGTTTGGCCAGGGGTGGGCGCATCAGGTGAATCTTGGGTACTTATATCCCCGTGACACGGTCCTCAGGTCGCTCGAGTCGATCTGGAAGTACTGTTGGGCGCCTGACGTGAAACTACAGAACGAGAGCCACAAGCCGGAACGCTGGTTCGCCTATCCCGGCGAGGCGGGATTGTTCACCTGCACCTGGCCCAAGAGCCGGCATCTCGGCCCTAAATCAACGCGTTATCGCAACGAGATCTGGACCGGGATCGAATATCAGGTGGCCAACCACATGGCCTATGAAGGAATGCTGACGGAGGCACTGGCCATCTGCCGCGCGGTTCACGATCGCTACCATCCTTCCAAGCACAACCCGTTCAACGAGATCGAATGCGGTGATCACTACGCGCGGGCGATGGCCAGCTGGGGAGTGTTGTTGGGGCTGGCCGGATTTGAGTACGACGGTCCGCAGCGGCATGTCGGTTTCTTGCCTAAAATCACTCCGGAGCAGTTTCGGAGCGTCTTCTCTACCGCCGATGGCTGGGGAACTTATGATCAGCGGCAGGAAGGTGAGCGGCAGGTGCACACACTGGAAGTGAAATGGGGGGAACTTGCGCTGCGCAGTCTGGCCTTGCAGTTGCCGGGCGGCAAAGCAGCCAAAACCGTTTCCGTGACCGGACCAGGATCGGCGCTCCAGGTTTCCGTTTCGCAACAGGATGACAAGATCCTGATCGAATTGGCAGATGAATTGGTGGTTCCGGCGGGTAAGCAGCTGCGGGTTGAGATGATCGGTTAGAGTGTGTGTCGATGACATGCGCGTGCGGTAAACGCATTCTCATGCGTCCAACCACAACATGGGGGAACGATTACCAGGGAATGCGGAATGCGGAATGCGGAATGCGGAATGCGGAGTGCGGAATGCGGAATGCGGAGTGCGGAATGCGGAATGCGGAGTGCGGAGTGCGGAGTGCGGAGTGCGGAGTGCGGAGTCCGGACGCTTTCGGCAGTGGCTCAAGTTGGCCTTGGTAACGATCATTCACCATGGTGCATTCCCGATTCGTTTCTCTTACGCGTGCCAATCGAATTTTTGAGAGAGATATCAACAGGAGGCGTCACGATGCGTCGAACCGTTTCAGGGTGTGGGACTTTGTGCAGTTTTCTTGCTCTGGTGCTGATGAGCGCGACGGTAGTGCGCAGACCGTATCCATCGGCTCGCTCTTGGACGAGATGGTTGCCCGCGATCAGCTGGCGTGCTTTCCGCAGCCGGCATACAAGTGTAGCCAGGCAAGCAGTTACGATCGGGGCACCGTGGCAGCGGACAAGCCCGGCTGGTTCGCGAATATGGACCGCAGCTACTTTGTGCGAACGGAGGAAAAGGACGGTCGCAAGGAATATGTCTTGATGGATGTCGACGGGCCGGGGGCCGTCGTGCGGATGTGGGCGACCTGGCATGGCCCAGGAGGAAAGGACTTCTCGGACGGAATCTTGCGTTTCTATCTGGACAACAATCCCGATCCGGTAATTGAAGGACCGATCTCAAAAATCATCGACGGTGGCGCCCTGGTCACTGGTCCACTCTCGGAGGGTGTATCTCCCGAGACTCCCTACGGCCAGCGCGGCCACAATCTCTACTTGCCTATTCCTTATGCCCAGCATTGCAAGGTCACGTACGAAACAGCCGTGTTGGTGGATGAAGGGGCGCACAATGGAGAGGCTCTGTACTACCAAATCAACTATCGCACGTATAGCGACACGACGCAGGTTGAGTCTTTCAAGATGGAACAGCTGACGCAGCTGAAAGACAAGATCGACGCCGTTCAGAAGCGACTGGTCGACAGCGGCATCTCCGAGAGATGCTCAGCTGAAAACGGCATCTTTCGCCGGTCCGCTCGCAGCGGGCAAGACGCGCACGTTGGTGATTGACTCTCCGGGCGCCATCCGGCAGCTGGCGGTCAAATTGCGTGCCGAAGACCAGCCGCAGGCCATGCGATCCACCGTTCTCCAGATCGAGTGTGATGGTCAACGGACTGTATGGTGTCCGGTGGGGGAGTTTTTCGGCAGCGCTTATCAGACCAAGCCATTCCGCACCTGGTACACGCAAATGGCCGAGGACGGCACGATGAGTTGTTTCTGGGTCATGCCTTATCAGAAAGAATGCAAGATCAGTTTGATCAATCTGACCGGCAAGCCGGTGGAAGTGGTGCAAGGCGAAGCCAAGTTTGGCGCTTGGAACGTGGGATGATCGGTCGATGTATTTCCACGGAGCCTGGCACGAACTGACCAAGGTTTCGTCGTTCCGGGAAGGGACGACGGCTCCTGGAGAAGGGGCGTTCGATGTCAATTACGTCGAAGTCTCCGGCAAGGGAGTCTACGTGGGCGATACGCTGACGATTTTCAATGGTACGGACGCCTGGTGGGGCGAGGGAGACGAGAAGATATTCGTCGACCACGAGACATTTCCCTCCCACGTGGGAACCGGCACGGAAGACTATTACGGGTATGCGTGGTGCCGGCCCGAGTACTTCCAGTCGCCGTTTCATGCGCAGCCGTCGGGTGCGGGAAATTTCACGCCGGGGTTGTCGGTGAACAGTCGTTACCGCGATCTGGATGCCATTCCGTTCACGGAGTCGATCAAGTTCGACATGGAGTTGTGGCACTGGCGTAAGACGATCGTCAATTTTGCGCCGGCGGCCTTCTGGTATGCTTGCCCCGGCGCCACCTGCAATGTCCAACCTGATCCGGAAACAGCAGCGAAACCGGTGGCACTGAAGAAAACGGATGTGGTGGAAGTGCTCCGAATCAAGGGCGCTCTCGAGGGGGAAGACTTGAAAATCCTCGAGACAACAGGGGGCACCACGGAGAATCAAACGGGAGCGAATTTCGGTTGGAGCAACGATGCGCAGGTATGGTGGAAGGATGGCAAGCCGGGCGATCGACTCGTCCTGGAATTCTCCGTCGAAAAGGGGGGGCGTTACGAGATAGCGGCAAACCTGACCAAGGCCATCGACTATGGCATTGTGAAGGTCTCCGTCAACTCCAACGAGCCGAAGCAGTTCGATCGATTCAATGATGGTGTCGCCAGCGACAGCTTGATGCTCGGCGAGTACGATCTGCCACAAGGGGCCAATCGCCTCACGGTCGAGATCGTAGGTGCTCACGAAAAAGCCGTCAAACGCTACATGTTTGGACTGGATTATCTGCAGCTGACTGCGAAGCCGTGATGAGAGCGTTAGTCCATAACATGTGCGCACGGTGCGCGGATGTTTTCACGCCAACGGCGTGGCACAACGAAGCCCAGGGTGGGACCACGGTGAAGCCGTGATCCCACCCTGGGTTGGGGCTACCGCACCGCGAACTGGGAATCGGCTACGAAACTGCCGCGCAGCGTTGCCAACCGGGGTTTCACAGAATGCGGTGCCCCAGCGCGCTCACGTGGGCACATGCCCTGGCACCATCGTGTGGCTCCACCTGGGAAGACAGGGCGACGTTGGTCCTGTCGCACCCTTTCAGGGTGCCGTTCCATTGGCTGCACGTGTACCCAGGGTGCGCCGCTCGCGCGGCGACCCTGGGCTGGGTTGTGCCACCACGCTGTGGCCCCGCGGGAACGTGTCCGAGCGTCTGGAGCTGCGCGAGTGACGGCTGCGGAGTGCCACCACGTTGTGGTGATATCCAATCCGAAACAAGCACCCAATCCGAAATTCAAATGACCAAGACGATGCAGGCTGATTTGCACCGAGGCCAAGCACCTGTTAGCGAGATTTCCCGTTTCTGTCATTCAGGTCTTGGACATTCGAATTTGTTTCGGATTTCGTGCTTCGGAGTCGATTTCGCCCCGTCACGGCCTCCCGGGATTGTGCGACTCGACTTAATGGCCTCCAGACGTCTTCAAACCGTGCAGGGAATCCGCTTTGCTCAGCAAGGGCCAACAGTAGCCGTAGAGGGCGATGAACACGAAGCAAACCAGGGGTACGATGAAGCCGCGGGACATATCGTAGCGGTCGGCGACGGCACCCATCAATTTGGGAAGCATGGCGCCACCCATGATGGCCATGACGATAAACGCGGAGGCTCCCTTCGCCCGCTCTCCGAGTCCAAAGATACCGAGGGCGAAGATCGTGGGGAACATAATGGACATGAAGAAGTAGCTCAGGAAAACACACAAGACAGACAACCAGCCCAACTTCAGGAAGATCAGGAGGCAGATCAGGACATTGAGCGCCCCGTAGAGTCCGACGATTCTGTGGGCAGAGACTTTTCTCAGCAGGACGGCTCCCGTGAACCGACCAATCAGGAAGCAGATAAAGCCCAAGGTAGCCAGAAAGCTCGCGGCCCTGTTACTGAAGCACAAGTTTCCGTCCTGGAAAGGAAGTTCCTGGGGATAGGCATCGTCGAGGAGCATACGGTTGAACCGGAGGCGGTCTACTCCTTTCGGGATCCTGCCGCGAGCAATTGTCGCGTACTTTCCTGCAGGTCGATGCCGCTGAATCGCGCTTCATCGTAAAGCGTCGGCTTCTCTTCCTTGGCCCTGCGAGTGTCTCGCGTGACAAGGTCTTCCAAGTCCCGGGCCAGGTGGAAACGCAGCGTGTAATCTGCCGGCCCGCCGTCATACGCCGCCATTGCCTGGACGGTATCGCTGGATAACTGGCCGTGGATGAAAGCCGATACAGCGTCGGGCCTCTGTTGCAATTTGGCGACCAGTGAGGACGAGATCCTTGATTTCGCTCTTGTCTAGTCTCGTCTTGACTTCGATCAGCGACTCCGTCTTCGTCTCTTTCACGTCCCCCTGACCATTCTCCATCTCCTTGGCGACTGGCCGTGACATCCGCATGCCAAGAGGCGGGCAGGGGGGGGACCTCCCACACCATGTAGTTGATCACGAAACTGAAAATGCCAGCCTGTGCGGCGACATACAAGAACTGGGCCAATGTGGCTCCCGAAAAATGGGGATGTGACCAGATGCTGTGATGTGACATCTTTGCCGTGACCGGGATGAGTACCACAGCCAGGATGATGGATGCCACGCAGCCGACGGCAGCCAGCACGACTAGCAGCGCATTGTCGGCAGTGATCAGAAAGGCGGAAGGGTGAGGAACCTGAGATGCGATGCCCAGCAGACGCGGTCCCAGATTGAAGGCGTTCAGGACGAGCCACAGGATCATGCCAAAGACGCCCAACAGCACAATGGTGTTAAACCACAAGAGAAAGAAGACGGGCACGCGGGCCACCTGCCGGTCGACCTTTGCAGCGACCTGCTGGTTCTCGTCCTTGTCATCGATGTGGTAATCATCCTCGGTTTTGATATCAGGGACCGGGGCGAAAAAGAAGACTACGGCCAGCAGCAGAACGACTCCCGCCACGCCCGCATACGGAATCCACAACGTCTCGGCACCAGTGCTCATGCCGGCCGCATCCGTGCCATAGAAGAACATGCCTCCCGCGACGGGGCCAAGTATCCAGCCGATACCGTTGCAGGATTGGGCCAGATTGATGCGCGCCGCGGCAAAACGCGGCGCCCTAAGACGGTCGTATACGGATTCGCTACCGTCTCCAGAAAGGTCAAGCCGGCGGCAATCACGCACACGCCGAACAGAAATGCCCAGAACTCCGCGATGTTCGTCGCCGGGATGAACCAGAGACCACCTACCGCGACCATGAGCAGGCCGGCAATGATGCCTCCTTTGTAGCCCAGTCGTGTCGCCAGCCAACCGGCCGGCATTGCCATCAGGAAGTAACCAAGATAGTGCGCGAACTGGACCCAGGCGGATTGGGCCAATGTCAGTTCCAATTCCTCCTGGAAATGTTTGTCCATGACATCGATCATGCCATTACAGAATCCCCAGAGGAGGAATAACGAACTGACGATCGCGAACGTGAACATCACATTGCGTCCGTCGGGTAATACGAACATGCTCTCTTTTTTGATGGTCATGCGTTGGCGTCAATTCGGAGTAATGTGTGGGATGGTCAGGGGCGATAGGCATCAAATCTAAGTCAGCTGGGAGTCTGGGCGTGCCCCTTAGCGTATGGCGGCACTCGCGGATCTCCCGCCGGTGTGAATCACGGTTTCTTCAGCGCGCTGTTGATCTCGGCTAGGGATACGCCGAGCGTTGCGCGGGCCACGGCATCCAGGTCGGCTTCCGCCCCGACTAAATGGATGGTGCGATGCACGTGTGAGAGGCTTTCTCCCGGAGCCAGCGCCGCGGCCGGAGAAGACGATTCCAGTTCGTAGAACGGACCGAGAGGCTTGGCGCCGGGTGACGGTGGGCCGTCATTGTAGCTATTGGCCGCGTCGCCGCCGAAAGGATTATCCTGCAACTTCCACAGTGAGTTCACATAGTCGGTCACGCCGGCAGGCTGGTTGAACTGGACGATCGTCAGCACTCGATTGTCGGCATCGTAGCTGCCCAGCACGGCTTTGCTGCGCCGGGGATTGATGCCGATCTTGCTGCGATATTTGCCATCCGCGGCAAAGTAGATCACGTCGTCCTTCACCACCAGTCGCTCCGGCGGAATGCTGCCGAAGTAGTCGGACGTTACCTTGACGCCAAGTTCAGCTTCCGGTCCCGCTTGAATCGGCACCACGATCGTGGCTGATGGCGAGGGGTTGAACATTCCCAAGATCCACACCGAGAGGAGTCCGGTTTCCTTCTTCCAAGCATTCTGGCCGACGTTCTTGATCTGGTTGTCGGATTCGTAGGCCACTGTGCTCACGTCTTTCGCCGGCGGCACTCCCAGTCGCTTCCAGGTGGTGTCGCCGTCGAGCAATCGCACTTCCCGGTTCACGGCCACCTCGAACGGCGTTCCCGAGTAATTTGTCAAGGAGATCTTGGCGGCAAACATGGCCCGGTCGCTGGTCGTCTTGACGACTTGAAACGGCTCGGTGTCGATCGCGGCAGGAGTGTACCAATCGGCCAGTTCAAACTTTGCCCCTTTGGCGAAGAAGATCGAGAACTGCCCCCCTTCGGGGCCCATCCAGAAACGATCCTCACCGCCGAACACGTTGATGTGTTGCTGGATCTTCTTCGACGCAATGAGCTCGCGATTAATCCAGCCAAAACTCTGGCCCGCATCTCCCCCCGCCGTGCTCGTCATGACGCGACCCTGCCAGGCAGGTGCCAACGCCACCTTGCCGTGGCCGCTGCTGTCGCTCAGCACGATCAGCTCCGTGTATTGCTTAAGGAATGCCGTGTCGTCACCGAAGTTGGCGGCATGCAGGCCGGGAGTGAAAGCGGCAATCGAAGCCAGAAACACGAGTGAGGTGATGATCAGTTTGAGTTTCATGACGCTCTGTCTTTGTAGTGAAGTGAAGCTCTGAAATACGACTCTAACGAGGTAGGACCTCGAACCAATTGCGAGCTACCGCTCGGTCTCGTCAACCCGCCGAGCGTTGGTCGCCAAAACTTGACTCAAAATCCACTCGTGTTCGCCTGTTGGCAGACTAATCAGGGGGGCCTTCTCGGACCAGCAACCCGCCAAGATATCGCACGCGTGAGGTACGGTCAATCATTCGCAGGCCTTTACCGGTCGCCCGTTTCTCCGGAATTTCCGCCTACAGTCAGGGTGCCATGGGCTCTGCCGGCGTTGTCATCGGGCCTGCGGCTGCCGCCTAGGCTCTGGCAAATCTTGATCCAGCCTGGAAGTCGGCCGGCCTGTCATCGCGCATGACGCGCGAACCGCTCGGCCACCTCATCAGGCGTGAGCGGGCACGTGTTCAGCTCGAAGTTGGCGACGCGGCAGGGGAGGTGTTCGCTGAAGCCCGTGAAGTGCGGATTGCCCCCCAAGGCAAAATCTCGGGCTGCGGATGCGATGGCCGCCGGGACGCGAATCGTCTCTACCTGCTTCCCGTCAACGAACAGGGTCAGGTCATGGGAACGCTTGACGACGCACACGTCGTACCACGTGTCCTGTTGAATGGGCGTACCATTGGTCGAATAGCCTCCGCCTGCTTCAATGCGCGCGTAGAGTTTTCCTTCGAACACGCAGATCCGCAGCGGGTCGTCCATCCCTCGGCACCAGGCGCACAGCACCTGCCCCAATGGGCCGGTCACACGCTGCGCTGAGAAGTGGAGCGACACGCTGTACTCGGATTGCGGAAACGCCCGCAGCTGGTAGACCAACAGGCCGTCGGTGCCATTCAATTCCACCGCCTGGTCCGGCGTACCGTCAAGTCCCGGCGCGGATGTCCATCCGGCAGCGGATACGAGCGTGCCGTAGGACGGGTCAGGAGTCCCCTGCAATCCCGCCTGCACGATGACACCGTTGGCGTTCTCACCGTATTCGGAGAGCATGTCGTCTTTCCACGGCGCGAGCGACGGATCGATCGTGAACTTCCGTGCGGCAGCGGGCGTGACAGTGGTACCCCATTGGTTCTCGGCCGACAGCTGCCAGAAATAGGCCACACTGGGCGTGAGTTGACGCGTCTGCTCTTCAGGCACCACGATCGATCTTGCCGATTCGCAAGGCATGTCGATCACGGGATTGCGCAGCTCTGCGTTGTCGGCGATCCGCAACCGCAGCCGCTGCTCGTTCGAGGCGACTGCTTGGCGGTGCGCCCGGAATAGCAGTCGGCCCGGCGGGACCGATGCGGAATCGTCCGGATAATCTGGCATCGGTGCCGGCGGAGCGATCTGCTCGGCGGGCAGCCAGGACAAGTAGTGGCTGCCGGCGGCGCCGGCCGAGGCAAAATCACAGAGCCGCAGCACCGTACCATCTGCCCGCGGCACATCCACAATCAGCCAGGGGGCGAAGCGGCCGATCTGGGCTCCGTCGTTGGTCCGCGCCGGCCTGGCGATGCGAGCGGCCGTCAGGTCGGCCGGTGTGAGCGGGAGTGGAGTCGCCACATATTCATCGTTCAACAGCGAGTCGTAGGCCAGCAGAATGGGGCCGCGAAAGACACTCATCTTGCCCGCCATTTCACCGCCGCCTGGTTCGTAACGCAGTGTCATATCGAACGTGACTTCCAGCGTGTCACCGGGTAGCCACTGTCGATCGATCGTATAGTAGGTCCCCGGTTGAATGACCGAGTCGGGTCGTGACGTGGCGGATGGAATCGATTGGCCTGGTTCTTGCTCTCCTCCTCCGCGCTCCGCGGGCGGAGTCGCTGCCGACAGCACCAGTTTGTCTCGCGAACGGCAGCGGATCTGCGTCTGTTGCGACCAGCTTGGAATGCGCAACTGCACGGGAAATTTGCGTGGCTCTTTCACCTGTATCTGGACCTTGACATTTCCATCCAACGGATAGGTCGTCTCCTGGCGAACGCCCACAGGGGTGCCATCACTCAGCGACAGCTGAGCCTCCAGGGGCCCGAAGTAATTGATGACCAGGCCGCTTTGGGAACGCATGACGGCCCATTCCGACAACATTCCCAGGCCGCGCGGGGCATTGACGCTACAGCAGTTCAGGTCGGGCGTGCCGGCCCGCGACTGGAACACGATCGTGTGGTGCGACGCTTCACGCACTCCGTCCATCGGCGTGTTGTATGTCCACCAAGAACCGGAAGGGTGCTGTGCGCCGAGCATGCCATTGTAGGTGGATCGCTCGAGTTCATCGGCCGCGATCGAGTCGCCCGTCACTCGCAGCACATCGACCGTCAGAGCCATCCAGGCAATCGTGCAGCAGGTTTCGATGGCTGTCGGTTCGTATGGCGTGCCGGTCGCCTGCTCACCCGACGAGAATCCTCCAGTGTTGCGCCGATCGAGCCGGCGAATACTGTCCCAGTGATGTAGCAATGCCGTTCGATAGCGCGCGTCACCCGTGATCAGGAACAGCTCCAACAGGCCTTGCAGGTCGGGCAAGCTCTCCCACCGCGGTTTCGGGGTGCGGTAGAACTCCACACCGGCCAGGCCGGTGCGGAAGTAGTCGCCTTCCTCCTGCCAGTCCTCTTCGATGACACGCATCAATCGCAGATATTTCTCTTCCTCGGTCAGTCGATACAGACGTCCCAGCGAGTGGATGATGGCCAGGTTCATTTCCGTCGAGCCGGCATCGCGGGGCCGACGATCGGTGTCGAGATAGATGTGGCAAGCCAGATCCGCCACTTTACGAGCCGCTTCCAGGGCTGTTTTGTCACCCGTCTGCTCATGCCACATGAGTAGCGCCAGCATGACATGATAATGGCCCCACAAATCCCAGTTCTTGAGCAACCGTTCGTTCTCGGGAAACGGGCCGAGATAACCATCCGCCGCCTGGCAGGCAATCAGTTCCTGCACCACCGCCGCGACGGTCGCCTTCAGTTTCGGATCGGTATCCATGCGCACAGCTTGTATGGCGGAAATCAAGTACTTTCCTACAAACTCGCCCGCCCAGGGGACCAGTTGCGGTGGGGGTTGGCGATCGCGCAGGCGAAACATCGCCAGCAGACCGGGATCGGCTTGCGGCGCGCGCAGCAGCCAGTCAGTCTTATTCGCCGCCAGACGTTCGCCGACGACGCCACTGAACGTGTAGTTCGCATGCGGGTCGAAATCAACAGCCAAAGAGCCGCCAGGTGTTTGAGCCAGCGTGCTGCTGGCAAACCATACGACGGCGATGAGTGCGAGACTGCGGGGATACATGTTGGGGTCCCTCGTGAGGTGGCGGCAAATGTTATTGGTCATTGGTCATTCGTTACTTGTTACTTGTTACTTGTTGGTTGTTACTTGTTGGTTCAAGGCGTCTGTTTCGCATTTGTTTTCTCGTGGCGGGAGTGTTGCCGTCAGTTGCCGCGTCTGGCCCATCGCGGCGTGCTACGTTTGAAGTTCCGCTTCTCCCCGCGGCAGGTCAAAACATGCGACGCACGATTCCGGCTCCAGGAGCCACGTATCTCTCTGCAACTGCGTCGGGGTGGATACTCGCCGCAATTCCCTCTTCTGACCAGCAGCGGCCAGGGTTGGAGGACGGTTGGGGGTACTGGGCAAGCGGACGGTGAACTGGGGGCAGGCGAACGGGGCTGTGAGCAGGAGACGGCCTTCGGACCAGTTTGCGCGAGTCAGTTTCCTGGCCGCCCAGTAGCGCGCAATCTCGCTGAGCTTCATCCACGTCGTTTGGTCGCCCTTGTGCTGGTTCAGGGCGAGGACGACTTTCTGGAGAGCGGCGAATCCTTGTTTTGTGCCGTGCGTGTACATGCCGGGCCAATGGCAGAGCATGATGGCAGGTTCGCCCCGTTCGATCAGTTCCACCATTCTCCCTTGGGTTGCATCCTGGTTGCAGTATCGATCGCCCTGAGGCTGCTCATCGCCGTCCCATCCGCCGAACCAGTCACCCGTGCCGGCGTAAATGCTGACGGTCAAGCGGGGCGAGTCACTGTCCGCGTCGCGGAGATGTTCGATCCGTGGTTCTGTACTCTCCTGCCCATCGGCCACGTATTTGAAGTAATGAGGGATCTCCGCGGCGAACACATCGCGCACCGCTTGTTGCACGGCCAGCGACAGTTCGCTGCTTGACATTGCCGCCGAACCCTCCCGGGGTCGTGATTCCTTCGCAAGGTAGTTCGCAGTTCTTCAGGATCCGCAAGGCATAAGCCAGGTACTCCGTCAGTTCGTCCACACTCACCTGTGTTTGCGGATAGGAGTTCTCCATGGTGGCGGGGCTGATTTCGGGCAGCGGTCGGCCGGTTTTCAGATCGATCACGCGTGTGTGCGTGATCATTTCGGGGTGGATGTCCCAGTTTGGAACCATCAGCTCGCGCACGAGCTGCAGGCTGCCGAGCAGTTCTCGGCGGGACCAGCCGGGCAGTTCTCGGTCGAGCCAGCCGACGCAGGCGGGAGCGGGGACGACGCTGAATTTGCCCTTCACGCCCTCGGCTGCGCACCATTGGCCGAACTCACGCAGGAACGCATCGGGGATCTCCGCCGGCCAGCTCTTCCAGGGCTTCTTGTATTCCGCCCGATCGGGCCAGGCTGCCTCAAACTGAGGCATGCAGAATCGCCCCATGTTCACCAGGCAGGTGGAGTCGTCGATGATGAACGACAGCGGAACGCGCAGTCGAGGATTCAACACGGTGATGCCGGGATCCGCCGCCGGGGCTGTGAAGGGATCTGTGGCGCGAGCGGCAGCCGCCAGGAGGGGTGTGGCACCTAGCACGCCAGCACCGAGGGTACCTGCGGTTTTCAGAAAGTTGCGACGGGAAATGTTCCACATGTCGGTGGCACCTTGAGCGAAATCTCCGGCAGGCGCTGAGTCAGAAGGGTGGATGCCCACAGCAGGACCTGATTCTACCCGTTGTCTTCCACCGGTTGTCGCTCCCCAGGAAAAAAATCGTGAATTTGCGCCCTCCGTCTGTTGACTCTCCCGCTACTGGAGGCGGTAAGTTGCCTCTAGCAGCCAGGTGGAAGCCTGCATTGGGGAACTCTCGCTGGGGGACGGTCGTATGAGCGGATTCTGGAGTATATCAAAGAGAAACGTTTTGAGGTTCAGGTCCCGTCGCGGGAAGTCTACGTCAAGGGACCCGGGATGATTTTCAAGGGCAACCCCAAGAATTACCTGACCGAAATTCAGATGCTGGTGCAAGAGTGAAGACCAGCGACGTAGCTACGTTCGCCAGAGCGTGGGGCAGTGGAATGGATGTTCCCCGAGGCGGCCCACGGGCAGCCGAACGCAGCGACGCGTGGGGGAATTACCACACCACGAATAGGTGTATCCCAGGTGGTCGGATCGGCTAGGGAGTGAGTAGAATACCAGCTCAGGCATTCAGAGTGGATTCCACGGCTGCCGCGACTGCTGAAACACTTGATTGCGAGGCCAACTAAAGGGACAAACATGCTGACCGCAGAAAAGGTGCTGGATAATTACTACCTCGACACACGCTGCATGCTGATCGAGATTGCTGCCTTGCTAGATCGGTTCGATCGCGCGGTAGAGCGGGAGCCGGGCTGCGGCGCCAGCCGAGACGATCGGCTTGACCGCGTCTATCAGGCGTTGACCTTGCTGGCCGAGCGGGAAACGGAGTCGCATCGCAGTGAGCGGTTACTGAATCTTTTCTCCGACCTCGACTAGCAACGCCCGTTTTCGGTATCGGCTGCCGCGCGCACGGTGTGCCTGTGCCGTAGGATGGAATTTCGTTTCGCGTCGAGGAAGTGGGGCGCGAAGGGAGCTGCACAAACGGAATGAATTCCGTTCTACGTTTGGTGGCGGCCAACGGCCGCGTTAGGAGTCTTCTTCATGCAGATTATTCAGCCTCATTACCACGGGATTGCTCGGACGGCCCAGGATTATGAGCGGATGGCGATGTCGGGTGTCGTGGCGGTCGCCGAACCTGCCTTTTGGGCCGGATTTGACCGAGCTTATCCGCAGACCTTTCTGGACTACTTTCGTCAGATCAGTGAGTTTGAACCGACACGGGCCGCACAGTACGGCATCCGCCATTTCTGCTGGGTCGCGGTCAATCCGAAGGAAGCGGAGAATCCGCCTCTGAGCCGGGAAGTTATGCAGCACATGCCGGAGTTCTTCGATAAACCGACAGTGCTGGGCGTCGGTGAGATCGGCTTTCACAAGACCACGAGAAACGAGGAGGCGATCTTCGAGGAGCAGCTGGAGATGGCCATCAAGTACGATCAACTGGTCCTGATCCACACTCCCCACCTGCAGGACAAGGTGCGAGGTACGCGGCGGACCCTCGATCTGTTGCGCAATGCCAAGATCGCGCCCGAGCGTGTGTGGATTGATCACGTGGAAGAACATACGGTTCGCGAACCGCTGGAGGCCGGCTATTGGGTCGGATTCACGCTCTACCCGATCACGAAATGCTCTCCGAAACGGGCAGTCGATATGCTCGAACTGTTCGGGCGCGAACGGATTCTGGTGAACTCTTCGGCCGACTGGGGACCGAGTGATCCTTTCCTGCTGCAGGAGTGTATTCTCGAATATCGGCGGCGCGGGCATTCGCTGCAGGAAGCGATCGAAGTGTTTCACAACAATCCATGCCGTTTTCTGGGACAGAATCCCAAGTTCGACATCCGGCCAGTGCGGGTGGAAACGGCATGATAGAATCTTGAGTGTGCGGTGCGGGCAGGGTGCGCGCATGTTCGTCGCTGCGGCGTCCTGCCGCAGTTGCTGCCGCGGCGAGACGCCGCAGACACGTTTTTGGTTGTGGCCACTGGCCACCTGAGGGGATATCACATGAGTGGTTCGCAGGGAGTTCCTGTTACCGGACGTTTTCCGATAACGCGTATGCGGCGCAATCGGCAGTTCGCCTGGTCGCGCGCCCTGGTACGTGAAAACCAACTGACCGTGGGGGATCTGATATGGCCGGTTTTCATTCATGACAAACCAGCAGCACGAGAACCGATCCCATCGATGCCCGGGGTCGAACGCCTGTCCATCGATCTGCTCATCGATGCCGTGGGGCAGGCGGTGGAGTTGAAGATCCCATCGGTGGCCCTGTTTCCCGCCACCGACCCAGGGAAAAAGACCCCGGGAGCGGAAGAGGCGTGGAACCCGGAGAATCTTGTCTGCCGGGCCGTCCAGGCGATCAAGCAACAGTATGGAGACCAGATTGGCGTGCTCTGTGACGTGGCCCTGGACCCCTATTCCAGTCACGGGCAGGATGGGCTGGTCGAGGATGGCTACGTGGTGAACGATCCCACGCTCGAGGCGCTCTGCAAGCAAGCGATCGTTCAGGCGGAAGCGGGCTGCGATATTATCGCCCCCTCCGACATGATGGACGGTCGTATCGGGGCGATCCGTAATGCGTTGGACGAGTCCGGCTACGAACACGTGCTGATCATGGCTTATGCTGCCAAGTACGCCTCAGCGTTCTACGGACCGTTTCGGGATGCTGTCGGCTCCTCCGCGAATCTGGGAACGGGCGACAAGAAAACCTACCAGATGGATCCGGCGAACGGTGACGAAGCGCTGCGGGAAGTGGCCCTCGATCTGGACGAAGGTGCCGACATGGTGATGGTCAAGCCGGGTATGCCCTACCTGGATATCGTCTATCGTGTGAAGGCTGCGTTTGGGGTCCCGACCTACGTCTACCAGGTGAGTGGTGAATACGCCATGTTGTGCGGAGCGGCGGAGCGTGGTTGGCTCGATCACGACAAGTCGATGATGGAGAGCCTGCTCGGCTTCAAACGGGCCGGCGCTGACGGGATCCTGACCTATTTCGCCGTGGAGGCCGCCCGGCTGCTGAAGGCCGGTTACAGTAGCTGAGCCCGCCCAGGGCTCAGCAGCCGGTTACGTAGCTGAGCCCGCCCAGGGCTCAGCAGGCAGCTACGTAGCTGAGCCCGCCCAGGGCTCAGCAGCCGCACCGCACCGGCACCATTTCCATCTGAAGCCTGGCGGCTTCAGCTACGTCAAGAAATAAGGCACGACGAACAACGCGTGCTCGTCGTGCCGGGTGCGATGCTGTACTGTATTTGTTGACCGAGGCAAACTAGTTACCGCGTCCGCCACGTCCGCCGGGTCCGCCGCGCAACGCCGCAGTGTCAAACGGCTTGCCGGCCATCTCCTTGAGCGTCGCTTGCTGCTTCTCTGTCAGTACTTCCTTGACTTTCGCTTCCATCTTCTCCCGCATCTTGGCAAATGTTTCGGGACCAGGTTGACCCGCGTCACGCATTTCCTGCATGGCTTCACGTTGAGCCGCCTGCAGGTTCTCCTTCTGCGCGTCCGTAATTTCCAACTTCTTGGCCACGTCCTCATCCATGAGGGCGGCGGTGCCCAATGCTTGGACGCGGATCTCTTCGAGCCGTGCCATCTGCTTCTTGTCGAGCACTTCGGCCACCTTCTTGAGTTGCTCGGCCGCCGCCTTGGCGCGATCCTCCATCCACTTCTGGCGATCTTCCTGGCTCATGTTCTGCAAAATCAGGACGCTCGCCCGGTGCCTGGCGACCGGCGGCCATGATTTCCCCGACTTTCGTCTTCTGTTCCTCCGTGACCCCAAGCTCCTTCTGCACTGCCTCGTTGCGAAGCAGCATGGCCGCATTCATGCCACGGCCCATTACGCCCATTCCACCACCACGTCGGCCACCCTGCCCACGCTGCTGCCCATAAACCATGACAGACATCATCAACACTGCTGCAAAAGCACTCACGAAAACAAGACGCCGATTCATACTAAGCTCCCTACCAAAAACCACTGTGACCAGACGTCAAAACCGCTTGATCAGGGCGCACACGCACCCCAACTGAGATTGAACTGATCACTGTCCACAAAGTTGCGATGAAAACCCGCAAATTAATCAACTTCGACCGTTTTGCCACGCACCACCAGGACGAGGCGTGTTTCGGTGGTCAAGCGTAGCCGGAGCCGCTGGTCCTTGGAGCAGTCGTGGGGCGGTTTTACACCGCGGTGGCACGGTGCCGCCTTCGTCTGTTACCGGAGGAGCCATTCAGTCTCAGGGGTGGCTGAGACCCGGTCGGATGTGCAGGTGACAGCAGCCGTCACAGTTCGGCTTCCACGTTTCTGCCGTGAACCTGAAGCCGGCCCCCTCGAAAGTCCCCGCGTCGATGGCAGCGGCAATTTGGCACATGGTGGCGACGTCCTGGTCGTTGAGTCCCGCCTCCTGCCAGGCATCTTTGAGCGGGCAGGTCTGTAGGGTCATGTCCAGTTGCTGGTCATCGCAGTGCTGCACCTGGGCCGAGAACATGCGGCCGTCGTCCGGGATGGCGGCCAGGAAGGCATCGCGTAGTCCTTGCAGATCGCTGGGAGCAAAGGGGGCGAACTGCTTGCCGACCTGCTCGCCGCGACGGCGGATGGCGCGCTGCATAATGTCGATCGCCTGTTGTTCATCCAGCGTGCTGCGCAGCTCGTCGAAGATAAGGTAATAAAGCATGGCGCGGTGTCGGAACGAAGCGTAGAGTTGCTCGCGTAACTGTTGCTCGGACATCTCGTGTTCTCCCAGGTATCGTGGCTGCAAGGTTGCTGCTCGGGGGGCCCCCTTGGGCGGCCGATTAGCCTTTCGGGCCAAGCGCGCGGTGGGGGTGCTGAATCTTCGCCAATTCCCGTTTTCGCTGGGGAGTGTACTTCCACCATGGTCGTGCCGGTTTCCCGTGCACGAAATCCACGGCCGACAGGAAGACATCCAGCAGACAGAGGTCGTGGCGTTGAGAGTCAACTTGACAGAGTCGCTCATACAGTGCCAGGGCCTGCTGGCCACGCAGGTCCGACGGTTTGTGGATACCAATCCGGCGCAGATCGGCGGCGATCGACGGGCCAATGTTCGGGATCTGCTCCAAATGGATCAGCCCATCGTGCCATCGGTCCGCCTTTTTGGGCATTGCCAGCTCTCCTGTAGAATAACGCTCAAGCGTGGTGTATGACACTCCAGTACGGATTGTCGACGGTTTTCCTGCCTGGTTCAAGCTTCCCTCCACGACTCTTGCATATTCGACCGGAACCACGTCTACTTGCCTGCATCCGGAGGCTCTGGTAAAGGGGGGCATGGCAGTGGCGAACCGGCAGAGTCGTATCCGCGTCGGGATATTTTGCGGGAGACTCGGTGGCCAGCGGAGCATTGCCAGGTTTGGGAGGGGCAGGTACAGAATCCTGGCGACCATAAATCGCCGAAGACGGTTTCGTGTGTCTCCTCTCTGGCAATCGAAGGCATTGGCTAGATGGCGTGCGGCGAAGTGGTTCGCAGTGATTCGTTTACTGATCCAAGTTTGACTGTGAGGCGAAACGTGGCCCAATCGAAGAAAAAATCCCGAGTTGTCGCCTGGGGAGGTTTTGATCTCAGCACTACCGGCCTCGGTCTGGGGGTACGTAGTGCCGGCGGCGATGAGGCTTATGTTCATACGAAGATGCGCGGTGCGACGACCTGGAGCGGGCAACCCGCCTTTGCCCTGGAAGAGACGCCGCGCATGATCCTGACGCTGCTTGACGATCTGGAGCAGGAAGGTTGGGTGTTCGCGAAGGCGGCCTTTTCCTTTGCCGTCCGGCAGCACGACATGGTATTGCTGGACGGCGACGGCCAGTTGCTGATTCCCGCTTTGAGCTGGCAGTGCAACGCGGCATCCAGCGAGGTCCAGCAGTTGCGCAAGCAGCACGCGGAGGAGACCGTGGGGCGCGTGGAAGAGCGTTTCATTCTCCCCAAGCTCATGTGGGCGCTCCGTACACAGCCATCGTTGCGGAAGTCGATATCCGAGGTCATGACGACAGGCGACTGGATCGCCGCGCTGCTGACCGGCAAGCCTCGACTGAGTATGTCTGATGCGTTGAGCAATGGCCTGTTGGTGCAGAAGACCAAGCGGTTATCGGCCGACGTGATGCGCAAAGCGAAGCTCAGCCCGGAGTGGTTTCCACGGGTTGTACCGAGCGGCAAGGTCGTGGGAACGGTCAGCGTGCGACCTGTGGCCGGAGCCGATCAGCAGTGGATGTTGCTGAAGCAGCGATTGGCTGGCTCGCAGGTGATCAGTGGCTTGGGTGATAACCATGCGACGGGCGTTGGCTGCGGGCTGGAGGAAGGTGATTTCGAGACGATTGTGGTGTCTGCCGGCACCAGCGGGACGGTCAACCGCGTCTGCCGTGCCAACGTGCGACTGGCCGGGAATGCCGCTTGCTTCGAGTACTACAACGACCGTTTGTTGCTGATGATGCTGGCCGATTGCTGCAAGTGGTACGATCGCTTCGTAGCTTGCCATGCGCCTCAGTATGTGGATCGATTGGGTGAACTGAATGACGAGATTGAGCAATGCCGATTTGAGTGGACTACAACGCGTGTTGCACAGCGGTGGCAAGGAGACCTATCCGCCGGAGTGGGGCCGTTTGACAGTCGGGCAGCAGGCGGCGAGCACGCAGCTCTCCATCATGCTGGAGTTGCTGTTGCTGGTGCGTGCGATGCTGGCCGAAGTGGAAGACTCCAAGAAGCCGGTGACGCGGTTCGTGTTGACGGGTGGGTTGAGCCAATCGCCGTTCTTCCAGCAGGTATTCTGTGCCGGCACGGAGTTGCTTAACCCGACGGCCAAGGTGCTCACGAGCGCTCGCAAAGGTCCGTTGCGGTATCAGACTGCTGCGTATGGAGCGCTGCTCAATGCGATGAGGCCATCCGATCCCAACGCGGCCCAGAAACTCTGTCCCACGCGGTCGGCCAAGCGGCCCGCCGGGGCCTTGAAGAATCAATTGCAGTATTTGCTCCGAGCGTTCGGACTTTGATGCCGCACGTAAATGAACTACGCTGAGAGGTGTTTGATGCCCATTACATTGCCACCCCTGTCACGTCGACAGTTCCTCGCCCAGTCGCTCGCTTCAATCGTGGCGGTCGGAACTGGGGGACGCTGCATTGCCGAAGAACCGAAGCAGGATGCGAATCGTTTCGCCTTGTTCTCGGATACGCACATTGCCGCCGATCGCCAAACGGTCGTCCGCGACACGAATATGGCCGATCATTTCGTGCAGGCGACAACCGAAGTGCTTCAGCGCGATTCTCGTCCCTCGGCTGTGCTCGTGTGCGGTGACTGTGCCTACCTGGAAGGGAAAGCCGATGACTATCGCCTGTTGCACGAGCTCGTCGTGCCTCTCCGCGAAGGTGGCACATCAGTACACTTCGCCTTGGGTAATCACGACCATCGCCAACGGTTCTGGGCCGTGGTGGAAGAGGGGCATCCACAGCCGTCACCGGTGCTCGAGCGGCACGTTTCGGTGATCGAATCGTCGCACGCCAACTGGTTCCTTCTCGACTCGCTCGATGAGACGAACAAGACACCTGGTGTCTTGGGCCCGGCGCAGCTGGCTTGGCTGGCCACGGCCTTGGATCAGCGAGCCGAAAAACCGGCCCTGGTGATGGTGCACCACAACCCTGACAATCGCCCGGAGCCTTCGGGACTTGTCGAGACCCAGCAGTTGCTCGATTTGCTAACCGCTCGGCCGCACGTCAAGACGCTCTTCTTCGGCCATTCCCATCACTGGACGCTGGGCAAGGTGAAACAGCTGCATCTGGTCAACCTGCCGCCGGTCGCCTACCTGTTTCGGGAAGGTGATCCCAGCGGCTGGGTGGACGCTCAGCTCAACGCCGACGGTGTTAACCTGACCCTGCGCTGTATTCCGACAAGAGCCATCCGCTCAATGACGAACAGTTCGAGTTGAAGTGGGCCTGACGCGGCGTGCTCGCGTAGCTGAAGCCGCCGTAGCTGAAGCCGCCGAGGCTTCAGCCGCAGCGGGTACCAACGCCACCGAAGCTGAAGCCGCCGAGGCTTCAGCCGCAGCGGGTACCAACGCCGCCGTAGCTGAAGCCGCCGAGGCTTCAGTGGCAGCGGGTACCAACGCCACCGTAGCTGAAGCCGCCGAGGCTTCAGTCGCAGCGGGTACCAACGCCGCCGTAGCTGAAGCCGCCGAGGCTTCAGTGGCAGCGGGTACCAACGCCACCGTAGCTGAAGCCGCCGAGGCTTCAGTGGCAGCGGGTACCAACGCCACCGAAGCTGAAGCCGCCGAGGCTTCAGTGGCAGCGGGTACCAACGCCACCGTAGCTGAAGCCGCCGAGGCTTCAGGTAAGAGGTGCGGGTATGCGTGCTTCATAAATGGAATGAATGCCGTTATTCCGTTCTACGTGGAGTTAGCTGAAGCCGTGTAGGCTTCAGACTGAGCCCTGGCGGGCTCGGCTACAGGGAACCCTTTAATACCCGGGCACGTTCGCGGAGCCTTCATCCAGGATCGACAGGTATGTCAGGTGGTGGACCAGGGTACCGTTCTTTCCCACAAAATAGGTATGGAAGTCATCGACCACCAGGTTGTAGGAGAAAGCGTACCACTCTTTAGCAGCCGGCAATTCTTGCACGGCCTTTACGACGACGGGGCCGTTGAAGGTGTGCAGCACCGAACCTTCCTGCAAATGCTTGGACATCGTCCAGCCCTTGCCCACCTCCCAGAACGGATGTCCCAGGGTCGATACGATCTTCTCGCCACCGACCTCAAGTGCCATCATCGGAGCGGGGTCGGTTTTGGTGACTTCATACACCACTTTGTACGCCAGTTCTCCTGAGGTTGGATGCTGGGACAACACGCGGTCTCCGGGGCGAATTTGCTCGATAGGGCGCGGTCCCGTGTCCGTCCACACGAGCGTGCCTTCCTGAAAGCAGGAGCACGCAGGAGGCCGTATTGCTGAACCACTTGCTGGGAGCTGGAACTGACGTAAACGATCGGCCGCAGTGTCTGCTGGCCACCCGAAGTCTGGTTGCCAGAGCCCTGATAGCCAACGCCTGTCTGACCGCTCCCTACCTGCCCGCCTTGCCCGGGAACAATTTCGTATTCTCCACAAAGATACTCTTTCCACCAGGCTTGCCAGGTGCGGGGATGATCCTCGAGGTTCTCCCCTGTCGCACGTCTCAACGCATCAATGACTCGGCGATTGACCTGGTCCGAAATCGCATTGTAACGGGCTATCTGCTGCGGCAGCTGCGCGGCGACGCTTAGAGCCGCCCGTGTCCAGAGTGCGGAGTACATCGCGACTTCCGCGGCGTTTGTTTCTCCGTAGAGAGCACCGTCCTGAACCGGCTCGAGCATCCGCGCCTCGTCGCGAATAGCCGTCTTCCGCGACGCGGAGTGGTCCAGCTGAAGATCGGCGTCCAGCCCTTCGATATCCATGGTGAAATGGGCACTTGAATAGCCTGCCGAGGTAAGCATGGAGAAGCTGACTTCGATCGGAAATCTCGCGCAAGTTAGCAGCAACGGCACGTAATCTTCCTTGCGATAGTTCTTCAGTTCGTCCGCGGCTGCCGCCCGCACGTCCGCCGATGGATGCCCGATTGCCTGCATCACGAGATACTTCGCGCAGACGCATCCTTTGCCAGGACCTTGACCCAATTCAAACTCACCAGACGGAAAGCTTCAGCGTCCTTCGGTTGGCGACTGCACTGGCCCAGCAGATAGTTGACAAAGGGAACCAGATGATCGTCGCCATCGGCAGCCAGATCCGCTTCCATCATGGCTGGCAGCGTCTCCTTCCCCGCGCTGGCCGTTCGCTCCCACTTGGCGATCGTCCGTTCCCACTGCCGCTTACGGGTAGTGCTTACGTTGAAGGGGTTCTTGGCAGCCTGAAAGTCCCGCCGTTTCTGCTGGGCGATTTCATCACGCGACAACAGCATACCGTGGTACCATTGCATGTCCAGGCTGCGGAGTGCCTCCTCGTGCCGCGGCTGGAATCGCAGCAGGCTGAGCCAATGGAACCGCGCTTGATCGGTCAGTTTGTGAGTGCCGCACCAACGTGCTAACAACAACTCCCCCTGCGGGTTTCCCGCCAGCGATTCGCGTTTCTGGTGATACTCAGCCAAATTCGGATCGCTACTCAGTCGGTTCGCCACCTCGGTCGGCGAAAGCCACTTGTCGTCCCACTTTACGTACCCCAGATGCCAGCGAGCCGGCACGCATTCAGGGTCTGTTTCTAACGCCGTGCGCAGTAGCGCGTCACGCCTGGCGGCATCGCCCATCGATTCGGCTTGCAGAGCTGCATGCACCAGCGAAGTAGCAGCTCCTGGCAGGGAACCTACCGGATCCAAGTCGGCGGGTGTTTTCCCGATCGAATGAGTGATAGATGTAAAAAATAGGCTCAAACCGATGACAGTGCGTAGAATCCAGGCTCTCATCTTGTTGTTCCCCGGTTCTGCAATCCTGATTGGACGAGACCAATCGCACACAAATCAAGCCGATAAGATACGCCACGAATGCTCTTTGACGGATGTCACAGCAAGCAGCAGTAACCACAGCATTTTCGCGGTTACGAAGCGTTCGAGTCACGCGCGGGCGGATGGACCAGAAATCACGGCTGCAATCAATCAAAGAAAAGGCCGGAGCCGCCCGGGAGTGCGAACCGCAGTTGTTGAGGCGAAATGATCGTCCTCGCATTGAAAGGTGCCCCTGGCACCCCAGACTATTCCACAATTGACCCGTTGTAGCAAGCAAGATTTGCGAGGCGTCTACGTAGCTGAAGCCGCCGAGGCTTCAGCTGATTGGGGAACGCCTTTGCGACGCGTCTGAGCCCTGGGCGGGCTCAGCTACGGCTGAACCCTGGGCGGGCTCAGCTACGGCTGCACCCTGGGCGGGCTCAGCTACGGCTGAACCCTGGGCGGGCTCAGCTACGTCTGAGCCCTGGGCGGGCTCAGCTACGTCTGAACCCTGGGCGGGCTCAGCTACGGCTGAGCCCTGGGCGGGCTCAGCTACGGCTGAACCCTGGGCGGGCTCAGCTACGTCTGAGCCCTGGGCGGGTCCAGCTACGGCTGAACCCTGGGCGGGTCCAGCTACGGCTGAACCCTGGGCGGGCTCAGCTACCTACCGACGCAGACGACCTGGCCGTTGGTGAGCGTCAGAATGACGCTGCCGTGGCGGGCGATGGCCAATCCCCAAGGGACCGCGGGGGCGGGCAGCTTGTGCGTCCACATCGGTTTGCCGCTCTGGATATTCACTGCCACCACGTTGCTGCCAATAGCCAGCACGGCCGCATTACTGGCGACGCCGATCGCCGTGCCTCCCGTGGTGTTGAATCCCCAATGCGGCTGTTGATCCACCTTGAATTCGCCCCATGCTTGAATGATGTGGCGCGGAGATCTTCTCGTCGGTCACGCAGCGATTGAGATCTTCGCGGCTGATCGGATCGAAGCACATCAGGTGTTGGTTGTCGAGCCACACGATATCGCGATCGCCGACCGAAGTGTGCAGGAGCTTTTTGGTGACCGTGTGGTCATAAACTTCGATGATCCGGATGAGCGTAATAGGGACGCCCGCAGGCAATGACCCGATCTCCGACCAGGAACAATTCCCAGCCACGCGGGCTGGTCGATTCGCACAGAGCCAAAGGTGCCGGGTCGTTCAGGCAGCGTCCGTCGCGCTGATCGTAGACCGCCGGAGAGACGGCGTTTCCCCCGGCCAGGTAGAGTTTGCCGGAGTCGAACAGCAGGTGGCCCTGAGCGCTGACGCCGACCTGAGCCGCTGGGTCGAGGTGCCCGGACGTATCGTTGCACCATTTGACGTAACCGGTCTTCGGGTCGAGGGCGTAGACGTACGTGCCGTCATAGTTGACGATCCCAGCTGCAAAATAGGCGGTGTCGTCCTGTAGCAGCACACCCGAGGCGACTGGCCAGGTGGATAGCAGTTGACCGTAAACTGGGATCAGTCGTTCCGTCGGTGCGCCACGAAAACGCCACAGCGCGCGCCCGCTGGTGGCTTCATAGCAATAGACCCAACCATCGCCCGAGCCGACAATCGCTCGCCCGTTCCAGATAGTCGGTGGCAGGCGGACCTCGCCGCCGGTGTCGGCTTTCCATTGCTGGCTGCCGTCCTTGATGCTCAAGCCTCGCACAGCTCCATCGGACCCGCCAAGAAAGATCAGGTCGCCTACCGTGACGGGAGGTGTGGGGCGATTTTCGGTAATTGCAGCGGGCTGAACTGTCCAGACGATCCGTGTCTCATCAGGTACAACCGCAGTGGTGGTGGCCGTGGCCTGGCTATTGGCGCGGAAGGTCGGCCAATCGTCCATTTGCTGCGACAGCGGTTGGACCTCGTCCGAGCGCGCATGTTTCTCCAAGCGTTCAGGGGCTCGCCAGTCAGGCGTGAAATCGAACGTGCCGGCGGAGCCCAGGCAAGTGACCCCGTAAAGATTCAGCTGGCAGTCACAGGTGTAGGGCCACCAATACAGAAGCCCGTTGGCGATGGTGACGCCATCATGGCAGCCGGGGCGCATGGGGGACAGCCAGTGGGGTTGATCATCTGCCAGGCCGAACCGGACGGAACCACCCATGGCCCGATAGATGATACTATCAGACGTGCCGGTGGGACGCGTACAAGCTCGACGTCCGGTCGGCAATTCGGCCAGCACCTGGCCGCTGAGCGGATCGAACTTCTTACTGACATTCTCACCCCACGGACCGCTGATGGCATAGAGTGCTTCGGGGCGCAGAATCAATTGAAAATTATTGTAAGGATGCTCCCAGAGAATGCTGCCGTCCTTGGTGGAAAGCGCGAGCAGCTTGCTCATCTGCGTTCCCGCGAAGTAGAGAGCTTCTGGGCTGCATTTCAGATAGGCGGCCGTGCGCCAATTGGTCTGCCATCCTTGCCGAGGAAGATACTCGCCCATGGTTGCGAACAGATCGGGATCGTTTTCCTTTGACTTGCGCCACAGCACGCTCCCCGTCGTCGTTTCCAGGCAGGTCAGGTAGGCACCAAAGCGGAAGGCAAACAGACGGCCGTCCGACATGCAGACAGCGCGGGTATCAATCGGTTCGGATTCGTGATAGTGCCAGAGCACCTTTTTTGTCTGCAGGTCGATCGCCAGGACGTTCTTGCCGTAACCCCAGGGCTGTTCCGTTCGATTGTATCCATCCGAGATGGCATCCCAGGGCCAGCCGTGTTCTTGTCGTTTCCACAGCTTGATGGGGTCCTTTATTTCCTGCTCGCCCACGACGGCATAGAGGATCCCGTCTTCCAGGGCCATCCATTTCCAGAACGTGCCACCGGCAATGTCTTCCGGCGGATGGATCTCGTCGCGAACCTCGCCCGGTCCTGGTGTCGATCAACTTGCAGGATGTAGTCGTCACCCAGGAACAGAATGTCTGGTGTGGCAATGAACACATTGCGGTGGACCATCATCCCCTCGGGCAGTTTGTATTGCCACAACAGCGTCCCGTTGTAGCCGTCGTAGGCGACCACGCTGTTGAGGAACGGCTCTTCGCGTTCATGCCACGCGACGTTGCCATACGCCTTAAAGATGCGGCCTCCTGCCGAGACGGCGACTTGCGGAGCGGGTCCATAACGAGGATCCGCCAGAAACTGAGTCAAGTAGGGGGCGACGATCTGCGTGTCGCGGGAGAGTGGGTTGTTGTCGGGGCCGTGATAGGGATGGGACCAATCATCCGTGCCGCTGGGAACCGGCTTGACGATCGTCTTCTCTCCCATGATCACCTTTCCGCGCGGTCGCAGGACACGCAATAACTCGGATTCGGGAGTGGAGGCTGATCCCACAACAACCACGGCGTCTGCCAGGTTGCTGGCCAAATTCAGTCTCTGCAAATCACCTTGGCCGACCTGTATTCGCGTCGCGCCCAATTTCGCCGCTTCTGCTGCTTGTCGTAGAGCAGCAACCTGAGGCGAATCGGCCAGTTGCACATAGACCAACAGTTGACTCTGACCGGCCAGTTTCAACGCCATGTCGCCACGGGGATCGCCCACCACGACGCAGATGCCACGTGTCACACCGATCTGATCCAGAAGCGTGTCAACAGGATTCGCTCCGCGAGCTGAAGAGGGCAAAGTGGAGAGGAGTATCGCCATCAGACACCAAGGGACGAGATGGTTGTGTCGGATCGCCATGTTCGGATTCCTCCCGAGGAATAACGCGGTGTTGCTCAGCCAGCGAAAATCGCGGCCCGCCGGCCGCGAGAATGCCAACATTCTAGAATACTGGTCGGCGGATTCCTAGGCAGAACGGACTGCCGTCCTACGTAGAACGGACTTCAGTCCGTTTGTGCAGTTCCCCTCGCTTCCCACTTCCCTGGCGCAAAACGGATCACTCAACTTCCCAGGGGACCGCTTGGCCGTCCACTTCCAGCCGAGCTCTTCCTTGGGGATCGAGCGTAATGAAATCGGTCACTGCGCCGCGATCGATACGGATGCGATGGGTACCATCCTGGACTTGCAGATCGATCGCTGAAACGGGACAAGTCGCTCCCGCCGTGGTCGGCACTAGGACGGCGGCGAATTGAGCCGAGTTGCCGCGGCGTGACACGATGGCCAGCGGGATTCGCTCGACAACCGAGGCTCCGACGCCATTTCCGACGGTGAGCGTGGTATCCGCTGAGGACTTTTCCAGGGCTGGGGCGACCAATAGCAGTGTATCACCATCGCCGTCTGAAAAGCAGACGCGAATCGGTTGATCGATCTGGCCTTGCTGGAGATGCTGCAGATACTCCTGGCCGGGATATTCCGGTTCCAGCCGTTCGATCGGCTTGGCGGCCTGGTCGCAGGCGACACTGTTTGCGCGATTGTGGTAGACCCAGTCATATCGGTGCGGCGTGTCTGACTGCAGATCGTCAAATACGACGAGGTACGAAGGGGTCAGGCAGAGGAGACGCCGTTGTCGAACGCCCGGATAGGCATCGCCGCAATCGGCTACCACCGCCGCATAGTCTTGGGCCGTAGCAAAGGAAACCAGTTTGCCGGCGGCAGGTTGCTGTGGCTTCTGGTCGACCAGGACGGTGTTGTGACTCAGCGTCGCTTTGTACCAGTCTCGATGGATTGGCAACCGATAAGCTTGACTGCGCGCCCGCCCGGGATCGTATCCCAATTCTCGTCCACAGCCAAAGAACACGAAGCTCAGCTTGTCCAAATGTCCGTGGAAACCGCCATACGGGCCAAACGTGATCGCGGCCGCCAGATTCGATTCTCCGTGGGTGCGCAGAATGGCGTGACCGGCGCCCGGAAACAGCTTGCTTGTCAATTGAGGTGGTTCCTGCGCCGGGCCCACCATTCTACCGAACATAATCGATTCGCGATTGGGTTTGGTCGACAGATAAGGAAGCATGGCCGGATCCCGATACGCTCGATAGGCAAACTCCAAATCGTCCGCCACGCCCGAAATCGACGTATCAGTATCATCACCAAAGCGCGGGAAGCGGCCGTTGGGCATGGTGTAGTCAAGCGCGACCGTGAACATCTTTTTCAGTGCCGGGTGGCTCCAGAGGTCGATGTCCAGTCGCCGCGCCGTCTCGGCGATCTCGATCATGGCCGAGAGCGTGTAGAAATGATAACCCCAGCTGTTTTCATACCACATTCCATCTTCGGTTACCGAGGTCATCATCTGAAAGGTGAATCCATTCTTGGGGTCGCTAATTGCCCTGCGAACCCAGGCCTCATCGCCCAATAATCCGCCGCCCCAGAGAAATGCCGCGTTATGCCAGGTCTGCCAATTGCTCTTCCCCGCCTTGTTGCGGGCGATGTTCTCCAGCATGGGGACCAGGAGTCCGTTGCGAATCGTTTCGTGATCAGCCGGCGACAGGCCGTCCCAGTCGGAAATCAAATCGTAGGCGGGGCCAATGGAGCGGGCAAAACACGATGCCTCGTTGAGCGTCTGCTCGAACAAGTGCCCACCGGAACGACTCTTCTGTGGATCTTGGGACAAGTTCGCGGCATGATACGGATATTGTGCGTAGCGCTCGGCATAGCCGAGCAACACATTCCTGGCGAAATGAGCGTATTCCGGCTTGCCGGTCAGTGCATGTGCCCAGGCGGCCGTGACCATGTTTTGCAGATTGCTGTTGTGCACGCGGGAGAAGATCACGTCGTCATACGGTTCCCCGGTATAGATCTTCTGGCAGTTGGGACACTGATGGTGCGTGGCATCGATCGTTTTCAAGGCGATCTGGCACGCCTCGCATTGATACCACTGGTTATGCTGTCCGCCACGCGGGGGAAAAAGTGGAGGCGATTGGATAGCGCGATCTGCTCGCGCAATGATCGAGCCGACGACCCGCTGATCAGCCCCGTGGCTGTGATAGGCCTCGCGAAGTCGCGCGAGTTCCCGCGGTGTGCATGCCAGTGCCGGATGCTGAGTGATCGCCGGCAGCTTGATCGCTGGAACGGTCCACTCATCGGCCGTCTCGGAGAGAGAGTGTGAGACGTGGCCGAGGCTCAATAGCGACAGCGTTGTGATGATGATCCCATAACGCATAGTGGGTCCTTTCTATCGACCTGCGAGGAACGCTCCATTGGGAGTCGAAGCCTGTCTTCTCGTGCCAGCCGCAGACCGGAGTGCGCGAGTTGCTGGTTCCAGGGGTAATACCCTTGTGTCTATTTGGTGGCTGGCAGCAATCTCCATCGGAGACAGTCGGGGCTTCTTGCTGATCTGATGGAATCAAAGGCCGCCGCATGGATCCGCAGACAATTATGAATGGTGAATAGTGAATGGGAGGACTGGCGGTGGCCCAAGGCAATGCTCACACAGACCACACGCGACGGCGTCGCGAGATAGCTCGAATCGTGTACCTTTTTTCGTTCACCATTCACCATTCACCATTCACCGTTCACCATTCACCATTCGCTATTCCTGTCTGTTCACAGTTTAGCGTGCCCTGCTTGGCGGAAGCCAAGGCACCGTGCACCGTACACAGTTCGGATGTTACAGATCTTTGAGTTCCCAACCCTTTCGGAAGCGAGGTTTGACAAACTCGTTGGCTTGCTCATTGTTGGTGAAACGAAGGTTCTCGCCATCCCACAAGAGTTTCTGGTTGGGAAAACGCCAACTGATGGCCCCGAGCAACATCCACTCCGTGTACGGTCCGGCGATGTTGAAGTTGGAACATGCCGGCTCGCCACCCTTGCAGGCTTGGATCCAGTCCTGGAAATGTCCCGGTGAACGTTTCAGGACCTCAGGAGGCTTCTTGTAGGTCTGCATCTTCGATTCCGGAATCAGGCGGACACTCTCACCGCGACCACTGGTGCCCATAAAGCCCTTGGTGCCGATGAAGATCTCGTTGAACGGTTTGACATCCTCTCGGGTCAGTCCCTCCGGCACCGCGAAGTCACTTACCTTGCTTCCTTCATACCAATAGATGGTCACCGGAGGCATTTTCCCCGACGGCATGTACTTGTTCGGGCGTTCCGGGAACTCGAACTTGCACGCGTAGTTCGGATACGTGACAGGATTTACGCCCTCGACCGCCGTGCACTCCACGCTGGTCGGACTGCCCAGTTGGAGAGCCCAGTTGGCCGGTCCCATCATATGGATGCCCCAGTCGCCAATCATCTGCGTGCCATACTCCAGATATCCGCGCCAGTTGATCGGATGGATCTTCGAACTGTACGTGTGTTCCGCGGCACGGCCAGTCCAGAGGTCCCAGTCGAGCGTCTTGGGAACCTCCTCAGCCGGGCGGCCACTGCGTGACACCTCGTGAAAAGCCACCGCCGCTCATGCGAGTGCACCTCGGTGATATCGCCGAGTTCGCCATTCCAAATGATCTCACAGGCGATACGCGTCGCTTCAGACGAGTATCCCTGGTTGCCCATCTGAGTGACCACGTTGTATTTCTTCGCCGCCTTGGTCAACAGACGGGCTTCCCAGACGCTCTGGGTCAGCGGCTTCTGGCAATGAACGGCGATGCCTCGTTCCATGGCCCACAGGGCCACGGTGGCGTGCATATGGTCGGGTATGGTGATCGTTATCGCGTCGAGATTCTTCTGCTCTTTATCCAGCATCTCGCGGAAGTCTCTGTACCGTTTGGCGCTCGGGTAACGTTCCGCTGTCTTGCCCAGAGTGGTTCTCGTCCACGTCGCACAGCGCATAGATGTTCTCGCTGCTGACACTCCCGACGTCATTGGCTCCCTGCATACCGCCGACACCGACGCTGCCGATATTCAGCTTGTCGCTTGGCGCCTGCTGGCCTGAGTTTGCCAGCACGTGTCGTGGTACGATCGAGAAGGCCGTCAAGGCGGCCGTGGTGGCCAAGAACTGACGCCGAGTTGTGCCTGTTTTCTTCATTGCTGTTTCCCTTTTACGGAGATTTCGTGTTTGCTTTCACACGTGAAGCGTCTGCACATCACGCTCTCTACCATACCACAGCACGCGGCCGAATCCATACGGGCCCGACCGTGGATCGACGATTGTGCACCCATTTCGGCGTACGGCGACAGCACAGTTCGCGGAGAAGCGTGTGGACCATTTGCCCTTTCCGGGCTCTCCCAGTTGACGCCGGGAATTGACCGCAGAAATGGTACGGGTGACAATGCAGCCGGCACCGGATTCCGTTCGTTGCCGCCAAGGGGCCGCTCGACAGGTAGCCGCCCGAGGCTCCTGGGTTTTCTTTGCGCACCGAGAGCACGGAGATGGACGCGGGAGATTCGAGCGCAGCACATGCGCGAAACGAAAGGAAGAATTCAGCATGCCTCAGTTCCTTGCCATGACGCAGGCCGGTGGCCACCGGACACTCCCGAGTCATTCACCACACAGAATAACTGCACTGGCCATCAGCGCCCTTGTAGCACTCGGTTCGCAACTAGTTTTCGCGCAACCGCTGTACGCCAGGTCGAGCGATCACCCCAACATCATCTTCATCATGGCAGACGATCTGGGCTACGGTGATGTGGGGTGTTATGGTCAGAAACGGATCAAGACTCCGAGCCTCGATCAGATGGCCCGCGAGGGAATGCGCTTCACCGACTTCTATGCTGGGTGCACGGTTTGTGCCCCGTCTCGCAGTGTCTTGATGACCGGCCAGCACACAGGGCATACACATGTGCGAGGAAACGCTTCCACGGACATCTCCATTCAATCGCTGCGCCAACAGGACTTGACTGTGGCCGAGTTGTTAAAGAGAGCTGGCTACGCGACCGGCCTGTGCGGTAAATGGGGGTTGGGCGACGATGTCGCGGGTAACGAGGGATTGCCAAACGACAAGGGATTCGACTTCTTCTATGGCTACCTGAACCAGGTCCACGCGCACAACTACTACCCCGAGTTTCTGTGGCGCAACAAGGAAAAAGTGCCGTTGCGCAATGTCGTCGAAAAGGTGGGTAACGGCTACGGAGGATTCATCGGTGGGTATGCCACGAAGCGAATCGATTACAGCCATGACCTGGTGATGAACGAGGCGCTGAAGTTCATTCAAGATAGCCAGAGCGGTCCCTTTTTCCTCTACCTGGCGCTCACCATCCCGCACGCCAACAACGAGCGCACCGGCGCGACACGAGATGGACAGGAAGTGCCCGCTTATGGTGTCTATCAGGACATGCCTTGGCCCGATCCGGCCAAAGGACAGGCGGCCATGATTACGCGGATGGACGGCGACGTGGGGAGATTACTGAGACGACTGGCGGACTTGGGAATCGACCGGCAGACGGTCGTGATGTTCACCAGCGATAATGGGCCACACAATGAAGGTGGATTCGACCCCAAGCTGTTTCATCCGTCGGGCCCACTGCGGGGTATGAAGCGCGATATGTACGAGGGGGGCATTCGCGTCCCCTTGATCGTGCGCTGGCCTGGCACGACTCCGGCCGGGACCGAAACCGCTCAGGTTGGCTATTTCGGTGATCTGATGGCGACGGCCGCCGAACTGGCCGGATTGGACTGTCCGGCCGGGCTCGATTCCGTCAGTTTCGTACCGACCATCACCGGACAGCCAGAGAAGCAGCAGCAAGCGGAGTACCTGTACTGGGAGTTCTACGAACAAGGGGGCAAACAGGCCGTTCGAGCGGGCAAGTGGAAAGCCATCCGCATGCCAATGCTGACGGGCAAAACGCAACTCTATGACCTGAATCAGGATCTGGGCGAGCAGCACGATGTGGCGGAAAAACATCCGGATATTGTCGAGAGACTCGAGCAGATGATGGACGCGGCGCATCGGCCGCATCCCAACTGGCATGTTGCGCCGCAGGCGAAGCAGCCGACAAAGTAGGGCGAGCGGTAGTGGAGCAGTCGCTCCCCCGCCGGCGCGAGGCCGACGGAGGGAAGAAAAGCTATCGTTATTGCCGATGGCATGATGGCCAACGAACGCCTTTTTGACGCATTCTGTGTGACGTAGTCTGGTGGATGGGGAAGTGGTGGCTTGGGTGTGCGTCAACGGAATGAATTCCGTTTTAGTAGGGGAAGTGGTGGCTATGGGGTGCTTCCCAAACGGAATAAATTCCGTTCTACGTAGGGGCTACTTCCTCTGGTTTTCGAACCAGGCGGGACCGCCCCATTTACCGGTGACGACAATGTCTAGATCTTCGTCACCGTCCAGGTCGATCACGCACATCGTCAAGCCGGAACCGATCCCTTGATTGATGGAGATGGTGTGCTTGATCCACTGCACGCCAGTGGATCGATCCAGCTCGTACCAGTAGACGCCAGGCGGTTCGTTCGCTCCGGGGTCACCGCCGTTGTGAGCCATAAACCTCTTTCCCGTCACCAGATCCAGGTCTCCGTCGCCATCGATGTCGGCCAATACGAGGCTGTGGGCCTGGCTCCAGCTGTCGTCGATCAAGTGCCGCTTCCACGTCGGTTCCGGAATTCCCTTGACCTGTTCGTACCAGAAGATCCCGTAACCATGAGCAAGACTCGTCACGATATCATTCAAGCCGTCGGAGTTGACATCGTAGACAAGTATCTGCGGAGTGTGATCCGCTTTGCCATCTTCCAAGCTTCCGACAGCCAGCGGGTGTTCGGTCCATTTGTCTTTGCGCAGATCGGCGGGTGCTTCGTACCATCCTGATGGCCGCAGAATGTCGGGGCGCCCATCTCCGTTGACATCCCCCACGCCCACACCCCACGTGTGCTTCGTTTCGTCGCTGTCCACAATATGACGAATCAGCTCTTGCTTGCCATCTGCTCCTTTCCCGACTTCAAACCACTCCGTCGCCAGGATGGCCGGGACGATCTCCGCCTTCTTTCCATCGCCATCCAGATCCCACAGTTCACCGCACTCGTAGTTACCATTTGTGTGTACGACCGTGACAGGCCACAATGCGCCGCCCGTGCCAACCTTGCTAAGATCCCAGTTATTGCGATACCACTCGATCTGTTTGCCGAACCACGAGCAGGAGACAATATCCAGGAGTCCATCTCCGTCCACGTCCAGCGGCGCATTCATGAAGTCCCAGTCATAGCCTTTTCCTTCTTCATTGATGTCGCTGGTAATCGAACGGATCTTGGTGGGGACAAAGTCAGGTGCCAGGTAGATGTAATCGCCGGCCACGATGTCCAACTTCTTGTCCTTGTTGAAGTCCGCCACGTCGCACACCTCACCGCGATAGCACCCCACGCGATGCAGTTTGAACGGGACTTTTTCCGGAGACGCGGCCTCCTGCGCCGACAAGTTCGCTCCTCCCGCTGCCAACGCGAGCCAGCCGCAGAGACAGGCAAGCAGTAGTTGCACGAGGTGCGATCGAGCCCGACAGGAAGATTGCAGTGAGTCGTTCATGGTGGCGGTCCTCGGTGAGCGGAGAACGGTCTGTGGGTTGTGGGGGGGCGTAGCGTCCATGTTAACTCGGTGGGAGTGGGAAAGCCACGACCCCATTGGAGCGGTGGGTGATTGCCTGACGGCCACAACCCAAAGGGAGCGCCCAAAGGGAGCGATGGAGTCGTGGAGTCGTGGAGTGCTGGTACTACCGATCTTCTGGTTCATTTGGAGACTGGATTCCGCGGAAATTAGGGGAAGTGATTTCGTGATCCGGCATGGTGATTCGTGAACTTGAGGAATTACTCCCGTAACGCGATCCGCAGATCTTCGATGAGACGGACGACATCGTCCTTGCGACCGCACGATTTGCCTGGGCTGTGTGGACTCCGAAAATGGCAAGGAACAGCTGGAACGTTATGGGGCATTCCGTGCCACGAGATCCCCTTGGCGATGAACAGCCGGGGGGTGCTGGGGTGTGATTCGGGCACTACTCCGTCCCCAACTACCAGACTGGATGACAACTGGCCGAAACCGCGCAAAGCGTTGTCTAAACTCGACTTGCATACTACAATCAGTGTCATGCAAACACCTTCGCGTGAAAACGCTGGTGGTTACTTCAGACGTTTTGATGGTGGAACTGTCCGATGGCCGCACCATGACCGCTCCGCTCTCTTGGTACCCTCGTCTTCGTCACGCGACTGCGGACGAACGCGATAATTGGACGTCGTGTTAATCGAGCTGGCAATCGGAATCGCTATTTCGGGCATGTGAGCTGATTCTTGATCAAACAGAAAGAAGGAACATGAACACCAATTCCATATTCGATCTGAGTCCGCCCGAGAAGCTCCAGTTAGTTGAGGACCTCTGGGACGATTTGGCTGCGACTCCTTCCGAGGTTCCAATCCACGACTGGCAGAAGGAAGAACTGGCGCGACGCAAGGCCAATTTGATGAGCAAGCCAGCTCGCGGGCTCTCTTGGGAGGAAGTGAAAGAAAGGGTCAGGAGTCGATATGGCCGCTGACCTTGTTCTCCTACCGGAAGCCGAAAAGGATCTCAGTGAGGCGTATGAGTGGTACGAGAATTGTCGATACGGCTTGGGTGAGGAGTTTCTCAGCTGTGTCGATGCCTGTCTCGAGGGCATCCGTCGCAATCCCGAACTCCATGTCAAAATCCATGAGGACTACCGGCGGGCTTTAGTCAGACGTTTTCCGTATGCGATCTTCTAGGAGTACAGTGGTGGGACGGTGACGGTCTTCTGCCTTTTTCACACGTCCCGCGATCCGGATAAATGGCGCCGGCGATTGTCGTGACATCGCACGACGTCGAACCGTGAACGACACCGCAACCTCGGAGATAGGGACATTTCGCGGCATGCGATGCCACCGCGAACGTGACCGTCTTTTCGAGGATGGTATGTGTTGTGATAGTGGGCTCCGGGGGAAGGCCGAGATAACGCTGCTTCATGGGCCGTAATCATCGCTTGTCCGACTGCATCTCACGAAACTGTTTCCAGCTGATAACCTTGATTCCTTGCTGCTCGATCAGCTTGGCGACTTCGGGATCCGAAAAGATGCGTCGATCTTCGTCTCGTTGGCGCGAGCTATTGGTGATTCCCTGCAACTCGGCATTGTCGTAACCGCAGTGGATGATCAGTTGCGACACGCCTGGCTTCAGGTCGCGGAGTGCTTCGAGATATGCTTCTCGACGAGTTTTACCCGGCTGCTCGCCGTAGAACTGCGCCATCTGATCCAACACTGGCAGGTGTCGGTCGTCGAGCAGTTTCAGTACTGCTTGGGCCGCCAGGGCGAGGGCCGGATACTCCTCCACCACCTTCTTGTCCATCGTGCGCAGAAATAGCATTGGAATATCGTATTCCATTCCCAGCTTGACGTAGATCATCGCCAGGTCGGGACGCCCCAAAACACTTCCCATGTGCGTGTCGATGTGCGTGATCGGGATCTCAAACTGCTTGGCGCGGTCGATCTGGGCTCGCAGCTCGATTTCCACTTCTTCTGCCTTGGCGTTCTTCGCGACCAGTTCCGTGCTGCTCCACATATAGCCCTCCTTGTCGAGCAGACTGGGAACTTTGTCGCGCGAGGCGACGGGGCCCCAGCGGTACTTCTTCCATTCACAGGTCAGTGTCAGGTGGACCCCGAAATCACGTTCGGGGTGGCCCTTGGCATACTCGGCGATCTCCAGGAACCAGGGACATGGCACCATGATACTGGCCGACGAGACAATACCTTGCTCCATCGCGTCAATCGTGCCTCGGTTGGCCGAGTGCGACATGCCTGCGTCGTCCGCGTGAATGATGATGTAACGCGTCGCTGGCTCATCCGCTCCGCAAGTCCGCGCCGAGATCAACGCCGCGGTGATGCAGGCTGCCGCTCCGAATGTCAAACGGAAGTTTCTCATCAGGTGGATGTCCTTGTCTCAAGTGCCCAGGCGGTGAAGGTTTCTATCTTGTACAGTTCTGTGAAAGAGTCGCTAGATACACGGTCTCCTCGGCAATGATCAGCCGGGGCAATGATACTCAGAGCCTCTTGCTAAAGGGCCTCCTGCTAAAGGTCCCGTGAACCATTACGTCGGCGAAGCCTGAGCACATGGATGATACCACGCCAGGAGCTCGCGGTCGCCCGGGGAATTCGACTTCTGGTGGCAGCTTGCGCCGGATCAGGGTGCCAGAAGACAGGGAGCAGACTGTACATTGCGAGCCGCACGACCAGCACCGCCGCCCCTTTCCACAGGGGGAACGACTGCGAAAAATGGTCCACTGGAGGTTTGGCGAGCGGCGTGGATCGTACAGTTGAAGGGGTGCTATGCAGGGGCAGAAGTGCTCCCGTCGTAGGTAGTAGATCAGCCGACAGGGTACGCGGGGTACGCAGGAGAGGATGGGTACGAGCTGCGTCCTCGCCTGCGGCTGCGGGTAAAACGAATGTGAGGGTCCCGCCGGTGAGCTTGGTCTTTATGGGGTCCCAGATAGAATAGAAGCATATGCGGCGATTCCATTGGTGGTTTCTCAGTTTGACTGTGGCCTCGATCCTTGGGCTGCCCAGCGCGGCTCAAGATGTTTCCTTCCGCGCGATCCTGTCGCGACTGGCCCCGCAAGACCCTCAGGCGTCGTTGGCCAGCTTGAAAGTGCGTCCTGGATTTCGGGTTGAACTGGTCTGCAGTGAGCCACTAGTGAGCGATCCGATCGCGATTGACTGGGGGCCGGACGGACGGCTGTGGGTAGTCGAAATGGGGGACTATCCCCAAGGGGGCGACACGGCGGCCGAGGCCCAAGGACGCATTCGATTTCTGGAGGACACCGACCAGGACGGCCGGTATGACCGGTCGACCGTGTTTCTAGAAGGATTGAATTTCCCGACCGGGGTCATGGTCTGGAAGCGTGGTGTGTTGATCACGTGCGCGCCCGACATCCTGTACGCGGAAGATACGGACGGGGACGGACGAGCCGATCGACGGGAAGTGCTGTACCACGGTTTTGTCGTGGCGAATCCGCAGCATCAGGTCAATGCACTGCGGTGGGGCTTGGACAACTGGATCTACGGAGCCAACGGGGACAACGGCGGGATCATCACATCGCTCAAGACCGGTACGCAGGTCGATATTCACGCACGGGACTTTCGCATTCGTCCCGAGACGGGAGAACTGGAAACAGAGACGGGCATGGCACAGTATGGTCGATGCCGCGATGACTGGGGGAACTGGTTTGGCGGAAGAAACCTGCAGCCCAGTTGGCATTGTGCACTGGACGATCAGTACCTCCGCCGCAATCCCTATCTGATTCCTCCCGACCCGTGCATCGATCTGATGGATCCACCGACGTGCGCTCGAGTGTATCCCATCAGTTCCCCGTTGCCGCGTTTCAACGAGTTCTGGACGATGAATCGTTTCACGGCCGCCTGCGGCATCTCGGTCTATCGGGACGATCTTCTTGGGCCGGAGTTTGCCAGCAGCTACTTCGTATGCGAACCGGCATATAACCTGGTGCACCGATCCGTGCTGTATCCGACAGGGACGACCTTCTTCAGTCGGCGTGCGGCGGATGAGCAGGAGTCGGAATTCCTCGCCTCGACCGACCACTGGTTTCGACCGGTGCAGACCCGCACGGGACCGGATGGCGCTGTGTGGATCGTCGACATGTACCGGCTGGTGATCGAGCATCCGGACTACATTCCGGAGAAGTGGCATGGCGAACTCGATTTTCCCGCCGGACGCGGCAAGGGCCGCATCTACCGCGTGTTGCCAGTGGCGGTCGCCCCACGCCGCTGGGAACCGTTGTCCGGCCTGTCGACGGCTGAGCTTGTGGCAGCCTTGGATCACCCCAACGGACCGCGGCGCGACATGGTCCAGCAGCTGCTGGTCCACGGCCAGGACTGCCAGGCCATCGAACCGCTCCGGAGGCTGGTACAGGCAGCTATCCCGCCCGCAGACGCGACTCAGCGCCCTCTGCACGTTGGACGGACTTGCGGCGATCGATGTTGCCACGCTGCGCCTGGCACTCGAGGACCCTCACCCGGCGGTGCGTCGCCACGCGATTCGCTTGGCCGAGAAGCGGATCAACGACGACCCTGAGTTGCCGGCGGCTCTCTTGCGTTTGCTGGACGATGAAGACGCTCAGGTGCGGATGCAGCTTGCCTACACCTTGGGCGAGTGGCGAGATCGGGAGGCAGGGGATGCCTTGGCGAAAATCGCGATGCGCAGACGCGGACGATCCACTGATGATCGCGGCCGTGATGAGTTCGGCGACTCACTATCCGGAAGAGATGCTGCGGCGTCTGCTTGGTGACCGGTCGCCCAGCGGCGCACAGGTGGCCCTGATCGAAAACCTGTTGCGACTGGTGTTGGAGGCGGAACAGTCGGACGCCATGGCGCTGGGGCTGCAATGCATTGCCACGCCGCGCCGCGGACGATACGACACCTGGCAGTACACGTTGTTGGCCAGCCTGATGGATGCCATCGAGTATCGCGCGCAAACATGGCATGATGTGCACGAGGAGGCGGGGCCGAACCTTCGTCGAGCCATGGAGGCCACGGCCGGGTTAGTGAGGCAAGCACGCCAGGATGCGGTCGACTCGTCGGTCGATCCCGCTCGACGCGTGCAGGCCATGCGGCTGATTGGTCGAAGCAAGGAGGGCGCGGATGAGGACGCGCACCGTCTGGCTGGACTGCTCGTGCCGCAAACGCCGGTTGCCGTGCAGAACAGTGTGGTCGAGGCCATGGCTCGACTGGCTCCGGCAGACCTGCCGGACATCTTGTTGCGGGACTGGTCCCAGCAGGGCCCCGACATCCGCCCCCGCATCGTGGATATCCTGTTGGACCAGGAGCCATGGGCGTTGCGATTGCTCGCCTATGTCGAGACTGGTGACGTCGCGCCGAACGAACTGGGCGTGGCCCATCGCAGTCGGCTGATTCTGCATAATTCCGCGGAGGTGCGCCGTCTGGCCGCCCGGCTCTTCCGCCCCTCCACACCGGCCGATCGGCTCCGCGTGATCGAGGGCTTCCGCGATAAGCTACACATGCCGGCGGATGTGAACCGCGGACGTGTCGTATTTCGCAAACACTGTGCCACGTGCCATCGGTTGGAAGAGGAGGGGACCGATATCGGTTCCGATCTGCTGGCGCTGACCGATCGATCCGCGGAGAACCTGTTGGTGTCGATTCTCGATCCCGATCGCGCTGTCGAGCCACGGTTCGTCGAGTATTCCGCCGTGACCCAACGGGGCCGCATTTTCTCAGGGATCGTGGCGACCGAGACGGGGAACAGTATCACGCTGATCGACGCTCAGGGCGCGAAGCATAACCTGGTGCGCTCGGACGTCGTGGAATTGGTCAGTACCGGCAAGTCACTGATGCCGGTCGGCGTGGAAGAGTTGATTGGTGACCCCAACGATTTGCTGAATGTGATTGCCTACGTTCGCTCGGTCGAGCCGGATCCGGCCGGCAAGCGCCCGGTCCTCGAGCATCAGAAAGCAGTTCCCGAACAGGTTGACTCAAAGGGCCATCCATGAACGACAAGAAGTACGCTTTGCACGGTTGGATTCCTCCCGTGACGCACCTGCAAGACCCCGATTATTGCGAATACGGCTGCCCGATCTGCCGCGCTGCCCGGCGCGGAAATCGCCTGGCCCGATTGATGCAGAAGGTCGAACTGCTGGTGACACGTGGCGGCTGCAGTTGGGGACGGGCTCGCCAGAAGAAATACGGCGTGCCGCCGGATGAGCCGAAGACCGAGTAACCGTGGGCGATGCCGCGAAAGCCGGGAGGGGAGAAGGACGAAGCTCGAAATACCCAAGCCCGAAGGAAGGACGAAGCCGGGGGGGAAGGACGAAGCCCGAAATACCCAAGCCCGAAGGAAGGACGAAGGTGGGGGGGAAAGGACGAAGCCCGAAATACCCAAGCCCGAAGGAAGGACGAAGGGGGGGGAAAGGACGAAGCCCGAAATACCCAAGCCCGAAGGAAGGACGAAGGTGGGGGGGAAAGGACGAAGCCCGAAATACCCGAGCCCGAAGGAAGGACGAAGGTGGGGGGGAAAGGACGAAGCCCGAAATACCCAAGCCCGAAGGAAGGACGAAGCCGGGGGGAAAGGCAAAGCCCGAAATACCCAAGCCCGAAGGAACGAAGGTGGGGGGGAAAGGACGAAGCCCGAAATACCCAAGGCCGAAGGAAGGACGAAGGTGGGGGGGAAAGGACGAAGCTCGAAATACCCAAGCCCGATGGAAGGACGAAGGTGGGGAAAGGACGAAGCTCGAAATACCCAAGCCCGAAGGAAGGACGAAGCCCTAAGCACGACTCGACGAAAGAAAGTCCGAGGTTGAAGACGTCCACAGTGAATTCCATCTGCAATTCACGGATCGCGATCATCCTCACTCCTCACTCCTCAAGCCTCACTCCGTCAAGCCTCAGTCATGTCGTGGTTCGACGCCGAGCAAATGACGCACGAAGAAGTCGCGTCGACGTCGTGTGCCGTACGAGCTTTCGGCGATGCCATGTCCACCACCCGGCACGACCAGCATGTCGAAATCCTTGTCGGCTTTGATCAAGGCGTTGACGACCTGCATGGTGGACGCCGGATCGACATTGCGATCCAGTTCGCCCACGATTAACAACAACTTCCCCTGCAGCTTGTGCGCGTTGGTGACGTTCGACTGCTGCTCGTAATGAGGTCCGATGGGCCAGCCCATCCAGAGCTCGTTCCACCAGATCTTGTCCATGCGATTGTCATGGCACCCGCAGTCCGAGACGGACACTTTGTAGAAGTCGCCATGCGCCAACAACGCTTGCGTGGAACTCTGGCCTCCTGCGCTACCGCCATAGATTCCCACTCGCGTGAGATCCATGTAGGGGTACTTTTGGGCGGCGGCCTGGATCCATGCTATGCGGTCGGGGAAACCGGAATCACCGAGATTGCGCCAACAAACGTCGTGAAAGGCTTTCGAGCGATCGGAGGTTCCCATGCCGTCCATTTGCACGACGATGAAGCCGAGTTCGGCGAGCGACTGGCAGCGGAAATAGGACGCGAATTTCTTGGGCGTGAACGATGACTGCGGTCCCGCATAGATGTTCTCGATGATCGGGTAGGATTTCTGTGGATCGAAATTGGTCGGTCGCCAAATCACCCCGTAGATGTCGGTCGTGCCATCGCGTCCCTGAGCCACAAATCGCTCGGGTACCTGCCAGCGTGTTGCCAGCAAGGCCGACATGTCGGCTCTCTCCAATTCACATACCAACGAACCATCGGCGGTTCTCCGCAGTTCGGTGACGGGAGGCATATCCACACGCGAGTACGTATCGACGAGGTACTCTCGGTCGGGTGAAAACTGTACGGAATGCGTGCCATTGCCTGGCGTCAGCATGACGAGACCACCACCGTCGAAATTCACTCGGCAATAGTGCACGTAATACGGGTCCTGCTCGGGATAAATGCCGCCGGCCTGGAACCAGATCTGTCGCTTTTCGTCATCCACCAGGTCGACTCGGCGCACCACCCAATGGCCCTTGGTGATCTGGTTCTTGACGAGGCCGGTTCGCGAGTCGTACAAGTACAGATGATTCCAACCGTCCCGCTCGGACATCCAGATGATCTCGTTCGTTTCATCGGCATAGTGCGCAAACTGTTTGTCAGCATAATCAATGAATGTCTCGCTCTGCTCGTCGACCAGCGTGCCCGTTTCTCCGGTGTTTGCATCGACCACGATGATTCTCAGCACCTGGTGTCCGCGCTGATTGTACAGGAACGTGAATCGCTGGGAGTCCTGCTGCCAGCGGACGCTGTCGAGTTGCCACGGATTGGAGAATAGAGCATCGTCGAGCAGGACCTGCTTCTTCTCGGTCACGTGGAACAGGCGAGGTTTGGTCAAGGGAATCTTGTCGCCAGGCTTGAGATAATCATAGGACTGCAATTTGGGTTGCAGCTGATCCTTGGGGGACGATTCAATGATGTAGACCTTGCGATCATCGCCCCGCCGAGTCTGGAGCGCCACCAGTTTAGTGGAATCGGGCGACCAATAGACACGCTGCTCGTAATAGTGCTCTTCGCTGAGCGTCACCGCCCAGCGCAAATTCCTCCTGCGTGGCCTTGTTACGCACGAAGAGGATGAAATCTCTGACGAAAGCCTCCCATTTCCCGTCTGGCGAATCACGACGCGAGCGTCCTTCTCCTCTCCGGGGACCACGCCTGGGTCGCGGCGATTGTGGTGGCTCAGCGGCTATGTCGGCTTCCGTCACTTCGTAATTACTCAGCGCACAAGACCATCCCTTGTCGAAGGAACGAAACGAGACGGCGTCCGCGGCATCGTTGAAACGAATCCAGTTGAAGGGAAGGCGGGCCCCTTCGCACATCTTCCCACTCGCCTCGGCCAAGGCAGCTGCCAGTTGGTCGTGGTCAAATGCCGGACTCTTCTCCCCCTTTTCCATGTCTGCGGCGATGAACTGCTGCTGATTGCCTGGCAGAGCGACGCGGTACCAGAACCGCTTGTTCGCGGCAAACCAGGTCGGCTCAACCGTGTCGCGAAAGACCTTGTTGCTGGTGAGTTGCGGTAAGTCCTCGGCACGCTGGTAATCGTCTTTTGAACCTTGAGCGAGTGACTGTGAGGCGAGGAAGGAGAGAATCAGCACCGTGGGGCAAACACGGAAGATATGGCGAAGCATGCGGAGTAGCTTTCTGCTGAAGAAGAACAGAGGGTGTTGCGGCCATGTGCCGGTCAATGCCATTGTAGTTCGCCAATGCCGGGTATCCATACGTAGAACGGACTTCAGTCCGTTTGCGGAGTGTTGTGCGGCATCCATGGTTCGTAGGCGTCGAACGAAGGATGAACGTACGCCAAAAGACGGATTCATAAACGGACTATAGTTCGTTCTACGTAGGGGGAGATTGTGCGCGATGGGAGCTGCGCAAACGGAATGAATTCCGTTCTACAGGTGTTTGGCAAACCAACCACGAGCGTGTTGCCACATGGCGGGAGTGAGTGCATGGCCCGCGTCTGGTTCGATGAAGGTGCTGAAATTCTCCGACGCTCCCTGCTGCTGATAGACGTCGGCAATTCGCTGCACGCCGCTACGCACTTCCGCAATCGGACTCCCTTCGTCGCGCTCGCCAAAGTTCAAATGCAGAGGCCGCGGGGCAATCAATGCGGCCACGTCCGGCGTGTCACCGAATTCGTAAAGCCCTGGAATGAAATTGGGGAAGCAGTGCAGCAAGTGATGCCGATGGATTCCGGCATAGGTCGGCAAGCAGCAGTTGCCAACCACGCACTTCAAGCGAGGTTCCCAGGGACCGACCAGCCAGCAGTGCGTGGAGCCCATGGAATGACCGTAGCAGCCGATCCGGTCCGATTGCACTTCCCGGCGCGAACAGAGAAAATCGACGGCCCGACGCATGTCGAGGATGTTCTTCCAGGCCATGCACCGGCCCGCGACGACGTAGCGAAGGAACTCAAATCGCTCGAAATCTCCACCCTGCAGTTGCGGACTCCGCCGCTCTTCGAAGCAAAGGGCATCGGGGCAGAGGACGACGTAGCCTTCACGAACCAGGGCCACGCCGGTGTGGTGCTGAGGATCGCCCAAGAGTCCCGCTGGCTCACTCTTGCCCAAATGCCATTGACCATTGTGCTGGTGCCAAACGGCCACGGCCGGTGCCGGGCGGTCCGGGCCCACATCGTCTGGTATCAACAACAGGGCCGGGATCGGGTCGCCTGGTTCGGCTGCGTACGTCAGTGACTCGATTCGATAACCATCCTTCTGGATCGTTTCCCGCAGTGCCGGCTTCAACGGTGAGGGGTCGGGCCACGGGCCTCCCAGGCAATTGAGCAGCCTGTCGCGAAAGGCATCGATTTCCATCGGCGGTGTCCTTGAAAACGGGGCTGCCGAGCTGGCGGATGAAAGCGGCCCTATCAGGGCAGCCAAGCCAGTGGCGGTGGTCGTGGCGAGAAATTGCCGTCGGTGATAGCTCATCAGGGACCTGCCTGCCGCACGAATACTCGAAATCAGATATCTCAACGCGGCCGGTGGCCACAACCAAACGTGGCTGCGGCGTCTCGCCGCAGCAGCTGCGGCAAGATGCCTTAGCCACGAATATCCGCGCACTGTCCGCAGATGTGATCGGATAACGCTTTCAACGGATTTCATACTCCCAATTTCACAACACCATGGTACCACCGCAGGAAACGGGGAGAAACCGGAAGCCCAGTCAGCAGGTCGTTGCCTACCGGGTGACGGCCGCGTCGTGCCGGATTCGGGGCATCGTGTCTCGGGTCGATGCAAGGGATCGCGGCTGGGGGGGCGAAGCCGCGGTTTCTGAAACCAAGTCGGGGTGAACAGGGGTAAACTGATGCGAAGGGGCGGCCGATGGCGGCCGGGAAGACGCGGGTGTGAGTCGTCGCGTGGCGATGGCGTGAGCCGCCACGAGTGGGAGGCCGGGAGTCGGGAGACCAATGGTGGATTTAGCCATCCGCACAGAACATTTGACCAAGATCTACGGTGGTCGGGTGATTGCCGTGAACGACCTGACCCTGCAGGTCCCGCGTGGATCGGTGTACGGCCTGCTGGGGCCCAACGGGGCCGGCAAGACGACCACCGTGCGGCTGCTGTTGGGGTTGCAGCGTCCGACGGCCGGTCATGCCGAGGTTCTGGGACAGTCCTGCGGCACTCAACGCGACGGCCGTCCGCGGCGTCGATCGGGTATCTGCCGACGCACCCTTCGTTCCCCGAACACCTCAGGCCCGTGGAGTACCTGGATCTGCTGGGGAGGTTGAGTTGTATTCCGCGGGACGTGCGTCATCCCCGCCTGACGTCGCTGCTGCGCGCGGTCGGGTTGCTGGGTGCCACCAATCAGAAAATTCGCACGTTTTCCACCGGCATGCGGACGCGATTGGGAATTGCCGCTTCGCTACTGGCCGATCCGCCGCTGCTTGATCTGGGATGAGCCGACCGCGGGACTCGATCCGGCCGCGCGACGCTTCACCCTCGATCTGATCGCTCAGTTGGCCCAGACGCGGACCGTCGTCGTCGCGACTCATATCCTCAGCGACATCGACCAGATCTGCGATCATGTCGGCGTGATGCACGAAGGGCGCATGATCTTACAGTGGCACGATGCGTGACATGAAGCAGCGATTGCGTCGCGACGATTTCACCCTGGAACTGGACGGGCCGGCGGAGAGTATTTTGGGAGTGGCGACAAGGCTCAGCACGATGACGGGCGTTGTGGCGAGTGTGCGCGATGACCACACCATGGTCGTGCAAGTGGCCAACGACCAAAGTCGGGCGGGTGCCTTGGCGGAAGTGCTCAGGTTGATTGAATCCAGCGGTGTATCGTTACAGAGTGTTGGATCGGGACAGAACGAGACGGAGTACGCCTACTTGCAGTTGCTCCAAGAGGACACTGCACATGGTTTCAGACGATTCGATTTCCAGAGTCCGCAGGTCGTGGATGCCGACTCTGGCGATCTTCACGTATGAGCTGCGCGGACTGCTGGCCAGTTGGCTGGTTCGCCTCTGGTTTGTGGCGACCGCGCTGCTGGCGTTTTTCACCGTGGGGGGCAACTGGGGCCACCTCGAATCGGCTCCGCTGATCGCCTCGTTGCTGTTTTCGTACCTGGTGTTTCCCTGGTTCCTGGTCGTCATCGTCCTGGGCATCAGTCCGATTACCGGCTCGCGCCTCGAATCGTTGGCCGACGGAATTCTCAGTCGACCGGTGACGCGCTACGAGTACCTGCTGGCATCTTGGGCGGCTCGCGTGGCAATTGTCCTGGCCGTCTACCTGGTGGTCATGGTGCCGTCGATTGCCCTGGTCGCCTGGGCGAAGCGTCCGGTCGCGGCCGACGGTGTGACACTCTACGGCGTTGTGGCGGCGTTGGGCGTGGTGGCCTTGGTGCTCACGTTTCTCGTGAGTCTGGCTTTCCTGGCTGGCACGGTGCTGCACAAACCGTTGTTGGCGGTCGTCGTACTGATCTTTGTCTGGTTCCCCATCAACCTGATTCTGCACACGTTTTCGCTGGAAGAGTTCTCCCCGATCAGTCTGAGCCAGGCCATGCCGACGCTACTGCGCACGCCGTGGAAGGAAGAAGAAGAGGCGAGTTTGCCTCAAAAACTGTCCGCTGACGACGTCAAAGCACTCTCGCGCCAGGCCGACCAGTTGCTGAACATTTGGTCGGGTAAGTCACCGACGCGAGAGCGGGAAGAGAGTTTCTTCGACAAAGGTGACTATAAGGATTTCTCGTTGTGGCGTGTTGGCCTGGGCTATGGCATTCCGACGCTGCTGGCCTTGGTCTTGTCGGCAGCGTTTTTCTGTTGGCGCGACTTGTGAGAAAGCAGAGCAATCGAGTCGGTTGTGCACCAATATTTCCAAAACTCCAGTACTCCAAAACTCCAGTACTCCCATTCCTCCAGAGGAGACATGATGATGTTTCGACGAGCAGCAGCCTTATTTCTCGTGGCGTTGTTCTGTGGTCTGAGCCAGGCGGCTCGGGCGGAAGACGCGCCAGTGCCGGTGACGGCACTTGTGCCTGACAATGCGATTCTGGTGCTTCAGGTAACCAATCCCAAGGCATTGATTGATCGAGCTTTTGACGAGCAGATCGTGTCGCTGGTTCAATCCTTGCCACCCTATCAACAGGCGATGTCCCAACCCGAAACGCAGCAGGTGCTGGGGTTGGTTCGCTTCTTTGAAGGGAAATATGGGGCCAAGCTGCCGGCACTGCTCGGCAAATTGGTGGGTGGAGGCATCACGGTGGCCGTCTGTCCTGGCGATCAGGTTCTTCTGATCGTGGAGTCGGAAGACGCCACCATGCTGCAAGAAGTGCACGATTTCTTTCGCACGATGGCCCAGGGAGAAGCTGCGACGCAAGGCGATCCCGATCGTGTGAAGTCGGCTGACTATCGCGGCATTCAGGGCTGGTCGTTCACAGCGAATGAAGTCCACGCGATCGTGGGCAATCGGTTCCTGCTGGCGAACAAACCTGAGCTGATGAAAGCGGTGCTGGATCGCAACGCCGATGGGGGGGCGAACAGCCTGGCGAAATCGGCCAACTATGCCGCCGCCCTCAAGTCGGTCAGCTCGGACGCCCAGGTGACTTTCTATGCCGACATGCAGATATTGAAGCAGCTGCCAGGTTTCCAGGAAGGGCTGGCGCAGAACGAAAACCCGCTCGGCCGATTACTCTTCGCCCCGCTGCTGGCCGGTGCCGCTGAAGCGAACTGGTTGATGGCTGGCCTGAACCTCGACCAGAACAGTCTGAACATCGACTTGCAGGCGGATCGCGGAGCGGGTGAACCGACGGCGATGAATAGCTTCGCGCTGCCGCCGACGGCCGACCGATGGCGCGATGCCGAACCTGGCGGTTCCCCGGCAGATCGCGGCGATGAGTTTCTATCGTGACCTGCACAAGTTCTATGCGTCCAAGGACGAGTTGTTTCCGGAGCGGACGTCTGGTTTGATCTTCTTTGAGAACATGATGGGCATCTTCTTCACGGGCAAGGATCTGACGGAAGAGGTCCTGGCTAATACGTTGCCCGACATGCGATTTGTCGTGGCCGAGCAGAAGTATGACGACACGACGGGCACTCCCGCGATGCAGCTGCCCGGATTCGCGCTGGTCCTCAAATTGCGGGATCCCGACAATTTCTATCTGGTCATGGAGGAAGCGTGGCAAAAAGCGATCGGGCTGGTCAACTTCACCAGTGGTCAGAAGGCGTTGCCGGGCTTGATCATCAAGAATGTCACGCATGGTGGCACGACCTATACCACGGCCCACTATTCCGTGGCGGAGGAAAAGAACAAGGACGCGGCCAACATCCGGTACAATTTCCAACCGGCATTGGCCATGCAAGGCGATCACCTGATCATGAGTTCGAGCGACGCGCTGACTCGCGACTTGATCGATGCGTTGCAACAGGAAGCCCAGCAGGGCGTCAAGCCGATGGCGGGCGAGCACAGCCTGGCGATGCTCAAGGGTGCTCCCTTGGCTTCGATCCTCCACGCCAACCGAGACGCGATGGTGCGCCAGAACATGGTGGAGGATGGCAAGACGCGAGAGGATGCCGAGAAAGAGATCGACGGCATCATGATGGTGCTCAAGTACCTGGATGAGATTCAGGTGACAGCGGGGCTGACGCCCGACCGCTCGCAGCTGACAGTCAAGATTGGTTATAAGCTTCCCTAGGTTATTATGGTGCGGGCTCGGCGCCGCTCGGGTGCGTCGAGCCGGCCAGTTTTCGGAAGGCGAGATCCATGTTTGCCACGCAACAATCGCGCGCGACGTCGGTCGGAACAACCGCTTCGGCATCCGACGAGGTGACCCCTGCTGTCGATCCCGGCTGGGCCTGGTCCGAATACCAGCCTGATGACAAATGCCCCTGGACGCTGCCGCTGGTCGGGCACTTGCTGCGCCGGGCCGCGTTCGGAGCGACTTGGGCCAAGTGTGAGCAGGCACTCTCCGCGGGGCCCCGACGCACCATCGATCTGCTGATTCGTCCGCAGGCGGATGTCGCCGGATTCGAACGGACGATGAGCCAGGATGAAGTGGCGGTGGCGCGGGCCAGCGGGATCGATAGCATGCGCGCCTGGTGGTTGCGGCGGATGCTCCTGACGCCTCATCCACTGCAGGAAAAAATGACGCTCTTCTGGCACAGCCATTTCGGAGTGAGCAATTCGCGCGTCAACGACACGCAGTTGATGCTCCAACACGTGCAGATTCTGCGCGAGCACGCCTTGGGTTCTTACCGCGCGATGCTGGCAGCGGCCGCCCAGGATCCGGCGGTGCTGATGAGTGTCGGGGCAGAGAGGAGCCCCAAGTCGCAGCCGAACGAGAACTTCATTCGGCAACTAATGCAGCAGTACAGCGTGGGGCCGGGACACTACGGCGACGAAGATGTGCGGGAAGCCGCCCGCGCCTTTACGGGTTGGGCCGTGATGGGGGGGCGGTTGCGGTTTCTAGTTCACGAGCACGACGAAGGCCCCAAGATGGTGCTGGGTAAAGAGGGCCAATGGGAAGCGAAGGATATCGTTCGCATCGTCTTGGAGCAGCCGACCACGCCGCGCATGTTGGCCCGCAAACTTTATGGCTGGCTCGTTTCCGAGGTGGATCAGCCGAGTGACGGGCTGCTCGACCCGTTGGCCGATATGCTGGCCAAACAATACGACGTGGGGGAAGTCGTCGAGACGATCCTCAGATCGAATCAATTCTTCTCGCCCGCCGCCTACCGGCGACGGATCAAGAGCCCGATTGAATATAGTCTGGGGATGGCGATGGCCTTGGGAGGGGACGTCCCCACGGCGCCACTCGGCGCCGCTTTGGCGGAATTAGGGCAAGATCTCTATAACCCGCCCACGACCAGCGGTTGGGTTGGTGGCCAGCATTGGATCAATGCCGCCACGATGATTGCTCGCCAGAAGCTGGCTCGTGCCATGCTGGCGGCAAAAGGTCCCTATGGCGGCAAGTTGGACGCAGCTGAGGTCGCGCAACATCATGGCTGTGCCACGGCCGGTGAAGCCGCCGAGTTGCTGTTTCGACTCCTGGTGCAGGATGATGTGTCGCCCGAAGTGCGAGCTGCGCTGTTGGCCTCGGTGCCACAGTCCCCGGTCAAGCAGTCCGCCGACTGGCTGCGGGATTTGGCCGGCGAGATAGCGATGTTGCCTGAAAGTCAGCTGTGTTGAATTTGTTTCGCAATTGCCCGAACAGCGCACGATTTGCGAGGAGAAGAACATGTTCCAGTCACGTCGCGATTTCCTGAAGTCGATGGTCGGCGCAACGTCGTTCTTGTCGCTTGCTCCCGTCGTGCCGGCCTTTCTTCAACGGGCTGCCGCGGCGGCCGAGTCGAGTGCCAGCAGTCGGGATACCGTGCTGGTCGTGTTGCAGCTATCGGGCGGCAATGACGGTCTGAACACCGTCGTACCCTTTGAGGACGACGTTTACGGACGCGGCCGCAAGACGCTGCGGCTGACCAAGAAAGACGTCCTTCAACTCGATTCCACGTTTGGCTTCCATCCGCAATTGACCGGTTTCAAGCAGCTCTTGGACGACGGACACCTGACGGTTGTTCACGGCGTGGGGTATCCCAAAAGTAATCGTGACCACGATGTGGCGATGCGCGAGTGGCACACGGGATGCCCGGGAGCACCGAGTTGCCAGACAGGATGGATTGGGCGGGCCGTCGATGTAGTGGGACGCGCCGACCAGGCCGCTGTTCCCGCCGCGTTCGTGGGACCCATTGCCCAGCCATTTGCTCTGCGTGCCGAAGCATCCGTCGTACCGACAATCCGTCAGCTGGACGATTTGGCTCCCTCTGCAGGCGCCAAGAAATCCGTTGCGATGGAGGCCCTGCTGGCGACCCGTCAAGGGGTACAGGCCGCCGGTGATAATCCGTTGTTCGACGTGGTGCGTCGCGGAGCCCTGGCCGCTCAGACGATGGGCCAGCAAGTCGAGTCGGTGTTGGCCGGTGCCAAGTCGGCCGCTGAATATCCCGCCTTCACTCTGGCGGGTCAATTGCAGACCGTGTCCCAGTTGATTCGGGCCGACCTGGGGATTCGGATCTTTTTTGTCGAATTGGGTGGGGGTGGGATCGGTGGATTTGACAATCACGCGAATCAGCGGGACAACCATGCGGCCTTACTGCGAGAGATGTCGGAATCGATTGCCGCATTTGTCGGTGACCTGCAGCAACAGAAACAACTGTCGCGCGTCATGCTCATGACGTTCTCCGAGTTTGGCCGAACAGTGACGGAGAACGGACGACGCGGCACCGATCACGGCGCGGCGGCACCGGTATTTCTGGCCGGTGGGACCGTCAAAGGGGGGCTCTTCGGCAGCCATCCCAGCCTGACGGACCTGGAGCAGGATGCACAGAAATTCCATACGGACTACCGGCGCGTCTACGCCACGCTATTGCAGCAGTGGTTGGGCTATGACGCGGCCGCCATTCTGGGCGCAACTTACGAACCGTTGGATCTGCTGTAGAACGGACGCCAGTCCGTGCAGGAAGCACAACCCCCGTCCTCCATCACACCCGCCGCCCCACGCGAACACTCGCCGAGCACGGCCTGCCGTCCGTGTCGGCAGTGCCTGCCGCGTTCTGTGCCTCCGCCTCTCCGCCGCGCAGCACGACCCTCGGTCTGTCGAGTACCCCACGACCATTCTTATGGGGGGTGTATTTTTGCATTGCCATAAAATCTACATAATAAATGGCATATTTTGGGAGTCAGGTATGGAAGGTCCGTGGGCAACTAATTAGTGTAGCAATTGTGCCTACTTTCGGGTTGGAACGCTCGGGAGTGGTTATCGGTCTTGGTAGGCCCGTTTCTGGATACGGAACAGGATGGGCATACGGAATTTGGAAGAGGAGATTATCGACCTATGAGACGCATCTTGACAATTGCCAGCTTCTGTGTAGCAGTTTCTCTGCTGGCGCAGTCCGCCCGGGCGGACCTGGTATCGGATTTTTGGCAGGGGGTGAAGGACGCCGGGTATCAAGCCGGCGATGAAATTCGTGTCGTGTTTGTCTCGTCACCTGTGGTGGATGCCCAGCATTCGAATCTGTCGTACTACAACAATTTTGGCGACGGCCTGGCAACCACGGGGCAGGTAACATCATCGTTTGGCTTGAGCAGTGCTGATTGGAAGCCGTTAGTGACCACGGTCACGAATGATATTGACGGAAGTTTGACTCCCGTCAAGGATTGGATCAACGCCTACAACGTTCCCGTATTCAACACGAGAGGTCAATTGGTTGCCTCGAGCGCGTCGTCCATGCTAGGCGCCTCGGTCACCCTGTCCAATGCCATCAGGTATGACGAAAGTGGCGATGACCAGGCTCCTCCGAAAGACACCCCGGAAAGCCATGTTACGGTGTGGACTGGCACCAATAGCTTGGGAGAAGCGAGCACATTGACGATTAGTGTTCCATTGCCGCAGACGTATGTCCTGACATTGGGCAATCATGGCGCGGACAACTACACAACCGTTGGTGACGGTGGTCTCACCAACAAAGGGTGGATCGACAAAGCGATTTTCGGGCAAACGACGACGGTGCCACCTGGACCAGGCATAACTCCTGGTATTGTCACGAATTCGATTTACGTGATGAGCAGTGCGATGACGGTTCCCGTTCCCGAACCGGGTACGTTGGCCATGTGGCTTGGTTTCTCCGGTATCGCTGGTCTGGCAATCTGGCGTAAGCGGCGCAAGAGCAGCTAGCGCACAGCTGTTCCGGCACCACTACTAGCACAATTCACCAAGACGCGTGTTGACCCATTCAACACGCGTCTGGTCGTATGTAGAATGGAATGAATTCCGTTCTACTTAAAGGGAGAGAGTCGTGCGTACACGGTGGTTCATAAACGGACTGAAGTCCTTTCTACTCATGGGTGTTGCAGCGCAGTTGCAGGCGGCCGACGTTGATGTGACGGCCAACCCGCTTCTGAACGCCCAGCCGATCGTTTTTGTCGTGCGCCAACAATACCTGCCCGACCATCACAACACGGCAACCATGTTCCAGACCGGCGAAATCAACGCGGGCAGAGTTTCCGGGGCGGGAGCGCGATTCAGGACGATCGATTTCGCTCAGGGCGGCGCAGCTGAAAACGCTGCTGGACGTGCCCCAGGGCGTGGCGCGGGACCTCGAGGTCAGTTTCGACGGGAAGCGGATCCTGTTCTCGATGCGCCACGACGCTGCGGACGACTACCACATCTACGAGATGAACGCGGACGGAACCGGACTTCGGCAACTCACGTTTGGCAGCGGGATCTCGGACATCGATCCGATCTACCTGCCCGACGGTCGGATCCTGTTCAGCTCCACGCGCGAACCGAAGTACTGCATGTGCAACCGGCACATCATGTGCAACCTGTTCACGATGGACGCCGACGGCGCCAACATCCAGCAGATCGGGCACAGCACGCTGTTCGAAGGCCACTCGTCGCTGCTGCCCGACGGCCGAGTGCTGTACGATCGCTGGGAGTACGTGGACCGCAACTTCGGCGATGCTCAAGGCGCCTGGGTCTGTAATCCCGACGGCACGAACCACGCGATCTACTGGGGAAACAACACGAATTCGCCCGGTGCCGTGCTGGACAATCGGGCGATCCCGGGCACGGATTTGTTTCTCAGCACGTTTTCGTCCTGCCACGATCGGCCCTGGGGAGCGTTGGCGATCGTCGACCGGCGACTCGGCCTGGACGGTCGCCAGCCGGTCCTGCGAACCTGGCCCGCCGACGCGATCGAACTGGTCGGGCAAGGCGAACTACGACACGTTCACGCGCGTGCAGCCGAAGTACGAGGACCCGTATCCGCTGGCTCAGCGACACGTTTCTCTGCTCGCGCATGATGGGCAACGGCGAGCAGATGGGCATCTACCTGCTCGACCTGGACGGCAACGAGACGCTGTTGCACGCCGAGTTGCCCGGTTGCTTCGACCCCATGCCGCTTGGCCCGCGGACGCGTCCGCCGGTGATCCCGTCGCGCGTTGATCTGGCCCAGCAGGTGGGCTACTTCTACATTGCCAACGTCTACGTGGGACAGGCATGGAGGCCATTGAGCGGGGGACGGTGAAGTCATTGCGCGTGGTCGAGTCGCCGGAGAAACGATTCTGGACACAGCCGGCCTGGGATGGTGGCACCGGTCAGCAGGCACCGGCATGGCCTGGGACGACTTCAACAACAAGCGGATTCTGGGGACCGTGCCGGTGAACGAGACGGCAGTGCTTATTTCGCCGTGCCCGCCGATACGATTCGTCTATTTCCAGTTGCTGGACGAGCGGGGGATGATGGTCCAGTCGATGCGGAGCGGCACGATCGTGCGACCCGGCGAGACGGTCGGCTGTGTGGGCTGCCACGAGCAGCGTCAGACCTCCGTGCCGTTAGCCGGTTCGGGCCAAGCCATGAAGCGTGCTGCCCAGTCTCTGACGCCCTGGTACGGCCCAGAACGGAATTTCGGGTACCTGGCCGAAGTGCAGCCGGTGCTCGATCGGCACTGCGTCAAGTGCCATGACTACGGCCAGGAAGCAGGCCAGAAGCTGAACCTGGCGGGGGACTTGAACCTGCCGTTCAATATGTCGTACGCCGAGTTGCGGGGCAAGAAATATGTCCAGGTTCCCGGTGCCGGTCCGTATCAGACGCTGTTGCCCAAAACGTGGGGCTCGCACGCCAGTCGGTTGACCAAAGTGCTGCTGGAAGGTCATGGCGATCCAGACATCGACGCGCAGGTGCAGTTGGATGGCGAAGAGTTCGATCGCATTGTCACGTGGATCGATATCAATGCTCCCTACTACCCGGAATATGCCAGCGCATACGGCGGGAATCGTTTCGGCCGCTCGCCCTTGGATGACGACCAGCTCAACACGCTCCAGCAGTTGACCGGCTCAATTGATGTCAGTTTCACTCGGCCGGAGCTGAGCCCATGTCTGTCAAAATTCTCCGATCTCTCCGATCCTGCCCGGCTCCAGGCGCTGCAAATTATCCTGGCGGGCCATACTCGTCTGGCCGAGCGGCCGCGAGCCGACATGCCCGGCTTCCGACTGGTCGCGCCGAATGAGATCCAGCAGCAAGCGAAGTACGATGCTCTGCGGGACGCCGAAACGAAATCGCGCCAAGCGTTGATACACGGCCAGAAGCGCTACGATGCCGCTCGGCCGACGCAGTAGAGATTCAGTCTGCACGTTGCACTTAGCGTGCTCGCCCGCTTGAAAATCCGAAATCCGAAGCAAATTCAATGGACATGTGTTTCACGGGGCGAGCCCGGCGGTGGACCAGTAGTAACCCTACGGGGTGGAAAACGGACTTATCGGTCACCGTTCCGCCAATTGGCTAGACAATTACCAATATTCGTATTTCGGATGTCGCAGTCGCGATTCGGTTCACGGCGACCGAATTGACTTCTCATCGAGGTAGAATGTAACCAGCTGGTCGTTCCCCGTCACCTCAACACTCTTGGCCTGCTTGGCATCGTGACAGGTCATCATGATTTGGCAGGACGTACCGGTTGGCAGGGTTGCTGTGAGGTGGTCATTGCCGTCGAAACGCTCATCCTTGGTGGTGCCGGTGAAAAGCAACTTGTTGTCGGTGCCGGCCACCTGGATTTGTGCCGCCACGCGATCACCGCCGGGGCGATCGAGAACGCGAAACCTCACCGCCACACTTCCGGCAGTCACCGGCTGCGTTGGCCGGGTATAACGATCGGTAACGTTGACGGCACAAACGCTCGTATTACGGCGATCCCAGACCAAGGGAAAGGTGACCGAGGTCTTCTTGAAGCTGGTGGCGTAGATTGCATGCATCGGCTCGTCTCGTTGAGCTTTCGAGGCGCGGTCGACGAACCAAGCCTTATCCAACTCGTCACCAGATGGCTCGGCGGCGCCGGTGAAATGCCAGCCGTCACTCCAGATCTCGACCCACGCATGATTGCCGCTGCGGTCCGACCAGAGAGGAGTTCCCACGAATCGCGCCGGCACCCCCACTGCTCGGCAGGCATCGATCAGCAGCACTGACAAGCCGGAGCAGGAGGCGGCATGCGCCTCGATCGATTCATAGGAACTCTGGTTTGGCTTGGGACGCGCGCGAGAATACTTGACATCGACCAGCGAGAAGATCTTCTGGTTGAGGATGGCGGCCGCCTGCGCGGCCGTGGTCGCGTCCTTGACAAGCGGCTGGAACCGCTCGTAGAAGTCCTTCCGCCAGGCATCGCGACGCTCGTCAATGCTCGCGTAGGGGAGGACGTTGTTCAGGAAGGTCTCCGTCGGAACCTGATCGTTCCAAGGCGTTTCACGGAAGGCCCGGTAGGCGTACTGAACATGCTCGAGCAGAAATTCCGCCGACAGGCTCCGGAGATCCTCGTCCGGCATGTTCGTGATCAGGAATTGCAGTCCTTCACGCTGATCCACAGCAATCTCTGCCAAGGCGAGTTCGATTTGCGGGCGGTTGGTTTGAGCACGGGCGAGCACCGATTCCAGGTTCAACTCCTCTCCACCGGCTCGTGCTTGTGCGTTCGTTACAAGCAACGCTATTGTGGCACACAGCAGACGGAGCAGGATAGCGGATTTGCCTGTGTGTCTGGGGCGCGACCATTTTGCCGGCTTACCTCGTTCGTACGACCCCGAGCTGCTGTGGCTACCACCACTGTCCACGTCAGGCAGCGCAGGAATGAACGCCGGCAAACGACGGGAGGCGAATGATGCGATGACAGGGAAATGGACTTCGTTGGTGCGCATGGCGTATTGGTTTTCGAGTCGGATTGGTGTGGGACGTGAGGGAAGTGGATGCCGCAAGGTGCTGCATAAACGGAATGAATTCCGTTCTACGTAGGAGACTACCACTGTTCGTCGTATTTGGACCACAGCAGGTCGCCCAGGTTCCAATAGGCGTTCGTGGCTTCCTGGCAGGCTTCGGCGGTGACGCGCGAGAGGAAGTCACGTCCTTTTTCCGGATCCTCCTCCAGCAACTTGCTGGCTCCCTCAGCGATCTCCTTCTGCGCGGCCAGAAACTTCTCTTGTAGAGGATCTCGCACGGCGGCCACATCCTTACGCATGTCACCCCAGCGATGCGCGGCCAATGTCGAGGCTCGATTAAACGCCCACCAGGCTGCTCGGCGGCTGAATCCGGTGGTTCTGCCATCGGTCTTGAAGTCCTGTGGCAGATCGCTCACGCCGGCGTAAATGGGGACATAGGTGGTCATGGCCGGATTGCTGTAGCCGAACCAGACAATCCCTCCGACGGCGTCGGGGAGCCAGGATCGCGACTGTGTCACGGTGGCGTACATGCAATACCAGCGCGCCACGTGGCGTTCGCCCAATTCCCCCCAGCCGCCGTTGATGTTGAGCATCTTGTTCATGTCGTAAGGCATGAAGGGATTGGCCAACGGGCTCTTGACCGTCTTTCCTTCATCATCGGTGACGGTCAGATTCTTCGTCACGTCGAATTCGGTGCCTTCGTAAGTGTCCCGGAACAGCTCCATGATCGTCTCAGGTCCGACCGGTTTCTCGGGTTTGACCGAGAACGGAAAGACGTTGGCGTTGGGGTTCAACTCCAAGGATGGAGCCAGCAGCGACAGGACTCGCCATTCCCGGCGGGTAGCCGCGACACTGAATCGTCCATCGGGATTGTAGGCTTCGTAGAACCGAAACGGCTGGCCGCTCTTGGGATCCCAGTACCCGTGAGCCGTGGCGACATCATGAACGTTCGTGGAGGCCAGGAAGAAGTCGGATTTCGCCAGATCGAGTTCTCCGATCCGCGAGGAGTTGGCGACTACCGAAACATGGTCGTCCGGTACGCGCTGTGCGGCCCAGACCGCTCCCACCTGATCCTTGCCGGGCCCGATGATCTCCAGGAGCCAGACCTCCTGTGGATCGGCGATCGTCAACGCCTCGCCGATATCGCACCAGCCATATTGCTCCAGTAATTGGCCGGCCAGCGTAATGGCTTCACGAGCTGTGGACGCGCGTTCCAGCATCAATCGCGTGAGCGTTTCACAGTCGATCATTCCCTTCTCGCTGTGCAACTCCTCTCGGCCTTCAAATGTCGACTCTCCGATCGCTAGTTGCCGTTGGTTCAGACAAGCATAGGCTGGTGCAATATAGCCGAAAGTACTTTCTGGCTGGGGAATGTTTCCGGTGGGCACACGTCCATACCGCGGCATCGGCCCTGTCTCGTCATCCTGCCGTTTGGACAAGCCGCGTTCCGTTCCAGCCGCGTGGGTCATGGCCGGTACGACCAGTACGTCTGATCCCGTTCGGTGGCTGTCACACGTATGGGATGTGATCACGGATCCGTCGGTCGACGCCTTCTTTCCCACCATGATCGATGTGCAGCCACACGCTCGTTCGGCAACCGGGGCAGCCAGCAGGACGAAGGACAGCAACATCGAAAGAGTCTTCGTTTTGTGCACGGCAGGTTGATTCCTTCTGGGTTGTTTTAAGAGCTTAGGCGGAACTCACTTGCATAGGTCGTCGTGGACGCCAATAATCGAATAAGGTGTACTGGGTCTCGACGTGCGACTATGCGACTATGCGGCTAGTGTCACGTCTACCAGCGGATGTCTCATCCAGTATACACACGTCTCGTTTCGGTTGCTCGATCTGGGGCAGGTTTCTGCCATTTCATGGGGGCGATACTGTGCGTCAAGCGATCCTCACTGCGCTGGTGTTGTGGGCCTGTGCCGGCTCATCGGCGCGCGCCGACATTGTGTTGTACAACGTTCCCCACACGGACCTGATCTTTGTACTGCAGGGGACAGCATCCACGAACCCGGGAAGGACCGTCACGTTTCGACATCCGAAGTTCGGCAAACTCTATTTCGCCATGGATGACATCCAGAAGTTCGAGTTGCCGACGACACTTTCTCTCGCCCAGACGCGGCTCAAGAAGGCGGTAAAGGACAACAGCGCCGATTCTTGTCTTGAAGCTGCTCGTTGGGCTTTGCACAACGGCCTGCTCGATGTGTTCTACGAAGCCGCTTCAGCAGCTTGGAAGATCGACAAGGACCACCCGACGGTCAAGCGACTGGCGGCCATGAACCAGAAGATCAATGCGAAGCTCCCCGAATCGAAGGCCTTGGAAGACGAGATGCAGCAATTCGTCAAAGGCGTTTCGCGGATGAAGTTTCAGCGAAGCGATCATTTCTTGTTGCTGCACGATACGCCAGAAGCGCGAGGCAAGTCCAAGCAGACGCGCGCTGACGAGCGTCTGGAGTTGCTGGAAACGGTCTATAAGAGTTTTCTGCTCAAGTTCAGCCTGGAAGGATTCGATCTGGAGGTACCCCAGCAGCGGTTGAAAGTCATATTATTCGCCAAGAAAGATGACTACATGGGGTTTGTCAATCGATTGGGTCCGGATCTCTCGAAGGCGTCGGGATTCTATCATCGGAAAGACAATATTTCCGTTTTCTACGATCAGGGAACGGACGAGAGCTTTGAGGCACTCTACTCGCTCAACAAGGTTCTCCAGAGGGACAAGGAACGCCTCATTAAAGAGCGTTTGCCAGGCACAGCGGATGTGGTCCGTTTGGCAGATACGATCCAGTTGCTGACGGAAGTATCGCGTGAGAATTCGGACATCGAAGTCGTTTCGCACGAAGCGACGCATCACATGGCGGGCAACACCGGGCTGATGCCCGGCGATGCCCCCGTTCCGATTTGGGCCGCCGAAGGATTGGCTACCTATTTCGAGTCGCCCAAGCAGGCGGCGTGGAGCGGTATCGGCTCGGTCAACAAGGAACGGTTGCGCTGGTACCGTGGTCTGGAAACGGACAAGGAGCATTCCAATATCGATTTCATCGTCAGCGATCAGATATTCACCCGAGCCGGGTCGCACGGATCGACGTTGCACGCCTATGGTCAAGCGTGGGCGCTCACCCACTTTCTGATGGCGAAGCATTTCAACGAACTGTTCGACTGGTATATGTTGATCGCCAAGAAACCACAGGGAAAACGCCTGACTGATCAGGAACTGGTGGACTCGTTCAACAAGGTGTTTGGCAAGAACCGCGCTGCTCTGGATCGCGAGTGGCGACGTTATATGGATTCGCTCAAGACGGACTTGGAGCTTGTGCTGGAAGAAGCAGGAATCCGGTGAACCAAGTCAGCAGAACCGGACGCTTTCAAACCCTTTTTGGTTGTGGCCGCAGGCCGCGTTCGGTACTCGGCATTCAAACGCACCACTTGGCGCATGTGGTCTTGCCAGCCGATCTTGCTCCTTATTCAGGAGAGGATATTGGGGGCGGTGCGAGTTGCTGCCAACGGACTGAAGTCCGTGTTACTGGAGCATGTCGAGCACGCCGCGGACGTAGCCGACCGATTCAGCGGGCTTTCCACACCAGTACGGCAACCGAGGACCAGTAGAACGCCGCAAAGGCGAGACTCGTCATAAGTCCCTCCCAGGCCCAATACCCGGATCGCTTGCGAAAACAGGCGGCCCCTGCCACGCAGAAAGGGATCGCAGCCGCGAAGCCGCACAAGAATACCCATTCAAAGACCAGGCTGAGTCTGCGGCAGATCAGGAAGTACGCCAGGCAGCTTCCGATAAAAAAGAGACCCACCAGCCGAGACCGCCAGGCGGCGGCTCGCGACATCGGTGGCTTGTTCACGAACGGTAGTTGATACACGGCAGCCTGAAACGCGACGAAGATCGCTACGTGCCAGGTGAATACGAAGTCGTTCCTCCACCGACTCAGCAGGGTTGTTCCTGCGACGCCGAGCACAAACGCGGTGGACCAGAAGACCCGCTGCGACGTTTCGCGACTGCTGCGGAGCGGACCGCAACCGCGAGTCAGGGTTGCCAGCAGCCAACTGATCCCCAGAATCCCCGGCCACGCCACGAAGAACCATTCGATCAACCATTTGTGGCTGGGGATGTCAAACGCAAACTCGGGCTCGACCCCCAAGAGCCAGGTGGCGAAATCCCGGTAGATCGGTTGCGGCACGTCCTCTGCGGGGATCGCAGCGTCGAGCATCCGCGGGTCGAGCAATTCCGGCTTGCCGATGTAAACGCAGATGGCGCGGCTCTGGTTGCGCGCGTAAATCCTGCCCCGATCGAGCGCCGGCTGGGTCCAACAGATCTCGCCCCCCAGGATCACGGTCCTGGCCAGTTCTTCGTAGTGCGTCTTCGTTGCGCGGGCCAGGATCAGATCGCCCGTGTCGTTGAGCAAGATCAGTTTTCCGTCGGCCACAATCACACTGGCATGACCGACACGCGCCGGGAGATCCTCGCCGCCAGTGGCATTCGGGCGGTACGGATTCTCGGCATCGTTAGCCCAGAGTGGTTGGCCGTCGAGCAAATTGATGCAGCGGAAGCTCCCCCGCGTCGGGCGATGTGATTTCGCCTGGGCGTCGCGTACGTCGAAGCCGAACAACGCATCGTCAGCCAGTACGCTCGAGAGAATGTCGTTGGACAGCAGGTCACTCCTCCAGACCAGACGCGGTGGTGTGGAGTTGTCGCCTGTGAGTTCGAGTAGTTCGGAGCCACCGCGAAAGGCACTGGCGATCCAAAGATAAGGTTCGCGGTAGATGGGCCAGCTCGAATGTTCATCATAACCATGCGAAAGAGCGTGACGCCACAACAGTTCACCAGTCTGCAGATCATGACACACGAGCGCGTTCTGCAGATAGCCGATGACCTGTGAATGACCGCGATAGGTAATGGGCAAGGCGGACGCGTAACTTGCCGGATCATCACCCGATCGCCAGAGCACGCTGCCGCTGAGTGCGTCCAACGCCACCATGCTGGCACCCTGACCACCGACAGGTAAGATGACTTTTCCATCGACCACCAGGGGGGAACAGGCGTAGCCGAAATCCGTTCCTTGCCCCTGGAATTCGTCCTTGACGTTGATCGACCAGAGCAGCGAGCCTTTATCGGCCCGCAGGCAGCCAATGAGCCCGTTGGGTGCCGCGAAATAGAGATGGCCTTGATCGTAGGTAGGCGTAGCGCGAGGGCCCGGGTAGACACTGGCCGGCAAATAGGGCCAATCATAGCGGTACTGCCAGATTGTCTCGCCCGTGTCCGCGTCCAGGCAAACGACGTACTGTCCGGAAACTGTCTGCCACTGAGTAGCGACGCGATTGTCCCACGCCACGAAGCTCGAATAGCCTTTTCCCGCCTCCCGCACCCAGAGGACGGGTGGGCCGTTTGCGGGCCACGACTCGGCAATGTGATCCTCGTCGGAATGCCCATCGTAGTGCGGGCCGCGAAAGAAACTCCAACTGCTCTCCGCTGCCAGGGCCCAGGACGCTGCGGATACGCTCGACCAGGTGGCCAAGGCGATCAGTAACGCGACGGATCTGAGGCAGCGATGATCTCGGACTGGGAATCGCATGACCTTTCCTCAAGCTCCGAACGCCGGTCACCGTGATGGGATCGCGAGCAGGTGAGCGGATTACTGCTGCGATGTGATCACGTACCAATCAAAGCTCTGAGCCGGCACCGTGACCTGTATCAAGACGCTGTCGTTGTCATCCAGTTGGTATGCTAGCGTCACTCCCTCCTGGTGCTGGAAAAGGGCGGTTCCACGGATACCGGTGTAGTAGAGGGGGACGCGGAGGGACTTGTTGATTTCCTGAGGAGTCGGGTTGAAGACAGCAAGCAGTCCACGCTCGGGCAGTTGTGGATTGACATGGAGCATCCAGTCGAGGTCTCGACCGTCGGCTCGTCGGCCGTGCACCAGATCGCTTTCCAGGATGTCGCGATGACGTTTGAACCACGCGACGCGCTGTTGGACCATTTCTCGCGTGCGATCCGTGTCGTAGAGCCGAGGTCCGCGATAGCAGGCTTGGACTCCCATCGCCAGATTACTGTTCATCATCGCTTGATAGTGATCCAGATGCTGTTCGAGCGGTTCGATGGTCGCAGCCGCACCTCCTCCGTGATAGGTCGTCAGCGGAACGAACATCCAGCCCATGCTCGGTGTCTTGGTCCAACTGCCGTCGTAGATGTTCTGGCGCGTGTGAATCAGCTGCTGCGCACGCGGGAGTGACCAGTTCGTTTCGCGATAGCCCATACCGCACTTGTTTGAGCCAACCAGATAGTAGTAGTCCGGAACATTCAAATAGGCGCCACGGCCCCGCATCCATTTGTAGAAGTCGGAAATGATGCGCCATTGGGCCCAGCGGGAGTCTTGTATGCCCTTCTGCAGTGGCGGACGCGGAGTCACGTCAACGTCACCCGGATACGAACCATCGTGTTCCAGCAGATCGAAGCCAGTCTGCTCGAACAGATTTCGCAGTTTCCGGAAATACTCCTGTCCCCAGGCGCTGGTCAACGCGGGACAGTTGCCGTGTGCGGGAGATTGTCCGGGAGGACTGACGATCATCTGCTCATCCGCCACACGGCGCGACGAGAGAAGCGAGTAACAGCCGATCTGGATGCCTCGATCATGCGCATAGTCGGCAATCTCCTTCCACTGCTGGAGGTATTGCGGATCATCGTTCTCGGCATCGAACCCACTGCCGAACGAGAGGATCAGCATTTCGAAACCGACCTCGGCACACTGGTCAATCGCTTCGCGCACCGCCTCGGGTTGCCCGGTCCGCATGTGCATCATCAGCGGGTTCTCCGTAACCCAGGGGGCCACGGTGCGATACATGCGTTTCAGTGCCAACGCACGTCGCTCGTGATCGCTACCGTCGTAGACCAGCTCAAAGACGCGAAAACTCTCAAACGACTTGCCTGGAGCGATGGTTTGAGCCGGCCCGTAGGTCGGCTCCACCAGCAAGTGGCAGGGGCTTTGCAGCAGATAGTTGATCTGCGTCTGAAAGGCCGGATCGGTTTTCCAATGAACCGCGTGCCGGTTGCTGTTCTGATGAGTGAAGCCGGAAAAGGCCATGTCGGTTTCCACGTGCAACGTGTCCGGGTGGGGAACCGGCACATCGTCTCGCGTCTCTACCGGAATGTCCTGTTCCACGACCGCCAGGTCCTCGGCCGTGAATCGATCGAGGGTGATTTCTGTGTCCGTGCCGTTGTCGACGGTGAGCCATTTGCAGATCAGTGGAATGCCGTCGTAAAGTTCGTAATGGACGGAGACTTGCAGGCCAGCGAGGTCGGGCGATTGTGCCGTGGCGTTCTGTGTCACTCCCGGACTCGGTGTGGCAACCGATGCGGGAACTCGGTAGTCCATTCGTAGATAAACGCCCGGCGGAGGCCACTGGCAATTCGGCGCATGATGGCGTGTCTGTTTCCAGGGAAATCTCGCGCGAGTCTTGCCGGCGTCTGTACTCACCAGCTGCATGGCAGTTGGCGCAGGAGTCAGTTGGTCGAGCCACTCGGTCGTAAAGTAGGCGAGATTGGGTTGTCCGCTCAGGCCGCCAACACTCCAGGACACTCCGTCAATCGTGACGGATGCTTCGGGCTGCACCGCTCGGATAATCGTCTCTCCGGTCATCAGGTTGTCGAAGGCGACCGTTGCCGCGGCAGGTCGGGTTCGGATCGTACGCCGTAGCAGGCCGTTAGAGAGCCTGATCTCCCCGTGATCTTCGTCGATCTCACAGCGGGCTGGGAAGTCGCTGTTGTTGATCAACCAGTCGGTTTGCAGCTGATAGTTGCCTGGTAACTGCCCGCGGGCCGCTTGGCTCAGCAGGGCAAGCACGAAGATCAACAGAAGTTTTTTCATGGCTAAGGCCCGGGGTGGGGATGTACTGCTGGTAGATGGAAGAGGATCGCGCAGCACCGCGCGTCGGATGTCGAATTCTCCGAATTGCTAATACGCATGCACGGCCGTCAGCCAGATCATGGCAGCACATGGCTGGCAACGCCATTGTAACCCTTCCGCGATGGGATGCACCCCAGGAGCGACGAGCTGGGACGGGAATCCGGCAGCCCCGAGAGGTGTGATGAGTCAATGGATCCGTGAGGCGGAATCCGCTATATAGGGTCATAGGTTTGCAGGTTGCGACGTCGAACCGGACCCAGCGACCGCTCAAGCTATGTGAGCCCGTCATGTGATAGGCGGCACTGCCGCCTCAGGAGTTGAAAACATGCGACTTGATGTTGATTTCGTCCGCAGCCAATACCCTGTCTTTCAGCAGCCGGAGCTGGCCGAGTGGGCCTTCTTTGAGAATGCCGGCGGCTCATACGTCCCGGAACCGGTTATTGAGCGACTCGACCGGTTCTTTCGTTGTTACAAAGTGCAACCCTACGGTCCATTCGAATCATCGATCATCGCCGGCGAGGCGATGGACGACGGATACCGCTGTATGGCGGAACTGCTTCATGCCAAGGAAGAGGAACTGACGCTCGGTCCATCCACAACGCTTAACTGTTACGTCCTGGCACAGGCAATACGTCCCACTTTGCAGGCGGGCGATGAAGTTGTCGTGACCAATCAGGATCACGAAGCGAATATCGGCTGCTGGGAACGTCTAGCCGATTCGGGGGCCACGGTGAAACGCTGGCAAATCGATGCCCGGAGCGGCGAGTTGAACGTGGAAGATCTGAAACGACTGGTTACGGATCGCACTAGATTAGTCTGCTTCAGCCTCTGTTCGAACATTGTCGGCACATTCCAGGATGTGCGGGCGATTACTGAAGTGACGCGCAGCGTCGGTGCGATGGCGATCGCGGATGGAGTCTCCTATGCACCGCACCGCATTGTGGACGTGACCGAGTTGGGGGCCGACGTTTATCTCTTCAGCACTTACAAGACCTATGGGACACATGTCGGTGTGATGTGGATCAAGGAAGCACTGTTTGAGCGTCTCGTCTGTCAGGGGCACTACTTCAATAAGCTCAAACCGCGCTATCGCATGAATCCGACCGGGCCCCAGCATGCCGAGATTGCCGCGCTGGCCGGGATCGGCGAATATTTCGACACGTTGTACCAATACCACTTTGACGAGGTGGAACTCAGCAGGATCGAGCGGGCGCGGCGCGTGTTTGACCTGGTCGCGGTTCACGAGACGGAACTGGCCAATCAGCTACTAGGCGCCTGCGCGAAATTCCCGGGGTGCGCATCATAGGCCAAGCCTCTGCCGCACCGGCTCTCCGGGCTCCCACCATTTCGTTTGTCTGCGACAGAATGCCTGCAGCTGAACTCGCCACTCAATTGGCACAACGGAGGATCGCCGTGCGCAATGGACATTTCTATGCCCTCCGCTGCCTGCAAGCGCTCGGTATCCACGATCCGGAGGACGGTGTCCTCCGCGTGAGCCTCGTACACTACAACACGCACGATGAAGTGCGCCGGCTGACAGATGGCCTGTTCGAACTCCTCGGCTGATTCGGATCCGGGCTGATCATCCCAGTCCGCTGACAGGAAATGGAGTCGTGGTTATTGGTCATTGGTCATTGGTCATTGGTCATTTGTTATTTGTCCCATGGGAGTGGATTAGTTGATGTTGCCCGGCGGCACGTGGTAGGGCGTATCTGATGGACCCATATTCTGCTGCCATTGACTTCTGACCGTTCTTTTTTCCCCATCCCTCCACCGCTCCATCCCTCCATCCCTCCATCGCTCCACCGCTCCATCCCTCCATGCCCTCCACTCCGCCGATGTTCCCGAGTCGGGCGGAGGGTGGTCCGTGGCTGCCAAACGGGTACGATTCGGGCATGAGTTGTTGCTGCTCGATGTCGTGCAGCACGGGCGTGAAGATGTCCCAGGCTGCTTGTAGTTCGTCGCTGCGAATGAACAGGCTCCGGTCGCCACGAATCACATCCAGAATCAGACTTTCATACGCGTCGGGGATCTGCTCGGTAAACGCCGCTTTATACTGAAGATCGAGTTTGCGTGTTTCCAGCCGCATGTCCATCCCGGGAACCTTGTTGACGAGTGACAAATAAATCGACTCGTCTGGCTGCACGCGAATGACCAATTCATTCGGTGCCGGACAGGCGTCTGCGACGCAGAACATGTTGGCGGGCACCTCCCGGAACTGGATACGAATCTCGGTCATACGAGCATCCAGGCCCTTGCCTGCCGTCACCAGGAACGGTACCCCTTCCCAGCGCTCGTTGTGAATCGCCAGCCGAGCGGCTGCGAACGTGGGAGTGCGTGAAGAGTCGGGGACCGAGGGGTCGTCTGCGTAGGCCGCGTACTCCTTGCCGTCGTGCTCGGACTTGCCATACTGGCCAATCACGAGATTTTCGATCGTGAGCGGTGGAATGCTGCGCAACGTTTTCACTTTTTCGGCGGCAATACAGGCTGCCTCGAAGCGGCGCGGCGCTTCCATCGCCACCAGAGCCAGGATCTGGACAAGATGGTTCTGCATCACGTCGCGAATGATCCCATATTGGTCGAAGTAACCTCCGCGTCCTTCCAGACTCAAATCCTCCTTCCACTCGATACGGACACTGCGGATGAAATCGCGATGCCAAATCGGCTCAAAAACCAGATTCGCGAACCGGAGTACCAGCAGATTCTGGATGACCTCCTTGCCCAGGTAGTGGTCGATGCGATATGTCTGTTCCTCGACAAACACTTCTGCCATGGCGCGGGTCAGTTCATCGGACGTCTGCCGGTCCCGACCAAAAGGTTTCTCCAGAACAACCCGCGACCAAGGTCCGTGGCCACCGCAAGTGACCAAACCCGCATTTCCAATGGCATGCGCAACGTCCAGGAAGATCGAGGGGGGAATGGCCAGATAGAACAAGCGATTGGTGGGCTCATTCCGCTCAGCCTCGCGCATGGTGACGAACAGGTCCAGGAAGGAGTCCGCCGCTTTGTAGGTGCCGGCAACGTAATAACAACGGTCGAGAAATTCACGTACACGCAGGTCGCATTGACCCTCAGGCGAGTAGCGGCAGGTCAGGTGTTCGGCAATTTTGGAACGGAATTCGTCATGCGTGAACTGGGAACGGGCGAAGCCGAGAACTTGAAAATGTTCCGGCAGCAATCCCTGGCAGTACAAGGCGAAGAGGGCCGGAAAAATCTTCTTACGGGCCAAGTCACCCGACGCTCCGACCACGATGATGCTCAAGTTGTCGACCGAAGGCTCAGTCATTACAGCGCTCTCCTGCGGAAACAAGACTCAATTGTGACATTCGACAGGGACGATTCGGGATCTGGCTCGCGGTGTTGAATCGCCGTGAAATCACTCCGCCAGCAGTGACTTGGCCAACCTCTCGAGGACCTCGTATTTGTGAATCCCCAGGAAGTTTTTCTGCACCTGGTCGTACGATCGCCCCTCAGGGTGCCTGCCCTCCGACCGGCATCCCCTCGACCGTGATGGTCCGGCCGTGGACATCCACCTCCAGAACTTTGCCAACGTCGAGTTTTTCGGCAAAAGCATGGATGTCGTTGATCGGGCCGACAACCATTTTCATCAGTCCGTTACTCAGCGATGCTGAATGCCCTGGATTATCGGCGCTGGTCGCTTGGCGAATCGCATTCGTCAGACGCTGGAAATCCTTTCCGTCGACCGGATCCACCAGTACCGTGACGATCCGTTCGGAGCCGAACCGCTGCGCCAGCTTCTGCGCCGCGCTGTCGAAATCGGGTACTTGCCCACCGGCGACTGGTCGGCCGGACATGAAGCCCGCGGGCGGTCCTCCGCCCGGGCGACCGCTTGGCGGACCGCGAAAACCGGGTCCACGAAAACCGGGCCACGAAAACCGGGGTTACGCATACCCTCTCCGTCAAATCCCCGTCTGCCAAAACCATTTCCGCGAACGTCGGCATGCGGGTCGAGACCGTACGGTCCGATCGGTGGTGCGGATGCGGCCTCCAGAGGAAGCCCCGAGTTCTCGGAAGACGGGGGAGCGGGATCGATCGAATTGCGGCCGGATCGACTACTGGGAGCGGCAGGCGGTCGCGATGGGATCAATCGATTCGCTGCCTCGGGAACGGCGGGCTGGCCGGGCGGAATAAAGGGACTCGGGTCCCGCAGCGGTTCCAACTCGTCTGGCCTGGCCGCCATGAGACGATCCGCTTGGTCCTGCCGAGAGAATCTGGAGAAAACTCCGGACACCGTGACAAGGATAGGGATCAATGCCGTGAGCCCGACATACCCGACGGCTGCAAATCGGAAGACGTTCGCTTTCGGGAAGGCGAGAATCAGAAAGTGGTAACCAAGCACAAGGGCGGCCACTAATGCGACAAGCAACGAGACCAACAAAAAGGGAGCACCAATCTGAACGACCAGCGGAATGGGGTTACCGAGCCTAGCGAAGAGGAGCATACCGCCAAAAGAGAGAATTCCGGCGGCGAGTCCACCGGCCAGCCAGATGAAAACTCGTACCGCTCGGCTCTTGACGGCCGCACGGTTTCGTCGCACCGACCTATTGCTGACTCCACCCACCAGAAGCACTGTTCCGACGGCCAGCAGGAACGCGCTGGGAAGCAGCCAGTAGCCAAAACCGAGCGATCCGAGCAGCATGAGCATCCATGCGAAGACTACGAACATACCGACGCCCACCGCGATGAGCAGTGCTGGGCCCCGCCAGATCCGATCCATCAGGTTTCCCGTTTGCCTCTTGGCCAGCGCGTTGAGCGTATGTACGCGTGGGGAACCAGGAACCGTTCTGGAGCGTGCTGACGAAGGGCCGAACGGATCGCCCGCAGCGTGAGGTTGCGCCGGCGCGTCGAAAAACGGATCGGCTCGATGCTCGCCGGTTACGACCACGTCGATCGCCGGTACCGGTATTTCAACCGGTGTACCACATTGCGGGCACTGTGTCCGTTTACCGCCCCAGCTTTCCGGCACGGAGTATTGCTTGCCGCACTGCCCGCATTTGGCCTCGATTCCCATGTCGGTCCCCTGAACTGTCGCTCGAACTGTTTCCTGATTCCCCTGAAGTTGGTCGTCGACCGAGAGAAGGGCGAGCTCCGCCCCATGTTCCGACTTTACCAACTTTGGCCTCATTCTGCACGCTATTGCTGGGGGTCGTGTGCAGTTGGCCTGCCCGGCGATCTCGTTCCCGCCGAGGGAGACGCTCGCCGCGTCGCGAACTATAATGTCCTCGGCCGTGCGTGCCTCAAGTCCCTTTCGAACCACCCGCTAGCTACGGGGAGCCGACGAAATGAAACCAGGAGTCTTACGTGGCTCAGTGCTCGTACTGAGTCTTCTCTGTGTGCTACCAGGTACCTCGCGGGCGGAGAATCCTCCCAAAAAAGTACTGCTCATCGGCCAGCAGCGCGATCATCCGCCGGGCGCTCATCAATACATGGCCGGACTGCGCGTACTGGCCAAATGTCTCGAACGTTGTCCCGATCTCGAAGTCAGCATAATGCAGGCGGATGAACCGTGGCCCGAGGGACCACGTGCGCTGGGCAACGTCGACTGCCTGGTGCTTTCGCTAGGGCAGGGGGGGCGCTGGATCCAAAATGATCCGCCGCGATTGGCCGCCATCCAACAACTGGCCGACAACGATACCGGCATTGTCGCGATCCACTGGGCGATTGGAGCACAAGATGGAAAGTACATTACGCCCTATCGCGAGATGATCGGGGGCGTCCACGGCGGTGAAGACCGCAAATACATCTTCACGGAAAGTGACCTGGTTCCCCTTGCGCCGCGGCATCCTGTCATGACTGGCGTGCCGGGGCTGAAGATCAAGGACGAATGGTATTATCAGCTGAAAATGTCCCCCCAGGGCCAGGTTGTGCCGCTCCTGGCGGCCCTGATCGATGGCCAGCGCGAAACGGTGGCCTGGGCCTACACGCGACCCAACGGCGGTCGCTCGTTTGGCTTCTCCGGAATGCACTATCACGAGAATTGGCAGAACGAATCCCTCCGCCGTATGATCGTCCAGGCCGTGCTCTGGACACTCAAACTCCCCATTCCCGAGCAAGGGATCCCCGTCGATGTTCCTCCCGCGACCTATCAGTTGGAACCGGGCGAATAAGTGGTACCGTAGCACCAAGAAGGCCTGCGCAGTTCCGTGGCGCTGAACAAATCCGAATCGACAGAAATTCGACTGGTGGTTCACAGGGAGTTCTTTGGTAGCTCGCCAGTCATGTCTTCGCCGGGAGCGAGCCCGGCGGTGGACCCGTGGTTACCAGACACGATGGAAAACGGACTCCTCGGTTAACGCTCCGCCAATGGCTCAACAATTACGTGAATCTTAGTCTGTCGTCCATCTTCCCGTACTCCACCTAAGGGGCCGACGACGGGGCGCGGCCAGCACTGCTCAGGGTCAAGCTGCTGCGGGCCAGAAGAAGGTGAACACTCCGGCCGTCACCAGGCCATAAATGACGCCATCGAAAATGAATTTGAGCGTTGTCGTCCAGCTGCGTCCCATCCAAATCGATTCGTGTAGGTGGCCGATACCATAGCCGAGTATGGCCACAGCGCTGGTCAGTCGGAAGACGGACATCGCGTCAGCGCCATGTGGTAGCCCGATCATGGCGGCATATGCCACGAAGATGCTGATCAGGATCGAAAAGAGAAACCACTGCACCAGGCTCTTCCCCATCGCCGGTGGGCTGTTAGGGACCACCGTCAGTAGACCGACCGGACCTTGCTTGTACTTGGCGATCATTTCGGGTGAGCCCATTTCCTTCATGGAACCGGGAAACGGAAACGCGTAAGCGCCCGGTTGGATACCGGCCTGGCGGATGGCCGCCATGATCTCGGGTTCTTGAGGGAGTTTGGCCATGTCCCCCTTGTGAATGGGGAGCAGCATGTGCAGGACGGAACTGACCAAAAACACCACCACGGTCGACACCAGAATAGCGAGCCAGAAATCACTGACGATTTGCATTTTGAGATCTCCACACGAAGAAGTGACAGTGCCCGTAGCTGCGCTCCCCAGAGCGTGAGGGAGGGGGCGAGGAGGCGTTTCCCAGCTGCGCCCACCGTCTGGCGACGGTAGCCACGTAGCCACTCCGAATACCTTCCCCTTACGACCTCAGCCGTTCAATGACAGCCCAAGGCAGCAACTGGAACGGTAAATGGCGAGGGGGCACCTTATCGACAGGAGATTTATAGTCGGCGAGCAGACTCGCCGCAAACGACTTTTTTTGGGTCTTATCACAGACTCTCGCCCGGGGGGGGCCAGCAAAGAGCAGCGGCCCTCCCCGGCAGTGCCGCTGGAGGGCGGCAGCGCTCACACCTGTGAGAAAACAAATCGGGAGTGCCGAAGGGAGCTCGCCAAGCAGCCAATGACGAATGACCAACGACGAATGACCAATGACCAATGACGATGACCAATGACCAATGACCAATGACCAATGACCAATGACGCCCCGTGAGATTGCAGCTGCAAACGCGGCCATTAGCTGAATTCACCCCGCAGGTATTGCTTGGTGCGTTCCTGTTCCGGTGCGTCAAACATCTGCCGCGTGTCGCCGAATTCGACGAGGTATCCAGTGCGACCGCCCTGGGTCGTGTCGACATACAAGAACCCCGTTCGATCGGCGACGCGTTGCGCTTGCTGGAGATTATGAGTCACGATCGCGATGGTGTAGTCTTGTTTCAATTCCAGCATGAGCTCTTCGATCTTTCGCGTGGCGATGGGATCGAGTGCCGAGCAGGGTTCGTCCATCAGCAGCACTGCTGGCGCGGTGGCGATAGCCCGGGCGATACAGAGTCGTTGTTGTTGTCCGCCGGAGAGGGACAGGCCACTTTTGTGGAGATGATCCTTGACTTCATCCCACAGCGCCGCGCTGCGCAATGCCATCTCCACACGCTCGGCCTTATTGCCACGGAATCCGTTCAGCTTGAGTCCGAATGCCACGTTCTTGAAGATGCTCATGGCAAACGGGTTGGGCTGCTGGAAGACCATGCCGATGTTGCGCCGAACGGCGACCGGATCGATGGACGGATGATATATGTCCTGTCCCATGAACTGGACTTGCCCCTCCAAGCGGAAGCCACGAACCAGGTCATTCATTCGGTTCAGGGATCGCAGGACGCTGCTCTTGCCACACCCGGACGGGCCGATCAAGGCGGTGATGTTTCCCTTGTCAATCGGGATGTGCGTGTCGCGCACCGCCTTAAAGTCGCCGTAGTACAATTCCCGGATGTCACAATCGATGACGGGACTGTGACCGTTGGTCGATTCGGAAACCTTCTGGGCAATGATATTTACCATCTTCAGAATCTCAGCGTGAGTTTTGCACGCTCCGTCGCGAAAATGCCTGTCCGATCAAGTTAATGGTTAACACGATGAGAACCAGCACCAGAGCGGCTGTCCAAGCCAGTTCTTTCTGATTCTCAAACGGTACCGCGGAGAAGTTGTAGATCAGCACCGCCAGCGACGCGGTCGGCTGCAGGAAGACCTCACAGGATTCCCGGGGATGGGCCAGGCTCAATTTCGCACCTGACGTGAGCCAGTAGTTACTGAACAGCGCCGTAAACAGGAGCGGTGCGGTTTCACCTGCGGCGCGGGCGACGGCCAGCATAACACCGGTAAGAATGCCGGGAATGGACGTGGGGAGCAAGATGTAGCGAACTGCCTGAGCTTGGGTCGCTCCCATGCCGATCGCCGCCTCGCGCATTTTGCGGGGAACCATGCGGATGGCTTCCTCGGCGGTCAGCATGATGGTGGGCAGCATCAGGACGGACAGTGCCACGGCGCCGGCCAGCGAGGAATACGTCTTTGTATAGAACACGATGGCACCGTATACAAAGACACCGGCCAGAATCGACGGGAATCCGGTCAGCACCTTGGCACTGAATTGCACGGCTTTGGCGATGCGCGTACCGGGGCCGATCTCTGCCAGGAAAATCGCCCCCAGCACTCCAACGGGAACGCTGATCAACGCGGCGATCGAGACCATCATCAAGGTGCCCACGATCGCGTTTCCAAAACCGCCACCCTCTTGAAACGCCACGGGCGGCAGTTTTGTCAACGCGTTCCACGATAACCGGCGGCTTCCTTCCCAGGCGAGCATGTAGATTACGGAGAATAAGGGGAGGAGTGCGGCGACCGTCAAGGTCGCGGTTAACGACGTCAAACCCACGCTCAACAACGAGCGCGGACGACGGAGACTCCGCTGCAACTTGCGTGGGTCAAAAGTCCTGTCGCCAGGGTTGGATGTGTTGCGTGTGCGCCCGGCCCGGTCATTCATGGTCAATGACCTCCTTCCAATCCCGCTGTGGCTCGCTGCAGCACCCATGCTCCGGCGATGTTTACCAGCAGCGTGATTGCCAGCAAGACCAGCGCCGCGTACATCAGCACTGTGACGTCCTTGGGGCCAGCCTCCGGGAAGTTGTTCGCCAGCAGGGCGGCGAGCGTATTGGTGGGCGAAAACAGCGACCAGCTCAACTTGTTGGCATTGCCGGCCAGCATGGCCAGCGCCATGGTCTCTCCCAACGCTCGGCCGAAGGCCAGGATGACCGCACCAAAAATACCCTTGGAGGCGGTGGGGAGAGTGACCCGGAAAATCGTTTCCCAACGCGTGGCCCCCAGTCCATACGAAGCTTCGCGAAGCCGGGTCGGAACAGCCACCAGCGCATCGCGGCTGATCGCAGAAATTGTCGGCAGAATCATGATCGCCAGCACGATCGCCGCCGGCAACAGGCCGGGGCCGGCCAGCGAAGTGCCGAAGAAGGGAATCCAGTCAAGTTGCTCATGCAGCCAATTGCAGCCGGGTCGAATCAAGGGGATCACGACGAATAGTCCCCACAGGCCGTACACCACACTCGGTATCGCAGCCAGTAATTCGACCAGATTCTTGAGCAAATGTTCCAGAGTGTCGGGGAGCCGTCCCAACCAGGGATGAAACTGGAGGCGGAACTGTTTGAGCACCACGAATATGAACGAAGAGAGAAATCCCTCACTCAGGAAAATGGCCACCGCAATGCCAAAGACCAGGCCGATCCCCAGCGCCAGGATCGAACTGTAGAGCGTCCCGACGATGTGGGGCAGAATGCCGAATTCCTGCGTGTTCGGGTCCCACGTCGTTTCGACCAGGAAACCAAGTCCGTACTCGGCCATCGCCTTGCGGGCCGACCAGCCGATCGTGCCGACGATATAGACGACGAGCAGGATTGTGAGCCAGGCAAAGGCAAAACAACAAACACGAAAGCCCTTGTCGCTCAGCGTCTCGAACCAGGTGGGTGGTCGAGAAATCGTGGTTCTTGCGGCTGGCGCCATGGGAATGCCATTAGTTCACATACAGGTGAGGACTTCGCTCACCTAGTATGTATCAAATTTGCGTGGCCAATGGGAGCGGGGCATCACGCATCGACACTTTCTGGCAGGGGCCAGATTGTACCGTCGGCCCCGCATGGTTCGTCGGACGGGATCCTCTCCCGTCCTTGCTCGGTGCGTATCATCCCGAGCCACCTGTGGCTGTCGTCGCCAGCCACCTTAAGAACCGATGTTGCTCAGGGCGGCTCGCACCTTGGACACCACGCTCTCGGGGAGTGGAATGTAACCCAGTGATTCGCTCGATTTCTGGCCTCTTGTCAAAGCATACTCAATCACTTCCTTCAGCGCCGCGACTTTCGCCGCATCGTCGTATTTCTTGTAGCAGATGAGCCATGTATAGGTGACAATCGGATACGCATCATCACCTGTCGGATCGGGACCCCAGGCAATCAGGTCTTTCCGGCATCTCGATCCCGGCTAGTGAAGCCTGCGACGATGGCGTGGAAGCCGCAATGAATTTGCCTGCTTTGTTTTCCAGAGAGACCATATTCAGTTTCGTTTGCAGGGCATATCCGTACTCGACATAGCCAATCGATCCGGGCGTTGTCATGATCGCGGTAGTCACCCCTTCGTTCCCTTTTGCACCCGTACCGACGGGCCAGTTCGGCTTCTTGTTGGTGCCCGGGCTGGCCGCGAACTCAGGACTGATCGCGCTCAAGTGCGTGGTAAATACGAAAGTCGTTCCGCTACTGTCGGAACGGACCACGACATGGATCGCGTCATCCGGCAAGGTGACCCCTTCGTTGGTCTTCGCAATGGCCGGGTCGTTCCACCTGGTGATCTTGCCGAGAAAGATTCCCGACATAGGCCTCGCGCGACAACTTCAGACTGGTCACGCCTTCGAGATTATAAGCCAACACAATCGAGCCCGCCGTCATTGGGAGAAGCTGCACACCCTGGGTCACTTTCGCCATCTCTTCGGGTGTCATGGCCGCATCACTGGCACCAAAATCGACAGTCCCTTCAGTGACTGCTTTTACGCCGCCGCCGCTACCGATCGACTGATAGTCGATTTGCACAGAGTCGTTCTCGGAACTGAACTCCTGGAACCACTTGCTGTACAGAGGTGCCGGGAAACTGGCACCCGCGCCCTGCAGCTTGACAACTGTGCTTCCCCCGCCGTTCTTCTCATCTTTCGCGCAGCCGACCAACACCATTGCCGCGATACAGAATGTCGCCACTGTTGTGCAGAACCGGAAGCTCATCGCTCGTCTCCTTGCCATCTTTCGTCGTGATAACGGTGGGGAATTGCTGAGGCTGTACTGGATCGCGTATCCAACCACAGGCACGGATCGCAGTGGGCAGATGCTTTGCCAGACGCAGGTGTTGTCGTCCCGTGCGCAATCCGCTAATGGCGAACGACTTCGCCGCTCGGCAAGATGTGTCTATCCCAGGGGATATTTTCACGTGCCCATTGCCTGTGCGTTCGCGACTGCCGGGTTGCCCAGCCGACACCCATTTCGGCTGGGGCCGCAGGCTGCCCGAGAGGCCCTGCACGCTAGCTGGTTCCGTTGGCTGGGACAAGCCTCTGCTGTCAACCTTGGGCGATCTGAATGAAATCCTAATAATCCGCTTGCAGAACGTTCACATGCACTGGGTGAGATACCTCTGGTTGGTGGATCGTGGCTGACAGTGAAGGGGTATCAGTCGAGGACGATTTCCGAGGCGAAGACCAGTCGTTTCAGCCAGATCAGGCGGTTGATATCCTCGGTGAATTGATCGGGGTGATGGGCGAATGCGCCGTGCTGACAGCGCTGGATCAAGTCGACCAGTAGATCCACGACTTCCTCGGTCTGCACGCGTCCGCCGCTCATTTCCGCCACATCGCCGAATTCCCAGTTGCCCTGCAGTGCGGTCCGGAGAGCCGCGGGCGACTCCAAAGCTCCCTCACAACCGACCATGAGCTTACCGTGTAAACGCGACACGTTCAGGAGCAGGAGCACGAGGGAGACGGCCAGGAAGAAGAAATCACCGACGCGGTCCAGGGGATCACGAATCGGGCTGTAGGCATCCAGGTCGATGCCTTTGAGTTGACCGCGCCGACTGATCATAACGTTTCCATTCTTCAGATCATTGACGGCATATCCCAGGGAGTGGACTTCTTCCAACCAGATCAGGACGCTGGTTAACAGATCGAGGGTCTGCGAGAGATCGAGTGGATCGGCGAACGGTCGCGTCATGCGATTGCGCCGCCAGATCTCGCGAGTCGAGTCTTTGATGGCTTTCAAATACTCTTTCTGCACCTCCCTTTCGGAGCGGATACCGCGGCGCGGTCGCAGCATGCTGGAGTGTTCCGTGCCGGAGATCCCGACGAGATTGTCGAGTGTGTCTCCGTCGACCATTTGCAGGACATGAAAGGTATAGCGTTTTCCGGAGACTTTGCCCGCGTCGAAGATACGGATCACGTGTGGAGCCGCAGCCAAATCGCCGCCGATCCGCATCGTCTCCTGCGCCCTGAATGGCCTCCTTCTTTTTACCCTTCACGATGCGGTCCACTTTCAGGGCCACATGTCTGGGAATATGGGGGTTGAATCGATTGCAGGCTTCGTAGACACGGCCGAATTGCCCGATTCCCAGTTGACGGATGACGGTAAATCCCATGTCCCGAAACGGGCCTTCCACTTTCCTCCAGGCGTTCAAGTCCTCATCGTCCAAGATGCCGTAGCGGCCGAGTCGCGGGAAGGGGGTCGAGACTTTTCGTTTCTCCCAGTGGAATGGCATGGGAGCCATTGACTCGTCGAGCGGAGGCATCACGCCAGCCAGACTCAGACGGAGGTATCGTGCGTCCAGGTATTCGCGGACCAGCACTTCCGCCAGTGATTCGTGGTCCCGGCAGTTCTGCTCGTCGAACATGAAACCGAGTTCATTCAGCAGCCGAAAATAGGGATGCCGATCGAATAATTCGCCTTCCGGAATCGCATCGCGGTGAGCGATGTAATGCTGAAACAGAGCACCTACCTTGTTAGGGACAAGGCGTTGCTGCCGCTTGCCCTCATACAACGTGTTGATGGCAATCAAGCAGTTTCTCTTGGTGAGGGCAATCTTCTCGACAAATCGATCTCGCGGGTAATCGGGGTAGGACAGCTGCGAGACCAGGCGACGCACCAGCGGCCAGGTCAGGCCGAGATGTTTTTCCGTAGACATATCCCGGCCGACGCTGAGCAGATTCTGGAGGACCGATTTCACCGTGGATTCGCGCAGCACGAGAATGGTGGCAACGACTTCCTTGGACCGTCCCAGTTTGACCTCTCGCGATGCTTCACAGGGCAGCGTGCCGCTCACACGCAACCGGAGATCACCGTCATAATTCGAGGAGTTGTGGAACACCGCCTCGGAAACAGCCTGCCGCCACGAATGGTTTACGCCGTATGAGTTCCTGGAAGGTCCGAAACCCCGCTTCCAAGTGCCGAGCCAGGCTCCGGGACGGTTCGTTCTCCGCGTGCAACGTCAACTGTTCGACGTCACGCCGCAATTCGATCCAAATGCGGACATCTTTCGCGTAACGTTGTGCGCGAGTGCTCTGCAAATAGGAAACCCACTGCTGCGATTCGCCCGTGAACACCGTCGAAGAAAAGGAAGTTTTGGTGTGGCTTTCCGCCAGTTGCGCGGCGGGTAACTGAAAGCCGCTTTCGTGTCGCAGTAATCGCAGTAATCCCTTGATGCCTAACACTTCCATCTGCGTAGACCTTCTCTCCGCGTGCGATGTCACGATTCAAGTCGCCGGTGCCACGTTCCTTCGGTTGCCGCTAGGTGCCGCTTACCGTCGGTTTTGCGTGCCACGGGCTCTGCCAGTGTCGGGTGCCAGTGCCTGCCGCGACTGCGATGGTTTTGCGGCACGGATATCGATGCGCGCTCCCAGAATAGCAGCGAGAGGCGAATTCGGCCATCAGATTCCGGCTGTGAACCCCCGCCGCAGGGTCTGTTAACCGGGGGGGGCATGTCGCGACCGCGGGGCGAGGGTGTAGGATGAGGAGACGTGTCCGGCGGTCATGGGCGGTGCCGGCGGTACCCGAGAACGCGAACCCGAATAGAGTCGTCATGGACCGTGCTGAAAAACTGGGGAAAGGGAGAATCCCCTCTCTGCTGCTGAATTTCTCCATGCCGGCCATCGTGGGGATGGTGGCGCAGGCCCTCTACAATGTGGTTGACCGGATTTTTGTCGGCCGAGCAGTGGGGACGTTGGGCATTACGGGGACCACGCTGGCCTTTCCCTTCATGCTAGTGCTGATGGCGTTCAGCATGCTGATCGGCTTTGGGGCCGCCGCCCTCATCTCCATGCGACTCGGCCAGCAGCGGAAAGAAGAGGCGGAACGCGTTCTTGGAAACGCCGTCGTGCTGCTGCTTCGGCGGATCGCTGGCCATCACCCTGTGCGGGTTCATCTTTCTCGATCCGCTGCTCGAAGTGTTCGGAGCCACGGACCTGAGCCAACCCTATGCGCGGGACTACCTGCAGATCATTGTGTTGGGGTCGATTTTTCAGACGATGGGCTTCGGGCTCAATGCGATCATTCGTGGTGAGGGGAATCCGCGGGTGGCGATGTTCACGATGCTGATCGGCGCCCTGCTCAACACGATTCTCGATCCCATCTTTCTGTTCGGATTTGGCTGGGGCATGCAGGGTGCTGCGGCGGCGACCATCACTTCGCAAGCTGTTTCGGCCATCTGGGTATTGAGCTACTTCGTGCGAGGTCGCAGCCTCCTGACGTTCCACGCCAAGAAACCTGCGGCTGCAACGATCCATCTGTCGGTCCATTATCATCATCGGCTCGCCGATGTTCGGCATGCAGATGGCCGCGAGCGTCATGAACGCGATCTTGAACAACCAACTGCGCATTTACGGTGGTGACCTGGCCATTTCGGTGATGGGCATCGTTCATTCGGTGGCGTTCTTCATCGCCATGCCGATTTTTGGCCTGAACCAAGGCGCGCAACCGATTATCGGCTACAACTATGGCGCTCGAAACTACGATCGCGTCAAGAGGACGCTGCAACTGGCGGTCCTGTGTGCGACCGTCATGTGTGTCACGGGGTTCGTCGTCGTGATGATGTATCCCGAGCCCCTCATCCGCCTCTTCAACGACAGAGATGCGGACCTGCTGCAACTCGGCACGCATGCCATCCGCATCTGCCTGGCCATGGTCCCGATCATCGGTTTTCAGATCGTGAGTGCCAGCTATTTTCAAGCGGTGGGCAAAGCCAAAATCGCCTTGTTCCTGGGGTTATCCCGGCAAGTTCTCCTGCTGATTCCCGCCATCCTCATCTGGCCCCATTTCCTCGGGCTCGACGGTGTCTGGATCGCGATCCCGACCGCCGACCTGTGCTCGTCGATATTGACCGGCACGTGGCTGCTGTTTGAACTGCGGCACTTGCGCGACCGGCATGCGGAGAGTATTTCGCACCAGGGGCAGGGCCCTGTTTTCGGGACCGGTCGGTCGACGCCCGCCCCGCATCCCTTCGCCACCAGCAGCTGGGAGCCGACTGCGCCGCCAAGCCCGGGGGGGGCGGCAAATCCGCGGCAAAGCAAGTAGACGGCCGGCATCCGGGCCGATCGCACAGCTCGAAAGGCTGCCGATACTCCATCTTGTGCGCAAGATAGGTCAGCCGGGTATCCCGACGGAAATGCTCCCCAGACTGGCTGCGGCCCGCCGATCCAGGCGGTTCCTTGCGGCCGTCAAATCATCCGCGTCCGCTGGTCGCATCGATCACCTGCTGGCAATTGCCCCGTCGGCGTTGTACGCTACTCCATGGTCCGTGACACCGTCCGTGACGCGCGGCATGCATTCCTAACGCGAAAGGGTAGTATTATGTGGAGATTGGGTCTGGACACGATTGGCCTCGGCATTGTGTTGGTGATGCTGCTAACGCTGGCACTGGCCGTACTGATTCTGCAGCGACAGCGCAGCCAGAAGTCGATCAGCATTTGGCTGGGATCGGTGTTGGTCGGGCTTCTGCTGGGAGGTGCTCTGACGCTGGGTGCTCTCCGCTTGACCGAAACTCGCTCGCTGCAGGAAACCATGACGCCCGCTCCCTCTGGCGGCCAGATCGCAGCGGCGAGTCCTGGTATGGGCGGTGGTATGGGAGGCGGTATGGGAGGCGGTATGGGAGGCGGTATGGGAGGTGGTATGGGCGGTGGTATGGGAGGCCCGAATCCCAAACGCGATTTGACAACGCTCGTGCGTAAGCTCAGTCTGCTGACCGGTGCCAACATTGGGATTACCTTGACAGCCGAGCAATCCACATCAGCGACTGCCGCACTCGCGGATATCGAGACGTCCGAGACAATGTCTGACGACGATGCCACAGCCAAGCATGAGGCGCTGCTGGCCCTCCTGGACGACGAACAGAAATCCTGTTTGGAGGCCATCGAATTGCCTCGACCTCGGCGCAGTCCCGCCATGGGCAGTCCCGGCGGACTGGGTGTTGCGCCGCCAGCGGCCGATGCGAATCCGTTCGAGGAAGATGCGAACGCCGAGGCCCTAGAGAGTCTGCGGCAACGTCTTGTCCCGGCGACCCCGCCGCAACCGGCGAGCGATGCCCCGCCGGAACCAGCGAGTGATACCCCGCCGGAACGCGAGACCCCGAAGATGATGCCCCGCCGGAACCGGCGAGTGATACCCCGCCGGAACCAGCGAGTGACAGCAAGCCGCCGTCGGAATAGAAGCTGGTACGACACCCGTCGCACGACACGGCAGGACGCCAGGCTGGCTTGAAAACGCCTGGCGTTTCTGCGCCCGTTCATCCCAGCCGATCATCGCTCAGCAAACCGCAAGAAGAACCTGGCCATGCCACTTCTTGCGGAGAGATACGTGGGCTCGTCACAGTCATGATGGCCTGCTGCCCGGTACCAGGGGATCGTGGAAACGATCCACCATCGGGCAGACGTGCTGAACAGGAAAAGGGCGTGCTGAACAGGAAAAGGGCGTGCTGAACAGGAAAACAGGGGGCACATCATATCCATCGCGCCACCTGCTCCGCACTTGTGAACGTAGGTCATCCGCCTGGTGGCATAGAATGGACGGAAGTCCGTTCTATGCCGGAGGGGTCATCCAGCACGAATCGTGAGGTAACATGCCGATGTGCGGGTAGTAGGTGCGCGCTTGGGGAGCCGCCAAGAGGATCAAGGTTGTCTTTAGGCCCGCGGCTTCATGGGTTCGTCTGAGTAACTCACGGCCAATACCGCGGTGTTGGTAAGCCGTGTCCACGGCCAGGTCGGACAAGTAGGTACAGTAGCTGTAATCGGTGATCGCCCGCGAAATGCCGACAAGTTTGCCCTCCGCCCGCGCGGCCACAATCACATCCGCATTCGTGAGCATGTCGCGCAACGTGTGGGGCTTATCGACGGGACGCCGCTCGGCCAGCGTCGACCGCCGGAGAATGTCCACGAACTCGTCGACACTCAGGTCAGGCTGCAACTGATACGAAATATCCATTCTTGTGGTGCTCGACGCTGACTGTGTGGGAATAGGAAACGTGATGACTCACGACCAAGGATGAATATAGTCAATGGTGAGTCGTTCACAATTGATGGTGCATTAATCTACGAAGAGAAAGGCCGCATGACCGAGGGGTGTGGTAAGTTGCCCGCGAAATCTACCGCCGGCTGGCTCTAACACCGACTGGAAGAGTAAGGGTGAAACGAGCGTAAGTCTTTGCCACTCGAGGCTGTGAACAGTTAACATCGATCAGCGCGACCGTCGACCATTTCGTTGCCGGAGTACTCAGAACATGCCTACCGCGAAAAACGTCCTGGCCACCGACCTCCAGACTTGCGGCACCTCCCCCATGACCGGCTTCTACCGTGACGGATGCTGCCATACCGGTGGCGAAGATCAGGGCCTGCATCTGGTTTGCGCCGAAATGACGGAGCAGTTTCTTCGCTTCTCGGCCTCGCGCGGCAATGATCTGGTGACCCCCAACCCGTCCTTGGGGTTTCCCGGTCTCCAGCCGGGAGACCGCTGGTGTCTCTGCATCCTGCGCTGGCAAGAGGCGCTCTAAGGCGGGACTGGCCCCCCCGGTTGTGCTCGAGGCGACCCACATCTCGGCGCTCGAATTCGTCGACCTCGAGGACCTGCAAGCGCATGCAATCCAACGCGGCGGGGCCTGATTCGCGGTCCCCCCTCGGTCCGTCCGGCAACGGCCCGGTCCCGGGAGCGGTGGTCGGCGTCTGTAAAGTGTTTCCAAAAAAGGTCGTTGTGGCCCTCCTGCACCCGGGCCGATCGTCCTCTGCTGACGCGTGCCGCACTCGCGCAAGGTTCATAAACCTATGGACAGCAACCGGTTAGCGTGCGAGTGGGGAATGCCGTGAACGTTTTGAATGAATTTGTGGTTACACAGAGCGATTCTTTACGGTCTTGGTTGTGCAGTCGGATGAACAATGGGCGAGCTAAGCACCGGAAGGGGTCCACCATGATTCAAGCATCTTACCGCGTTTCGCAGGTTGCGGCGTCCCAGCCAATCATCACCCGCGCTGTGCGAGATCGCACGGCGCAATTGCTCCGCACCGAAATTGAGTTCGTCGCCCAAGACGGCAGGCGTGCACTACGCAGCGGTAAAGATCAGTGCGGCAGATCGGCAAAGAGGGGTGTCGACAGGTACCGTTCTCCGAGACTGCACATAATGGTGACAATGTTCTTACCACGGTATTCTGGCCGAGCAGCGACTTGCGCAGCCGCCCACATGTTGGCACCGCTGCTAATGCCGGCCACGATACCTTCTTCTTTTGCCAGCCGCCGACCATACTCAAAGGCGTCGTCGTCATCCACTGTGATGATTTCGTCGATCAAGGAGGTATCGAGGTTTTTTGGGATGAAGCCCGCGCCGATCCCCTGGATGCGATGCTTGCCGGGCTTGCCGCCGCTGATGACCGGCGAGTTCTTCGGCTCCACGGCAATTGCCTTGAAGTGGGGATTGACGGTCTTGAGGTATCTTGCGACACCCGTGATCGTCCCACCGGTACCGACGCCGGCCACAATGGCGTCAATCTTGTGCGCGCTATCTTCCCAGATCTCCGGTCCCGTGGTTGCCTCATGAATAGCGGGGTTCGCGGGATTATCGAACTGCTGTGGCATCCACACGTTGCCACCGCGTTGCACGAGTTCCGCAGCTCGTTGAATTGCGCCAGGCATGCCCTCGCCGGCCGGGGTGAGTTCCAGCTGAGCTCCCATCGCGCGCAGCAAGGATCGTCGTTCCACCGACATCGATTCCGGCATCATGAGTGTCAGTCTGTAACCTTTGGCAGCGCAGACAAACGCCAATGCAATGCCGGTATTACCACTTGTCGGCTCGACAATATGTGTGTCCGGGCCAATCAACCCATCGCGCTCAGCCGCATCAATCATGGCCACGCCAATGCGATCTTTGACGCTATTGAGTGGCTGGAAGAACTCGCATTTGGCAAACACGGCGGCGTGCTGCGGATCGACGATGCGATTAATGCGAATCATCGGCGTGTCACCGATGGCGGCAGAAGCATTGTTGTACGTTTTCCCGCGCGGCATGACTAGTACTCCTTTGCAGGTTACAGATTGGCTTCCGGCGAATGAATCACAGCCCATTGATGGCCTTCTTCATGTCGGCAATTCCGTTCAAAAAGCAGCTGTCGGTGGGAAAACCACCATGAATTTCTTTCAGTGAACGATCTCGCAGTGTTCCGACCATCTCACTCTAGTATACTGAACGTCGATGATTCCTCACACTGTCGGTGATTACGGATCTTTCAGTCCGTGGATATGGCGGAGCCGGCGTTGTTATCCCATATGTCAGAATATCGATTTTCCGTGGATGGCCAGCAATGTTTTTGTGGCCGGTCGCTGCCGAGGCGACTGCGACGCTTCGGATCTCGTTCGTTGCTTATCGCACTGGTCGTCGTCGTGGCAAACACCGGGTGTCGTCGCCAGGAGACAACGCCGCCGCCGTCGGCGCCAGGAGATCGAACAACGTCGCCGTCGTCCGATGCTCTGCCCAACGTTCTCGCCACCCGGCGATCGCTCACCCAGCAGCAGCGGGCGGCTGTCAAACGGATTGTGGATGCTGGGGGGGCAGTCGAGTACGACCAGTCCCTCTTTCCGGTGACGATTGATCTGGCAAGCGACCGCGTGTTTGCCAACGACGACGTCGTACTTGCCGTGTTGCAGTTCCCCGGTCTGATCAGGCTGCGACTCGCGGTCAGTAACGCCACCGGCGAAACGCTGTCGAAACTGGCGTCCCTGCGCGAACTGCAGGAGTTGTTGCTGCAGGATGCTCGTCTGACCGATCATGATCTCTCCCAGATTCTCTCTGAGATGCCGGCCCTGGAGCGGCTGACCTTGCGTCGGCTCAGCCAAGTGACCGACGGCATCGCTTCAGCACTTGTCAAGTTGCCCAAGTTGCAGATCCTGGCGCTGATCGAGATGAACCAGATTGCGGGTGTCACCTTGGACCAGTTGCATACCATGCTTCAACTGCGTTCGCTCGACCTGCGCAACTGTGGCGGGCTTTCGGCCGAGGATCTGCAGAAGCTCAGCGGAACTAACTCAGTTGACTGAGTTGAAGTTGGGTGGTCCGGCGGTCAATGACGATGTGTTGATGAAGGTTGCGCGGAATCCCGCAGTGACTTCGCTGTCGATTGAAGACGCACAGGTTTCCGGCGATTGCCTGCAGTGTCTCTCAGCCGTACCAGCTTTGGCAGCACGGTTGCGAAGTCTGTCGCTGGCTCGCTGCTTCGGTATTTCCGATGAATCGCTGGTTTTGTTGAGAGAATTTCCGCAGCTTGACGCGCTGGTGTTGCGCGACATTTTGGTGACCGGTACGTTTTTGACGCGGCTCAGTGAATCTGCGGAAAGACCGCTACCGCTCAAGACTTTGATTATTACCAAAGGGTTCGTCGACGACGCTTCCCTGGAATCCCTCCCGAAACTCCTTCCCCAGTTGACGCGGCTCGATTTGCGTGGGAACGTAAACGTTACAGACAAATCGCTGGACGTGTTTCGCCAACTGCATGACCTTCGAGAACTGCAATTAGAAAACACCGGGGTCTCCGATCCCGGCAACGCGATGACCGACAAGGGCGAGTCGTCCGGTAAGTGACGTGTGAGGCTTGCGTAGTGAGTGAGCAGTGGAGGCCGCGGGCCTGAAGGCTTTCGCGTATAGGGAACGAATCGGGAATGCGGAATCGGGACCGTACTAAGTGAAAAGTGAAAAGTGAAAAGTGAACCAAGTAACCAATAACCAATAACCAATGACCAATGACCAATGACCAATGACCAATGACCAATGACCAATGACCAATGACCAATGACCAATAGGAGTACGCCCCCATGCCAGAAAGCGAAGCGAGAAACGTCACGACACGCCGCGAGTTCGTACGCAATACGTTGGCTGTGGGCGCGGCCGCGGCCGGTTCGGTCATGGCGGCACCCATGATTCTGGGCCAGGAGGCGAAGGGGGCCAACGATCGGATTGGCGTCGGGTTCATCGGCACGGGCGGCCGATGCGGCTCGCACATGCAGATCGTCAATCAATTCAAGGAGCAGGGAATTGCCGAGCCGGTGGCCGTCTGCGACGTCTACCGCCCGCGGCTGGAAGCGGCTTCGCAAGCTACGGGCGGGGCGAAGATGTACATGGAGCACGAGGCGCTGCTGGAGGATCCGAACGTCGATGTCGTCTGCATCGCGACGCCCGATCGACTGCACGCGCCGCAGACGATCGACGCGCTGAAGGCCGGCAAGGATGTCTATTGCGAGAAGCCGCTGACGCATTGGAGTCAGTTCGAGTTGGCCAAGCAGATCGAAGCGACGGCCAAGGAGACCGGCAAGCTGGTACAGGTTGGCACGCAGTACATGGCCGACGACAACTACCCGGAGATCATCAAGATGATCCACGAGGGGATGATCGGCAAGCCGGTGCACGTCGAGTGCGGTTATTTCCGCCGCGGCGACTGGGGCGAGCGGATGCCGATTCCCGATGCGAACGCCAAGCCGGGCCCCGACCTGAACTGGGAGCGGTTCCTGGGCGATGCGCCGAAGGTCGACTTCAACGTCTCGCGGTTCTTCCAGTGGCGGATGTACTGGGACTACGCCGGCGGTCCGGCCACCGACCTGTTGGTCCACACGTTCACGCCGGTCTTCTGTATCCTGGAACTCGACTTCCCGCAACGCGTGATGGGCGGTGGCGGAACGTTCCAGTACAATCGCGAAGTGCCCGATCAGTGCAACATCATCGCCGACTATCCCGACGGTCCCAGCGTGGTGATGACGAACTCGCTGTCGAACCACGTGCCAGCCGACACGATGATCCGCGGCACCGACGGCGTGATCATGTGGGCCATGCTTGGACGGAGGCAAGGATTACGGCATTCGCATCGTGCCCTTTGCCGACGGAGCGAAGGAGATTCGCTTGCCGTGGAAGGGGCAGGGCGACACGGGCAAGCTGTGGGCGAATCTGCTGGAATGCGTCAAGACGCGACAGCAGCCGAAATGCAATATCGGCATGGCCGTTCGTGTCCAGGCTCCGCTCTCGATGGGGATTATCTCGCACCGCGAGAGCAAAGTTGCCCTGTTTGATCCGGAGAAGCAGGCGATTTTGATGTGAACGAGGGCCGTTGCATGGACGGTGGAGTGCCCTGAATGCTGTAGAAATATGCTGCCATCGGATACAACGGGCCAATGGCGGCAAGGGTCTCGTTGTGGATGCCACGAGGGCCCGGGAGCTATTTACACGCAGCCGCATTGCCAAGGTCGCGGCCTTGATAGGGGAGAAATTGAGCATGGCGAAAATCGGACTGGGCGTGAACATGGAATATGTGCGCCACGAGGATAAGTGTTTCGAGTGGGGTGTCGAGAAAGCGGCGGAGTTTGGCTATGCGTACGTCGAGCCGATGGTGCACTGGGGACGTGAGCTGCTGAGTGAGGCGGGCTATTTTCACAGCGTTTCGATGCTCGACGATCCCTATCGGATTCGTCGCGCCTGTGAAAATGCGGGGATTGGTATCTCCGGCCTCTCCGCACACACACCGCTCTGCAAACCGGAAATCAGCACGGAGTACCTGAAGCAAGCCGTGCGTTTCGCGGCCGAGATCGGCACGACGATTGTCAACACGGACGAGGGGCCCAAGCCGGACTGGACGACCGTGGAGGAAGATCACGTGCTGATGCGGTATGTGCTGATGGAAGCCGCGAAAGTGGCTCAGCCGCGTGGGATCATGATTGGATTGGAACCGCATCAGCAATATTCGAAAAACCCGGACGGCTTGGATCGAATCTACAGCTTGGTCGATTCGCCGGCAATTGGCATCAATTTTGACACGGGGAATAGCTACTTGTGTGGACACGATCCATACGAGTGGCTGCAGAGAGTCAAGGATCGGCTGATTCACCTGCACGCCAAGGATATCTCGTTGGCGCAGTCGGAAGATGAACGGGGTAAGGTGACCGGGACGGCCGTGGGTTGCGCTTGCGGCGATGGAGTGATTGATTGGAAACGCGTGATCGAAATCTGCCGAACGGTAGACCGTGACGAGATCGTGTTCAGCGTTGAATGCGGAACCGTGGAGCAGGCCCAGCGGAGTATCGATCATTTGAGTGCGTTGCTGTAGTCGTCTGTGTAGGGGGCGGTTGACTCGCTGGGCTTTGCCGCGAGGGAGGCCGCAAGCCATGTCCAATACCATGGGGCGCTGATCATGATCAAGTAGCGTTGCGTTAACGGGATTTGTGATACGAAGAAACGGGAGCCACGCAAATGACATCCAGTCAGAAATTCAATCGTCGTCAGATCATCAAGGGGTTTGCCGCCGCGGCCGCCGCGGCACCGCTTTTCATTCCTGGTCGTGCCCTGGGACTGGAGGACAAGGCCGCGGCCAGCGAGCGCGTCACGGTGGGACACATTGGCGTGGGAAACCGCGGCATCTTTCACGAATTCTTTCCGTTGAAAGATAGTCAGGTCGTGGCAGTGGCCGATTGCTATCGGGATCGACGCGAGGGCATCGCCGCTGTCTGCAAAGGAAAGGCCTATCAAGATTTCCGGGAAATGTTGGCACGTGATGACATTGATGCGGTCGTGATCGCGACACCGGACCATTCGCACGTGCCGATTGGCATCATGGCCACGCGTGCCAAGAAAGATGTCTATATCGAGAAACCACTGGGAGTAACGATCGAGCAGGATTTGGCCATGCAGAAGGCGGTGGAGGATAACGTGCGAGTATTCCAGTACGGGACTCAGCAGCGCAGCATGCCGCATTGCTGGACAGGCTGCGAGCTGGTGCGCCGAGGCACCATCGGGAAAGTCCACACGATTGAAGTGGACGCGCCGAATGGTGGGGCCGGCGGGTCGACCCAGGAAGCACCCGTGCCGCCCGGTTTCGACTTCGACATGTGGTGTGGCCCCTCCCCACAGCGCCCTTACACCAGTGACCTCTGCCGGCCGAACGGCACTTATTGGGTCTACGACTACTCGATTGGCTACCTGGGCGGCTGGGGCGCTGCACCCCTTGGACATCATGATCTGGGGAAGTGACGCGGATCTCTCCGGATTGGTCACCGTCGAAGGTACCGGCGTCATCCCGACCGAAGGACTGTACGATACCGTTTACAACTGGGATATGACGATCATGCTGGGCAACGTCAAGCTGGTCTTTCGCCCCGGTGCCGACCGGACCAAGTTCATGGGTGACAACGGATGGATCGAGATCGCACGCGATGTCAACCGTTGCGGTGCCAGCGATCCGGCGTTGCACCCGGTCAAGCCGACCAAACCGGTCGAACCCAATGCCCAGAGTTTACAGGTGAGCACGAGCCACTCGAACAACTTCATTCAGGCGGTCAAGACGCGACAGGTTCCTGTGTCGAATATCTCCGACGCGGTCCGCAGTGATCTGATCAGCTTGCTCTGCGATATCGCGGTGCGCACGGGCCAGAGAATCACGTGGGATCCCAAGAACCGAGAGTTGGTCAATCCCAGTTCGGAAGCCAAGGCCCTGCTCACACGCAAAATGCGCAGTCCCTGGACACTCTGAAGTGAACCTGTTAAGCAGCAACCATAGACGCTGCGCACGAAGGTCGATGTGCGCGCGCGTTGAGAACGACTAGGGAGTGCGGAATTCGGAATCAGCAGCATCGTGGTCATCTGGCGTGACCGCCGAGGTAATTGTCCTCTGCCATTCTGCATTGCGCACTCCGCATTCCCTCGTTCCTCCCATCCAGTGGTCGGCATCAGAGGAGGCGCGCACCGTGCGCGCATCTTACCTCGCACGCGAATCTTCAGTCCTTCGGACGCAGTCTGACCGTGGCGGTCGTTGAGCACTGCTCCGTGGGCAGGTATCTCGATCTTGACACCTGCGTCCGACTGGTTGCCCAGGAGCGGGCGGGTAGCCAATAGACTTGATGCTGCCCCGGTCGCGGCGATCTGGAAAAATGTCCGTCGCTCGATGGCACGTGACGACGTTCGGCTTTGGCTCGTGTAACCTGCCTTGGCTGCTGCATCCATGTTCATCACCTCCCCAAACCTTTCTTGCTCAAAGTGCCAACCTGGCATCCGCTGCGGCAACCAAGGACGCCGGAAAAGCCTCTGTTTTCGCCCTATCACGTGCAGTACGAAACCAGCATCCCTTCCCACGGGAAACGGGGCACGGCGCTACCGGCTCCTTGGAAAGCTCCGTCTACGGGTGACCGTTCACAGCCTCCGGCGGCAAAGGCTTACGCTGGTCTCAATCTTACTCTTACTCTTATTCTGACTCTTCGGAAGTGGCCCAAAACCCGCGTCTACGCCGCTGGCAAAGGGACGCAGTTCATGCTGAGTTGAGTTTGTCTGCGAGTGCAGGGGAGGGGAGTAAGAGGATGAGTAAGAGTATGAGTATGAACGGACAGCTGAGTGCCTGGCTCTGCCAGTGCGAGCCGTTTTTTCGGGGGACACCGGTACTGGCAAAATGGCACCCGGCAGAGTCTGGTGGCTGTCTGCAGTGAATTGCCTGCCAAGAAAGGCAAGCGGGCGAATATTCCCAGAATCCGCGACACATTTCTGCCGTTTCGCGCAAATAGCTATTGCTGCCACACGAATGCAGCCTTTCTCGGAACTTGTGTGCGGGACGTAACGTCTGAAGTGGAAGTGGCTTGTGACCCAGGCCGAGCGGCGCCAGCGGCGGCCGTTGGGCCTATAATCGCCGACATCAGCGGGAGTGGTTCTCAGGTGGGCACCTTGCGAGGCGGACGCCCCGTTCATGGATCAGCAACTGGAAAAAGAGATCGTCAGCGGTTTGCTCTTGGGCGACCCGGACGCTTGGCGTGCGCTCTACGACTACCATGCCAGTGCGATCTGGAAGTTTGTCGCGCTGCGCATGGATCCGCGGCGAACGGAAGTGGCCGATGTGGTGCAAGAGACGTTTCTGGCCGCCGCGGGTAACGTACGCAACTACGATCCCGCACTTGGCACGTTGTGGAACTGGTTGACCGGCATCGCGCGTCGGCAAGTTGCGCTCTATCTATCGCGCACAGGCGCGACAAGATCGGATTCGGCAGGCGGCCGACAAGCTGGGTCCTCGCGCCGAACAAGTGGTCCGGTGGCTCGAGAATCGCGAGCCGCAACCACCAGATGTTTTGGCGAGCCAGGAACTGCAGACGCTGGTTCGCGCTACGCTCAGCCTGTTAGACCGCGACTACGAAGAGTTGCTGACGTTGAAATACCTTGATGGTGTCTCGGTCGAGCAAATTGCGGGCTCCTTCGATTCTTCGGAATCGGCCATCCGCTCCAAATTGGCGCGAGCTTGTCGAATGTTCCGACGCGTCTTCACAGCACGCCTGTTGAATCGGTCCCTGTCCGAACAAGGAAATTGGTAGACGGTTAGTGACATGACCAGTAGTAGCGATCAAGACCGGACCGACCAGCGGATGGAGAAGTTATTCTCCTCCCTGCGGGGACAGCGCGTCGCCACCCGATTCGGCGCTGTTGCAGGAGCTGCGCGATCGTTCGACGGCAGTCTTTGAAGCTCAGTTTCAGTCGCCCGCACAACTTCCAGAGCGGAGAAGCAAGATGATGGTATTGATCGCACGTATGCTTTCCGCGGCTGCTGCCGCGGTTGTCGTGATTGCCGCTTGGTTCTTCGCGCGGCCGGACGGCGCGTCGGGGCCGGCTTTGGAAGTGGTGCTGGCCAAGCTGGACAAGGCGGATTCGGTACATTTGCAGTTGGTCCGAGACGGTCAGATCAGCGATATCTGGGCTCAGGAAGCCACATCAATTGCGTTGGAATATGCCCAATGGCAGCTACCGCATCGACGACGGCAGACAATTGTGGCAGGTGGACGAGAAAGCCAATCAGGCAGTGGCCGAGCCATCCCAGTTCTTCCGCGCCGACCAGCCTGGTCCCGACTGGCTCCGCTTGGTTGATGTTTCGGACCGCAGTGACCAACAGCGTTTGCTCCAGCAGCAGCCGGTCGCACGAGTGACGACCGATGACGTGCTTTGTGACGTCTATCGGTGGCCTGCATCCGCGGCTGAGGGAGACAAGCAGGTTGAAGCCTTCGTGACCGCTAGTGATGCCACGTTACGTTCCTTGGAGATCGGCACGATCCGCGGCGGCCAGCTCCGGCCGGTCTGCAAGCTGGTTGTCGCGGCCATCAACACTCCGATCGATGAGCAGCTGTTTCGCCTTGCCGACACGCTGACCGTCGACGGACGAATTGGCAAAGTACTCGACTCGCAAGGCTTGGTGTCGGTCAAGCCGATTGGATACAGTCGCGGGACTCCGCTCGAGCCGGGCCTGGTTCTCAAGCCGGGTGACCTTGTGCGTTGTGATTTACGTGGAGCCAATGCGACGACGTTGCGACTCGTCAAGCAAACCCTTCTCACGCTCGGACCGGGCACGCTGGTCGAGCTGGTGTCCCCCACGGAGATCAAGCTGGTTGCCGGCGAAGTGAAACTGATTGTCGATCCGGATGCCCCGGTGACACTGATCGGAGGAGGCAACGAGCGGCTGGAACTGAGCGGTACGCAGATGATCCGGTTGCAGGCCGGCAAGCTGGTCAAGCTCGAGCAGGAATCGGCCTGGGTCGCCGGCTTTGAAGGGGCCAGTGCCAAGGAAGCGATCGGATCCTTGGTGGCTAAGATCGACGGCCGGGACGTGCCGTTGACGGTCGGCTATCACAAAGTGACCGTCGATATTCGTGACCAGATTGCTCGGACAGTGATCGAGGAGTCGTTCGTCAATCACACGCCCACTCAATTGGAAGGGGTTTTTTATTTCCCGCTGCCGCAAGACGCGTCGATCTCCGGGTTCGGCATGTGGATCGGCGATGAACTGGTGGAAGCGGACATTGTCGAGAAGCAGCGGGCACGTGAAATCTATGAGACGATCCTGCGCGAGAAGCGAGATCCAGGCCTGTTGGAGTGGACGGGTGGAAACCTCTTTAAGGCACGGATCTTTCCCATCCTGGCGAACTCGCAGAAGCGGATCAAGATCACGTATACGCAGGTGCTGCCGCTGCGGGGAGACCGTTTCCGGTATTCGTATTCGCTGCAGAGCGAAATGCTCAGGCAACATCCGCTGAGCGAACTGGCCATTGCCGTGACGATCAATTCGCAGGTGCCACTGACCGCCGTGACATCGCCCACACATACCGCTCGCATCAGCCAGACCGACCATGCGGCGCGTGTGGAGTTCTCGGCTCAGGAATATTCGCCCGATCGGGATTTTGAAGTCGTCGTGCAGTTGCAGAGTCAACCGTCGGCTGCCGTCATGATTCCTCATCAACGCGGCGAAGACGGTTACTTCATGCTGCAGGTCATGCCTCCGGCATCGGCTGTGGCACAGGATCGTGACGTGTTACCAGACGGCGATCCTCTCGAGTTGTTGCTCGTGGCCGACACCTCAGCTTCGATGGACGAGCCATCGCGCGGCACCCAGGCAGAATTGGTGTCGGCGATACTCTCGTCACTCTCTCCCAAAGATACTTTCAACCTGATGATGTGTGATGTCCAATGCCACTGGCTGTTCAACGAGCCGGTGCCGGCCGACGCGGGAAACATCGAGTCCGCCAGGGACGCGCTATCAACCCGCATTTCGCTTGGGTGGACCGATCTCGACAAGGCGCTCCAGTCGGCGTTGCAGCGGACGGGCAAAAAAACCCAGGTGATCTACATTGGCGACGGGATTGTCACTACGGGGGACGCCGATCCGATGGCGTTTGCCAAACGACTGCGGCAGCTTTACCAGGGACATCCCGGTACCGCCCACGCCGTGGCGGTCAGTAGCAGCTTTGAGTCGGTGGTACTTCAGGCAATCGCTTCGTTGGGGCCCGGTTCGCTGCGACGCGTCACGGCCGAGCAAGGCGTGCGGCAGGTCGCGCGCGATCTGCTGGCGGAAATTACTCAACCGGTGACCAGAATCAGTAAGGTCGAATTCCGGGGTCTCCGCACAGCTCGTGTTTATCCGGAGGAGTTTCCGAACCTGCCCGACGGCACGCAGCAGATTCTGCTCGGACGTTACTTGCCGGACAAGCGGGATGTTCAAGGCGAGGTAGTGATCACCGCCACACGCGGCGACACGCCGCTGCAAATCACGAGTCCCTTCCAAGTGAACAATGCGGAACAAGGCAATTCCTTCATCCCGCGGCTGTGGGCCCGCATGCACCTCGATGCGTTGCTCGAGCAAGGCAGTTCGCAGGCCATTCAGGACGAGGTCATCAGCCTATCGGAAGAATATCACATCATCACACCTTACACGTCGCTGCTGGTATTGGAGACCGATGCCGATCGCGAGCGATTCCAGGTCAAGCGGCGATTTCAGATGCGCGATGGCGAGCGGTTCTTTGCCGTGGGACGGGACAACGCCAACTACGAATTGTTGCAGCAGCAGATGCGGCGAGCAGGCGACTGGAGAATCCGCCTGCGGATGGCGGTCCTGCGCGAACTGGCGGGTCTGGGCCGTGAACCTTTCTGGCAACGGGGTACATTCCCTTCCAGCCGCGCGCGGGCATGGGGGGAAGGCCGATGGGGGGCGCGGTGTCCTGGGGGTTCCGAGACGGGAGCGTCGTCATGAGTTCCGACGTCCTAAGTAGTACGTCTGGCACGATGGATTTGGGTTTGGCGAAAAACTTCAATACGATCGATCGCTTGTACGGTTACCAGGATGAGTACGATCTGCAGAAATCGTCCAGTGAACGATTGTTAACCGAGACCTATGACGTCGAAGGGTTTGTGGGGACCGATATGTTCAGTAAATTGGCCGGGCAAGATATGTCTGGCTTGGCCAGTAACCTGATGCCTGAATCCTCGGAAGAAGATTGGAGTCGCCAGTTGTCCGCTCGCCTCTCGTCCTTCTCATCGCCGCGGAAACCATCTGAGCCGGCCGACCGTTGGTACGCGAATGACGATGCATTGGACGCAATGACCGAATCTGCTGCACTCCACGACAGACGGCTGTGGGATACCGATGTTAAGCCTATGGGTTACGTCGGTGGTGGCAGCGTGGCGTTTGGCTCCTATGCCAAGTACCGGCGAATAGGGCCCCAACCGGTCGACTGGCTCAATACGCTCCTTCCCCAGTTGCCGGCGGTTCCTTCCCCAGTTGTTCCCCAACGTCTCGAATCGGCCTGGCCGAACGACGCCAAGCAGCTTTCGGATCGCCTGTTGCGCAACGAACAACTGACGGTTCCGCCCGGACCGCTTGAGATTGTGCGCACTGCGAAATACTTCGACGTTCGCTGGGGCAACTTGACGTCGCAGCAGCAAACGATCCATCTGCTGTCTGCCAGCGCCTGGCTGGTCAAGACCGAAGGGAACGGCAGCCAGACGCTCGTGCAACAGTGCGACCAAGAGCAGCGTAGCGTGTATTCCCAGGCCTTTCAGCTCGGACGCACCCGCACTGCGACGGCCGAGCAACTCCGCGATCCACCGCTCGATCTCAGCGGTAACGTGACGACGTCACTCGAGCAGACGTATCGCGACTATCAGGTCGAGCTGAAACCCCAGAGTGACTCACAAACGCTCTTGATCGCAAAACACCCGACAAACGTGAACTATGAGATTCACTTCCTAATCGATACGCAGAAGAACGTACTGGTGCAATCTGAGAACTGGCAGGACGGTAAGGTCACTTCGGTACAGAAGTTTGGCGGCTTCGTTCAGGTGGCTGGCGGCTGGTGGGCGACGCAGATCGAATCGTTTGACGATCAGGAACGTCGCAGTATGCTGATGACCCAGGAATTTGCGGAACTGGATGACGAGAAGTTCACGCAACGGATGAAAGAGGAGCAGATTGGGCAGGATCACGTACAGTGGGTCCACGAACCGCTGCCCAACCTACCCGCAGCGCGCAAGGCTGATGCGGACGGGAACGGCAAGTTCGAAGATCACCTGGTCGTGCTCCTGCATTTTGCTCAGATCCAGAAATGGGATCGCGTTCTGCAGCAACTCGAAGCGATGGAGAAATTAGCGGGTGAAAAACCCGCGATGAAGTGGCTGCGAGATGCCGTGCTGCAAGATGCCCGGCGACGTGAAGAATTGCGACTGCGAATCCTCGACCGAGCGGCGAATTTGGCTCAACCGCCAGTTGGTGGCGCCGCCACGCAGGAGTACTTCCTGGCCAACCATCTCATTTCTCAGGCTTCAGCGGTTTGCGAAGCCAGTGAAATGCTGACCCTGCTCGACGCGCTCGAGCCGATCTACGCCCGCCAGGCGGGTTGTTTGCAGGCCGGCAATCAGTGGCAACTGCGACGTGCCGACTTCCTGAACCAGACGGGGCGCAATGATGAAGCTCTGACGTTGCGAAAGGAGTTGGCCGCAAAATACCCACGCGACAACAATCTGCAGCAGGCGTACGCACAGGCTTTGATCAACGCTGGAGAATACGACGCAGCAACAGCCTGGATCGCTCAGGTCCTGGTGCCTGAAGCGAAGTGGTATCCTTACGAGGAAGAGTCGCTGCACAATGTTGTCACGCAGATGTATCGTTCTCAGGGACGGTATCCCCAATTGGTCGAGTACCTGGCTCTCTGGGTGGCCGCGGATCCGGAGACCACGACTGCGTATCAGCAATATCTGACAGCACTGATCAAGGACGATCAAATCGAAAAGGCGAACGAATTGATCGCCGCGTGGCTGGCGGCGGGAAGGAAGCCCGAGAAACTGTCGAAGGCAGCATCGGCGCGGCTGCAGGCTGCCGTGATGCAAGCATTGGGGCAGGGGTACGATCTGAACACGAATCGACTCGACGAGCGATGGCTCGATCCGCTCTCAGAGATTGTCTTGGCGTACGCCAATGGCGCGGATGTGTGGGACGCTGGTGGGGCCAACGCCACTGATCAGATCATGAATTCGCAGCTGTTCTACCAGACGGATCAAGCTCGACAAGTTCGTCGTGAAATAGCTCGGATCGTGAAGCAGAATATCGATACACTCGAATATGATCGCCTGCAGCGCGTGACCAACTGGATCCCGTCCGATGACGGAGTGGCGGAGTCGGAGCTGTGGAAGAGCATCATTGAGCAGGTGACACGGCGCTGGGAGACTGAGTCGACTGCCGACCGCAAACATCAGTGGGGCGCATTGCTCGCCCGGCTACTGTCGGACAAGAGTGATACCGAGTCGTATCTGGCATTTTTGCGCAGGCAATTGTCGGAAGGACCAGGGCGGTATCGCGATCAGTACGCCGAGACCTTCTTCAACACCCTCTTACGGCAACCTTGGTCGCAGGGCGTTGAGGACGAAGCCGCGTCGCTGGTGCCGGAGTTAAGCCTCAGTGCGGAACCTTTCGAGCGGCTTGTTCGGCACGTGGCCGCGATTTGCCAGCTGACCGATGTGATGGTACTCACCCGTTATCGGGCGCTGATGAGCGAAGTGAAGAACCAGTCGGAGTTGTCCAGGACGGAGCTGCGGGACGTGCAGGCCGCCAATCTGCGGCAAGCCAGGCAGGAATATGTCGTGCAGCTGGAGCGGCGACTGCGCACTGCTCCCGAGGAACTGGTTGGCTGGATGAATGCCGAGTGGATCTACTTGCAGGTCCAACTCGAGGAGCATCTCGATCAGGTTGTCGAGCGATGCTGGGAGTTCCTGGGCACCGAACCAGTACGTCTTGACGCCGGGCAACCCACCGACCAGTTGAAAACGATCTTGTTGCGCCGATATCTGGCTACTCTTGCCAACCTGGCAGCTCGGCGCGATGCAAAACCAGAATTGATCCAACGGCTGTTGCAGTACGTCGACAAGGCCATCGTACAGCTACCTGAAGATGCGGCTCGCTGGCAGCAGTACAAGTATCAGCTGCTCATCGCCTTGGATCAGCCGGACAAGCTGATCAAGTTATTGGGCGAGTGGATCAAGGAAGATCACGAATTGGTCGATCTATGGCGTCTTGCCCTCGGGTATCTACTGGCGGAACAGGGCGAGGTCCAAGAAGCCATCACGCAGTTTGAGCAACTCGAGGCGAAAGACGCATTGGGCGGTGCTGAATTGCGAGCCTTGGCCGACTGGTACACGGTGGTTGATGAGCGTGAAAAGTATGAGGGTTCGCTGCGGTCCGCTCTCGAGATGACGGGCGAGTCGGCGCTCCAATCGTGGCTTTCCCGACAGCTCCAGGATCTGGGGGGCCGAGTTCCCGGGGACCCGTTCGGTGGGCCGAGCAGTTCCGGTGCGGGGCCCACCGAGCTGGACGAAAATGTGCCACGTGTGTTCACGGTCCTGTTTGCCAAATCGACCGATCCGGCAAGGTATCTTGGCACATTGCGCATTTTATCGCCAGACGCATGACTTCCGACTGCTGGCCGCCCTGGCGGACGCCGTTGTGGGACACACTGCCGGAACGGTATATCCGTTTTTGTCGGGTATGAGGGACACCTTGTCGGAGATCCGCGACGAAGCGACTTGTGATACGCTCATCGAGCATCTACCCCAAGTGCGCCAGCGAGCGACATCGATCGTCGACCAACGGGCGGTTGATCTGCTGGAGTTATTGGTCGAGCGTCGTGCTGCCGAGCTGATCAACCAGCCGGGGCCCCACGCCGACCGGGCTCTGGCTGCCATGCACCGCGCATTCGACCGGGAGTGGACCTCTGGCGAACCACGCTTGATGGCGGATCTGCTGGCCAATCTGGGCCGCGTGGCGGTCGAGTCGGTGGCGGCCGAGCAACAGCGACAGCTGAACGTGCTATGGCAGCAGGCTGGTGCCGGTACCGGCGATGCCCTGCACATCGCGTGGAGCCTGGCACAGACCCACTGGGACTACGGGCGCGGAGACGACGCGATCGATTTGCTGGAGTCAGCCTTGCAGGTATATCAGGCCGCCAACGGCGGTGTGCTGCCCGCAAGTGCCAATGGCCCGTTGGGCAGCTACGTCGATTACCTGGCAGGCAAAGGACGTTTCGCCCGTGCTGAAACAGTGCTCCAGGAGCAGCTCAAGCATCCGGTTAACGCCCAGCAACGTCTGTGGCTTGCTCAGCAAATGTATCAGCTGTACGAACGGGCTGTGCGCGACGATGGGGAAGTCTCGCTGGGCAAGGCAGCCGCGCTGTATCGGGCGTTGACCGGCCAGTTGCAGAGTGAATTGGATCATCCGGATCCGAATCATCGTCGCCAGTTGATCGATCGACTCGTCAGCGTCTATCGGACTGCGCAAAACAAGAAGATCGGTTCACCTGCGGCCGACCTCGTGGCATTTGCCCGCGATCGGCTGCCCGCCGTAATGAAGCTCCAGGTGAATGATTATCAGGGGACGATTGGCCGCGTCGCGCAGGCGATCTACGAACTGGCCGGACCACGTGAGGGGCTGGCATTCCTGATTCGGTCCCTTCAGAACGAACCGGGGTGGTTTGCATTTTCCTGGCAGAGCGGTTGGGACCAACACTGGTATCGGCTGGCCCATTGGCGCAAAGAAGTTCCGAACCTCGGAGACCTGGAAGAGCCCTTGTTGGCAATCGTGACAAACGAATTACGGCGAGATCTGGAGTCGCGTGAGTCGCGCAATCGTGTGATCTACTGGCGGCACCATGAGTATTTCTGGGAGGCGCAGTCCGCCGCATTTCTGCGCACGGCCGAAACCGTGTATGCCCAACGCAAAAAGTCGGGCGAGGCTGTCAAGTACATTGCCGAGTACCTGGCAAACGGACTCAATAACTACGCGCGTGCCATCGAGATGTTATCCGTGGCGCTGCGCGATGCAACCTTGGATGCCAATGGACAATTTCAACTGGCTGACTATCTGCGTCACGAGCAAAGGTATGAGGAATCGATTCCCGTGCTGGAGCCACTTGTCGAACATGGCCCCGAAAATATGGCGTACCGCACGGAGCTGATGCACGCGTATTTCCAGACGCATCGCCAGCATGAACTGATGAAGTTGCTGGAGCAAACGGACGGCTATTTCCACGAAAGTGGTCGCTGGACGGAAGACAGTATTTCCCGATTGGCTGCCAGCTGTCTGGAGAATCAGCTTTACGAGCAGTCGGTGAAGTACTACACCGAGCTGATACCGCTGCACAAACGGTCGCAACCTCGTCGCAGCGCGGGTGATGGTACGTTGTCGGCGTATTGCCAGTCGCTGGCGCGAGCCTATGCAGGACTGGGAAAGACCGCCGAAGCGGTGGATGCGGCGAGCGAGGCAATTGTCAGCTGGGGACCACAGCAACAGCAGCGGAGAGATGCGCTCGAATCACTCAAGCAGGTGCTGCGGGAGTCGCGCGATCTCGATGCGTATGTCCAGCAGCTTGATCAGGAGGTTTCCCAGACGGAACTGGACAAGCCGATCGTTCGCCAGGCGATGGCAGTGGTGTTCATGGAGAAACAGGAGTACGCTCAAGCTGTAGTGCAGTTGAAGCTGGCAACGGCCCTGCAGGCCAACGATGTCGAATCGCACAAGAAGCTGATCGAGTGCTATGATCGGCAGAACGACGCCCAGGCGGCGATCAGATCAGTGTCTCGTTCTGTTGCGGCTAACGCCCCGCGACATCGAGACCTACAAGTCGTTGGGACGCAGGTTCGAGGGCGTTGGGCAACCTGAGGATGTCGAACGTACCTATACGTCGATTGTCGAGGTGCTTCCGCACGAAGCGGAGGGACACGCCATGCTGGCCGAGATTCGTCAAGAGCAATCACGCTGGCAGGATGCAGCCGCCCACTGGCAGCAGGTGGCTACACTCCGTTCGCTCGAACCCACCGGCTGGCTCGGTCTGGCCGGCGCGCAGGTTCACTTGCAGCAGTGGGACGCCGCCCGGCAGACGATCGAGAAATTGAAATCACGATCCTGGCCTGACCGGTTTTCGAACGTCCAGTCGGAAGTGAATAGGCTGGAACGCGAGGTAGAGCAGCACCAAGCCACAGAGTGATCGCCGGGTGCCACTTTCCTGAGCGAGCGACGAAATCGACAGCCATCACCATGCGCGGGTGGCACTGGCTGAGCGAGCGACGAAAGAGACAGCCATCACCCCGCGTTGTCAATCGCGAGCGGAGCCAGTGCTGCAGCAAGCCGCCGCTCTCCACTTCCCAAGGTGCCACGCAGGCTGGGCCGGCGGGTGGCACTTTCCTGAGCGAGCGACGAAAAGGATAGCCATCACCATGCGTCGTCCGTCGCGAGCGGAGCCAGTGTTGAAGCAAGCCGCCGCTCTCCACTTCCCAAGGTGCCGGGTGCCAGGCTAAGCGAGCGACAAAAACGCAGCCATCACCCTGCCGTGTGCCACTTTCCTGAGGGAGCGACGAAAAGGACAGCCATCATCACGCGTTGTCCGTCGCGAGCGGAGCCAGTGCTGCAGCAAGCAAGCGACAAAAACACAGTCGCCACCGTGAGGTCCGCTGAGGATTGAAACTCCCGCGCGGCCACACGAGTATTGCTGTGTGGCAATCTGCGTCGATCGCGATCAACGTCGATTTTCGGGAGACACCTCATGTGCGCCACCGAACCTTCGATTCTGCGACGTGTGGCGGCCCTTCGTGCAGTGGCCGTGGCGATCTTACTGCTCTGTGGCTGCGGGCGGTGCGAGGACGCCGGCCGCCGAGGAAATTGCTCCGCGACTGACGGACCGCGCAGCGTTTGACCGGTTTGTTAAGGAAGGCTGGGACTCGCCGTTCGGGCTGGACTATGTGTTTGTGCACAGCCCAGGGGCTCGCAATCGTGAGCTGGTCGATAGCGTGTGCCGCGACGTCGCGATTCGGTGGGTCAATCTGGCCAGGCTGGAATGGAAGGTGATCGAACCTGCGGCGCCCCGCAATGGTCGGCACACCTACCACTGGTCGGATCTGGATGAGGCGGTTCGCACGTGGCAGCGCAATGGGATCCATATCATGGTCTCGATGCGGTTTGAATCACCGTGGGCCACCGCTGAAAAAAACGACCAGGAGTTCGTCTACTTGAAGGGAATTGCCAAGACGTTCGCGCTGGCGGGAGCCGACTATCTTCCCAAGCCAGAGCATATGCAGGACCTGCGGGATTATATCCAGAGCCTGGTGGAGCGCTATGACGGTGATGGGCAAGACGATATGCCTGGCTTGCTCTTTCCCGTGCTGCATTACCAGGTGGGGAACGAGTACAGCAACGAGGTGTTTTGGACGGGGACTGCCGAGCAATACGGCCTGCTGCTACGCCAGTTCGCTCTGGCCGCTCGCGCGGCATGCCCGCAGGTGAAAATCATCTTGTCCGGTATCGGCTTTCGCGAGATCTACGGGTTTTACGATCTCGAGATGGATGCACGCACTCGGTTGTACGTGAGCCAACAACTCCCGCGGGTCCCCGCCGACATGGTCAACTTCGTGCGGCGCACCGAAGCCTTCTCCATCGCCACGGCCCGTTTCACCGACGCTTACGATATCCTGGATGCTCGCTGGCCCAACTACGGTATCGTGAAGAAGAGCGCTGAACTGCTGCACGACGTCAGGGGACGGGGCAAGGAGATCTGGAGCGCCGAGATCTACAGTGGATTTCCGCTCATGGAACCGCTGGTGCTTCCCAACTGGACCTTGCATGCCTGGCCGACCCCGTCACGCAGCAAGGAATACATCAAGATCCTGAAGAATCCCAAGCACCCGCAATTCGATACGGTCAACCAGTGGTATCGCGGCATGCAGGCCGCTCAGGTGGTGAAGATCTGCATGGTGGCGTTGGACGCGGGGAGTCGCAAGTTGATGATGGGCTGGGCGGTCGATGCACAGAACCCGCTGGCTGTCTCGACGCTCTCACACCACGGCCTCTATAGCGCCACATTTCGGCATCTTTGGCCGGCTGCCTACACGTACAACCTGACCATTACGAAGCTGAACGGATTACAGAGTATTCAGCGCATCCGTATGCCCGAAAACGTGTACGTCTACCGCTGCCAACTCGAGAATGATCGGCAGGTACTCGTGGCTTTCTACGATGATCACATCGGACAGAACCATGATGAGCCGATGGGAGAAATCGAAACGCGGATCCCCGTGCCGGCCCAGGAAGCTCAGATTACAGAGATCATCTCACGCATCGACCAGACAAAACCGAATGTCCGGTCGGCCCGGGTCGAAAACGGTCGGCTGACTTGCCGCTTGACCGAGTATCCCGTGTTCATCGAGCCGAAGAGTCGCTGAGGAGTGAGGAGTGAGTGAGGTGAGTAGTGAGTAGTGAGTAGTGAGGTGAGTATGAGTAGTGAGGAGTGAGTAGTGAGGTTCTCAAGCCCGTAGCCTCAACCTGTTCGGAACGAATCGGCAATGCGCAGTGCGGATTACGGAATATATCGTCCGCGAGACGATCGCTCACCAATGACCAATGACCAATGACCAATGACCAATGACCAATGACCAATGACCAATGACCAATGACCAATGACCAATGACCAACATGCAACCATCCTCCTTGGGGGGCGATGATAGCATCGTCTTTTCTGAAAAAGTGACATTTGCCCCGCCGCCGTTCTCTGGTAGTATTTCGCGTGGCAAACTCGGTGAGCGACGCGACAAGGATGCCGCGCGTCTCCGCGAGACGGTTGACATGGAGGTTGACGGCTTACCTCTGCACGGGCTGGGCTTCCCGCGAGGCGGTTGTTATTTCGACACGGTCGTGAGAAGTTGAGCGCAAGAGACCGATTTCGCAGTACGGATACCCGTCCCCGTCGAGTTTCAGCGGGACGAATGTTCGCTCGTAAGGAGACGACAGATGCTCGTTCTATCACGCCGACAAGACGACAAGATCGTCTTTCCCAATCTGGGAATTACCGTGGAGATTCTGAAGATCGTTGGACGTAATGTGCGTGTGGGTGTGGAAGCGCCACCCCATGTGCGCATCCTGCGCCACGAACTGGCTCAGAAAGAAATGTCTGAGAACGTGGAGCAAGTGGCTGCCGCCGGGACAGGCGGCGCAGGATAAAACGTCCGACCATCGGCTGCGGAACCGTCTGAATCGGGCCACCGTCGGACTGCAGTTGGCCCAGAAGCAGATAGAAGTGGGGCAGGTGGAGAACGCGGACCGAACGCTGGTGAAGGTATTGTCCGAGTTCCAGTCATTGGACGAAGATTTGGGCACGAGAGATACCGCGGCACCGCCCGCGGCTGCGCGGCATGCGTTACTGGTCGAGGACGATGCCAATGAAAGCGAGTTGCTGGCCGGGTTCCTACGGCTGAGCGGTTTCGAAGTCGACACGGCCGCGGATGGCTGCGACGCGCTGGATTTCTTATCCGAGCACGGTCAGCCGGACGTGGTGCTGTTGGACATGCAGATGCCGCGATGCGATGGACCGGCGACGATTTCGGCCATCCGTCAGAACCCTCAGTTCAGTGGTTTGAGAGTCTTTGCGGTCAGCGGTAGGGTGCCGGCGGACATGGGCGTGACGGTGGGGCCGACAGGCGTGGACCGTTGGTTCCGCAAGCCGCTTAATCCACAGTCGTTAGTAGCCGAGTTGCATCGCGACCTGCAGTTCTCCGTACAATAGACGCACGATTGGCCGAGCGGGTATGGCAATGACCCAGTTGCCTGCGAGCCGGTCCGACCGGTCCATTCATGGATGAAGAGCGACGACGCAAGGAAATACCCGTTCGAGCCTGATAGAGGGTGGGAGCCCGCTTCACGTGGTTGGGCTCCCACTCTGCTATTTTGGTTGGTTATTGGTTATTGGTTATTGGTTATTTGTGAGCGATCGTCGGGCGGACGACATTCCGCATTCCCGATTCGTTCCAGTTAGGCTCCGGCAAGCGGGCCTCACTCCTCACTCCTCATTTCCTACCGGTACTTCTGCTCCGTGAGCTTGATCGCCTGATCGACGGTCTCCTGAGTAATGATGGTGGCTCCGGCATCGATGTTCGACGGGGTGATGCCGTAGCGGAGGTACAGAGTCAACTGAATTACCGGGTAGAATCCCTGGATGTAGGGCTGCTGGTCAACGGTCCCGAGAATCACCCCTTCCTGGATCAGTTTGAGCGTGGTGGGGGACAGGTCGAATCCGGCGGACCAATAGCCTTGGCCGGCAAAATGCTGCGCGATGGCCCGCCCAGCGGCTTCGGTATCCGCTTGGCCGGTGCTCAGCACGATGTGGATTTGCGGGTCCTTTTCCAGCTCTTGTTTGATGATCTCCGCTCCCTTCACGGAGTCGTTGCCGGTCACGCGAACCGTAGCCTGGACGTTTTTGGTCTTCAGTTCATCCTGCAAACCGCGGAGTCGATCCTCCAGCGACGAGACTCCGTGATCATGCATGGTCAGCAGCACGTGAGCGCCCTGGGGGATCTTGGGGGAGGCGAATTTGGCCAGTGATCGGCCGGCCGCGTAGAGTCGCTGATTCACGCAGCTGAGCCGGGCATTGGGCGTGGCATGGTCGTCGGTATTGAATCCGACAACAGGCACGCCTTGCGAGATTGCTTCCTGCACGACACCATCGAACGCTTCCGGATCGACCAGATTCAGCGCGATCCCGTCATAGCCATCTTTCAGAGCTTGTCGCACCAAGGCGGCCTGGGCGGGCATGTCGACACCTTCGACCCCCATCCAAGTGCACTCCACTCCCATCTTCTTGGCGGCATCCTCCATCCCCTTCTCGACCGGATCAAAGAAGACGGCGTCCTTGCAGCATGTAATGAATGCCAGCCGCAGCGGAGGTTCTTGGGCCCGGGCGATTCGGCGAAGAGGCCCCACGGACAGAGCCAGGACGATGCCAAGTGGGACAGCCAATCCGAGGGAAACGCGTTGGCTTTTCATGATGGAGTGCTCTCAGTAAGAAAGTGTCAATGATGCAAATAACTGACCACAGGTAAGCTCGATAAAGTTCTCTTGTGCAAGTTGCGCTCACGCTGTGTGCAGAGTGGCTCGGGATCAAGGGGGGCACGGCTGGGACGGGATAGGATCCGTCCTACCAACGTGTGCTCGCAGAGCGTGCTGGGACGGGATAGGATCCCGTCCTACCAACGTGGGCGATCGTTCGCCCCAAGTGGCTATTTCCCTTGCGGTACGTGCACGGCCTCGATGGCGGCCATGGCTTCATCAAGGTTCGCCGCGACGGCCTTGTAATCCGGCTCTTTTCCCGCGTGAACGGCGCCATCCACGCTACCATATCCCTCAAACAGCGCATCGACCGACTTCTTTACGGTTTGCAGGTCCTCGGGAGACAGATTGGCCTGTTTCGCCAACTCGGGCAAGACTTCGAGGATTTCACCGACTACGTGCAGCGGCTCATGGGCCTGCTCGAGGGCCTTTTTCGTATCGGCCTCTTCAAAAGCCTTCTTGATCGCCGAGTACTGTTCCTTCAATTCGCTAACGCCTTGCGCGAAATTTTCGGGCTGCGGGTGCCCGTCTCCCACGTGAGTTGTATGGTCAGCATGCTCACCCGACGCACCCTGAACCTGGTCCGCCTGCGGCTTCTTCTCGGCGGCGGAGCGGTCGCAACCGGCCGCGAGCACTGCAACGAGCAGACTGATGGAGATTACGACACAGCGGGTTAGCTGCGGAAAAAAGGTGCTCATTGGGGGACTCCTGCAACTGAGTGGGGTGTGGATTCGAAACGGGTGAAAAACCGTTGCGAGCGGGACCTTGCACTACGTTAGCAGATCCAAGACGATGACATCAAGTTGCCCACGCGGCAGACCCTGGTAGATGGGGCACGGAGACTAGGCACGGAACTGCCGTAAGGCGAACCGAGCGGCTGCCAGCTGCGTATCGCAGGAAGGCCGTAACGCACCGCCGCGGCTTGGCCGGATGGGCAATCTTCGGTCGACCCAGATCCTGAGAATATTGGGTGCAGCGATGAAACGACTGATTGGCACGATGGTCTGGCTATGTGTGGCTCTGGTAGCGGGTGTCTGCTTGTCCGGATGTGGCAGGGGGGCCACCGACCAACAGAACGCTTGGCGGGAGTCAGGCGGGCAGTTCCGGCTCCAAGAGGAGCCGGCAGAGCCCCAGGATGTGATCCAACTGCGCGAATCGCTCGAGCAGTCAGGGGGGCAGGAAGACATCGTTCTGGTGGGACGCATTGACGGATTGAGTCATCCGACTTGGGATCCGGATCGTGCTGCCTTCATGGTCGCCGATTTGTCGTTGCACCATGATGAGAGCGACCCCGACGGTGCGCCGAAGCACGATGCTGACAACTGCCCCTTCTGTAAAGCAAAAACAAAAAAGGAACTCTCCGGCATCGCGCTGGTCGAAGTCGTGGACGAGAGCGGCAACGTGCCTCCCATCGACGCTCGGAAACTGTTGGGACTGTCCGACGGGCAGACCGTGGTCGTGCGCGGCCACGCCACCCTCGACAAACTCGGTACGCTCGTCGTGCAAGCCAGTGAGCTCTTCGTGCGACCGGAGTAGTGAGGAGTGAGTAGTGAGGTGAGGAGTGAGTAGTGAGTAGTGAGTGAGTGAGTAGTGAGTAGTGAGTAGTGAGGTGCTCAAGCCTGTAGCCCCTGGCAGCCATTCTGAACGAATCGGGAATGCGCAGTGCGGAGTGCGGAACAAAGCCGCCGAAACGACCAATGACCAATGACCAATGACCAGTGACCAGTGACAAGTGACCAATGACCAATGACCAATGACCCAATCGTGATACCGTTCGAGTTTCTCCTGCTACGGCAACCTCGATACGGCATTGTGCGCAGTCGCTGGGGAGCCGGATCATGAGCATGTGGAAGATTGCCTGGCGTAGCATCCAGCAACGGGGTCTGGCATCGTCGCTCACCGCGTTTTCGATGGCGTTGGGAGTGATGCTGGTCGTGGCCGTGCTGTCGATCCACGGTGTCATTCAGGAGTCGTTCCAGAACAATGCCAACTTGGGATACAACTTGATCGTCGGTGCCAAAGGGGGCAAGCTGCAACTGACGCTCAACTCGGTCTACTATCTCAGCCAGCCGATCGAGAACATCCCGTACGATTTCTACATGGAGTTCCTTTCTCAGCAACAGCGCGACATCGAGCTGCAGAACGCGCTGCGCGTGCCGCAAGAAAGCCGTGAAGGCGAATTTGCACCGTACACGCAGATCGCCATCCCGCTCTGCCTCGGTGATTACTTCGGACAGTTTCGCGTCATTGGAACAACTCCTGACATGTTCGAAAAGCTGCGGTTCGGTCCGACGGGGGACCGGCAGTACGAGTTCGCTCAGGGACGCAATTTCCAGCGTCGCAGCGAAGAGAATGGGTTCTTCGAAGCGATTGTGGGAGCGACGGTGGCCCGCGATATGAACGTGAAACTCGGCGATCACATCTCCACCACTCACGGTGATCCAGAAGGAATGGGGCACGGACACAAGTTCACCGTCGTGGGGATTCTGGCCCCTTCCGGGACCCCCAACGATCGAGCGACTTTCGTGAACATGGAAGGTTTCTTCCTGATGAAGGGACATGCCAAGCCGCTGAACGAGAAACGATTGATTGGGACATCCGCCAGTGAGCAAAGCGCTGATTCGGTTGAGCCGCCCACGGCGATCCTGAACGAAGAACCGGAACCGGCCAAAATCTCGTCCGACCCGCAGGATCAACTCAAATTGAAAGCGCTCCCGGTCGAACAGCGAGAAGTGACCGCGGTGCTGGTGCGAACGTCGAGTAATCTTGTTGCTCCATTACTGCAGAATGCCATCAACGAGGGGGACAAAGCTCAGGTCGTGCTTCCCGTGCTGGAGATCTTCACGTTGTTCGAAGTGTTCGTCAAACCGGTCCAGCTGATCCTGTTGGTCCTCACCGCCATGATCTGTATCGTGTCGGGCGTCAGTATTCTGGTGAGTATCTACAATTCCATGGCGGGACGGCGACACGAGATCGCGGTCATGCGAGCGCTCGGCGCATCGCGCTCCGCCGTCTTGTCGATCGTGTTGGTCGAGTCGATCATCCTGGCCCTGGGAGGCGGAGCTCTTGGATGGATCATGGGACACGGATTGAACTGGCTTGCCAGCCCCATCATCGAACGGCGTACCGGCGTTTCCGTCGGCTTCCTCGACTTCGCTCCGAACATCGACCTCTACCAGCTGTTGGGTGGTGCCGCCGATATCCGCTGGCTGACCGTATCGTCCGAGCTGCTCTTGATCCCATCCCTGCTGATCCTGGCGGTCATCGTCGGTTTTCTGCCCGCCCTGGCTGCCTATCGCACCGACGTGGCTGGGTCGCTCGGGAAGTAGCAGAAGATCTGTTATTGGTCATTGGTCATTGGTTACTTGTTACTTGTTACTGTGTTACTCGCTCGCCCGTCGTGATCGTGTCTCGTCATCGAATGGCATCTTGGTTCTGACGAGAAAGAGGGTGAATGGGGCGAATAGATCATTTGGCTCTTCCGGGTTCTTCATGGCAGGAATTGCCAGCCAGGCCAAGTGACAACCCTGTTGGCTCCCGGTTGGGCTGCCCGCCAAGAGAGACGTTCACGCCCTCTTGAAAACGAATCGGGAATGCCGAATGTGGAATGTGACAACCAAGGCGGACTTGCTTGCCATCGCCGTGTGCCAAGGAGCCACGTTGGCGTTTAATCTGCGCCACCAGGGGAAGTGGCCCATTGTCGCAACAGATCGGTCGCCCGGACGTTCACGAAACCGGGGTGGCTGAAACTGACCTCAATGGTCGTCTATGGACACACCGTCGTTGGCATCCCGCCGGCAATTCCATCTTCGTCACTCCGCATTCCGCACTCCGCATTCCGCATTCGTTCGCGGGGAAGTCTCGCCACCCGAAGGAAAGTCCGTTACATCCCTCGCCACCGCAGCGGCAGCACTGGCGCCGAGTTGAGGCTGACGCGACTGGCAAGTGAACATCTCCCAGGGGTAAGGCAAATCTTGCCGATCGCCCAAGACCGGTTTGCAGGCATCCGGCGTCACGCGGGGGTACTGAGTGTTGGGGGGTCGCAACCGATTTCCGCGTGTGCCTGGTCCGGCAGACTGGGGAGGATGGGAGCGTCGAGGGAGGCGGCATTGGGACGTACGGCGACGGTCCGCACCCCGATCAGATTGACCTCGACATCCTGCGGAGCAACGCGTGCCAACAGGGGGAGGGCGGCCAGACGCCCGAGGGACGAGAGGCCGAAAATGAGCAGATAGGCATGGAAGCTGGTACCGCAGGCCGCCAACAGCAGACCCCCCGCCAAGGCGCCAGATACCCAGGCGGCCGTGTTGAGCAGGTTGTAGAGCGTCAGCATGCTCGTCCGTTCCTCTTCCTTGATTGACTCAAAGAACAGTAGGAAGAACGCCAGTTCGTACGCCCCCCAGGCGACGCCGCCGAGTACCTGAATGAGTAGTAGCCACACGATATTCTGAGACAGGATCCAACCGCCGCTCAGCGGGATAATCCCCACGGCTCCGATCCAGAGCAACCGTCGTGCGCCCACACGGTGTGCGATGCGGCCACACAAGGGTAAGGCCACGACTTTCGCCAGATAGGCTACGGATATCAGGGTGACATACGCTCCGTAGGAGAACTCGAGTTTCCGGAACATGAACGGGGTGAAGTAGGGGCCGGAAAACTGCACTGCCGCCTGGACGGCCACCAGGTAAACCAGTAGCTGCCCGCCGCTGTGACTCCGCAGACGTTGCCAGCTTTCCCGCCACGGCAGGTTCCGCATGTTCTTTGGGATGGGAACCGGCTCGCTCTGCTGCGACAGCATCCAGACCGACACGATGCGGGACAAGCAGGCCACGGCGAAGATGGCGGCAAACGCGTGCAACAGCCAATCGTGCGCTGCAGAGAACTGGAGCAGCAAGCCGCCTGCCAGGAAGCCGATAAACACGGCCGCCTGTGAGACGCGGGTACGAAACGCAAAATACCCAGGCCGAAGACCGGTGGGAACCAGCGTTCCCATCCAAGTGTTCCAGGCTGGACCGGTAGCCAGACCGGAACCCCAATAAACGGCCACAACCAGCAACAGACCGGCTGCGGATATCCAACCCCGCAAAGCTGCCAGCAGCAGGGGCAGAAACGACAGCCCTTGAACTGTGGCGCAGCAGAGTACCCACCGTTTGTGTGATTTCAGCAGCCGAATGCCGGCAGGGGTGACCGTCTGCATGATACCGCCAGCCAGCAGCGGAACGCTGGCTACTAGTCCCGCCGTCAACTCACCCAAACCGACGGCCAAGGCAAAAGCGGGCAGATAAGTTTCACCGAATCCAACCATGCCTCCCCAGCCGATTCCGTCACCCAGGCTGGCCCGCAAATCGCGGCGCAGCAGCGTCGGATCGCGCGGGGGCGGCTTGGTGTTCACACGCGGCAACTTCGCTTCCGCAGTGGAACTATAACGAACGGTGATAGTGGACAAAGAGGATTCCTTCCCGACAAGAGACCCGAGGGTACGGCGTCGGAGGCACGATCCAAAGTAGAGTGAGGGAGAACACGACTACGGCACGGTGCTTACTTCCACAGAAACACGTGTTCAGAAAGAAAAAGAATAGGGATCGACTTAGCGATTATGAAGGGGGCGCACATTTCCCAATTCTCTTTTATTGACCAGATTTCCAGCGACTGCCTGCGGGAGTGGCCAGACGGGGGAAGAACCGCTCCGCTCTCGTTGCTTCGGCGTGCCTGCCAACGGCGTGCTTATATCCTGTTTTTCTCGAATCCGGTCAAGGGCGACTAACAGGCAATTGCGGCCGGGGGTGTAAGTCGCAGAGCAGGAAATCTTCGTTGAACTCGCAGCCGCAGGCGAGGACGAAGCTGGTGGAGGCCGTGGCGCAACGCATCCTCGCCTGCGGCTCTTGAAAGACGCGGTCACCACCAGGTTCCACCACGCAGTGGTGGCACAACCCAGCCCAAGGGTCGCCGCGCTGCGGGCGCACCCTGGGGACGCTTTGTCCCGTCGTCACACGTGGTGTCACGTACATCCGCCGAATTGAGGGAACGAAAACACGCTGCATCACATTTACAGAATCGGCAGCTGACTCACCGCACTAACGCTTTGGTTAGCTCGTCCAGGCAACGTCCGCCCGCGACTTTCGTCGATGACTTCGCCTCGCCTCGTCACTACCGTGTCCGACACTGGAACTCGCGTTCCTGACATCTGCATAGCTGCCTCTACCACGCGCAGCAGTGCGGTGCAGCAAGGGACTTCCATGTGCACCACAGAGATGCTTTGGATTTGAGCGTGCTGGAGAATCGCTGCCAGCTTGCTGACGTAGGCCTGGCAGTCGTCTAACTTGGGACAGCCAATGACGACCGGTCGACCATCGAGAAAGCGGGCATGAAAACCGGCGCACGCCAGCGGCACGCAGTCCGCCACTAACAAGAGGTCTGCTCGGTGCAGCAGGGGTGACTGCGGCGAAACCAGATGCAATTGAACAGGCCAGTTGGCCAGCCCGGATAATTCCTTCGTGGGGGAATCGGGGGCGGGCGGTGGGGAAGCGGAACCGGCAACCGGTTCGAGTTTGAGGGCTGCCGTGCCGGGGCAGATGGTATCCTCGCAGCCACTCCTTGAACCGGGCGATGTCCTGGATGTTGCGTCTCGGCCCGCAGCCTGGTGCTCCGCCACCGCCTGCAGGTCAAATGGGGCAGCCTCACGCTGGATGACCGAGATGGCGTCACGCGGACAGTGACCGAGGCACGCTCCCAACCCGTCGCAGTAAGTGTCGGACACGACACGTGCTTTGCCCTCGATGATCTGAATCGCTCCTTCTTCGCACGAGGGGACGCAGAGGCCGCATCCATCACATTTCTCTTCGTCGATCTGGACAATATCTCGAATCGTCATAGTGTCTCGTCTCGGGGCTTTCCCTCAGCTGTTTCCTTCCACGTTCTCTGTCCCATCCACAATGCTTTTCGTTTCGGCCTGGTCGAATTCGATGGTGGGCGACTCTGCCGAATTCTGACTGGCGTTTGGGGCTCCCGGTTTGCCCTTTGCTCCTCGCCGGCCTCGCTCGGGTACTGGCCGGCTCTTTTGCAGCAGATGCGACAGGGCCAGGACCGGATGACGCAACGTCATGCGCGGTCCGGCGTACCGCATCACTTCGCGAATCTGGTCACGCATGGCTGGCTGGTAGCAGTGAATGGGGCAATTCGAGCAGACTGGTTTTTCCGGCCCGAAGGGACATTTTCCGAGCCGCGCCTGGGCATACTCGAACAAGGCCTGACACTCCTCGCACAGCGGGCCGTGGTGCGACGCATGGTGAGCGTGGCAGTAAATCTCCATCATCGCTCGAATCGTCTGTACTTCCCGAGTTGTTGACATGGTCATGGTTCTCAACATCGTGCCAGTCTTCGCACACTAGAAATATCGCCTATCGGAGCACAGAAGTCCTTGACCCAGCTCAAATTCGCCCCGATTCTTCCCGCACAGCCGTTCCTTGGGGGTGCCCTCGTGCTCATTTTCACGGGGGTTCCGCGGGCCCGAGACCTACTCACTCCATGCCTCAGGTACGCTGCGCCCCAGGGATGGCGGCGCAGCATTTAGCGTCCTTCTGCCGTTTTGAACGTCAGGCGTACCGGCGTCAGGACAGTGCCGTCCTCGCTTTGGAATCCGGTGAATCGGTCGGAGTTCAGCCGGCATTCATACGACCAATTCGGTTTGAGTTGGACCGGCACGGACCAGATCTTGCGTGTGGGGTCGTAGTGTGGTTTGCCAGTGATCTCGGGAAAATTGGGGCCGCCGCCGACCAGCGACCAGGATTGATCCTTCATCGGTCGATCAAAGGTGACTTGAATGGTCGCCAGCGCCGGATCGACGTTGGTCGCCCCGCTCTCCGGCGTGGTGGATACTACCTGCGGTCGCTTCGCGGCCATGTCCGCCTGAACGTGTGCCAACTTCTCGGCATACCGATCGAAGAACGAGACAAGTTGCGGGGCGAACTCGTCGAGCGTTGGATACTGATCACGCTGTTTTTCATAGGTACCCAGCAGCGTCACCAGTTCGCCCATCCAAAGAAACTGACGCTGCTGATCTGCCAGGGTCTGTTTCATCGCGGCCAAGGTGCCTTGGTGTCTTTGGGTATAGCGGATGGTACACGCGCGGACTAATGACTCGTACATCATGGTCTTCCAATTCCCGTACGCCTGTTTTTGCATGGCTGCCTGGACGCGCGGGAAGATCTTTTCCCCCGCCGGCTTCAAGGCGGATTCGTGGCGATCCACGATCGCGTTGGCGTACGAATGGCAGAACTCATGTATCACGGTGCCCAACATGCTTTCGTCAAATTGTGGATCGCCATTCTTGTCGGTCGACCATGCGCCGAGTATGCAGTACAGTTCCTCCGGTCCATCGGCGAGTTGCACGTGAGGTCCGTAGCAGTTGCCACCGTTGAGCAGCCCGATAGCGACTGTGAACTGTGCCTGAGGGCGGCCTCCGAAAAACTGGTCGAACCACTCGAGGTGTGCACGCTCCTTCAGCATGACCTGCAGTCGGCTCTCGGCAGATTCGTACTGGGCCTGATGCGATGTGATGAATTCCCGAAAAGCCGTCTGCTTGACGAAATCGCGTGTCGCCGTGAGAAACTCCCGCGTTTCGGGAATCTGCCAGCGCCGGTCAAGTGATCCCGGTCGTGGTTCCAAAGGCACGCGTTCGGCCAGTGTAAAGGCGTCCTGGAGGTGAATTGCCAGGCACATGACGGCATCGTATGAGACACCTCGCGTCTGCCGCAGTTTGCGCACCATCTGCACCACTTCGTGATCACGATGCGGCCCGAAATGCTTCTCAACGTCGGTCGTATATTTTTCGATTCGACCTCGCGCGTACTCGGGGTTTCCCGCCAGTCGGAAAATGATACTCAATAGCTCCACACGCGGGTCCACTTTGACCAGCAGTGCCGGGTTGTCGGTAAGAGATGGTCCAGCCGCGAAAGAAACGCAGGCAGTGCAACAGAGGATGCTCGATAGAAACGATGCGGCGAGTAAATCGCGGCTCATGACGCTAGTCGGCTGATTTCGGATGACGGATTGCATGGTGTGGAGACCCTTCATGAAGTCGGTCAGATCGGGGTTGCCGGACTGCGTGTCGCCAATGCCGCAAGGCTTCTAGAGTATACTGCCATGCGATGCGTCGGGAGATCCGCGTCCATTCGCTTTTCGCTGTTGATATGCATCCGCCGCTCCCTCATAATCGTGGTGCGTAGCTGAAGCCGCCGAGGCTTCAGAGGGAGCTGCCGTAGCTGAAGCCGCCGAGGCTTCAGAGGGAACTGTCGTAGCTGAAGCCGCCGAGGCTTCAGAGGGAACTGGCTCGCTAGCTGAAGCCGCCGAGGCTTCAGACGGTGAACTGCAATGCGTCTCCAGCTACGGCTGAACCCTGGCGGGCCCAGCTACGGCTGAACCCTGGCGGGTCCAGCTACGGCTGAACCCTGGCGGGCCCAGCTACGGCTGAACCCTGGCGGGCCCAGCTACGGCTGAACCCTGGCGGGCCCAGCTACGGCTGAACCCTGGCGGGCCCAGCTACGGCTGAACCCTGGCGGGCCCAGCTACGGCTGAACCCTGGCGGGCCCAGCTACGGCTGAACCCTGGCGGGCCCAGCTACGGCTGAACCCTGGCGGGCCCAGCTACGGCTGAACCCTGGCGGGCCCAGCTACGGCTGAACCCTGGCGGGCCCAGCTACGGCTGAACCCTGGCGGGTCCAGCTACGGCTGAACCCTGGCGGGCCCAGCTACGGCTGAACCCTGGCGGGCCCAGCTACGGCTGAACCCTGGCGGGCCCAGCTACGGCTGAACCCTGGCGGGTCCGCTAGGCTGAACCCTGGCGGGCCAGCTACGGCTGAACCCTGGCGGGTCCAGCTACCAGTATGAGAGAGGACACGTGATGAAAAAGAAGGCTGATCGCCGCGAGTTTATCGCTCAATCGCTGCTGGGAGTTGCTGGCGTTGCTGCCGTAAGTAGCCTGGAGGAAAGATCGGCGTTGGCAGCTATGCAGAACGGGGCTCAGGTGACGGAAGAGGACCGGCAGGAGGCAGCCAAGGAGCCGATGCCTTACGGCAAGATTGGCAACGTGCAAATCAGCCGTTTGATTCTGGGCAGCAACTTGATTGGCGGCTATGCACACAGTCGCGACTTGCTGTACGTGTCGCAGTTGTTCAAGGCCTACAACACGGACGAGAAGATTCTGGACACTTTTGAGCTGGCCGAGCAATTGGGTATCAACTCGATTCTCACCAGCCCGCCGTCACTGAAGTACGTCGAGATGTATAACAAGCAGCGAGGAGGGCACCTGCAGGCAATCGTCTACGTTTCTCCGGATGAAGATCCGGTGCGGGCCAAGGCGGATGTCGATGATGCGATTCGCCAGGGGGCCTGTGCGATCTCGACCCACGGCGCGGTGACCGACAAGTTTGTTCGCGACGGAAAGCTGGACCCGATCTTCCAGACGCTCGAATTGGTCAAACGTCATGGTGTTCCCGCCGGGGTCGGCTGCCACTCGCTGGAAACCCCCAAGGCCGTCGAGAAGAGTTCGCTGGGCGCCGAGTTCTATCACAAGACGTTCCATCACGATCGGTATTGGTCGGCCACGCCCAAGGAGTCGCGCAAGGAGTGGTGTTGGTACCTGCCACAGTCGAGTGATCACGACGACTACCAGGACAATATGTTCTGCCTCGATCCTGAAGAGACGGCGGCTTTCATGGCGACCGTCAAGAAGCCGTGGATCGCGTTCAAGGTACTAGCTGCCGGAGCGATTCGACCGGAACAGGGTTTCTCCTACGCGATGCGCAATGGAGCGGACTTCATTTGCTGCGGCATGTTTGATTTCCAGGTTTGCGAGGACGTGAAACTGGTCAAGGACGCGGTGCGTCGCAACGAGAATCGTCCTCGCCCCTGGATGGCCTAAGCCAGTCTGATCGGCATTTGTCGAATACGTTGTCCCGTAGCGTGGAACACCGCATTGGCGATGGCAGGCGCGACGGCGATGATCGGTGTCTCACCTGCCCCTGCGCTTTCCAGGTCAGGTCGATTCAACAAGTGAATATCCAACGTCGGGATGTCGCGGAACCGGGGGACCTGGTAGTCATCAAAGGTGGCCGTCAGATTTTTCCCCTCCTCGAAACGAACTTCTTCCCGCAAAGCGGGACCCAACGCCATGATGATACACCCTTCCACTTGCGCGCAGATTATCCGGATTCAGAATGGCGCCACACTCGAACGCTTCGCAGACATGTCGTACCACGATGCGATCGTGAGCTGGCTCGATCTCGATCTCGACACACGCCGCGACGACGGAATTCTTCTCGGTCCCGCAGGCCAGTCCAACACCGCGGTTCGGTTGCTTCTGCCGGAACTTGTCACTCCAGCCAAATTCACGGGCGGCCTTGTCCAACACGCCGCGAATCCGTTCGTTCTGGAGATGCGCCAAGCGAAACTCGAGCGGATCGGCCTGGGCCGCGAGAGCCAGTTCGTCCATGAATGACTCACGAGCGAAGTTGTTGGCGGTGGCGGCCAGCACGCGATAAGAACCCTGTCGCAAGGGAGCGTCGGAGCGGACGAATTGCGATTTCGCCTGGGGGACCGCGTAAGGTGTGTCCAATGCGGCACCGCCGGAGTTGATGTTGACGAAATGCCAGGACGCAAGTCGCCCCTGCTGATCCAGACTCGCCTGCACGTCGATTACGGCGGCCGGTCGGAAATAGGCCCAAGTAAACTCCTCCTCGCGCGTCCAGCGGACGATGACGGGGCGGTTGGCGACCCGCGCCAGCCGGGCAGCTTCGCTGGCTGCTTCACCAGTATGCTTGCCGCCGAAACCGCAGCCGAAGTCGGGGACAATCACCCGCACCTTGTCGTTGGCCAAGCCGAAAGCACCAGAGAGCTCACGATGATAGCCGAAGGGGTTCTGCGTGCCGGTCCAGACCGTCAAGCTGCCGTCTTGCCACTGGGCCAACGCCGTACGCGTCTCCATCGGAACATGCTGCACGTAGGCGACGTGGTACGACTGCTTGAGCGTCTGCTGGGCCTTGGCTTGCTCGTCACCAAAGGGGTTCCCCGGCACCTCTCCCGACACATGGCTGCGCAGGTAGTCGTAGACTTGCTCGCTCGACGGATGCGGCTGCGGTTGCCAAACGGCCGTCTTGGCGAGCGCGTTGAGAGCTTGTTCGGCCCGCAATGAGGTGGGGGCTGCGACGCCGACAAAATCACCGTCTCGGACCACGATCACGTCTGGCATCGATTCGCCCGGCGACAGGTCAATCGTTTTGAGCGTTGCTCCGTACGAGGGGGGCCGCAGGACTTTGCCGTAAAACATCCCTTCCGGTGCCAGATCCGAAGGGAATTTGTGCGAGCCCGTGACGTAATCGCGAAGACCGGGTCGTACCGGGGATTTTCCCAGCACTCTCCACTGTTCGACCGGAGTGATGGAAACGCCACCCGGGACCGGCTGGTCCAAAGCCGTCCCGAGATCATCGGCTGTTGCCAAATCACCATAAGATAAAGATTGACTCGTCTGCTGATTGGTGAAGCGACCGTCCTGCAACGTTACCTGTTGCGGAAGTATCTGCCACTTGCGACAGACCAATTGCAGCAACAGTTCTCGTGCCGCTGCCGCTCCCTGCCGAACCGCCGGAACGGTGGATGGAGTGGTCCGACTCCCGGCAGTGAGCCCATCATCGGGCACCAGGCTGGTATCGGCCAGCAGCATCTGGACTTGACCGAGTGGTACATGCAGCTCTTCCGCGGCTGCCTGAGTCAATTCTCCACGTGCCCCTTGACCCATCTCAATCTTGCCGCTCATCACGGTGATCGTTCCATCTTGAGAGATGTGGAGCCGTGCGGCGACACGCGCTTCACGCTGGCCGCGTCCGCGTCCCCGCTGCTGACCGTCTGCCGTAGCGGCACTGACGGAAATGACCAGACCGGCGCCCAGCACCTGTACAAAACCACGACGAGTGAACTCCAGGCCGCCGGCTTCCACCGCTTCCGCAGATTCGTCGTCGATTGGCGTCTCGCGCTGCTGCAATTCCTTCATCACTGGTTCCTCCCCATCTGCGCGGCCGCTCGCCGGATCGCGCGCACAATGCGCGGGTAGGTTCCACACCGGCAGATATGGTCGCCCATGGCAGAGACGATTCTCTCCTCAGTCGGATCTGCTTCGTTCTCCAACAAGCCGACGGCCTGCATGATCATTCCCGGCGTGCAGAATCCACACTGCATCGCTCGCTCAGCAATAAACGCTTCTTGCATGGGATGCAGCTTGTCACTGGCTGCCAGCGCTTCGATCGTCACGATCTCCTCGCCTTCGATGTCGCCCACAGGAGTGATGCAGGACTGTGTTGCCGCGCCGCTGACCAGTACCGTACAGGCTCCGCAGCGACCTTCGCCGCAGCCGTATTTTGTCCCCGTCAACTGTAGATCTTCGCGCAATACTTCTAGCAACGGTCGGAGGGAGTCGCAGGTCACAGATCTGGACTGTCCGTTGACCGTGAAGCGGATCGTCGTCTCCATCAGATTTCCTTTCTGCTTGCGAAAACACTCCGGCGGAGAACTCGGCCACGTTGAAGCCCGCACATGCCCGCAGGATGTACGAACGCCGAGACTATTGATGAAGCGGATAAGGGCTCCGTCACCATGCTGATCTTACCTTGTCTCCGAATCCTCTGCTGCCTGCTGAATTGATCAGAGGGTTCCATGGTACCGGGTTGGCTGTGGGGTGATGCCCCCCCGGGGGGTCGTTCCCCCTAACCTTCCGCCGCCCTCAATGGTCGTTGCCGGGAACTCGGGATCGCCCGGTTCATGACGAGGCGATTGACCCGGTGCCGGGACCTGCAACACTGCTCGGCCACGAAATAGACTGAATCGGTTGGGGCGAGTTTACCGATACGATGGCATGACGCTTATCTGACTAGTCTCGTTGTGGGCCAGAACTCGACTGCTCTGTATCGAGTTCCAGCAACCAGCGAAAGCGGATCATTTGGGAGCGCTTTCACTCACTGGTGAACGGCCCTGTCGCCTCAGGAGTCACTGCAGATGAATATCAATTTCTTTGACTGGATTCGCGAAGGCGTTCGTCAATCAGTATTGCTCGGTCTATCGGATGCGGCCACCGAAATCGGATCGGCGAAAGATGTGGAAGTGCTGAATCAGCAATTCCTTACTTCGATTCAGCAAGGACGGATTACCGTCGAGCCGGACAAGGCAACGCGCGGACGTCGTAAGGCGCTGGGCCGTACACTGACGGAGATTTCAGACGAAGCATAAGTCGGTGCCAGCTGCTCAGCAGGCACGGCGATAATGCGACTCGCTACTCATCGTGCCACCACCTCCTGAGCAAATCGCGGCTCAACAGGAGATGTTCCTTCTGAGGTGAGAAGACCTCCAGCGTGATCGTACCGTCGTATCCACTCTCTTTCAGCTTTCGGATATGTTGCCGCCAGCTGGTGGTGCTGCGCGGGGCCGCGCCGAACGGAAGATGCTGGTCGGTCGTGCCGTCGTTTTCCGATAGGTGCACGTGCCGGAGTCGGTCGCCGAGCAGATCGAGGTATTCATCCCACCGGTCGTAGCTGCGTTCCAGTTTGGCGTGGCCGCTATCGAGGTGAAACTGCAGCAACGGGATCTTCTTCAGCAACCTTCGGATCATTTCCAGTTGGTTGCTGCCGGCGAACGGAACGTGTTCCACCACGACGGTAATCCCCAGCCGTCGGGCATCGTCGCAGAGGGGCTGCAGCACTTCCACATGCCATTGCACCGTTTGTTCTTCCGAAAAAAAGGCGGGGGGTTTGTCGAAGTGCACGTTCATGACCTCTGCCCCAATCTGCCGCGCAGCCTGCAAGGCTTGCCGCAGTACCAACAGGCAGGCCTCGCGGATACTCGTAAAGGGGGACGCTACCGGCAAGTAGTATGCCGTGTGCGCAACGACGTTGAGGTTGTATTTGGTGAGTGCGTTTCGTATGGCGGCGGTGTCCAACTGGGCGGGATCCGCAGCCGGTGGTTCAAATGTGAAATCGACAAAGTCGAACCCATGGCTGCCAATCCAGTCGATTTCTTCCAAGGGATCTCGAGCCGGATGATTCATGGCGCCGATTTGCATGCGAGTCTTCCTCGGAGTAGGTTCGCTGGGTTTGCCCTATCGTGCGCGAGAGATCGTCGACTCATTTCACCCGCTCACGCTGATCCTGCGTCAGTTCGAGGATCGTCAATGTCTCTCCCTTCTTGTGGGCGACATCGAGCGTCACGGTCTCGCCAATATGTAGGCTCTTGAGCAATCGGCCAGCCCGTTCATTTTCGCCAGCACCAACCAGAACCAGTTTACCGACTAGCGCGTCGGCGTTCTTGGCACGGCTCTGCTGCCACTTTTTGGGTACGCCACTGACCTTAATCACGACTTCTCCGTCGCGCAGTTCCGCCACCGTGCCGCTGATCATACCCGCAAACTGAGCGGCCAAATCGGGCAGTTTGATTTGGCTGGTTTCTGTCGTCTCGCCTTCTGGTGCCGGCAACAGGGAGTCGAACACGCGGACGCTGTCCCAGAGATCTTTGTTCTCTTCGATGAATTTCAAGTGGCGCGGATGTGTCTGGTACTTGTCGTGGGCCGCTTGGTCACAGAAGACCACGATCAGCGAGACGTCAAAGTCCTTGTCGTTCACCTCGCGAGTCAGTTCCTTTGCCCGGGTGCCGACCGAGAAATAAAGGCTTCCCTCATGGCCCGACAGGTACTCTCTGCAGCCCGCCATGAGTTGCGCTGCCGATTTCTCGGAACCCTCACGGAGCTTGAAGTAGACGTTGTGCGAGAGTTGCGGTTCACCGGCGGAGGTGTTCAGCGGCAAGGCAACGACGACGGCGAAGGCGAGAGCAAGGAATCTGCGGGTCATTTTCAACATCTCCTGAGGGCTGCAGTCGCGGGGGAATCCGGACTAATTAGGATTGCGCGAAGTGGGGGATATTTCATGGCCCCAAAATCCGAAATCCGAAACAAGCACGAAATTCGAAATTCAAAGGACGGAAACGGGTCATCCTATTCTCTCCCTCGGACGTAGTAAAGCGACCGGTGGCAGCAGCAGCGACACCCGTCGGAGGCGATACGGGCCCATCACCGGACAGGAAGCTGACGAGCAGCGTGCGGTCCGGCAGCACGATCGGCGACTGCCAGCCACAGAAGAGAACGTTTTTGTTCAAACATGAGGCAACGAGTGCTGAACCGCGCACCAGGTGGGTCGCTCGCGGGATCTCAGCGGTCTGCCTGATCTTGGCCGGAGTCATCTCTGGCGATGGGGCGCTCTAAACCGTTGTGCAGCCAGTGTTAGCGATATCGCGCGCGAGTCGTTTTGGGGGCGATTCAGGGAGTTGAAAGAGGCACTAGCAAAAACTCGGCACAGGCTTTGCTTTTGGGGACGGGCTTCGGCGTCGTCCCTGCTGCGTGTGCCGGGCTCTGTCTCGCATCGGAAATGAACTGATGAAGAAGATTGAAGCGCGCATTCGTCCTTTCAAACTTGACGACGTTCGGGAAACGCTGTCTCGGTGCGGCGTGCAAGGCATGACGATGACCGAGGTGCGTGGTCTTGGTCGTCAGAAGGGGCACACTATTACGGCATCATCCGTGATGCTCGCGCCACTCAGTCGAGAAAAGCCACGTTGCGCATCGCACGCGATTGGCTCTCAGTATTCATCACGACTTGATGCCAGCCGTGTAACATGATGGTCTTGTGGTCCGGGTGACGAATGTGACCCCGGACATAGACCCCGGGGTTGCGGAGCATCATCCGCCAGTTCCACTTCTTGGCTTGGGCGTTTGACCGCAGAATGTCACCATATTTGGTGGCGGTCAGGCCCTGAGGATGCCGGCCACACACGTAGACGGTTTCGCCGCCGGTGCGATAGCAGTACTCGGCCCAATGAGCCTTGCCACCATTGCCGCGTTGCAGAGGTTCATTGCGCAAGACCAGCGTGTTGTCCACAACCAGGTCGGTCACCGGAAGGAAGAACCACTCTCCCTGCCGTACAAAGGCTGTATTCTTGCGACGATTGCGCGCCTTTCCGCGCAAGTGCCGGCGGCTCTGTGCGATGTGAACTTCGGCTGGCTTCAGAGCCTCCTTGGCCTGCCGCACGGTGCCGACAGCGGCCTTTTCGGGGATCCCCGCGACGAACCAGTGCCGTTCGTCGTGGCCGCACAGATATTTGTGCTTTTCACTCCCTTCGCGGACCATCAACAGCAAATGGCGGTCGGCAGGCTGTACATCCAGCACACTCACTTCGGCGGCGGTACCGGGTCGGGGCGTGATTTCAAAGAATTCGCCGCGTCGATCGCTGCCAATATCCAATGACACGTCGACCACCGTGCGAAAGCGACGCTGCGGGCGGTTGGCCACCTTCAGACGCGCTCCGATCCGCAAAAACTTGCTGGTAAGAAAGTCGGTGTCCATCAGTAAATCTCCTGATTCAAGGACACCGTAGCATTCCCAAGGTTCACTTCGGCCAAGTGAATTGTTCCGAAGATTCTTCAAAACCCTCTCTCCTTCCGCATTGCGCACTCCGCATTCCCGATTCGTTCCCCATCGATCAGCCGGTATCACACAGATCTGCGCAACGTGCGGCCATGTTGCCGAGCGACACTCTAGTTCACCCGCTGGCACCGTGTTCCAGGGCTATTGGGACGCACGGTCTGAACGCGCACTCCATCTCCGCCGTTGTCCACACCAACCACTCCGAATCGGCTCTGGCTGGCATTGGAACGGAGCTGCGTCTTGGACTGCACCTCGCGGCCAGTGCGCCTGTCGCGGATCGTGAATCGCATTTCCGTGGGCGATCCCTTTACGGTGTTCCAGAAATCGTTGATGTTACGCAGCTGGACCCCGTTGACCGACAGAATTACGTCGCCCGGTTCGAGACGAAAGAACGGGTTATCGCCTGGGTTATCCACCACCGGCGGATTGGCAGTGACTTTGTCCAAAACGCGATTGAATGTGGCCGGGGAGTCAGCGTGAACGGACGTGACCAGTGCGCCACCGCCGGCTGCGTCGACAACGTGGACGCCGAAACGGGGGCTCGTGCGACGTAGTGTGGCGCACATTCGCCACACGTTGCCGTCGCGGCTGTCCCGCACCGTGAATTCCATCGTGTCGCCGGACTGATTGATCGCTTGAATGCAAGTGGTACCACCACTCACGGCCCGACCGTTGATGGTCAGAATGACATCGTTGGCAGTCAGCCCGAGGACTTCTGGCAGTTGAGTGCTCTGGCCGGGTAGGGTATAGAATTTGGGGGTCTGCGAGTACTGTCGTCCGCCCGGAATATCCACTCCGTCGGGGTAGTGATCGCGAAAGAACTCCTCTACAGCGTTCTTGAGTCGCGGCGCAAACTGGGACCACGGCAGGCGGCTGTTGAGATTGTCGATCACAACTTGCTGAAAGGGAACGAAGAACGAGGTTCCCAGGCCAATCACTCCCACGGTGCACTGGTCCGTGTTCGCGCCATTGATGTCCACCAGCCCGCCGCGCTTCCAGGAACAACGAACGGAAAATGGGGCGAATTTCGTCAGGCTCGACTTGCTCCAGCGGAGCTCTCATGGCCGCCGCCTCGCCCGCTGGACGCACGTTGCAGCTGCTCGACAGTACCACGTCCGTTCCGGCTCCCCGTTGCCGCACGTGCTCCACAACCGTTGCACGATATAGTTTTCCCCCACCTGGCAGCTGGAAATGGTGGCCACGCGAGTCGTATTGCCCGTGGCCTGCCCACAGGAAGACCAGCCCGTCTCGCTCCGTGCAGGCAAAGCTGTCAAGGGCGCGCAAGATGCTCTCTTCCGAAACTTCGGAACCGGAAAGAGTGCGTAAATTCAGATGGTTTGATCCGACCGAGGACTGAAACAGGTACGTGAGTCTCTCCAGATCAACTTTCGCGCACAGGCCATATTGATTGTTACCGTAGATATTCGTGTCAGCGACGATGAGCACGTGAATCGTCTGTGCTTGCGCGGATAGCGTGATACAGACCGCCCAGAAAAACATCGGCCAACCGACGAACCATTTGGCTCGGTACATCATCCACCTCCCCAATGCAGTCGGGGTTCAGCCTTGTGCGTACGGAAAATGTGCTGCACCATCTGCACCTGACGCCCCGTTTCACCATCCATTCGTGATCAGCGTCATCACCAGTGTGACGCACCCTCCCACAACCACAGCCACTGCGGCCAGAACCGTCGCGCAACCCGAACCCTGCCCGGCCACACCGTGCTGGGCGGCCAGTGCCTCAACGGCTTGCTTGGCCTCCGCCAGCCCCACCCCCATCTGAGCCCGGTAGCGCTTTACGGCCTCAATCTTCTTGCCGCTCCCCATCAGACTCAGTACCTCCTCAAGGAGTCCCGCATCCAAATCGGAGGGGCTTGCCTGCTGGCGTTGGCCGAGTGCTTCCACCGCCTCTTTTGCGTCGGCAAGGGTGGTTCCGGTGGCCTCGCGATAGCGCGCGATGGCGTCGATTTTTTTGCCCGCAGAGAGCAACTGCATGACCTCATCGACGATGTCGGTGGGGACTGAGTCACCTGATTGCTCCACCGGAGCACCGCAGGATGGACATGATTGCGAGTTGACGGAAACGCGGGTGTCGCAGAACCGGCATTTCGTCATGGACAGGCTCCTTGAGTTGTGGTTCCCGCCGAGTGCCGTGCGCTCAACGCGAGCCCGTGGCATCAAGCTCCAGCTGAACGCTTTCCTTTCGCGTAAGCATAGCGTTCTGACTCACGGCGTGCCACACGATCAGGGTATGCAGACGCGGAATCCGGAACACGGCCGTGGGGCAGGCTTCCAGCCTGGCTTTGCTGTCGACAGACGGAAAGCCTAGCCCACGTAATGTGTTCACCTATTTCTGTGCGTCCCCTAATGCGAGAGCAGCTGGCGATACTGCCGGGCCACATCGGGAGACAGCCGGTCAAGGTCGCAGGGCAGCTTTTCCGTTCGCGCACCTGACCTGCGTGGCTCGGAAGCGGCGGTTGAGCTGACCGACGCTGATGGCTGAGCTGCCAGGGATCTCGCGGGCGCGGCTGAAACGCCGAAAAGAAGTTTCGCAGGGAGGAATATTGTCCTGCCAATTTGATGGTCGAATGGCGATCGGCAGCCGTTTATGCGACAGCCGGACGGCCGGGGTTGCCTTGCCGACCTTGCAGGATCGCTTCGCCCTGTGCTATCCTCAAACGGAGTAAATATGACCTGTTTCGTGGGTTATTTGCCACACGCCGCAACGGTCTTTGGTGCACATCCTGCCGGGTTGGAGTCCATACGATGAAAAAATCGCGAGTCCTGCTGCTGTTCCTGTTAATCCCTCTCTTTGCCTCCGCCTGCGTGCGGGAAACACCCGAGAGAAAGGCGGCGCAACGCCGCGAGGCCACGGAATCTGCCGCCAACGTGGCAAACGCCGTCGCCGCTGGCAAAGTGGTCGAGACGATGGATGTGGACAAGTACACCTACGTGCAGGTGGATACGGGAACTGAGAAGATCTGGGCCGCCGGTCCGAAGTGCGTGGTTAAAGTCGGGGATCAGCTGGTTATTCCCGAAGGAATGCCGATGCGGGACTATCACAGCAAAACACTCGATCGGGATTTCGACTTGATTTATTTCGTCACCGCGTTTCAGAGTGGCTCGGGCAGTCCGCTGGGAAGCAGTGGCACTGCTGCGGGGAGCGAGATGGCTGCTGGTCAGCCGCCCATGGCCGGTCATCCACCGATGTCCGGGAGCGCCGCACCGCCTAACGTGGATCTGAGCGGTTTGGAGAAACCGGAAGGTGGCATGACTGTTGCTGAAATCATTGGCGGCAAGGCTGACCTGGGCGACAAGGAAGTCACACTGCGCGGGAAGGTCGTCAAATACAATCCACAGATCATGGGCAAGAACTGGTTGCATGTGCAGGATGGCAGCGGCGATGCCGCTGCCGGCACGAACGATCTGACGGTCACGACCGATGTCGCCGCCAAGCTTGGTGACACCGTGTTGGTTACCGGCGTTGTGCATCTCGATAAGGATTTCGGTTTGGGTTACAAGTATGGCGTGATCATTGAGGATGCCAAGGTCGTCGTAGAGTGATGTCCAGTGCTGCCTGGGCCCGCGTGAACCGAAATCGAGGTTGTTGGACTGCTGGTCGATATCATGCGCGCACGGTGCGCGCCTGTTCGTGGCTGCCGCATCTTGCCACAGCCGTGACCACGCTGGTCAGCACCGGTGGCGATGCGATCGAACCGTATATCTATACTCAGTACGGGGTGCTCACGATCTGCGATGCTGGCTGGTCGGATGATCGCAGTAGCTCCAGCTAAGAAGAAGCCTCTCCACGCACCAACACACTTTGAAAGATCTTTTGTGCCGAGCTATTTTTTTGTCATCCCATTTTTTTGTCCTTCCAACGAATCGCGTTGAAGCGTTGCAGTCCGGGGCACGGCCGACAGCCGCGTTAAGATAATTGCATCGGGGAACGGTTTCATTTACGTCTCTGGTCTTGTGCCATGTTGACCCCTCCTTTCCGAGAGCTTGCTCGTTTTGCCGGGAATCTCGCCACGTGTGTCGAGGCGGGCGTGGGATTGGAGCAAAGTCTGAAAGTGAGTGGGCGGGTGCTCTCCGGAACGCGGTTCGGTGGTATTGTCGACACCGCCCTGGAACGCATGCGGGAGGGTGCGGAACTCGCCGAGGCGTTGGATGTTGGAGGCGCGAGGTGGCCACCGTTTTTCATCCCGCTGCTGCAGGCCGGCGAGCAAACCGGTCGTCTGGATGAATCGCTGCGCTACCTGGAGCATCATTGCCAGTTGCTGGACGGCCCGGCCCGCGCTCTGCACAACGCCTGGTTCGTCCCACTCTGTCTCCTGTTGGCGGGTACCGTAGTCGAGTGCGCCCTTTGCCTGGTATTTCGTTCCTTCCGCGAGGCCGCCGGGCATTTCTGGGCATCGCTGCAGCAATACGGCGTCTTGGCTGCTGTCGCTTTCGTCTGTTTCGCAGCACCCTGCAAGCCGTTTGTCGATCCGCTCAAACTCGCTCTGCCGTTTCTCGGCACGCTTGAGCGAGAGCTGGCGCTGAATCGGTTCTTCTGCGCATTGTCGATGCTCTACGCGGCGGGCGGACAGCGGGTCGAGTCGATGATACGCACTGCGTCACAGTCGGTGTCCAATGTGGCCCTTCGCCAGGATATGTCAAGAGTGGTCGACGCGATCGAGCGAGGAGCATCCATCACAGACGCGTTTGCGCGTGCGTCGCATCTGACACGCGACGAGAAGAATATGATTGCCACCGGTGATCTGTCGGGCACGCTGGAGAAATCTTTCCTGTTCATCTCCGAGTCGGCTGGCGAGAGTCTGCAGCACCGGCTGCAGTTGCTCCAGCAATTCTCGGTGCGCCTGACGATGTTCGCCGTGATTGGTTCGATCGCTTGGACCATCCTTCGACTTCTGTGACGTGGCCGCCCGCCACCGTTTCAGGTCAGCGAGGCGATTATTGTCGGGCAAGTCTTGCAATGTGAGCGGAGAATGGGACAATGCGAGAGACTTTCGCAGATTTGCTGCGACGTGGAGTTTCATTGCGACCGGCCGTTGACCGATAGGGCGGGAGGCCACGTTCATGGTAAGCAGCGCAGTGCCGCCAGGTGCGAATGGGCCGCCAGGTGCGAGCGACGATCGTCAGTGGTACATTGTCGGTCGTTGGTTGGAGTTTGAAGGCGAGTCGCGCGCCAATGTGTTGCGTTTGATCTTTATCGCGGCGTTCTATCTGATCGAGCTGATCAACTACTATGGGCTGAACCTGGGCTTCATCGAAATGCCCCAGGTCGTCGATCCGGGATTCCACCGGACGGTGACGGCCCTGGCGGTGGGCTGGACGGTTGTCTCGCTGATCGTGCTCTACTGCATGAGCCATCATTTCTTTCCGGCTTCTCTGAAATTTATTTCCACGCTCTTGGATGTCATTTTTCTGACCTTGGTGCTCGCAGCGGCCAGCGGGCCGAGTAGTCCGCTGATTGTCGGTTTCTTTCTGCTGATTGCGTTGTCGGCACTACGTTTCAATCTGCCGTTGGTTTGGTTTGCGACGCTGGGCTGCATGACCGGTTATCTGTTTCTCTTGGGATATGCGAAATGGTATGCCACGCAATTTCGCGTACCCCGGTACCACCAGCTGATTGTGTTGTTGGCGTTGGGAATGCTGGGGATTGTCGTCGGGCAAGTAATTCGACAGGTGCGTCGTATCGCGACCGACTTCGCGGAGCGGCGGAATTCTGACAGAGGGGGCCCCTGATGTCCTCGACCAAGCCACCACCACCACCACCACCAATAACCAAAGGGCCACAGACCATTGTCTGCCCCGGTTGTGCGGCCAAGAACCCGTTTACGGCCAAGCGATGCTGGCTGTGCCTCCAGGATTTTTCTGGGGCGGAGCCGGCCGCTGAGTGGCTACCGACTCCGTATGAGCGTCATGCCACATTTCAGTTCAGCTTCGCTTCGCTGATGCTGACCATTGCCTTGATCGCTGTGCTGCTGGGTGTCTTTCGGATTCTCCCCGGACTGGGTGTGGTACTGGCGATGATTGTCGCGCCGGCGTGGATCGCCACGTGTCTTACCGTGCTGCGCAGGCAGTCGTCGCAAGCGCGACCGTTGGCCTTGGGGGAGAGGACGGCGATCTTCGCGGTGTCGGTGGCGATCATGGTGGGGATTGGGGTGACGGTCATTGCCGCCATTGTGGGAGCTGTCGCCAGTTTCTGCGGGGTGATGGTCATCAGCAGCGGACGATCTGAAGCGGCGGGATTCGGCCTGATTGCCTTGATTGTCGCGGTAGTTGCGTTTGGGGTGATCGCGGCTATCGCGGCCATCTTTGTTTACGCCTGGAAGACTTCCCGGGCGCGACGCACGTGATCGGCCGGAAGATCTCTCTTGGGCGCGTTCTTCACTCAGCCTCCGGCATGCAGCGAGGGTAACTTGTGGATTGGATTTATGTGGCAATCATGGCGACGGCGGTGATAACCGGTGTGGCCCTCTATCGCTTGACCCAGAAACCGCTTGATCTGACGTGGTGGGAAAGATCATTTATTGTGTTGGGCGCTTTCTGCGGCGGCATCATAGGTGCCAAGCTCCCGTTTCTGTTGAGTGATTGGAGTGGATTTCTCGATGGGACTGCCTGGTTGACGGGAGGTAAGACGATCGTCTCGGGCTTGATCGGTGGCTACCTGGGTGTGCAGATTGCCGAATGGACGCTTGGCAAGCCGATCGAGATGTGCGACAGCTTTGCGGTCCCTGTGGCCGGCGCGATCGCAGTGGGACGCCTCGGTTGTTTCCACGCCGGATGTTGTTACGGCAGTGCGACATGGTTGCCCTGGGGAGTCGATTTCGGCGACGGCCAACTGCGCCATCCGACGCAGCTTTACGAGTCCTTCTTTCACGCCTGCGCGGCGGTCGCTCTGTACCAACTCTACCGGCGCGACTTGCTGCGCGGCCAGCACATTCGCTTGTACTTCCTGGCCTACTTCATCTATCGCTTCCTGACGGAATTCGTGCGCCCCGAAGCACGGCTCTGGATGGGTTTGACCGGCTACCAGTGGGCGGCGCTCTTCTTGAGTCTTGTTCTGCTTGTATGGGGACTTCCCTGCTGCCGCGCCAACTGGAGGTGGCGGCCACGGCGTCATGCCATCCGTCGTCCGATAACTTGCAGTGCTCAGCCGACCGTGCTCAAGCAGACGCTCACACTCTGCCCGACGTGTTTGCAGCAGATTCCCGGTGTCGTGTTCGAACAACAGGGACGCGTACTGTTGAGCCGGGAATGTCCCGAACATGGTCAGACGGTGGCTCTGATCAGCTCCGATCGGCGACACTATTACCTGCGTCACGAGGTTCCACATCCGCCACTCACCGAGAGGGTGGATGGTTGTGGGGACGGCTGCTGTGGGTCGCCGCAGCACAAAACGTGTGTGGCCCTGTTGGAGCTGACGGAGGCGTGCAATCTTCAGTGCCCCGTCTGTTTTGCCAACAGTCCATCGGGAAAACACCGCCCGTACGCGGAGTTGTGCGCAGACCTGGAGGCCTTCGTCACCACCCGCGGATCACTCGATATTCTGCAGCTAAGTGGTGGTGAGCCGCTGCTGCATCCGGATATATTGCGGATCGTGGATCATGCCAAGACGCTGGCCATTGATCACATTATGATCAATACGAACGGGCTACCGTTGGCTGACCGCGGTACGTTGGCGGCTGAATTGGCTCGGCGCAAGCCGCATTTGGAGTTATCGCTGCAGTATGATGGTGTCGATCGAGACAGCCATCTGCAATTGCGCGGCGCGGATCTCCTGGCGCGAAAGGAGGGGGTATTGCGGGTGATTCGCGTGCACGACCTTCCCACCACGCTGGTTTGCACCGTGGTTTCTCAGGCCAATGAATCGCAGTTGGGTGACCTGCTGCGACTGGGGCTGGAAACACCGCAGATACGGGGCATTACCTACCAGCCGGCGACGTGGAGCGGGCGATTCGAGCGGCCGCGCGACTCGCAAAATCGCTTGACCGCTGGCGATGTCATCCGCTTGCTGGCCGAGCAATCGGACGGCCTGTTGGACGAAGAAGATTTCAAGCCCTTACCCTGCGGTGACCCGAATTGTTGCAGTTTCACGTTTGTGGCCCGTAAACCGAAAGGCGAACTTGTGCCACTCACGCGAATATTCTCCTACGAGGAGCACGTCGATCAATTGGCCGATCGTATGAATTTCAATCTGACGGATGCCTGGAAATGCTGTGGCGTCCGTTGGCGAGTCGAAGACTATTTTCGGGTGGTGGTGAAGCCGTTTATGGATGCTTTCACCTATGATCAAGCACGCATCGACGAATGTTGTATTCACATGATTCAACCGGGCGGCGCTGCCGTCTCGTTCTGCCAATTCAACGCGCTCGAGCGCGGGCTGGGACGGGCGGGAGAGCTGGCCGCATCGGAGGGAAGCGAGCTTGCCAGCGATGCACGCCCATGAACCGCCGTACAGCCACGGCCGCCGGCTCTCAGTGCCACTCATCGTACTGGGTATCCTCTTGCCGATCGGTGGCTATTGGCTGCTTGTCGGCGGGACTCCCACGGTCACGCCCTGGCAGGCCAAACGATTGCTGGTCCCGTCCACCGGCTCTTGCGTGCTGGTCGATGTGCGCGTGCCGTCCGATTTCGCGGCAGGGCACATCGATGGCGCGGTGAACTGGCCCTTGACGCGGGTGGTGGCGGCCGACACTTCCCACGATCTGCCACCAAGCGTGCAGCACAAGACCATGTTGCTGTTGGATGACGTGGGAGTGGCGAGTGGGCAAGCAACCAGGCATCTACGTGCGATGGGGGTGGCGGACGCGTGGCGCGTGCGCGGTGGTATCCAAGAGTGGATCCGTAGCGCCGAGGGACCGGACGATACATCCTACGCTCGGTGGCGGACGAATGCCGAGGGTACCGATCGATTGCCGTTCCGCGAACCGGTGCTGGCAGACCAGATTGTTTCGGTGACAGCTTTCTTCGTCCTGAAGCCGATTTACACGTTGCTGAGCCTGATGGTGATTGTGGTTCTTTGGAGGAGCACTAGTCCCGAACTGGTTGCCTTGAAGTGGGGCATGCTGTTTTTCTTGGTGGGCGAGAATCTGTGCGCAGTCAATGTGCTGGGCTTCCAAGAGACGTCTTATCTGCTGGAATATGGGCACAGTATAGGAATGGTGATCTGCCTGGGGTTTGTCACGTACGCCGTGCTCGAGGGGATAGATCGGCGGATTTTGGGGTTTAGTGATCCGGCGCATCGTTGTGGAGCCATTGGGCTGTGCGGCAGGTGCATCAAGAACGCGGACGTACCCTGCGGACTGAGACGACTATTTGTGATGCTGATTCTTCTCTGCCTGCTGCTGGCATTCATGCTTCCCACAGCCGATTGGCACGACCAGGCTTATAACACCATGGTGTTTGGCCAGTTTTATCATTACGGGCATCTGCGGGTATTTCAGTGGCTCGAGACCTGGGGTTGCGGGGGGGCGGCGATCATGCTTCTTGCGACTTCGTTGGCAACCGTTCTCTGGGGACGCGACAAATCGCTGCAGCGGGCAAAAATCACTTTTTCCGCAGGCATCGGGGCACTGGGGTTCGGTTTGCTCCGCACCGTGATCGGAGGGCTCTACGATCAGAGTCGTGTCTGGTATGGTTTCTGGGAAGAGGCTACCGAGTTGTTGCTGCTCTCGGGGATCTGTTTCGTCTTGTGGACGTTTCGTTCCCAACTTCTTCCCTCGTGGGATCGTCGCGCTCGGCAGTGGCGTGAGCAGTTGGTCGGGATATTGCGAGCAGACTAGCGGGCCTTGGCGTTTGCCCGGATCGAAATCTTACTGCGCCCCGAGCAAGTTGCGCAATTCCGGTTATCCGTGGGACTTCGCAATCGCGACCTCCAAACGCTGCTGAAGGACCGGGTCGTGGGGCAACTTGATGAATCGGCTCGAGTGTTCGATGTGGTTGTACGTGACCATCCCTCGGGGTATGTTTCAAGGTAACCGTTCATGGAGTCCTGACGCGGCAGGGCTCCGTTACTGTGCCATCTTACTCTTACTCATAATCTTACTCATAATCTTACTCCCTTCCCCCTCTGCTGCACTTGGAGGCAACTTCACTGAACACTGCATGAACGGCACCCCTTTGCCAGCGACATAGACGCGGGTTTTGGGCCAGCTCGGAGGAGGAAGAAGAAGAGTAAGAGTAAGAGTAAGAGTAAGAGTAAGACGGAGGCCAAGAGTCAGCGTTTGCCGCCGGATGCTGTGAACGGGTATGTTTCAATTTCGTCCAGGCCCAGTGATTGGTGCTTAGTGGTTGGCAAAACAGGGAGATGTCGCTCATGAAAAGTCGCTTGCTGATTTGGTTTGGCATGGTGCTGGCAGTCGCCACGGCGCAGGCACAGCCTCCAGCTGGTTTCGTGTCGCTTTTTGATGGCTGCGATTTCACCCATTGGAAGGTGCCCTCAGGAGACAATGGTCACTGGCAGATCCTCGATGGCGTCATCGACTACGATGCATCGAGTGAAGCCAAAGGGGATAAGAGCCTCTGGACTGAGAAGTCGTACAAGGATTTCACCTTGCTGGTGGACTGGCGGATCAAGGAGACTCCTTACATCAATCCACGCGTGCCGATCATTCGCGGCGACGGGAGCCACAAGAAGGATGCCAGTGGGAAAGAGATCCAGCTCAGCGTTCCCGATTCTGACTCCGGTATCTTGTTGCGTGGTCAAGGCAAGTCGCAAGTGAACATCTGGTGTTGGCCCACTGGATCGGGCGAAGTCTACGGTTATCGTATGGACCAGGGTATGCCGGCCGAGGTGCGTGCGGCGGTGACTCCGAAAACCAACGCCGATCACGACATTGGCCAATGGAATACCTTCGAGATCACCGTGAAAGGGGACCGGTTGTGGGTGAAACTGAACGGCCGGCAAGTGATCGAAAACGCTCGGTTGCCCGGCCTGCCCTCGGAAGGACCTCTGGGCCTGCAGCATCATGGTGCGAAGAACGCCGAGGGTCAATGGACCAGTCCCCCTGCATTGGTGCAGTTCCGCCATATCTATCTTCGAGAGGACTGATGCGCGTCGAGCAAATATGGTATTCTGTATTGTCTGGTGTTTCCGTCGTTGTCATCCCCGTCCAGCCTGTTTCTGGTTTGGCAGTGCCGCCATGTGTGGTGCTATCTTGTGACCTGGGAGGAACAGAGGCATGGATAGTGATGTGATCCAACGATTTCGCCGGCTACCGCGGCGTCCGGACAGAACGTGGCAGGGGAAATTCTTGCGCATGATCGCCTGGGTCACGGACGAGCAGGGCAATCTGTTTCGACCGATCATGCCGCTCTGGGTGGATGCCAGCGATCGTTCGATGAGCGAGTTGCGGGCCGTGCGTCCCGAGGAAGCCAGTGCGAGTTGTCTCTTGTCGAGCCTCGTCGTGTTTGCCGTCGAGGATCGGCAATTCCGTCCGGGTTGCATTCAAGTGACAGATCCGGCCCTGGCGCAGCATCTCCAAACAGCGTTGGCAGGCTGCGAGATCGATATCCGTCTGGTGGAGCAGATGGTGGAAATGGATGAAGTGGAGGTGGACCTGGCGAAGCTCCACCGCCGGGGTACGGCACGTATTGACTCGTTGCTCGACACGCCAGGGGTCGCGGTCGAGCAGGTACGCGGATTTGCGGAGGCCGCCGCCGCTTTCTATCGCGCGCAGCCCTGGCTCCATCTCTGCGAAGATGATTTGATCCGCATCCACACCCCCACGCCTCCGCCGGGGATGAAGCACGTCGCCGTGTTCGGCGCAGATCGCGAATTGTATGGAATTGGGTTGCGAGACACCCCCCAGGATCATTTTCGTTACTGCACTCAAAAGAGTGGCTGGCAAGACATGCCTCTGTGGCAATTGTCGTACGGTCAAGTCGCGTGGATACCGATCGAGGACGCGAATCTCTGGGAAGACTATGAGCTGGCGACAGCCGGGCCGCAGGCCTATCCGAGGATCGTCAAGTACGAAGGTTCGGAAGTCGTTCGTCCTTCGGCCCGGCAGCTGGTCTTTCTGGAAGGTCTCCTGCAGGTGCTCGCCGCCGCTACCGTGGAGCAGATTGATCGAGGGCGATGGACCAAGACGGTGCTGCGCAGCGACGGCGTCAGAGCGAAGTACACGCTGTCCATCCCCGATCTCATTCGCCCCGCCACTCCGCAGCAGTGGATGATGCGTGGCTACAAGCCCGATCCTCGAATCAATGATCAATTGCGCATGATGCTGGAACTGTATTCGGAGCAGCGGTTGGCGTCCGTGCTGGTAGGGGCGGACATGTTGTTGCGGGGAACGGCTTCGGGCGTGTCGTATGACGGTATTGGGATCAAGCCAGAGACGCCCGCCGAGATGGCTCGTGCTTTGTGTTATCAGGCGATCGAGACATTTGGACGCCGGACCAGGCAACTTGCTCAACAGGCACTGCAGCATGACCCCGATTGTATCGAAGCACACGTGATTCTCGGCGAGATGTCTCCTACGCTCGATGTCCAGTTGCTGCACTATCAGAGAGCCGTGGCAGTCGGCGAGGATTGGGTGCCGGGCCAGTTGTCTCGTCAGGACGATGTGAATGTCTGGGCCGTCACCACGGACGAAAGCCATTTGCGCGCTCGCATGGGGCTGGCCATGACCTTCGACGAGCTGGGGCAACTGGATGACGCCATTCAACAGTTTCAGCAACTGCTGCAACTGGATCCCGAAGACCATCAAGGGGCACGCTACCTGTTGCTCCCCCGGCTGATGGCAACCAACCGTGATGTCGAGGCCGCGCGCCTGCTGAAGGCCTATCGCGAACATTCCACGCAATGGGCTTATGCCCAAGCGATCTTGGCTTTTCGGCTGAGCGGGAGTTCGGATGCCGCGCGGCGGGAAATTCGCGCTGCGCTGACCTGTAACCCGCATGTTCCCAAAGTACTCACCGCCGTCTCTCCCCCTGTCGTGACAGATGGGTCGGCCCTGGGCAGTCCCGAGGATGCGACGATCTGCATTGAGGAACTCTTGCCCGTCCTCACCGCCACGCCGGGTGTCGTGCAGTGGATTGTGTCTGAGCATCGACTGTTCCAACGCGAACAAGCTCAGAAAGACCGGCCGCAGCAACGGGCCACGCGCAAAGGCCGGACCGGGCAATAGCTGCAGCACGGTACGTCGAGCGTCTATTCGCACCGGACAACGATGCGGACGTTTCCTTTCGTGTGAGCATCCACAAGAATCGCCTCTGTCGGGTGGTCGTTGACAGTGTACTGTTTAACCGTGGTTCCCTTTCCGCTGATGCGAATATCCAATAGCGCGTCACGATATCGCAGGTTCCTCAGTTCGACCGTTTGAATTCCGGCCGGCAAGCAAGGTTCACATCGCAGGCCCTCGGTATCACAGCGCAGGCCGACCAAGCCCAACAGCACCATTCTCAGGTATGCCGTGGCGGCCCACGTCTGCCGGGATGTTGCTTCCCAGAGGATCATTCCTTCGTCACCGGCTTCCTGCATACCGCCATAGATCTCGCCGGTGAGGGGGTGGTAGATCTCGGCAAAATGCCTGTCGCGACGGGCGTGACGAGCCAGGTTGAGTAGTTCATGAGCAAACACCTCGGGCTTTTTCCCGCGGGCGGCCGCCTCGGCCCAGAACCCTTGAATCTGCGGCCAGACCGTGCCGGCATGGCGGGCGAATGCCAGACCGTCGGGGGCGTCATAACGTGGAAAACTGGGCCAGGCACAAGGTAGCCCTGCGGGCGTGACATGCACGTTGGCAAACACTTGCTCGACTTGTTGTGGGCTGGCGATCCCGAACAGCAGCGCGTAAGCATGTCCCAGTCCTTCCTGGTAATCGCAGGATCCCAGCGGTCCTACCAGAAAGCGATAGGTCCCCTGCTGTTCCAGCCAGAAGTGCCGATTGATGGCTCGCTTGAGTGCTTCCGCCTTCTCGCCCCACGTCGGATCGGGAGCTGTCGTCAACTCTTGAGCCATTTGTACGGCCACCAGGTAGGCGCTGTAATACAAACAGTTGGTCGATAGAGCTTGCATCGGGATGCCATAGCCCGGCTTGGCGATCTTGTCTGGATTGCACTGGGGCCAGTCGAGAATCGAGCTGGAGCCATGGCAATCGGCGTACGCCATGGGGTAGCCGGCCACTCCGTCGCTCCAACCGGGACCGCGAAACAGCCCCGTTTCGCGATCCCATTCCGTTGCTTCGTAATGCGCGAGCGTGTTGCGGGTCGCTTCGAGCGCCAGAGCCAGGAACTCTCGATCGCCAGTGTACAAGTAATGCTGCCAGGCTCCGGTCGACCAGACGATGCAATCCCAGTACTGTCCGCCGATGCGGATTCCCTGATCGGTGCGCTGCAGCACGGCCAGCAGCGTATTTCGCGCGGCGTCGGGAGCCAGCAGTGATGCACCGTTCCAGGCGTTGATCGACGCGTCCCGGGTCCATGGCGTGCCGTAGTCTAGCCCTGCCAGAATCACCGGCACCGGATGGTCAAGCAAGCCGTCCTGATAAGGCGTGATGTTTCCCACCAGATCGCCGATGGCGATGCGAAAGGCGTCATTGATCGTCCGATCGTTCGTGGCTAAATGCGGGATCGTCAAATGGAGCTGACTACTTTCATCTCCCTGGGCCGCCAACACGGATGTCAGCCGAGAGGCGAAGCAGCACAGGACAACGACCGTAAGCGGACGGAACCATCTCATGGGGAATCTCCAACGGAATCTGTATGGCAGGGCAACGAGGTTCTGCTCAACAGTAGAACGAGGATTGGGGCTCGTGCTACAATCCTGCATCGACTCGCCATGTTCTGCGCTTGCCGCGAGCCGCTGCGGACCGTCGCAGATTGTACCATGGCGTGTCGACGACTTTCCACTTGGTCTGCGTTCTGCCATCTGCAAACGGCAGTCTGCTGTGCCACCCCAGGAGTACCGCATGTCGTTCTTGCTGCACCCCTCGACACTCATGATTATTGTACACGGTACAATTGTGATCGGGACCATGGTACGTGTCATCATGAAACGACCACCGACTGGTGTGGCACTTGCCTGGCTACTGCTGGTCGCGACGGTTCCGCTGGGCGGCGTCGTGCTTTACTTCATGATTGGCGAACGGCGGATTGGTCGGACACGCGCACAGAGGATAGGGACTCTACGGACTGGCTTCGAACCGATTGCGCAAGCAGCGCTGCGGGATGGGCTGACCGAAGTCGACTGGTCGCAACACATTCCCGCGGCGCAGGGCATGGATCGACTGGGGCGTGCCATGGTGGGGAGTCCAACGGTGCAGGGAAGCAGTTTCGAGATGTTTTCGGACACCCGCGAGATGCTGCTGGCGATTGCTCGGGACGTGGATGCGGCACAGACCAGCGTCTTAATGGAGTTTTATATCTGGCACGAAGGAGGGAGTGCGGATGAGGTGTTGGAGGCGGTGATCCGGGCCGCCCAACGTGGTGTTTCCTGCCGCTTGCTGATCGACGCGCTCGGCGCTCGTCCCTGGTGGAAGGGGAAACAGCCGCAGCGGCTCCGCGCGGCGGGGGTCGACCTGCGACCTGCGCTGCCCGTCGGATTGCTGCGCAGCCTGGTGGGCCGCACCGACCTGCGTCTGCACCGCAAGATCGTCGTCGTCGACGATGAACTGGCCTGGACCGGCAGTATGAACCTGGTCGACCCGCGATTCTTCAAACAGGATGCGGGTGTGGGCCAATGGGTGGATGCGATGGTACGCATCCAAGGCGCCGCCGTTGCTCTGCTGGCCGCCACGATGTTGGGAGACTGGGTTCTGGAGACCGGAGAGCCCATCGAGCCTGCTCATCGAAAGTGTGCAGTTGCGTCTCGTCCAGTCGCAGGGGTCTGCCGATATCCAGGTCATTCCCTCCGGACCAGGCGAATCGGGAGACGGACTACTGCAAATGATTCTGGCCTTGATCAACTCCGCGCAGGATGAATTGGTGCTTAGCACGCCTTACCTGGTGCCAGATGATTCCTTACTCCGAGCCTTGCGCGGTGCCGCCGGCCGTGGTGTTCGGGTCCGTCTGATTGTTCCGGAGCGAGTGGACTCACGGCTGACGCGGTACGCGAGCCGATCCTACTACGATGATCTGTTGGGAAGTGGCGTGGAAATCTACCTGTATCGAGCCGGCTTGCTGCACACCAAATCGATCGTTGTCGACTCCACAATCTCGATGTTCGGTACCGTGAATCTGGACATGCGGAGTCTCTGGCTGAACTACGAGGTAGCGATGTTCGTGTACGATGCCCCATTCGGCCAGCAGTTGCGCTCCCTGCAACAGACCTACCTGGCCAACTCCGATCGTCTTGATCCGGCGCAGTGGAGCCAGCGTTCCTTTGGAAACCGCTTCCTGGAAAACACCCTCCGACTCGTCAGCCCGCTGTTGTAGCGGAGCTAGCCACCGTCCCCATGTGGGGAAATCAGTTCGTGTCGCGCGGGAAAACGGTGGTAAAATACTGTTCACGCCCTATAGTGGCGTGTGGCTTTGGGGATCTCCCTGATCGCTAGGGAGGGGCTGCCGGTTGGCCTGCTGGCGGGTGAGTCAAGGATCGGGTTCCTCGCATTCGCGGGGGAGACTTGTCTCCAACCGCAGCCGCCGCGGCGAGACGTCGCAGCCACGTTTGGGGGAGATGCTAACCACAATCGTGCGCGCTTTTCCGTGTGTCTTCAGCTTAGCTCGAATTCCGGACGGCTTGCAGCGGATCGCATGGCGGCGTGGGCGATAGGAAATAGTCAAGGGGAAACGAGCGTGGTCTTTTTACGGGTAGAAGGAGGGTGGTCCATGAGATCCTTATGGTCAATAGTGGCGATCTGCATCGTCGGTGCTGGCTCGCTGACTGGCCTCGGTGCGCCGTTTGCTGATGAGCCAGCAAACGAGGACGAGGCGGCGGTACGAAAGGTGATTGATTCGTATGTGGACGCGTTTAACAAAGCAGACGCCAAATCGCTGGCGGCTCATTGGAGTGAAGGTGGTGAATATGTGACACCAGCTGGCGAAACGTTACGTGGACGTCAGCAGCTGGAAGAGAGTTTTGCTGCCTATTTTGACAAGACGAAGGACGCCAAACTGGAATTGGTCGGGACGATGATCCAGTTCCTTTCGCCCCACGTGGCGGTCGAAAAAGGAACGGCGCGGGTGATTGTACCCGACAAGGAGCCGAATGAGAGCGAGTACGAGGTTCTGCACGTGAAGACTGCCGAGGGATGGCGCATGGATCGGGTCTCGGAACAGGAGGAGCCCGCCGTGGCGCCGTCGCACTACGATAAACTCCAGTCGCTGGAGTGGATGATTGGCACGTGGGAAGATGCTGACGAAAATGCCACCGTCACGACCACTTGCCGGTGGACGACGAACCAGAACTTTATCGTCCGTTCGTTCAAGGTATTCATTGAGGATCGCGTTGATTTCGAGGGCACTCAGATCATCGGGTGGGATCCGGCCAATGAGACAATTCGCTCCTGGTTGTTCGATTCGGACGGTAGTTTCGGCGCTGGACGGTGGTCCCAAGAGAAAGACCGCTGGACCGTGAAGAGTTTGCAGGTGCTTGCCGACGGGCGTCGGGCGTCGTCAACCAACATCATGCAGGTGATCGACGATAACACGATTACGTTCCAGTCGATTGGCCGCCAGGTGGATGGCGAACTGTTACCGAATATCGGTCCGATCGAGCTGCGTCGCAGCACAAACTGACAAGCCATTGAGCGAGCAATTCAGATAGGGAGCATGACCATGAAACGGGTATTGTTGTTGACAACCATAGTGACTGCTGGCCTGCTACTGGCAACCAGCGAATTGGATGCGCGTGGCGGCGGTGGCGGGGCTCGAGGAGGCGGTGGCGGCGGTGCGGCACGAGGAGGGGGTGTGAGTCGCGGTGGCGGTGCCGCTGCACGTACTCCTTCGATGAGCCGTGCGACAAGTCGTCCCGCGGCCAGCAGACCTGCCATGCCGTCGGCAGCTCAGCCGACCGAATGTGTCCCGACCCGGTGGCGCAGGTAATGTCGCCACGCGGCCCTCACCCAGCACGCGGCCCCCCGCACCCAGCACGCGGCCCTCACCCAGCACACGGCCCGGGACAGGCCTTGTTGGTAGGCCCGGGACGGGTGACAACCGCCCGAATTTGGGAGGCGGCGGCAATCGGCCGAACGTGGGCGGGAACCGGCCCAGCTTGGGCGACAACGCCAATCGGCCGGGGTTGGGTGGCAATCGGCCCGGTTCCGGTCGGCCTTCACAGGGTGACTTGGCGGATTTCCTGGATCTCCCGGGTGGCAGTCGGCCGGGCCTTGCCGATCGGCCCGGTGTTGGTACGCGTCCCGCCGATCGACCCAACATCGGCGACCGCGAACATCGGTGATCGCACGAACATCGGTGACCGTACGAAGATTGGTGATCGCACCAATATCAACATTGGCAGCGGCAACAAGAATCTTGTCGTGAATCGTGAGAACAATATCCGAGCCACGCGCAACAGGTGGAACAACGTTGATCGTCGCCCCTTTGATCGCGCCTGGTGGGGAGTGCACCCACCCGGCGCGGGCTGGCGATGGCACGGGCACTGGAACCGGTATCCCGGCAACTGGTGCTGGCGACCATGCACTTGGGCGGCCTTTGGTGGTTGGTTCGCCTGGAGCTGGGCTCAGCCGGTGGTCTACGATTACGGCAATACGGTCGTCTACCGCGACAACTATGTCTATGTCGACAATCAGCAGGTTGCGACGACTGAGGCTTACTATCAGCAGGCGGAAACGATCGCTGAGAGTATTCCTCAGGACCTCGACGCTGAGAAAGTCGAATGGATGCCGTTAGGGGTCTTCGCCTTGGCCGACGAAAGCGGTGCGGATACCGACATGCTGCTGCAGTTGGCTGTCAGCAAGGAAGGGGTCATTGCCGGAACCTTCTACAACGACACGACCGACAAGAGCCGGCCTGTCGAGGGTATGGTGGATCGCGAGACACAAAGAGCGGCTTGGCGATTTGCCGATGGCGAAAACCAGGATATCGTGATGGAGACAGGCATCTACAACCTCACACAGGATGAGGCCACGTCGCTGGTTCATTTCGGAGAAGGCGAGACGCAGACGTGGATGCTGGTCCGCCTGCCCGAGCCGAAAGAGGAAGGCAAGTAATGCTTTGTGGTACCACATGCAGCTCGGCGCACTGAGCCGGGCTGCATGAAAGGCTCGAGGCGGCTCACCACTCGCGGGGGACTAGTCGAGCTGTGCGAGGTACTCCCGTGCCGCTTGGTGGACCCGACTGTCGCTTCCGAGAGCGATTTTTCGACGCGTTGCGCCAGACGGCTGATGATCTCGGACACCAGTTTCTCTCCCATCTCGGCATGAAGCGGTAAGCGTTGGCTGCTACGGATCCAGACTGGCCATGATCCAATTGGTCGCCTTTCCCGTCGCCAGAATCTGGTCGCTAGCATCCAACACGCTGGCCGTCAGAATGAGTCGCCGCTTTCTCATTTCAATCAGCCGTGACTGAACGCGAATGGACTCGACGTCCTCTGCGATCGCACGACTGAATTTCATTTCCAGCCGATGTGTGATGCTGGGTGGCGCCAACAGCATACTCAGCGGACCGATCGTGTTGTCCACGGCAGCAGCCACGAATCCACCCTGCATCGTGCCGAAGGGGTTAAGATATCCTTCCAGCACCGGAAATCTCACGGTCAGGGTCTTGGCCGCCTCGTCGAATTCCAGAAACTCCCCACGCATCGTCAAGAACGATGGCGGCGGCATCCGCAAATTCGGGGGCAACCGCTCTGCACATGTCACCAGAGCAGCCATGATTCTTTCGTGAGTTGGCCGATTCATGCCGCTCCATTTCGAAGTTTCTCAACGACAATAGACTGTCCGAGGGATTTGTAGGAATTTTTGGGCGTGTGTGAAAACCTTCATTAAGAAGGTGATTTTATCAGGCGCACGCAATGTACTGCTCACGCTCTATCCCGTCAATCTGCGTTATCCAACGTCGCGCAATTGCTCGCGTCACCTCAGGACGGCACAGCCGTTTGTGGTAATTCCGGAGTCGCGGCGCATGTTTGCTGAGTGGGTTAGTTATTAGTGTCATTGCAGCGGTGCCATTCCCGGGCTTGTCACATGAGTTCAGTGGGGTGGGATGGCATTGTCACAAAGTGGTGATTCTTTTGAGGAAAGGGTATGATGGTTCGGGTTCAAACGCATTGGCGTGAGTGATGTGCGGTGGAATCTGCCTTTTCTCCCAATATCCAGATGGCCGGAATGTGTTCGATGAATGTTCAGATCTATCTGTCGTTTCACGCGTGTGTGATTTACGTCACCGGCATGTGTTCTTTTGCGCTCTGTTGTGCCAACCCATGTCGCGCGGGTCACACGACGGATGATCGACCAACGAACCTGATTGTCATCATGACGGACAATCATGGGCCGTGGACGTTAGGGTGCTACGGGAATCCCGACATCCGCACACCGCATATCGACCGTTTGGCCGCCGACGGAATGTTGTTCGAACGCGCTTTCGCATGCAATGCGGTCTGTTCTCCGACACGGGCTACGTTTCTCACGGGATTGATGCCTTCCCAGCACGGCGTGCATTGCTACCTGCAGGCGAATCGATTGCAGATTGGGCCGCAAGCTCGCAACACCCTCGAGGGGTTTACGTCACTTGGTGAAGTCCTCCAGGAAGCTGGTTATCGTTGCGGCCTGGTGGGAAAGTGGCATTTGGGCGACAACATGAATCCTCAGGAAGGGTTCACCTCCTATTGGATCACCAAGCCGCACGGTCATACGGCTGAGTTCTATGAGCAGCCGATCATCCATGAAGGCCAGATCTATAACGAACCGCGCTATACGACTGATGTGTGGACGGAGCACGCGATCAAGTTCCTGCGGCAGAATCACGATCATCGGCCATTCTTCCTGCTGCTCACATACAACGGTCCCTACGGTCTGGGTGGCAGTATGCTGCAGCCCGCTAGCAATCGGCATGCGGACTACTATGCCGATAAGACACTGGTCTCATTTCCGCGAAATCCTATTCATCCCTGGTTGCGCGACAACCGGCAGTTCATGAACAATATCACTTCGATGCGGCGATATGCCGCTGAAATCAGTGGCGTGGATGACGGAGTGGGCGAAGTGATGGCGACCATCGATCGTCTGGGGCTCGACGAACAGACGCTGGTCGTGTTCACGGCCGACCAGGGACTCGGTTGCGGCCAACATGGACTGTGGGGCATGGGGGACCATACTCGACCGCTACATGCTTTTGATTCGACGATGCACATTCCCTTGATATGTCCGGCAACCGAAGCGCGATCCGGCGGGAACTCGCAATAAACTGATGGTTGCCAACTACGACTTGATGCCGACGCTCCTGGGATACCTCGGATTGCGTGGCAAGATACCCACCAACCGAAGTCGCCTGGAAGAGACTTTGCCCGCACGTTGTGCGGCGAGCCTCTGGAGTGGAACAACGTGGTATTCTATGAGTTCGAAAACACGCGAGCTGTTCGCACAGACCAGTGGAAACTGATCTGCGTCACTCCGATGGTCCTCACGAGCTCTATCACTTGACCGAAGATCCGGGTGAATGGGTGAACTTGTATCACGATCCGGCTCAGGTCGAGATGCGAAACGTACTGACCCGGCAGCTTACTGAGTTTCTTTGATCGTACGCCGATCCGAAGTATGACCTGTGGAAACAAGGCACATCCCAGACGGTGCGTTTGGTCCGCACGAATACCGCTAAACCGAACGAGCCCCTCGAAAGTCGGAACTGAGATTCCTCGAGTGGGTAGCAATAGATTGGCTGTGTGGAGTATGGTGTGGTAACGAGCGACCACCGATGACGCGCCTTCGTGAGAATCAAGCCAGGGAAGATAGAGGTAATTCGATCCAAGTGACAAGTCATTTCTGCTTTCGGAGTTAAGGCTTTAAACCGATCGCCCAAACAGCTCAGCAGCCGAAAGAGCCGTTCACCACCCCCGCGGATTCCCCGACGAGCGAATTTGCGTCTGGCACGAAAGCCTCCACGGCGCACATGGGCGTACCTGGTTTACGGCAGTGTGCTGCTGCTGTTGCTCACGATGCCTGACGGCCTGAAAGCCTTTGATGCAGTGGGAGATTCACGGATTTCACGCCGGAGCCGCGGCAGTGAACATCGATCCGCAGCAACTGCCGGTGCTGCAGAACGGAGGTTTCCTGCAGCAGACTGCCGACAAGGTAACACAGTCCCTTTATGCGCAGCCTGGTGATGGAGGATGGCTTGCAGCGTATCGCCATCTGCGTCGTTGATAGCTGCATGCTGCCGCGTGAATTGTGTGACGACGCGAAACGTATTGCCTCGGAAAAGACAGGCATCCCCGAGGATCACATGCTCATTTCCGCCACCCACACCCACAGCGCTCCGGCGACGATGCGCTGCCTGGGGTGCCCGGCGGACCCGCAGTATCCGCAGTCTCTGGTGCCGCGGATCGCGGCGAGCATCGAGCAGGCAGCCCAGGCGATGCGTCCCGCCCAAGCGGGCTGGGCGGTCGCCGACGCGGGGCATTACACCAATACGCGTCGCTGGATCTTCCTGCCGCACAAGATGCAAGCCGATCCGTTTGGCCAGGTATCGGTGCGGGCCATGATGCATCCCGGGCATGCCAATCCCGATACGGCGGGTCCATCCGGGCCGATCGATCCCGATTTGACTCTGTTGTCGATCCAGGATCGTGACGGACGCCCGCTGGCGCTGTTGGGCAACTTCTCGATGCACTACTATGGTGCCGCGGGACTTTCGTCGGACTACACCGGCCGTGTGTGCCAACTGTTGGAAGAAGATCTCGGCGGGGCAAATCCAGAAGGTAGCACACCGTTTGTCGCGCTCATGTCACAAGGGACTAGTGGCGATCTGCACTTTATGGACTACTCGATTCCGCTGGCCGATCAACCTTTCCAGGGGAAACCAGACGGATTCGAGCGTTACTGCCACGGTCTGGCCGATCTGGCAGACGAGGCGCTGCAGGGGGTCACTTATCGCAGCGATGTGACGGTCGCAATGGCCGAAGCGACGCTGCGGCTGGGCCGCCGCACACCCGATGACCAACGGCTGGCCTGGGCCGAGCCGATTGCGGCCGGCATTCAGAACGTGCCGCGCAGCTTGCCCGAAGTCTATGCCGCGGAAGCTCACTGGTTGCGCGATAATCCCGAAGTGGACTTGAAATTGCAGGCCATTCGCATCGGAGAGTTGGGCATGACGGCCATTCCTGACGAGGTCTACGGCCTCACCGGATTGAAGCTCAAATTGCAGAGCCCGCTCACGCCGTCGATGAACATCGAGCTGGCCAACGGCGGTGAAGGCTATATCCCGCCGCCTGAACAGCATCAACTCGGAGGATACACAACGTGGCCGGCACGCACGGCAGGGCTGGAAGTGCAGGCGGAACCAAAAATCGTGGAGACACTGCTGGGGCTGCTGGAGCAGATTTCCAAACAGCCTCGCCGCACGCCGGCCAGATCGCGTGGGAGCTACGCCGAAAAAGTCCTGTCGAATCAGCCGTATGCTTATTGGGCGATGGATGTTCACAGCGGGGAGATGGTACCTGATGCGGCTCTGAAAGGGCACGATGCGCGGCTCGAACCCGGCTACGCCCTCTTTCTCCCAGGTCCGCCGGGCGACGCGTTTACCTGTACCGAACGCGGCAACCGTGCGGTACATTTTGCAGGGGGACGCCTGAAAGCCGAAACACCTGATCTCGCCGACTCGTACAGCGTAGCGTGCTGGTTCTACAATGCGATGCCACCCGATGCGAGTCCAGTCGCTGGATACCTTCTTTCACGAGGCGTGGACGGTTCATCTGAAGGCGATCATCTCGGTATTGGCGGTACGGCTCAACAGCCCTCCGGTCGACTGTTGTTCTACAACGGCGACACGCGACGGGAGGTAATCGTGGGGCAGACCGACCTGCTGTTACACCACTGGTACCACATTCTGCTGGTGCGTGAAGCTGACCAAGTGCGAGTCTATCTCGACGGCAAACCCGATTGTGAGTTGCAGGGAACCATCAGCGTTACGCGACCCCGTAACTGCTCGTTGTTCATCGGTGGGCGCAGCGATGGACGATTCAATTTTGAAGGCAAAATCGACGAGATCGCCCTTTTCGATCGGGCTTTGACAGCGGACCAGGCCCGGGCGTTGTTCGCGTCATCCGGCTTGTAGTGCTGAACATTCGAAGATGCGTGTCACGGTATGCTGCAACTTTCGTCGTTGGCGCACGCCGTGTGAAGCGGGGCCAGAGTTCCTCACGGGAGTCGATAACGGGGTACCGCCTCGCACTGCTCAAGTCGTGTGATTTCGTTTCCGTGGTCCGATCGTGTTGGGTCGGCATTACCTGCTTGGAAGACGGTTGGATTGAGCAGTGGCGCGGACCTTTGCAGCTACGGCGGGTTCAGCTACGGCGTCTGTTTGCGTTTTGCGGCTTCGAGAAACTCAATTAGTTCGGCGGGATGGTCGGTCTGAATCCCGTCGGTTCCCCATCGCAGTGCTTCTGCCCAGCTTGTCCTGTCTTGCTCATCAACGATCACAATCGCATTGGCCCGGTGACATGTATCGACAAAGCTCGGCGTGAAATCTCGCCAGACGGCGGCGATTACCGTGGGATGAAAACGGTCAATTAACCGTGGCAGATTCGCCGCGGGACCCGGATCGGGCATGATGATACTGGCTGGACAGATTTCCTTGATGCGCTGCAGCCGACGACCATCGGCATACCAGAGAACATGCGGCAGCATCTCCCACTGTTGCACGAGCTCAACGGCTGCTTCCACCGGCGCATCCTTCAGGTCGAGGTAGATTCCCACCTTGCCCTGGCAGAGTTCCAGGATTTCCTCAAACGTCGGAATGCGCTCATCCTTCCACTCTGGCCCAACACGAGTGCCTGTCGGAAACGACTCAGACGTACTTTCGTGACGTCTATGATCACTGCGTGCAGGTTATCGATCTGGTGGAAACGTACCGGGAAATCACCGGTACACTTACCGAAACCTACATGTCGACGATCTCGAACCGCACCAACGACGTCATGAAAGTGCTGACAGTGATCGGGACGATCTTCTTGCCGTTGACATTCCTGGCTGGCGTCTACGGCATGAACATGCCGATCCCTGAGAAAGATTGGCGTGGCCTCTATCTTGTCTTCTGGATCTTCTGCGGAGTCATTGCCGGCAGCATGATCATCTGGTTCCGACGCCGTGGCTGGCTGTGAAGTATGATCAATTCAAGCGTACCATGATCGGTGCCGCCGGCTGGTCCACCGGCGCAATTCCGGAACTTGACCATGCGTCGGGCTGGCTAACCCCTGCCTTCACCGTATATTCTCCCGGTCCAAATACGTGCGGACGGAAACGGTCACCTTGGATGCGCAAGGTGTAGAGGATCTCTCCGTCAGCCTCGTTGACCACTTGTACGACCGGATCAACCACATCTTCGAACACCAACTCCGGCAGGTTGCCGAAAACCTGGCGGCCATCGTTGTCCTGCATCTTGATCGTGATGGGCCAGCCGGGATATTGGGCTGCGTCACCTTTGGCCAGATCGGCATAACGCGGCCAGCACTCAAAGGTAGTTTCACGCGACTTCTTGTGGAATCGCACGAGTCCGTAGCCGTCGCCCAGCAGGGCAGCAGGATTACGCTGGTTCTCTTTCATCACCTGAATGTTGTCAAAGGCAGGATTGGCGTAGGCGAGCATGGTAATCCGATTGTAGAGACCATCCAGATAATCGCCCGTCCAGGGGAGTGGGCTGCCGGCAACGCTATGGCCCCCTCCCTTCTCGTCCTTGGGCCACCACCAGCGCGCATAATAGCTGTTGATAATGGCCGGGCTCGTAAATCCGTATGGGCCGTCGCGGAATGCATCAATACCGTGTTTGACCACCACCGTCAGGTGCTGATCGCCGCACAGATGGCAGGCCAGCGCCCGGCGAATTGCCTGCAATGCCTTCCGGCGTCCGGTTTGCGGCCAGCCATTGCAGTCCAGGTCGGCGAGCAAGCGATTGTCTTTCGAACCGTGCAGGTGGACTGCTCCGCACAGAGCGGTCTGAGAAAGTACGACCTTCATTTGTGTGCCGCTCCAATCCTGGCTCCAGGCGTTCAAAAAAGCCAATTGCCGATCTCCCAGCAACTGCAATCCAGGAAGATCGATTTTCCGGGGATCGTAGCCGGCTTGACGAATGTGATCGGGACGCGGTCCCATCTGCGGGATCTTCCCTTTGGGACCCGACTTGAATTTGCGGTCTTCGAGCACCGCGAAATCGATGCCACCCACGCGCAGTCGCGTGAAGTAAACGCCGATTCCCTGCCCTATGGGGCGCGGGTCGACGGGATCAGGCAAATGCCAGGTCTGACATCGCTCGACCATCTGGATATATTCCGCGGGATAGAAATACCCACCCGAGTCCCCCGCTGGGGAATCGGCCACGATGCCCCCTTCACCCCACAGGTTACCTTGTCCGATATCGTGATCGTCCGGCATGGTCACCACCGGCCGATCCTTGATGATCTCGCGAAACTGCTGTCCCCACAGCAACCAGGAAGCTGTGTGCTCCGTATGGTCATAACTCTGGTCGCCCGCGAAGAAGAGCAGATCTGGATCCTGCTTCTTGAGCTTTTCCACAATCGAATCGCGATCACCACGATCTGCATTGGAACTGCAGGACAGCGATGCTACGACAATGACGTCTTTATCCGTCGGATCTTTGCGAATCAGTCCCTCGAACACGGCTGTCTTGCCGTGCCGGACTCGATAGGGTACGTCTTGTGTGTTGTCCCACGGATCGATGCGGAAGTGAGCAGACCAACCTGGGTAGATAACCGGTGCAGTGGCAACTTCCCGCCATTGGCCGTCGTGCAAAAACTCCAATCGCACCTCGCGTTCTTCCTTCTCCTGCAAGGGATATAGCTGTGCCGAGATCTTCAGCACACCGTGATCATGGGTGTAGAGTGCAAAACCGACAACCTGGTCACGCGGCACCTTCACGAAGCGTGCCAGGAAACCACCCTGCGTCTCATTCCAAATGTCATCGCGACTGACCAGGTCCAGCTTCCTGCCACGCTCGCCCGGAAATAACGAATCCGCACACGACCCAGACGATGGTGTACCGAGTGAGATTGTGAGTAACAGCAACAGCAGAAAACCGAATGGCTTCGTCATGATGTGACTGCTCTTTCTGGCTTCGCCCAGGTGATGATTCGAATGTAATGCAACCCACTTGCGCCAATGGCGGCTGACTGGGCGGCTAGAATTGGGGACAAAAAGATAGGATGACAAAGAAATGATTGGCCCGAGATGTTCTTGTCACCCGATCCTCTTGTCCTTGACCAATAAAGGAGTATGGCCCACGCGTTTGGCTCCGCCAAAATACAGCCGGAATTCAACCCGTTCGTCATAATTCAATGTTCGGTGGAATCGCCTTGTGCTCGTTGCACGGTTACAATAAGTCCTTTGGATGGCCATGCAGACAATCTCGCACGCCAACCAGGGATACCATCCCTAGTCTACCGGATAGGTGTAACGATATCGACTCCGGCCCCACCAACGAAGGGACTGGGCAAGCCAACTTGCCTGGCAGCGAGTCGCTTGCCGAGCCATGCACTGTCCATACCACGACCATATTGCGGTCTCAGCCTTTCCGGAGAGACGATGATGAGATCAACCAACAGAGGAACACGATTTCTGCTTGCGGCCACGAGTCTCCTGCTATGGAACGCTGGAACGAGTCAGGGGGATCAGTACAACCGGAATACGGATTGGCTCCAGCAATCGCGGTATGGCGTCTTCATGCATTTCCTGCCGGGCAATGCCGAGAGCCTGGCGTTGACGGACCAATTCGACGTCCCAGCTCTGGCATCGCAATTGGAAGCGATGGGGGCGAGGTACTTTGTGATTACGCTGGGACAGAATTCCGGCTACTTCAATTCACCCAACGCTCAATACGATCAGGTGACCGGCTACTCACCGGGCCAGCGGTGTTCACAGCGAGATCTGCCGCTGGAACTCTCCGGAGCTCTCCAGGCCAAAGGTATCAAGCTGATGCTCTATCTCCCTTGCCAGACTCCCAATCGCGACCCACGCGCTCAGCAGGCTTTCGGACTGCCACAGGGACCGCAGGATCAGCCGATCGACGCACCGTTTGCCAGAAAGTGGGCCAAGGTGATTCAGGAATGGTCCGATCGCTATGGCGAAAAGGTGGCTGGCTGGTGGTTTGACGGTGGCTATCAGCATGTCCATTTCAACGACGAGATTGCTCGGATCTATGCCGAGGCGGTCAAGCACGGAAACCCCCACGCCATCGTCACGTTTAACCCAGGCATTCAAGTGATCCACTACACGCAGGCCGAGGATTATACGGCTGGCGAATTGAACGAGCCATTTGACATCGTGCCTTCCTCACGCTGGCTCGCTGGGTCCCAGTGGCACGCACTGACGTTCCTCGGGTCGAGTTGGTCACAGCGCAATGTGCGTTATCCCAACGAGAAATGGATCGCCTGGGTCAAGGACGTGGTCAAGCACGAAGGAGTCGTCACGCTCGACATGGGGCCAAATTGGAACCCGCAAGCCGGGCCGATCGGCGCTTTGGACGAAGCGCAGGTGGAGCAGGTTAAGGCGATCCGCACGGCATTGGAAGGTAAGTTACCTTAGGGGAGAGCCGCAACGTCTGAAATGAGCGGACAGTTTCCTCGGCATTCACTTCGATTTCCACGCTCGTGACGCCTGTACCGAGATCGGCGGGAACACGACTCGAGCGATGATCGAGAACGTCATCAATCAGGTATTGCGTCGGGCAAGTGGGACACGCCGGGAGCTGCACAAACGGATTGAATTCCGTTCTACGTTTGGTTGTCGCCATCAGCCGCGTTTCGAGGAAGGGGTCTCAAAACATGGATATGACACCTCGTGAGCGAGTGCTCTCCGCGATCGAACATAACCAGCCGGATCGCGTACCGCGCGATTTCTGGGCGGAAGAACCGACATGGCGCCGCCTGCTCGAGTATGTGGGGCACGCGGATCGAAACCGAGTCCTGGACGAGCTGGGCGTCGACATTCGCCATCTGGAGATTCCGGCGTTGCCAGAGCAGAAACTGACGGGGGGAGTGTGTCAGAATTTCTGGGGCGAGCGCTATGTCTATCAGGAAACCGGCTGGGGCCCCATGCGCGAGGATGTGAAGGGAGCGCTTTCGGACGCGACGAGCTTGGCTGATCTGGAGAGTTTCGCCTGGCCATCGGTGGACGACTTCGATTACTCATCCTTGGCACAGCAATGCCGGCGCCACGACCGACATGCGCTCCTCTACGGGTTTGCGGACGTGTGGCAGCGGCCCGGCCTCGTGCGAGGCTGGGAAGGCATGTTCATGGACATGGCCCTGCGGCCCGACTGGGTCCACTTCCTGGGGCGGAAGTTCGCCGACTTCTACAAACAGGATTACGTGCGAGCGGCTGAAGCCACTGCGGGCCGCATCGATCTGTATCTGCTGATCAGCGATTTGGGTTGCCAGACCGGGCCGCTGATTTCACTCGACATGTTTCGGCAGTACGTTGCGCCCTACCTGAAGGAGATGACCGATTGCATTCACTCTCTGGGCGGGAAAGTGCTCTATCACAGTTGCGGCTTGATCCGGGCGTTCATTCCCGATCTGATTGCGCTGGGCGTTGATCTGCTGGATCCCATTCAGCCGGTGGGACCGGAAATGGCACCCGAGCGGCTCAAGTCCGACTACGGCGACCAGGTCAGCTTTCACGGCGGGATCGACATGCAACGCCTTTTGCCGCACGGTTCGTCAGAAGAAGTGCGCAGCGACAGTCGAACGATATTGTTGCGTGTTGGGAGCCGGCGGCGGATATGTACTGGGACCCGCGCACTTGTTCCAGCCCGATGTACCACCTGAAAACATCCTGGCGATGTACGATACGCGACTGTAGCTGGCCAGTTGTCGCCCCGCCGAGGCAAGCACGGCGGAAGCGGGATGTGGTCCTGCTCGCTGGTAGCTGGCCAGTTGTCGCCCCGCCGAGGCAAGCACGGCGGAAGCGGGATGTGGTCCTAGCTCCTGGTAGCTGGCCATATCGTGCCCCTCCCGATTTCCGTCGGGTTTATCCCGGCGGGATCACAACTGGTCCGCTACCAACGCGCCAACGCCTCCCGATTTCCGTCGGGTTTATCCCGGCGGGATCACAACTGGTCCGCTACCGACGCGCCGACGCTTCCCGATTTCCGTCGGGTTTATCCCGGCGGGATCACAACTGGTCCGCTACCGACTGACGACATGGCGTTCGAGCGTCGAAGGATCGCAGTTTGTCGTCACACCATGACGCCCTCGGAGTATAGGACAAAGGGATACGAGCATCGATACCTCACCGGCTATTCCATAGTGGCGCACCAACGGTCCGCGACCAGATGCCCAAAGCCTGCCGTGTGACTGGCGATCAACACGAACCCGGGGCATACTCTACCTTGCGGACGTGGAACATCTCGAGAAACAATATTCATCGCCCGGTGCACGACCACCGTCCTGCGACTCGACCAGCACTTGAAACTCTCGCATGGGGATTCTGCCATGGACGATCATCGAACATCTGCGTTACCGTCACGACTCGTGCGGCACGTGGGGAATTTGCTTGCCGTAGGCACGCTTGGGACCATCTGTGCCCTAGCGGCCACCGTTAGCATCAGCAAGCCGTCCGCTGCGACAGGTTCGCTGGCGTTGCCACAGGACGAGAGCCGTGTGTGGCACGTGTCGACCGTCGAGGATCTTTTTGCGGCGGCTGGAAAGGTGTCACCTACCGGTGGAACGATCTATCTAGACCCAGGCAGTTACGTAATCGACCGAACGATCGAAATCCGATCCAAGAATTTCGTAAATGTCGTGGGTACCGGTTGGGACACTAAAATCACCCGACGTGGCAATGGCGACGCCTTACAGCTGATCGGTTCAAGCTTCTGCACGGTTCGCAATATTCTGCTGCAGGGGGATGAATCAGCTACTTTCGGATCGGCAATTTGTTACCGGGGCAATAGCAGTTCGTCAACAGTTGAATTCTGCCGGATCGTCAATTTTGCGGAGAGCGGCGTGCGCTATGAAGGTGATCCGAAGCATCCGATGTCATCCAATTCGGTGCGGAACTGCCACTTCATCGGCAATCTGGGCGATCAATTGTCGAGCTTGCACAACAACGACTTCTACGTTGTTGGTAATCAGTTCGGCACGCATCGTACGTTTCCACGTAGCGGTTGCGTCTTGGACCACTCGTCGGCCGGCACCTACAGCATGAACTACCATTGGGGCAATCAAGTGGCTTTGCGAATGGGACCGGGCGCGAATTTCAATCGAGTGGAAAACAACCGGTTTGAGGAAAGTCGTGAAGCGGGACTGATGATAGGAACCGAGGATGGTGATGGGAGTATGTTCAATATCATCTCCGGCAACACGTTCCATACCAATTCACAGACGCGATCGGGAGAATATTCGGCCGTCATCGCCAGTAACGCTCACGAGACCACGTTCTGCGGCAATCAGGTCTTCAGCTGGAACGCTGAGCAGTATCGGCACAAACACAGTTTGCAGATCGGCGGCAATTGTGATCACTGGATTGTCAAAGACAATATCTTCCGGCACAACACGGGTGAAGCCATCGTCTACGACGCGATGAAGAAGATGACGGTAAAAGATAATCTGACGGACTGACCGGCAGCCTCGCGTTCGGGGTACGATTACCGGAACTGTACGGCATACAACGATTCGCCGGGGGACGTGTTTCGCTACTGACAAGGTAAGCTTGTCATATCAAGTTGGCGAGGCTGTCCTGCTCGGAGGTCATCTGTGATTGAGGCTCTTCAGTTCAGCAAGGCGTACGATTCGACCGTGGCCGTGTCCGCAGTATCGTTTCACGTGGCCGCTGGCCAGGTGCTGGGGTTGGTCGGTCCCAATGGAGCTGGAAAGACGACGACGTTACGGGCGTTGGCTGGTATTATTCCATCGAGCGCCGGGGAATTGCGCATCGCGGGATTTGACCTGGCTCATAGCCCGTTGGAAGTGAAGCGCCGCGCGGCGTACGTGCCGGACGATCCACAGTTGTTTCACGATCTGACGGTGGAGCAGCACCTGGCGTTTATGGCGAGCGTCTTTGGTGTGAATGATCCAGTCGAGAAGATTACATTGCTGCTGCAAGGATTTGACCTGGAAGGCAAACGGCAGACACGTGCTGCTGATCTGTCACGAGGGATGCGTCAGAAACTGGCCATCTGCTGCGCATACCTTCACGACCCCCTTGCGCTGCTGCTGGACGAGCCGATGACCGGCCTCGATCCACGTGGCATCCGCGTCCTGAAACAATCGATTCTGCAGCGCGCCGAACAAGGGGCCGCCGTAATTATCAGTTCGCACTTGTTGGCGATGGTCGAGGATATCTGCTCGCACGTATTGATTTTGGATGTCGGACGGAAGCGTTTCTTCGGAACCATTGGTGAATTGCGCAGTATGTTCGCGGACCTGCGCGATGACGCAACTCTGGAAGACATCTTTTTCCGGGCTATCAATCATTCCCTGCCGGCGAAAGAAATATCGCTCGGCGAAAATACAGGAGTACCCGTCGCGTGACACAGTTGGACGACGAATGACTTGGTGACCCACGAAAGCCAGTGTGAACTTCTCTTTGTGAAATAGCGAAACTCTACGGACCCGCGCGTCATCAGCCTCCTATGCCAGGTTTTCTTCCACATCCTGCCCTGCTGCAATTGCTACGGTACCAGGCCGCGGCACGTTGGTCGCGAACCGTACGGAGCTTTCGAGGGCGACGACGGTTGATCCTGTCCAGCATGGCAGTTCTCTTGGCCGTGTTGTGGCTCGGACAAGTGGTTGCGGGGCTTTTCTTTCGCGAGCCGGCTGATCCGCGGAAACTTGCCATCTGGATACCAGCGGGTCTCTTGGCGTACTCGGTCTGGCACTTGCTGAAGGCGGCCTGTCGCACCCCCATCGAGCCTTTCGAGTGGACGCCGGCCGAACGTGAGATGCTTGGTGCGGTGCCGCTCAGGCGTCGTGATCTGGTCATTTATCGCTTGATCACGATTGCCGTGGCGGCGGTGGCGAAGGCGGCCTGTTTCTCGCTGGTGATGCTCCCCGATCTGCACTTCTGGCTGGCCGGGTTCATCGGCATGTTCATGGCACTGTTGTTTGTCGACCTCGTTCGCATGGTGATTGAGATCTTGGTCTACGGGATGTCGGGCCGAGCGTTTCTATTGTTTCGATCAGCCGTATTGGGGACGGCCGGAATATGCCTGATCATCGCTTTGGCGAACTCCCTCCCCTTGCTCGATGACATGGCGCGAAGTGAGTTGCCAGCCGTGCTTGTTGTGGGCTTGCGCATCGTCAACTCGGTGATGAATCTGCGGACCGTGTGGTTTGGCTGGGCAGCTGAAATACCCTTCCATGCCTTCGGGAGTGTCATGTTAGCAACGGGCTTTTCGGTAGAGTTCGCGGCCCGTCTGCTGCTGGCCGCAGTCCTGGTGGTCGTACTGGCTGAGTCCGTGGTGCGATTGGATCAATTGATACAGAGGTGGCGTCTCGCTGCCGAACGAAAAGCGTTTCAGCAGCACCACGCCGGTACTCGGGGCACCATCGAGATGCGCCACGTAACTCCGTGTTCCGTGCGCATACCGGTCTGGCTGTGGGGTGCCGGTCCTCTGGCTTGGCGCCAAGCGATTGGCGCATACCGCTATCGCACTTCGGTTGGCATATCGTTGATTGTCCCCGGGCTCCTCTCCTGCGCGACTTTGCTGATTCCACAATCCGGATGGATGATGTTGGTCCAGACCGTGGGTGGTTTGGTATTCTATTCATTCCTGCTGCTGCCAACCGCTTTGAAATTTGATTTTCGCCGCGATGTCGACCGATTGGCGACCATCAAGGCGCTCCCAGCCAGTCCCTGGGCAGTCACGGCAGGTCAGTTGGCAGTGCCCGTGTTGCTCTGCACGGCGTTTCAAATGGTGGTATTGCTGGCAGCCATGGTCGTTCGCCCGTACCCATTGGTCTTCTATGTGGCGGCGGTGATGTTACTGGTGCCGACCAATGTGTTGATTTTTGCCATGGAGAATGTGATCTTTTTGCTGTACCCCTATCGCCTGAGTCAGGAAGGACTCGGCGTGTTCTTGCGTACGATTCTCACGTTCACGGCGAAAAGCCTGCTGTTCGCGGTCGCGCTGGTGTTGATGTTGAGCTGGGCGCTGCTGGCCCGCCAGATTGTCACGTGGCTCATCCCCGGCAGCGAGTTGGTTGGGCTATCAATCGTCTTCAGCCTTGGCGTCTGGGTGCTGATCACGGCAGCCGCCCTGGGCACCAGCGTATTGCTGGCCCGTGTCTATCGCCGGTTCGATCCCAGTCAGGATGCACCGGCGATCTCGTAATGCGGCCGGCGGCCGCAATCGAACGTGGCTGCGACGTCTAATCGTTCTCCCATGGAGTCGTCAGTTTCATATGGAAGTGCGCACCCTGCACCGATGTAATCGACTAACACTTCAGGCGTGCTGGACAGCTTGCCGCATCTGGGCCGCCCGGCGCTGGATCGCGTGCCAGGACTGTTTGCACAGGAGATAGCGCGAGTGTGGGAAGAGTAGGGGGGGCATTGGATTCCCTCCAAGCGGGTAGAGCGGTCCAGATAGCTCGTTTATGCCAATGACAAATGACCGGTGACAAACTACCAATAGTCTATTTTGGCCAGCTGGTCCGCCAACAGCCCACGGTGCGCAAACCGGGAAGTACTTGCTTCACGTCGTCAGGTAGCTGTCCGATACGCTCCAAGCCGTCGCACTTTTCCAACTGAAAGCTGGCTCCCAATTGCTGCGCTGAAACGGCCAATAATTGCGAATGGAGATCTTCTTGAAAAAGCTGTTGCCATTGTGCGAGTGTATTGTCGGGATTCCAGGAGTGGCGCATCGACGGTTCGAACGCGGCGGTGGAAAAGACGTTGTAATCACTCTGGTTTCCGGTAACCGTCCGCTGCGGCGACTCGTCGGCTCCCATGTAGACGGTCAGATCGGCTCCCCGCGCATATCCGTCTGCCGCCAGGCGGTTTGTCAGGAGCAGATTATTGAGCACATGTACGTCATCCAACGGCCAGTCTTCGCCGCGCGGCATGCAGACGATCCCACTATGGTTGAAGGCCACTGTGTTATGGACGATCCAGGTCTTCTGCGATCCGGAAATGTAGATCCCCCGACCTCGATTCGCATACACGAGATTGTCGGCGATGATCCCTCCGCCTTTGTTGATCTCGAAGAAGATTCCGCACCCGTCGTTGTGATGCGAGACGTTGCCAATGATCCGGATGTCCGCGTTCTCGGCATCGAACCAGATGCCGTCCGAATTGACGTTGTACGCCGCTTCGCAGTCGCGGACGGCGCAACGCACGTTGCCGGGAATGCACTTCATGCCACCGGCGTGCCAGCCGGGATGAAAACGGCGGTAGTTATTGGCCAACAAGGTACAATGCTCGACCAGGCAGTCTTCGCACTGCCCCATGCCCAACCCGGTGTTGCCGTTATACGACAGGTCGCAATCCCGGATCGTGCAGTCCTTGGACCGACCGATGCCCAAGCCGCAGAAATCAGCGCCGTAGACTCGGCACCGTTCGAATGTCAATCGCTGGCAATTGCCCAGCGAGACCATGGACCACTGTCCACCAGGCTGGCGATTATGCCGGATTTCCAGGCCACGAAAAACCACATCGTGCAATCCCTCGCCACTGAGGACGAAGCCTCGCACGCCCACTTCAACCACGTGCCAGCCGGGTTCGCCAGCCATCTTTACATAGAGGGTCTGGGTTGTTGCATCGAAGAAGAACGAGTCCTGTATCAGGTCAGCGACACCAAGGCCGATGGTTTGCAGTTGAAGATACGGTTCGTTGCGATAGATCGGATCGGGACCGATTCGCTGCAACGGGAGAGCCTCGTCCAAAAAAACCTGAGAAACCCAGCGACGTGACTTGTCGCGGTATGTCCCCTCAAACCTCGGATCGGTAAAGAACTCGTCGCCCAGTTCAATCTTCCACACGTCGGCAAAGGCGTTCGGATATGGTTCGACAATGTCACGTTGTCCCGCCAGCCGCGTCCACGTGCCACGGACCTGTTCGGAGCCTTTCAGCATTACGCGTGCCCCTGGTGCCGCCGCAAACGTGACGGGTCGATCGGGCGAGCCCGAGACCGTCACCGTGACATGCTCGCGATACACACCGGCGCGAATGATCACGGTGTCACCCGGCTGGAGCTCTTTGGCACAAGCTGCTCGGGAAATCGTCTTCCATGGTGCGTCAGCAGTGCCTGCCTGGTCGTCCGAGGCAGTGGGCAACTGACCATCCACAAAATATTCGGCCGCAGGGAGCTGCCAGGCACATGCGCTGAGCAAAAGGACTGCTGTTGCTAGCGGAACGCGGTATTCCCATGGCGACATGGTTACGGTCACGTGAGGATCTCCTTGAAACAAATGGCAAGTTCGATGATGCCCGGCGCGCTACCAAGAAACTCCCCATGAAGCACATGTCCCGCGCGCCGCCGAAGGCGGCGTGCCGGATATATTACTGAGGGACTTGGGTATCGTAAGTAGCTGGCAAGTCATGTTCACCCCTGGGACAAGCCCAGGGGAGTCTGCGTTCCTCGCTGCCGTCCATTAAAGTGTACCGCGATTCGGATTGCGGAGTTTCGCCTGGAAACTGCCTCTGGAATCGTGAAACTCTCTCCCGTTATCCCGCCGGCACGATTTTGATCGGTACTACTGGTGCAAAACGAACGGCGGTTGTCTGCTCGGTCTTGAGTGTGCCGGTGATCAGCACGTTGGCCTCTTGGCCTACCGGGGCATCCGGGCCGATCTTGAGGGTTACCGCCAGTTCATCCTTGTCTGCCGGGATCTCGGCGGGTGCGGGCTCAAGGGAAAGCCAAGGGGGTGGCGAATCAAGTGCCAAGGTCACGGCACCGGCGGATCCGCCGTGACGAACCGCCTTGACGACGACCGCCAAATCCGCACCCGGTTTGACCTCCGCGACGTTGGCAGGGGAAACGTTGATTCCCAGAGTGAGGAGTGCCGGTTCGATGATGGCGACGGTCAATTCTTGTGTGGGCAATTTATGCTGCAGACTGAACGCTTGAGTGACATCTTCCGAGCCATGTACGACGCGTTGCACCGGCACGCCGCCGATATCCGCGGTTCCCACGATGGATGGAGTCACGATGCCTGGCGATGCGTCGGCAGGCGCGCTGATTGACAGACGCACTTGGTCTTGTCCTGCCGGTATGACTCCGCTGCTGCAGTAGAAACCAGCCGGAAGATCTTGCGGCGTGAGACGGATCTCACCTCCAAAACCATCGAGGCGGGTTGCGCGGACCGTGATCAAGGCCGTCTCTCCTTTGGAGAGACGTGGATTGTCGGGAGTGATCGAGAGAGTGAAGTCCGGACGCGGCGGGGCAATCTGCAGGCGATAGGCGTATTCCTCGCCACCCTTCTGCTGGATGTCTTTGATGCGGACCACATAGTCACCGTCGGCCGGAAACGTATGGACAATGCGGGAATCCGCCTGGTGTGTGAGCAGTGGCGAGTTCGGATCGGTCCACTCATCGTTGCGACTGAGTTCCCCACCCTGGGCATTGTAGAGGTAGAGCATGGAATCGACGGGCGAACCAAGTCGCCGGGCCTGGACTTCGAGTGCCAGAGACTGACCGGCCTTGGCCGTGAAGATGAAATAGTCGCTATCGGTTGACTGCTGGATACGGCCGTTGATGGTCAGTGGGACCGTCACGCGCTGAGCCTGTGCCAACGCGTCGTTCGGCTCCGTTTCCATCGATTCCGGTACGTCGCCCACGGCAAACGGCAGACTGTTTGAACCGGGATTCAGATCGGGCAAAGTGACTTGCAGTTGCGATGGACTGTCGGCCGCCAGGGGAAGGGGCAGATTGGTGGAGGGGAGATTGACGCCCCGCAGTTCCAGCTGCGCGGTCGTGCCGCGCTGACCTCCCAGCGGGAACAAGGAGTCCAGGAGAGGCAATGCGCCCATGCTCAAACGATAGATGAATGTCCAACGGCCGCGATACACCACATCCCGCACCTCCAACATGTATTGGCCATCCGCGAGGATCGGATAGACCAATACGGGATCGGGACCCAGGTGATAATCGTCGACGGCCGCCAGCTTCTTGCCATCAGGTCCGTAGAGCGTGAGACACGCGTCCATCCACCCGGGGACCGCGTCGGGGATATACGGAAGAAGAGATTTTCCTTTTGATTTCACGAAGGAGTAATCTGTGATCGAGTCCCGGTATTCTCGCCTGAGAGCTCGTTCATCATCTGATCGAACGCGGCGGCAAAACGCCCGGGAGATGGGTCATCGTAGGGGAAATAGAGTGACGGTTCGATCAACTCGAGCTCCATGATAGCCGGTTGGCGGGAATCGAGCCGTGCCACATCGGCGCGGGCATACAACGTCTGGAAAGGGATCGCCCGCATGGCTCGATTCCCGGCTGCCAGGCAGTCCTGCTCGGGGTCGGTCGAACGAATCACTCCCCCATGTTCTTCTGCACTCGAAAGTCACCCTTAGCGGGTGTCTTGAGGACGGCGTGGCTGTATTGGCCGCCAAAGTAGAATAGGGAATACTCACCTGCCTCGACGATACTTGGCAGGAACGGTTGCACGAGTGCCATGCGAGATCGGAACTTCGACAAGACTCGACTACGAGCCTCAGGCGACAATGTTCGGACCAGCCGAAACGTGTCGTCTGCATTGGCACCGATCACCGGCTTGACGACAACCTCGTCGACCGACAATTCCTCGAACGCCTGAGCCAATCCTTGATCGGTGAGAGGATCGCACCACAATGTCGGTACGATCAACACCCCACGCTGCTCCAACTGCCGCAAATAGGTCTTCGAGATGTTCCAGCGGACCACGTCCAGTCCGTTGAGCAACACCGCTGCTGACTGATCGATGGCCTGCAAGACCTGCAGGAACTTGTCGCAGTGCTGCTGGTAGTCCCATGGAGACCGAATGACCACTGCCGCATAATCGTCCCAGCGGACGTCCTGGCGGCTCCAGGGGATCTCCACCACCTCCCAATTCAGCTGCGCCAGCGGCGCGCAGACAAGATGGTCGCTGATGGAGAATCCTGCTGGATTCTCCATGGTCAAGAAGGCGACTTTTCTGCTCATCAGCGTGGGCAATGCCAACTCCCGGGCGCTCTATTCCAGCTTAATGTACACGCCGTGTCCGGCCAACAGCCGGTGGCCATGCTCCTCATCCAGTGGCGTGAGCCCGCCGTTCTCGGCCGAGACGACTTGTTTGCCGTGGTAGCTCTTCACCGTACTAAACTGGATGTTGGCGGACATTTCAAGGCTCAGATTGAGTAGCCGTCTTGATAGTACTTGTACCAGGAAACGCCGCGTCCCCATTCTTCTCATCTCCCCAGAGGGTCAAGGGACAAGTCGCGAGCAAGAGCAGTATTATCCCCCAGCCAGTCCATTGTTTGCGTGAAAAAACCAGTGCGGGGCCTTGTCGTCGGTCATTGGTCATTGGTCATTGGTCATTGGTCATTGGTCATTGGTCATTGGTCATTGGTCATTGGTCATTGGTCACTGGTCATTGGTTACTTGTTACTTGTTACTTGTTACTTGTTACTTGTTACTCGTTACGCTTCATTCCGCATTCCGCACTCGTTCTCAATACGCGCGAGCATAGCCGTCATGGCACAAAATCTTGTTGCTCTGCGGCTATGGTACTCGTTAGGCTTTCGGCATCCAATGTGACGCCGGAGATTATGTTACGGTTGTCTGTGCTGTAGTCCTTCCCCGTATTGACCAATAAAAGACAAGTCTCCGTACCGGTCGTGGTAATCGCGATCGATCCAGGCCGCGAATGTGGTCACATGTCGAATTCCTCGCTTCGCATACGTTTCGACATCGGCCAGGAAGACATCTCTATTCCAAGGAAGTTTCACGCCCGGCCTCTTCCAGTGCGAGAAACGCGACACGTCGAGCCAGTACTCCAGCACCTGAGTCGTTTCGGGCGGGAATACGCGCAGGTTGGCGTCCAGCGCGCGCAGTCCGTCCGAGAGACTCGGGTCCTGCTGCTCAACATATGCCGCATCGTAACGCCGGTTGATCGGCGCGAACTCCAAAAACACTCCGCTCTCAGGTTTGATCTTTTGGGGGGGCGTGATGGTATTTGTGTAGGCGAGGTGAGCAACTTGAGCTTGGGGGTCCAACGTGCGCAAGGCCTGGCAAATCTGATTCTCAATCACTAGCGCCTGCTCTGAGGGTGACAACTCGCGACACTGGGGACAACAACACCAGGGCTCCCCGTCGTCGCCCCAATAAAAGTAGCGACTGGTCGTCGGGCGGAGTGATTTCGCGATGCGGACGGCGTTTTCGGCAATCGCTTGCAGTGCTGCCAAGGAGTGTACGCAACAATTAGCGTCCGGTACACGTTGGCCGGCCTCCGTCATGCGAAACATCTCTGCGTTCTTGGAGAACAGGTCGCGAGGCAACAGCTCCTTCATGGCGTGCAGTTCGTATTCGATGTTCAGGCCCAATCTGCCGCACTGATCGACGAACCTTCGCCCCGCATCCGACTCGATGCAGCGAATCACGGCTTGAGGTGAGTTCTGGTGGTGGAGGCCGATCGTTGTCAGCCCGGCCTCTTCGGCCCGTTGAGGCCAATCCGCCAGAGTCAGGTCTTCGGGAACCAGTACCACGCCGCGTGTGGCGAAACTCTCGCGGATGCCAGTGTTGGCCCGCGTCCCACGACCTGGGAAATGTGCCGCCATCAGGGCGGTAGAACAGCCAATCAGAAACTCGCGGCGATCCAGCCGAGTCATCGTATGCCTCCGTCTGAAGGGGCGCTTCGTGCCAGGTGGATTTCGCACCCTACGCGGATCGGGAACGAATCGGGCATGCGGAATGAAGCGTAACAAATAACAAATAACAAGTGACAAATTACCAGTAACGAGTTGCCAAATCCCAATTGTGCCTGCACCGGCACGCGAAAGACAATAACCGCTGCGGAATTCGAGGTCGGCGGGCGTTGCGTACGAGGTATCCGTTTGGCGGAACGTGAGTTGCGAACACGCCCATTGCCTACTATAGCAATCTGGCTCAGTGGTGTTGTTGTGTGGGGGGCCGCCGTTGGAGGGGGGCGTGCAAGCCGCCGCGACCTTTTGCTCGCCCCGGCAAGTGGGGGACCGCTGCCCTTGACGGGTGGCGAGATCCGGCCGGTGGCCTGGGGGGGCCACTTTGCTGCTAACCACAGGCGATTTCGCCTACCAGCCGTGGTATCTCACGGCGAATCTTCTGCCGCTCCTTAATCCCGTATGACGCACAACATTCCGCAACGATTTGGATCCATCAGAATGAATTTGGGAGAAAAGAACATGTCTAAAGTGTTAGTTTGTGGGACGATCGTGGTCTGCTGTCTGATGTCTGCTGTTTCCGGGCAAGCTGCCGAGAAAGAGCAGAAGAAGGCGCCAGCTGCCTTGGACTTCAAAATGAAGATGCTCGATGGTAAGGAAGTCGATCTGGGTAAGTATGAGGGTAAAGTAGTGTTGGTCGTGAATGTTGCCAGCAAGTGTGGTTTGACACCACAATATGAGCAGTTGCAGGCCCTCAATGAGAAATATGTCGATAAGGGGCTGGCAATCATCGGCTTTCCCTGTAATCAATTCGGAGCTCAGGAGCCCGGTACGGCCGACGAAATCCGCCAGTTCTGCCAAGCCAACTACGGCGTGACATTCGATATGTTTGCCAAGATTGACGTCAATGGCGAGAGTGCCTGCCCGCTGTACAAGTACTTGACGTCCTTGGACACCAAGCCGAAGGGTGAAGGCAAGATCAGTTGGAATTTTGAGAAGTTCATTATCGGCCGCAATGGCGAGGTAGTGGCTCGCTATGAACCGAAAACCAAGCCGGACGATCCAACGATGGTGAAGCTGATCGAGATGCAGCTGGAAAAGAAATAGCAGGTCGCTGTTGCTTCCGTCAGATTTCCAGTTGTCGAACAAACCGGCGCTCAAGCCTTAAGGCGAGCGCCGGTTCGCTGCGCTAGATTGCAGTCAATCGTAGAACGGAATTCATTCCGTTTACGCAGTATCCCTCGCTCCCCACTTCCCCCTTAGGTAGCACGGAATTCATTCCGTTTCCGCAGTATCCCTCGCTCCCCACTTCCCCCTTAGGTAGAATGGAATTCATTCCGTTCACGCAGTATTCCTCGTCTCCTACCTCCTCGACGTAGAACGCAAACCATTCCGTTCTGCTTCTATCGCACACCTTGCCCGCATCTCATCGACAAACTCATCAGGCGACATTTCGGCCACGGCCCGCGAGCACCATCCGTATCTGGTATCATAGGTAGATGTGCTCACGAATCCGTTTACGGAGACCTGTAATCGCCCTTGCATCGCGCAAGCACTGCTCCGCGACCGCCGAATTCCAGCTCCTTTGTGCCACACCGGTCCAATTCACACGCTGAAATAGCACCCGTCAATCCGTGAGGTCTGAATCATGAAAAGAACCAGACTGTTTGTCTCGACGCTCATCCTCATCGGTGTGACTCTCGCTACGACGCCGGCCATGGCCGACGATCCCCCCGGCGACGGTTCGCCAACGTTCACGCTGCACCCGATCGGACGCGTGGAAGTGTCCGCAGGCCACGCGCGCATTATTCTCGACAAGAATTATCAACCGGGACTGCTCGGATTGGATGGCTATTCGCACATCCAGGTGTTCTGGTGGTTCAGCCAGAACGACACGGCGCAGAAGCGGTCGATTCTACAGGTCCATCCGCGAGGAAATCGCGAAAACCCGCTCACAGGAGTCTTCGCGACGCGCGCCCGATTCCGACCCAACTTGATCGCCCTCACGCTATGCAAGATTACGTCTATCCAAGAGAACGTGATTGAGGTCGAGAAGATCGATGCCTTTGACGGTACCCCTGTGCTGGACATCAAGCCGTATATTCCTGGTTACGACAACGTGGAGCAGGCGGCGACCCCTGAGTGGCTGAGGAAATCGCGACCGCCGGAGGGCGCGCTGGATTCCAACGAGAAGGATGCGGCACAACCGGGGGGTAATTGACGCACTGCGACTGTGGCCGCGATCGGCGATCGGGGCGATGAGAATAGCCCGATAGGGATCATATGCTATTCCGCAATCCGCAATCCCGATTCGGTCCCGATACGCGAGAGAGAGTCGAATACGCGAGAGAGAGTCGAAGCGAGTCAGTACAGGCAGTGTGTGGCCCACTTTGGCTGCGGCCGCAGGCTGCGTTAGTCTACCTATGGGCGAAAACGTGAGCATTTTGAGTCAAGTTCCAGCGACCAGCGGGAGCGGGTTGATCAAGCCGAGCGGTAGCTCGCAATTGGTTCGAGACCCTGCCTCGTGAGAGTGTTAGGCGGTAGCACCTGCGCGCCGAGGTCGGATGTTGTATACGGGATTTTCGTTCTACGTAGGGGGGAAGTGGAGAGCGAGGGGTGCTGCGTAAACGGAATGAATTCCGTTCTACGTAGGCCGCGTGAGAGGAGAGATTGATGCGTTGTTTTGTGTGCGGCTGTCTGCTGCCACTGCTCTTGATGCCCTCGCCCGCACTGTCGATGGACAACTGGCCTGACTTTCGTGGGCCGGAGGGGAACGGGCACAGCGTTACAACCGGGCTACCACTTGACTGGAGCGAAACCGAGCATGTCGCTTGGAAGGTTGCCATTGGAGATCGCGGTTGGTCTTCACCGGTCGTGTGGGGAGACCAGGTGTGGCTGACGACTGCCACGGTTGATGGACACACGTTGCGGGCTGTCGCGGTCGACAAGACGAACGGGCGCGTTCTCCACAATGTCACGGTCTTCGAAGTCGAACAGCCTCAGGCCATCGACCCGATCAATAGCTACGCTTCTCCTTCACCGGTGATCGAGACGGGGCGCGTATTTGTTCATTTTGGCACCTACGGTACGGCGTGCCTGGACACGAACTTGGGTAAGGTGCTGTGGAGTCGCAGAGATTTTCCTGTTGACCATCAAAAAGGTCCTGGTTCTTCCCCAGTATTGTGGGAAGATCTGCTGATTTTCCAAGGCGACGGCAACGATGTGCAATACATGGTGGCGTTAAATAAGTTCGATGGTTCCACGGTCTGGAAAACCGATCGATCGGTTGACTTGTCGCGGAGGGATCCTGATTTTCGCAAGTCGTTTTCCACGCCGCTGGTGCTACCATATGCCGGCCAAACAGAGATCATCAGCACGGCGGCAGGTGGTGTGTTCGCCTACGAGGCGCGCAGCGGGCGAGAGTTGTGGCGAGTGCAGTATGCCGGTCATACAAATATCTCGCGACCGGTGGCGGGGGAAACCATGGTGTACATCAATACCGGTTACCCCAAAGCCGAGTTATGGGGCGTGCGGCTCGGTGGCCGCGGCGACGTGACTGCCACGCACGTGGCGTGGAAGGTGACGCGTAACGTGCCGATCAAACCCTCGATCGTGCTGGTTGACGGTCTCCTTTATCTGGTTTCCGATACGGGTGGGGTGGTCACCTGCTTGGAAGCCGAAAGCGGAACGACCGTCTGGCAGCAGCGGCTGGGAGGGAATTACGCGGCGTCACCATTGTTTGCCGCTGGTCGCATTTATTTCTTCAGCGAAGAAGGGAAAACAACCGTCATCAAGCCGGGACGTGTGTGGCAGGAACTGGCGGAAAATCAGCTGTCCGAAGGCTTCTTGGCCTCTCCCGCCGTGGCGGGCCAGTCGCTGCTGTTACGCAGTCGCACCCATCTCTACCGCATCGATTAGTAGAAATCCGTAATGACCCCCACGATCCGTCATGGGATGAAAGACCCGTGACGATGATCGGCAACACGAGGAGCAAGGCATGTCGTTTACGAGACTGGTGTCAGCGACTGCGGTCGCGGCACTACTTGCCGTTTTATCAACGGCTGTTTCCGGGGAAGCCCAGCAGGAGACGCTCCCCACGATTGAGTCCGGCCAAGCGGGTGCGCCTGTGGTCGGAGTCTATTACTATCCGTGGTACCGCGGATCGCGGGAGTGGCGCAGTGCACTGCGCCAACATCTCAAGCCGATCCAGCAGCCCAAGCTCGGTTTGTACCGCTCCGATGATTCGGATGTTGTGGCGGGGCATATTGCGCAGAGTGTGCGCGGTGGAATCAATTTTTGGGCGGTCAGTTGGTGGGGGCCGGGACAACAGTGCGACGTGAATCTGCAGGAGACTATCCTCGCGCACCCGGCTGCCGGGAAATTGAAATATGCGATTCTCTATGAAGCGACGGGACGTCTTGGGTCGTTCGACAAGCCTGACTATCGGCGCTGGATCAGTGACTTGACATATCTCCAAGAAAAATACTTCAACCATCCCTACTACCTGCGGCTGGATGGGCGACCGGTCATCTTTGTCTATCTCTCGCGCGAGTACTTTCGCAACAAAGGGGGGGAAGCGCTGAAGGAAATGAGAGAGAAGTTTCCCCAGGTCTACCTGGTCGGCGACGATGTGTTTGGTGCGGGCTACAAGTCCGAGTGGGCCAAGAACTTTGATGCCGTGACGGCCTATGATGTCTACGGGCAGTCCACCGGCCGTTTGGGAGGTACTCATAAGGCAGTCAAATTCCTGGCCGACAACTACCAACATGCTCGGCAGGAGGCCAACAGCGTGGGGTGCGCTTTTGTACCGACGATTGCCCCGGGTTACAACGACACGGCTGTGCGCAAGGGACATCCGGGCCGCGCACGGTATTTCAGCGACGTCGAAGGGTCGCAGGAGGGCGACATCTTTCGCGCCATGATTGACCAGGTCGCCCTGCCCAATCTTGATTCTCGAAGTGGCAGGATGATGATGGTGACCAGCTTTAACGAATGGTATGAAGATAGCCAGATCGAAGCGACTGCCGGTACCGCTGCCGCCAGCGAGCTGGACGATTCGGCTGATGGGAAATCGTTCACCGGGGGCCAGCGATATGTCGACTACGGATATCTCTACTTGGACATCCTCCGAGAATCCTTGGCCAAGGCCGCTCCAGCAACTGACAAGTGACTAAATTCCGCCTGGCGCGGGAGGACGGGACAAAAAGATCGAATGACAAAAAAATCTGATCTTTTTGTCCTCACCTGCCCCGTCCGTGACGTTCCAACGAGATTCGCCTGAGAGACAAGAAAATGGGATGACAAAAAAATAGGTAGGAACAAGGGATCTTCATCATGATCTTGATCCCCTCCGCCTCACTCGCGGACAACTCCACTCAACTCAGCACGAACTCGGACCAGCTACGAAGAAGATTATGAGTAAGATTATGGTTATGGTTATGATTAAGAACAACCGTGACGGGCTATTTAATTCGTTTCGAAGTCATCACCGGCGGGCCCTGTAGAGGCAGCGACCCTTGAACTTTGGTAGAATGTTGTGGAATTCCTTCCTTCCCGCATGTGGGAAATCGCGGCGGGTACGCCGTCCACACCACCTTCTCTGAAAAGGAAACGCACCATGTCGAAGAGAGTGAATCGTCGGAATTTCCTCCAGGCAGCTGGCGTCACGGCTGCCGGATTCTGGGTTGCCGGAGGTGTCTCGGTTCGTGCGCAGGACTCGCCGAATGAGCGATTAGGGATGGCCAGTATAGGAACGTCTGGCAAAGGAGACAGCGACTCCAATGATGCGGCGAGCAACGGTGACATGGTGGCGGTCTGTGACGTCGACGAGAACACGTTGGCTCGAGCGCTGCAGCGTTTTCCCAAGGCGAAGGGCTACACCGATTTCCGCAAGATGCTCGATGAGATGGGCAAGTCGATCGATGCGGTGACGGTCAGCACGCCCGACCACATGCATGCGCCCGCTTCGTTGATGGCCATGCGGATGGGGATTCACTGCTTCTGCCAGAAGCCGCTGACGCGCACGATTTACGAAGCGCGTCTGGTGGGCCAGGTCGCTCGTGAGAATAAGCTTGCCACACAAATGGGGAACCAGGGGACGGCCGGCGATTCGCTGCGGCAATCGGCCCACTGGCTCAAGAACGGTGCGATCGGCAAAGTCAAGGAACTGCACATCTGGACCGATCGAGCGAAGGGCTGGTGGCCGCAAGGTGTCGAGCGGCCCGCACCGAGCACGCCTCCATCGTCTCTGCCGTGGGACCTCTGGTTGGGTGTGGCACCCCAGCGCCCTTATGCCCAGGGTTACCATCCATTTGTATGGCGCGGTTGGTGGGATTTTGGCACCGGTGCGCTGGGCGATATTGCCTGCCACGTGGTCAGCATGCCGTTCATGGGGCTCGATCTACGCAATCCCATCTCGGCTGTCGCCAAGACATCGGGTCACAACAAAGACAGTTTCCCGGAGTGGTCGATTATCGAGTTCGAGTTTGCGGCCACGGATGCGCGTGACGCATTGACGCTCACCTGGTACGACGGCGGCAAATTGCCGCCTAAAGAACTGCTCGGTGGCCGCGATCCCTCACCCAAGGGTGGCTCCCTGGCGATCGGTGAGAAAGGAATCCTGCTCAACGATCGGCTGCTCGACGGTGCGGAGCCGGTTGACGTGACGTATCCGCATTCCCCGGGCCATTTCGAGGAATGGATTCGCGCCATCAGAACCGGCGAGCCGGCGATGTCGAATTTCCCCGACTATGCCGGGCCACTTACGGAAACCGTGTTGCTGGGCAACCTGGCGGTCTGGTGCGGCGAGAAGGTCGAGTGGGATGGTCCGAACATGAAGGCCAAGAACATCGAGGGGCTGGAATCGCTGATCAAACCGACGTACCGCAAAGGATACACCTTGGACGTGTGAGGCAGCAGAGTCAGGGCAGGGTGACGACCTCACCGGCGCCGCGGGTACACAAGGCGGCGAGAATCATCAGATCCACGGATTGCGTGATGTACTGAACGTGTCCGTCGGTGAACAGAAAGTTGCCGCCGTCAGGGTGGAAACTATAGGGTTCGTTGTCGTTCTTCTTGTTCATGGCATGTACACAGCCATGAGCCGGGGTACAACCCTCCCTGTTACCGTCCGCACTGGCTCCATCGAGACTGAACGGGCCTTCACTATCGATCCAACCGATACCCTGATCATTTGCGATGTCCGGAATTTCGCTCCGCAGGCGGAAAGTGTGCGGGCGAGCGGCACACTCTACCACCACAATAGTATTCGACGTGCCATCGCGGACTTCCGCTATGCGCACCCGCGAATTGCGGTGCATCACTGAATATCGATTACCGTTGTTGTATCTTGCCGGATCAATCGACTCGGGTCTTACTCCCATGATCGCTTCGTAGTCAGTCGGCGCCAACGGCACCGGAAACGTCATGGCTGGCCGAGGCGGTTTGGCGATGGCCGAAAACACATCACTCTCGGTCGGCGTACTGGGACATTGGTAAGTGCGGACCGGTACTCCGCCCGCCGTGGGATTCGTTGCTTCCCACCAGTGCACGTTGAAGTTGTACAACTCCTGCAGATTCTCCTGCTCGATGTAGGGGAGCGTCAATGCTCGCCAGCCGACGTATCTCCCGTGAGGATTCCCCGGCCCAGTTGTCGTCCAGCCCGACGCGGGAAATACCTTGTGTACGTCGTGAAACACGTTGAGCGCCAGGCCCAATTGCCGCATGTTATTCAAGCACTGAGCGCGCCGCGCCGACTCCCGAACCTGCTGGACGGCCGGCAGCAACAGGCCAACGAGGATTCCAATAATCGCGATCACGACGAGCAGTTCCACCAGGGTGAAGCCGCGTGTCGGGAGTCGATCAGATGTTGGCATTTGTCAGGACTTGTGGAAGCAGCAAAGGGTATCGTGTGACGCGTGAATTCCAGTCTAGTTGCACTGGGGCTGGTTGGCAATTCGCGACGTCTGCTTCTCGAGTAGAAGTAGGGTGTGTCAAGGTCGCCGAAAATATCTTTGTTTTCTTCCAGAATCGCTACGGTGGCCGGCACACCAGAATGCGGCCGGCGATCCGAGGTTGGTATCGGCCGATAAAAAGTGAACGTTTTCAGTTCATTACCTTCGCATGTATGTTGCCGATCGCGATGACGATTCGCAGGCACCGGTGGACAACGCTCCCATTTCTTGTGCGTGCACCGTTCGGTTTGTCGTGGGCGATCTTATTAGCGGCCGTCACTGCACTGATCCTGTATGATCGACATCGAACACTCCTAGATGCCTCTGCAGTTGAGGAAATGTCAAGAACCAGATGGAAATGAGGAGCAGAAGGGCGGCAGGTCAGCTACAGGCGGCACACATGACCTGTCCACTGTGCCGCCACCTGCCACGTCGTCGGAACGCGGGGGCTCGCCGCGCACGGCGTGCCTCGAGCGGCGTGTGTTGGCGGCGGTGTCACGTCCTGCCGCGTTGGCCCCAATTGCGGCGGGCGTCTCCGCACACCGTGGCACTGCCTTTTCCGCGGTAAATTCGGGGACAGGTTCTTCAAGCCTCATGGTCAAATGTTGCCTTTAGTCCTCTGTGCGAGCTACAATGAGGACGGTATCGCAATGGCGGGAGGTTCGAGAGGTTGTTGCCCTATGGAACGCAAGCAGATTACATCCGACTATTTCGACTGGCTGGCCCTGATTCAGCATGTTGTTGGGGATCAAACTACAGTGGAACTTGAGCAGGACAATGTTCCGCTCGTGAGAATCACTCCGCTTAAGAAAGCGGTGCTCCTGTCCGAACTGAACGGGAGCCTGGCTGATCTCCCTGCGCTTGGTGATGACGTGGAGCCTCTCGCTGAGGACATACGTCAATCTCTCGGCGAACTGCCGATGGAACGCGATTCATGGGAGTCTTAATCGACACCGGTGTTTTCATTCAATGGGAACGCGGTAGACGTTCCTACGACTTCTCCCAGTGGGCGACTTACGGTGAGGCACAAATTAGCGTTGTGACAGCCTCGGAGCTTCTTGTAGGTGTCTGGCGTGCAAATACCGAAGAGCGCAAGTCTCGCCGCCAAGCGTTCGTGGAAGGAATCCTGAAACGATTGCGGATTGTCGAGATCAATCTTGGAGTTGCGCGGGTTCACGCGGAACTACTCGCCGATCTGGCGGCCAAGGGGACCATGATTGGGCCGCACGATCTGTGGATTGGTGCGACAGCTAAGTATGCGGGAGATGCAGTCCTGACGTTAGACACCGTCGAGTTCGCGAGAATTCCAGGCTTGACTGTGTTGGATGCGTCGAGCAACGCATAGCCGGATGTGCGTGGGAAGGTGTGCTAATCCCCGGCGAACGTACCTGGACCACGCTTACGGCAGCGACATGCCGCTTTCCACTTCCTTGATTGGTAGCAGGAGTTCGCTGCGCACGGCGTGCCTCGAGCGGCGTGTGTTGGCGGCGTTGTCACGTCCTGCCGCGTTGTCCCAGATTGCGGCGGGCGTCTCCGCACACCGTGGCACCTCCCGTCTCTCAGCGAACGTGGGGAATACTCTTCGTATCCATTGTGGTGATGGACGGAGGCTATTACTTCGCCCGGAGTGGTTCGCCCTGAGTCATCACCGTCACATAAGCGCGGGCACGGACGCCGGGGGGCGAGTCACAGCGGAACTTCAGCAGATTCTCTCCCGCTGCCAGCTGGGGAATGGATCCGCTTGGTGCGACACTGCGCAGCTGTTCACCTTGCGGCCCGTACAAGTAGCAGTCATCCGAGCTGCGAAATTCCAGGTAGCACCCGCTATCAATCTCCACGGGGAATGTGAGCTGCGCGTCGCCGACCTGCACTGTCGGATTGATCAGTTTCGTTGGAACCAGCGGCAATGCCTTGATTGGGCTCAGGTAACATGTCACGTTCTTTTCCGGTGGCAAATTATTGTACCACAGGCCGAGGCTGCTGATCTGGGTGTGCTGGATCGACTCACGGTAGATCGAGTAAAGGTTTCCGTAGGGCCATTGATAATGTGACCATCGGTCTCCTTCCGGTTCGATCAGTTCGAAATAGCGCCACCCGGTGAAATCGATGGGCACGTAGTGATCGGCCAGATTGCCGACCAGGTGCTCCGGGCTGCGAAGCTGGAAGTTGAGCACCTCACCTTGCCCGTCGCCATGGACCCAGACACCGAGGGCCTGATGAGCACTGAGGTTGCTGGGTGGCGCAAGCGGTTTCTCCATCTTGGTCCACGCAGCTGCTCGAGTTGAACGACTATTGTCTGCCGAGTAGTCGCCGCTCACCGATCCCGCCCGCACTTGGTCTTTGCTGGAAGTCAGGTCGGCCGTCACATCCTGCTGCGTGGCTCGCTGCGAGAACTCTTCGGCCGACTGGAAATCGGCCAACGTCAGATTGTCCGGCGCGTCGTAAGGCCCGGCAGCCATGAGCGCCTCGATCCGCAAACGCAGTGGTTGAGCCGCGAACTTGTTGTGGGTGGTCCAGGTGGCTGTCGGCCCGTCACTCTCCTCCACACGATGTTTGGCGTAGTCGACCGGCACGAAATGCCAGCCTGCCGACAGGTCGCCGACCAGAGTGAACTCCGCGCCGGGCTGGTTGAGCTGTGTCTTCAGTTCCGGGGGGACCTGTCCCGCATGACGCAGATCTTCGTATCGCTTGATGATGGCGGCCAGGCGCGGCAGAGCCGGTACACTCTTGGCGGTGTTTGGGTCGATTCCCATCAGCGCAAAACCTGTATCGGTCGCCAGGGCCTTGGTCATCAGGTACTCGATGTCATCGGCAAACGTTGGCTCCCCTTGCGGGCCGGTCCAGTTCTTCAAGGCCCACCATCCCAGTTCGCCGGGCAAAAACATGCGGCGACTGTTTTCGTTGTCGGAGTTATGCATGTCGACGAATCGTTTGTGGCTGCGCGTGGGGTGGTCCCAGGCGCAGTAGCGCGACCGCACGCACCACAAATGATGGTGAAACGTACTCATTTCCATCAGTGCCGGTTTCTTGAGTCGCTGCCACACTTCGTAGACGAACTTGGATCCGTAGTGCCAGCTCCACTGGGAACCACCCAGAATGTCCTCGCCATCCAACGCGTCGAAGTAAATCATGTCGAAGCCGCACTGGTTGAACGCTTCCGCGGTGCTGGCCGCGACGTCGGACAACATGGTCGTTTCGGGATCGGGCACGAAGAGGCCGAAACACTCCTTCAGATGATGGACCTTGGTGCCCGGTGCGTGCGCGGCGGCTTGCGTGCCGCAGGCCCCTCGCTGGCAGCCGGTAAAGCCGAACGGTGGTTGTGACGTCACACCGGTGTAAGTGATCAGTTCGTTGTCGATCCGCAGCGTGACGCTATTACGGACGAAAAAGCCGGTGATGCTCGAGACGTCTTGCGTCGATTCGGTTACCGTCAAGGCATTGGCCTGGGCCGCGAGCGGTTCTGCCAGGGTGAAAGTGGCGTCACTGGCCAGCCGGGGATCGGGCACTGGCGTGACCCACGGACAGTCCTTGGCAATGAAAAATGCATAGGTATGCAGTCCGACGGAGATGCCGGCCGCGTGCAGTCGGTCAATGACTGCCTTGAGACTGGCGTAGCCCTGCGGATATCGCGCAGGATTCGGGCGGCAATCGCCGAAGCGGAACGAGCTGCCACCGTGGAAATCGATCTGCGTCATCCCCAAGCTGTGGGCCAAGTCGATCCACTGATCGACTTCCCCTTCGGTGATCCCGTCGAAGTTGAACAGGTACGATCCTCGGTTGATGGGTGCATCCATCGCCCAGGGTCCACCCAATGGCGAATGGGGAAGTTCGGGAGCCGCGGAGACTGCCTCCTGCAGAGCCGTGCGCAATTCCTGCGTCGGTACTGCCACGATCGCCACTGCCGCCCCCACGCAACCGAACTTGGGATAGCAGACCGCTCGCAAGTGGCTCGCCGGTCTGGGCAGCTGAGCGACGTTCGTCTTCAGGTTCAAGGCCAACGCACAGGCGGCAAATGGCTCAGCAGGCAGGCCCTGCAACGTTAGCCGTATGTCGCAGAACACGAATTCCTCGATACCTTCGCCGCTGCAACGATACCACTTCCCACACGATATGCCGTGGCCGTGCCGACGGCCGCAGCACTGCCTCGATACCAGATTCGCCGAATTGCAGTTGCCACTGGCCACCAGCCACTGAGAGGGTCGTGGCAGGCAGCAATTGGCCTCCCTTGCGCACCGACGCACACGCGCTGCCTGCGGCGGCCACGTAGTTCTGACCGCTCCGCCGGTCCAGGAACTCGACCACACGTCCATCGCTGTTGACCGCCAGTCGCAGAGAGTCCGTCTCGATGACCGCCACGGTTTCGGCTGCCCAGGTGGAGCAGCACGGTGCCAAGCCAACCAGCAAGAGCATCGTGCACGGGCCGTATTTCCTGGCGAACTGCGCGGCATGAGCTACGCTTGGCACGGTGATTCCACGACGACTATTCGAAGGCATGTTTCGTCCTCTCAGCCACAAGGAAGTCGGAGTCTCATCCTAGGGGGGCCTGCGGCCACGACCAAAATCGCTTGGGATCGTCGGTGCGAGCATGGACGGGATGGGATCCCGTCCTACGAACATGTACGCATCGAGCGCATCTTACGCAGCAAAACTCTATTTTGTGGGCGAGTATTCAGTTGGCTTCATGTAGATGCGTTCAGGGCGCTGCGCCGTCAAGGCACCGTTGGTTTCGGAGGCCTTTTTGGCGGCCTGCCAATCGGGATCGGCCATGAATGCTTCCCACGAAGCCTGGGCCGCGTCCATGCTTTTGTGTTCCAGAATATAGACCATCACGTTGTTCGATTTCGGTTCATCCAGCGGCTTCCAATAGCCGATCGCTTTCATGCCATGTTTGTTGAAGAGCTTGTCAGTGTGTTGTCGGAACCGGTCATGCAAAGCGTCCAGTTTTCCCTCGGCAGCCGTGTAGATGCGCAGTTCGTACAGGCGATCCTGCTTGGCGGCATCGGTTGTGGGCGAGTAGTCGGTGGGGGCCAGATAAGTCGATTCCGGTGCCTTGGCGAGAATCTTCCCGTATTTCTCCTCCCACTCTTTGGCGATCTGCTTCCACTGGGGATCGTTTCGGAAGTCGGCCCACGATTTGTCGGCCGCAGCGCGACTCTTGTGGCGCACCAGGTAGATCAATGTCGTGCTCGCCGCAGGTTCTTCGGTGGGGACCCAGTAAGCAACGCTCTCGATTCCGTGGCGGGCGAAGATCTTGATGGTGTAGTCTTTGAACCGCTCATTGAGCGGCGCCAGCTTTCCTGGCTCGCAGGTGTAGATTCTCAGTTCGTACACGGGGCCCTCCCCAGGCTCGTTGCCCATCACGCGGTCCGCCAAGGAGCCGACCACCAATACCAGAACTCCGGCCAGAACATTCGCGAACAAAGAGAGTTGACCATGGCAGCACTCCAATTCAATGGTGGGAAAAAGTATGGCCTGGGGCAGCGGAAGCATTATTATAGCGAATGCGCCGTGCAATGCTGGCATCTGCACGATAAATGGAGTATAGAAGAATGGAGTTCATCATGAAAGACAAAGCAGAAATCGTTGCGAACTGGTTGCCCCGCTACACGGATACACCCCTGCCGGAGTTTGGTAAGTACATTCTGCTGACGAACTTCGTATCGTACGTGCACGAATTCGCTCGCCTCGAAAACACTCAGACGCGCGGACTTCACCGTCCGATGCAGACGGCCACTTCAGCCGATGGCATTACGATCGTTAACTTCGGTATCGGTTCTCCCAATGCGGCGACGATCTGTGACCTGCTATCGGCGGTACGCCCGGAGGCCGTGCTCTTTCTGGGGAAGTGTGGGGGATTGAAACACGAGGTTCACGTCGGAGACTTCATTCTCCCCATTGCGGCGGTCCGAGCGGAAGGGACCTCGGACAGCTATTACCCGAGCGAGATTCCCGCGCTCCCTTCCTTTCAATTGCAGAAGGCCGTCTCGCACACCATTGTCGCCAATAATCAGCAGTACCACACCGGAACAATCTTCACGACCAATCGGCGTGTGTGGGAGCATGACGACCCATTCAAGGCTTACCTGCAGCAGACCCGCTGCATCGGCATCGATATGGAGACGGCCACACTGTTCATTGCCAGTTTTGCCAATCACATCCCTCACGGAGCATTGCTGCTGGTATCTGACGTGCCGATGACTCCCGAGGGTGTGAAAACAGATCGCAGCGACACAAACGTGACGGAGCAGTTTGCGGCGCTGCATCTGAAGATTGGCGTCGAGTCGTTGCGGGAGCTGAAGAATTCCGGCGAGTCGGTTCGGTACCTGGTATTCTGATACGTAGAACGGAATTCATTCCGTTTGTGCAGCTCCCATCGCTCCCCACTTCCCCGACGTCTCGCCCGAAATGTCTCACGTGGACTTGGCCCGCAACCCAAACGGGGCGTCAACGTATCTGGTTTTGCTGACGTGAACGACCGGAACGATTAGGGAGTGCGGAATGCGCATTGCGAAATCGGAATTACACCTTTCACGCGGTTTCTCATTCCGTATTGCGGATTCCGCATTCCGCAATCCCGATTCGTTCCCCATCGAGGAGTCCGCGTCACAAACATGCGCACGGTGCGCAGATGTTACAGCGTAAGACTCTACGTTTGTTCCGGGACTACGCCCGGAAGAAGAGGCCGCTTTGCGGCAGTGTGGTCCGCTTCATGTTGCGGCGTCAGATACGACACCTTTCAGCGCCCTTGACACCTATTCCCCCCAAAAAACCTTGGAAAGACCGGCATTTTTCAACATCGACAATTCTTTGTCGATGTTTCGCCACAAGTGCCTACTAGCTTCGTCAGTGCGGCTATTCCGCGGTATCCAACGTGGCCTGGATTTTGGTTGGTTGTTTGTCGCGCAATACCGTGAGCGTCACCTGGTCGCCCGGCTGATGCTTCTCGAGGATGTCGAGAAAGTCGTTCGTCGACACAATGCTCTGATCGTCCACCGCGGTGATGATGTCTCCCAACGTGATGCTTCCAAACGCGTTGCGGGTCGTGGGGCGTAAGCCTGCTCGGTCGGCGGAGCTGCCCGGTTCCACTGCCAGAATCAGCACGCCTTGGGTCCCCAGTCGCTCGGTCCAATTGTCGGGTGCCACAGTGATCGCCAGGCTCGGGCGAATGAGCTTGCCGTGGGTAATCAATTGTGGCACACCCCACCGGATGATGTCCACAGGGATGGCGAATCCGATCCCCGCGTAAGCTCCCGACGGGCTGACAATTGCCGTCGTCATGCCAATCAACCGTCCTGAACTGTCCAGCAACGGGCCGCCGGAATTGCCCGGATTGATCGCCGCGTCCGTCTGAATCACGTTCTTGATGGGACGCCCACCACGCGATTCAATCTCCCGCCCCAACGCACTGATCACTCCAGTGGTCAGCGTCTGGTCCAAGCCAAACGGATTGCCGATGGCGAACGTCTTTTGGCCGACCCCTAGATCATGCGAGGTACCCAGCGGCAACGGATGTAGTTGACCAGTTGGAGCGTCGATTTTTAGAACGGCGAGATCCTTATCGGGCGCAACACCCACCAATGTGGCCGGCAGGGATGTACGATCGGACAACGCGACTTGAGCGCCGCTGGCCCCCTCGATCACATGGAAGTTCGTGACGATGTGACCTTGCTCGTCCCATACGAATCCCGTTCCGGTGCCTTGCGGCACTTCCATCACGTTCATGGAAAAGTAGTCACGCTGCAACGCGCGAGTCGTGATGTGGACGACCGCTGGTGAGGCGGCGGCGAAGAGTGCCATAGTTGACGTCTCATCGTCTGCCAGGTCGCCGCGGGCTGTGACCACGGGTGTCGCAACTGCTGGTGGCAACGTTGCCCCATTGACTGCCAACGGCGCACTGCTGGAAGGTGGCACGACGACTTTTCCTGAAGGTTCCGCGCTGAACTCTTGACGTGGCAGAAAATGCCGCTGACCGAAATTCTGCCACAACACGACCGATGACAGGATCAGGACGCAAAACAGGAGTACGCCATTGGACAGCAATGTTTCGCGGTTGCCAGGTCCCTGCGGTTCGCTTTGGTGATTCATCGTCCCCTTCTTCTCCCCTGAAATCGTTTTCAATTGGCGGACAAATTCAGCCACCAGACAGCATTCGGCTCCGATCCGCTGCTGAGGCCCCATGACAACTATCGCGTCAGAGTATCATACGCGCCAGGTGGCCCTCGACCGGGAGTCGTTCGTTGCGGACCAATCCGATGCGTTCAACCTCTGCTTTGGCAGAAAAAGACTGAGCCGGAGAGGTACTGCATGCAACTTACGTGCCACCGTCAAGCCGTCGGTACGATATCGCATGCCGGTGGCCACCCGGCAGAGAGGTATTCGCACCTTGTTCAGAGCCGGTGCGTCATGTCCAGCAACTGGTCACCGGGTATATCCCGGTAGGACGACAACTGGCCCGCTACCCGAGCAACCCATGTACACAAATGAGTGGTGGGCGGGGCGGTAGCTGGCCAGTTGTGATCCCGCCGAGACAAGCACGGCGGAAATCGGATCGCCTGTCGTCTTGCGGTAGCTGGCCAGTTGTGATCCCGCCGAGGCAGGCACGGCGGAAATCGGATCGCCTGTCGTCTTGCGGTAGCTGGCCAGTTGTGATCCCGCCGAGGCAGGCACGGCGGAAATCGGTTCGCCTGTCGTCTTGCTGTAGCTGGCCAGTTGTGATCCCGCCGAGGCAGGCACGGCGGAAATCGGATCGCCTGTCGTCTTGCGGTAGCTGGCCAGTTGTGATCCCGCCGAGGCAGGCACGGCGGAAATCGGTTCGCCTGTCGTCTTGCGGTAGCTGGCCAGTTGTGATCCCGCCGAGGCAGGCACGGCGGAAATCGGTTCGCCTGTCGTCTTGCGGTAGCTGGCCAGTTGTGATCCCGCCGAGGCAGGCACGGCGGAAATCGGTTCGCCTGTCGTCTTGCTGTAGCTGGCCAGTTGTGATCCCGCCGAGGCAGGCACGGCGGAAATCGGATCGCCTGTCGTCTTGCGGTAGCTGGCCAGTTGTGATCCCGCCGAGACAGGCACGGCGGAAATCGGATCGCCTGTCGTCTTGCTGTAGCTGGCCAGTTGTGATCCCGCCGAGACAGGCACGGCGGAAATCGGTTCGCCTGTCGTCTTGCGGTAGCTGGCCAGTTGTGATCCCGCCGAGGCAGGCACGGCGGAAATCGGTTACCGATTGCTTCGGCAGCCAAGAGTCGCGCTAGTCCCTGTCAGCTTTCATCGGCGCGATGGACGGCGTCAGGCAGCGGAAGGCTCGGCCGCAGGTTTGATAGTTTTCTTCCGACATGCCCATGCATCCGTATTCTTCGACGTAGCCAATGAACCCGCCCGCGTCGGTGGCCAGCAGCGTGTACATCCGCCGGGCTTCGGCGAGGATCTCGGCCGGCGTTCCACTGATCGACACCGTCTGGTAACTGATCGGCATCATGAAACACTGTCGGCCGCGCAGCATCTGCCCGACATTCTCCAGATCGACTGTGTTGGGTTGTGAGATATTCAGCACATCCACGCCGATCTCGTGGAAGTCGGGCATGATGTGAGTGAAATCGCCGCAGCAGTGGTACCACACGTGCAACCCTCGTTCGTGAGCCAAGCGGAACTGCCGTTGGTAGCTGTTCTTGAACAAGTTGCGCCACATTCCTGGCGAGAGCATCAGCCCGCTTTGAGTCCCCCAGTCGTCGGCAAAATGGATCCCATGGAAACCGTGCCGCGCTGCCATTTCAATCAACTGGCACTCGAAGTCCACAATCAGATCCATGATGGACCGGAACCGATCGGGTTCCGCCGCGAAATCGAGCATCGCGTTCTCGAAACCGCGCAATAGTGTGTAGACCGTAAAACCGCTCAAATCGAGGCTCGCCAGCCGGTAGCGATCGCCCGTCTCCTCCTGGAACGCCGGGACGGCGGCCATGCGTTGCTCCTCACGCAGCGGTGGGACGCTCACTTCCTGTACCGACGGCAAGTCCTTCCAGTATGCCTCCGTCGGATGCCCCATCGTCCCGTCATCGAGCGATTCCAGGCGATAGCCCCATTCGTTGGTCGACCAGTCCCAGACGTTGGCCAATGCGTTGCCGTCCCCGGGCACCCCGAGCGAGAGGTGATAGAGCATCACGTCACCCTCGGTCTGGTCGCGATTCCAGAACACAATGGGGACGCGATCCGGATGGCGAAACTCGATCGCGCGGTCAACGATACTCTTGCGAGAGTCCATGCCGAATGTCTCCGAACGGCAGATCTGTAGTCAATATGGCTGCCCGACCGCGCTTGGTTCCATCTTGACACGGGCGACATCGAATCCCACCAAACGAACGTCACCGATGGCTGATCGAATCGCTTCTTCCAACGATTTCGCCTCGCTATGGAAGTGGATTTGCGGCACTCCCGCAATCGTACCGTCGTTGAACGCGTCGTACATCTTGTCCGCTTCCCCTTCATCAGGGGCCGCGGTCAGCACTAACGTGAATTCATTTTGTCTTATGATTCAATCCTCACAAGATCAATTATACTATTTCCTAAAGCGGCCGGTAGCCGCAGCCAAAAAGGGTCCCAGAGCGTTTGGTCTTGCTGACTTGGACGACCGGAACGATCAGGCGGGGTTGGAGGAACCGGGATCATGACGCGATACACGGTGATCTTTGAACGAGGTGAAAAGAATTGGTCCGCATACGTTCCGGATCTCCCGGGGTGCATCGCGACGGCTGCCACGCGCGAAGAACTGCAGCAGTTGATACGCGAGGCCATTGAATTCCATGTGGAAGGTATGCGGCGCCACGGCGACTCCGTTCCAGAACCAACCATGGAAGCCGGGCTGGTGGAAGTCTCGATCTGAATCGTTAGGCATCCCGGCCCCAGCGAAGTTCCCCCCCTGGCTCGCCCGAGTGATAATCGCCGCGAAGACACGGCCTTACACAGCTGATTAGCGTGACACCGCAGCAACCAACGGTTGCAGTTCGACTTGTGAATTCAACTACCTGCGCGTTTGGCTGCAAATCTGCGGCCTACCGGTGATGGGATGAAGCTGCCTTTGAGCGGGTTACACAGGGGGATGAATGAGACACATCTTTGCACCAACCATGATCGCATTAATCTCCGCCGGTTGGATTGTCCCTTTATACTGGGGGACTTCTTCCGTGTTGAGGTACTTCCACACGGAATCGACGAGAGAACTGCATAGTTTTCCCTTCCTCTTGTTTGCGGAACAGATGTTTCTCACCGCCGCAATTTGGGGCTTCATTGTCGGCGCTTTTTGGGCGTTTGTTGCCGCACGAAGGTTACTAGCAAAGACGCCTGTCCACTCAACCCCAATGGACACCGAATGATGTGGAACCACATTGTCAGCTGGCTCCGGAAGACATGATTCAAGAATCTCCGACGGGAAAACGCGGTTGGGCCACGTTGGCTGGTTTGGCTGCGATTGTGCTATGGAGCACAACTGTGGCGCTGGCCCGCAGTCTGTCGGAACAACTGGGGCCGCTGACTGCGGCGGCCGGTGTCTACTCGGTAGCTGGCGTGGCTGCCGTGTTCTTCATGCTGTGCAGTTGGAGGATTGGCCGAGATACGCCACGTTTACCGCGCACGTACCTGTTTGGCTGCGGCACGTTGTTTGTCAGCTACATGCTTTTTCTCTATCTGGGACTTGGTCTGGCAGAGGATCGTCAGCAGGTGTTGGAGGTGGGGCTGCTGAATTACCTCTGGCCGATCCTGACACTGTGGCTTTCCGTCGCACTGCTGGGGAAGAAGGCCAGTTGGCTGTTGCTTCCCGCGACACTGCTCGCCCTGGTCGGTATTGTGCTGGTCGTGTTGCCTGATTCTGCGGCGGCAGAGCAGGGGGGCTTATGGAGATCATTGTGGCTTGCTTTGGCTGACCATCCTGTGCCGCTCCTGTTGGGGCTCGGAGCCGCTCTGACTTGGGCACTTTATTCCACGCTCACTCGGCGCTGGGCAGCGGACCGGGCCAAGGGCGGTGTCAACTTGTTCTTGATCGCCACTGCGGCATTCCTTTTACCGCTCTGCTGGATCGCGGACGAACCTCGCCAATGGACCTTTCGGTCGTTGGCGGAAATGTTGTTCCTGGCAGCAGCCACGTACCTGGCATACTGGCTGTGGGACATGGCGATGCGCAAAGGGAACATGGTGTTTGTCGCGGCGGCATCTTACTTGACGCCACTATTGTCGACGATCGTGAGTTGCTTGTACTTGCTGGTTTTCCCCGTACCACAATTGTGGTGGGGCTGCATGCTACTGATCGCGGGATCCCTCCTCAGTTGGTGCGCCGTCTCACGCGGTCAGTAACCCGGCGAGCGCCGTTTCGAGCATATCTTTGCGAGCTAGATCGGCCAACCACCGCGCGGGAATCCCGGCTTGGCCCCAGCAGGCACCGGCGAGTTGACCGCAGACGGCGCCGGTCGTATCCGCGTCGTCGCCCAGGTTCACTGCCCGCAGCACGGCTTGCCGGAAGTCACTCGCATCATGAAAGGCCCACAAAGCCGCTTCCAGGCTTTGGACCACGTAACCAGCGCCTTGAATCTCAGGTGGCTTGCGCCGGCGGAAGCTGCCGGCAGCTACGTTATCGATCTCCGGATGCAGCGATTCCAGTTTGCGCAGCTTCTGCAACGGCTCCCAGTCGGGTGCCAAGACCCGATCTCGGGCATTTCCCTGTATCAATCCGCACAGCACAATCGTCAGATAGCGACAGGCGGACAGACACTGGGGGCTGGCGTGCGTCGTGAGGCTCGACTGAGAAGCGAGCGTAGCCAATTCTTCCAGTCGCTCGGCAAACAAGCTGGTGTAGCGGATGGGGACCGGCGCCAGGCGCATGATCGAGCCGTTACCACTGGCACGCGGTGAGGGATCGCCAGAGCTTCGCCCGTCCGGATGCCTTTCGAAGCGATGGAGCGCAGCAACCGTGGTATTGCCGATATCGAAGCAGGTGCCGTTGACGGAATACTTGCCTTCCCGCCACCAATGGACATACCGTCGCATCTGATCATCGAGATCCCAGCCTGCGCTGGTGATGCTGTCGGCCAAGGCGAGTGCCATGCTGGTGTCATCGGTCCATTCGCCCGCTCCCAATCGATGCGGCCCTCCGGCACGATAACCGGTAACTGGCTCGAAGCTGCCGGGCGAGCGAAATTCCACGGCCGCCCCCAGGGCGTCGCCGATCGCCAGCCCCAACAGCGCTCCCCGTTTTCGGTCCGTAGTGTGCATGTCTGTTGCCCACGGCACACGCGCAAGGCCCTCGGCGGCCCTGTTGCGGCCGCGGCAACGGGCCGATGGATGGATGCGTGCGAGCTCGCCTATCAGCATGGTGAATTGACGCACAATGCCGCGCGGCGGAGCCCGCGCACACGAATTCCATTCAGGGGCACCTGGGCTGCCGCCGTGGTCCCCGAACGCTCCTTTTCCCAGGATCGTGGGCGCTACGGCGACAAAACGCCATCAAACCAGATCCTTGAGACCCTTCAACGCAATAAGCTTGACGACATTCTTAGCCGGCTTGGCCTTGAAGATCGTCTCTTCTTTGGTGAACGGATTGATGCCCGCACGGGCTTCCGTCGCAGGCTTACGGACCACGCTGATTTTCATCAGTCCTGGGATCACGAGAACGCCCGGCCCATCTTCGCGGAGATTGCTGGCGATGAGCGAGGACAACTCGTCCAATAACTTGGAGACCTGCTGTTTGGAAAGTTCCGACGCTTCGGCCAGGGAAGCCACAAACTCCGTCTTGGTCAAGGGCTTCTTGGCTGTTGATTTATCTTGGTCTTCCATTACTGTTTCCTTTCGTTAGATCTTGGAAATGTGTCTGGCCCATAATGAAGATGGAGCAATCTTGTCGCGCGATGCCACCGCTTTTCTTGGACCGCCCTATGGTATCGTAAATTTTACAATGGTGAAACGGCACAGCTCACGTCGCCGAGCCGCCCGCTTTGACTCGCCATATATCACCCACCAGATGTCATAGCCTCGAAATCCGCGTTTTTCTTCTTTCCTGTTTTAACAGACGGCTGGCCCAAAGCGACACCCAAATTCCCCGTTCTTTTCGCACTCCAGGCCCGGTTTGGCGGGCCAGGATCGGGATCACCACGCGGAGGTGTGATCCGGGCAACCACGCTCGCCCTGCATTCGCGGCAACTCAGCCGTCCCCGATCTGCCTCGGCGGAACGGCGTCGATGAGCACCGCGGATGGCTCGTGGCCAACGGTCGCGAAGTTGCATCGAACACCTCTGCTCTCAGGCCGGCCGGTTTGGCTCGCACAGCTCGATCGATCGGCCAGCGTGGCTCGCCTGCGCTTCGGTGAAAGCTACTTCGCTCGCTGGTCCGCATGTGCGGGTGTCCCGGTTTGACAAGAAATGTGCTTTCCATTCGAGTGGTTTCCGTGTCAATTGTGCCGGTCGTGCCGATTGTCTAGGGGCAGGAAGCGGTCCGACTCAGGCCGGAACGGTTCCCTGGGGGACTCGCTGCCCTAGCCAAAAACTCCGATTTCCGTGGTGCCGAAGGAGTTGCGTTGCGCCTGCTACCGTGCTCCAGCCGTTTGGGAACTGTGTTGAACAGTGGACTGGAGATGGCGAGACGACGGCTCGACGGGCAGCAGGAGGCGGGCATCGGTTCAGTATCTCCGTTTCGCATCTTCATTCGGTGTCAGCTGAGCGTTGTGCAAGGCAACGTGGTTGTCAGTAAATAGTCCTGGGACGTGGGGGCAAAAGGACGGCCGTTGGATTGACCCACCGTGCCGGCTGGCGTAGCCTAACATCCGGGGCTACAGGCCGCTACGCTCTCGATCATGCGCATCGTGAAGGAGATTGTCATGTCGGGTTGTTGCAGCATCGCTAAAGGGACCAATATCGATTCGTCCACGCTCGCCCCTGTGCCACGCACGGCTCGCTGGCTCACACGACTCGGTCGTGGCTGTCGGTTTGTGGTGGTGGCACTCCTGTTCTCCGGCCGGGGACGCAGTCACCGCGGATGATGCGGCGCCACCACCCTCGCGCGAGCAGATCGAGGTCGACTGGCTGCGCCAGAATGCTGTTCACGGTACCGGGTCGATCGCTCCCGCGGAGGATGCCGTTGGAGCGTGCGACGGGGTAAAAGACGGCAAATGGGGCTTCCACACAGCTCTGGAAGATGACCCCTGGTGGCAGATTGACCTGGGCGCGTCGCTCTCCCTCGAACGCCTCGTCATCTACAACCGCTGCGATCATACGGCCGGCCGGGCCGCTCAACTGGCCGTGCTGCTGTCTGACGATGGAGACAATTTCGAATTGGCCTATCGGCACGACGGCACCCTGTTTCTAGGCCAACCTGACGGGAAACCGTTGGAGGTGAAACTCGCTGGCAAATCCGCTCGATACGTGCGGCTGCAGGTGCCGGGAAACAACTGTCTGCATCTGGACGAGGTGGAGATCTTCCCGATTGGGAAGAGCCAGAACGTGGCACTGGGACGTCCGGCCACACAAAGCAGTGTGTGCGAATGGTCCACGCGAAAAGGCACCGCGCATCTAAGCAGTTATTCGGTAGATCGCGTCGTGCAGCAGGGACTTCGTTTGGCGGCGAGCCTCGAGCGTCTTGCCGTGGCGAAACCTGATTCGCCGACTGAGCAAGCCAGTCGTGCGTCGTGCACTGCGGCGCTCAGTACGTTACAGCAGGTCCAGGCATCCATGGGGCAACTTGCTGCCGGATCGTCCGAGAGTCAGTGGCGAGATTTGTATCTCCGTGCCTGTTGGGCGGTGCGTCAACTGGCTCTGGCGAACCCGCTGCTCGATTTCGATGATCTGGTAATTGTCCGTGGTGCACCGGGGAAGTGGTCGCACATGTCAGATCAATACCTGGGCTGGTGGTCGCAGCCGGGAGGGGGACTGTACATCCTGCACGACTTCAAAACCGATCATGCGAGTCTGCAGTGTTTGACCGAGAGCTTTCCGTCGGGCAACGTCTTCGCCCGGACATCTCCTACGACGGGCAAAAGGTACTCTTTGCCTGGTGCCGGTACTACCCCGGGCTCAGCGAGTGGCCCGACAAGCTGGACAAGTCACGGCTTCCCGAAGACTCGTTCTACCATCTGTTTGAAGTGAATGTGGATGGGTCGGGTCTGCGGCAGTTGACATTCGGTAAGTACAACGACTTCGACGGGCGCTACCTGCCCAGCGGCGAGATCGTTTTCTGTTCGACTCGCCGCGGCCAAGCGATCCAATGCAGTGTTGAATCGACGGCAGCCACCCTGACCGATCCCGATTTGCCCGAGTGTTACGTCCGCTGCGGTGGTGGACCCGAGCGGCCCTGTGCCGTTTACACGCTTGCACGTGATGGACTCGGAAGGTCAGTACTCTGCGTCCTATCTCGGCCTTCGAAATGTTCGAATGGACACCCAGTGTGGATGACCAGGGACGCATCCTCTATTCACGATGGGACTACGTCGATCGCTATGGTCAGAACAACATGGGCCTGTGGGCGACGCTCCCTGACGGTTCGGGTGTGCAGGCGATCTACGGCAATTACACGCGGAACCCCGAGTGTTTCTTCGAGGCGCGTTCGATTCCCGGCTCACATCGCCTGGTCTTCACCGCCTCCGGGCATCACTCGATTACGGCGGGAAGTCTTGTCCTGCTCGATCCGCGGTTCGGGCCGGATTCACCCTCCGGACTGACTCGGCTGACCCCGGAGGTTCCGTTCCCTGAATCGGAGGGACAGCCCGCGACGTACTACGCCAATCCGCTGCCGCTCTCCGAAGACCATTATCTCGTGGCCTGGAGCGATCGGCCGTTGAAGTTTCAGGGCGAAGTCAACGATCACCGCCGCGCTGGGCGTCTATCTCTACGATGTGTATGGCAATCGCAACTTGCTGTATCGCGATCCCGCGCATGGGGAGCCAGTATCCGTTGCCCGTGCGGTCCCGGCCGCGACCGCCCATCGTCGGTCGACGGGCAACCGACGATTTTCCCGAGGGACGGGTACTGCTGTCGAACGTCTACGATGGACTGCCTGGTGTCGCTCCGGATTCCATCAAGCGATTGCGAATTGTGGGGTTGCCGGTGAAGACGCACCCGACGATGGACTCGCCATCGATCGGGGTCACGACCCACGACAACGGAAGGTTTGTGTTGGGCACCGTGCCGGTCGAGCCAGACGGTTCGGCCTGGTTTCGTGCCCCCGCAGGTATCACCTTCTACGTCCAGGCGCTGGACGCGTCAGGAATGGCCGTGCAGTCCATGCGCAGCGGCATTTACCTGCAACCTGGTCAGACACAAACCTGCATCGGTTGCCATGAACAGCGCTCGACTGCGCCAGCCAATCGCATTGCCGTTGCAGCGCAGCGAGCTCCCTCGCCACTCACTCCCGGGCCTGAGGGGTCGTGGCCGCTCGACTACCAGACGCTTGTCCAGCCTGTGCTCGAATCACAGTGCGTGAACTGTCATCAACCAGGTACCGAAGGTGAGCAATTCGACCTCACCGCGGCACGGTCCTATGACTCCATGGTCGGCTATGGTTCGCCCAGTCTCAAGGACCTGGTCATCGCCCGCTATCGCGAGCAGCGTTCCGTGGTAGGGGAGTGTGAGGCGAGCATGAATCCCGTGCTCAAGTTGCTCCAGAAGGGCCATTATGATGTGCGTTTGACCGCCGATGACTGGTCGCGACTGATTACTTGGATGGACGCGCTGGGCCAGCGGTCGGGGTCCTTTAGTCCCGAGCAGGAGCAGCAGCTGCGCCAATTGCGGCAGCGTCTTTCGCCGTTGCTCACCCGCCCCGATGAAGCCGGCAGTGAATTGCTGACCAGTCGTCCGGAATCGCGTTAGATGGGCTGGGAAGAAGGCTGAAGGACAGCAGAATCGTAGGGCAAAGTAATTAGGTTGGCCAAAGAGATTCTTCTGTCAGCCATCTTTTTGTCCCTCTTGCCGGGTCGAGTCAGAATGCGAAAACCCGCCCCCCCCGGAACAAAAATAGCCTGTGATCCAATGCTGAACTGACGCAATTGACTCGACTTCTTGCAGCTCAGGTGCCACGGGCAGGAAAGTGGCATCCCATGCGCGGCGATTTCACCGGCCTCGACTCTCCCTCCGATTCGTCTTACTCCCGCGGCGCAATACTGGACGGCAGCAGGCGAGCGGAGTCGCGGCCAAGCCGCTCGTGAATGCCCAGCAGCTCGCCAAAGGGGACGTCGATCGCTTCGACGCGTTCGGGGTCCATCAGCATGACGGTCCCGTTCCAGGAATCGGGCGCGCCGGGAAGGTAGACCGAGACAAGACCGTTGGCGAGTCGATCGGCTTCGAACGCCAGGCGGCGAGAATCGTCTAAGCGAACGCAAACTGGCTTGAGCGAAGGAAGGTGCGCTGCACCTCCGATATTTCCAGCCAGTAGGTCCTTGTAGATCGCGTATTTTGGGAAGATCGTCATGAGTTGTTTCTCAACCGTCTGCGAAAACTTCCGGCCAATCGCCCGCCGGGCTGAGCAGCCCGGCGATGAAGCAGAGAAGAAGCAAGATGGTGACGGCGATCAAGAACAGCAGAGCCAGGCCGGTCGCGGTACTGACGGGAATCCACGCCTTGAGCGGCTCGTACACAACGATGACCATGCTGTAGACATATCCCAGCAGGGCGCTCACGACGGCCAGCGGGAGTAGAAACAAGAGTCCGCCGAGTGCGGTCGTCTTCAGGAAACCGAACGATTTGCCAATCTCGTCTTTCATGATCTGCCAGTCCTTTTTCGCGTAACACCGAATTGCCAAGGCGATCAATTGTGGCCCCCCTTTGGGCTCACAACAATGGCCCAGTTTGCGTTCCGGAAAGAATTTTCGAATCCCTTGAAGGAACCGGGCAACCGCTGCATCTAATACTGTGTTACGAGATGTGAACGAGGTTCCTCTTTTCGCCCCAGGGCACTTCCCATGAACGGCCGTGCGGGAAACGTGATATCGCTCTTGGTTGCCGGCCTTATCGCCCTGCCGGGCGGTTGCTGTGACCAGAGAACGCCGGTCAGCACGGCCGGCGCGACGGTCGCCCATGCCTGCTGTCCCGCACCCTCCCGTCCCGCCAAACGACCCGTCAGGCTCGCTGGCGGTTGCTGTTGCCAGCGGCTTGCCATCACCTCTGCCGCCGAGATGACTGGCCAACGCGGTCTCTCGCTGGTGGCCAACTGCGAGGGCTTGCGGGACTCAGCAGGTTCCGCCGTTGTACACGGGCCACCGCGAGCCATCTCACGCATATGCGATCGCTGTCGGCAATCCCTTCTTTGCGTCTGGCGGTGCTAATTTGCACAACCAGCTTGGATGAGATTCACTAATGGCAACTGGCGTCCGCGTCGCCATGTGGCGTGGTACAGACAGAGTCTGTTTCCGCCAGATGTTTTCCACTTTTTGATTCGCACAATCAGTCATCAAATAACTCAAGGACTTAGCAATGTACACCAAGACCATAGCGACATTCACAATCATCTTCGGCATGATCGGTTCCGCACTCTCTGGCGACAATTCGCCGACCAGCGGACAAACCTGCTGTCTGAAGCATGCGTATTGCTGCTCGATCAAGGCTCAATGCTGCGGAAAAGGCTTGACAGCAACAGAGCCCGCGACAGTCAATGCCGCGGCGAGTGACAGTTCTGTTGCCCCGACCTGCTGCATCAAACAGGCCTACTGCTGCACGTCGCATCGCCGGTGCTGTCCGCGGGCGTCGAGCGAGAGCGGGAAGAACGGTACGACAACTGCGCCGGTATCCTGGGAAGGGAAATCAGCCCAGCCAGCCTGCTGCGGGCCACAAGCAGCGTGCTGCTCGACCAGGCAGTCGTGCTGCGACGCGGTCTCGGCGCTTCCCACTGGTGCTTAAGGAAGTGTTGTGGAGACGATGAGTGCGCGGGACAGCCCCTGGTAATTTCTCGGGGGCTGTCTCTTATTGTTGTGATAGCCTCTCGGTCGCGATCCACGCAGTTCCCTGCAGTGAGGCCCCTCGCCGAACGCTGCCTGGGGCCGCAAATAGCACGATCATGCCGACCACACCGCATCAAACGCAACGCGGTTGTAACGAAGAAACCCGTCTCAGCCGAGGCCGAGACGGGTTTCTAATACTCAAGAGAATGAACGGTCGGTACCAAAACAACTTAAGAGGGGCCGACCGCTTTCCCCTCACACCGAATCATCCGGTGGTTCCAGCATAAGTGCTCCTCCGTATCGGGTTGATCGGATTCGCAGAGTACCGCCTCACGCGGGACATGCGGAATTATAGAGTTGCTCTGCCCGACACACCGGCGACGCCCAGGGACTCTTGTGAGCAACGACCTAAGTGCTTAAATATCAAGTAGTTCAGCTGTTGGGCATCGCGACGCTGGGGACTGGACATTTGGTCTGGCGGGATGGGCTGATCAAGTTGGATCGACACAGATAAGCTGCTTGGTGGTTCGAATCAACAGGCGGTCTCCAGCCATGGCGGGTGTTGCCAGCACGATTTCATTCACTTGTTTTCCGCCAGCAATTCGAACACCGGCCCGGTTTTGACCACGTATACCCAGCCGCATTCATCCACGTAATATAGAATCATCTCGGTTCACATGTGAGAGAATACGTCTTCAGTGAGAGATCGCCTCAAGTCGAAGGGCTCACAAATGCGTATGACAACTGCGATTTCGTGGTCGGTCTTGGCGGTTGCGTTGACTGCGACAGCCGTATGTCGAAATCCGGTATTGGCCGACGACTTAGCGTCACCGGTAACCGTACGGGAACAACTCCCCCGCCTCCGCATCCACAATCCGACGCGGTGGGAGGGCCCATCGATCGTGGAAGTTCCCACGGGACATCTCGCGTCGCCGGGGCTGGTTGACTGGAGCAAGGTGCGTCTGGTCGCGGAGGACGGCAGCCAAATCCCCTTTGCGATCTGCGAAGGTCGACCGCATTGGAAAGCCGGCTTGCGGGCGTCGATTGATCAGCCTCGAGCGGAAGATTTGCTCACGTTTTCTGTGGCGGTGAAACCTGGCACTTGGGAGCGATTTCAATTGGTGCCGAGCGATGACGAGACTCGTGACGCGGCGAACCCACTTACCCTGCGAGATGGCCAGCTCATCGTCTCCTATCCGGGACTGGAAACGGCCGTAGCAATCGATACCGGCATGCTGCGGGGGATCACGGCATTTGGCGAGCCGCTGCTTGAGGGACCGTTGGCCGTCTCGTGCTCGCAATTGCCCGAGTCCGGCACGGAGAAAAATCCGCTGCCACCGCCACGAGCAACATTGGTTGGCAAGTCATCGGGTGCCGCCTTGACGGTGCTGCATTTTGTCTTGGCCGTCGACCAACGGTTGTCGATGGCAGTGAGCTACTACATTCACGCGTCGGGTGTGATCGAGATCCGTATCGATGAAAGGCCCTGGCATGGCGTCTCACCCTGGGTCGATCATGCCGTGGCCATCGGACTACCGTTGAAGGGCGAAATGGAGACGCTCCCCTATCTGGAGAACCGCGCCCCGTTCTACGGATTCAAGGATTTCGCGGCCGCGGTCAGCCATGTCGCGGTCGTGCATCGATGTGCCGAAGTGGCCGTCGTCGAGTTGGGAGAGGAGACAATCAACGGGCGCCGCTGGATGCGCCGCTTGCTGCTCGCGCCAAGTGAGCGTACCAATCAGCTCGACGCACTGGTCGAGGCTGCCGAGAAAGGTCTGATCATCGAGGCGGAGCCGATGGACCTTGTCGTGTCTGGTGCGAGATCCGTGATTCGGCATCCACCTGCGGAACACCTTGCGGCCGAGCGCCTCAGCGATGCGTTGCAGGCCAAGGGCACCACGGTCCAGGTCATTGTGGCCGGAGAGGATGACGCCAGTGCGCCACCACTGGGGATCGAACTGCGGATCGTCACGCCGACTGAGATGCCGGAGATCGAAGGAGATGGATTCGACATTCGCACCGACTCGGACGGCGAACGGGGTGATCGTTGCCGCGCAGTCGCGGTTCGGATTGCTGCAAGCTGTGAGGAGGATGAGTGAGCATGTCGCGCAGGTGGACGGTCCCGCTTGCATCCCATTGATAGCCAGCAATCCGGCAGTGGGGTTGCGAGCTGGTGGTTTTGGCGGCGGTGATTTCGAGGTTGATTTTCCACACGGTTCGGAGTCAGAATGGCACGACGCGCTCGAATCGTTGGCCGCCTCTGGCATGAATGTCATGGCCGACCTGGGCATGTGGAGCAACTGGAAGATGCCGGTCTCCTATCGCCTGATGCCTGAGTTGCAGTCGAGCAGTCCGGATGCCTACGATGAAGTGAGCGGTGCGCGGCTGGGCGATTTGAATATGCATCGGGAGCGAGGGTTGCGGCTGCTGCAGTTTCTGCATGATCGGGGCGTCAAGGTCTGGCTTTGGCTCCCCGTCGGCTGCGTCCCCACCACATATGCCCAGCAATACCCCGATGCCATGGCGCCGGGCAAGCCGAACTGTCCCTGCTTCACGCATCCTCTCTACAACCGCTACCTCGAAGCATTTCTCAGTGAGTTGCTGGAGACCTATCCGATTGACGGCATCGTCATGATCCGCGATGACAATGGCGGACTCTGTCCGTGCCCACGGTGTAAGGACTACGTGGAGCATTCTCAAACCAAGAGCGCCGCTTGGGAGCAGTACTTGATCCTCTACCGCTGGCTCCGCGCTCGGGATTTCCGTGGTGACGTAGCGGTCTATCCGTATTGGGACTACTATCAGCCACAACTGGACCCGCTGCTGCCAGCCGATTTGTTGGTTGTCGGGCATGGGAGCGGAGCGACGGTGTTGGCCCGCGACTACGAGCGGTCGGGGCCGATGGGGGACACCTGGTTGGACAACGTCTTCGCCAGCTTTCGCGTTGCCTCGACCTCGCGGACGCGGCGCCTGCTCTCGGACCGCAACGCGTTTTGGATCGGCGGGGCGCTGCTCGGATCGGAATTGCCGTGGCAGTCGATCGGCCGGTTTGGCTGGGAGCCAACAGGGACCGTCAATACGTTTCGTTACCAGTGGGCGGCTCAACAGTTTGGCCGCCAACACGCACTCAGTGCGGTCGCGCTGCTCGACACGTACGAACAACTCTGGGAATTGTACGATCTGCCGTTACTTCCCCGCGAGTGGATGAAGCTCACTGCACAACAGCGCGCGAGTGTGTCGCAGCAGGGACGCCAGCTGCAGGCGGAATTCGGTTCGCGGCTCGCCAAGCTGCGCCGGAGATAGATGCCGCGGATCACGATGCGTGGTTGCGGCACGTGGAGCTGTTTGGCGTCTATTTCGCTTATCAACTGCGCCGGCTCGAGCTGTTTGCCCAAATGCATGACGTGGCCGCCCGGCATAAGCAGACGGTAGAGCAAGGCGGCCAGCTCGCCGAGCCCCAGCGACAGGAATTTCTGGCCGCCCATAACGAAATCTATGCGCTTGCAGAGCATTACGATTCTCAGGCGGCTGAAGTCCCCGGCAACATGATGGCACGCACGCGCGCCCTGCGATTAACCCAGCCATTCAAGGAGTTCGTGGCCGGCTTTGACCCATCGCTCGACGGGTTTCTGCAGGTCAAACAGTTTGCCGGCACAGTCACCATGGCGCCGGACACGACCGCGGCGGGTGAGCCGTTTGTGTTGCGGATTCGCCTCCGCAACCTGGGTGTCTGCCCGTGGATCGATGGTGTGGGCCATCAGTTGGAACTGCAGGGCGACCTGGCCGGGCTCGGACTTCCTGCCACGTGGAAGTTCGAGGGGCCGCCCGTCGTGTTTGGCGAACAACGCGAGGTGGAACTGCAGGGTGTTGGCACCGCGAGAACCAGGAAGCGTATCGATCCACGTCCGGTTGACCGCTCCTTATCGCAATCCGTATGTGTTGGCCGAAGGTGATCTCACATTGCGGTGGCAGTAGATGACAGCGGAGACCTGGTCGTTTCCCACATTCCTTCCCCTTGGCGAGACTTCCCCACGAACGAATGCGGAGTGCGGAATGCGGAATGCGGATGACGAAGATGGAATTGCCGGCGGGATGTCAACTGCGGTGTGTCCACGGATAGCCTTTGAGGTCCCTCTCAGTCACCCCGGTTTCGTGGTCGTCCGGGCGACCTATCTGTGGCGACAATGAGCCCCTTCCCCTGGTGACGCAGATCAATCGCCAACTTGGCTCCTTGGCACGCGGCGATGCCAAGTAAGTCCGCCTGGGTTGTCACATTCCGCATTCCGCACTCGCACTGCGCAATCCCGATTCGTTTTCAAGAGGACGTGAGCGTTTCTCTTGGCGAGCGGCCCAGCCGGCGGCCAACATGGTTGCCACCTGGTCTTGCCGTCAATTCCTGCCATGAAGAACGCGGAAGAGCCACAACAACAACGCCCCGCTCACCCCGGCGGAGACATGACTCGCATGCCGGGCAAGTGGCGGGGGGGGGTGTAAGGGCCTGTAGCTGGCCAGTGATGTTCACCCCTGGGACAAGCCCAAAGGAGTCTGCACTCGTGACTGCCATCCGCTGGAGTGTTGTTGATTTGCCATCTGTTATTTGATCCACAGACACGGTTGCCAGGAGGTGCGTACCTGGCGGACAATGGCATGGGGCATGGGTTACGTGTTATTTGTTGCACACTAGGCAATGCGGAAGGAATGCCGAGTCATGAAGTTCCCGTTACGCTTCATTCTGCCGTCTTGGGTAGCCTGCTTCGTCGCGAGCATGCCGGTTGTGTCGACAGCCGCGGCGCCGTCGCAGGACGAGGCACAGTTGACGGCAATGGTCCGCGCCGATTGGCAGGCTCAGGAGAAGCGACTGGGGCGCGACGTGCAGTCTGCCGAGGCGATTCAAGCGGCGCTCGAGCGAACGCGGCGGCTGTTGGCGGACCTCTCCGCCATGGAACGGCTCGGCGGATTTTTCCACGGAGGCCGAGCAGTTGGAGCGATTTGCGGTGCAAGGGGCGAATCTCTCGACGATGCACCATGATGCACGCCGCGGGCTCTATTTTCAGATCCGGACTCTCACACGCCAGTTGGCGTTAAAGAATCCACTGGTCGGCGCACATCCGATCCTCTTCATGCAACGCCACCGCGCCGTCGGATATATGCTCTACGAGTACTTGGGGTGGTACTATGCCTACGGCTACGATCCCACAAATGGTGCGAAAAACGCGCAGTTTCCCACACCTCCAACCGGTGGTGGCGTCTACGTCCTTCAGCAGCCGGGTCGTTCGCTCGACATCCGGGAACTCACCGCCGACAAGTTTCCACCGGGCCATTTCGTAACGCTCGCACTCTCCTGCGATGCCCAGACGATCTACTTCGCGTACGCGGATCCTGCCGGCCAGGATCCCTATGACTCTCCCGGCTTCGAACAGGCACTGCCCGAACCGGAGGTGCGTTACAACACCTTTCATCTGTTTGCGATGGACACCAGCGGTGCGCAGTTGCGACAGCTGACAGACGGTCCCTATGATGACTTCGATCCGTGCCCATTGTCCGACGGGAGTGTGATGCTCGAGTCGACGCGGCGCGGCAGCAAACTGCGCTGCGGGGGCGGGAGTCCCGAGTTGGTATACACTTTGCACCGCCTCAATAGCGATGGCACGGATCCACAGACGCTTTCCTTCCATGAGACGCACGAATGGCATCCAAGTGTGTTGAACGACGGCCGCATCGTCTATACGCGGTGGGACTATGTCGATCGCAACGCGGCCAAGTTTCACGGGTTGTGGACGTGCAATCCGGACGGCTCGAATCCGGCCGTACTCTTTGGCAATTACACGACGCGCCCCTGGGCATGCTTTCAAGCGAAAGCGATCCCTGGCTCGCAGAAGATCGTGTTTGTGGCCGGGGGGCATCATGCCAACGTGGGTGGCTCGCTGATGTTGTTGGATCCCGCCCGTGCATCTCTGGATGCAGAACGGGGTGAAGACCGGTTCGATGCGCTCCGCTGCCTGACTCCCGAAGTTTGCTTCGCCGAGCGTGAGGGGTGGCCGAAGAGTTACTTCTACAGCCCCTGGCCTCTGTCGGAAAAATATTTCTTGGTGTCATTCAGCCACGATCCACTGCCCGGCGGATACACGGGCGAGTACCGGGATACGGAGACAGGAATCTACTACTTTGACTGCTTTGGCAACCTGGAACTGCTCTATCGTCGTGAAGGTATCTCGGCAGTCTATCCCATCCCGCTCGCGCCACGCTCCACGCCGCCGACCGCCGTCAGGCCGGCGACAGTCGAGTGGCCGCGGGACGGCGAATTCCTGGTGTCGGACGTGCGCAAGAGTCTGTTGCCGATGCCCTCCGACAGACGCATTACGCAACTGCGTGTTTTTCAGTTGTTGCCCAAATCGCGCACCGACAATGCATCCGATCCACGTATCGGTCATCCCGATCAGGCCAATGCCAGAATGCTGTTGGGGACCGTGCCGGTGGAGGAAGATGGGTCAGCGTACTTTCGCGCCCCGGCCAGCAAACCGCTCTACTTCCAGGCCGTCGATGAGTCGGGTCGCGCCGTGCAGGGGATGCGCACGGTCGTCTACCTGCAACCGGGCGAGCGCCGCAGTTGTGTCGGATGCCACGAGCCGCCCGGGACCGCTCCGGAGTCGCGAACGATTCTTGCCGTAACGCGTGGCCCATCCACCATTGAGCCCGGCCCGGACGGGTCGCAGCCATTCGGTTATCCGCGGCTGGTCCAGCCGCTTTTGGACCGGTATTGCACGCGCTGTCACGACGGCACGACCGGGCCTGACAAGAGCGATTTGCGGTTGACGGGCGAGCCGACCAAATTCTTCAGCCGCTCCTATGAGAACTTGAAGCCTTTTCTGAGATGGCCCCCGCCCGATGAGGTGACACGCCCAGGGCAACTGGGAGCCGACACGAGCCCGCTCGCCGCAATCCTGACGGACGACAAACATCGAGAGTACGTACAACTGCCGCCAGCAGATCTCCGTACCTTCTACTTATGGCTCGATGCGCATGTACCCTTCTTCGGCTCGTATGAAGTAGAGGACCTGCGCGCCCAGAGATTGGGCCAAGCGATAGTCCCTCCGCGCTTGCAGTAGCCGCCGACCAGGACCGTGAAGGCTCGGCGTCCTGCGGAGAATCGTACATGGTGAGAACGCGAGGCGTGAACGTCCCCAAGTCACTCGCTCAGTGAATCCACCCGCACTTTCCACGTGAATCGGTACAGAATGGTACGGCCATTTGATTGCAGGAAATGCTTGACCAGGATTCTGTGTATTCATCGTCCCAGTTCGGTGGGGTTAAGCCTGATCCCACCCGTAGGGGGGGGTCTTGGTGCATCTTTCCCCCTGTGAATTGCACTTGGAGATCGGCTGAGGTCAGCAGCCTGCCCTCGGTGAGGGTGCTGTCGACCGTCCGTTGCGGCTGCCACCGGCCTCGACTACTTCAAAATCCCTCCGCTGTGTGCAACGGAGCGTGGGCGAGACTGCCAAATATCGACGCTAGCGGTCGCTTGAGCATCGTGACCGGTGCAGAACGGTCCCGCCGGCAAAGTAGGTTTTTTCGGTTTTTCCAGAAAAGTCTGCCCAAAATACTTGTACGCGGACGGGTTTTACCTGATCATGAGAGGTGCCGCGAAGGTTCCCAGGCCAACCACATTTGAGGTGAACGGCTGATCGAAACGCAACGGATTTGTGGGGGTACTTTCGCGGTCGGATAATTCTTTGGCCTTCCCGAGTGTTTGATGACGACTGTCGGCGTCCGCATCAGTGGTGGGCGCGTGTGTCCATGTTGCATCGTCGCGAGTTGTCAACTAACGCACCGGACTTCGTAATGTGTTTTTCATCCGAGCAGGGCTGGCCGATATAGCGTCCGTGAACCCAATAGACTGGCGGGACGCCGGTGTCTCGCTGTGAGTTACTGCTGGTCATTGGGGAAACCTTGCCAGACGTGTTGTGACACCTATGCTGCCTGGGGCCGAGACAATTATGAAAGGTTGGGAATCGATGCGAGACAATCCACGCAAGAACCGTCGCCAGAAGAAGAGCCTCCTGAGCAAAACTCGCTGGGCTGCATATGCTGCCGCTGGAGCAGCGACTGCTTTGGGTGCAAATGAGGCAGCTGAAGCGGGTATCATTTACCATAATCCAATTAACTTCGTTCTTGATGCGGCTGTCAGTAGTGTATCCTAATTGGCAATCTCGACTTCCTGGTCGACGTCAATGAAGACGAGACGAAGATCTCCATTTTTGCACCGGGGAGTGATTGCTTCGATCGATAAAGTATGGCGGAGCATATGTTTTTGGCGTGAGCAGTGCCCTTGGCGGAAAGAAGGGTTCAGTCGCCGGCTTTCACCAGAGTGGTTTCCAGTATGCCTACAATTTGGCAAAGGGCTCTCAGTCTAACTCAAAGAATTTCCTGTCTCCTGGCGGTACGATGGCGTCTTCCAGTGGTTGGGCCTACAGTCAGTTTCTTGGCTCCTGGCGAAGGATTTGTTGGATTTTCCTTTGATGCTGGCCAAGGCACTCAATACGGTTGGCTGGCAGTGAAATGGTGGGTGCTCCTCACAACGCATTTACGATCCTCGATTGGGCTTATGCCGACCCCGGCGAGGCGATCACGGCGGGCGAGGGCCGGCCGGTTCCTGAGCCTGGTTCCTTGGGGCTGCTCGCCACCGGTGCTCTTGGGTTGCTGCTCTGGCGCCGCACGCGCGCGCGGCAAACAGCCCGCAGCATAATCGGATCACTACGACGCCATGCGAGATCAAGAGAGGCCGCGGCTCGACAAAGACCGCGGCCTTTTTCGTTCCGTGGCTATCTGAAATTTGACGGCTGGCCGAGCGTTATCATCGTCATAAACGGCCGATCTGTCAGAGTGGCGTTCGTCATAACCCAGCGTGGTAATTGTCCACGACCGAATTGGCTCGGGACCGCTCTCACCGAGCAGGGTCGGTGTGCATGGTCCTGATCTCCGAGCATGCAAGCTGCGTCCATGCTACACTTAGGATCGTGGGAAGAATAATTTCGGTATTTGATGCTCGGATGATTTCTTCCCGCCTTCCGTTTCCGCTGGGCTTGTCCCAGCGGAGCGACAACTGATCGGCTACCGCATGACCGTATTACCTCTGCTCCCCAACTATCCTTCCCACTCGCGAAGCGAGTCGGAAGGATAGTCAGGGAAGGGATTTTCGCCCTCGCCGGTAGCTGGCCAGTTGTGATTCCGACCGGGGCAAGCCCGGCGGAAATCGGAAAACACCGAAGTTATTTTTCCCTCATACCGTAGAGATTCTTCAGCACTTTTTGCTGCGATGAGACAGTGCGGGACGAGACACTCTCTTCCGTGCTGCGGAGAATAGTCTTGCGTCGCCACGACGGGCGCACCACCTTCTCTACTGCCACATTGGAGTGAAAACGCATGTCGACGAAGCCGAAAGTGCTCCTGATTGGCTGGGATGCGGCTGATTGGGAGCACATCAACCCGTTGCTGGAAGCGGGATTGTTGCCGACCTTGGATCAGCTGATTAATGAAGGCACGATGGGGAACCTGGCCACGCTCGAGCCAATCCTCTCGCCGATGCTGTGGAACTCGGTGGCTACCGGGAAGTACCCCGAAAAGCACGGTATTCACGGGTTCATCCAGCCGGATTCCGTGAACGGCGGTGTCCAGCCCTACACGAGCACTTCGCGCAAAGTGAAGGCGCTGTGGAATATCCTCACACAGTCGGGGCTGAAGAGTAATGTTATCGGTTGGTGGGCGAGCCATCCGGCCGAACCGATTGATGGTTGCATCGTTACGAACCACTTCAATGCGATCAAATTCGTGCCTCAGAAAGGCTGGCAGATCGCCCCCGGCACGATCTATCCCGAGGAGAAGACCCGTTTTCTGTCGCAGTTCCGCGTCCTCCCGCAGGAGCTGACTCACGAACATATTTTTCCCTTTATCCCGCGCGCGGATCAATTGGACCAGGAAAACGACCCGCTGGTTCAGACATTCGCCAAGTTACTGTGTGACTGTGCGTCCATTCAGGCGGTGGCGACGGCGGTCATGGAAACCGAGCCCTGGGATTTGATGGCCGTTTACTACGATTCCATCGATCACTTCTGCCATGCCTTCATGCAGTATCACCCGCCCCGGATGCCCCATGTACCGGAGGAGAAATTCGAACTTTACAAAGACGTTGTGAGTGGCGCGTACCGATTTCACGACCTGATGCTCGCTCGCTTACTGGAACTGGCCGGTCCGGAGACAACGGTCATCCTCTGTTCGGACCATGGGTTTCAATCGAGGCACACGCGCCCGGTAGGAGTTCCGCGGGAACCGGCAGGTCCCGCCATCTGGCATCGTGAATTCGGGATCTTTGTCGCCAAGGGGCCGGGGATCCGGCGCGACGAGCGTGTGTACGGAGCGTCGCTCATTGACATCGGTCCGACGGTACTCCACGCATTCGGGTTACCGGTGGGTGACGATATGGATGGGCGGCCGTTGGTCGAAATCTACGAGCAGCCGCGTGAGGTGAAGAAGATCCCGAGTTGGGAAGACGTCCCGGGCCGAGCGGTATGCACCCGCCAAACTGGACCATGAAAAAGGAAGACTCGGAAGAACTGGTGAAACAGTTCGTGGCCTTGGGCTATATCGAAGATCCGGGAGAGGACAAACAGAAAGCGGCTGAAAACGCCGAAATCGAAGCGAACTACAACTTGTCTCGGTCCCTACTCTGGACGAAACAATCCGACAAAGCCATCGGACTGATGGAAGAAATTTGCAGACGACGGCCATGGGAGACACGTTTCCTGAATGTACTGGCTCACGCCTACCAGGCGTCCGGCTACCTGCGGCAAGCCGAGCGGTTGATTCATGCGGCCTATCCGGCGGGGACCAGTATCCCTGCTGCGACAAAGATCTTGTTGGGTGAAGTGAAAACTGCGTCTTGGTCAACCGCAGGCAGCTCTCGAATTGTTCGAGCAGGCTGGGCGAGAACAACAACGTACGCCCAGAATTCACATCCGACTGGGTGAAACATATCTCAGGTTACGGCGGTTCGCCGATGCCCAGCGGGCGTTTCAAAAGGCGTTGGAGATTGATGAAGACGCTGCTCGAGCCTGGCAAGGACTGTCGATTGTCTATCGACGGTTGGGCCGAAACCAGGAAACGGCCGACGCCGCGCTCAACGCGGTGGGACTGATCCATCGCATGCCCGAAGCACACTTCAACCTGGGAGTTGCACTCGCTCGGTCCGGTGACCGGGAGCGAGCCATCGTCGCTTTTGAAACGGCATTGAAGTTTCGGCCTACGATGGTCAAGGCTCACCGCTGGCTTTCGGTCATGTATTCGCGTGATCCTGAGCAGAATCATCAAGCCACCTTTCACAAGCTGGAAGTCGCGCGGATTCAGCTCATGCACCAGCAGGGCACTGACGATGCGAAAGACCGGCGAGAGCTGCTGTTCGACTTGCCCGATATTCCTCCGCTGGAAGAGAGACTGAAGATCCTCGATCGGGAACGACCACTTCCCACCGCCAAGCAGGAAAAGTCGGGAAAGTCGTTCGTGCTGGTGTCCGGGCTGCCTCGATCGGGTACGTCGCTGATGATGCAGATGCTCGAAGCAGGCGGTATGTCGCTGGTGACCGATGGCAAACGAGCCGCCGATACCGATAATCCGAAAGGCTATTACGAGTGGGAAGAAATCAAGCAGATCGGCAAGAAGCCCGAACTGTTGGATGGCGAAGGCATGGACAAGAAGGTGATCAAATCCATCTCCATGCTGCTACCGAAGATGCCGGCAAAGCACGACTATAAGGTCATCTTCATGGTCCGACCGATCGAAGAAGTGGTGGCCTCGCAGGCAAAAATGATCGAGCGATTAGAGTCCGGCGGTGCCCAACTGGAAGAACGAGACCTCATGCGAGGCCTGACCAGTCACCGCGACGAAACCAGACGCTGGCTGAAGAATGCCAGTCACATGGAGGTGTTGGAAGTCGACTATCCGACCTTGGTCCAATCGCCCGGCGAGCTGCTACCGCAAATCGCGGAATTTCTCGGACCTGACTTGCTCCCCCAACCAGAAGAAATGCTGTCCGTCATCGACCCGGATCTCTATCGGCAGCAACGCCCCCCTACGTAGAACCTGGTCAATGTTTTCGGCGTCTCTGGGCGAGAAACTGTCAGCGAACGGTCGCCAGAGAAAGCGCGGCTGCGCCCCCCCCGCGGGACTCGCTGACCGACATGCGGGTCGCCACTAAGCCAGGATCTCCGTCACCACGCTTGCCGGGATGACTCCGGTAAGACGTTGATCGAGGCCTTGAAACTTGTAGGTGAACCGTTGGTGATCGAAGCCCAGCAACTGCAGCACGGTGGCGTGGAAGTCGCGGACGTGGACCGGATTCTGCACGATGTTGTAGGAAAAATCATCCGTTTCGCCGTAGATTGTGCCTGCCTTCACGCCGCCACCGGCCATCCACATGGTGAAGCAGCGCGGGTGATGATCGCGGCCGTAGTTTTCTTTGGACAGGCCCCCTTGTGAGTAGACGGTGCGGCCAAATTCGCCGCCCCAGATGACCAGCGTCTCGTCCAACAGTCCGCGTTGCTTCAGATCCTGAATCAGGGCGTAGCACGGCTGGTCGACATCCCGGCATTGGTCCGGCAGTCGACCGGCGACGTTCGCGTGCGTATCCCAGTTGTTGTGGTAGATCTGGACGAAACGCACTCCACGTTCCACCATGCGCCGAGCCAACAGGGCCGTGTTGGCAAACGTCCCGGGCTTCTTTGCCTCTTCACCGTAGAGCTGGAACGTCGACTCCGTCTCGCTGGCCAGATCGGTCAGATCGGGCACACTGCTTTGCATTCGATAGGCCAGTTCGTACTGTTGAATGCGCGTGTCGCGTTTCCTCGATCGCCAATCTGTTCGTACGTCAATTCGTTCAAGGCCTTCAGGCCATCGAGCGTTTCGCCGACGCACGTTGCCGGGAACGCCCGGAGGATTGTTGATGAACAGAATGGGATCTCCGCTGGTGCGAAAGCTGACGCCGGCATGTTCGCCCGGCAAGATAGCCGGCGGACCACAAGCGAGCCGAGATCGCTTGCACCTGTTCGGTATTGGTCGGGCGAGCTACGAGGACGACGAACGTGGGGAGGTTTTCGTTCAGCGAACCGAGCCCATAGGAAGTCCATGCACCGAGACAAGGGCGGCCGGTGATCTGGTTGCCAGTCTGCATGAAGCTGATGGCGGGCTCGTGATTGATCGCCTCCGTGTGCATGCTGCGGATGAATACCATGTCGTCGACCATCTTGGCGCGTCCAGGGCAGCAACTCGCCGACCCACATTCCACATTGGCCGTGCTGGGCAAACGAATACTTGGACGGGGCGATCGGAAACCTGGCCTGTCCCGAAGTCATGGTGGTCAGCCGCTGCCCCATGCGAATCGACTCGGGCAGGTCCTTGTCATACCACTGGTCCATGACCGGTTTGTAGTCAAACAGATCCTGCTGCGGCGGCCCGCCAACCATGTGCAGATAAATGACTTGCTTGGCCTTGGCCGGGAAATGCGTGCGCACGGTGCTCCGCTCGCGAGCTGTTTCCCGGAACTGGGACCGTCGTCGGCGTCGAGCCACCTCCCGATCCCATGTCACGTCCCAGCAATGCCGCCAGCGCTGCCCAACCGACAGCGTGCGAACCTTGAGCGAAGAAATGACGTCGCGTAATGTTGGTCTTGAATTCCTCGAACACGTTCATCAACAGGACTCCCCTCCCACGGGTAAGACAAATCTCGCCGATCGCCTTACTTGTTCAGCACTTCGTCCATATTCATCAGTTGATTTGCCAGCATCGTCCAGGCTGCCAGTTCCGCCGCATCGAGCGCCGGGTCGGCTGGCGATTCCCCCACCGCGAGCAGGCTCCTCACGTCTTCGGAATGGCCCCGATAATGCTCCAGCAGTCGGTCGAGCGTCTGCCCAATGATCGTCACTTCCTCCGGTCGGTAGGGCCGAGCGAGGAGGCGTGAGTCCGAGCAGACGCAGTCGCTCTTCGACGTCGCTTCCGCCTTCGAGCATGACTTGTTGAGCCAGGTGGCGGGCAGCTTCGACAAACTGCTCGTCGTTGAGTGTGACCAATGCCTGCAGCGGCGTATTCGTGCGCTCGCGCCGAACCACACAGTATTCACGAGCCGGAGCGTTCATGATTTCCAGGGAGGCTGGAGGCGCCATGCGCTTCCAGAACGTGTACAAGCTGCGGCGATAAAGATTCTCGCCGGAATCGCGCTGGTAGCTGCGTGTATCGCTGACGTTCATGGCAATCGCTTCCCACACCCCGGGCGGTTGGTACGGCTTGACACTCGGCCCGCCGATCTTATGCACCAGCAAGCCACTGGCAGCCAAGGCGTAGTCGCGAACCATTTCGGCATCCATGCGGAAACGGGGCCCACGCGACAGCAGGCGATTGTCCGGGTCCATTTCCTTTTTCTGCGACAGTGACCGTGGCGGCCTGCCGATACGTGGCCGACATGACGATTTGCTTGAACAGATGCTTGACATCCCAGTCCGATTCGCGAAAATCAACAGCCAGAAAGTCCAACAGTTCAGGATGGCTCGGCAGATCTCCCGTGACCCCGAAATCCCCCGAGGTCTTCACCAGCCCGGTCCCAAATACTTCCTGCCAGAACCGGTTCACCGTCACACGCGCCGTGAGCGGATGACTCGGGCGCCATCAACCAGCGGGCCAATCCCAGCCGATTGCGCGGCGCATCCGTGGGCATCGGCGGCAGAATGGCCGGCGTGTCGGGCGACAACTTCGTCGCGCCGCTTGTCATATTCACCGCGGGACAGCACATAGGCCGTGGCCGGTTCGCTGCGTTCCTGCATGACGTGAGCGATCGTGCCCCGTGCGCTGAATCGCTGTTCTGCTCTTGCTCGAGGCGTGCTGCGGTCGCAGTCAGCTCGATGTATTGTTTGTCCAACGACGGCAGCCACCAGTTGTACAACTCGTCCTGCTGCGCCGCAGTGAGTTCGGCGGACGATTGGGCCAGAAAGGCAGCCAACCGAGTGCCCTGCGCCAGCGACTTGGCCTCTTGTGGCGTCAGTGCTCGGCCGTAGAGTCGCAGGTCCTGTAGTGCCAGGCCTGGCAACGGGTCGGACGAGTTCCGCTGACCAATCTTCAGCGGCACATCGGTATGGATCGTGTTTTCCAGCGAATCGGCTTGGACCGTCGTCGCCTGAGCCTCTCCGTCAACATAGACCTTGACGCCGGCGGCCTTTTTCGAGCCATCATAAGTGACCAGCACGTGCGTCCACTTGTCGGCGGGTAGCTGGTCGCGTGTGACCACTTTCAGCGCGTCCTCGCTCCATTTGTGAATGATATGAGTTCCGACGCGACGCTGCTCGACCCACAGGTCCCACCCGCGGTAATCGTGTTGGTTGTCCATTCGAGCGACGATGGCGCCGAGTCCTTCGGTCGGCAGCTTGATCCAAACGCCGTAAGAAAACGGCTGGTCCTGCGAGAAATCTCCCGCACCCGGCACTTGCGCCACACCCGTGCGGTTGATCTGCAACGCGTGAGCGGCCAGCAGTCCCTCCGTCCATAGCGGATCGTTGACCAGTGCGACGGTCTGTGACGCTGCGTCAACGGTGACGTGAAGCGACGATCCTGATCCTTCATCCAACGGAGCGTGCAGGTGCAGGCTTTCGCTTGGCACTTGAGCGGCAAACGGTCTCGGGCTTGGCCGTGGCCAACCACTCTTCGAAATCTCCTCGCGCCGTGCTGCGACGAGCCTCAACTTGCGATTGGGCCGCCGGCACCTCCTGCTCCAACACGTCCCATCGCTGCCGATCCGTATCCTGGGGAACGACGACAATCGGCGGGGTGTCTTTGACGTTACCGTCGCGCGGACCCTGAGTCGTGTTGTTGAAGAACGCGGACAGTCTCGTAGAATTCGCGTTGCGACAACGGATCGAACTTGTGGTCATGGCAGACGGCACAGTTGGCCGTCAGGCCCAACCAGACGTGCGCAGTGGTCTCGGTCCGGTCACGCGTATAGAGGACCCGATACTCCTCATCGATAATTCCACCTTCGTTGGTGGTCATGTTGCAGCGGTGAAATCCCGAAGCGATCTGTTGATCTAACGTGGCAGCGGGCAGCAGGTCGCCAGCCAGGCTCTCGATCGTGAACTCATCGAACGGCATGTTGGCATTGAACGCCTTGATCACCCAATCCCGGTAGGACCACATCTCGCGATAGTTGTCAAAGTGGATGCCGTGCGTGTCGGCGTAGCGGGCGTAGTCCAACCAGTAGCGACCACGGTGCTCGCCCCAACTGTCTGACGCCAGCAAGTGATCCACCAGTTTCTCGTATGCGTCGGGCGATGGATCGTTCAAAAATGCCTCGACGGTCTCGCGAGCAGGTGGCAGCCCGGTCAAATCCAAGCTGAGGCGGCGCACGAGTGTGGACCGGTCGGCTTCAGCAGCAGGCTGCAGGCCAGCCGCTTCCAGACGCGCCAACACGAAATGGTCGATCGGGTTGCGGACCCAGTCGCCATGTTGTACCGCCGGCAGCTCGGGCCGTTGTGGAGCAATGAACGACCAGTGCACCTGGTACTGGGCACCTTCGGTGATCCAACGTTTCAATAGCTCGATTTCGGCCGGCTTCAGACTCTTGTGGATGGCGGGGGGAGGCATCATCATGTCCGGATCATCTGATGTGATACGTGCCATGATCTCGCTGTTATCCGGTTCCCCCGGATCAATCGCTCCCATGTCAATCGCCGCGTCGCGCTGATCCAATCGCAGGTCCGCCTTGCGAGCCGCGCTGTCGGGACCGTGGCAGGGAAAACACTTGTCGGCCAGGATCGGACGCACTTCCCGGTTGTACTGTAAGAGTTCAGCCGATGTGGCGGGAGCAGACCATGTCGTGGTGAGGATGGCGGCACCCAGCAAGAGGAAGGCAAAGGATAAACGAGCCATCGCGGTATCCTGTCATGAAGAACGTAAATGCTACATGAGTGCTGTGCAGGTAGAGACGCCGTGTCTACTCCACAAATTGGAATACTCACACGCCAGATGTGGTCGACAAGACGACCGATGACTCCGGTGAGGGATTCCAGCCTTTTCCAGCTCCCTCTACGCGACCTGTGCACCCAACAACTGCATCATAGCTGCATCTACCCTTTCCGGCCAGCAGTTCAGGGGATCTGCCACCCCAACCGGCGATTGCGCAGCGCCGGCAGCCGGCGGCGGGTTTCGGCCACTCGATCGAGGTCAATCTCCGCCGTCACCACCCCTTCGCCATCCGACGTGTTGGCCAAAACGATACCCCAAGGGTCGATGATCATCGAACGACCGTAGCTGCGCAGGTTCGGACCGTGGAGACCGTATTGGTTGGGAGCCACCACAAACACCTGGTTCTCGATCGCGCGAGCGCGGAGCAAGACTTCCCAATGATCGCGACCCGTCGACAACATGAACGCCGACGGGATCACAAAGACCTCGGCATCCGCGTCTACAAGCCGTCGGAATAACTCGGGAAATCGCAAGTCATAACAGGTCGCATGCCCTAATCGGCCAACGGACGTGTCGGTGACAACCACCTCCTCGCCAGCCAACATGACGTCGGTTTCCCGCAGGCTCACATCTCCCGGCAAATCAATCTCGAACAGGTGGATTTTGCGATACCTGCTCAGCAGCGATCCGTCCGGCCCGAACACCAGACTTGTGTTGTAGGCTCGATTCGTCTCGATCGATTCCTCCGCCATACTCCCGCCTACCAGCGTCAGCTTGTGCTCAGCCGCCAGTTGGCTCAGCAGTTCGCTCGTCCGACCCGGAATCGATTCAGCCTGGTCAGAGATCTCCTGCAAGTCACCCAGACAGTTGAACAACTCGGGCAGGACGACCAACGTCGCTCCTCGGCGTGCTGCCAGCTCAACCAGCCGAGAGGCTGTTTCCAAATTGGCAGACTTTTGGATGCCCGAGGTCATCTGAATAGCGGCTGCCAGGTAGCGAGACATGGATTTCTCCTGACGCGGAAGAGGCTTGAGTAGTGAGTAGTGAGTAGCGGTTCGATCCGACAGTTGACTCGCTCAAGCCTCACTACTCAAGCCTCGCTACTCACTACTCAAGCCTTCAAGTTACAGGGAGGATCGCTGCAAGAGCAACGTCCGGCGGGTAAAATGCGGTGACGATGAAACCTTCGTAATTGTTTAGCCAATTGGCGGAACCGTGACCGAGGAACCATTTTCCAACCTGTACAGCTAGTACTGGTCCACCGCCGGGCTTGCCCCGGCGGAGACATGACTGACGAGCTACCAAGAAACTACCTGATGAACCACTTGCCCGGCCCGCCGCCTTCGGCGGCGGGCCGGGCAAGTGTGGTAGGGGTTCGCATGTCGCAAGTAGCTGGCAAGTCATGTTCACCCCTGGCGCAAGCCCAGGGGAGTCTGCACTCCCCACTGCACTCCGCTAAAGTGTTACAAACATTCTATTCAAAACCTCGCGCGAGTGCTCTTTCTCACGACAGTCTGGTTGCTTGCCGCGGCAGCCCTTTTGGCCCAGGACGCCGCAGCGGCCTCGGCGGGTGGAGCGGTGTTTCCCGCAACCCAATGGCAACGGCGGTCCCCGTCCGAGGTGGCGTTGGACGTGGGCAGACTGGAGGGAATGGCGGTCGTACCGAGCCAGCATGTGGTGGTGAGTTGGATTGGCAACGAACTGCACCAGCATCGCGACCGAGGAAATCCAGCCTTTCGCACGCTGGTGGCGGCGGTTTCCGATTAAGGAGCTCCACTTGTTCCGTGTGTCAGCCAACTGACGTCACGTGCAACGCCACGGCCATCACGGTGAGCCCGACAGCCGCGGCAACTGCGATCAGGAAGCCGCGCTGGATGCTGGTCTTGCGTGCGTAGGCACCAATGAGTATCGGTATAACCGACCAGCCGATGCCGCCGACCATGAAGAACAGGCCGACCGCCCGGCCGCCGAGTACCGGACTGATGTCTTGGCTGACGTGGCCCATCAGAACGCCGACGATCGTCGGAAACGTTGGGCCAAACACCAGTCCCGCCAGAACGACCATCGTACCGGCCGTGACACGGCCCCGACTGAACACCGCGCCGGCCCAGACCAGGATACACAAGATCGACAGGGCGATGATCAGCAGCGTATCGCCGCCGGCGGGCAAAGGGAAACGGGCGACAATCAGTGCCGTCGCAAGACGCGAGCACATGAACGCCAACCAGAATCCGGACAACGTCGTGGCTGCTCGGCCCTCGGCCATCCCTCTGTCTCCCAAGTACGTTGTGGCCCAGGCCGCCATGGTGGCCTCCATGGGAGCATAGAACAGCAGTGCCAGGGCCGTCAGCCACATGATCCGATCGCTCAGCAAGACCCCGATACCAGGATCCGCACCCTCCACGGCCGGCGGCAACAACGCCTTGAAGTCCACGCCAAAGGCCAACGCGCCCGATACCAGCGCGAACGCCGCCAACACGAGCAAAGCCGGTGCGAAGCCGGTGCGCCGCAAAAGGAATGCGATCAGCAGTGGTGTCAGGAAGGCGCCCAGCCCGAAAAAGAAGTTGCCCAGATTCATGGCGTAGGTTTGGGTGCCGCCAAACGCGGATTGCATCAGCACGTTCAGCACGTTCACCAACGCCGACCATCCGGCGCTCAGCAGCAGTACCGCTACCAGCGTGGACCAGTACTTGGTCGATCGTGCCAAGACCAGCAGGCTGGCCACCATGAGAAACGAGCCGCCGATGACCACGACCTGCTTGTCCAGCAGATCGGTCAGGAAGCCCATCGCCAGCATCACGGGAATCATGGTGAAGCCGAACATCGACACCAACCCACCGACACGCGTCTCGTCCATTTGAAGACGCTGTGCCAAGGCTATCTTCACGCTGCCGAGCAATGCGACGCCCATGCCGCAGGCCAGCAGGCCCGCAATCCAGGTTGGGGTCTCTAGATTCATGATTGGCTACCTTCGTACTGAAAGTGAAAACGATTCCCCCACTGAGCTGCTCGGCTCAGCGGACGCGATGATTATGCACTACATCCAACACCGCCGTGAAGATAGAGCATGTTAACCTGCGAGTGCAACAGTGCAGTGCCAATGCCGCTTCCTTGTGTCACGAACCGCATGGGAATTGGGCGGAGGGCGGCCGACCGGAGTACGTTACTCTAGCTTTCTTCTTCCAGCTCCTTGAGCATTTCTTCCGTCGAAGGTGCCGCAACAATGCCTGACGGCAATTTATCGGGCATGGAATCTCGCGAGGAGCTGCGCGAGGTCCTACTGCGGCGAGTCCTATTGGCGGGGACCCACAAACAGACTATCCCTCCGATGCCGGAAAGAACTGCCAACGCAAGTCCGTATTTGGATGCCGTCGGCATCCCAGGTTCAAGTGCGGCTCCTCCGGTCATTTGTTCCATTATTCCGCCAAGCGGCGATGTTTGCACCATCTTTTTGGCGGCCGCGACTTTGTTTGCGTTATCTTGATAACGCTCCCAGGCAACGAACAGGGAGACAGCGCACACGACGAGGCACGCGATCCCGATGGCTTTAAGGGGAGGGTTTGACATTACGCGTTCTCGGTTGGTTGCACACTGTGAATGTCTCCTACCGGCGACGCGCCGTCGTAGTCCGTTATGGCGGTCGTGTCGGCATAGCACGCCGAACACCGTCCGCAATTGTCGCCGCGATGTGTGCGCCAGTCAAGCACTGGCGGCGCGTTTCCCCAGCACGTGGAAACGTGTGGTGCGGACCGCAGACCGCGCGAACCGGCTGCGGCGAGATACCACGCGAACCGTGCCGGCTTTCTCACGAGCAAGAACTTTGCGAGACAGCGAAACAGCGTCGGGCGTGGCCTCTCCGGCAGCGGACCATCTAACCAGATGTCGGGAATCGAGAGGTCACAAAACGCTCGTCCTCTGCGGTGTCCTACCGGGCAAAGCGTTGCCGGTAGGGTGGTGGCGGGCCGGCGTTGTCGACGATTAAGTTCAGAAGACGATGGTCGAAAATCAGGCAGACGCGATTCCCACTCCGCTGCTGCCGGAAGCCCATTTCGAGAGCAAGTCGTCAGCCACCTATGCGAACACGTCGATCGGCTGGTAAGAACCACCCAAAACCGGTGCCGCGTTCCAGCCCAACCACTTCTGCAAAACCGCCGCGTATACCTGGCGAAAATCAATCTGAAACTGGATATCGCCGTCGACCAGTTTTTCCAGGTCGGGGTATTGGCCGACGAGTCCCGGCTTGACTCGGCGCTCCGGCCAGGAACAAAGGGGCCGCCGCGCCATGATCCGTTCCCGCACTGGCGTTTTCCTCGACACGGCGGCCGAATTCGCTGAAGCTCAGCAGCAAGACGCGGTCCAGGTGTCCCTTTTCCCTGAGGTCGGCGACGAACGCCTCGGCGGCGTCACCGAGTTGCCTGAGCAGACCGGCGTGGGCTCCGCCTTGTTGGGAATGTGTATCGAAACCATCCAGCGCGACATAGTAGACTCGAATCCGCAAGCCCGCATCGATCAACTGCGCCACCGTCCGCAACTTCCCGGCCAGCGGTGTTTCCGGATATTTCACACCGGTCTTGTACTGGCGGTTGGCCTCCTCGACTCGCTGACTGGCGGACAGTGCGGCTTCCGTGCTGGACGCCAGAAACCGAAGCAAGTCGTTCTTCTCCGGGCGGTTGGCCTCCGCCAGTTTCGCCACTACGTTTTTCAATTCCGACCGGTTGCCCAGCCGCAAACGAAATTCGTCCAGCGAGCCAACCGAAGGAACCTGCACCCGTTGGCCGACCAACGCCAATGGCTGCGTTTCACTCCCCAGATGAAGTCCTGGAACATCGCGTTGATCGCCCGGCGTTGCCGCATCCAGGTAACGGCCGAGCCACCCATCGCGTGTTCGATCGGTTTTCGGTTGACAACTGTGCCAGATGTCCATCGACTCGAAGTGCGATCGATTCGGATTGGGATAACCGACGTTTTGCACGATCGACAATTGCCCGGCTTCCAGCAATGTGCTGAACCCGCGTAACGACGGATGGAAAGCCAGGTGCTTGTCGATGCTTAACGCGTCCGTTCGATTGACGGCCAAACTGGGGCGTTTCGCGTAATAGCGATCATCACCGACGGGTGCCACGGTGTTCAACCCGTCATTTCCCCCGCTGAGTTGCACGACAACCAGAATCGTATCACTACCAGCCGGGTCTTCGCCGGCTGCCGCTTCCAGGAGAAACCGAGGCGCCAATGCGCCCAGCGACATCACCGCGGATGCTCCGATTGTCGATCTCAGGAATTCTCGACGCGTGGCAGACATGAACCATCTCCTCCGTAGCGTTCCCACCAGGTCAGTTCTTAATTTAATTGAATTTCGGGCAAGGTCCCGATCAAGCAGACGACTTCCTTCATTGTCGAATCCGCTGTATCGGATTTCCGAGCGACATCGATCAATTGCTCACGAACGCTGTCAGCGACCGGAACGGCGACCAACTGGTCAAGCAACCAGTTCACTCTCTGTTCCGGCTCGTTGATCGAGAGCCGTTCGAACAGCTCTTCCAGGTTTCCACCGGCGAACCGGGTGTTTTCACTTTGCATGATCCGCTGGATCATATTTGCTCGCCCCAGTAGTGTCGATGAATTGATCCAGCTCCTTCCCCCGTCCCAGCCCTTGACATTGGGTGGATAGAATAAGGCATGTCCCAGCTTCTCCAGGTCGCCGGCCAATCCCTGCATGTCGGTGGTCATCTGTAGCCCGCGAATTACACCCATGGCAAGCTCGACGGGTGATCGGATTTTTCGACCAATGGCCATCTCGGAATAAAACAACTGACTGGTCAGTATGCGTTGTAGCAGAGGACCAATCTGAAAGTCGTATTCCCGCAATTGAGTCGCCAACAGTTCAATCACCGCGGGATCCGGAGTCGGCTCGTCGACAATAAAGTATTTGACGAGCTTCTCGGCGATAAACCGCGGTGCCGCGGGTTGTTCCAGGATGATTCGCACGGCATCTTCGCCACCCAAGTCCCCTCTTTGGCCGAGCACCTCCTTGCTTCCAGCGTCATGCTGGAAGCGGTTGAACCGGAATTGCTTGCGGCGCAATTCCCAACCCGTGAAGCAGCGTGCAACTTCTTGAACGTCGCGTTCCGTGTAGTTGCCTTCTCCCAAACAGAATAGCTCCATCACTTCGCGGGCGTAATTTTCATTGGGATGAGCCTTACGGTTCGTGACCGAATCCAGGTAGATCAGCATGGCTGGATCGCGCGAGAGGTCCTGGACCATGGGTTCGAACGCACCCAGCGCATGCTGGCGCAAAAGTTTGTTCTGGTCGTACATCAACCGCGCGTCTTGGACCTTTTCCGCACTCGTGGCGAAGTGACCGTGCCAGAACAGCGTGGTCTTTTCCAACAAACCGTCCGGCGAGTGCAGCATGCGATACAACCACCAGGCCGACAGTTGGCGAGGGTTGCTGGCCGCCAGCAGCGCCGCGGCGAGCGTCTCCATTTCCTGTTGAAAGTCGGCCGGCGCGCGCTGGTTGACCAGTCCCGCGACCACGTCGTGCGGCGAACTGGCCGCGGCCACTGCGACTTGTTCGGCACTGGCCGAGAAGCTGGCTCGCCGCAGCAGATGCGCGGCCTCGCGCCGCCCCCACGGACCGTCGTACTGGCTCCAGGCCCAGTGCGGGTCGATCTTCGATGCTGGCTTCATGTCAGATCCTCGCGCCTTATCAATCGTCCGTAAAGTGAGTCCAGAGTCGAAAGTGCACTGTCACGGGCTATTTCGGCCTCCGCTCTCTCGTGAACCGCTGTGCCTCTGTGTGGCAACTCCCTTGCACGGAGAATCGTGCCGCGTGACCCGCACCCAACCTACTTGTTTTGCACCTGAACTTCCAGGCTCAACTGATTGTCCTTGTTGCTCAACGTGATCGTGGCCCCGGCAAAGGCGCGAACCACCTCGAACAAGGCATCCATCTCCTTCTCCGCCGCCTCGCGGCCGTGCCCTTTGGCGAGCATGTTCTGCGCGATCAGCGATTCTCGATTATCCGTCAACACGTCGGCCAGCACGTTGCCGTTGAGATCAACCTCGGTGTTCACTTCCGACGCGTTGTTGGGAGCCTTCCCCAGCCGAGCCACCTCTTCGGCCAGTTCGCGAGTGCTGGATATAATCATCCGCGAACCCGCGAACGCCACGGTGGGTGAGAAATTGTATTGGATGCGGGCCGATGCCGACGTGCGCTCTTTCTCCTCTGGCACGAACTTAGCCGTGACGATCGAAACGCCGTCGCTCTTGTCCATCTCCATGTCCAATTGCGGCTGCCCGTTCTGAGCTCCAATAACGTTCAAGAATCCGATCAGGCTCTGGTAAGTGCGGCGAAACTCGCTGGTCGTTGTCTCGGGATCTCTCATTTCCACGATCAAGGCGAATGACGGCAGCTTGATCGTCGGTTGGGGCAGGCGATTAGTAAAATCCTGCCGTGCCGCCAGAAACTGCACCTGAGGTGTGATGGCGCCCAGTACTTCCTCACCAAAATCCTTACCGGAAAAGAAGGTGGTCAGGTTGCTGTCGGCCTGAGCCAATTGATCATTCACGTTCTCATCGAACAGGTCACCGGCATACAACCACATTTGAGAGAAATCGCGGTAGGCCGCAACGGACAGTAGTCTTTGAGCTACCTCCGGTGCCGCCGGTGCCACGCCTTTGCCGTCCGGGCCGAAGAAATGCTCTTGCGCCTTGCTGACCCAGGCCATGTCGTGCGGAGCGGCAAGACGCAGACGGGTGTTATGCGGCGCCACGTATAGCGCGGCAGTGATATAGGGTGTGTGGCGAAGGTTACTCAAGATGCCGCCGACCAATATCTCAGCGGTCGGGTTCGCGGTACGCTCACGATAGAGCTGTTCTGCCATCCCCGCACTGCGAAACGCAGCCACGTCGGCATAGACCCAGGCCGAGGGAGTGTCCTGGATGCCACGACGCGCTTGCTGGAATTCCGATTTCGCAGCCAACGACTCCTGGCGGCCATCCAGTACCGCGTCCAGCATCGATTTGCCCAGCTCGTCTTTGTTGGTCACCAGCAGCCACGAACCGGTGACCGCGAAGCGGGCTTCTCCCGCGCGATAAGCTGTGATGCCGCGATAGTCGACCTGGCGAATCGGGTCGGGCTGGCCCTGGCGGTCGGCTTCGTCGCGAGTCAATCGCATCAGTGTCTCCAGAACCTTCTCCAATGTCTGCTCATTCGAGGCGTGAACCATTACCACGGCCCCTTGCGACGGCCCGTCGAGCCCCAGGTATATCCCACCTTCACTGATTTGTCGTACCGCCTCGGCCCAGGACATGCCAAGCTGGCCTTCGATGACCGATAAGACTGTTTGAAATGTTTGATACTGACCGCCTTGTTTGGCCTGCTTCACAGCATCCAAATCCTCGATCCGCTGACGCAGAGGATGTTCAAGCAACGTTTGCAGCGTTTGCTTGGGTTGCGGCAACTCGGCGTAGATGACCGTTGTCGCGGGGAGCAAATCGGCTGCTGCTCTTGCCCTCTTGAGCGATCAGAGTGCTGGCCGGGATAGCCAAGGCCAGGCATGTACATAATGCAGTAAGCCGCTTCATGGTCAGGTTCCTCTACGGACGGGTCTCTGGGAGAGGTCGGATGTGCGATGTAGCGCCAAGCGGACTTGGATCTCCCAGGCTTTCGGACGGGAAATCCCAGTTTGCGACGGCCTTGGACGGCACTTCGGAGGGCTGTCTTACGGCCGCGGCCCGCACTTATACCCGCATGGCCCCCTGCGCGTTTCAATCGACCCGGAAAACGGACGCGGCCAACGCAGGCGGGGCTCGCTCTCCCCATCCGATCTTCCCCCCCGTCGCCGCCGCTTGGGGAGACCATCCCTTGCCTGCGCCATCATCCAAAGCCTGCCACGGAACCTAGAGCCCGGGTGCAATGGCATCTCGACACGGCAACTCGCCTCCTGTTCCCGTGCCGGCACTCCTGTCCGGTCGCAAAAGTGAGCTACGTCAGAGAGCGGCCAGCTCGGCAGACTCTACACGGTGCCGCTTTCCGACGAGCCACATCGCCTTGAGAATGACCAGGCAGCTGGGGCAGTGCGTGATCTCGCCATCCAACACTTTCTGGACCGCGTCGCGCAAAGTCATCTGCACGCAGCGAATCTGCTCGGTCCCTTCCTGAGCCTGCTTGCCAAACGTTAGCTGTCGAGCCAGAAAGAGTTCTGTGGGTGACACAACGTTGGCTGTAAAAGGATCGTAGATTCCCAAACGGACCCACTCGCCAGCCTCGATTCCCAGCTCTTCCTGCAGCTCGCGGCGAGCCGTCGATTGCGCGTCCTCATCAGACTCGATGCCGCCGCTGACTGCCTCGACGGTCAGTCGACCGACGCCGTAATGAAACTCCTCGGTAAGATACACCTGGTTGTCGGCGTCCATGGCCAGCACGCAGACTCCCGGTTTCACATCGACCACTGTGTAGGTACCCGGTTTCCCGTCCGGGCGTATGACATCGTCCTTGCGCACGCTGGTCCAAGGATCACAGTAGACGACTTGCTGCGCCACGATCTGCCATGGTCCGTGCTGTTTCATGACTGCGTGAGTTCCAATCAGTGAGTGGATAATTTGCGCCTGCGTGGCGAGGCTCGAGTTGGTGCGAGCGCATGATGCCGCGCCTGTCGATCCGCGCCTGTCGCATCGCATGGACCGGACTCGCAGGGCGTCCCGATTCGTCCCATCGAGCAGCCGGCGTCACATGCGCGCGCCCGTATGTACCGAGTAACACTCTATCGGCCTCGGGATTGGCCTCCGCGGGGAAGTCGGACTCCTGACCCCGGGGTCGCTCAGGCCACTTCCGCGGTTTGGGTCCCGGCGTCACCTTGCAGTCGAGCGATCAACCCGCGCACTCGCTCCTCCAGGTAGGGCAGGGCAACGTCGGGCGTCGCGCAGTCCAGATCATCTACATCCCAATACTCCACTTGGTCTTCCCAGTCGGCAAACTGCTGCCTCATCAGCGGGCGGTGCTCGACTTCCTTCACCGCCACGACAAGTTCCGCACTCATCAGGTCGGCGCGAGTCAGCGGTTTGGGATGACGATGATCGGTGTCCAGCGGGATGCCACGCTCCCCGAGGGCATCGATCGTGTAGTCCGAGATGGGACCGACATCACCCCAAAACCCCACGAGCAACCCACGCGACTGCGCCCGCCACGCCAAACCGGCGGCAGGAGCCAGATGATTGAACAGGTGTTCGGCGAACCGGCTACGGTAGTAATTGGCGGAACAAAGAAATATCACTTGTTTCATGGTTGATTCCGTATCTCAAGCCTCTTTTCCGATGCCACTCAGTCTACAGCAGCGAGTGGCCTTTCTTCCATGGGGCCCCTTCTGCCTGATTAGCGGCTTGGCCGGAGCGACCCCGTCGAGGCTCCGCCCGGGAGCGGTGGAGTACGGGCAGGGAGCATTGACCGGTATGCAGGCCTACATGATCGGTAGACGGAAAGCGCCACACGTGGGAGCTGAGGCCGAGTGATTTTCCCAGCACTCCAATACTCCAGCACTCCAGTACTCCAGCACTCCAGTACTCCAGCACCCTCGTTGTTTCCCGGCGGTGCTGCCAGTGCTAGAATGGACGGCCGAAAACCGCTCGTGAGGCGTCCAAGACTAACTGCATGAGTGGCACCAGAGTCATTTCGGGAGTGCAGGCGTTTTGCCGGGGAGGTTGTGGTTTTCGAGAACGCTTGTCCCAAGGCCGTGTGAAGAAGGGAAATCAGTATGTCAGCGAAGCAATTTGACCGCGAGGAGACAGGTGCTCGCGAAATGGAACGGCGGGGTTTTCTCAAGACTTCCGCGGTCACGATGGGGGCCGTCGGTACCGTCCTGGGTGGCGCCTCTTTGGCAGCGGCCGAGTCGACTCAGGCGGCTCCCGCGGCGGCGGACGACAGTGGCATGAAGATTGGCGTCAACCTGGAATACGTGCGCCACGCCGACAAGAGCCTGAAGTACGGCGTACAGACCGCCGGCAAAATGGGCTACAAGTGGGTTGAGCCCTGCTTCCTGATGGGACGTTGCTTGCTCTCCAATGCCGGGTACTGCCACGTGACCAGTTTGGATACCGATCCCCAGGAAATCCTCGATCTCTGTGCCGAGTCTGGCGTGAAGATCAGCGGATTATCCTCCCATTCCGATCTGCTGAATCCCGAATGGGGCGTACTCTACGCTCGACGTGGCATTCGCTATGCCCGCGCCCTTGGCGTGGACATCGTGCAGATCACCGAAGACATGTACCCGCCGAAATGGATGACCGAAGAGATTGCCTATGCGACCATGAAGATCAATCTGTTGGCCATGGCCGAGACGTGTGAAGAGAATGGTGTGTATCTGGCGATTGAACAACACGGCCCTTACACGGCCAAGATCAAGTCGCTGCTGCGTATCTTGGATCTGGTCGACTCGCCTTGGATCCGCGTCAACTACGACTGCGGCAATACGTTCCTGTCGGGGGAAGACCCCTATGCGATGCTGGATGCCGTCATTGACCGAGTGGTGCACGTGCACGCCAAAGATATCTCGCAAAAACAGGCTACCGCCGAGCGGGGTAAGGTCACCGGTACGGCCGTTGGCTGCGCCTGCGGCGACGGCGAGATCGATTGGCATCGTTTGGTCAAGCGATTAAAGCAGGCTGGCTACAGGGGTGTACTGTCTGTCGAGTGCGGCACCGAGGAACAGGCAAAACGGTCGCTCGACTACTTGACTACCGTGCTGAAGGAAGAGAACGCTGGAACCCGGTTGGGGTGACATCGCAATAGCGACTAGTGAACCGGGTCGTTCGAATTTCCGGTACCCGTTTGGGGGTGCCCGCAGGCAACCTTCTAGTTTTCGCTTGGAACATGCGCGCAACCCTGGGAATCCAACCGCTGGATCGGAGAACGATTAGCGATGCGGAATGCGCACTCCCCAATCATCCGGTCGTCCAAGTCAGCAACACCAAACAGCAAAACCAGACGCTTTGACACCCATTTTGGCTGCGGCTACCGGCCGCGTTAGAGTGTTAGTCTATAGCATCCGTGCACGGTGCGCGAATGTTGTGCAGTGGGATTTCCATTCTCCATCGGGGGAAATGGAGAACGACGGGTGCTGCACAAACGGAATGAATTCCGTTCTACGTAGACTGCGGCCGCAGGCCGCGCTAGGAATGTATGCCGCAAAACACGCACGACATCATCGGCCTGGGGGTCATTGCCGTCGATGAGATGCTCTCTGTCGACAGCTATCCACCCGCGGATGGTAAGAAATTCGTACTCGCACGTCGCCGGCAGGGTGGAGGGAACACGAGCTGTGCGCTGGCCACCGCCGCGCGGCTCGGTTCGCGTTGTGCGATGCTCGGTCGACTTGGCGACGATGAACTCTCGCAATACGCCCGGCAACACCTGGCTCAGACCGGTGTCGATCTGTCGCTCCTCTTGCACGATCCGCAGTGCGGTCCCATCTATGCCTTGATCGTCGTCTCGCGTGACACGGGATCGCGGGCGATCTTTGCGGACAAGGGGATCGTCAAGCCACTCGAGCCGGAGGAACTGTCCCCGCCATGGTTTCGCGGGGCCAAGGTGCTGCTGGTCGATCATCTTCATCCTCCCGTCATCCTGCCGGCCGTGCGGATGGCGCGAGAGTTGGGACTGCAGGTGGTTTCTGATATCGAGGCCGATATGCCTCAGTTGGCCGAGATTCGCGCCCACATCGATCACTTCATCTGCAGCGCGGAATTTGCCGTGCCTTACACGCACACCGACAGTCCCCAGGCGGCTTGCCGGGCGCTGGGCCAGTCCGGTCAGCGCCAGACGGTGGTGGTGACTGCCGGCCAGGACGGTTGCTACTGGTCTACGCCAGGCAGCGGGGAAGTGAAGCACCTCGCGGCACACGCGATCGAACCGGTCGATACAACTGGCTGCGGTGACGTGTTTCACGGTGCGTTCTGCCACGGCGCTGGTGGCCGGGTGGAGCATCGAGCGAACCATCCGCTTCGCCAATGCGGCCGCGGCGATCAAAGCCACTCGCACTGGCGGTTGGGCGGCCGTCCCGGCAATGAGTGAAATTCAACAGATCCTGGAGCGAAGTCCAACCTGAATCCACCGACGTCAGGGTGTTTTCGCCTGCCACGAGGAGAGCGGAAGAGTGATACCGAAAGAAAGAGTGCTGACAGCTCTCAGCCGGCAGCAACCGGATCGAGTTCCCACGGACTATTGGGCTGAACCGTGTGTTACCCAACGGCTGTTGCGAGATTTGCAGTTGCCTGACCAGGACGCTCTGTTGGACCATTTTGAAGTGGACATTCGCCCCCTCACTGCCGCGGAACCGCCGCTGCGAGAGTTGCCCAACGGGATCCGCGAGAACTTCTGGGGTGAACGGTGGAAGAAAGTCCGGGTGCTGGAGACCGATGAGTGGTTTCACGTCGACGGGGCGCTGGCGGGGGCCGAGACCATCGAAGATCTGCGGGCACATGATTGGCCCACACCCGACAGGTTCGACTATCGTCCCTTGCGGGAGCAACTGCGAAAGTACGACGGCTACCCACTGCGTTACGGTTTTGGAGACAATTTTGAGCGACCGTCCCTGGTGCGCGGCAAGGAACAGTTCTATTGTGATTTGGCGCTCCGGCCCGAGATGGCTCACTTCTTGATCGATAAGTTCACGCAGTTCTATTGCGAGGATTTAACGCGTGCGCTAGAGGCTACCGACGGCCGGATCGATATCGTCCTCCTGCTGGCCGACTTGGGAACACAGAACGGATTGATGTTCAGCAAACAGATGCTCGATGAGTTTTTCACGCCTTACGCGTCCAAGCTCTTTGCCATCGCCCGGCAGGCGGGTGTCAAGGCGATGCTCCACAGCTGCGGGTCCGTGCGGGACTACATTCCCGAATTGATCGAGGCCGGTGTCGACATTCTCAATCCGATTCAGGTCCGGGCACACGGCATGGTACCGAAGGAACTGAAACAGGAGTTCGGCGACAGAATCTGCTTCCATGGCGGTATCGACATTCAGCAAACTTTGCCCAGAGGCACTTCCCAGCAAGTGCGCGAGGAGGTCAAGACACGGGTCCGCGAATTGGGAACCGACGGCGGCTACATAATTTGTTCGACACACAATCTCCAAAACGATGCTCCTACCGAAAACATCGTGGCCATGTACGATATGGGGGCTCGCTACTCGTAACTTTCCTTCGACGACCCATTCGCCCTCTTGCCGGGCACAGGAGACCTATGACCACTGACAAGGATCTAGCCAGTCGGATCGTCACCGACGCACGCCGGGCGAAAACCGGAGTGGCGGCTTTTAACTTTACGGACATCTGGGATTTGACCGCGATTGTGCATGCGGCACAGCGTCGCAACGTGCCGGTGATGGCCAGCAGTTACTGGGGTGTTGCCGAATTTCTGGGGTTGGGCGTGTGCCAGGCGATGGTCGCGGCCTTGAATCGCCAAAATTCGGTCCCCGTCATTCTTCACCTGGACCACAGTAGCAGCGTGCCAATGTGTATCGAAGCCGTGGACGTGGGATACCCGTCGGTCATGATCGACGGATCCATGCATCCATTGGCCGAGAACATTCGCATGACGCGCGAAGTCGTCGAGTATGCACATCGCAAAGGTGTGATGGTGGAGGGCGAAATTGGCAAAGTGCTGGGGAGAGGGGTGGAAGCTGGTGGGCCCGGAGGTGGCTACCTGGCGGACGTCGAAGAGGCGGTTGAATTGGTCGCCCAGACCAAAGTTGACAGCCTGGCTGTGGGAATTGGAACGGCGCACGGGTTCTACACCGAGGAACCGAAGATCCACTTCGACCGATTATCCGAACTGGCGGCGGCTATCGACGTCCCCCTTGTGCTGCACGGCGGAACCGGTATTCCTGACAACGACATCCGCCAGGCCATTCGGTTGGGGATTACCAAAGTGAATGTCGGGACTGTGATCCACACAACTTATCTGAGGCAGCTACGCGAGGAGCTGATTCGGGCGGGAGACTTTCCTTTCACGATCGATGTGATGCGCAGTGTCTTGCCAAAGATCGAAGAAGTTCTCGATGACCGGCTACGAGTCATTACCGAAAACGGAGGTCCAACGCCGTGAACGATCAGAAGAACAATGCGCCGAAGATCGGCGTCGTTTCCAACAGTATCGGAGTGTTCAGCGACCGCGGTAAGGAAGTGGCCGAGAACCAACTGAAGGGCTTGCTGGAGGATCTCAAGCGGGAGCGATTGGTCAGCGACGATTCCTTTTTCTTTCCCAAGCGAATCTTCGGGCCCACCGAAGCAGAGGAAGTAGCCGATCAATTCGCCGCTCAGCAGGTTGATGCACTGGTGGTGCTCGACAGCGCCTTTCCCAACGGCAATGCCTTCCTGACACTGGCTATTCACCCCTACCTCAGCCGACTGCCGCTGATCCTCACCGCGCCGCCGGAAATTGAGCTGGGGGATCGCGAATGGACGACCAACGCCTACTGCGGCTTGATCATGAACAACTACGTGAGCAAGCAGATCGGCCGACCTGTCTTCACACTCGCCGGATGGCCCGACGATCAGGCTTACCAACAGCAGTTTCGACAGTTGGTGTCCGTGGTTCGCACCGTGCGGGGACTACGGCGTGATTTGTTAGGTCGGTTCGGCGACGCTCCGGGTGGATTCCACTGCGCCAACGGTAACCGGCTGGCCTATGCACGACTGTTCGGCACGCGGATCGAGACGATCGATTTCTCGGCCGTGCTCAAGACGTTTCGAAACAGGCCAGGCCTGCGGCTATCTGGGCGAGGTGACCTTCACGCAAGAGGAAGTGCAGAGCACGTACGAGCGGATGGCCGACGGTCGCGAACTGTTGACGGAAGCCGAGAAGGTCCGCAAGGGCGCTCGGCTGTACCACGCCTTCAAAGCGTTGATTCAGGCCAACGGCTTCACCTCGGCTGCCTTCCGCTGCTGGCCGGAGATCATGCAGATCGAAAATATGTCGGCCTGTCTGTCGATTGGCTGGCTCCTCTCCGAAGGTGTCGTCCGCGCGGCCGCCTGCGAAGGAGATTGGCCGACGGCCGTCTGTCAGAGTATCGGCAACCTGTTGTCGGGCCAGCCGGCCGCCTGCCTCGATTTCATCAATCACGTGGGAGCTCGGTCGGTGGTCCAACTGGCACACTGCGGGGTCGGCATACCCTGCCTGATGGAGGACAGCCAGATCGGTGAGATCAGTCCCGATCGTCAAGGTGGCATCTCCATGGGGCCGACCTGTATCGGTCAGTTCTGTTATGGCGTGAAGACGGGGCTGGGAATGATCCAGGACAGTGACGGCAAGTTCAAAATGTTGGTCTTCACGGGCGAAAGTCGACCTGACACGCGTCAGAACCTGCTGTGCGCGGCAGCTGACATCGAGGTGGCTCAGCCAGCCAAACTCAACCGCTTGATTCTCGAACACGGTTTTGCCCATCACCTGGCCATGGCCGTGGGGGACATCAGCCAGGAGTTGAAGTGGCTGTGCGACTTCTACGGTATTCAGTACGTTAATCCGGACGAGATGTGAGGCTGTCCCCTGGGTTCTTGTCCCGGTAGGAGGCGACGCCCGTGACGCCACGAGAGAGAGTCCTCTGTACGCTTCGCGGCGGGCAAGCCGATCGCGTCCCTTATGACATTACGCACTGCAGCAACGGTTTGGGCGGTTTCAATCGGGAGGCCGCCCGACTCTTTCGCGAGCGAACCGGGTCGGATAGTCCGGACGAATATTTCGGTGTCGAGCGGGATGTCGCCTGGGTCGAGCTGAAAGAGACGCAACTCGATCTGGTGGAGCGATACGGTCCCTACCATCAACTTCCCGCGCATTTGACGTACTCCCCGCACGACCAGCATCGCACGGAGGCTGCGTATTCCTTGCTGGAGTGGGGTGTCGCCTTGGTTCCCGGTTCGAGTGCCGCCTATGATCATTTCGTTCCTCCGGCACGCATGGTCGAAGCGGAATCGCTCCAGGAGATCGAGCGATATCCGCTGCCCGATTTCGATGCGGAGTATCGCTATGCGCATCTGGACGAGGAGTTGACATCGATTCGGGCGCGGGAACTGGCGTCGGTCGCCTTCATGGCCATGACGATTTTCGAAACAGCTTGGCAGATCCGTGGTTTGGAGCCGCTGGTGACCGACATGATCACCGGCGCGGACTCGGCGGCCTGCCTGCTCGATCGGATAACCGCGCTGTCGGCTGCTCGCGCGCGACGATTCGCTGTGGCCGGGGTCGACGTGATCCATATCGGCGACGACATCGGCATGCAGGATCGCATGCTGATGAGCCCTGCCACCTGGCGAAAGTGGCTCAAGCCGAGACTGGCCAGTGTGATTGTCGCGGCCCGGGAGGTGAAGCCCGATGTCGTGTTCTTTTACCATAGCGACGGCTACATCGAACCGGTGATTGCAGATCTGATCGAGATCGGTATCAATGCGCTCAATCCCGTGCAGCCAGAATGCATGGACCCGGCCGTCATCAAGCATCGTTACGGAGACCGACTGGCCTTCTGGGGAACGGTGGGGATTCAGGGGACGCTGCCGTTCGGCACGCCGGCGGAGGTGGAGGCGGAAGTGAAGGGGAGAATTGAAACCGTCGGCAAGGGGGGTGGGCTCTATCTGTCTCCCACTCACGTGATTGCGCCGGAAGTCCCTTACGAAAACCTGTTCGCCTTCGTCCACGCCGCCAAGAAGTACGGACGATACGATTGATCGTCGGGTGGTTGTGATGATTAGTTCAACAAGCATCCTTCCTAACGCGGCCTGCGGCCGCAACGAAAAAGGGTTTCGAAAGCGTCCGGTTCTGCTGACTTGGTTCACCGGAATGAGTTGAGTAGTGAGTAGTGAGGAGTGAGAGTAGCGTAGCTGAGGAGTGAGTAGTGAGGAGTGAGCAGTAGAGTTAGGGTGAGACTGGTAGCGAGTCAACTGTCGATCGAAGCGAGCGTACAAGTCCGGCAAGGACCCTTGCTGATTTCGTCGGCTTGTTGTGATAGCTGGGCGGCAACATCTGCCGTAAGGTAGCCAAGTGCGCACGGCGATTGACAGTTGGTATTCGGCTTCGCGGGCCGACCCGAACGCCATGTCGAGAAATCGAATGTAATCCGCAACCGACGAGCGAGCACAGCCTTCCACGATGTTGGAAGCGATGGAAACGGCCGCTCTACGAAGTTGCGAGGTTAGCCCGAATTGTTCCTCGCGAGGAAATGACTTCGTCGCTCCATAGACTGACAATACCAGTTGGTCAGCCAACTCAAATGCACGAAGCTTGCGATGATCTCGCATTCCTGGATTCTGCAGCTACTCACTACTCACTACTCACTAGCCACTCTACTACTCACTACTCTCACACTACTCACTACTCCTCACACTCCTCCGGGGAACCGCCCAATGGTCACGGTATGCCCGACGCACCAGCTTGGCTGCTTCCTCGTCGCCGGTGATTTCTTCCGTTTTCGGATCGAAGTGCACGACGCGGCCGACTTGAGTGGCGATGTTTCCCAAATGGCAGAGCGAGGCGGTCAGGTGACCGATTTCGATGTCGGCGTTGGGGCGCTGACCGCTCTGGATGCAGTCCAGGAAATTCTGATGATGGTCGGGTAGCGAGAATGTGCCTTCCATACTCGGCCCCGGCTGGTTGCGTTCCAGCACCACTTGCCAGCCCGATTTCTTGCCCAGGATCATCATGCCCTTGGTGCCGTAAAAGGCGTTGCCGTTCTCGTGTCCCTCCTGAACAGTAAGGCGACCAGATCCGCTGTTCAAAAATCAATTGTCGTGGACGCTTGAATGACTCATCGGCCGGGTACTCGAACGTGACATATTGCGTGTCGGGCCACTGCTGATCGTCGTCGAAGAAGTATTTTCCGCCCTGGGCGATGGCCGTACTGGGATGGCTCTCAACGCCCAGGCCCCAGCGGGCGATGTCGATGTCGTGCACACCGTCGTTGCCGATGTCGCCCACGCCGAAGGCGTTCCACCATCGCCAGACGCCGTGCAGCAGGTTGGACTGGTAGGGATGCTCTGGAGCCGGACCGACCCACAAGTCGAAATCGAGAGGAGCGGGGGGGCCGTCGGTTGCTGGTGACCGATGCTTCCGCGGCGCTGGCTGTTCCAGGCCTTGGCGACCAGCACGTCGCCGATGATGCCGTCACGCAGCGCCTGCATGGCCTCGATGACGTGATTCGGTGCTGCGCGACTGTGTCCCCACTTGAACCACTCGCTGGTTGCGCCGCGCCGCCTCGATCATCAGCCGCCCTTCGCGGATATTGTGCGCACAGGGCTTCTCGACGTAGACGTGTTTTCCAGCATCACAGGCCAGAATCGTGGCCGGTGCGTGCCAGTGATCGGGCGTCGCGATCCAGACGGCGTCGACAGCCTTGTCGTCGAGTATCTTGCGGAGATCCGAGACAGCTTGCACGTCATGACCCGTCTTGTCTCGCACGACCTGTGCCGCGGCGGCGAGCCGATTGGCATCAACATCACACACGTGGCTGACCAGCACGTCCTGCCGACCGACAAGTTCCCGCAAATGCGAGGAACCCATCCCGCCGGGTCCAATCACACCCACCTGGACGCGCTCGTTCGCTCCCGAGGCGCTGCGCCGGGGATGTGCCCAGATGGCAAGCGGTCACTGCTGCGAGACCGAGTCCCGCTTCCTTGAGAAACTCGCGACGATGGTGGAGAGACATGGCAGGCTCCTTGTCCAGGGGAAATCTTCTCGGTATGAACACCTGTAATAAGCCGTGTGGAAAGAGTGTCGGAAGCGGCGCCTTGCAGCAGTCCTGATGATCGAGGTCAGAACGAAAGTGACGCTAACACGTCGGATTAAACTCATGGTATCAAATCGGGCGACCATGTCGAATACATTCCGATTCGAGCAGTCAGGCAATTGGCAAGTGAAAACGTCCCGTGCCATAGGCTTCCAGCCTTGTCCTGACCCACCAGTCCACCACCGGGTTAATCCCGGTGGAGACATGACTGATCAGCTACAATGCTCTGCCACGACGAATACCCCGTCGCCTAACCGCACCCTCGCCGGTCGCGAGGCCCTGCCTTTAAGGGTACGCTGTACAATGACTCCGTCGACCGTCGGTGCCAACCATGGCATGGCCTTCGCCGGCCTTGCTCCCAACGCGTGGTCTGCCTGCAACGGGTGCGCATCGCAAGACCGCGTATTAGTATCAGGAGGGCGAAGCTCCTGCTGAGCCCGCGCTATGACAAGTTGTCGGCTCAGCCGGAGCCTCGTTCTCCCGGTTTTGAAGAAGACCTGATTACACTGAAGGAACGTCTGCGTGAGATATCAATTGATTGCTGTGTGTGCCACGATTGGTTCGTTTCTGGCACTTGTATCTGCCACCGCCAGCGATCCGCCCACGCCGGAGGCGCGGGAGACGATTGTGATTCGCGAAGACGTGCACGTGCGGGAGTCAACGCGATGGCACGACGCGAATTATGAGATTCACGGCAACGTGGTATTCCATGAGGGTGGTGAACTGGTCGTGGAGAACGCCACAGTCAGCTTAATGTGTACCTACACGCGTGAGTTCCGATTCCAATGGGAAGGGGGCTCGCTGATCACTCGCGATGTCACCATCGGTGGCGCGCAAAAGGACGACAAAGTCTACCAAACTTATTTTGAAATTCAGCATGGCGAGTGGGACTCAGAGGATACCACCATCCGCTATTCGTCAGGTGTCACAATGGGGTGGACCGGCCACCGCGTCAGGTTTCACGCCACGCGTCTGCTGGCGGGACCGCACCCCGATTCGATCATCATGTCCAGCGACGTGGCTGATGTCATGCTCCAGGACAGCGAATTCAATATATCGCTGGCCGTTTCGGCAAATAGCGGTGGTCAGGGGCGACTGGACCTGCCGGCCAACGAGCCGGTGACTCGTGTGTTTGACGCTTCGAACGTGCCGGGCGTCAAGTACCGGCTGGAACTGATCAATACGAAAGTGGCCTTGTGGTGGGTGTTTTTCAGCGGGATTCGCCAGGGGGGACCTCCCACGCAAGTGGTGCTGGGTCATTGTCCGCGTCTCATTCCTTCGATCATGGCCTACGACCTGCAGGGATCGCTCGAACTGCCCGCACCGTGGCCCACGCGACAGCGCGACGCGACGCAGCTCAATATCGGTAACCTCTCGCTCCAGACGACCGGGCAAGCCGGTCAGTACCTGGTGTTGGGGCCTGTATCTGGACGGTGCGAAGACTGACGTGACCGTAAGAGGGCCTACTTGCATCTGCGAACTGTTCCTGTCCGCAGGCAAGATGGTCCTGGAAGGCGATGCCGATACATACAACGCGCTCAATGCCTGTACCACCGTGGAAGTGGGCCGCCGTCACGCGGCGGTAATCAAACATGAAGAGACCGGCCAGGCAGATGCGCCGCGGGAGCCGGTAGAACTCGTGATGCGGAATGTGACCCTGGGCCGGTTTGCGGCAGGAGACGCCATCGTGGGGCAGCTCACTGCCCATACGGACGGTCGGATCTTCGTCGAACACGCGCACTGTGCCAATCTCAAACTCATCACGAAAGGAAACGGCACGATCACGCTCTCTGATATCAAGCGAGAAGGTGAACTCGAACGCATCGAGACCGGCGGCAAGATTTCCTGGACGGTTTCGCGGTGAAGCACTCGGAAACGGTGCACACCCTAAAACGGTAGACGGCGGTTCTTACTCTTACTCTTACTCTTACTCTTACTCTCTGTCCCTCCGATGCGGCTCGTTGTTCCCGGAGCATCTGAACGTGGTCCGTGAGCAGCCAAGCACTCGCCCGCTAGTCGGCGACCTGAGCCGACAAGGCTTCGCAGTTCGAACATCCACTTTCAGTCATCTTCTCGGACAAAAGGCCGTGCTACCGCCGCGGCTGACCGGTCACGAGACAGACGACTTCCCCGTTGTAGCTGCGGCAATAGATCCGGCCATTTGACAGAACCGGGGGAGTAAACGTGTCGCCCACTTGGTCAAACACTTGCGTGCGGCGCAGCTCTCGATACCCACTCGGATCGGCTGCGGCGATCACCAACTCTCCGGAGGCGCCGGACTGTATGAGCAACTTGTTATCGGCGGCCATGAGCGTGCCGCGTCGTCAAACCCCCGCTGGTTCCACTTCACATCGCCAGTCTCCCAGTCCACGCATTTCAGGATACCGTTGCTGTCCACCAAATAGAGGAACTCTCCCAGCAGCACGGCACAACTTGTGTAGCTGGCAATGCGGTTGGTCGACCAGTCCTGTTGGAGCGTCTTGCCGACGATCGTGAACCGTGCGGCCTGGCGATATTGCTCAGCCGATGTAATGAAGATCTTCCCGTCGCGGACGACGGGATCGACGCCCATTGCGCCCCACTTTTCCTGCCAACCGTCATATCGCCATAACTCACGTCCCGAACGTGGATCGACTCCCACCAAATTTGCGGCGCTTCGGTCTGTATTGATGCTCACCATCAGCACACCACGTCTTCCCTTGTGCACGAAAGGAACCGCTGAAACGCAGGCGCTTTTGTTGTGGTCGTCGCCCCAGGCAATCGAACCGTCGCGGGGGTGAATCGCCAGACCGTGGCCACCGGCATTCAGGATCAGCAAGTCTCCTTCCATCAGCGGTGACCAGGCGAAACCGTAGTCCACGTCCGGGTTGTAGTCCTCGGGCAGATCACGCTGCCAAAACTGCTTGCCCGTTCGCACATCCCAGGCACGAAGCTGCCCGTGCTGGCCCAGCGTGTAGACGGACTTTCCCTGAACCGTCGGCGTCGCGCGGCCCCGGCCATTGAAGAATGGTCTGGCACGGGTAGGACTGCTGCCAGAGAAGTTGACCGGACGTCGCATCGAAGCAGAGCACACTGTCCTGCTCGCCGTCCCATCCCATCGTCAGCGCGCGGCCCTCGGCGATCGAAACGGACGAGTGCCCCTTGCCAACCTGTGCTCGCCAGGCAACTTTCGGCGCTCCTCCCTCGGGCCAGAGAGCGAGCCAGTCGGTTTCAGGCGAGATGCCATCACGCCCCGTCCCACGCCATTGCGGCCAATCCTCGGCGCGAGCCAGCGGAACGACCTGCAAGCTGAAGCTGATAAACGTGAGCAAGACAACCAAACCAACTCGCATCGTACATTCCAATCGGCTAAGCTGCTGAACGCAGCACCATACCTGCCGCGGAGACCTCAAGCTTCGAACAAAGATAGAGGCCGTCACGGTCGGCGCGAGAACTCGGTTCCAGGAAACCACTGTCGCGGCAGGGCATTCCGCCAGCTATTGTATACAAACAGGGTCGTCGCGTGCCATCTTGGCCAGGCACTGCAAACCGTGCCGGAGAAAATACCAGCTCATCGCGGTCACGCTGTACATCCACGACTTGATTTAGGTTAGAATAGTGGCACCGCACGGAGTCCTGGCGATCGACTTTGTATTGACAGACCCACTTCACGGCACTCCTCCAGCGCATGCTGGATCCACCGCATGCGATCGACCCCACCGAGCATCGCCATCACCTTAGGAAGTGACACATGAATCACCGCACCTACGAAGGACACTTGGCAAACTGGCAAAGCAGCGTTTTTGCGATTGTGGTATGCCTGGCGGCGACGACGTTCGCGTGGGCCGAGCCACCAAAGTCGCTGGAAAATGCCCAGTGGATTTGGGGTGACCTGAACAGTGCTGTTTGCGAGTTCCGAACGGAATTGAAGTTGAACAAGGTTCCGGAAGCGGCCAGTATCTTGATTACGGCGGACAACGGATACGAGTTGTACATCAATGGATCCTCCGTGGGCTACGATATCGGGGCTGGCGGAGAGATCTGGAGCAGTGTCGAACGCTACGATATTACCACGCGGTTGGCGACGGGAAAGAACGTGATTGGTATTCGCGGCATTTGCCTCGGTGGCAGTCGCGGCGTGGTGGCCTCCGTGTGGATCAAGTTAGAGGGGGAAGAACCGCGCGAGATGGCTACCGACGCTGCTTGGCGCGTCGCAGTCGAGGGGAATCCTGCCGAGTATGCGCATCCGGAGTACGTCGAGGGACCTGAATGGAGCAGTGCGACTCCGCTGGGACCCATGGGAATGGCGCCGTGGGGCAAACTGGAGTACGACGGTTCGGTGGGTGGTCGACGGACGGGGGCGTTGCCGGGAACCGTGGCGTTGACCAAGCCGGATGCCAATTTTCGCTGGCCCGAGGGAGTGGCGTTTCTGGGAGACGATTGCAGTGTCTATGTACCGCTGCGAGGCGATGCTTGGGGTGTCTGTTTTCGCGTCGGGGAGTGGTCGCGAGCTTACACGGAATTCGACATCCCCTGTCCGTCGAAAATTGGCCGCAAGCTCTTCGTGCTCCAGCCAGTCGGTCCCCAGGCGGTGCCCCGTCTGCTGGTCGATGCAGGCAGCGGCGCAATCGGTTCCCCGAGCGTCAGCTACGACGGCCAGTCGATTCTTGTAGCCATGGCCGGGGAAGGAGAGAGCTTCTTTCACATTTACCGTGTTCCGATCGACGGTGGGACACCGATGCGTTTGACCGATGGTCCGTTCCACGATATTGATCCAGCGGAACTGCCCAACGGCGACATCGTGTTCACGTCCACACGCATCGGCAGTTTTGAGGAGTATCATAATCCGCCGTCGCGGGCGTTGTTCGTCATGAAATCAGACGGTCGTGGCATCCGGCCGGTGACGTTTACCCCGATCTTCGACAATGAACCCAAGATCATGGCTGACGGACGCATCGCGTTCATTCGAACCGACAATTTCTTCGACCGCGCCAAGGTGGAGACGCAGATTCATGTGATCCGTCCGGACGGATCAGGTGGGGTGACGGAGATCGGAGCGGACGTCGGGGCCGACTACGGCGTGCGGCTCCGGGCGCTTGGCTATGGGAGCCCGGCACCCCTGCCCGATGGACGGCTGGCGTGCATATCCAGTCGCGGCAATTTCATCGGTACTCCCGGCGGCGGCGAGCAGGACTTTCATCGGTTGCCCGACGGTCTGGGAGATTTGGCGCCGTTGCCGGACGGGAGGCTACTGGTCACCGTGCTGCGATCCGCATCCTTGCAGGTGAAATCGGACGTGATTGCCGTCATCGACCCGGCCGATAACCAGGTCGTTTCCGTCTACCAGTCACCTACCGGTTCGGTTCACTCTCCCGTGTTTCTCGGCAGCCGTCCGCGCCCGCCGATACTCTCGGACAATTCAGACATTGAACAAACGGCAGCGCCTGACGCGACGGGGTTCCTGTTCTGTCAGAATGTCCGTTTCACACGTAAGAACAAGGCCGATTGGCAGCGAATTCGAGCCATTCGCGTCATCGGCGCTCGAGCCTTGACAACTCGTTCGTCCCATTCTCATATCGTGCATGCCGGCCACGAAACGGTCGAGTTGGGTACGGTTCCCATCGCACCCGACGGTTCCTTCTCCGTGGAGGTTCCGGCGGACCTGCCCATTGCTTTGCAGGCCGTCGACGCGGAAGGACGTTCGGAGCTGAACGAAATGTCGTGGATTTATGTGCGGCCGGGTGAAAAACGCTCCTGCCTCGGGTGTCATAACCCGCGGAATGGAACGCCTTCCGAGCAGGTCTCGGTACCTCTGGCACTGCAAGCCGAGCCGGTAAAGTTACTGGGGCAAGGTGAGCCACATCATTTCCGCGGAAACAACTCCGGCGTCACCGGCATGATGGACCTGCAGTTCGAGCGGTTTCGGGAAACGGCTTCGCTGAATCTGTTTTCCAATGCGGCTGATTCGCTGGCTCCCGGCAGACAGGAGGTGGCTCTGCTCATCGAACAATTGGTCAGCCATGATGTCGGCCTGAAAATCTCGGCCACTCAACGCCTGAGTCTGTTTCGTGGCCGCGAGGCGGCGCCGGCATTGACTAAGCGTTTGCGAGATAGCAATCGTGAGGTGCGAGTTGCCGCGGCGATGGCGTTGGCTTGCTGTGGTACGCGCGACAGCGTGTCGGAACTGCTTGTCGCGCTGAGGAATCGAGATGCAGTAGTGGCGCAGGCCGCAGCCGTCGCGCTCGAAAACTTGACCGGCCATGCCGAGCCGTTTCAACCCTTCACCAAGATCAGCGAACGAAGAATTCAGGCCGATGCGTGGCGCGAGTGGTTCCAGACACACCCGTGGGAGAAGATTGAGCAGGATTTGATTCAGAGCCTGTCCAGCAATAATCGCGTCGAACGGCACCGCGCGATTGTCGCACTCGGACATGTCGGTGATCAGGCCGCCCGCGCTGCGCTGCGCCAGTTCGTGGCCCAAGAGAAAGATATTAATCCGTATGATCTGTTTGAGAATGACAACCGTACGGACCGATTCACATTCGAAGCGGATTCGCCTCTGAATCCACGGGCCCTGCAAGAGGCGGTCCGAGCACTTGGCTATCTGCATGATACGGAAGCCACAGGGCTGCTCCGACAAATTCTCACCGATAACATCGATCCCAAAACCGCTAATCTGTATCTGGCTGAATCAGCCGTGGAAGCCCTCGGACGAATCGCCACGAAGGAAGCTGAGTTGGCCTTGATCGAGACGTTTGGCAAGCTGCAGGACTATATCCACTATGTCGGCTGGTACAGTGACCATCCGGCCCTCTATGCCTGTCATGCTTCCCCCTTGCATGCGCGCATTGTGATGGCCTTGGATATGCTCGGTTCGACCGAGGCGGGACCTATCGTACCTGCCCTGATCCGCTCCGTCCCGACCGATCCCGATCGCGCGCTGTTCTTGCCCAATGATGTCTACGAAACGCTCGTCGGTCGGGTCATTCTTCGCAGTGCCCGCGCGGAACGTGCCATCGAGACCTGCCTGGCACTGCTCGGCGACCAGCAGGCTACCGCGGACGGTGACCTGCAACAGGCAATGAGCAGCGCTTTCGCCGCCTGGGCGGGGACACCCGCGCCAGATAATCGAGCGGCGCAAATACTCTCGCTGTTGAGTCTCGATCGGCGTTATGCCGAGCGAATCCGCACCGCCTACGAGTGCTATCGCGCGAAACCGGAGGACCCGATCGACCGGCCGTTGGGCAATCCCACGTGGATTCCCCAACGGCACTGGGTGCTCTTCTACCTCGGTCGTGCGCTCGGGCAACTCCGTGACCCAAGTTCGATTGATACGCTGGTCGCTTCGCTAAGTCCCGACCTCAACGAAGCGCGCCATGGCCGGCCCGACCCGTCCGAGCCGAATATTCACTTCCTGCAACTGGAATACACTCCCTGTTGGCGCGCTACGGCAGCCTGGGCTCTGGGACGCATCGGAGATCGGCGAGCCGCTGGGCGGCTGCTCGAAGTCGTGCAGAATCTGGATAACGCCACCGACACTCGGCATGCTGCCGTGGCCGCCCTGGGGGACATTGCCGACCCGGCCTGTGTCGAATCGCTCCAGCAACTGGCCGAGGATTATCCGGAAGTCACCACCCGCCGTGCGATCCAGGAAGCGCTCGCTCGGTGCCGGGCCCACGCCACCCCATCGGCCTCCATCACCGCCGCAAAATTGCCCTGATCTCTCACAAAAAGGGGAGGCTCCCCGTATTTGCCGGGAGATGGGGGACCTGGGCAATCGTCGCCTGACTGTCGACCGGGCCGCAGCGCCTTGTCCATTCACGTTTCTTAAGGTCGGGGGTAGGTGTCGCTCTGCGTTGTTAACTCGTGCGGTTGATCCGTGCCAGTAATCTGTGGGGCAGGGGGGGATACCGCGGGAAACCTCGCCCCACCCGCACTCTTGTTGTATTCTGAACGGTGGCAGATGCGAGACCAACCTCCCAATCATGCTGTCTAAGGTGCGGAGTTATGACCAATTCGATGCGCAAAGGTCCCGTCACACATCGACTGATGGTGTTCGTATTCAGCATCGTATTTGCGGTGTTGTTCTACTGGTTGCTTGGTTTTGTCATCAACGATATTGGAGCCCTGCCAGGCCCTGACAGGGCGGAACTGGAACGGCTGCTTCTCGATCCGCAGCTGGTTCGTGTGGGCAATTCGCTCTCCGAGCGTATTGAAGAGACGAATCGCAAGATTAGCGAAATCCAAAATCGCCAGAAATTGCTCAAGGACAGTATCGACAACGCCAAGCGGACGATGGATCAATTGTTGGAGATACAGCGTCTGAGCCTGGAGAAAGACTCCGAATTGTCTCCCGAAGAACAATCGGCAATGTCGAAGAACATTCAGCTGTTTCTGGCAAATCAACAGCAGTATCAGACGAACAACGAGGATATCTCGCAGCTCAACGAGCAACTGATTGGCCTGCAGCAACAGCAACGAGAGAACAATCAACAATTGGAGACCGCTCGCGCCCCGATTTGGGGGCAATACCAGAGGCAACTGGAACGCCACAACCTGCGGATGGCAGGCTTAAAACTGGCCGTGCTCGTTCCGCTCCTACTGGTCGTGCTGGTGCTATTCGTGCGAAAACGTAGCAGTATCTACACACCACTCATTTACGCAGCCGCCCTGGCGGTGGCCGTCAAGGCGATGCTTGTGATGCACGAGCATTTCCCCAGTCGGTATTTCAAGTATATTTTGATACTCGTATCGCTCGGCGTCGTCACGTGGATTCTGATCTATCTCTTGCGGATGATTGCCTTTCCGAAAAAGGACTGGCTCTTGAAGCAGTACAGCGACGCGTATGAGGCGTTCTTCTGCCCGATCTGTAGCTATCCCATTCGTCGTGGCCCACTGAAGTACATGTCCTGGACACGGCGTAGTATCCGCAAGGCTTCGTTACGATTGCCGCCGATGGAATCCGCGGAGCGGGAAGAGGCGTACAGTTGCCCGATGTGTGGCACGCACCTGTATGAGGAGTGTTCCAGCTGCAAAGCTATTCGTCACTCCTTGTTGCCGGTGTGCGAGAAATGCGGAGCGTCGAAACAGGCGATTCCCGATCAGACGGGTGGCGGCATCGCGTGACCGGCGCGCACTCACGGAGAAGTGACTTTGTCAGTGGCGACAGTGTTCCTTGACACTAACGTTTGTGTGTTGTTGAGGACTTTCTTGAAGAGGCTGCTGCCAGGTGAAGTAGTCGAGCTGATCGACTCTGGGAAATGATTGTCCGTTCACCGCCAATGGATGCCGGATCGTGATCTTGGAGGCGGTTCGGTTGTGCCGCGGAGCCGTCTGGATCAAGCGGGCAGACCGTCCATCGCTCGCGACAATCGTTGCATCCCGCGCAATCTGATTTTAAATCGGGGGGTGGGGGAGAGAAGTCCTGGCACACCGGAGCCGCCGTTTGCCACGGTGCTAGACTCGATTTAAGGGACTCCGTGTGACGGGCGTGCGCTCGGCTGAAACGTCATGCCACCGACTGGCGGAAACGGACTAGCAGCGTACGCAATCCCGATTTGTCGGTAGCGTTGCCGCTGGACGGACCAAAGTGGCAGAGTTCGACCCGTGTTCATCGAGGTGCCATTTATGGACATCTCCGCCGAATCCATTTCCGGAGACACCGGAGACAATCGACGAAGCTGTGTCCGATTCAGCGAGTTACATGCAGATGACCACGTGGTGCTCTGTGATCGCACCACGCGCATTGCGGCTCGCTGTACAGACCGCTCCGCCGAAGGGTTTGGCTTCTGTTGCGAATCCAAAATCCCGTGGACTGTCGGCCAGACAATATTGCTCAGCCGAGAAGAGGGGTCGTACGAGGTACGGATCGCATATATCCTCGATCAGGACGGGAAAGAAAGAATTGGGGTACAGCGTGTCCGGGACTTTGCTACCGATGCTCAGTTGACGTCGCTGCGTTCTCCCTGGGGATGGCTCAGGAGGCCTCAATATTATAAAGGCCATAACGATCTGTGGGTGCTCGGCCTGTGTGTTGCCGGCCTGGCATGCGTGGCCGTCGCAGCACTCATGCTCCACCCCTTCTCACCGTTCCAAAGCGGCAAACGCTCCGCTGCCCGACAGAGCTCGAACGCTGACGCGACTCGGTTGTTTGACGCGTGGGCGAGCAATCAGGGGAACGCCAATCGCTCTCCGTCAGCCGACTGGAATGGATCTCGAAACAGGCGACGCGTTTCTTCAGACAAGTTATGGGCCGAGATTGTCTCGGGAACCAGAGAAGTGACTTGGATCGATGTCGAGGATCTGCTCAGCTTGACCGGGGACCAGTCCCAGAGACTGCTCGCACTGCTCAACGAAAAGCTCAATGAAGTGTCGGCCAAGGTGGGTACATCTCCAACAACCGTCGCCGATGGCCGCGCTCAACTCGCCTCGCTGATTGAATCGTTGCCGGACAAGGCTCTTTCTTTTCTCGACAACGAGCAACGGGCGAAGCTAAAGTCGCTCCTGGTATTGCTCAGTCAAACTTGACGTCAGATGTGGCGTTCGAAAGCCGACTTCTGCGCGCAGTGTGCCCATCAAGAAGCCGCCATGTCGCTGGTCGATTGCTAGTCCTTCGCGTCGCTCAAGTCGAGACATACGATGTGGCCATCGGTCAAGGTTATCACGCATTGTGCGTCGGCCAGGGCGACACCCCATCGCACCGGCGTGGCAGGGAGCGGGACTCTCCACAAAGATTGGCCCTCGGTAGAAATTCCTTCGGCGCTATCTTTGTGCAGGGCAACTAATCCGTCGGTTCCCATAGCGAGCCCCAGTACGTCAGCCGACTTCCCGGCCCACAAGATCGCCGCGTCAACGGGAAGTTGCATCACGTCCCAAGGTGCCGTGGCGGCCGACAGTGCGCCACCGGACTTGGGATCCTTGTTCATCAAATCAACGATCCGATCGAGCGCCTGCGAATCGTCACTGCAGAACAGGCGACCGTCGACCAGGGCCACCTGCCGGCCGGACAGCTGGAAATACACCCGTCCCTGATGACGTTTGAAGATGGTTGTTCTCGCCCATTGGGACGAGTAGAGTTCGGGACCGCAACAGAGCGGCTGGCCGTCGGGGTCGAGAAACATTTCTCGGCCGGCCTCCAAACGCGCGACGATCTGCGGTTTGCCACCCGTTTCGGCATCCAGAGCCACGATCCCCACGGGAGCCCCACCGTTGATGAAGAGTGTGTTGTCCCGGAGCAGGATGTTCCCTTGCACGCCGAAACTCAGTCGCGGCTCTTTCCGGTCCATCGTGTACGTCTGTCGCCAGCGAGGTTTTCCGGTAGCCAAGTCCACCGCGAGAACCTCCGCGCCGTCCGCTGCGGTGCTCCCCGCTGCCGAAAATGCGAGGCCGTCGTTGTTCACCACGACGCCCCCTCCCAATGGCCACGCCGACATGAATTGGTCCATGATGTTGATGAAACGTTTCTCCGGCGCCATTTCCACACGTCCCAGAATTCGGCCGTTGGTTGCGTCGAGACAATAGAGAGAACCATCGCACGAGCCGAATACAACTCGTCCATTCCAATATGCAGGTGGGTACAACACGGCCGAGTGCGAGGTCGCACGCCATAGCGTCTTGCCATCGGTGGAATTGAGTGCCGACACCGTGCCGTCCGATCCGCCAACAAACACGCGGTTGGCTACGACAGTCGGCGCGGACAGATTTTCTGACGATAGTTGCCGTCGCCACAACTCCCTGGCTTGCCGCCCAACGGAAGCGGCGACCGTGGCGGTTCCAGCCGCGGTGGCGCGGAACATAGGCCAGTCCTTGGCCGTCGCCGGCTCGCTGGAAGTCGGTGTGGTCCAAGGGGGCGATTCCGCCGGCCGGTCAGCTGGCTTGATCGTCACGCGTGGTGCCATCGAGAACGTGCCGTGAACTTGCCAGCAGTCGCAGGCCAGTGGCATCCAGTACAAACGTCCGTTCGCTGGCACGACCCCGTCAAAACAACCCGGCCGCACAACGCCTTCGTAGTTCGCCAGTTGCTGCGCTGAGAGATCAAAGTAGACGGTACGTCCCTCCCCCCCCCCGGGCCGATAGAAGAACTGGTTCGGAGTGACCGTCAACCGTGTGCAGGAGCCAATGACTCCCAGACTGAATTCGTCCAGCAACTCACCTGTGAGCGGGTCGAGTTTGCGACAGCCAGCCGCAGGGGCGGCTACGCGCGGCATGACATAGAGTGCATCTTTGCAGAAGAAGGGATGCGGGGATTGAATGTCCGATACCCACAGAAGTTGGCCCTTTTCCAGTCCCACGCCAATCGTCTTTTTGAACGGTGGTCCCGCGATACACAACACCCCGTCATGTGCCCGAGCACAACAATAGGTCGCCCAGCCCAAGCCCCATCCCTGCCGCTTGATCGCGGCACCAATAGCTTCCAACAGTCCCGGGGAGGTAGCGGGTGTACTGCGCCACAACTGCTCGCCCGTGCCGGCGTCGCGAGCAGCCACATACTTGCTCGGCGCTAACTGGAAAATGCGTTCCCCCTCCAGGCAGAGCGCGCGCACGTCAAACGGGTCCGATTCCTGGATGCTCCATAACGGCTTCATCTCGGGATATTGAAATGCCGCGAGTCGCCTGGCCGCGCCGAAGTTGTCGACGATCACTCGGTATTGCATGTCGGCTACTTCCCACGGCCAATGCCCCATCTGCCTTTTCAGACGGAATGGAGTGACGCGACCGTCGGGTGGACCGAATGCGGCCCACAGCACGTTCCCTTCCTGCACGATCCATTTCCAGTCCGTGTCACCCTCGGATGCGGCTTCGGCGGGGACGGGGAACTTGCCACGCTCCTCTCCCGTCGCGGCGTCGAGTACCCACAGCGTTCCCCCTTCTGCGAAGACCACTTCGTCGGCCGTCGCCAGTTTTGTGAAGTTGTGTACAACACAGCTGGGGTCGAGCGAGCGACTCCAGAGACGCAGACCGTTGTAAGCATTGAGGACCGTTAATGTATTCAACAGCGGTTCTTCTCGCTCGTGAAAGGCAATATGGCCCGTGAAGAAGAATATCCGCCCCCCGGAAAAAAGCGTTTGATTGGGCATCGGGGCGAATGTGGGGTTCGTTTGAAAACGCAGTTCGCCGGGCAAACTGGCCACCAGGTCTTGCGACACAACATTATTGTCCGGTCCGTGATACGGATGGCGCCACTGGTCCAGGCGGCTATCGGCCGGCTTCCAGGTGACCTTTCCAGCCGCAATGCTGATTCCGCCAGGATGCAGCACCCGCATGATTTCCTCTTCAGCAGGTGCCGCGGCAACTCCGGGGAGGACCCACACCGCGTCGGCCATGTCGCCGGCCAGCCAGAGTGACGACCCTGTGTCATCTGCCACGTACACGCGCTTTCCCAACAGACGATTGTCCTCTGCCCAAGCGCGAATCTTGTCTAGTTCAGCGGATTTTGCACCCCGGCAGAAAATGGTCCAGGGAGTTTGCTCGACAAGCTGTGTGATGGCCGCTGCTGCTTGCTCGTCCCCGCCGCACACCACGACGACCAGCGCTGGCGTCTTGCCAAACTGCCGGGTCAACTCACGGATGGCGTCATTCGCCCGAGCCACGCCCCCTCCCAGCAACGTACCGAGCAGCACAATGGCACAAAAAACGGGGAGGCTCCCCGTTTTTGACGCGAGATGGGTAGGATGGAGAATCGCTGTCGGTGCCATTGTGGACCGTGCACGCCGTTGCCAAGTCGGCTCAGAATTCAAGGAACACTTCGTGCCCCGGACGCGGGTGACCGCTCGCGCCACGAATCGCCGCTGGTTACCGGAAAGGGTGACTCGGGCATCGATCATTGTTCATTCCCCCTTTGTATGCCGTGCGTTTTCTTCGCTTGTTCGCCATTGGCGAATCCACGGGGAACGCCGTTCCGCGCAAGCCGTGTGTCTATTCTATCAAGCTGTCGACTGCAAAGTACCATACCACGACTCATGCGTGCATTGGTGGAGGCATATGGCCAAGTTCAGAGGCATCCCTACTCCTGCACGATCATTTTGACTTTCTGCGTCACGGGAAATGGGCCAAACGTACCCGAGACGGTGACAATATGGACGCCGGGTTGCGTGAAGGCATGCGTGATGGCCGTTTCTCTCCGGTAGTCTGTCAGTTGCTTTCCATCGCCGAAGTCTACTTGGATCGAATCGACGTGGTCTCCCTGAGGCCAGATCCGGAAGCTGACTCCTTGGCCGACCCGTGCCATCCCCGCCGGCGTGCAGGTGACGAAAAGTGTCGGCATCACTGGCTCGGTAACCGGGTCGGAGAACACCCTGACGCGACAAAAATCCGCGTCGACGCGGTCGTCAGCATCTCTGATCCACAAGGTCGCCATGTAGCAACCGGGTTTGTCGTAGGTCTTTTCCGCCGTCGGGCCATCGCTGTGTGTGCCGTCGTCGAATTCCCATCGGAAAGAAGTGATCTTCGAGCCTTGGGCGAAGGAGTTTGCTGCGTCAAACGCCACGGTCTCGCCGACGCGAACGGTGTGATGGGGGCGCGCCACGGCAAACAGATTCGTGCCGCATGTCGCTTGATAGGCCGCGACCAGCCATGGGTAAAGGTTGAGATTACGACTCATGCGCTCCGCCATCATCGCCTGCTCGGACAGGTAACTCCCCAGGTGCAGATGCGAGAAATTTCCCGACGCGCCCCGTCGACCGAGCATGGCCACCCATTGGCCACGCCCGACACGTGTGCCGACGGTGATGTCCGATAGAATGGCAGCCAGATGACCGTACACCAGGATAAAACCGCGGTCGTCCTGGATCGCCAGCGTTCCTTCCTGGCGCTCGACCTGGACCACAACGCCTTCGATGCAACTCACGACCTTCTGACGCCCTTCGTAGCCTGCCAGGTCGACGCCGTAATTGTGATAGAATCGCTGCCCCGCCGGATCCCCGTCGCGATCGCCCAAGTGGACAGGTTCGTTGTAGGCCTGCATGCCCAGTGACAACAAGCGATAGTCGGGCAGGGGGAAACAAAATAGATTTGTGTCGACGATACTGTCGGTGGCATCCCACAGCGAGAACTGCACTCGTTTGGGAATGTCCAGCCAGGCCGAAGTCGTGTCAGCCTGAATCCGCAAACCCTCGAATTCTGTTGGCATGACGTACGGGGCGCAGGTTAGCGTGAGTTGTTTCCCGTCGATATCGATCACGACCGTGGCCAAGCGCACGAGTTCGATCACACTGTCTTTGTGTTCCTCAACCGATTTCAGTTGAACGGTTTTGGTCGTTCCGTCAAGGAGTCTGAAAACAACACGCTCGTCGAGATCCAGGTAGACGAATTGCTGACTGGAGTACTTAATCTTCTGGGCCTGGTCGCTCGAAATGCATTGTTGCTGTCCGTTGTCGGACCCGTTGACTTCGACGAGAAGGTGAACAATGCCGTCACGCAGAAGAAAGGGACCCTCGAAACAAAGTGCACCTTCCACCAGACTAGCCTGGAGAAAGCGAGTGGAAACCTGGCCGTTCGCGTGTTTGAAGAGCAGTTTCCCCGCCTCATCCACGTTCCAGGTCGATTCATTTGGGCTGCCAATGCCCGCAATGGTGCCATCGGCATGGAGTGTTGCGATGCCGTTCAGGCCACCGCCACTCGACGATTTCCAGGAGAACTTGAAACGCTTGCCCCGCAGTATCTCGTCGCTGATCTCAGGGCTCTCGGTTTCCCCGGCATCTGGAACTGCCAACACGCCGGCAGCCGCTTTCCCCCCGCATTGACCAGCAGGGGGAAGGAACAATCCTCCGACTATCAGGATCCAGGCAAACGAGAATATCTTGGAGCGTACTGCCGGTTCCATGTCCTTTGCGTGGTGGCCTTCGCCCGAGACCAGTCGAATCGCTGTGCACCTGACCCGCGCGGCTGCCGTCTGGGTGAAGGCAGTTGCCGCACTCACAATCCTGAAAGAACTCTGATTCGTCATCTGCGGCTCCCGATCAAAACGTCACACGTGCGCACAACAGATTCACTTCCGACACGATGCCTGCAACGGCAGACTCGCGATACGAGTCAGGCTTCCATGGCGCAGGGCAGGTGGGAGCACTGACCGTTTGACGAACGAATTATGTCGGCTGCATAGACAGTTCCACGGCCGAAACGGAGGCTGCGGGAAACGTCCAGGACAACTGAGCGTCGAGTTCCTTTTCTTGCGGGAACGTGTGCTCTGGATGGTACTCGAAGATCTCATACTCCGGATCGAGGTCATACCAGAAGACGCGCCCGCCCGTGACGTTCGCATGCTCGATCCCCAAGTTCGCGCTGACAGGGCGGGTGCGACTGGTATTCACCACGTGCAGGAAGATGCGATGGCCGGTCCGGCTGGCAGTAACGTCGAGCTCATCAGGCGTATCGGTGACGGCGACCGCTTGTTTGCCCAGGTGCTTGCGAAAGAGACTCATGACCATGGCGACTGGCATCATGTAGGACTTGCCCGCCGGCACGGGGATCATGATGGCGTTGTTTTGCCAGCGTGTGCCACAGAAGTCCGCCAGCGTGGCGATCTTGAGAATATCGCCGTTTCTCTCGTGGACATTCAAGGTGCGTGCATTGGCCACGCCTGCCGCCCACGTGGAGAGCACTTCATTGCGATTGCGACCGGGCAGCCCGAAATGGCATTCCGTCATGGCCAGGGGGATGTTGAATCGGGCCACTTGCTCGCGCATATCCTGGATCCGTTGCTGCTGAGCCTGGCAGGCACGCATCAAGTACTCCCAGGTCCGGGCCGGATCCTTGCGGTAGTCGATCCCCTGCAAGGGCGAATCGGGTCCGCCCGTTCCCAATCCGTTATGGAAGGCCAGGTACTGAAGTTCTTCACCCGCAATTTCCGCCATCCGCTCGGCCCATCCGCTGTCGCCCCAGCCGATGATGTCGATTTGGGGATTTGCCGTGCGCATCGCTCGGGCGAATTCGAGCGTCTTCTTGCCAGCGGTTTCCACGCTCATGGCCTGCGAATCGTACGATGTTTCGTTTCCGATCTGCCAGAGCTTGACGCCGTAGGGCTGCTGGACTCCGTGCCGAATTCGCAGGGCGTTCGAAGGATTGTTACAGTAGTCGACCCACTCTGCGGCTTCGCGCGCGTCGCCGGATCGGACATCCCCCTTGGGTGAAGTGGCCCAGTACTCGCGACCGTCCGACTCGAAGTTCACCACAATCAGCGGATCGGCGCCAACGCGCTGGCAGAAGTCAATAAACTCGTGCGTACCCACCTGGTTGTTGTAGATCCCACCCCACAACAAATTGAGCATCGGTTTCCGCTGATCCAGCGGCCCAACCCCTTCCTTCCAGCGGTAGTAGCTGCAGAAGCAACCTCCCCAGCGCATGAGCGAGGGGGCCAACTCCTGAGTGATCTCGACCAGATCTTCCCGCCATCGGTCCGTCTGGAAGTCCCAGGCAGCGTCGACCGATGAGTCGGTGGTTCCCAGCGGTTCCATGAATTGCATATAGAGGTAGGGTGATAGGTCGAAGGTCGGTTGCGGATTCACGGACAGCAGGTTGCTGCTCTTAATGCCGGCTTCTTGACCGAGAGTCTGTCGTCCACCGAGAGCGAGTGCGGCGGAACCGAGCCCGGCACACTGGAGAAATTCGCGGCGGCTAACATCAAGTGGGCCCATGACAATCTCCCTCGAAACGGATCGATCGGTGCGTATGGTCGGATGCGATGGCCGGGCCGTCGCCTACAAACCATCGGAATGCTCGCGACGAAGGCCGGCAGGTGGCGTTCCGGCAACGTTGTCCGCGGCCTTTCCCTCTTGCATGGCAGCTACGATCAGTGTGGAACTCGTGGGAGCCGTTGTCAACCAAGTCACAGCGGCCGAAATGTCGGCAGGTGCGGTCGGTTCTGGATAAATCGAGGACTGACAGGTGCCACTGTGTGCGGAGACGATCTTCACCATTCTGATCAATTCGGCACAACGAAGCCCGCTGCCATCAAACCGCCGCACGAGGCACGCAGTGTGAAGCTGGTACCAGGGCTCCATTGTAAGTGGAACACGTCAAGCCGCCTCACACTGCTCAAGTCACGCGTTTTCATTCGCGCTGCGGGAGCTTGAAGCAATAGACTCCAGCGACTGGAAGGTGTTCCCGATTAAGCAGTGGCACGGTCTGTCCGGCCAACGTAGAACACCAGGTCGCGGACGAGTTATACTATAAGCGACCCGACCGACTAGAGACGACTGGATCCGAGCATCACCAACACAAACAAGGTGCGTCGCCATGAAACGATTTGTCCAACTGTTCACCAGCCTGACTGTCGCGCTGTGCGTGTTCGGTGCCACTGGCGTTGTACATGGCTCGGAGCGTCTGGACCTGCTGAGTAAGTCACAGAGAATCGTCTTCCTGGGTGACAGCATCACCTACGCAGGCCAGTACGTTGCATTCTTCGACGCCTGGCTACTGACGCGGCAGCTGAATCCGCTGCCAACGATCATCAACGTTGGCCTGCCGAGTGAAACCGTATCGGGGCTGAGCGAAGAAGGTCACGCCGGTGGTCAGTTTCCTCGGCCGGATCTCGCCGAGCGGTTGGACCGAGTCCTGGCCGTAACGAAGCCCGCTTTGGTCTTTGCCTGCTATGGCATCAACTGTGGTATCTATCAACCGCTCAGCAACGAGCGGTTTCAACGTTATCAGGACGGTATCAGGCATCTGAAACGACAAGTCGAAGCCGCCGGCGCGACACTCATTCTGGTGACGCCACCACTGTATGACGATCAACGAGCGAAGAATGAATTCTCGTACAACGCTGTGCTGGATCGCTATGCAGAATGGTTGCTGGCGCGGCGCACGGAAGGCTGGCTGGTCATCGACCTGCATGGACCGATGACGGCCGAAGTAGCGAAGCAACGACAAACAAATATTGATTTTACATATCAGGGCGACGCGGTGCATCCGAACACAGCCGGTCACTGGTTCATGGCACGCCAACTCATCCGATGGTTTGGGGACGAAGAGGCAGCCGGCGCCGAGTCGCCCGAGAAAATGCTGCGCGGCCCGTGGGATATCTCCCGCTGCGTTAGAGTTGGTTGAGCGGCGCATGGCAATCCTCCGTGATGCCTACCTTGCCGCGGCGGGGCACAAACGCCCTGGTATTCAGGCGGGATTGGCCGTCCCAGAAGCACAACAGGAGGCCACCGAACTGACGCGGCAGATTGGCGATCTGGTGAAGTGAACCGTCTCTACAAACCGATGGAATTGTTCAATCGGTCATTTGGGATTCAGGGAAGCAGCCAGGCGGTGCAATTGCTCAACCGACGCTTCGGCCATGGTGCCATCCTGGTAGATCCCCACGTTGAATGTCATCGGCGCCAGATGCGCGTTGCACGTCTTGACAAAGTGAATCACCTCTTCATCCGTGTAGAGGGGCAGCGGGATTGGTTGGTCGAGTTGCGTGTGGACCCAACCTCGGTCCTCCAAGCACGTCCAGCCAAACCACTGGAGGCCGTTCTGCGAATAGCGCGTGTGGGCCGGGTTCGCGAGACTGACCAATTCCCCAGCCCAATAGTCCTGGTGCGTCGTGTAGAGAAACGTCTCGTTAACCCCCGCGTTGTAGGTGACCAGGCGATCCGCGTATCCGGTTTTCGCGGCGACCGTGAATCGTTCCCAGGGAAACTGGAATCCGGTCAGATCGGTCGTGACGGAGTTGTGCGGGCCACGAGGATCGACCGAGTAAGGACTGTCGAACCACCATGCTCGAAGGTGGCGGCCGTAGCGGTCTCCCATCCAGGAAATGATCTCGAGCAAGTTCTCGGCAAACCGCCGCTTGTCCGGATCGTGATAGCCAACCGCCTGTTCCCAAGCCGCGTCTTGTTTGCCGTTGCAGGAGTGGTTGTAGTAGATCAATAAGTGTTTCTGTTTGGCCTGCAATGCGTCGGCCAGCTCTCGGATCAGGTCGCGCCGGCAGGTTCTTCCGGGCAAGATCTTATCCAGTACGTCGTGCGGTGCGGGAAGCATCTGCAGCGCGTGGGTCGCCGTGAGCAGTACGTAGTCGGCACCGGCATGTTCCACTGCCGCCATGAAACCGGCGAGATCGAAGGCCTCGACGGCTTGCTGAAAGGGCTGCCGTGGCCCGTGACGCGGCACGGTCTCCGCCGTCCAATGCACGCCGACGCCGAAGCGACACTTGGCCAGCCAAGTAGTGTCGGCACGCTGGTAGGGGCTGTTCGGCTGTGGGCCCACCGGCACGTCGTCAGCTATGACGCAGCGAGCCGCCAGGCCAGTAGTCATCGTGGCCAGCGATGCCCGCAGAAACGATCTTCTGGTGAAGTCACGAGTCGGTGCGTTCAATATGTTCATGAGGGATCCTCTCATTTCCTGGTCAACGGTGTATTGTACTGTGCTGCAAATGGACATCTAGATCGCATATCAAAACCGCGTCCTGGGAGGGCGCGGCTCCTGCTGGGCCGATGTTCTTCCGAGATTCCGGCTCGGCAGGATCCTCGCCCTTCCGGTCTTGAAACGGCTTCCAGTAGAATAGGCGTTTGGCCGCGTCCGACCGGTTGCGTTGGGAGTTGAACAAGAAGTGATAGAACAGTGCGACGAAGGTGATTTGGAGACGATCTACACGATCATCAACGATGGTGCCGGGGCATATCGAGGTGTCATTCCCGAAGACCGGTGGCCATGGATGATGAACGGGCCAGGCCCAGGAAGGTGTAGTCCTGTCTTCGAGAAGATTGCCATGGGGCGACAGCTTGCCAGCCGAGTCTCGTGGCAGAAAGAAAACGTCAGCTCTCATATCGCATCGCGGCACATTGACGGCGATTGACTTGCGAGATTTGACGCAGATCAAATTTGCACATCGACACGTTGTATTCGCAGGTAGCAATCATCATTGCTAAATCTCGTTGGCAAGGAATCTACCGCCGTTGAACCATGGAGGAATTCAGCGAGAAAAACAGCGAAATACTGCCTGATGCTCTCACCGCAACGCACGCATCACCGGTACCGCCGTTCCCATGAAGATCGCGACGGACCCGTTCTCAGCGGTGACAATCCCGAGTTGACACGACTTGTTGTGGGGCAGCATAATGACATCCGCGTGTGAACGCGACAGGCATGTCGCAGTGTGAGCACACTGGATTTGCAGAAGACTGGACGGTTGATTACTTTTGGCTCTAGGGTTGAGCGGTCATGTCACAACAATCGTCATCTAAGCCGAAGCCCGTCTATTGGGTGCCCGCGGTGTTCTTTGTGTGCGCGGTGGTGCTGGCCATCAATCCGCTTCCGTTCCGCAGTCCCGTATCCGAAGCCGTATCGGTTCCCGCCTCGGCCACCGACACAACGCCCGTGCGGCAGCCGAACATGCAGCCCAGCTATCACGTGGCGGTTTATACGTACCGCTGCAGTGATTGCCACGCGATCATCGCGCAGAGTCCGTCGGCGAGTTATCGGATGGTGACGCAGCACACGGAAATCAGACTGCAGCACGGTATCAATACGCGTTGCTTGAACTGCCACCACGAGACGAATCGGGACGCCTTTGCAGGTGAGGGAGGCGAGGAGATTCCGTGGAACCAGCCGCAGTTGTTGTGTGCCAAGTGCCACGGGCCCGTGTATCGCGACTGGCAGGATGGTGCGCACGGCCGAACCAATGGCTACTGGAACACGAACCTGGGCGTGCAGACACGGCGGAAGTGCATTGAATGCCACGACCCACATCAGCCGCCGTTTCCTCATCTGCAGCCAGCCCCGCCGCCCCATACGCTACGGATGGGACCGCCAGAGGCAACTGATCGGTCGCCTTCGCACAATCCGCTGAGGCTTCGTGAAGCTACGGCGGGACTTCCACAGAACGACCCGTGAAGTACAGACCGAGCGACCCGTGAAGTACAGGACACTGAGCAATGGCCGACTCCGACTCTCAACCGGCTGCCGACCGCCCTGGAGTGCCACCCGCCGCGTCGGAAGTGACGCGCCGCGGATTCCTTTCCAAAGGTGTCGTGGCGTTGGCCGGTGCGTCGGCGGTTGCCGCCGCGGTTCTGCCGTTGCGCCATCTGGATCCGCACGACTTGCCCTCCCTCGAGCAGTTCCTGCAGAAGCACTACAAGGAGATGACGCCAGAAGACAAAGAGCAGGTCTTCGAACGCATTGCGGAGGCGGTGCAGCAGCGTTTTGGTGTTGAGCCAAAGATGGCGGACCCGCCGCCGTTGAAGGACGTCGAGTTCGTATATGGTTTGAACCTCAGCCGCTGTATCGGTTGTCGCCGTTGCGTGCATGCTTGTGTGCAAGAGAACAACCAGTCGCGTGCTCCGGAGATCCAGTACATTCGCGTGCTGGAGATGGAAAAGGGGAGCATTGATGTCGAGAGTGCGAACCATCACTACGATCCTCCCACCGTGCCGAATCCGGACAAGTACTACATGCCGGTACAGTGCCATCAGTGTGAGAATCCGCCCTGCGTCAAAGTCTGCCCGGTCGAGGCCACCTGGCAGGAGCCAGACGGGATCACCGTCATCGACTACGACTGGTGCATTGGCTGCCGCTACTGCGAAGCGGCCTGCCCCTATTGGGCACGACGTTTCAATTTCGCCGAACCGCAGCTGTCCGGCGGAGGAGTTGAACCCGGAGATGGCCTACCTGTCCAATCGGCCGCGGCAGAAGGGGGTGATGGAAAAATGCACGTTCTGCCTGCACCGGACGCGGGTGGGACGATTGCCGGCGTGCCTGGAAGTCTGCCCGACGGGTTCGCGCAAGTTCGGCAATGTGCTGGATCCGAACAGCGAAGTGGCCTACATCCTGCGGCACAAACGCGTGTACGTGCTGAAGGAGGACGTGGGGACGATTCCACGGTTCTTCTACTACTTCGACGAGCGTGGCAGTCGCTACCGCGAACCGATCACCCCCGACACCGTGGGAGGTGAGGGATGAAGAAGTACCTCACCTTCCTGTGGGATTGTTTTCGGCTGAGCTTTGTCGGCGATTGGCGCTATCACCTCTGGATGACCATCCTGACGGTGCTCTCCCTGTGCGGGCTGTATGCCTACTGCCAGCAACTCGTACACGGCCTGGTCACGACCGGCATGACGGATCAGGTCTCCTGGGGCCTGTACATCGCCAACTTCACCTACCTGGTAGGGTTGGCTGCGGCGGCAGCCATGCTGGTGATCCCCGTCTACGTCTATCGCAACATGCACCTGCACGACGTGGTGATCTTCGGCGAGCTGCTGGCGGTGGCCGTCATCATCATGTGCCTGCTGTTCGTGACGGTGGACCTGGGCCGGCCGGATCGTTTCATGCACCTGCTCTGGCGATTCAACTTTCCGCTGTCGATGCTGACCTGGGACGTGATTGCCCTGAACGGCTACTTGCTGCTGAACCTGCACATCTGCGGGTACCTGATCTACTGTGCCTATTGCGGGCGGAAGCCGTCGCCGGTGTTCTACGTGCCGTTTGTGTTCATCGCCATTGTGTGGGCGATCAGCATTCACACGGTGACGGCGTTCCTGTATGTTGGGCTGGGCGGACGGCCGTTCTGGAACTCGGCGATCATCGCGCCGCGGTTTCTGGCCAGTGCCTTTGCCGCTGGGCCGGCGTTCATCATCCTGACGCTTGCAGGTCGTGCGGCGGTTCACTCGGCATCAGGTCAGCGATGACGCGCTGCTCACGCTGCGCCGCATCGTCCAGGTGGCGATGATCATCAACATGTTCCTGCTGGCCTGCGAGGTGTTCACCGAGTTCTACACCGACTCGGCGCATGTGGCGTCGGCGCGCTATCTCTACTTCGGCCTGCACGGCCACCATGCGCTGGTGCCGTGGATCTGGACGGCGATCGGCGATGAATGTGGTCGCCACCATCCTGCTCGTGTTGCCCGCCTCGCGCGGGCTGAAGATGCTGAACGTCGCCTGCGTGCTGTCGATCGTGGGCATCTGGATCGAGAAGGGGATGGGGCTGATCGTACCGGCCTTTGTCCCCACGCCGCTGGGTGAAATCGTCGAGTACGTGCCGACGCGGCACGAGATCCTGATTTGTCTGGGCATCTGGGCCTTCGGGCTGTTGATCTACACCATCTTCGTCCGCGTCTCCGTGCCGGTGCTGGCGGGCGAAGTGACGTTTGAGCGGCGTCAAAACCGCTCTGCCGGCGAAACCGCCCCCACATCGGGAACGACTTAGAGAGGGAGTGAGAGTGCCATGAGACCAACGTATGCGATCCATCGAAATTGCTGGCCAAATTGCTGGCCCTTGATCGCCGCACTGCTGATGGCGGCCCTTGCGCCCGCTGCGGCGGTTCGAGCCCAGGCCTGGGGTCTGCCCGAGATGTCGCCGGAGACCAAGGCCTGCGTCGACTGCCACAAGGTGGAAAACGCGGGGATCTACCAGCAGTGGGGCAACAGCAAGCACTATCGGGCCAACGTCGGCTGCTTCGAATGCCACATGGCCGAGGAAGGCGAACCCGATGCCTTCAAGCACGAAGGGCAGTGGATCGCGACCATCGTCTCGCCCAAGGACTGCAGCCGCTGCCACGTGCAGGAGGGCGAAGAGTTCGCCCATTCGCACCACTCCAAGGGCGGCCGCATCCTCGGCTCGCTGGACAACGTGCTGGCCGAAGTCGTCGAAGGCAATCGCGGCATGATCACGCCGGCCTTTCCAGGATGGCAACAGCGCGGCGGCCGTCAACGGCTGCTGGCAGTGCCACGGCAGCGAGGTCAAGGTGCTGCCGGGCGGCAAGCTCGATCCGGCCACCTGGCCGAACACGGGCATCGGGCGGCATCAATCCCGACGGCTCGGAAGGTTCCTGCTCGGCCTGCCACAGCCGGCACTCGTTCTCCGCCTACCAGGCCCGGCACCCCGACAACTGCGGCAAGTGCCACATGGGACCCGATCATCCGCAGATGGAGATCTACTACGAATCGAAGCACGGCATCGCGTTCCGCGCGTTCAAGGACAAGCTGAACATGGACTCGGCGAAGTGGGTCGTCGGGCGAGGACTATCACCTGGCGCCGACCTGCGCGACCTGCCACATGAGCGCCACGCCGGCCGAAGGCCGCCACGGCCGATCGAGCTGCCCGGCCCGGCATGCCGGTGACGCACGACGTCGGCCTGCGGATCAGTTGGAACAATCGACCAGCCATCTCGGTCCGCCCGGAAGTCAGCGACAAGAAGATGGGCTTGCCGGGGGCGGACGTCAACTGGGAAACGCGCCGCACCAACATGAAGAACGTCTGCATCAACTGCCACGAGCAGCAGTGGGTGGACAACTTCTACGTGCAGTACGACGGCCTGATCGACGTTGTACCACGACAAGTTCGCCAAGCCGGGCCAGGAACTCTACGCGACTGGCCAAGCCGCTGCTGAAGCCGGCCAAGTTCTCCAACGAGCTGGACTGGACCTGGTTCGAGCTCTGGCACCACGAAGGCCGCCGTGCACGTCACGGTGCGTCGATGATGGGGCCCGACTACACGCACTGGCACGGCACCTACGAGGTGGCCAAACACTTCTATACGGAAATGGTCCCGGAGCTGGAGGAACTGGCAGATCATGGTGAGAAATCCGGTGACGCAGCGAAAGTTGAGGCTGCGAAAGCACTGCGGGCGAAACTCGAGGAAGTACTCAATTCCGACAATCACCGCTGGTATCTCGACAAGATGACTCCGGAAGAACGGGAACTGCGCCGGCAGCGCCAGGAGGAATTCCAGAAACGCTACGGCAACTGAGCCGTCATTGGTTATTGGTTAGGTCATAGGTCATAGGTCATAGGTCATTGGTCATTGGTCACTTGACGCGTTTTGTGCCGTATTCCTGCTTCGTTCTTCATAGAGGGTGTATCAAGCTCGCCACCAACAGCGATGTCTTATCGATGACGTCGGCGGCGAGCGCCGGTACACCAGAGTGCTTTTGGCCGCGACAGATCGGGAACTGGATGGTCAACGATCCTTGGGCGTAATTCCCAGTTTGTCGAACAAGAACGCATCCACATCAACCGTTTGTTCGATTTGTTCGGACAACGCTGTGCCGCGACCATGTCCGGAACTGGCGCTGGTCCGCAGCAGAATCGGCTCGCCAGAAGACGATGCCGCCTGCAGACGAGCGGTCATCTTCCGCGATTGCATCGGGTCGACACGTGGATCGTTGGCACCGGTCAGGAAGAGCGTTGCAGGATAGGCCGCCTTGTCCTGCACGTGATGATAGGGAGAGTAGGCGTAGAGCGCGTGGAATTGATCGGCATCCTCGACGCTGCCAAATTCCGGGATGTTGAACGAGCCGTTGGGCGACAGTTCCACTCGTAACATGTCGTAGATGCCAACGTACGATACAACGGCACGTGCCAGTTGCGGATGCTGTGTGAGCATGGCACCCATTAAGAGCCCCCCGTTACTCCCGCCGATAATGGCCATTTTCGAGGACGACGTATAGCCGCGCTGAATTAGATGTTGGGCGACGGCGGTAAAATCATCGAACACGTTCTGCTTATGGGTCAAATTGCCCTGCTTGTGCCACGTTTCCCCGTATTCACTTCCTCCCCGCAGATTGGCCACTGCGTAGATGCCGCCGTTCTCCAGCAGGACGATTCTGGACGGTGTGAAAGCAGGTGTGAGACTCACACCATACCCACCGTAACAGGTGATTATGTCGTAGCTGAAGCCGCCCAGGCTTCAGCGGCAGTGGCAGACGGATTAAGCTGCAGCTGAGCCCTTGGCGGGCTCAGCTACGGGCGTAGCTGAAGCCGCCCAGGCTTCAGCGGCAGTGGCGGACGGATTAAGCTGCAGCTGAGCCCTTGGCGGGCTCAGCTACGGGCGTAGCTGAAGCCGCCCAGGCTTCAGCGGCAGTGGCGGACGGATTAAGCTGCAGCTGAGCCCTTGGCGGGCTCAGCTACGGGCGTAGCTGAAGCCGCCCAGGCTTCAGCGGCAGTGGCGGACGGATTAAGCTGCTGCTGAGCCCTTGGCGGGCTCAGCTACGGGCGTAGCTGAAGCCGCCCAGGCTTCAGCGGCAGTGGCGGACGGATTAAGCTGCAGCTGAGCCCTTGGCGGGCTCAGCTACGGGCGTAGCTGAAGCCGCCCAGGCTTCAGCGGCAGTGGCGGACGGATTAAGCTGCAGCTGAGCCCTTGGCGGGCTCAGCTACGGGCGTAGCTGAAGCCGCCCAGGCTTCAGCGGCAGTGGCGGACGGATTAAGCTGCAGCTGAGCCCTTGGCGGGCTCAGCTACGGGCGTAGCTGAAGCCGCCCAGGCTTCAGCGGCAGTGGCGGACGGATTAAGCTGCTGCTGAGCCCTTGGCGGGCTCAGCTACGGGCGTGGCCTGTGGCGTGGCTCACTTGGCCGGGTGACCGACCGAATGCACCAGCACAATATGCTGGTCGGGCCCTAACGCCAGGGCTTGCTTCATGGCGGTTCGGTCGCCCGGCATGTGGACGACGCAGCCTAGCCCTTCCGAGGCACAGTAAAGGTAAGCGTTTTGCGCGATAAGCCCGGTGTCCACTGCGGCATAAAACGCTCGTTCTTCCGCGGCCACTTTCGCAAACCTGGTATGATCGGCGACGTACACGAGCGCCAGCGGTGCGATCTTCACGTAGTCTTGTCCACCCGTTAGCGCTCGTACATCCTTACGCCCGACCACCACCAATCCATGAGCCTCGGCATCGTACCTGTAGATGCCATCGGTTGTGGCCACATAGATATCGATGCTGCGCAGGTTCATCGTGCATGGCGCAGTCCGCTGCTGCGTCTCTGGCCGGTTCACGCCAAATGCCGCCCATAGCAAGTTTGCCAATTGCTCGCGGCTGACCAGTTGCGTGCTAAAGTTGCGCGTGCTTTTGCGATCGTGCAGGACTTCCATCAATGGTCGCCCTCCACTCATGCTCGGTGCTGGCAGATGTTCCAACTCTGTCGTCGCGGTATCCGCACTCATCGCCAGGACGGGCCACATTCCAATGAACAGGCCGATGATGAAGCGTTTCATGGTTTGACCTCTAACAAAGGAGAATCGAGAACGGCTGAACTTCCCTTTCTCATGGTCTACCCGATTGTGGAGGCAAGAGCCATCCCCAAAGCCCATTGGCTGGGCCCGCTCGCCGTGTCGAGTTCAGTGCCTTTCGAGCTTATGGAGTCCGCCAAAACCATGAGGTGCGATGGTAGCCGCAGGAAAATCGCGCCGCGGCCGCCTGTCATTGGGCGACGTTAACACGCGTTAATAATCGAGATGGACATCTCGTCACGGTCGAATGAGCTGGGTGCCGAACTGAGCACCCAGTTGCGCCGGAAACTCTCCGGATGGACCTGCCGCCAACCTGGCAACGGGCTGTTTCGCATCCACCGTGGTACTCCTGGCGACTGGGAAGCTCGAACTCGCACTCGGCATCGGACTTTGCCTGGGAGAATTGGCCACCCCCGCCTTGTCGAACAGTTTGGCTCCGCTAGGATGACCGGTACCCGATAAACCGCATTCGTGACGTTGGCACTTGTTCTGCCGGGATAGTTCGCTCAAGACCTATATGAGATCAGTCGCTCGAATCATCCAGATTATCTGCCTGGGGTGCATCATCGCCCTGTCCGGCCTGCCGGCGGGGGTGGGCCGACTGGTTTGTCCGGAAAGCCTGTCTACCGAAGACCTTGGGGATACGGACACAATGCCTTTGCTGGCTGCGACGCGGGTCGAATTTCCGCTTCGCGGCGGCCACTGTCCCCGCCGTAAATCATGCTCCCCGGTTGACTCCCGCCAAATGTGGACGCGACGCCACCAGTGGGGACCACCTCTGGGCTACGGTGTCATCGGCCATCAACTGGCCAATGGCTTGAATGCTCCTCTGCGGAGCTGAAGTCGCGGAAGTCTCTTGACGCCAACGATCATTGCGCTTCGCCGCGCGCGTCCTGTCATGCCCCACCCAGGAGATACTCCGGTGCAAGAACTCGTACGAGGCATTCACTACTTCCAGAACATCGGTTTTCGCGAGCGTGAAGAACTCTTTGCACAGCTTAAGCACGGGCAACGTCCCGAGGCTTTGCTGATCACCTGTGCCGACTCTCGTATTGTTCCGAACCTGATCACCAATTCTGCGCCGGGCAGCTGTTCATTATCAGAAACGTAGGGAACATCGTGCCGTGTTACGGTGGCGGTAATCACGGCGAATTGGCGGCGGTCGAGTATGCAATTACCCAACTGGCAATCGAAGACGTGATCGTTTGCGGTCACACCGGCTGTGGGGCCATGACCGCACTGGTGCACCCGTCGGCGCCCGACCCGGCCTGTCCGACTCGGTCCGTGCGTTCATGGCTGCGGCACGCCGATGCTACGCTGCAGATCATTCGAGAACACTATGGGCATTTGGAGGGCTCGGCACTGGTCAATGCCGCTGCGGAAGAAAACGTCTTGGTGCAACTGGAGCATCTGCGCACGATACCGGTGATTGCCGCACGCGTGCCTTCGGGAAGAGTGCGTTTGCATGGTTGGATGTACAAAATTGAAACGGGTGAGATTTTCTACTACGACAACGATCAGGCCCAGTTCGTGAAGTTCGGTCAGGTTCCGGCGGCCCGAGCAGGTGCCGATCAGGCGACGAAGTCGAAAGAGGCGTGAATGTGTAGGGGTATACGCCGTGGGTTACGAGGAGGGGATGTAATCGTCCGATGGAAACCAATACGCAAACTGTCACGGCACATCGTTCCACGCTGGTCGCCGACGTGTCGGCCGGAGTCGTCGTGGCTCTGGTCGCGCTGCCGTTGTGCCTGGGCGTGGCGCTCGCTTCCGGAGCACCGTTATTTTCCGGCATCCTGGCTGGCATTGTCGGCGGGGTGTTGGTGGGGGCGATCAGCGGGTCGCACACGAGCGTCAGCGGTCCCGCTGCCGGGCTGACGGCTGTCGTGGCCGCTCAGATTGCCATGCTCGGTTCCTTCGAGGTTTTTCTGGTAGCAGTGTTTCTTGCCGGTGTCATGCAGCTGGTCCTCGGTGCGATTCGAGCCGGGTCGATTGCCGACTTCGTGCCTTCGAGCGTGATCAAGGGATTATTGGCCGCCATCGGGCTGATTCTGATCTTCAAGCAGATACCCCACTTGTTTGGCCGCGACACCAATTTCGAGGGGGACATGTCATTCCTGCAACCGGACCAGGAAAACACGTTTTCCGAGTTGGGCAATATGTTGCTCAATATCCATCCCGGAGCCGCCGTAGTGGGTGTCACTTCCATCATTCTGCTGCTGACGTGGGAGCGGACGAAGTTTCTCAAGCGGTCGCCCATTCCCGCACCACTGGCTGTCGTATTGGCGGGCGTGGGTATCAGCCTGTTGTTAGCGCGACTGGGAGGCCAGTGGACGATCGATCCTACGCATTTGGTGCAGGTACCGGTCCCCGAAAGCCTCCGCGGGTTTCTCGAGCATCTCCGATTTCCCGACTTCTCGGCCTTGACGCACCCGAAGATCTTCACGGCATCGTTGACGATCGCAGCGGTAGCCTCGCTCGAAACGCTCTTGAACCTTGAAGCCGTGGACAAGCTCGATCCTCGCCGACGCGTGTCGCCCACGAACCGTGAGTTGATTGCGCAGGGAGTGGGAAATATGGCAGCTGGCTTGATCGGTGGGTTGCCGGTGACGTCGGTCATTATACGCAGTTCGGTCAATATCGATTCGGGTGGCAAGACCAAACTAGCGACCATTGTCCACGGCACTTTGTTGCTGTTGTGTGTAATGGTGTTGCCCACCTGGCTCAATCAGATCCCCCTTTCGTGCCTGGCTGCCGTCTTGATTGTGACAGGGTTCAAACTTGCCAAGCCAAAACTGTTTAAACAAATGTGGCGTGAAGGGCTCAATCAGTTTTTGCCTTTCATTGTGACCGTCACCGCGATCGTGTTTACCGATCTCTTGGTCGGGATCCTGATCGGCCTGGGGTTCAGTATTCTGTTCATCTTGCGCAGTAATCTTCGACGCCCGCTGACCAAGGTTGTTGAAAAACACATCGGCGGCGAAGTGGTGCGGATCGAACTCGCCAACCAGGTCAGCTTCCTCAATCGCGCGGCGTTGGCCACGGCCCTGGAAACGGTCCCCCACGGTGGCCATGTCATGATCGATGCCCGTAATGCCGACTACATCGACGCGGACGTGCAGGACCTGATTTGGGAGTACCTCAAAGAGACTGCGCCCGCCCGGGGAGTGCAGGTGAGTATGGCTGGTCTGAAGGATCACTACGACCAGCTGGCAGATCGTATTCAATACGTGGATTACACCACGCGCGAGCTGCAGGCGAGCCTGACACCTGGTGGTGTATTGAAGGTCCTCCAGGAGGGCAATGAACGATTCCGCAGCGGCCAACGCTTGATACGTGATTTGACGCGTCAGTTGGAAGCGACCGCAGATGGTCAGCATCCACTGGCCATTGTCTTGAGCGGTGCGAGTTCGCGGACGCCGGTCGAAATGATCTTTGACGTGGGCCTGGGGGACATCTTCTGCGCTCGAGTTACGGGCAACCTGGTGAGCGTCGGGGTGCTTGGCACCCTCGAATACGCCTGCGCTGTGGCCGGAGCCAAGTTGATCGTCGTGATGGGACACAACAGCAGTGCCGTGGTGCGGATGGCCGTCAACGCGTTTCTCTCGCAGGACAACGAGCGCCGGCCGCACGGTTGCACGCACTTGGAGCCGGTGTTGACCGAGATCCAGAAATCCATCGATCCACGCCGCTTGCAGGGGTGGCCAGCGATGGAACTCGAGACCCAACAAGTCCGCATCGACGAAATCTACGGGCGCACCTGTTGCATACGATCGAGAAGATCCGCGCGGAGAGCCCCGTACTGGCCACGCTTGTCAGGGACGGCCGCGTGGAACTTGTGGGAGCCATGTATAACGTCCGTACGGGAGCGGTCGATTTCCTCAAGTGAATTCCCTGAAAGTGAAGATGGCGCTGGCCAGCAAGAGTATCCACAGCGCGCATGACAGGTGCAGCGCGGGCCACCCCATCCGTTCGTCGAGTCCGAACAGGGTGTTGGCAAAGCACACTAGCACGAAGCCATCCAGAGCAAGCACCGCAGTGTGTGGACTGATGAGTAGTGCCGACAACCACGCCACGAGCGTGATGGTGAGCATCAGGCGCGCCAGGGTGAATTGGCTCATTCTCTTGTTCGTACAGTGAATCATGGTTCGGCTGATCGAGGCCATGGTGTACGCTCGGCGACACAGACAGGCGGTCTCCAAGGCAGCCTAGCATTTCCTGAAATTCCCTGAAACGGCTGGCTTGATGAGTCCTTTCCGCAATGTTGGGGGTGACACGCGTTCATGCCGTACATGGCACGTGCTCGGCACGCCGCTCGGAAATCACTTACCCACTTTGCGTGAGGCTGGGCGGTTTGCCGGCTCTTTGGCTGTCGGCACTCGGGTCATGTCCGCTGCGTGGCGCGGACGCGTGGGGTCGCTTCCATGGGGTCGTGATTCGCTTCCAACTCATTCAGGGAAGTTTCAATGCGACACCGATACTGCTCGACGGTTTCGGTGTCCAGCGGCCGCAGCGGTACGGCGAAGTAGGCGTCGATACGACAGAAGGGCTGGGGGATCTGAAGCCGGTCCCAGCGCCGCGCAGAATCCACCGCCGTGACGGCACGGCAACAATATTCAGGACCACCGCGCCCGTTTCTCGTGAGAGTACCGCGATCCCCTTGCGTACGTGGTTGCGCGGCCCTCGCGGACCATCGACAGCCAAGTAGGCTGGCGATCCATTGAGAACATGCGTGATCAGTTGTTTGAGTGCCGAGCGCCCACCTTTATCCTGATCCTGAGTGCGGTTTGAACCGCGGATTACCTTGATACCCAGCGCCCAGAAGCCGGGCATGAGCAGTTCGCCGTCGGCGGACTGAGAAACCATGGCGGCCGTCCCCTTCTCGCGTCCAATGGCCGCCGCCACCTGGTGGGCGTGCAGAATGGAGTAGGCGTAAGGTTCCGCCGCAGCGCGCAGATGGGGACGCGGATCGTCGTGAATCGAAACCCGGCACGTGGCCCGCAGCACTAGCATGGCCAACGCCAGCAGCCAGGATTCAATCCTCCGAACGAGCTGCATCCTTGATTCCTCATGCGGTCCAGGTTGAATTCGTGCCAGAAGCACTAGCACGGCGCGGCGGTGAAAAGGGACTTCTGGCAGCTTCTCTCACGGCTTCACGCCGGCTGGGAGGGGGTAGGGGACGGATCGGGACGAAAAAACGACCGCCCGATCAACGGATATTCACCGGGCGATCGTTTTTGCCGGACCTCGTTTTTGCGTGACCTGGCGCACTGGCCTTATGTCACAACGCGCACATTCTCGGCCCGCGGTCCCTTCGGACCACGCCCCTCGGTGTACTCCACTTTCTGTCCCTCGTGGAGACTTTCATAGCTGCCCTCAATGACCGATGAATGGTGGAAGAAGATATCTCCCCGCTCACCTTCAATGAACCCAAAACCCTTGTCAGTAAGCTTCTTAATCGTACCTTGCGACACTTCGCAACTCTCCTAACCAGCACGCAGAACTGCTAATACACGACCGGCGCGACGTGCCACCCGCACAGGTCAAGTTAACGTGGGAGCCGGTGACCGTAGCACGTCCCTCAGGCAACGTGGTTGTCATGCCGAACGGCGAACATCGAGCATCGCCTTCGCGTCCCCCTTTGCAGACTACAGTAGCATGTAGATCGCCGTCAATTGGAGGGCCGGCGCGGCGGCGCGAATCGCGGCTGGAGTTGGCAGGCGAAAAGTGCCTGCTGGACCGTCTGCGCGACTTGATTTCGGCATTTGGGAGCGTCTGGAAGGCACTCGGACTGGGGTCAAGCACCGGCTTCTGCCCTCAAACCACTGGGCGTCCCCAGCTCAGCAGGAAAAGACGGTTCGGTCGGCGGATTGATGGCGGTTGGCCTACGGAGGGGCAAGAAGTCGCTCATTTTGAGTCAAATTCCAGCCGCCCCCGCGCGACGAGCCGACGAAGCACGAGCGGTCGCTCGTTTTGGCTCGAGGCCGTACTTCGTCAGAGACTGGCCGTTGCTCGACCCCTGTCCGCCGGGGCTTTGGCCCCTCCCAAGACGCGGCTCAGCAGGACCTTCGCCCTCCCGAAACATGGTTTTGGCAAGCGTTCTACGCGATCGGTGATTCCCCTTGCCGACCGCTCGCCGTGCGTGCGGCTATGCCTCGGTCGATACTCTTTTGCGATGTTTCGGCTTGGCTTTCGATTTGTTGAAGAGGGCGTTTGCCGTCCTGATCGCGAGCCGGGCGCGGCCGTGAATCGTCCATGCGCGATATCCGGAGTTTGCGTCCCGCGACAAAGACGTTGCTGAGAGTGTCGAGCAAGTCTCGCGGAAATGCCTTCCGGAAGATCAACGGTGCTGAAGCGATCGAAGATCTTGATCTTGCCGATCGACTCGCTGCCGATGCCTGCTTCGTTGGCGATCGCGCCGACGATGTTGCCAGGTTGGACTTGATGACTTCGTCCGACTTCGATGCGGTAGGTCTCCATACCGCCTGCGGTACGATGCGAGCCAGAGCGGCGATCCATATGAAAGTCTCGTTTCTGGGCACGAGAACGATTGTCGCTTGATTCGCGACGTGAATCGCCAGCGAAGCTGACCTGCTTCAGATCTCCTCCTTGACCAGCAACGGAGTTCTCTCCGTTGGCAAGAACGGCCAGCGAGGCGGCAATCATCTCCAGCGGTACATCGTTCTCTCGCCGATAATGATCGACGATGGCCTGGAATGTTTCGAGCTCCTCGTAAGCCAGTCCTTGCGTGATTCTCTCATGGAAGCGAGCAACGCGTTGTTTATTGATGGCGCGATTCGACGGCAGATCCATCGGTTCGATCGTCTGCCGCGTGGCTTGTTCCAGTCGCTTGAGCAAGCGGCGTTCGCGCGGATGCACAAAGAGGATCGCTTCGCCACTGCGGCCCGCTCGCCCCGTGCGGCCGATGCGGTGTACGTACGCTTCGCTGTCGTACGGCAAGTCGTAGTTGATGACATGGCTGATGCGTTGCACATCCAGGCCGCGCGCGGCAACGTCGGTCGCCACGATAATGTCGACTTTGCCCGATCGCAGGCTTTCGACAATCCGTTCGCGTTGCTTCTGGGCAATATCGCCATTCAAGGCGGCGGTCTTCAAGCCCGCTTGCGCAAGGTATTCGGCGAGCGGTTCGGTCGTGCTCCGCGTCTTGACGAAGACGAGAACGCCGTCGGTCGGTTCCGCTTCCAGGATGCGTGCCAAGGCGGCTTGCTTCTGATGAGGAGCGGCGACGATGTAACGCTGATTGACCGTGTCGGCAGTCGCCGTCCGTTGCGCGATCGTGATGTCGGCCGGGTTCTTGAGGTGCTTCTGAGCGATCTGGCGAATCGGTCTCGGCATGGTGGCGGAGAACAAGGCCATCTGCCGTTTCTCGGGAGCCTGCGTCAGAACCCATTCGACATCGTCCGCAAAGCCCATGCGCAACATCTCATCGGCTTCGTCCAGCACCAGACACTGAAGTTCGTCGAGGTTCAGCGAGCCGCGTCGCATGTGGTCCATCACGCGACCGGGTGTGCCGACGACAACGTGAACACCTCGATCCAGTTGCCGAAACTGAACTTGATAATCCTGTCCGCCATAGATCGGGACGACGCGCAATCCACGCATGCTCTTGGGCGTACTTCTCGAACGACTCGGCGACTTGGATCGCCAGTTCGCGCGTGGGAGTGAGGACCAGAACCTGCGGCTGTTTCTTGGGCAGATCAATCCGTTCCAGCAGCGGCAGGGCGAAGGCCGCCGTCTTGCCGGTGCCCGTTTGCGCCTGGCCAAGGACGTCGCGACCGCTCAGCAACAACGGAATTGTCTGAGCCTGAATCGGTGTCGGGAGTCGTGTATCCAGCACTCTCGACGGCCGCGATCGAGGGCGTCGCTCAGCCCCAGCGAGCGGAACCCTGTGTTGGCGGTCGGTTGCGGCGAGTTCGTTCTCGGGTGATGGGAACGCTGCGTCGGAATCGCTCGACACAGCTTCCATTTCTGACTGGGACATGAAGTTTCCTGAATCTTCTGGGAAGACCGTTTGAACAGACGACTGCCGCAGAAAGTCGTCACGGGGAACACTGATCCCGCAAAGAACTGGATCAGCAAATCCAGCCTTCGCATCGTTCAAATGAAGTCTTACCTGGAGTGGAATCGCGGACGAACAACAGTGCAAGTCTCGGCTATCGTCCAAGCGACAGGCGCTAGCCCGGCAACGATTTGTTGCCATAGCCACTTGCAAAACATGATCGAACGCGTCAGGTACTGTTCAGGAATCGGTGGGCAGAGAATAGCAAGCCCAGCGAGGTAGGAATCTGAATCTGGCCGGAAGTGAATCAATCACTGCACACACCTTAGCGGAAGTTTGACTTCTACGCGAGGGGATCGGCCTGTAATTGGGGGGGCAGGCAACTAACAAGGCCTGGCAGTGGGGTAAATCACCCGGTACACCCTCACATTCATCTCACCATCTTCAGATATCCGAATGACTCGGGGACATGGAAGTCGGGCTCTTCGGTTCGAGGATCGACCCAGCTGATCCAGCCTTCGCGGTACTCCCGTCCCTGCGTGTGTCGGAATTCGGCCCGATAGATACCGAACTTCAGCGCGCGGCCGGAGTCCGGTGGCGGAAAGCCGAGTGACTGGAGCGCCTCCCAGCGAATTCGTCCTTCCACCGCATAGCCGTCACCCGTTTGTCTGCCGACAACCTCCAGCCCGGGAAAGGTCCAGGAGAAATCGAACTTGCGGTAGTGCGTAGCGCGGTAGTCAAGAACCCGGCCCAGCGGATCGATTTCCAGGCAGAAATACTGCGCCAGTTCCTCGTCCAGCGCGAAAAACAGTTCCACACGGTCCTCGTGCACCACATCTTCCTTGCTCCGAAAATGCTCCGCCAGAACGATGTCGTGATCCTCCACGCGAAAGGCAAAGTAGAGGGCGAACGTGTCGAACAAGGCGCGGAACTCCGTGCCGGGCAGTGGGCGCTCTTCCCATGGAAAGCGAAACGCGGTTTCAATGTTTGCCCGCTCCCATGCCGGTTCCGTCAGAACACCGTCAAGACTGATCCGGGCATCGGGTACGTAACATGCTTCGTAGGTCTTGGGTGTGATCATGCATGGATCCTGTTGACGAGGGCGAAGAGCAGGAACAGCCCGAGGAACGCAATCCCCGACTGGGCCAGGAATCGTAGCTTTCGGCCCGGCCGGTATTGCTCCGGCACCCAGGGGGAGATGACGGCTCGGTAGCTGAGCAGGCCCAGCAGTGGGGCGGTGACGAAGGAGAGGATCGTGGCCAGGTCGATCAGCGGCTTCAAGTCTCGCAGCCCCAGGGTGGCCAGGATCAACAGGGCGCCGGCCGCCAAGAGTGTCATCCAGCCCCAATAGACAGGCGACTCTCCGGTCGGGCCGTGGATCTCCTCCGGTTGCTCGGGCCCCCGGAAACGCCGGACGACCAACGTCAGTGACGCGGGAACCCGTCGAGCACCGTCAGCAGCGTCGAGAACATCGTGGTGAAGGCGGACAGCGCAATCACCGGCCAGCTCCAATCCCCCAGGCTCTGCGTGTACAGTTCGATGACCTGTCCGGCGAAGGCGTCCGGCGCGTTGGGGAACTCGAGGTTCCGGTCGAACATGAGTACGGTTCCGAGCACGATGAACATGGCGGCCAGGCAGCCGGTCGCAAGATAGCCCAACCGGAAGTCGAAGATCGTCTCGCGCAGCGAAGGAGCGTGTCCCGTCTGCCGCCGCGCGCCAGGGCCCAGAAAGACTGCCAGACGGTGACGTCCATCCCGGTTGGCATCCAGCCGACGAAGGCCACGATGAAGCCCACATCGGCCAAGGCGATCGGTCCGAAGAGTTGTGCCGCGGTCAGTCGAGGCAGGACGGCCAGCGTGGCGGCCGCGGTGGAGAGTGTCAGAACCGCCATGATCACCTTGATGGCTTTGTCCAGCAGCGGGTACCGCCCGACGACGAGGATTCCTCCGGAGGCGACCATCAAGATGACCGACCACTGCAAGGCGGACCAGTCGAGGCCGGAGAGCTGGATCGCCAGGCCGGCCGTGACGTAGGTCACGGCGGCGACGACCGTGAACATCGTGCCGAGGGTCAGCAGGAGGTACAGGACCAGAGTCCATCGTCCCTGGCGGCGATACCCCTCGAGAAGGCTTGTCCCGGTGGCGGCAGCGTACCGCTGTCCGAACTCGAAGAGTGGGTATTTCAGGATCAGGACCAGCACGGCGACCGGAAGCAGTGACAGCCCAAAGCCGGCGCCCGCCCGCGTGCACTGGACCAAGTGCGAGACGCCGACGGACGTCGCCGCGAACAGAAAACCGGGTCCGATCGCCTTGAGGATGCTCTTTCCACGGTCCATGGATGCATCCTCGCCTCGTATCTTCCACGGCGTAGCAGGGGCAGGAGGCGTGGGAAGTTCGTCGGTGGGCAACGTGAGGATCAGGACCTGATTTTGTAGAGTGACGCTGCCTGCCGCAGTGCCTGCCGACGTAAACCCCGGACAGCTACACCCCGCTGTTGCGAGTATGCCTACTCTGAGAGTGTTCGCAGCTTCGCCTGGTCGACGCCAGGAGAGAACGTTGACCAGTGCCACTTGGAGCGATGCCATCACCGTCGGTCCCTTGGCAGTGCGGTGGCACTGCCAAGAAGATGCCGCGTTTTCATCTGGAGTGAGCGAAATCATGAGAGCCATCCTGTTCGAAGCGCCCGGAAGATCCGTTTGCTGGACGACGTGCCCACGGCCGAAGCTATCGGAGGGCGAGGTCTCTGGTGCGGTGCAGCCACATCGCCCTGTGCGGCACGAACATGGGGCCGTACACGGGCGACGGGCGCTGGGCCGAGGTCCCGTGGCCGCCGCCGCCGGGCTGGCTGGGACACGAGAACATCGGCGTCGTCGTCGAGTCGCGTGCCAAGGGCTGGGAGCCCGGCACGCTGGTGCTGGCCCATCCGGACGACTACAACGGCTTCGCCGAGTTCATCGTCTCCAAGCCGGAGGGTTTGGCTCGATTGCCGTCCGATGCGCCCGACGTCGGCGCGTTGGTCGTGGCCCAACCGCTGGCCACCGTGTTGCGGGCGCTGGTCCGAACGGGTCCGGTGATCAAGCAGCGATGTGCCGTCGTCGGCCAGGGCCCGATGGGACTGATCTTCACCCATCTGCTGGGACGCATGGGGGCCAGCCAGGTCATTGGCATCGACAAGGTGGCCTGGCGACTCGACTGGGCCAAACGGTTTGGTGCCACCGACGTCGTCGACGCCTCGCAGGAGAATGTCGTCGAAGCGGTCAAGCAGCTGACCGACGGCGAGATGGTCGACTTCTGCGTCGAAGCGGTGGGCAAACCCGATGCCCTCACGACTGCGGCCCATCTGCCCCGGCGACAGGGGCGGCTGTACGTGTTCGGCGTGCCGCACCACGAAATGCAGGAGTTCCCCTGGTTTCACACGGTGGCCAACGAGACGGAGATCATCACCTCGATGGGACCGGAGTGCATGGAGTACTTCCAGAACGCGGTCGACATGATCGTCCAGGGCCGCACCGACCTGGTCGACATGGTGACGCCGCGGATGCCCTGGGAGAAGGCGGCCGAGGCCTTCGAAATGTACGCCGATCCGGCCCACGCCGAAGGCTCGCTCAAACTGACGCTGGTGCTCTGACTGAGATGATTGAATCCGAAATCGTCGACGGTGTGTGGATTCTTCGACTCAACTCGCCGCCGCTGAATACCATCACGCTCGAGCTGCTGTCACAGCTTCGCGAGTCGATTCAGCAGGCCGGCGAGGACGCCGCGGTCAAAGGGATTGTCATCACCGGAGATGCCGCACATTTCAGCGCCGGTGCCGATGTCAACTTGTTTCAGCAAATTGCGTCCACCGAGGACGCCGTACGACTGTGCCAGGTCTTTCAGACGCGTTCCAGGAGATCGAGGACTGTCGCCAAGCCGGTGGTCGCCGCGCTGACCGGTCAGAGTGATCGGCGGTGCCCTGGAACTGGCCATGGCGTGCCACTATCGGGTCGCCGGCCAGCAGCAGCCGGTTCACCATGCCGGAGGTCAGGCTGGGCATCAATCCTGGCGCCGGCGGGACGCAACGGCTGCCGAGACTCGTCGGGCCGGCGGCGGCTCTGAAGATGCTGCTGACGGCCGAAACCGTCGATGCCGCAGCGAGCTCTTGACTTGGGGTTGGTCGACGCCGTCTGTCCGGAGCGAGCAGGTGGTGAGCACGCGCCCGCGACTTGGCCCTCGCCTCTCCCTCGCCCAGAAAGACCAGCCGAGCAGACCGATAAGGTCCAGGACGCGCAGGTCCGAGAGGCCGCGTTTCAGCGAGGCCGAGCAACTGCTCGCGACCGCTCGACCGGAGATCATTGCTCCCTGGAAGATCGTCGAGGCGGTCAAGGCGGGCCTGGAGGAATCGTACGAGGCGGGTTTGTCGAGGGAGCAACAGGTCTTTGACGAGTGCATGCAGTCGCTGGCGACACGGAACAAGATCTACCTGTTCTTTGCCACCAGAGAGACCAGCAAGATTCCCGAGCTGGCGGGCGCAGACAGACCGCTCCGATAACCCAAGCCGCGGTCGTTGGCATGGGGTCGATGGGCACGGACATCGCGCAGGCATTGATCCTGGCCGGTGTGCCCGTTGTGGTGCTGGATCAAAGCGAGTCGGCCCTGGCGAAGGGAACCGAGTAAGATTCGCGACTCGCTCCAGAAACGTGTGGCCCAGGGAAAGCTCTCGGAGCCGCGGGCCGAACAGACGCTGACGCTGCTGTCCACGACGACGCGTTGGGACGACGTCGCTCGCGGCCGGATCTGGTGATCGAATCGGTGTTCGAAGACGTCGATGTGAAGCGGTCGGTCATCAACCACTTGGAAGCCGTTTGCCCGGCCGACACCATCCTCGCCTCCAATACGTCGACGATCCCCTTGGACGAGTTGGCCGCGGGAATGCGGCATCCGCAGCGGCTGATCGGCATGCACTTTTTCAATCCGGCTCACCGCATGCCGCTGGTGGAGATTGTCCGGCGCGACGCCACGCCACCGGAGATTCTGGCGACGGCGATCAGTTGGTCCAAGACGCTTCGCAAGACTCCGGTGCTGGTCGCCTCGCGCGAGGGGTTCCTGGTGACCCGCGTGTTTGTCCCCTACGTTCAGGAGGCGTTCTGGCTGTTGGAAGAGGGGGCGGCGGCGGCGGCGATCGACCAGGCGGCGGTCGACTTCGGGTTCCCGATGGGGCCGCTTGTATTGATGGATATGACGGGGCTTGATATCCTGGCTGCACTCGCAGCGCGTGTTGGCGTCCGCGTTTCCCCGCCACGGAAATCTGTCCCCCATTGTCGCCCGCCTTGTCGAACGCGGGCAACTGGGCCAGAAAACGGGGGCGGGGATCTACCGGTACGAGCCGGGAAGTCACGTGCCGCTGGAGTGCGACGCGACCGCCGAGGTCATCGCCGACGTGCGGCGGGAGCGCGGACGCACGCCGCGCGACATCGGGCAGGACGAAATCACGCGAGCGGCTGGTGTTGCGTATGGTCAGCGAAGCCTTCTACGTACTGGAAGAGGGAGTCGCTCGGAGCCAGTCGGATGTGGATGTCGCCACGGTGCTGGGTACTGGCTTTCCCGATTTTCGAGGAGGAGTTCTGAAGTACGCAAACGATCTCGGACTCAACCGGGTCCTCGCCCGGCTCGATGAGTTGGCAGGACGTTTGGGCGAGCGGTTTTCTCCCTGTCAACTCTTGCAGAAAATGGAAGGAGTTTCGTGATGTCGGCTGCTCCAGAACGTAAGGACTTTGCGGCGATCAAGCAGATGAAGCAGGTGATGGGCAAGCACTTCGGTGATCTGGCCCAGGGGCCCGCAGGAAGGGAGAAAGACGGCCTGGTGTACGAGTGTGGGGCCGGCTGAGTTGCTGCGGGCCTTGGGCTTTAACGTCTATTTCCCCGAGAACCACGGGGCCATGCTGGGGGCCACGCGCAAGGCCATGGAGCTGATTCCCCTGGCCAACGCCGAAGGCTTCTCGCCTGATATCTGCTCGTACCTGACGAGCGACATCGGCTCGTACCTGAAAGGCGAAACGCCGCTCCAGAAGATGGGCATGTCGGGCGTTCCCAAGGCGGATGTGCTGGTCTTCAACACGAACCAATGCCGCGACGTCAAGGATTGGTTTCAGTGGTACGCCCGACAATGGGACGTGCCCTGCCTCGGTATCCACACGCCTCGCGGCGGTCGGCGACGTGGACGAGCCGCTGGTTCAGTATGTGGCCAACCAGACCGAAGCGTTGGTCGAGCCGCTGGAAGCAGTGGCCGGCACAGAAGCTGGACATCGACAAACTGCGGGAGATCATTCAGCTGTCCAAACAGTGCACGACGCTGTGGAAGCAAGTGCTGGAGACCGCGGCCAACGTGCCGTCCCCGATCACCTTCTTTGACGGGACCATCCAGATGGGGCCCGGCGGTGGTGATGCGCGGGACTCCGGAGGCGGTCGATTATCTACAAGGTGCTGTTGGCCGAATTGGAGCAGCGCGATCGCGGACGGCGTGGCGGCGGTCGAAGGGCGAAACGACGCGGATCTACTGGGAAGGCATGCCGATCTGGGGGAAGTTGAAGGACCTCGTCGAACCAGTTTCTCCAGCTGCGGATCTGCGTCGTCGCCTCGACCTACTGCAATAGCTGGATCTTCGACGACCTCGATCCCGGCGATCCGTTTGCGAGCATGGCCCGGGCCTACTCGAGCATCTTCATTTGTCGCAGCGACGACCGGAAAGAACAGTACATCGAGCAGATGGCCGAGAAGTTCCAGGTCGACGGCATCCTCTACCATGACGCCAAGACTTGTCCCAACAACTCGAACAGCCGCTACGAAATGCCGCAACGCATGCGTCAGAAGTTGGGCAAGCCCTTCCTGACGATCAACGGAGACTTGAATGACCTGCGGCTCTACTCCGACGAACAGACTCGCACCAATATTGAAGCCTTTGCCGAGCAGCTGGCGGGAGTGTAGGGCGTTGATCCATGCGGTATTTCTGCGGTGTTGATATTGGTGCTTCCGCGGTCAAGCTGGTGATCATCGACGAAGACCGGCAGACGCTGGCTCGAGCCGTCGGCCGATCGGGGGTCGATTACGGCCAGTCCGCCAATCGTTGTCTGGCGGAGGCCCTGTCGGCGGCGAGGCTGGAGAGTCAGCAACTCGACCGGTCCGTGTCGACCGGATACGGTCGAAACAACGTGCCCTGGGTGTGCGGTACGATGACCGAAATTGCCTGCCATGCCAAAGGCGCCTACTCCCATTTCCGTCGGCCGATGACCGTGGTCGATATCGGGGCCCAAGACAGCAAGATGATCCATCTGGACGGCGAGGGACGACGCCTCGATTTCAAGATGAATCGCAAGTGCGCGGCGGGCACCGGTTCGTTTCTGGAAGAGATCGCCCTGCGGCTCGATCTGCCGGTCGCCGAACTCAACGGACTGGCCGAGCGATCGACCAAAGAGGTGACGCTCGGCAGTTTCTGTACCGTCTTCACCGCCACCGAGATTCTGGAGAAGATCCGAGCGGGCGAACGAGTGGAAGACATCGTGAAAGGGGCGTTTCGCTCGGTCGTGAAGCGAATCCGCGAGATGGGTTCGGTGGCAGGGCACGCTGGTGATGACCGGCGGCGTCGTGGCCCACAATCCCTTGCTGAGGACGCTGGCCGAGGAGTCTCTTCAGACTCCGGCTCTCGTCCCCCCGGACCCGCAGTGCATTGGAGCCTTGGGGGCGGCGTTGTTCGCGCTGGAAAAGGCCGAAAAAGGAGAATAACCATGCTCATCAAGGATCCACCCGTCCAAATCGCCAGCCGCCTGTGGATGCTCGGTACGAATGCGTTTCCGCTCTACCTGTACCAAGGCGAGCAGGAAGGCACGATCTTCGAAGGGGCGATCAGCGCCATGGGCCCCGTGTTGGACGAGCAACTTCACTCGCTGGGTGTCGCCCGCGAGATGGTCAGGCAGGTCGTCGTGACGCACGCCCATCCCGACCACGTGATGGCGATTCCCGTGTTCCGGGAAATGTTTCCCAACGTGTCGGTCGTCGCCTCCGAGTCCGCGGCCAAGACGCTGCAGATCGAGAAAGCCGTTTCGTTCTTCTGCAAAATGGACGGCGCCCTGACCGATTGGCTGATCGGCTCGGGACGGATGGCCGAGGCGAGTCGCCAGGCACCGCGGGCGGAAAGCCAGATCGCGGTCGACCGCACGGTGCGCGAGGGTGACAACATCGAAGTGGGCGAGGGGGTCTCGTTCCGCGTGCTCGAAACGCCAGGACACAGCCACTGCAGTCTGAGCTTTCATGAACCGACAGAAAACGTGCTGATCATCTCCGACGCCACCGGCTACTACCTGCCCGATCAGGATTATATGTGGCCCGGCTATCTGACGAACTACGGCGACTATCTCCGTTCGATCGAGCGCCTGGCCGAGATTGGTGCCGAGACCCTCTGCCTGAGCCACAACGCCGTGATCCGGGGTGCGAGGACGTCGCAGCTTACTTTCGCCGGGCGGTTGCCGAGACCGAGCAATACCATCAGCAAATCGTCGCCAAGGCGAAAGCGGGCGGATCGGTGCGAGAGATTGCCGAAGAACTGGGCGCCGACATCTATGAGCGAACGCGGCAGTTGTCCTTGGATTTCTTTCACAAGAACTGTGCCTTGCTCGTCAAACACTCGTTGCAGCACGAGGGGATCGAGAGCGACTCGTAGCTGAAGCCGCCAGGCTTCAGATCGAAGCAGTCTGCCTGCCGCAGCTGAGTCCTTGGTGGGCTCAGCGATCGCCATAGCTCAACTGAAGCAACTCGTCTGTTCAAGAGGATCGTCATGGCACATTCGCGGATCCTGGGAACCGGGCACTATGTACCTCCTCGCGTCGTGACGAACTTCGACGTGATGGAAATGATGGAGACGACCAACGAGTTCATTGTGAAGCGGACGGGGATCGAACGCCGTCATTACGCGGAACCGGACGTGGGGGCGTCGGATCTGGCAGTTCCGGCCTGTCGGGCCGCGGTGGAAGATGCCGGTTTGACGATGGACCAGATCGACCTGCTGATCATGAACACCATCACGCCCGACCACGCCGATCCCGGCTGCGCGTTCTTCCTGCAGCCGAAACTGGGCCTGCCCGGCATCCCGGTCCTCGACATCAAGCAGCAGTGCGCGGGAATGCTCTACGCGTTGTCCATCGCCGACCATGTCATCGCGGCGGGCGCCTATCGCCACGTGCTGATTGTGTGCTCGGAAGTCCTCTCCACCAGGATCGACGGATCGTACGACGGTCGCAACATATCGATCCTGTTCGGCGACGGCGCGGGTGCCGTCGTGGTGGGGCCGACCGACGATGCTGACAGGGGGAATCTCTCCACGATCCTGCACGCCGATGGAAGTGGCGCCAAGGTCCTCTACACCGCGGCTCCCGGCAGTGCGTTGGGGAGAAAAGAGCATCTGGTGAAGGAGGACATCGACACCGGGCGCGTCCACTTTCGCATGATTGGCAAAGAGGTGTTCGAAAACGGTGTGGCGCGGATGTCGGAAGCGGTCTTCGAATCGCTGGAGGCAAACGGCCTGAAGATGGACGACATCGACGTGCTGATCCCCCATCAGGCGAATCTGCGGATGCTGGAAGCGGTCATCGAGCGGACCGGCTTTCCCAGGGAGAAGACTTTCCTGAACGTTGTCGACCATGGCAACATCGCGTCGGCCACCTTGCCCATCGCCCTGGACCAGGCTCGCAAGTCGGGCAGGGTGCACGAGGGCAGCCTCTGCCTGCTGGTGGCCTTCGGCTCCGGCTTCGTGTGGGGCTCCGCGCTGCTGCGGATGTAACGCCGAAAGCGGCGAGGGTCAGGCGTGAGCGGCGCCCGGACCTGTCCCAAGGCAACGGTGATTTGCGGACACAGACCGAAATACGTATCACCTTATGCGACAGCGGGGACCGAATGAGCAGGCTGACCGGGTGCCGGCCCGAGGCCGGCGTTCAGCGCGGCAAGTCTCACGCTTCGCAGTCCCTCGACTCGATCAATTCCCGCCGTCTCGCTCCAAGCTCTGGCGGGAAGCAGGTAGTCAGGCCGCACTTTCTCTCGCGCGAAGACGACATGAATCGCGCTCCTGACCGACCCCTCCGGCCCGTCCAGGAAGAGATCAAAACCTGCGACATTCTGATGGACGAATCCAACCGCCAAAGTGCGGTAGAACAAGGCCATTTTCGCGGCCGAACATGGCCTTGTCAGACTCGATGAGCCATGCTGGAGAAGGACTTGCCACGGATCGACCGTCCCGAAGCCATGCGGCACCGTAGCAGGAGCGCGCTGTGCCGTGGTCTTTCCGCTTGAAACCAATACCTGACACGACCGCGCAGGACTGCATCCGCCACCGTTTCTTGATCAAGTGCCGAGGACCTTTTGCTTCCAGGCCATCTCGCGCAGTTGGTAACGTTTGATCTTGCCGGTGGCGGTCTTGGGAAGCGACGCGACGAAGACGATGGCCCGCGGATACTTGTGAGGAGACGTCGCCCTTTTGACAAAGTCCTGCAGCTCGCGCTCCAACTCCGGCGATGGCTCCTGGTGGTCCTTCAAGACCACAAACGCCACGGGTTTGATCAGTCCATCCGGGCCCATCGTGCCGACAACGCCACTTTCCAGGACGCCCTCGTGGCTCATCAACACGCCCTCCACGTCGGCGGGCCAAACCGCCTGGCCGCTGACCTTGAACATGTCGTCCGTCCGGCCCGCGTACCAGAAGTAGCCATCCTCGTCCACCAAGAACGTGTCGCGCGTGTTGATCCAGTGACCGCGGAATGTGTCTTTGGTCTGTTCGTGGTTGTTCCAGTAACCGGCGGCGATGCTATCGCCTTTGACCAACAGCGTTCCCACTTGCCCGGGCGGGAGCGGATTCGCCATGCTGATCGACGATCTTCGCCTCGTAGCCGGGGACGATCTGGCCCGTGCTGCCGGGCACCGCTCGCCCGGGACGGTTGGAGATGTAGATATGAAGAATTTCCGTCGAACCGATGCCGTCCAGTAATCTCGATCCCGAAACGCTCTTGCCACTTCTCGAACGTGTACTTGGGCAGGGGTTCGCCGGCGGACACGCAGAGGCGAACGCTGTCCAGACTGGTCCGACCCGTCTTCTCGGCATTGTCCAGCAGCGCGACATAGCTGGTCGGTACGCTATAGAAGACGGTCGGCCGATACCGGTCGATGACCTCAAAGACCTTTTCCGGAGTCGGCCGATCGGGCAGCAGAATGGTGGTTCCGCCAGCGCGCAGCGGAAAGTACAGGCCGTTTCCCAAGCCATACGCAAAGAACAGCTTGGCGACGGAAAACGACACGTCGGACTGCGTCAGGCCGAGGACCCCGCGGGCGTACAAATCGGCTTCCACCAGCATGTCATGGTGCAGGTGGATCGCCGCCTTGGGACGTCCCGTGGTTCCCGAACTGTAGAGCCAAAACGCCGCATCGTCCTTGCTGGTGGAGGCAGGTTCCAGTGCCGGAGATGCATCGCTGCATCAGGCGGGCCAGGGAAAGCACGCCGCCCGCCTCGTCGGTTGTCACCGCCTCGCTGTCCGCCACGACAACATGTTCCAAGAAATCGAGGCGGGCTCGGATTTCCTCGATGTGCGGCAGCAGTGATGCATGCACGAAGAGCACGCGAGCGCGACTGTCATTCAGCAAATACTCGTAGTCGCTGGGCTTCAAGTTCGTGTTCAGTGGGATGGCAACCGCGCCGATCTTCATCGCACCAAAGAAGGCGAATACCCACTCGGGACTGTCGGGCAGCAGAATTGCCACGCGCTCTTCCATGCGGAGGCCCAGCGTCTTCAAGGCGTTCCCCACGCGATTGACGCCGTCATGCAGGTCGTTGTAGGTAACTGTCCGGTCCTGGCACAGGATGGCGGTCTTGGTCCCCCGGCCTTCGGCGAGGTGCACGTCGACGAACAAAGTCGCCGCGTTCAGTTGTTCTGGAATCTCTGCCACCGGCGTTCCCGTTCGGATCACGTACGCACCTTCCAAACCGGACCCCTTGTCATCCTCCGTGACATGATCCCGATCGGCCGGCCGCCGGCCAGAAGTTCGACCGGTTCTCTGGCGGGAGATATCCGTGGGCAACACGGCGATCGCTTCCATCTGGCAAAGGAGATCGGGTCGGCAGAACCTCGCTTCGACGATGGAATTGGGCATGTCTGTCAGTCCCCACCGCGTGATGACCGCGCGGAACAGGTCCAGATCGTCGGACGATTTCAGATAGCTGATCACTTGCACGACGTCGTTGAAGCCGGCCCCGTGCGGCGCCAGTAGTTTTTCAACGTTAAGCAACATGCGTTCGATCTGACGCCTTGAATCGCCCGCATGAGCCGTCGCCCCCGACTCGTCCGCGCTGGCCGTACCAGAAATGAACAAGACCGTCTTTTCCGGCAAGCAGAGCTTCATCCCGCGTGAAAATGGCGATCCGTATGTCGAGGCCTCGTTGAGCGTGGCGCAGTGCATCACCTCGACATTCGCCCCTTCCGGGTCCAGCAACGCGTACAGGTCCAGTCCGCACAGCGCGCCGGGGGGATATAGACCGGCGCGGATGCCCGTGCTGGCTGGCAATCGGTGGACTTCCTGACGCTCAAAGAAGTCATTTCGCAAGACGTTGAATTCGAGGTAGTCCCGGTCAATGTCATCCAGATAGCACCAGGTCCGCAGAACGTCCCGGAAACAGACGCCGTGGCGGCGGAGCAACTGCGTCGCCGTCGTAAACATCATGTCGCACTGCTCGCGGAACGTTGCACGCGATTGCCCATCTTGCCCGGTGCCGGTAATACCTCGAGCGTAAAGGTGGCGGTGGCCATTCATCTCGACCACTTTGGCCATCGGACAGTTGCCGCTGGCCGGGACGGTCGTCACGCTGGCCTTCTGTGCCGATCGAGGGACCACGGCGTAGGCCTGAAGCTCAAACGCTTGCCGCGGAGTGCACGGACGCTGCTCGACGTAGCTGGCCACCGGCAAAAGGTCCTCGGCAACCCCACCTCGGCGATAGGCGTCCCTTCGAGTCTCCATGAATACATCGTGGTCGGCGGCAAGGTTCCGGAAGAACACACGTTCCAGGACCACATGCGACATCTCGGCCCCCGCGCGCTCCAAGATCCGAGGCAGGCAGGAATAGAAGCCTTGCGCCTGCTGCCGCGGAGAACTGTTGGGCGGGCATATCGAAGCGGGATCGCACCGTATGAAAATCTCTTTGGCACACGCCGTCGAGATCTCCACGATTTCACCGTTGCACGATTGTCGGTCGCAATCGCAGTGCACGATTAACGGCGTCGGGCGCAGTGTGGGCACGTCCGGCATCATTTCATGTTCTCTCTTGAGCCCGCAACATGTTCCGGGAAAACCCGAGTTCGCTGCCCGCCAAACTAGCGGACGGGCGCGATGTCATGCTGAGCCTACATGGCGGACGGTGAATGTGATCGATGACTGAGTACGGCGAAAAGCGTGGTGGACGACAACCACCCAGTTTACCACTGGTGGCCATGCATTAAAAGCGTAAAGGTCCCGGCTTCCATGGAGCCACGACAATGGCTGCTCGTGTCACGCCGTCGGGTGAAACCGCTCATCACCTTGCTCGAGTTTTCGCCCGAGTCGGTGTGGCACGCCCCTTTGTGCCCCGCTATTGGCGGAATTAATCTTGGCGAGAGTTCCCGGACCCGGTACCATTTTGTGTAATAACTCACAGTCTGAGACCGACCTCCGCTGCGGTCCCCGAACATGCCTGATAAGCCTCTGTTTTCGCCATGTCGCGTGTAGTTCGAAGCGAGCATCTCTTCCAGCGGGAAGCAGGGGACAATGGCATGGCTTTACCGGCCACATGGAATGCCCGACTTACAGTTTGAGTATTTGAGTATTTGAGCAATAGCAGTCAGCGTCTGTTGGGGCGAGCGAATTAACGCACGGTGTGAGAGATGCCTAAATCCACGATCGTCAGCCAGAAGCAGGAGGCTCGTTCTTGGCGCGAGCGGTGGTACGAGATCATCTTCGAAGCGGATACGCCCGCTGGGAAGCTGTTCGACGTGGTGCTGCTGATCGCAATTCTACTCAGCGTGCTGGTGGTGATGTGTGAGAGCGTCGACACGATTCGCGAAGCCCATCCCAAGCTGCTGGTCGGGGCGGAGTGGTTTTTCACGCTGCTGTTTACCATCGAGTACGGCGTGCGAGTCGTGTGTGCTCGCCGCCCGCTGCGATACATATTCAGCTTCTACGGCTTAATCGACCTGTTGGCGATCTTGCCGACGTACATCTTCGCCCTGCCGACTTTCGAGTGGGGGCCGAGCGCACAGCGTCTGACAGTCATCCGAGCGCTCCGCCTGTTGCGTGCCTTTCGGATCTTCAAGCTGGCCCACATGCTGTCGGAAGCCACGGCCCTGCGAGAGGCGATTTGGGCGGCTCGTGCCAAGATCGCCGTCTTCTTGTCATTCGTGCTGATCGCCATCGTGATCGTGGGGTCGGCCATGCATGTCATCGAAGGTGGGAGCGTCGACTCCCAAGGGCAACCCATCGCCACCGGTTTCGACTCGATCCCGGAAAGCATGTATTGGGCCGTTGTGACAATGACGACTGTCGGTTACGGAGACGTCTCACCGACCACGGCACCCGGAAAGGCTCTGGCGGCCGGCATGATGATTCTGGGATACTGCATGATCATCGTGCCGACGGGGATCGTATCGGCCGAGTTGACGCACTCCGGCGGCAAGGGACTGACTACCCAAGTCTGCCCCGAATGCATGGCGGAAGGGCATGACGCCGATGCCGTCCACTGCAAGTACTGTGGAGCCACGCTGTAATTGCCGTGGTGTCGCCACGAGTTAGGCGATCGGCGAATTCAATGGTGCCCTAGCCCCTGCCCGCGAGGCGGAATAGCAGGGGAGAGAGAAGGGTGAGGGGTGGTGAATTCTACGATAGCGACCCGAATCCCGACGGAGCGTGGCAGGTCGCGCATCGTTGTGGCAAGTCGGAGTGGGCAGGAGCAACGCATGGGTAACCGTTCACGGTTGTTCTTAATCATAATCGCCGCTTTGTCCATTGCATGGCGTTCATTGACACGTGAGTTGTCGAACGGCACCTATTCATTTACCAAGAGCTACCGGCACTCGCAGTCCGTCTGACGGGGGGCCGGGAGGCTGGACGTGCCGTGTGTTGAATTGGCGGCGGTACTGGCGGGTTATTTCGTTCTCCGGATACTGCTCGTCCGTACCGTATGGATAACTACTCATGGCATGAAAAGGAAGCGGTTCCACTGTGTGGGGATAGGCCGTGTAGAGGTCCATGTCCTTCGAGAAGCTGTTGGTCTTAAGTATGAACGTACGGCAGTGACCCGGCGGCGTAGGTCCGAATGCGTCAGACGGGAACCGCAGGGTGACTTCCTCGCCGTGTCCCATGATCACGAAACAATCGTCGGCCTCGTCAAGCAAAGCCGTCACCTCGCCAAATCGCGTATGTTCGCCTTCCATGGACTTCCAGGTCTCCATCGGGACGACGTCGTTGTAGTCGTAAAGATACGGACGGCGTCCGTCTGGGGAATACTTGCGGGGATAGCCCAGAAAATGGAACTCGGCGCTTGTCGCTGCAATTTCTGTTACTGAAAGGGAAGCGTCGGCAAGATTCGGTGCCAAAAAGACGCGATCCCAGTAGACCTCCATGTTGCTGGAAATTCGAATTATTCGATCAGCCGGCCGCAGCCTCCCCGTTACATCAAGCGTCATCATATGCTGAACACCCGCCGGATATCCGACTTCGTGAAACAGCTCAATCCAATGCCCGTCGCGCAGCACGTGGATGGAGGGCGCTCTCGCGCGCATACCAGCTTGGCTGGCGGCGTAATTCGTCGACGAGTACGGGTACTCCACCGAGCCGTACAAGAACAGTACGAGACGACAGTCCGGCGCAAGCTGTCCGAGACCGTCGCCAAAGTCAAGCTCGACGAAATGGTCGCCGGCAAATCCGGTGAAGCGATCATCGGGATCGGTTGCACCGGCATAACGCCGGTCGATTTGACGGGTCTCCTCGGTAACGTCCATGCCGCGGTGATCCACGGCGCGGACAGGGTCGATCGTCCGGCGAATACAGAAGATCTCAAAGGAAGGGGGGCAGGTGCCGACCGCCATCATTTCTTGGGGAAAGACGGTTGTTCCTTCAGGATGATCAACAGCGACTAACTTGGCTTCATCGAAATAGACAACTTCCTGTAGCGATTGGAGTGTCGCGCAAGGCCAGTCCACTTTGCTCCGCAATATCGGCGAAAGAACCATTGCCGTTGTTGTTGTACAAGCTGATGGCTGCCGGCGTTGGATCTCCACTCGCCGGCATCGAGCCACCCTTCAATCGACACGCTAACAGATCGAGATCCCCGTCGCTGTCCAGATCAACAAGCCGCGCACACGTCGTCAGTTCATCGGCACCGCACAGCGAGTCATTGGCTGTCGCCTTTGGAAGATTTCCCAACCCGTCGTTTTCCAGCAGAAGGTCTGGACCTGCGCGACCAAGCCAGAGATCCAGATCACCGTCGTTATCCACATCAGCGTAGCAGGGGCACACACCAAGCTTGGCGATCGTTGGCCCGATGGAAAATCCGCCAGACCCGTTGTTCAGGTACAGGGCCGTGCAGCCCTGCTGGTCAAGTCCCGTCAGGCACAGGTCGAAATCACCATCGAAGTCCACGTCTTCTGCTGCGATTCCGGGTACGGCCACTGTACCACGGTCCCACCGCCAAGCCAAAGTAGGTCGATCCAGGTACTTCAGCTTGGGTGAGAAGGCGAGCCGTGGGGAGAGGAATTGGCGGCTCCGCATGAGAGGTAGACCGTCGGTCCCAAGCGCCATGCCGTATTTGCCCTCCATTCCATAGCGTGATTCAACCCGGTGGCTTCCAAGAGGCATTTCGACGGCTACAAGGTTCTCGACGCGATCGAACAATCGCCTTGCTTCTTCGCGGCGACCCATATCCTTGTATCGCTTCGCCAGGCGGTACACTGCGCTTACGAATCCGGGATCGTCCGCGACGAGCTTCTCTAACGTGTTTGTCGCTTCGTCTGCTTGGTCGAGTAGGAACAGGGCCTCTGCGCACTTGTACGAAGCGTACCTATCGTCAGGGTCGATTTCGTGGACGGCCCGGAAATGCTCCAGTGCCTCCTCGGGTTGCCCGCGATACTCGAAGTCCAACCCCAGGCAATAGTGGGCGTAGGGATGAACTGGGTCGGATCGGAGGATCCGTTCAAAGGCGACCCGTGCAAGGGTCGCATCGTCGGTCGCGTCTCCCACGTGAAGATACGCAAGGCCGAGATTGAACTGTGCGGGAATCCAGTCGGGTGCCAGTCCCAAGACGGTCTCGAAGGCCGCAGCCGCGTCCTCGTACCGATACTGTTCCATCAAAGCGGCGCCGTGGTTGAACTCGGCCAGCGCTTGTGCCTGTCTTGCCAACGCCGCCTCGCGCTGCCGTACCCGATCCCTCCACACGCGGTATCCGGACAGCCCAACGCCGACGAGCAACACGGAAATCAAAACCGTTCGCAGCCTGAATTGAAACCAGCGGCGTCGCGACTTCTTAGTGGCGGCTGTGGATTCTGCTACGGCCATCTCATTCCTCCCAAGGGACCAACACGTGGAGGTGCAACTGGCTGTACTTGCTTTGGATGTGACCGGTAGTCATTGTACGCTGAAGGGCTGAAGGCGGTTCGTATCGGCCATGAGACAAAAATCCCTTCGATTGCCGGTTCATCGCCCTCTTTGTGCCAGGTCTGCCAACGACTACGGTGGATGAATCCCACATCTCGTAATTCACGAGGCAAGAAAAGCCGTGGGAATTGAGGTTTTTGATGCAGTTCCTTCTTTTTTCGACGAGTCCCAGAGATCGCGTCAAGCCGCCGCGCTGGCCGACCGAAAGCGACGGCGGCTGGCCTCGTGCGCCATCAGGCGGCACGAGCGCCAGACGCGGTTGCGTTGCGGCCTCGGCACAACGCCGGCGTGATGGTTGCTGCTGGGCTCGGCCGCTCACCGGCGTGGAGCCGGTCGGTAGCTGGCCAGTTGTGGTCCCCCTGGGATAAACCCAGGGGAAACCGGATTCAAAGTGAAGCGGGAAGTGAGATGCAGGGAAGTCGTAGCTGAGCCCGCCAAGGGCTCAGGGAGTGTCGGCGGGTGGGTAGCTGGCCAGTTGTGGTCCCCCTGGGATAAACCGAAATGCCGGGATAAACCGGCATGGAGTAGCGAATGAAAGAGTCGTACAGGAAAGGAATAGCGAACCATCCTGACCCCGAGTCATGCGGCGGGGGTGGTAACACCCCAGCTGAAGCGTTGACAGGGGCACACGCAGGCAGGCTATAGAGCTTCCGAAATCACCATTTCCACGTGCCGACCTAGTGGTTTATATGGGAAGGCAACATGGCACGTCGCGGTAACGCGAGTGGCGGGCCAACGTGGCGGAGTCGAAGAACCCAGGCATGTGTGAAAACTCCATGCTCGAGAACCGGGAGACCCTGAAAACGCCCCGCCAGCAACGGGGCCGGGTGGAAAAGGCCAAGGCCGCAATCCCACCACGTACGTGATCAGGGAGTCGGACAGGCTCATAGTACCAAAGAAGCGGGCGAACAAAGCATGATTAGCCGCATGGTTGAGATATTGTGGCACTCGCAAACGAAAGGGCGAGCCAACAGTGAACACAAACATTGACCTAAACGGGGACGATCGTGTGGCGGAGCACGTGGAGGGAAGGAGACTGATCGAGAGGAACGCGGAACACCTGCTAGTCGCCTCGAACCCAGAGTCGGGAACGCGAGGAAGCGGACTGGAACGCGTACGGAAAGTAGCTCAACAGGACAAGGAGAAACAGTTCACCGCATTGCTTCACCACATCACGCCGGAACTCTTGCTGCAGAGTTTCTATGAACTCAACCCAAAAGCAGCAGTAGGAGTGGACGACGAAACGTGGCAGGAGTACAAGCAAGGCGCCGAGATCCGCACCAAGGATCTCCACGCCCGCGTCCATCAAGGAACGTATCGGGCACAACCCTCGAAAAGGATCTACTTACCAAAACCGGACGGCCGCCAACGTCCGATAGGCATCGCATGCCTGGAAGACAAGATTGTTCAAGCGGCCACCGTGAAGGTGATGACATCCATCTATGAAGAGGATTTCCTGGGGTTTAGCTACGGTTTCCGGCCTGGTCGGAAGCAACACGACGCCCTGGATGCCCTGTATGTGGCGATGATGCAACGCAAGGTGAACTGGGTGCTGGACGCAGACATACGTGGGTTTTTCGATGCCATCGACCACACCTGCCTGCTACAGTTTATCCAGCATCGAATCGCCGACAAACGAATCCAGCGCCTGATCCAGAAATGGCTCACGGCTGGCATCTCAGACGACGGCGAATGGTCGAGCACGACGGTGGGTACACCCCAGGGGGCGGTGATTTCACCGCTACTGGCGAATGTGTTCCTCCACTACGTGCTGGACCTATGGATCGACCACTGGCGAAGGCACCACGCAAGTGGTGACGTCGTGGTGGTACGCTACGCCGATGACTTTGTCATCGGTTTCCAGTATCGGGCGGAAGCCGACCGGTGCCTCCGTGCCTTGCGGGAACGCCTGGAAAAGTTCGGACTAGAACTTCACCCAGACAAAACCCGGCTCATCGAGTTCGGACGCTTTGCGGCGACAAACCGCAAGGCCCGCGGGCAGGGCAGACCGGAAAACTTCGATTTTCTAGGTTTCACACATTATTGCGGACGACGCCGAACAGGTTCGTTTATCGTCAAACGCAAGTCCATTGCCAAACGGATGCGGGCCAAGATCAAAGAGGTGAAGCAGAAGCTTCGCAAGAAGATCAACGTCCGCCTCCCGGAACAGGGGGCGTGGTTACGTGCTGTGGTCCAAGGCTGGTTTAACTACCATGCCGTCCCCGGCAACCGACACGCTCTCGACGAGTTCCGTACACAGGTCTGTCGCTCCTGGCGCAAGCTGCTTCAGCGGCGGAGCCACAAAGCGCGGAACAAATGGCCGTGGGTACGTATGAAACGACACATCCAACGCTGGATTCCTTCGGTCCGTATCACACACCCCTATCCTGACGAACGCTGGGCCGTCACACACTCAAGGTAGGAGCCGTATGAGGTAGTTCCATCATGTCCGGATCTGTGCGGGGGGCCGCCCGTAAGGGCGGTCCCTACCGCGACCAGGGGAAACCGGATTCAAAGTGAAGCGGGAAGTGAGATGCAGGGAAGTCGTAGCTGAGCCCGCCAAGGGCTCAGGGAGTGTCGGCGGGTGGGTAGCTGGCCAGTTGTGGTCCCCCTGGGATAAACCCAGGGGAAACCGGATTCAAAGTGAAGCGGGAAGTGAGATGCAGGGAAGTCGTAGCTGAGCCCGCCAAGGGCTCAGGGAGTGTCGGCGGGTGGGTAGCTGGCCAGTTGTGGTCCCCCTGGGATATACCCAGGGGAAACCGGATTCAAAGTGAAGCGGGAAGTGAGATGCAGGGAAGTCGTAGCTGAGCCCGCCAAGGGCTCAGGGAGTGTCGGCGGGTGGGTAGCTGGCCAGTTGTGGTCCCCCTGGGATAAACCCAGGGGAAACCGGATTCAAAGTGAAGCGGGAAGTGAGATGCAGGGAAGTCGTAGCTGAGCCCGCCAAGGGCTCAGCAGCAGCGGCGACAGATGTTCCATCGCCATACGTGCCAAGGACAGGAGGATGGGGTGACAAGAAGATAAGTCGGCACAGGAGATTTTTTTGTCATCCGATTTTTTTGTCCTTCATCTTCCCGTCCAAGGTCTCTGCCACCATCTCGAGATTATTCGGATTGATTCTCGCGGCCTCCCGACCCCGGTTCCAGCGCGCAGTCGAACTGACAAAAGCCATACTCGGCGGATGGGAAGATGCTGCTCACTGGCGACACGGACGGCGAAATCATGGCCTTGGTATTCACGGGCGACGAGCCCCAATGGTGATGGAAGACTAAAGTCGAGGGATCACACGCTGCGGTTGTTTTCTCCTCGGATCAGAAACAGGTTTACGCGACGACGGACAATTTGGGTGTCATCAACGCGAGAAACACGAAGAACAAGATCAGCCATACACTAATGTCAGAATGCTCGCTGCGGCGCCACACCGGGCCACGCGTATGGGGCACCACAGGACGGCTGTGGCAAGAAAATCTCCCCGAAGAATCAAACGGTCATTGTGACCGTTTGATTTGTCAGCCATTTGTCGTCTTCCCGTCGGCAAGTCCTGATTGTCTTTCGTGGCCGCTGTGCGGATCGATGTTGGCACTACGGCCGGCACTGCCGACACCTGTCTGTTCGCGGTCAATGAAGCTCTTGCCCCCTGAAATCTCGCTCATTTTTGAGCGTAGCTGCGGGGTGTCACACGATTCGTCGCAACGGCACTTCCCCCAATAAATCCTGTGATCTTGCCGACCCAACTGACACACTTTCCACGTGACGGGAGCCAGGATCGCCACGGTATGATGATGCGCCCCGAAATCCCCCCGACAGAGAGGTATGGAATGGTGCAGGCATTTGGTGGAGAATTGTATCCACGCAAAGGGGGCAGGTCATATGCAAGATGGGACGGCTGAATTCTCGGAACTCATTGCCCGCGTTCGTGAGGGATCCCAGCAGGCCGCATGGGAACTCTTCTCACAATACGGGGAGCTCGTGTTTCGCGTCGTGCGCAGCAAACTGCCGCGCGATCTGCGCAGGGCATTTGACTCCGCGGATTTCGTGCAAGTCGCCTGGGGATCGATTTTTCGCCATCGGTCACGCCTGGCGCGGCTGAAATCGCCAGGAGAATTTATCGCGTTTCTGGCAACCGTCGCCGCCAACAAGGTGCGCATGGAAGTCCGTCGCCGTTGCCTGCAGAAGAAGAGAAATGTGAATCGCGAACGTCCCCTCGATTCCGCTGCAGTCAGCGTCGCCACGAGCGAGCCAACGGCCAGTCAAGTGGCGATGGCGCGGGAAAAATGGTTTGGATTGCTGGAGGGTCAACCGGCCCATTATCAGGAAGTGATTCGCTTACGCTATCTGGGTTACTCGTCACGTGACATCGCGGTCCGGGTTGGTTTGGATGAAGGGACGGTTCGACGAATCTTGCGCAACATCTTTAGAAAAGTCATGCCATGAATCCTAAAGCGGTAGGTCGAGTTTCGTCGTTTGTAGACCTCAACAGCGACCTGCAAATCGCCGGCGCCAATGTGGGTGAAAATCCCGCGGACAGAGGCACCGAAGCCAATGCGCTGAGTCTGCGCCGTTCGGCCCAGTTGGATGAAGCCTACGAGCAGTACTGTCAGCTATTGGAGCGAGGCGAGGCGGTCGATACCGAGGAGTTCTGTCGTGGTTATCCGGGGCTGGAACTGATTCTGCAACGACAGATCGAAGTGCATCGGTTGATTGAGGACCAGCCGTCCCTGTTGCGCGAATGTTTTGAGGTGGCTTGGCCGCGGCCTGGCCACCACGTAGCGGGATTCAGACTGATTGAAGAGTTGGGACGAGGGGCATTCTCTCGCGTCTTTCGCGCTGAAGACACTTGTTTGGGAAACAGGCAGGTGGCGATTAAGGTCTGCCACGATGGAGCCCACGAGGCCTGGATCCTGGGGAAACTGACGCACGAGAACATTGTGCCCGTTCATTCCATTCAGCACGATGCGGAGTCAGGGTTGAGTCTGATCTGCATGCCTTACTTAGGCTGCACAACTCTGCGTGACGTGATCGCGTCAGTCTGGCAGTCCGCGACGGTGCCGGTGCGGGCTTCCGCGATTCTGGAGGCCGGCCGAGAACAAGACAGTCCGCTTCTTCGGATGATGGAAGACGCACCGCGAGTGCTCAGGAGAGGGGCGTATATCGAGGGGGTTGTCTTCATCGGGCTGAAGATTGCGGAAGCACTGGTCCATGCTCACAGCGAGGGGATCCTTCATCTGGACCTGAAGCCTTCGAATGTGCTCATGGATGACCGTGGATGCCCACGGTTGTTGGACTTCAATCTGGCTTCGGATGCCAGTCAAGGCATACCGCGCATGGGTGGAACCCTGCCCTACATGTCACCAGAACAGGCTCGTTGCTTTTTGGACGGCGATAGCGGTGCTGACTTTGACGAGCGCAGTGACATCTTCTCGCTCGGCGTCGTCATGTACGAAATGTTGTGCGGTGAGCTCCCGTATGGAGGCGTTTCTCACAGGCTTTCGTCGCGAGAGGCTGTGAGAAGCCTGTTTGAGCAACAGACGCGCGGTCGAAAGGTGACCGATTGGCAGCGGTTTGGTGTGAGTAATCGCCTTTCGGCGATTATCGAGCGGTGTCTGGCACTGGATCCACACGATCGTTATGAATCAGCCGAGGCACTGGCCGCGGATTTGCAGCGTGAATTGTCCGTTGTACGCCAAGCTCGGCGTTGGGTGCGATCTCATCGCAGGCTTGCAGTGGGCGTGTTGGGCGCTGCGATTATTGTCGGAGCCAGTATTGCGGCGGGGCTTGCCTCCCGCGACCCGTACCCACTGCGAGAATTCAAGAGTGGAGTGGCTTGCCTGGAGAGCGGGGAACTTAAGGAATCCGCGGAACATTTCACGCACTCCATTAATGCCGACCCGCAGCAACCCGAGGCTCTCTACCTGCGGGCATGTGCGTTCGTCAAATTGGGATCCTTTCATGAAGCGATTCGGGATTTGAATGACGCGGATAGGCTGAAACGCGATGGCAAACAGTGTGCGCTGATGGGGTACTGCTGTAACCGTGTGAATTCGTACGGCGATGCGGTAGGTTGGTACGAACGTGCAATCAGCCACGGATATAGTACCACGGCGGTGTTCAATAACTTGGGCTACAGCTACTTCTGGGATGGACGTCATGACTTGGCACTACAGAAACTGAACGTGGCTATAGAGATGGGCGATAGACCCTGGGTGACACTCTACAATCGAGCGATTGTCTGGCACGCCGTAGCAGTAGCGAATGCGTCTCCGCCGACGGACGCAATGCACGATATAGACAGTGCGTTATCGCTCGGCCACTGCACTGCAGAGAAATACTATTGTGCGGCCACTGTTTACGGTTATGCCAGTTCATTCGGCGACTCGTGGAAAAACGAAGCCATCAAGTATATGGGCATGGCGTTGGAACATGGGACGCCCTTAAGTTCTTTCAAATCGGACATATTCCTGGCCCCCCTTCTTCAAGATCCAACGCTCGCTGACAAAACGTGGGAGACGGATGAGGCCGCGAGTTCATTGGAAGGCCACCATTTCATCGACCCTCTTGAGTGAGATTAACCGGGGGTTGCCTGAAGGTATGCAGTGAGTTGCCCGCGAGACGCTGCCGTCTGCGTCATCGCATTTTGGATCGCGCGAGTATTTCGTTCGAACTGACGGCGGCCGCTCGGTGCCCTACGAACTCCGCGGCTAATGAGTGCTCGTGTGATGAAAATCGCTGCTTCAGAAACGGGGCAGACTTTGTTGGGAGCTGGCGGTGCGTGCCTCACCAAGCGGCGCACGACTCGCAACACATATGGACAGAGTTCATTTTCGGTGCTGCTTGCGGATCGTGAGTCGCAAGTACCGTCTGACGGAGCATTGTACCAGTCGTTTGTGATTGACCCAGTCATGAGATGTGACCTTTACTAACTGAAAGCGGTGTCGATTATTGTGGTCTCAACGGGCTCGACAATGTTGAGTACTAATCGCCGAGCGACCTTTCTTCATTGAATGTAATAGATCGCATAGTTAGAACCTTTCTGTTGGTTGTCGACTGTGTGGGCGGTCACCATGCCAGGCCCCTGTATCTCCGCGTTGAAGTGAAAATAGCCACTGGCGTCTTGTACCGTTGTGGACTGGCCATTTAGAAGACCGCCAAACGTAATCGTAAGCCCCATTGGCTGTTCATCGATGACGCGCCCTCTAATAGTCCATTCCGTGACGCCATTAATTCCCACGAAGTCGACGATGAGCGGTGCCAAATTGGGTGGTGGTGGTACGGGATTGGGGTCAATGGCTTGCGCACGTCCGGCTAGAGAGAGCGAGATGCCAACGATTGCCAGAACAGCCAAGAGGCAGGTGATCGAGAAGCCTGGGAGTCGTGCTGCGCAGCGCTTTCGCGAACTGGGCATCGTATCAGTTTGGCACTCACAGTTAACGCGCGGGTTGCTTGACAGTGTCATGATGGTGTGTCCTCGGTTTCGGGTGACAAAAGGAATGGGACTTCTTGCGAGCGGTTCGCAAAGGTTACAACGTGCCCACATGCTAAGCTCCTGTCTGCGGTAGAGAATGCAGTACCAGGAACAGTCGGGCCAAGACCAGGAAGCCAACGTGACTTCCTGGAACACGAATTGCCATTTTCGCCTTCGGCGGGCGCAGAAACTTGCTGCCGCATTATCGCTAACCAGAAGGTGGATCGGCGTTTAGGCCACTCGCGGGGGAAACGGAACGTGAGTCACAAGACGCGGATGTTCGGCAAACAGGCAGCGGAAGAACCCCGGTACCTCGATCGATGAAGTGAAGCCGTGAGATGACCAGGGCTACGGGGCCTGAGAACCGTCGGCTCGTCGAAAAATGACTCTTTTTGCCCTCGCGTTGACTCGTCATTGTCTGCGGTCGAAGTAGCGCGGCTGACTCAGCGGTTGGGCAGCCAGGATCTGAAGATCGTACCAAATGGTCAGCGTGGTTGCCCAGCAGGTCCAGCAATCATGCCCGCATCTCGCGCCACTCGCGCTTGGTATTGTTATATTCGGCATCGGTTCACTAGCTGTTTGTTTCGTTCGGTGAAACTGATCCATTGGAGCCAAGGAGCTGCCCCGGGGCCGGAATATCGTTCTGATTTACCAAGAACAGTCAAATTGGGCAAGTCAGCGTGTTTTGGTGTGAGTATTGGTGCGGCGACGCTCGCCGTGGCTTTCCTACGCCACATGACGGCGGGAAAAAACGAGCCGATTTAGCGCCCGCTGGGTGAACGGAATGCAATCTCCAACAGGGGAAGTGGGTCCCCGACTCAATCCAGAATCTCTCGGCTCGTCGCTTCATACGTCGAGGGGCTCATCGGGAGTGGAGCTGTTGCGATGCCACGACGCCACCGTCCGAGCAACCCATATGACGGAAATGGTCATAGCCTGATTCCCTTCGCTGCCATCCACGTGAATCGCGTTGACAGAAGTTCAGCCTTCGCAATCCTGCCAGCTTGTGCGAAATGCCATCTCAGCATCGAGTCAGCGGTCGCCCATCCGACGCAGGAACCAGTGTAACCCTGATCTCCGACATTCCACCACGCTTCACGAAGATCTTTTGATGACGGGATAGCTACAGCGGCCGTGAGACCTGCAGTTAGAGCTGTTTCGTAGCTCCAGTCTTCGTGAGTGTCCACAGAAGGTATGCAATTGAGAATCCGTGTTGAATAGTCCGCTGTGGCCCCGGCTGCACGAGGACGAGTGGCTGTCTTCTTCCGCGAAGAGGGTCTGCTTGCATTCTTCTTGGCCATGTCGCTTCTCCGTCAACAAGTTTCATTGTGCCGGCTGCTCGACGGCAATGACACTTGACGAGCCGAGTAGTAGTGAAACGCGCTTGGCAACTCAACTCGCCAAGTGCCGAGGACGCTATGTGAACGTGTGTAGCGCTCGGGCATTGTCACCGGGCCAAACAGACGGTCACTTTAGCGCGATCTCCTACTGTTCGAAAGTCAGCTAGTCAGGTGTCGGCTATCCAAGGGATGTCGCGGGGCATCAACGGTGAGTGGCGGTGGCAGTTGGGACGTGACGCGATACGGGCTCGTGCGAAGCACCATGGTCACAGTATCTGCTGCAATGCTCTCAGACGAGGAATTCTCTGGCAACCAGGACGAGCAGGAAGACGACGCCTTTGTTTTCGGCTTGAGGGGACCATGCCATTGGACGTTGACCAGGCGGCGCGCACCACCAGCGGGAAATGGGGGCTGGTTATTATGCCCCACCGCGCAGGTCGCAGGAACGGCATTTGCACGCCGGGCGAGCGCTGGCTGGGAACCGAGCCGTGCTCCTCAGACTGACCGTCCGCCGCAGCCACTCCCTCTTGCAAGTGAATATAATCGTGGTCGCCCACCCTTGTTAGGGGGGTGGCAGCGACGGGCCCGATGCTGGCGACGGACTTGCGCTGCCGTATTTCCGACAACCTCGAATGCCTTAATTCTGACCTATTCTTGACAGTAGCGCGGCGTGACAACGACGACGATGAAAGCACGGCGGAAGCCACTTGTGAGGATTGAGTGATGGAGCGGTTGCACAAGACGGGACTCGTCATCCCGGATTACGTCCCTTGGGGGACACACCTCTGTCAGTTCTACGAAACCAAAGACGATTTGCTGGAAATCCTGGTCCCCTTTTTCAAGGAAGGGCTGGCAAGCAACGAACTTTGTCTCTGGATTACGTCCACGCCGATCACCGTGGAGCAAGCGCGGGATGCTCTCCGCACTGTCGTGCCCGATCTCGATTGTCGGTTAAGCAGTGGCCAGATGGAGATCATCCCGCACGATGAGTGGTACCTGATCGACGGTTGTTTCGATATCGACAGGGTGCTCGGCAGTTGCTGCCGGAAAGCGGGTCACGCTCTCAGAAGAGGCTTTGACGGGTTGCGGATCACGGGCAGCAGTGCCTGTCTGCAGGACGACCGTTGGGCGGAATTGCTGGTTTACGAGCAGAAGGTCCAGTCAGCAATCGCTCGCCATAGGATCATTGCACTCTGTTCCTATCCGCTGCAGGAATGCACGGCGTTGCAGTTCCTCCAGGCGGTCGATTCCCACGACTGTGCCGTCCTGCGGCGACAAGGTGGCTGGGATTGCATCGAGGGGAAGGGGAGCAAGAAGCTGCTGGATCGCCGCTTCGCTCAGAAGCACGCGCTCGCTTCCTCGATCAGTCCGCTCATCATGACCGATCTGCGAGGGCGACTAACCTATGCCAATGCCGCGGCCCTCAAGGCTTGGGGATATGAGACCGAGAGTGAAGTGCTGGAACGTCATGCGACCGACTTCTGGCACGATTCGGTGCGACTGGCAGCCTGTCTGGAGAAGGTGCGGACTCAAGGTAGCTGTGTTGACGAACTCACAGCCACCCGCAGAACGGCTCGACCTTTGAGGCCGAGCTCTTGGGGAGTCTGACGTTAGATGACAACGGACGACCCATCGGAATGGTCGCATCGTGCCTGGACTTGACGAGCCGCAAGGCGGCCGAAGCCCGCTTGCGCGAGAGCGAGTGTCGCTATCGGACGCTGGTCGAGAACATCCATTTGGGCATCAGTCTCATCGACCGTCACCATCGGATCGTGGCGGTCAACAACGTCCATTCGCAGATGATCGGCAAGCCGATGCAGGATTGTGTGGGGCAAGGGTGCTACCAGATCTTCGAAAAGCGGGAGGAAGTTTGTCCGCACTGTCCTGGAAGCGTGGCGATGAAGACTGGCAAGCCGGCGGAAGTGGAGACCACTGGCGTACGGGATGACATGACGACCTACGCGGCCAGGGTCCAGGCATTTCCCGTTCATGATTCCGATGGCCGCGTCGAGGGATTCATCGAGGTCGTGGAGGACATCACCGAGAGCAAGAAGCAGCAGGATGCACTCCGGCTGGCGAACTTCTGTATGGAGCAGGCCCCGGATTCCATCTTCTGGATCGATCCCACAGGCCACATCGTCTACGCCAATCAGAATGCGTGCGACGTGCTGGAGTATACGCCGACAGAACTTCGGACGATGACGATATTCGATTTCGATCCCATGTTTACGCCAGAAACATGGATATCTCACGGGGATCTACTTCGACAGCAGAAGGCGTTGGTAGTGGAAAGCTGCCATCGCACAAGAAGTGGCAGGGAATTTCCGGTGGAAGTGGCGGTCAACTACTTGTCGTTCAACGGAAAGGAATACAACTGTGCCTGTGCCCGCGATATCAGTGAACGAAAGCTCGCCGAACAGTCACGCAAGAGTTATGCCGAAGCTCTGCAGCACGCCAACAAGACGCTCGAGATAGCTTGTGACAAGGCGGAAGCGGCCAATCGAGCCAAAAGCGAGTTTCTGGCGAATATGAGCCATGAGATTCGAACGCCCATGACAGCGATTCTGGGTTATGCCGATCTTCTGCGTGACAATCTTACCGATCCTGAACAGCTGGAAGCGGTCACCACGGTTCGGCGCAATGGCGAACACCTGTTGGGAATCATCAACAATATCCTCGACCTCTCCAAAATCGAGTCGGGCAAGTTGGTGGTGGAACGTGTCCCCTGCTCGCCAAATGAAATCCTGCGTGATGTCGTCGCTCTGATGAAGGTGCGAGCGGACGGCAAGGGGCTGCCACTCGAAGTCATCCAACTTGGCACGATTCCTTCCACCGTCCTCAGCGACCCGGTGCGCGTGCGACAAATCCTGGTGAACCTCGTTGGTAATGCCATCAAGTTCACGGAAGCGGGTTGCGTTAAAATCACGATGGCTTTCGAAAGCGAGGCGGGAACTTCGCCAAAACTCACGTTCCATGTCCACGACACGGGTATTGGAATGTCGCCCGAACAAGTGGCCGAGCTGTTTCGTCCGTTTGTCCAGGCGGAGGCATCAACGACACGTAGATATGGAGGTAGCGGTCTCGGGCTGGTCATCAGCCAACGGTTGGCAAGAATATTGGGCGGCGACATTACGTTGGAAAGCAGAATCGGTCAGGGAAGCACATTCAGCGTGTCCATACCGGCGGAGCCCACGCCCAACAACGATCATGGTCAGTCGTGCGACCTGACCTGCCCGGCCGCCTACCGTGGCGACGATTTGCCCAGCCTGAACTGCCGAATCCTGTTGGTGGAGGACGGCCCGGACAACCAACGCCTGATCGCTTTCTTGTTGAAGAAGGCGGGAGCCGAGGTGGTACTTGCTGAAAACGGACAGGTTGCCGTGGAAAAAGCCCTCTCACCGGATAGCCTATTCGACGTGATCCTGATGGACATGCAGATGCCGGTGATGAACGGCTACGAGGCGACGAGAACACTGCGGCAGGCTGGCTATGACGGTCCCATTGTCGCTTTGACAGCCTATGCGATGGAGGACGACCAACAGAGATGTCTCGCTGCCGGCTGTGATAGCTATTTGAGCAAGCCCATCGACCGAGCTATGCTCCTGCAGACGATCGCCACCCTGGCGGACAAAGTAGCCTCCGGTGTGACGAGCTGCTTGCAATAGGGAATTGCGGGCAAGCGGTATTTCATGGTGATCAGCCTTTAAGCAAGCTGCCGAAAATCAGTCCTGGTGGCACACTTCGTCCATCATCGCCCACCAGCGGGCCCGCTGCGCACTGCTCAAGTCGGGTGTTCCCGTTTCATTCGTGTGAGTGGTTTGTGTGGCGTTCCCAGGATTAGAACACTGCATGGATTGAGCAGTGGCACGATTACGATATCATAGTAATTTGGCTGTCTGAGCACACTGGAAGTGGTGGTACTACGGATCGGGTGGTATGTGAGACTCCGCGTGATCGACCAGTCGTGGCGCCATACGGCCTTCCGCGAACCGTCTCCCCGCTTGACGACAAAGGGCTTTTCCATGAGCAACCGCACAGGCGCGGGCGTCCCCTGCGTTCTCGTTGTGTTGGCGGCAGTCCTGGGATCTTGTCTTGCTGCGGAAATACCGCAGCCCGAGCGGACGGTCCTCTGGCAGATCGGCGCGAGAGACAACAGCACGGCGGAATTCGCGCTCGCGCCGAGCGACTATCAGAGTTACCACCAGGCGGGCTGTTTTGTAGTCGGCCGATCCGATCCAAAGAAGGACTGGCCCTACGTGCAGCCGGGCCCGGCCGATAGCGGCTGGGCACCGGGCCAGCCGCAGACGTTCATTGTCTTGTTCGGCCTGAATGCGGCGCCGGCCGAGCCGTGCCGGCTGGTGCTCGACCTGGTCGATACGCATTGGTTCGTACCGCCGCGGTTGCGGGTGGAGATCAACGATCTGGCCCAGGAGTTTCAAACGTCTGCGGGAGGGGACGACGGCCAATCGGTCTTCGGCGATCCTTCACAAGGGCGCGAATGTGTCCTGACCGTCGACGTGCCACCGAAGTCGTTGAAGGCGGGTAACAACGTGATCGCCATCACGACAACGTCTGGCTCGTGGATGTTGTGGGACGCCCTGCGGTTCGAGACCCCACGAGGCACATCGCTGAGTGAGGCGAGCTCGGCGATCGCTGCCGTCGATGTTCATCCGACCCTGGTCCGCAGTGGCGAGCTTCTGCTGCAGCCGGCCACCGCAAAGATTGTCCACCTTGGTCCGGCCAGCGCGGCTTCCTTGCACGTGGATGGCTCCGCACCTCAAAGAGTGTCTCTCGAGCCCGGATGCCAGGTCGTCCAAATGCTGCTTTCGGCCGTCACGTCGCCCGCTACCGCGACACTCCAACTGCGCAGTGGCGATCAAGTCGTTGACGAGCGGCCGCTTCACCGGCAGCCGGTCAGGAAATGGGAGATCCACCTGATTCACCAGACTCATTTGGACATCGGTTTCACCCATACGCAGCAGGAAGTTCTCAAACTCCAAGTGGGCTTCCTGCACAAGGCTCTGGACCTCATCAAAGAAACGGCCGCGTATCCCGCGGACTCACGCTTCAAGTGGCATCCCGAGGGAATGTGGGCGATCGACGAATTCCTGCGCACCGCAACGGAGGAGAAACGTGAGGAATTCCTCGTGGCAGTGCGCAGCGGCGCGATCCATCTCGACGGGTTCTACGTCCACGTGATGACCGGATTGGCGACCGATGAAGAGTTGCTCCAATTGATGCAGCCTGCGAAAGATTTTGAGAAGCAGTATGGCGTGAAAGTGACGACCGCGATCGGCTCGGACGTGCCCGGCTACACCTGGGGACTCGTTTCGGCCATGAGTCAGCAGGGCGTAAAATACCTCAACACGGCTCCGAACAACAATCACCGCCTGGGATACATTTACTTGCTGAGTAACGGGCCGTTTTACTGGGTCGACCCATCGGGTCAACGGCGCGTTCTTTGTTGGATGGTTCCCAACAGCTACATCCACTTCTGGGATGGTGGCGACAAGGACGTCGGTTCTGCCGTGTTGGATTTCATCGATCATTACCTGGTCGCCAAGAACTATCCTTACGATGTTGCGCAGCTCCGTTATGAAATCGGCGGTGACAACGGGTATCCCGATCCGAATCTCGCTCGGCAAGTGAAGGACTGGAACGAGAAGTACGCCTACCCGAGGATCATCCTCAGCACCAATACGCGGATGTTCTCCGAGTTCGAAGAGCGTTACGGCAAGGATCTGCCCGTCTTGTCCGGTGATATGACACCCTATTGGGAAGACGGAGCCGCGTCGACGTCGGCCGATCTGGCCATCAACCGCCATGCCAAGGAAGAACTCGCTCAGGCCGAACGACTCTGGGCCCTCCTCAATCCCCGGCTGCAACTCCACGACCTTTTCCGCCAGGCGTGGCGCAACGTCATTATGTACGACGAACACACGTGGGGAGCGCACAGCAGTATCTCTGAGCCTTTCAGCGAGTTCACTGTTTCCCAGGAGAAGTTCAAGCAGAAGTTTGCGCACAGTGCGCGCGACGTGGCGCGTCAGATTCTGGGACAAGTGACCGCGCCGATCATTGTGAAGGATTCACAGACCATCGACCTGTACAACACCGCATCGTGGGATCGTGGTGGCGTCGTGCTGCTCCCGCGGGCAGTTTCCGCTGGTGGAGATCGCCTGGTCTCTGCGGCGGGAAAAGAGGTGCCCACTCAGCGTTTGGGATCGGGCGAGTTAGTGGTTCTCTCTCCCACCATTCCCGCGCTGGGCGCAGCGCGGTTCACGCTTCACAGCGGCATGGCCTTAGCTTCAGGAGATGTCAAGGTCGAAGGCCATGTGCTGGAAAACGGCCGGATCAGGATTGAAATCGACCCGCAGAACGGCTCGATCAAGAGCCTCTTCAGCAAGTCGCTCAATCGAGAGTTGGTGGAACTCAAAGAAGGTTTCGGCCTGAACGACTACCTCTATACCCTGGGCCGGGTCACCGGCGAAGGGTACAGCCGGATCACAACTCCCGTGACCATTGCCGTGGAGGACCCGGGGCCGGTAGTGGGGACGATCAAAATCGAATCCGCCGCGCCAGGTTGTACGAAGCTCATTCGCCGCGTCCGCATCTATGACGCGATGGACCGCGTAGACCTCATCAACCAGATGCAGAAGCAGCAGCAGCTCCAGCCCGAAAGCGTGTACTTCGCTTTTCCGCTGAACGTGCCTGAGGGGCAGCCCCGCATCAACGTGCCTTTGGCAGTGGTTCGCCCAGAAAAGGACCAGCTCCCTGGTGCGAACCGGAACTACTATTGCGTTGAGCGTTGGGTCGATGTCTCCAACGCGGACTACGGCGTAACTTGGATTACTTGCGACGCCCCGATGATCAAGTTCCATCCCTTCAAGATCATCGGGCGTGGCCGAGGTTGCCTCCCAGCGGCGAGCATGATGTACGACAAGACCCCCGACGGCGTTCCCGAGTTTTGGGATCGCGAAATCAAGCCGACGCCATTTTTTTATTCGTGGGTCATGACCAACCACTGGGAAACCAACTATCGGGCCTACCAGGAAGGTCCTCACCAATTCGCGTACACACTTGTGCCGCACGGCCAATATGACCAGGCGGTGGCGCAGCGCGAAGCGAGGGATGTCACTCAGCCACTGCTGGCTCTGCCCGCGGATCCCGCCCGGCCAATCGGGCCGCCGGCCTTTTGCGTCCAGGGAGACGGCGTGGTGGTCACGTCACTCAGACCAAGCCGCGATGGCAGGGCTCTGATGGTGCGACTGTTTGCCGCGTCGGGCAAACCGGAGCGACCGGCTCTCCAGTGCGCCGAGCCGCAATCGGTTTACCTCAGCGATCCGCAGGAATCCCGTGGCCCCCAGATCGAAGGCCCGATCGATTTGCCGGCTTACGGCGTTGTCACACTGCGGCTGGAGCGACAGTGATGACGTTGTCACTCACCTGGCCGCGACATTGCCAAGGAGTCGACCCGTGCCCGTATGCTATCCGCTGCAGAAACTCGGACGCTACCCCTTGGGTATGGCTCTCACCTACCAACTGCTCCACGATCGATTCGGGTTTGATCTGGGCCAACGCTATCACCGCGATGTGGATCATCGAGTCGAGACGACGATGGAGATCGACCGAGTGGTGTTCGAAACCTATGGTGGCATCGGCTTGGGGTACGAATCGCCTTTTCCCCGAGTCAGCATCGAGCCATTCGGACACCGATTCATGCCCGCCATGTACGGCTGCGAGATTGGCTATGCCCAAAACGCCGAACCGGGTGGACGGCCACGGGTCCTCGCCGAGGAGGAAATCGAGTCGCTGGAGCCATGGACCGTTGCACGGTTCGAGGCGAGCGAACCGGTCCGAGTCGTGCTGGAGCAAGTGGAGCAACTGAAGAGAAGCTACAGCGAATATCGGGTTCCCGACAAAGAGTTCAATCCCCACTATCGCACCATGAGCAGCTTGCAGAACCTGGGGTCGGTGATCAATACGGCCTTTTCCCTGCAAGGCGAGCAGTTGCTGGCGGACTACATTGCGAGGCCCGATCTCGTAAGTAAGCTCTATGACAACATTCTCCAGTTAACGCTCCTTGGCCTGGACTATTTTCCGCGGGTGGACGGCTGGCCGCTCAAGGATATTTTCATCGGCAACTGCTCGGTATCGATGATATCGCCCGATCACTATGCCGCATTGAACTTCCCCTGCGACTGGCAGTTGATGGAGTACGCCAGAACCATTGGCGCCCGGTTCATGATGCACCAGGATTCTGGCGCCACCGTGCACCTGAAGAACTATGCAAAGTTCAACTACCTGCATGCTCTTGACTTGGGCCAGGATACGGATTTTGAAGAACTTGGACGGCGGTTTCCCCATGCCGAAGTCAATTGCATCTTGTTTCCGTCTTGGGTCGAAACCACGGCGATGGACGATATCCGCGCGGAGTTGCGGCGGTTGATGGAGCTTGGAAATCGCTTTCCGTCGTTTTCTTTTACGCTCTTGGAGATCGATACGAAATTGGGAGATGACCTGGTCTTTTCCTTCTACGAAACGTTTAGACAATGTGCAGGCGACTAATCGTTCCGGTCGTCCAAACCAGCAAGACCAAACGCTCTGGGTCCCTTTCTGGTAGCGGCTACCGGCCGCGTTAGGATAAGAACTTTTTGAGAAGGGCTTAGCATGAAACGCCTTGCCGATATTGTGCGTCTCATTCTCCTGGTGTCGGTCACGATGGTTTCCGTATCGGAAACCGTCGGTGGGCAGGACTGGGGTTACGACACGGTGGTCGAGTCGCTGCCGCGCTCGGCATGGCTCGATCGAGTCATGATGTTCTGTCTCCCCTACCATCCGGCGTATGAAGCGGGCGATACGATCAAGCCCATGCCCTGGGCACAGCGATTGCAGGAGGCGGGATTCGTGCTGGCCGGGATGTACCCCGACGGATTCTGCCGGCTTTACGAACCCGTCGAAGGGGAAGCCTGGCCCGCGAAGTGCCGCGAGGAAGTCGCCCACATGCACGCGCTGGGTATGAAAGTCATCGCGGGCGGCCCGCTCGACATTCACTTCGGACCGTTGTGCCGCCCGGAAGTGATTTGGAGCGGACGGGGCACACCCAAGCCCCAGACCGCCGTTTTTCAAGACGCCCAGGCGAACCAGAAAGCACTGGCAGTTCAATGGGCGGACAATACCTGGGCGGTCGCCACGCCGGGCGGGGGGGGCCGCTTGACGGTCGATTGGTAGAGAGCGTGGTCGCGGGTTTAGTTTTCACTGCTCCCTGGACCGCGGGACGCCGCTTCGCACGGCGTACCTCCGGCGGCGCGTGTTGCCGGCGCTGTCACGTCCTACAGCGTTGCACTCGAATTCGACCTTTTGACAGCCCCGGAGCCGTGCATTGTTGCCGGCAAACGAAGAAGAATGGGGCACAGGACGCGGGATCCATAACAGTTCAGCAATGGGCTCTTCACGGCTGTCCGTTAGGGGGCGGGGCGCGACTTCAAACCGGCCTGTCGCAGCTGGGCCAAACAGCGGTCGCAGAAGCGATCCGACTTCAGATCAATACCTTCCACATAAGTGGAACTCATCATGACACACGGATGTTGATGGCAGTGAATCAGATTGTACGTATGGCCGAGTTCGTGGATCGCTTCCTTGCGCAGGCGTTGCAGAAGGAGTTTTCGGTTGGCGGGCAGACCGTACAGTTGGCAGTCCAGGCGGTGAGTCGATACCACGGCTGCGCGACCGGCGAGTTGCGCTTCGCCGAACACATAGGTCAGGACGGGAATGAACAGATCGACGCCTGCGACCCCCAGGACACGCGTTGTTTCGGGCTGGCGTTTCGCGCAGGAGTTGGGCGAGCAGGATACGCGAGTTGTACTGGCCTCGCGAGCTGTCGAAGGCCAGTTCCGGATCGAACGAGGGCGGATGTAATTCGACGCGCAAACCAAAGACCGTGTGCAGCGTCGCGACCAGCGAGTCAACCAGAGTCGCGCTCGGTGCCGCAAAAAATGGGTACTAGACGCAACACGCCCACGGTGCCCACCTTCACATTCTCACGGGCCGCTACTTCGCGGTGGCGATCCACGGTTCGCATCGTCTGCGCACGACCGCTCACCTAATGACGCAGGCCGTACTTCTTGATCTTGTTGTACACGGTAACCCGATCGACTTCGAGAATCTCGGCCGCCCGGGTCACGTTCCCGTCCGTGGCTTCGAGCACCGCGGCAATATGGCGTTTCTCCACATCGGCGAGGGACTCTCCGAGCGTCGGCTGGTTTCTGAGCCGCCCGAGCAGCGGCAGATCCTCCGGCCGAATCGCCGGCGGCTGGCCCAGGACCATAGCCCGTTCGATGGCATTGGAGAGTTCGCGCACGTTGCCCGGCCAGTCGTAGGCCATGAGAATCTCCATCGCGTCGGGGCGAATCTCGGTGATCCGCTTGTCCATCTGCCGGGCGAAGCGATCCAGAAAGTGCTGCGCCAGTTGGGGAATATCCGATCGCCGCGTTCGCAGGGGAGGCAACTCGATCGTAAAGACATTGATGCGATAGAAGAAGTCCTCGCGAAATCGCCCCTCCGCCACGGCCCGTTCCAGGTTCTCATTGGTGGCGCCGATGACGCGGAAGTCCACGTCGACGCTACGCATGCCGCCGACGCGCGTCAGCTGCTTGGTTTCCAGCACCCGCAGCAGCTCGACCTGCATCTTCGGACGTAATGGCCCCCACTTCGTCGAGGAACAGCGTGCCGCCGTCCGCCATCTCGATCTTGCCCTTGCGGCGATGTGCGCGCCGGTGAAGGCCCCCTTCTCGTGACCGAAAAGCTCGCTTTCCAGCAGATCTTCCGGCACGGCCCCGCAATTGACGGGCACGATGGGGAAATACCGCCGCTTGCTGTTGGCGTGAATGGCGCGGGCGATCAGTTCCTTGCCGGTGCCGCTTTCCCCGAGAATGAGGACCGTGGCATCGGTCTTCGCCACGTGCTCGACCAGTTCCATGACTTTCCGCATGGGAGGGCTGTCGCCGACGATCTCGTCCACGGAGACCAATTCATCAATGGTCTCGCGCAGCTGCGCGTTCTCCTCCCGGAGACGCCGTTGTTCCAGCGCACGAAGAACCAGGTGGCTCAGTTCGTCCGGATCGATCGGTTTGGTGACGTAGTCGAAGGCTCCCTGCTTGAGAGCCCGCACCGCCGTGTCCACGGAGGCGAACGCCGTGATCATGATCACGGCGATCTGCGGGTCGATGCGGTGGATGTGTTCCTGCAGTTCCATGCCATCCATGCCGGGCATCTTGATGTCGAGCAGGGCGACGTCAAAGGCGTGCTCCTGCAGGGCCTTCAAGGCCTCGGTGGCGTTCTCCGCCGCCGTGACCTCGTAGCCGTCCTTGCGGAACCAGTTGTACAGAGAGTCCCGCACCGAAAACTCATCGTCCACGACCAGGATGCGTGCGGTTTGCGGTGTTCATAGTGCCAGTCATCTCCCCACCGTGATGCCTGCGCGTTGCCTCATGCCGTGGGCTCGATGCGAGCCGAGTCGTCCGGCGCTCGCTTCGTCCGTGCTGCGGCGCGCCGTGGCAGCCGCAGATGGAAGACGGTACGCTGCCCGACCTGCGACTCGACCTCGATCCGACCTCCGTGCCGCTCGACGATGCCGTACACGACCGCCAGTCCCAGACCGACGCCGCTCTCCTTTTCCTTGGTCGAGAAGAAGGGTTCAAAGATCTGTGGCAAGACCTCCGGCGGGATCCCGACCCCGGTGTCTCCGACATCGATCTGGACCTCGTCCGGCGTGCCGCGCAAACGGACCGTCAACTCGCCGTCCTCCTGCCCGCTCATCGCCTCCACCGCGTTGACGAACAGAGCCACCAAGGCCTGCTGCAGCTGGCCGGCGTCCGCCACGATCTCGCTGTCACCTTCGAGCAGCTCGCTGCTGCAACGTTATCCCGCTGATCGTCAGGTGATGCCGCACGAGCATCAGGGCCCGGTCAACCACTTCGTTCAGATCGACGGGGGCCATGGCCGCTCCCGTGTGCCGGGCAAACAGCAGCAGGTTCTGCACGATGGCGCCGCAGCGGCTGCATTCCTTCTCCATCAAGACTCAAATACCGGGTCAGCTCTGCGCGAACATCTTCCTCAATCGGTTGCTCCGCCAATTCGCGGCGCACCAGCCGTGCATAGGTGAGCATTCCGCTGATCGGATTGTTCAACTCGTGGGCCACGGTGGCGGAGAGCTTGCCGAGCGACGACATCTTCTCCATGTGCAGGACCTGCCGCTGCGCCCGGCTGAGCTCCTCCGTCTTCTCGATCACCTTGTCCTCGAGCTTCTGGGACCAGTCGGTCACCTCCTGCCGAGCGGCGCTCAAGTCGGCCGCCATCTGGTTGAAGGCCACGGCCAGTTGTGCCAGTTCGTGACGGCCGTGCGGCTCGACACGCGTTGTCAGATCGCCGCCGGCAATCCGCAGCGTCCCTTCGTAGAGCTGCATCACCGGGCGGTGGACCAGGCGGCGGATAAAGACGGCGGCCACCACGCCCACGACGAGCGATCAGAATCAGCGTCGTCCAGAGGAACTGCCGCTGCGACGATTGCAGCGTCAACTCGACCGGCTCCATCGACATCTCCACCTCGAGAATGCCCAACACCTTCTGATCGGCGGGATGAGCATGGCACTGCGCGGTGGAACAGGATGGCTCGTTCTCGATGACCGACAAGTGACGCAGGACCTCGTGCCCGTCGGCCATCGCGGGCCAGGCTCCGCCGCTCCAGCGCCGTCGTGTTCCCCGCGCCCCCAGCACAATGGCAGCTGCGAACAGGTCTCCGAGTCGAGATCGATCCGATTCCCGATCTCCTCCTCGCTGGGCGGACATCATCGTCGTTCCCTTGAGATCGTAGACGCGGATCGTCGATAGCTCGGGCCCCGCGCCCAGTCGCTCAATCGTCGATTGAACCTCTTCCTTGAGATTCAACAGCATCCCGTCATGCGTGGCCCGCTTGATCAGCTCGCCATAGTGGTCGATGTCCGCTTCGACGAACCGCAGGAAATGCTCCTTCGTCGAACGAAAACTGATCGTGGCGTGGATCGTCAGCACCACGCAGACCGTCAGGAACAACGGGATGAGTAGCCGTATTCCCAGTGAATGAACGATCAGACTCAGGGGCGCTTGATGCGGGCATTCATGCTCGCAACGAATCCACCGTGACGCAGGTAAGGTGACCCATAACGCCCCTAATATAACCGCGGAGCGCTGTAAATTTCAACACCGCGCAGAGTTTTTCTGCGCCTGGCGGTCCAGCGTTGCGTTCCACTGCAGGTGTGCCGTCAGGATCGCAAAGCTTTTGCTGGAAGCAGTTTACAGGTGTATTGCCGGGTCAACTCACCAGCAGTTCGCTACGATTCATCGTCTTTGGTCCGAGATTCCTACTATCGCGCAATCAGCGTCACCACCGGATGAAGAGGACGGATGCGTTCAATCGCTTCCGAAAGAAAGTCGAGATATGTCTGCTACCAACGCCACAGTGCCGGCGCTCAACCTTGCATTTGGATGAGCGCGGGTCTGCTGAACTACAAGCTGTGTGATCGTGATTTTGACTGCGAAAACTGCCCCTTGGACGCGGCGCTCAGTGGGCATGCGGCGCATCCTCCCGGCCACATCGCTGTGTTGTCCCCGCAGCGAGCTGACCAAGTTCTTTCCCGAGGATCGGCTGTACTCGCCCGGGCACTCGTGGCTGCAATCCATCGGCGCGAGTGACGGCCTGCTTTTCCGCTTCGGCCTCGACGCCTTTGCCGCCACGATCATGGGGAACTGCCGCGGTGTCTCCTGCTACGCGACGGGTAGCAAGCAGGCACCAGGCCAAGTCCTCTGTGAGATCGATCTTGGGCTAGGAGTCTTGTTCGTCGTCGCCCCGATCGCTGCGGCCACGTGTGATCAAGAACAAACGGCTTGATCGCGACCCGAATCAGCTGATCACCGCCCCCTACGGAGATGGCTGGATTGCCGAATTCGAGGTCCTGGACCACTCACAGGTTCGCAGTTTGTTGAGAGCTGAGGCGGCTTGCGAACAGACCCGCTTGGACCTGCGCCGCTTTCGGCGGCAGGTGGCGATTGCAACTCCTGGCCGACACAGAAGACATCGGCTTGTGTCTCGCCGATGGAGGCGAATTGGCGGATCTCCGTCGGATGCTGGGGGGACCCGCCTATATGGAACTCATCCGCGAGCTGATCCACTGAGCCATGCGAGGTGATGAATATGTCAACTTGGGAGTTGAGAAATTATACACTCAGTTCCCCGTGCGACGCGGCTTGGCGGTCCGTTGAATGACGCAACACCGTTTCCTGGAATAGCACTTGCAAGAAACCGATTGAACCTGGCACGGGTTTTGCTGATAGATGATCGAGGGAGCTCGAAATCACCAACTGAAAGTGAGGCGTCCGATGATGACGTTTCAGGATGGCTGAGAAAAGTCGGTCGGATTCGTAGGCAGCTCTGGTATTGATCCCGGTGGGGCTAGTACTGCTGGTGCTGGTGGCGGTCTTCGCGCGGCCGCTGTTTGTGGTCGCCGCAGTCGTGGTGGTGCTGGCTGTGCTGCCTGGTATCTCATCAGTCCCGGCTTCCGTCGCTGGCTGGACGCGAAGATCGACGATCAGGTCCACTACAAAGGCCTGCGCTTGCCGGCGGGAATTGCCTTGCACCGCAACCACAGCTGGGCCCAGATCTTCCCGCGGCACGTGTTTGTGGGCGCGGACGATTTGGTGCAAGCCGCACTCGGCCCGCTGCAGGCGGTCGATCTGCCTCCGGTCGGCATGCGAGTCGAGGAGGGTGATCGTCTTTTCTCTCTTCGACGCGGGAACCGGAGCGTGGAAGTACGTGGCCCCCATCACCGGCACGGTACTTGCCAGGAATGAAACGCTGCTGAAGCACCCTGGTTTGATCAACGAAGAGCCATTCACAGGCGGTTGGGCGGTCCAGCTGCGAGCCGGACAACATCGCGGAGGAGAGAAGGCGTCTGTTTGTGGGCAAGGAAGCTCGCACCTGGTTCGGACGCGAGATGGATCGGCTGGTGGCGAGCATGCATGGCGAGGAAGCGATTGAGACCAGCCTTGCCGACGGTGGGACGCTGGTCGACGACCTGTACCGTCACATCGACGACGATGCGTGGAAACGGTTGACGGAGAGTTTCTTCGTGCCGCAGTCGTAGGACTTTCCAGGTGCTCCGCACTCCCACGCTCGTCAGCGACGATCCGTACGAGCGTGGATGGCTGCTGAAAGTCCGAGTTGGCAGCGCAGCCACTGGGGCAAAAATTGTAACCGTTCACAGGGTTCCGACCGCGCAGAGCTCGGTAACTGTGCAATCCCGTTCTTACTCTTACTCCCCCTCCCCGGCACTCACAGGCAACTTCACTCAACTCAGCATGAACCGCGGTTCTTTGCCAGCGGCATAGACGCGGGTTTTAGGCCGCTACCGACAATTTGAGAACCGTTTGTCGAGTGTGATCCTAGCACGCGTATTGCGGTATCGGCTGCGCAGCATTCGCACTGCGGTTATGAGCCTGAGGAGATCTCGATCGTGTCGGCAACCGAACGGGACATCCGTAGCTCTCGGTTGGAGCGATCACCGATCTTCCATCGCGCCAGTGGCAGCCGCATCCCAGCTACACACTGCTCAAGTCGGGTCTTCTCGCTCCAGTAAACCGAATTCGCTCCGCCGGTATTCATCGGTTGGAGAATTCATACATTGAACAGTGGCACGGCGTCTCTTCGGTTCATCGCGCTTTCCGATATTGTGACGCGTATGCAGTATTCCGACACCGTCGTCGTTACCGCCGTCGGAAGTCAGTGTTTCACCAGAACAGCCGCCGGTGTTGATAAGTTGACGATCACGGCCTGGAAGCCGTTGACTCGCCTAATAGGGAGACGTGTTCGCCGGTCACCTGGAGTCAACTCAAGGAAATATTTGACGTTTGTCCGTGCATTGTCTTCTCGTTTCGGTTAAACAGACTGTGGTGAGGGACGACAACAGCGTCGAACGACGGAGGACATGACCGTGAAAACACACGGGAAATTCCGCACGCGTCTCGTTTTCACCTGGGCAGTCTATGCTGGAACACAGTTGTTCCTGACCAACCACTTCGCGGATCCTGCTGTCCACGCGGCGGAACCATCCTCGGAGTCGCCTTTCTCAAAACCTGCTTTTGCCGCATCACCGGTGGAATTACTGGAGTTGGCGAAAGCGTGCGATTACGACCTTGGGAGCGCCGATGTCGAGATACTCTTGGACGAAGGTCGATTTAGCATCGATTTGGAGGGGAAGACGACGGCCATCAGTCGCCAGATCTACCGCTGCCTCACGCGTGATGCGTTCGACCAATACGGTGTCGTCCAAGCATCTTGGAGTCCCTGGTACCAGGACCGCCCAAGTATTCGTGCCCGTGTCATTACCCCAGGCGGGGAAGTTCATACATTGGACCAGAACACCATCGAAGAAATCCAGATTCCATCTGGACAGGCATACGTCTTCACGGATGCCAAGCTTCTGCGAGCTCCGCTTCCAGCGTTAGCCATTGGCTGCGTCGTCGAAACCGAGGTGCTCACGCGCGAGCACAGACCGTTCAGCACGGCAGGGGGCTCCAGCTCCTTTCAGCTGGGGAGCCTGCTCGCCCCCACACGTCTTGTCAACGTTGTGCTGGAAGTACCAGCATCCACGCCTCTCCATTACCGGGTACCGCGATCCGACGTGGTGCCCGTAGTGCAGCGAGATGAGGACCGTCAAGTTGTCACGTTGTCACTGGGGCCGGTACCCGCTCTGCTCGAACAATTGGAGCTGAACCTGCCCAGCGATGTTGCGCCGGTCCCCCTGTTCATCTTTTCGACTGCCCAATCGTGGCAGGATGTGGCGCAGGAGTATGCGACGATCGTGCAACAGCAACTTGCCGGAAATGACCTGGAAGAATTGGTGCGCAGCGTGCTTGGTCCGAGCCGGGGCAAGGAAACACGAGAAGTCGCCGAGTTGCTGCTGGAGCACATCAGGCAGCGAACTCGTTTCACGGCTGTGTCCTTCGGCAGTGCGACGATTGTGCCTCAGAGGCCGCAAGAAACGCTCGTTCGTCAGTATGGAGACTGCAAGGACCTCGCGACATTGTATGTCGGGCTCCTGCGGGCTGCGGGTATCCAGGCCGACGTGGCGTTGCTTAATGCAGGCTCGGGAATGGATACGATCCCCGATCTTCCTCGTTTGAGTAGTTTCGATCACGCGATCGTCTACGTGAAAGGCGACAGACCGCTGTGGATCGATCCCACGAGCAGATTCAGTCCGTTCGGTGTACTGCCGGTAGACGACCAAGGCCGCCTCGCGCTCGTGGCAAACTCTGCGACCAACGAGTTGGTCCGCACTCCTCGTGACACGGCGTCCGAGAATTGTATTTCGACGAGTCACGTGATCACAATCTCTGATACGTCTTTGGCGAAAGCCGCCACGGTCACGACCTATCGCGGCGCCTTTGCTCAGTCGGTGCGTGCGAGTCTTGCTTCCGCCGATCAGGAGCAGCGACGAGACTGGCTGCGACAGCAAGGTCTGAACTGGTTCGGGACCGACAAACTGGTCAATTTCTCCTGCTCTGAGCCCGACGATCTGAAATCCCCTTTTCAAATCAAGGCCGAGTACGACGAGATATCAGTCGCGGTGGTGGAACATCCCAACGCGTTGGCGGTTGTGCCGTTGCACGAGGCATTTGAGTGGCTACCGTTCGACCTGACGGGCCCACCGGATTCTTCTCAAGTGGTATCACCCGCAGATGAGGCTGGATCGAAGAATCAACGCGAATTACCCCTCTGGCTGCCGTATCCGGTTCGACACGAGGTCGAGTACCGAGTGGTGCCCGCCCCGGGATTCTTGCCGGGGAAGTTGCCAGACGATCAAGCGATTGAACTGGGTCCAGCCAAGCTCGAAGCAACCTATCGCGCGGGGGATGGAAATTCCGTGAGCGTCCGAGTGTTGTTCGACAGCGGCGACGGCCGTTTTTCCGCGGAAGCGGTCAGAGAGTCGCGGCGCAAGATTCAAGAATTGGGCGGTGGCGGTGGTTACCAGGCCTGGCAGGCAGCCATTCGCTTCGAGCAGACAGCCGGCAAGCACCTGGAAGCGGGACGACTTCGCGAGGCAGTGGTCGCCTATCACGAGTTGCTGCGGAAGTATCCGGACGAGTCCGTTAGGCACACGCAGTTCGCCCAGGCGGTTCTGCAACTGGGATTGGGTGATCTGGCGAGGGCGCACGCGCGGCGAGCCGTCGAGCTTGCACCCACCGAATTTCATACTCGGATTACGCTTGGCTTCGTGCTGGCTCACAATCGGATCGGGCGATATCTCGAACCCGGTTTCGATCGAGCGGGAGCGGTGGCGGCTTACCGTATGGCGCTGGAAGTTGAGCCAGACGACGTGGAAACGCGTTGGGAACTCGGAACCCTGCTCGAGTACGATGAACAGGGTCTCCTCTTCGGAAATCCCGAATTCGTGAACTTGGCGATCACGGAGTTCACGGCGGCTTACGAGAGGCGCAAGGACGAAACGGTGCTCGACAGTCTCGTCTCGGCCATGCACATCCAGGGTAGAGTGGAAGACGCCAAGAAGCTGCTGGAAAAAGAGAACGCCTCTACGGTGCGCGACCTGCATCTGCTAGTGGCGATCGCCGCCAGCGAGAGCGTCGATGCGTGTCTCAAGCGTGCCGCCGAAATGCGGCCAGCCGGAACACAACGCCAAATGCTTCTGCAGCAACTGCTCTCGGTGCTGAGTTACTTTCGCGAATACCAGGCGGCCGCGGAGCTGGCGGAGAAACTGGCTGACAACTCACCGCAGAAGGATGCTATGCTGCGGTCTGCCAAGGTATTTAGTCAACTCTCACGATACGAGCGGGAGGAAAAAGGTGACGTAGAGCCGGTTGACGTGGTAAGGCTTGTCTTGGCCAACGCTTTTGTTCATGGCACGGCTAGTTCGCGTCTGAAACGATTCTTCGCGAATGTGCCAGATGAGACGGATGGCGCGTTTGATTCGGGGTTGCCTCTTTGGATTGAGCGGATACGCAAGGTGTTATTGGATCGCGGCTTCCTGCCCGACCGCATGGCGGACAGCGTCGCGGAGTTCGACTTCAAAGAAGTCGAGGGGGGTACGGATTGTCACCGCGTTCTCGTTAAACACAAGACCGTTCCTTCGTTCTCCTGGAACGCAGTTGTCCTGCGTAGCGAACAGGGGCTGCGACTCTACCGTGCCGGCGATCAGCAGTCGGAATTCGGCCAGCAGGCGCTTGCTTTGCTGCTGAAGGGCCGCCAGGACGATGCTCGCCGCTGGCTGGATTGGGCCTACGACCAACAGCGGCCAGACGTCAGTCTATTCGCCAGAATGTTCGACCCGTTCGCGGGGACGCCTTTCGCCCGTTTGTGGGCGGTCGGCAACAAGGATCAACAAAATGCCCAGTTGGCGGCGGCTGCCCTGGCGGTCATGGGCGACGCGCCCGAAAAGCCCCTTGCCATCCTTGGCGCGAATCCGTGCTGACCTGGAGGAAAGCAAGCAGCTTCAGGTCGATCGTGCGCTGGTAGCCGGTTATGTCCAAACCGGCGACTACCAGGCACTTGCCACGCGTGCTGCAACGATGCGCAAACAGTATCCCAAAGCATTCGAACCGGCCGCCATGGAATTAATCGCACTCGCAGGACTCCAAGACATCGACGCCATCGAGAAAATCGTCGACGAGTATGCGGATGTGGAACAGGTTCGTCTGTGGGGGCAGGTGACACTCGCGGAAGCCGCAACGGCAAAAGGGGACACCGACAAAGCGGGTGAAATACTCTCCGTACTGGCTGGACAACAGGATCATATGCCTCCCTTCCTCAGGAGAGCGACGGCACAGCTATTATTTTTTCAGGATCCGGTGCCCGATGGCACGTTGACGTTGGCCACGGGTGCTCTCAACGAAACCCGAGCGGCGCAGATGGAAGACCGAGCTGAGGCGGAAAGGACCGCGGCCTCAGTCTACGTATTGGCCCTGATTGAAGCTGGCCAGTTACCGGAAGCCATCCAAGCACTCCATGCCATGCCGGCCGTCGATCCGGATAGCCGTCCGAACCGCTTCGATAAGCTGGCCCTGGGCTGGATCGCCGACAAATGTGATTTACATGAACACGCCAAGAAGCTGTTCCAGGAAATTGAACAGGGGAAAGAATGCACCACCCAAATTCCGTGTTCGACCTTGCCCAGAAGCGCCTGAAAATCCTTTCGGATAAGGGACACAACGACGGTGGTCAGCCCGAATCAGACTGACGGATCGGGCCGAAGATAGTGGCAGAGTGGAGCGGTGGTGGAGTATTGTGTGCGTGTAAACCATGCGACGCGGACTCGGTCCCTCAGTCGCCGCATGCGCGTTGCTCCAACAAATAGCAGGATCATCCCAGTACAGCGTTAGACGAGCGAACTAGCGGCTGCCGACCTGGGACCGTCTGGGTACGAAAACAGTTGGCAACGGTGCGGCGTCCATCGGTGGGACATGTACACCTGAATTGAGGCCAGCGCGCCGCCGCAGCAAGGCTGGCGCTGCGCTGGGAAAACCAACCAAGAGAAGCTCCCCTCCAGTAGTGCCGGGCGGCGTGTCAAAGTCGAACTGATTTGAGATGAGATGATGGAGCTTTGATTTCCGAGATGGCAATTTGGGACATGCCCCGAAGGAGTTGGGGTACAATCCGATGGCTGCGGCACCTGTTGCGGTAATGGAACGTATTTCGATTAATCTCGAGATGGTGCCAGAGACCTTGGACGGGGCAGATAAGGACAAAAAAAATCGGATGACAAAAAGATCTCCGGTGCCGACTTATCTTTTTGGCACCCAGACTTCCTGCCCTTCACACCAATGGCGATGGAACATCTGTCGCCGCTGCCGCTGAGCCCTTGGCGGGCTCAGCTACGACTTCCGTACATCTCAGTTCCCGCTTCTCTCTGAATCCGGTTTCCCCTGGGTCTATCCCAGGGGGACCACACGGCCAGCTACCCACCCCGCCGACACCTCCGGTTTCCCCTGGGTCTATCCGGTGTACTTACTGGCCAGCTACCCACCCGCCGACACTCCCTCCGGTTTCCCCTGGGTATATCCCAGGGGACCAGCGACTGGCCAGCTACCACCCGCCGACGCTCCTCCGGCTTCCCCTGGGTCTACCCAGGGGGACCACAACTGGCCAGCTACCTCCCGCCGACACTCCTCCGGTTTCCCCTGGCAGCAGGGGGACCACAACTGGCCAGCTACCTACCCGCCGACACACGTTACCGATCTGGTCTCAAGCACCTTCACCTCGAACTTGATGAGAAGGCAAACACATGACCGACCGTGACGAACATCTCGAAGCCCAATTACGAGCGCGTCCGCTGCCAGGACTGAGCGACGAGGCAAGGCGTCGGCTGTTGGCGGACCTCGCTTCGGCCACCATGGCCGCGCCGTCCGGGGCGGTCATGGACGGCGTGGGCCCGGCAGAAACGGTTGCTCCTGTGGCGGAGGGTATCCGGGAATCGGATGTGCCTCCCATCACTACCATTACCTTGCAGAGGGCCCGACAAATGAAACGCATCGCCAAGTTCGCCGTGGCCTCAACCATCCTTGCGGCCCTCGGCACTCTGATCGGTTGGATAGCGATCGGCGGCGGCGTGAAGCTGGGCGCGCCCGATCGGCCCATCTTCTGGTACAAGCCCACTGGGGCCGAGAAGTACCGCGTGTTCTACGCCGATCTCAGCGTCAAAGATATGGCGGCCGACGATGTCAAGAAGTTGCCCGAAGCGAAGACCAAATAGGGCGCAGCGGGAGTATTGCCTTATCCGCTGGGCACGGACAACGGGCGAGATGGACTTCGGAGCCGTATCAAGCTTGTCCTTGACATGGTCAAGACTGACCCCTCGCTCGACTTCGAGCACATGAAAAACTGGGATACCTGGACGAAGCCCCCATTGTCTTTCGATCCCTTCATCCCACTTGCGTGCTACATGGCGCATCGCAGCAACTGGCAAGTGGCGTTGGTCGATGCGTTTCGTGCCATGGGTCTGCAGCCACACCCGGGTGATTTCGACGCCCTGCTCGTCGCCCTCGTCGGCGTAAATGAGCATGACTTCCTCAACGAGGCACTCGCCTTCTTTCGCCTCGCATCACTTCCGCTCGGACCAAGTGTCCATTTCGTTCTCGTCAATCGATGGTGTTCGAGCCACAGATCCTCGACCTGTTGGCGGCATCAAACAATGCCGTTCCATACGGGACTCAATTGGAGATCAGGAAGGACGAGGATGGATACAATCTGAAGAGATAAGCCGGCTGACGTCGCGTCGTGATTTAAGCCGTCGACCGCGTTATTCACTCCACAAGCGAAAACGTCCGGCGGACCGTCTGCTGCGCACCCTCGTGGTCGACCGTGACCGTAATGGTCGGGCTGTCGTTCAAGAAGCAGCACTGGTAAAAATACCCGCTCGGTCGCACATTGGGGACCGCTTGTCCATTGAGCAGCACCTTGGCACCCGGCGGCGCGAGTCCGCGGACATTGACCATCCGCGGCCCCTCCGGGATCGGTGTTCCTTCCGGCGGCGAGGTCTGCACGACGAGCAAGGGGCCGGTCTGCAGCGCTTCGACTTCTTCAGCGATAGTCCGGCGCGTTTCGAGCAGTACCCATGGGTCTCGCGTGTAGTCGTGAAACGACCAGATCACGCGCGGCAGAGTTCCAGCGACCGTTGACGCGGGTCAAGCCAAAAGGCATCTTCTCCCACCTGCTGCTTGACCGTGCGCAGGCGATCCTCCAGCAGCCAGAGGTACTCGTAATCCTGCAGGCCATCTCGTTGGGCGCTGAACCGCAGCGAGCCAATGATTCCATTGTCGCCCGGATAAACGACTGCTCGGTCGCCCAACGGCAGACCCTTACTAATGCCATCCTCAGAATACGGGTCGTCGCTACCGTAGTAGTTCAGTCCCCAATGCAGGTACCCCTGCAGGTCATACAAGTAGTTGATCCAATGCAGTACCCGCACCTTGAGTAGCGATTGATCCAGGAAACGATTGGGATATCGCCCGGTGGGATGACAGCACGTATAGAACCACAGTTCAGCGCCTTGTTCGTGGCGGGTCTTTTCGAACTGCTGGTACCACAGATTGAGGTGGCTCAGCTTGGGTACGTAGATGTCGAGCTTGCCCAGGAATTCCGTTTCGACCGCCTCGACCGTCCGCACGCTCGGCGCGGTTTGATGGACGAGATCGACAGCCGCTGCAAAGGACTGCTCGTGATGGATGAAAGGTTCATCGGTGATGGCGACCAGGAATCGGTTCTGCCAGTTGCGCTGCTGTATGGTCGCCTCGAGCGACTTGAGTTGTGAAAGGCGTTCAGCACCGTCGGCTTGCTGTGGCACTTCAACTCGACCGGCGGGATCGAGAATGGGCGCGGTCTTCCGTCCCGCGGCATGCAAGTGAATCTGGCGAATGCCGGCGGCGAATGCCGCTTCAGCGTGGCGCTGCAGGCGACTCGTGTCGTACGCACCGTCTGCTGCCCCAGCCTCTTTCCGCACAATCCAATCGAGCGAGCCCATGAGGTCCGTCTGTCGGTGAGCCACCAGAAAGGCACAATACTGCTGGAATCTTCGAAAATACTCCTCCCCCCCGTCGTCGGTCACCAGCTTGGCGTAGGTCTGGCCCGGGAAGACGCCCCAGTTAATGATCGACAGATGCCTTTCGCCGGGCAATTCAAAGCCCCACACATGGAGAGTTACAGGAAGTGACACGGAACCGTCACCAGATGTCACAATGAGGCTTCCATCATAGTGGCCGGCTGGAGTCTGCCGAGGGACGTTGGCCTCGATCCAGATGGGCTGAGCCTGGTGGGCACGCACCGGAATGCCTATCCCTTCCCAGAAAGGATCTGGCAGGCTGGTCGGTGCCTTGGCCACCAGTTCGTCGTCGGGGACGCCGGCCGAGTTGCGCTGCACGTCGATGTAACGCACCCATTGCAGTTGGATCTGACTGCTCGGAATGATCGAGTCCGAGTTCTCCTGACGCAAGTCACTGATGCTTACGACGACCTCCGCGAGATCGGCAGTGGGGCGAAACACAGCCTGCCCGCTGACGATTTCGCCGCAGCTTCCGGACATGCGCACCGTGTCACTCGCCTCAGTCTCCGCGGGGAGCACGGCCGTCCGCGCCACTTTCGCCAGTGAGTCGGTTGCCCACAGCTGACCGAGAGTGGGCGCCGACTCAGTGGCGGCAGTCTCCCGTGCCCGGCAGGACCGCGAGTGCCAGTAGCAAACTGCGACTCATGGTGATGAACACAACACGTGACATGGGTGGAGTTCCTATGATGCGAGGCGAACCAGCTCCATGCAGTCAACCTAACGCGGTTGGTGACCGCAGCCAAAACGGGCGTCAAACGGTTGGGTAGTGCTGACTTGGACGATCGGAATGATTAGGGACTGCGCAGTGCGAAATCACGTTTAGACTTTCACGCGGTTTCTCATTCCGAATTGCGCACTGTGCTTTTCGCGGTCCCGATTCGTTCCCCACCGAGCAGTCGGCGTCACAAACATGCGTGCATGTTATCAACTTACACTCGAGAACACTTTGGAGTCTGACCTGTGTGTGTCTTTCTGGTGGTCCGCCTTCAGCGCTTGGGTTCTCCGCCTACCGTTCGCGGACCACGCGGTTGCGCAGGATCCCCACGCCCTCCAATTCGACTTCAACCACATCGCCCGGTTGCAGTTTCGAGGTCGTCCCGCTGGTGCCCGTGAAAATGAGGTCGCCCGGGAGCAGCGTGACATGTTTGCTGATGAAGCTCACTTGTGTGGCCACGTCGTGGATCATCTGGCTGGTCCGTTCCTCCTGTTTGACTTCGCCGTTGAGCCGCAACGTGAGTAGCAGATCGTCATAGTTCAACCCGGAGACGATAAACGGCCCGCACGGCCCGAACGTGTCCGATCCCTTGGCCCGCCACCATTGCACGTCCTGGTTCTCCTCGTCGTTCTGCCAGTACCGCTCGCTCACGTCATTGCCGCACGTGACGCCCAACACGTAATCGAGCGCGTTCTCTTTGGAAACCTTACTGGCCCGTTTGCCGATCACGACCACCATCTCTCCTTCGAAGTGCACTTCCTCGGTGGCGTCTTTGGGAATGATGATCCGGCCCTCGTGCGGCACCAGCGATGAGGGACTCTTGAAGGAACGGCTGCGGGATGCGGAACTTGGGCGGGATCTCCGTATCCTCGAGATGGCTCTTGTAGTTGCCCGCCATCGCAAATACGTGTCGGGGCCGCGTGGGCACCAACAGCGTCACGTCGGAAAGTGCGTGCACCTTGTCAGTTTCTTTCCAATCACCGAAGATCGAGCCGGACAACTCGCGGACGTTGTCTCCTTCTACGACTCCCGAAGGTGATGCGGTCATGCACTTTGAATCGGGCAAACTTGACCACGTTGTCTGGCGCCGGGGTGTCCTCCGCCTTGGCACCGGTGAGGTGAAACGCAATAGCAAACCACGCCAGAGTGAGAGCGAGTAGGTAGCGGCGGTCGGTCATGGCAATCTCCTGTCGCAGGTTAAGTCAATAGAGTGACGATTCTGATGATATCCGTGCCAGTCGGGCAGTTCAATCGCGCTGATGGGCTATTTGAGAAGTCGATTCAGTTGCGCTCACTGAGTGGCAGCCCGGCGGAACAGAAATGTTACGGTGCCTGCCTGCGAACAATGGCAAGTTCTTGTCGTGTCATACCACTCCTCGTATCTGTCACAATGGTTGTGTCACGTTCCGGTTCGAAGCGGCGTCGGCAAATTGTGCAATTGAAAACCTTGTGGCAGACGGTTCGTGACGATAACCTGAAGGAACCTTGAGAAGGCGGTGGGGCTTTCCTGCCGGCCTGCGACCCGTTTCTATTCTCTCGTACCAGTGGTGTTCTATGTACCAAAATGTTCTCGGAAACGATCCTCACTGGACTCGCCGGAATTGGCTCAAGGCGGCTGGCGTTCTGTCGGTTGGGGCGGCGTTTGCACCGACTTTGCTGACGGCATCAGAGCCCGGCCAAGAGCCGGCCCCGCTGATGCAGATTGGCATCCTGCTGGGGACGCTCGCACGCCCCACGCTGGAGGCTCGACTGGACGCCCTGAAGGCCTGCGGGCTGGACTGCATGCAGCTGAATATGGGCTGCGCGGGACTGCCGGCGATGCCCGATGAGATTCCGTCGGAACTGGTCGCTCGAATACGCCACGAGGTGGACTCGCGCGGGATCACCATCGCCTCGCTTGAGGGCACTTTCAATATGAGCCACCCTGATGCGGAGCATCGCCGTACTGGGTTGCGGCAGCTGCGGGTGATGGCCGCGGTATGTGATCCGTTGGGTACGTCGAAGATTCACCTGTGCACTGGCACCCGAGACCGTGAGAACATGTGGCGACGTCATGCCGACAACGATTCACCACAGGCCTGGCGGGACATGGTGGCTTGCGTCCGCGAGGCGACTGGTATCGCGCAACAAGCCAATGTGGTCTTGGCCTTCGAGCCGGAGGTCAACAACGTGGTTGATTCGGCGAAGAAAGCCCGGCGGCTACTGGACGAAATCGGGTCGCCCCACTTGAAGGTCACCATGGATGCCGCCAATATCTTTCACGCCGGTGAATTGCCGCGCATGAGCGAAGTGCTGGATGAGGCATTTGAACTGGTCGGCAAAGACATTGTGCTGGCACACGCCAAGGATCTGAGCCACGACGGTGACGCCGGCCACGAAGCGGCAGGGCAGGGTAAGCTGGACTACGATCGCTATCTTTCCCTGCTGCACGCCTACGGGTTCCGAGGCCCGCTGCTGTTGCACGGACTATCCGAGGCACAGGTCCCCGGCTGCATCGCCTTTCTCCGCAACAAACTCGCCAAATTGTAGAACGGAATTCATTCCGTTTAGGCAGCTCCCATCACCACCCACTTCCTCCTACGTAGAACGGAATTCATTCCGTTTAGGCAGCTCCCATCACCACCCACTTCCTCCTACGTAGAACGGAATTCATTCCGTTTACGCAGCGCCCATCGCTCCCTGTTTGCCACCGACTCTACTGGTCGGCAATGCAGTACAGGTGCTTGTCACTTCGCAGAAACAACTCGTCCCCGACCATCGCCGGCGAGGCGTCAATGCCTTCGCCGAGCGAGTTTGTGGCCAGCACTTCGAAGGTGGACCCATGCTTCAGGACGACAGTCGTGCCATCGCGACCGGTGAAGTAGATGCGGTCCGCCGCGGCGACCGGAGACGCGTACACGGCACTGATACCGGGCAGCCGTTTCTGGCCGATCAGGACTTCACCGGTCGGGGCATCCAACGAGGAGACGATGCCATCGCGCGACTTGGTGAAGTAGAGTTGTCCTTTGTACAGCGTTGGCGAGGGAACGTAGGGAGCGGCGTCGTTGCGATGCCAGGCCACCTTGTCGGTGTCCGTGATGTCCCCTGCGGCATCGAGCGGGATGGCATAGATGGCGTTTCCACGAAAGCCCGTCATGCAGATAACGAGGTTGTCTTGGCGGACCGGCGAAGGGATGGGGTTGCCTACTTGTCCACCGCATTCCCAGATCAGCTCGCCCGTTGCCAGGTCGTAGCTGCGGACACGCGATCCGTTGGTCACGACTTGAGTGCGTTCGTTGTGCTGCACGATGAACGGTGTTGCCCAAGTCGTTCGCTCTTCGCGATCCGCTTTCCACTTCGTCTCACCCGTGTTTGCGTTCAGCGCGAACATGGACGACTGGCCTTCGTGGTCCCAGGGAACGACCAACATGTCGCCATGCACCGCGAGTGAACTGCCTTCTCCAAAGCTGGAGCGTGTCTGCATCTGGCCGAGATCCCGTTCCCACTGCTTGTTTCCGTCCAAATCGAAACAGAAGACGCCGCGGGACCCAAAGTAGACGTAGAGGTGCTTACCATCGGTCACGGGAGAAGACGAAGCGAACGTGTTCGTGTTGTGGCCGGCTTCGTGAGGAATCTCTTCGGTCGCGACCGTTTGCCATCTCTTCTCTCCGGATTTTCGGTCGTAGCAAAGAACGACAAACTGATAGTAGTACGTCGGCGGAGTGCGACCGAAGCCCCACAAGCCGCCGCCTCTGGACTGGCCGCCGGGGCCGCGTCCCGGGGTCGGCTCGGGTGGTTGTGACTGCGCTGCCGTTTGTTCGGCGGCAGGCGTTCGCTGCTCCTGGCGGTCAGTTTGAATGGCCGTGAGCAGGAACACATGGTCTTGCCAAATGATCGGAGTGGAAACGCCCTTGCCGGGAACTTCGGCCTTCCAGCGAATATTCTTGTCTTGACTCCACTCCAGTGGCGGATTGGCGCTGATGGAAGTCCCGTCTGCATTGGGACCTCGCCACTGGTGCCAGTTCCCGCTGAAATCGTTGGCCAGCAGCACGGAATTCAGGAGGCCCACAACCGCGATTCCAACTGCGATCTGTCTCATACAATGCTCCAATCGATAGCGTTTTGCGTGATTCGGACTCGCCCCTCGCACGACGCCGCTGCGGAAACGGAAACGGCTACCATCGTGCGATTTGCTGGCTGGTGCGAAGAGGTGCTCCAACCACGTTCAAACACTCTCGAGCGAGATGGGTTGCAATCAATCCCCTGCAAGGATAGCAGGCCCGTGCCGAACGAGCAAATCACGTGCGCCATGGCGAAAGAAAGCCGTTTCGGCCAGGCCGGGGGGGGCGGGCATATCGTGTGTTCGGGAAGAAACATACATCACATACGGTTACTGCCGTATTGAAATGCGATTTGAGGACCCGAGGGCGGAGGACGATCGCGCTGAAATTGGGCTTGTCTTGCGGGGTGGGAATTGGATACTACTTTGCGGCTGGCCGTTGTTTGCGGGTGGCCCTTGCTCCGTGCGCCGGCGCTGAGTGCTCCAAGGAGGATGCCGATGAGGATCCGTTACTTACCCCTGTGGCTTTGCGGTCTCGCGCTGACCATCGGATGCCAGCCTACGGAGCCCCCCGACTCCGCCGATTTTGGCCGCTTCGAAGGCGATGTCGTCGCGTCCTGGGACGCCGACGGACGCCACATGACGCTCCGTGAGAACTTCAGTTACGTTGACTCGCAGAACCGTCGCTGGGCAGCGCCTGCCGGGTCGGTTGTCAATGGCGCTTCGATTCCCGCCGCGTTCTGGACGTTCATCGGTGGACCGTTCGAGGGGAAATATCGCACCGCATCGGTCGTGCACGACGTGGGGTGCATCGAAATGACGGCTACGTGGAAAGATGTTCATCGCATGTTCTACGAAGCCTGCCGCTGCGGCGGAGTCGATGAGACGAAGGCGAAGATGCTGTACTATGCCGTCTATCATTTCGGTCCGCGGTGGCAGCCGGTGACCGAAACACGCTCGGAGACGCGCCCGAATGCCGACGGTCAAATGGTGCAGAAGCAGGTGACGGTGACGCGTATGGTGCGCATCGATCCGCCGCCACCGACGCTGGAGGAAGTCGCACAGGTCGAGGCACTCATCGCGGAAGAGAATCCTGCACCGTCCGTCATCGAACGGACCGACCGGGAAACCCTGCGCCGCCGTCCGCGACGTGGCTCGGGCCGCGGCCGCACGGTCGATGGTTCAGGTGCCCCGCCGTCGTCGCGCGAGGGAGTCGATCGGACCGCCTCGAGCCGTCCGGAAGGCGGCGCGGATCGCCCTGCGAAGGGCCGAAAGCACGCGGATGGTGTTGAGCGACCAGTCGCCACGGACGGCGAACGCACGGTGCGTGAAAGCGGACACGAAGGGCGGGGCGATCCGCACCGCCAGCGTCCCGCGGAACAGGAAGATACGCCGGCCTTGCCAGCCGTCACGCCAGAGGAGCAGCAATGGGCGGTGGACCAGGTTCGTCAGTACCTCGAGCAACAGGCAGGTCAGGAGCGCCCGGCCGAATACACCGTCGAGCGAATTGAGGACGGATTCCGCATCTTCGTGCAATACCTCCAGCTTGACGAGCAAGGCCAACCCACCAGTGATGCCGGCGGTCACAGCACCGTCCGCATCTCGAACGACGGACAAGTGCTGGAAATAATCAACGATGTGTAGGCTTGCCCGCCCGGAGTTCTTCCACGCCTGAACTACCGACTGTCCCGCTCAAAGGCGATGGTCCAGTCAAGTGATGCGCCTTGGAACTGAACTTCCTGACTCCACACGTTCTGTTGCGTGTGGATCAGACTTCCGCCACCTTGAGTGGATGGCGAATTGGGCAGTGGGCGGTAGCCGTCCGGAACGTATAGATACACTTTCCCCGCGAGTCCCGGAGCACGCTGGTAGCGCCCCGACAGCAACAGTCGCGTCTCGTCCCAAACCGACTGTTTGATTTCGTGGTATCCACCCAACACGTGCAGGTTGGTGGCAATCACTTGCGGGCGGGTCGGCCGCCGATGGATCAACAGGATCCGACTGGTCCGTGGCGCCAGGGTCAATGTGATCTTCTCCCTGTATGTGCCGAGGAATTTCTCCTCCCAGAATTCAAACGCGACAACCTCTGTATCGGCAGGCAATTCCAGCGACGCTAACGCCACGGTACGCTGCTGTGGCTGGTCCTCGGGATTGAACACACCTACCGCGTCCCACTCGCCCGCCTCGTTCTTGCAGTGCATGTGCCACAATGATGGCAGTTCTCGTTCAAACAGATCCAGCGGTCGAGCAGGTGGGTTCCCGGGTGGCAGGCACTGCTGCATCATCCGTATCCGCGGCAGATCCAGGGGCCGGAAGTCGTCACTCAATGAGATACTGCAGCCGCTCAGTACCATCATGGTCAGGCGGAAGCGGGCTTCTTCCACGTCTGCCTTCATTCCCACGCTCATGTCGCAGACCTCGCGATGATAGAGCCGGTCGTTGGCCCAGTAGCTGGCCGCCAACAGCGGCATGTTTCGCCGCTGGAGGTTCATCCAGTCCGGCAGACCGGCGTCGCCCGTGTCGTCGCCGATGTAGGCGCTGTTGGCCAAACCGGCGGACAATAGCGGCGGCGTCTGGCAGTAGCGGATCCAGGCATCGGGACCGGCACCCTGGCGGATAGCGGCCATCGCGCGACCGAGTGCGGGCGACCCGGCAATGAAATCGATCTTGTAGTAGCTCGCCCCCTCGGCGCTGAGCCGGGCAAAAGTCTCTTCGATCCACTGCTCAGCCGCGGGATGGGACGCGTCCAACACCGCCATGTCTGGGTTCGGTTCCCAGTACCAGCGGCCTACGGTGGCGGGCTTTCCGTCAGTGCCGGTCAACATCCACTCTGGATGTTCGTGGAACAACTGACTCGTGAAGGCCACTTGTGTCGGCGCGATCCACAACCCCAATTTCATGCCGTAGTGCGTTCGGAGCTGATCGGAAAGCCACTTGATCCCATGCGGAAACCGTTCATTGGGGACCCAATCGCCGCAGATGTCACCGCGCTGCCAGCCGTGGTCCAGTTGAATCACATCCAGCCCCAATGGTTTGAAGTGCTTAGCGGCAATGGCTGCATGAGCCAGCACAATCTCCTCGCTGATGCCCATGCGGATCGGATACCAACTGCACCAGAGAGCGTTGGCACCGGTGCGGACTTGCTGGGACGCGGTTGCCGCCACGGCATCGCCGTAGCGTTCGAGGGCATCGTAGCGGTTCTCCTCGACCGACAGCCAAACGGGGTCCAGGTCGATCGACTGGCCAGCCGGTAAGATTCTGCCGGAGAGCGACGATGTGGCTCCCAAGTAAGTGCCTCCTGCGCCTGCGCGAAACCTCGCTTGGACGTTGGGCGAGCCCTCGCGAGATGAGAGAAAACCGATCGCCAATCCGGCGCATGTCTCGCGCGGCGCCAAGGCCAGTACGCCGGCGCTGGCGTACTGTTGTTCAGCTTCGGCGGGCGTTCCCTCGTCCGGTGCGGGGCGACAGGGCGGGGTGGCGCCGGGGTAACCGACTGCGGCCGGCGCCTGCAGCAGGCTCGATAGATACCACCAGCCACGATCGGCCTGCGATAGATCGAGCATCTTGGCAGTGCCCAACGTCACTGGCAGGTCGGTGTTGTTGGTTACCTGTCCTGACACCACCACGACCGATCTGCCGTCGTACACGCGCAGACGCCGCTGAATCTCGATTCCCGTTCCCCACCGTTGACGGACTTCCAGGCCGCGGCCCATCGCATCGTTCACCGGCGATACTTCGGTGTTCACGGCCAGCGGAGTGAGCGACTGGCCATTGGCCTCTACAGCGAAACGGACCCGTCGCACAGCTGCGTCGACGCTGCCCAGCCAGGTCGCATCCCAGATGCCATCCGCCTCATCCAAAACAATGTTCACTCGGTTGTTTCCCAATCGCAGCTGGCTTTCGGTGCGCGACGGCAACCGTCGTGGCCCCGGCGGTGGAAGAGAGGGCCAATTGCCGAGTCGCGGCGAGATCTCGCGCACGCTCGGGCCAGACATCCGCTGCTTGCCCCAACCCGTGAACCAAACGCCGGATCCTGATTTCCAGCCGCTGGCTTTCGTCGACGAGTGACTGCCGAACGGGCGGGTCGAGCGTTTCCCAGTGTTCGAACTGCTCGGTAAGCTGTCGCTGCTTCTGTTCGAGCGCTTCGACTGCCGCGCCGAACCCGGCGAGCTGCCTGTCGGCCTTCAGACCCAGTGATTCGGCCGTGGCGGCTACGCTCCAGCCGTTGCTGCCTGCAGCCGCTAAGTCGTGCCGCGACGTACTCGCCGCTGTTCGGCCGCCGATAATGGGGTGCCGTAAATCTCGATCTCGTAGACATCCGTGTGCGGAGAGGGACCGCTCGAGCGTGTGATGAGCAGCCGCACTGCCGTCGTCTTCACCGGATCGAATGTGGCGAGCCAACTCGACGAGTTGGCATTCTCAGTAGTTGCCACGGTCGTATACTCGTTCCCCTCCGCGGCGCTCACCTGGACCTGGGCGTCCAGAATTCCATCGTTATCGATCCGTTCGCCGAAGACGGCCACGGCATTGACTTCCTGAGCGCCGAAAAATTCCAGCGTAATCCACTGAGGTTCCGCCTGGCTGGGAGCCACGCTGGCCACCCACTTGGTGCCTCGATTCCCGTCCACTGCCCGACCTGGTGCGTATTGCCCGCCTTCCGACGCGAAGGTGGATGAGGCATTTGCTCGCGCCACCAACACGCGTCGCATGCTCGGCGAACCGCCGCTGTCGGCTGACCAGTTGCGGGGGATCTCCTGAACTTGTGCGGCCCCCAGCAGCGTGCCGGTCAGAGCCAGAATCATCCCCAGGCCAAGTCCCCCGTACGTCTCCAGTGGCTGTCGCTTGGTCATGTTCGTCCGTCCTCTCCTGACGCGGCCGTTGGCCGCAGCCAAAGTAGCTCGGAATCCACACGTGCGAGCATGGACGCCCGCAGGATCCCGTCCCACGAACATCCACGCACGGCGGCAGATGTTACCGATCCAAAACATGCGTGTGCCGTGCTCGCATTCTACACGCTAAGGAACGGGGGAAAAACAACTTCCGTATTCGTAATGGGTGTCACTTTCCTGAGCGAGCGCCGAAGACACGCGATCTGCTTTTCAGGCTTCCGTCGGGTTTATCCCGGCGGAGCCACAACTGGTCAGCTACCGACCGACATGACACGCCTTCGGTCGAGTCCCCAGCGTGCCATCACACCGGCACGCCTTCGAGACCGAATCAACCCGCGGCCTGTTTCGGCCTCGGCCTCGGCGCCGTTTTGCCATTGGACGCACGCCTCGGCCGGCACACTTCGCATCTCATCTGCAGTAGCCGGCCAGTCCGCCGGGATAAATCCGACGGGGCTGGAGCAGCGAGCGGAACAGAAACGGATCAAAAGAGGCACTGGATTCACCGCGACCGTCGTCTCGTGGACTTCTGCTGCACAGGCCTACGCACCCCGGATGCTTGGGCTCTGGGAGTCGGCCGTCTGCCGGATGATGCCGTCTTCCATTTCGTAGATCGTGTCGAACACGTCGAGCGAACGCTGATCATGTGTGACGACGATGACTCCTGTGCCGTGCTCGTGGGCGACCTTCGCAAAAAGCTCCATCACCTGCCGTCCACGATGGCTGTCAAGTGCGGCGGTTGGCTCGTCGGCCAAGAGAAGACTCGGCTCGTTGGCAAGGGCTCGGGCGACGGCGACGCGCTGTTGCTGGCCCCCGGAAAGCATCGACGGCAAGTTGCGTTCTCGATCGGCGACACCCAGATAGTCGAGCAAGTCGAACGCTCGGCGGCGAGCTGCCCGAGAGCTGTAGCCACTCAGCTCGAGCGCGATCTGCACATTTTCGCAGGCCGTCAAGAAGGGGATCAGGTTCGATTTCTGGAACACGTAACCGATGTGCTTGCGGCGAAACGCCTGCAGATTGGTTTGGGCGTAGGGCCCGTCCAGCACCAACTTGCCGCCGATCGTCACGCGACCGGAAGTGAGAGGAGTAATCAGCCCCACCGCTGTCAGAAACGTTGATTTACCCGCACCACTGGGACCAAGAAGAGCGACGACTTCACCACGGCGAACGCTCACCGACGCGTCACGCATGGCGACCACCTCGGTGTTGCCGCTGCCGTAGATCTTCGTCAGTTCGTGAGTCTGGATGGCGCAACACGTCGTTCATCGATCAACTCTCTATGCGAGAGCCTCATTCGGTTGAACCCGCATGGCTCTCCAAATTCCCAACAAACTCGACAGAACGGAAATACCGAGGACGATGAGAGCCAGTTGAATCAGGTCGCTCTCAACCAGAATGACTCGGCGGGGAAAATTGGGAAAGATCTTCTGGCCCAGCAGGTAGGCGATCCCGTATCCCAACACGCCAAGGACGAGTGCCTGCTGTAGAATCATTCCCAAGATGACACGGTTGGGGGCTCCGATCAGCTTGAGCAAGGCAATCGAGTGGAGCTTGTCGAGGGTCAGCGTGTAGAGGATGAGGGCCATGATGACCGTGGCAATCACGGTGAGGAGGAATCCGAAAGAGCCCGATTTGCTTGCGGCTTTTTTCGACCGGTCCTTTGAGCAGCAGTGCATTCTGCTCTTGCTGTGTATGGACCGAGACATCGCCCCAGGCGGAGATGGTGGAAGCCACATCCTCGACCCGCGCACCGGGAGCCAAACGCACCATCACCGCACTGATTTGTGGTCGGGCGATGGCTGAGATCTCAGCTGGTCGGCTGGAAGGCCTGTTCCACCAACGTCGGCTGCTTGGCCCCCAATTCACTTCGTTGACCACGGGCTTTGCGTGCCTCCCGCTCCAGTCGCACCGCTTCACCCGGAACATCGAACTGAATGGCCTGCGCGTCGGCAACCGTGAACAGGCCGATGCCGTCGCCCGAGGAACTGATCATGCTGGAACTGATTCCCACTACCGTATAGGTTTCCTTGCCCAGGCGGATTCGTTCGCCGAGTCGCAGCCCGAGCGTTTGGTCGGCGATCATCTCGAAGTGGTTCTGAGCCAGTGGTCGCCCGGCGATCAGCGGCACCCATTCTCCTCTGTCCGTTGGCCAACTCAGGCCGAGGACGGCGATCCGAAGCGGTTTGCCGTCATGTTCCCTTTGGATCGTGTGGTAAACGAACTCGCGGGACGTGGCAACACCCGGCACCGCCGCGACTCGATGAACGAGGTTGGCCGGTACACGGGAAATCTCAGCAAACGGCCCCCTGGTGTCTCGTTGAACGATCCAGAGATCGGCTCCGATCCGGTCGGTCAGCAGCGTGGCGTCTTCAATTAGTCCCCGATAGATTCCGCCCATTCCCATCACGACCATCAGCAGCAAGCCGATACCGATCGTCGTCAGGGAGAAACGACCGAGATTGTGGCGGATGTCTTTGACGGCGAGATTCATGGCAGGGCGATCCTCTTGCCATCGGTCAGTGTGGACTCGTGGATCTTGGGGCACGACCACCGTATCGCCCGCGTGCAGACCATCCACGACTTCGATCGTATCGGGACTGCGCAGGCCAAACGTGAGGGGTTGCCAAGCCGCACGATTTCCACGACTCACGAAGACCCCCGGCGCATCCTCCATCCAACGAACATAGGCAGCCGGCAACAGGGTCACATTGTTCTTGCGAGCGGTTTCGATGTAGACTTCCGCTCGTTGTCCAACGGCCCAATTCTTCGGCAGTTCAAGGACCTGCACATCCACGATGAACTCACGAGTCTCTCGGTCGGCTTCTCTTCCCAGTCGCATCACCTCTGCCGGGATAAGACCGTTCTGACTCCGACCTGAAGACAACTCGTGCTGGCTGCCCAACCTCGAGGCCTGCCATTTCCGTCTCGTCGATCCAGGCACTGATCCACAATTGCTCGAGTGACACCAGTTGGAGAATCGGGCTACCGGGCACCACCACGTCGCCGGGATCACGCTGCCGCCGAACAATCAACCCGTCGAAAGGCACGGTAATCTCCGTGTCGGCAAGGCGGGCACGCTGGTAGGCAAGCGTCTTCTCGGCGGCGAGAACCTGCTTGTTGTCCCTCGATAATCGCGGCTTCCGCGCGGGCCAACCCCGCTTCGGCAATGGCAACGGACTCGACGGCTTTGTCGAAATCCGATTGCGAGGAGGCGTTCTGTGTGATGAGCTGTTCAAGTCGCCGATGCTCCCGGCTGGCTTGCTCGGCAACCGCCACCGCCCGTACCCGGTCGGTCTTCAGTCGCTCCACTGCCGCTTGTGATGCCGCCAGCGATGCCTGAGCGATCTCAACTTGCTGTGCCAGTTCATCATCATCGAGTCGGACAAGGACATCGCCTTTGCTCACTCGATCCCCCTGATCGGCCAAGATCTGCACGATCCGACCTGAAATCTTGGGGCTGATCGTCACTCTTACCCGAGACTCCAGTGTGCCCGTTCCCATCACCTCGGCAACCATTTCGCCACGCTCAATTTGATGCTCGGCAACCGGCACGGGAGAGAATCGGACCAGGTAAACCACATAGCCAACGATGCCCACGACAAGGGCCAGTTTCAGCCCTTGCCAGGACCACCGCACGACCGCATTTCGACCGGGGTTCATGGCAGCTCCGCCTTTAGATCGACACGTCTCTACTTGTGACTTGATGCATCAGAGAGTTCATCGGTTACATATTTCTTGTTCGTCAGGACTATTCTGCACCGACAGGCAGGTTTTTCCAGATCCCTGGCAGCGTAGCGGTTGTCCGGAGAAACATCGAATGCTCCTATCGTGCATGGCCGTATTATTGCCCATAAATTCACGTTGTCACATTGGCCATGGCTACACAGTTTCGCGCGATTGGGACGTCTACGATTTCGTCACGTCAGGTCATGACACAATCAACTCATCGCATGATTCCAGACCGCATGATTCCAGGCAGTCTGTTTTCCCACTCCGTCCGGTTTCCCCTGGGTTTATCCCAGGGGGACCACAACTGGTCCGCTCCCCACAGGCCCACACTCCGTCCGGTTTCCTCTGGGTTTATCCCAGGGGGACCACACTTGGTCCGCTCCCCACAGGCCCACACTCCGCCCGGTTTCCTCTGGGTTTATCCCAGGGGGATCACACTTGGTCCGCTCCCCACAGGCCCACACTCCGCCCGGTTTCCTCTGGGTTTATCCCAGGGGGATCACACTTGGTCCGCTCCCCACAGGCCCACACTCCGTCCGGTTTCCCCTGGGTTTATCCCAGGGGGACCACAACTGATCCGCTACAGCCGACTGGCCCAACACCGCGCACGGCCGAGGGGAGAAGTAGCCATCACGCCGGCATTTTGTCGAAGGCCGCAACAGAACCGCGTCTGGCATCGTGCCCCGTGCACACGTGCGAGGCAAGCCGCAATTGATTTCGGTCGGCCAGCGCGGCGGCGTGACACCACGTTGGTGACTCGACCGACGGATGTCCTCGTGCATCGCCCCAAGCCGGCGCAGGGTAGCCTGCGGCGATCTCACTTCGGCCTGGCAAAGCGCGCCCCCTTCGGGGCTGAAGAACATTGCGCGACGCCGGGTGCTGGTACATCCGGAACAGAGAGAATGGATCAACGGATCATGGTATCCCGCAGCGCGCGTGGAGATCATGCCAAGAGCAGCGCAATGACCTCACGAGTCAAGTCGAACGCCTCACGATGAGTGCCATTAGGGGCGCGGCACGGTCAATTCGTGCGTTCATCTTCGCCAGCGACTTGAGCCCGAATAGTATTGTGGCCCATGTTCCACACGTATGCCTGGTCCCGGCAGCGAATCGTCACCGAGCCGCTTCCAAAGTCACTCTGCAGGTAAGGGCAATCGTAGACGCGATCTGGGTTCAAGTCGATCTGCCGACCATTCACGGCCGGCAGCCTGCGCTGTTCCAGATCAAAACTCAGTACCGCCGCCTGTTCGTCGGAGCCACGCAGTCGGATGGTCAGCACACTTTGGGTCAATTCGTGTCGCAGGCTGGCCATGTTCTCTGCGAAGCGATCGAGGCTATCGAAACGTGTGGCCGTGTCGGCCACGATCAGCACCGGTGCCCGCCAATCCTGCAGCCGATAATAGCCTTCGGGGTCCCACTCCCCCAGGGAGGTCGCACCGGTATTTGGGTCGACCCCTTTGAAGGCCACATACGCATCGCCCACGCGGGCCATCAACCAGTCGTCCCGCTCGATCAGACATTCGCGCACGCTATCGGCGACGAAGACCCGCATCGCTTCGATGTCCTTCCGGCCAAGGTTGGCCTGTGCGATCATGATATTCTTGTGCTGAACGGCGATCTGTTGGTGATTGGAGACGCTCTGGAGGGCGTCCTTCTCACGACCTGCCGTGGTCAGGCACTGCGGATAGACGCGGGCGTTGGGTCCGGTTCGAAAGATAATTCCTTGCCAGCGATTCTGGGCGTTGAGGGCGGCGTAGTTCGCATTGCCCCACTCGTAAGCCCCATCTTTGACAATGACCGACTCGGCCAGTCCGGGATCTACCCACCAGCTACCCATGACGTAGTCTGGCGTGCAATACGTATATCGAACCGCTCGCGTATCCTCGGGGTCCAATACGTACCAGCACGGATGCGGGAGATAATCAGGCAGCTTGGCAATACCGGTCATCTTGGCCGGGCGACGGCTAACGTAGGCATACGATTCGCGCTGGTCAGGATCAGTCAGCGTGCGAACGATCTCTGGCAGTCGATAGCGTGTTGTGGCCAGGCAGTACACGAATCCGGAATTGGTATGACCGTGCCGGCCTTCGGTCCAAGAGCCGTTGCCCAACAGCACGTGGGCCATTTGCCCATAGCTATCGCGGTCGCCGAACTGAGAGTACTTGCCTTGGTAGACTCGGCTCTTGCCCCCCCCGCGGACACCGTCCAGTTGCTCCACGGCCCAGTCTGCCCACAGTACGTCCAACAGCATGGTCATCTTCCGTTGCACGACGGCGTCGTCGGCAAAGTCCGCCAGGTTGACCAGTTCGGGGATCGAATACTTGCCGTAAATGCTGGAAGCGCACTCGACCAGCAGGCCTCGGGCCACCCGTTCATCGGCGTAGGCTCGATAATACTTGGTCCATGCCCGAACGTGATCGGCCGCGACATTCCCGTCGCGAAGTGGTCGGTCTTTGTATTGCGGCAGGTACTGAATTGCCTGCAGCGCCAGGAAGGCGTTGCTCAGGTCCATTAAATCGTGGTTTTCGCTGCCCTGGATGAACCACACATACCGCAGATCGGCCCGCTCGACCGTGCTCTTTGAGAAAGCGTAGTTCCACAGAAGCTCGTGCATCAAATGCTCGGTTTCGATATCCAGTCGACCGGGAAACCATCCACAGCGACTGTTGAAGAGGAAATACGTTCGCACCCACAGACGCATCTGCCATTTCGCATTCGCGTCAGCCAGTTCGGGCGTCATGGTTGGGGCATCGTCCAACAGATCGCGGTACGCCTGACGGAGCATCAGATTGGCTGAGGGCAACTCGCGTCCCAGCCATAGGCGGGCCATCGCTTGAAACAAGGGCACAGTGTTCGCGCCGGCGATGGTATTCTGGCAGAGCTGGTCGACCCCTTCTTGCGCAGCAAGCTGAACGCGCGGGCAATCACTCCAGGTCGCGCCGGCGCAGTTGATGAGACTCGCCCACAGAACGATACAGCTAACCAGGTAGACCATCGGACGCATGGTGCGAACTCCTTGGAACTTTCGCCAGTTGGCCATCCGCGAGCACCGCTCTTGAAGGCTCGATTGCAGTTTTCACAGCATCGACATCTTCTGCATACCATGCTTCCGTCGGACGCGGAACTTGCCGCTCGTCCATCAGCTCGCCCAGGCGAACCTTGGCCGGATCGCGTGTCGTGAGTCGTTGTCGTAGGAATGGATGGAGACGCTGGTGGTCGTCTTCTGCGGTTGCCATTGTTGCGTACAATTCATGACGACTGCTTCCAGGGGTCCACAGCGCCGAATCAACGAAACGCAAATCAACGACCAAGCACCGCTGGCTCGCTCAGATCGTACTGCAACCGGAGCGAATTGAAAACGCCTGTTTCCCGAGCCCCAACAACTCGCGGGCCGGCGAGTGGCCCGTATTCGGCACTTCCTCATTGGGTCCGCTTGGTCGGTATCGGCCGCCCCCCGAACGCTGGGTGGGGTTGCTCGACTGTCTCCGGTATTTCGGTGGTTTTGCGGCAACTCGCGGCACGAGTGTGAATGAATGAAGCTAGCGCTCGCCGAATGTCTGCGTTGATCGGGAGGCGGCCAGTCAACGATTAAGTTGATTTCGCGTTGTCCGCCGCGCCGCGTCCCATACTCTGTTCGTCAGCTATTCGGACCAGCTAATTGATCGTGACATCACTACGTGTCGCGATGACCAATGACGGTCCTGTGTCCGAAAATTCAACGGCCCTGAGTTCACGTTCAGTCCCAAGCTTGACAATTGCCGTTGAGTCATCATAGAACCAACTTCATGATAAACCATTTCGTCCACTGTCTGCTGGTCGCCTGCCTCGCCGCCGCCGCTCATGCTCAGACTCCAAGTGCCGTCCTGCTGGAAGACGATTTCCGTGGTCTCCCGCAGCGCATGTTCTCCAGCGGCGTGGTCGGTGCGCAGGCCGAGTATCACTTTCTGCCAGCCATGGCTCAGAACGGAAACTGGCAGGTCTCCTGCTTCCGCAGCGAGCAGTCGCAGCGGTGCTGGCGTGTGATCGCCGATGGCGCCGGTGGCCGAGCGATGTATCAGTCCATGACATCCAGCACCAAAGACGCGCAGTACACGCACCCGATGATTGTGGCCGGCGATCCGCTCTGGGGGGATTACACGCTGGAAGTGGAGTTCACGCCCGAGTCCAGAAAGATGCAGAGCGGCAGTGATCTTTCGTTATCAGAATGACCGCTGCTACTATTGCTTGGGCGTGGAGGGTGACCAGGCCACGTTGCGAATGGTCAATCACGCCAGCAGCGTCCGCACCGCGAGCATCACGGAGTTGGGCCGGCAGGCTTTCGACTGGCACCCGGGCCGGAAATTGACGGCAACCGTAACGGTGGAGGGCGACCGAATCGTCGCCGGGCTCAGCGGCCAGGAGTTGTTCGACGTCCGCGACGCGACGTGGACCCAGGGGCGCATCGCGCTGATGTCCGACGTGCCGACGGTCTATCATCGTGTCCGGGTGACGGCGAAACCGGCGGCTTATGAGGCGACCATGCGGGCCATCCGCGAGCGCGAACAGGAGGAAGATCGTCTGCAGGCGGCCAATCCGCAACTGAAGTTGTGGAAGAAGATCGACACGCCAGGCTTCGGGACTAGCCGCAACCTCCGCTTCGGCGACCTGAACAACGACGGGCAGATCGACGTGCTGGTGGCACAGGTCCGCCGTCATGGCCCGAAGGACCGCAACAGCGAAGTCGGATGCCTGACGGCGATGACCTTCGACGGCGAGATCCTCTGGCAAACGGGCGAAGCCGATCCCTGGAACGACCTGCTCACCAACGACGTGGGCGTCCAGGTCCACGATCTCGACAACGACGGAAGGACCGAGGTGATCTACGCCAGGGACTTCCAGTTGATCGTCGCCGACGGCGCGACAGGCAAGGTTAAGTACGAGGCACCCACGCCGGTGAACAACACAACGACGAAGCCCTACGACAAGTTCCCGCGCATTCTGGGCGATTGTCTGTTTTTTGCCGACTTCCGCGGCCAAGGACACGCCGGCGACATCCTGATCAAGGACCGTTACGAACAAGTCTTCATCCTGACCGACAAGCTGGAGCCGCTCTGGCAGGTGACCTGCAACACCGGCCACTATCCCTTTGCCTACGACATCGACCATGACGGCAAGGATGAATTGGCGATCGGTTACAACCTTTATGACCACGACGGCACGCTGCTGTGGAGCCGTGAAGATGTGATCACCGATCACGCCGACGGGGTGGCCATTGTCAATTACTCGCAGAAGGACGGCGGTGACTTGTGGGTGATGAACGCCGCCAGCGACGAGGGAATGATCTTCATGGATATTCAGGGGAATATTTTGAAACGGCACTGGATCGGCCACGTGCAAAATCCGACCGTCGCCAACCTGCGCGACGATTTGCCAGGTCTCGAAACCGTGGCGGTTAATTTCTGGGGCAACCAGGGAATCACCAGCTATTTCGATGCCCGGGGCGATTTGTACCTGCAGCACGAGCCGGTGCAGTACGGCAGCATGATGCTGCCGGTCAACTGGAATGGCTCGAACGAGTCGTTGGTCCTGATCAGCGCCGACGCCGTCGAGGGCGGAATGTGGGACGGCTGGGGACGCCGCGTGGTGCGTTTCCCGGCCGATGGCCATCCTACCCTATGTAATGCGGTGCTGGACATCACAAGCGACTGCCGAGACGAGATCGTCGTTTGGGACGCGGGCGAGATCTGGATCTACACGCAAGACGACCATCCCAAACCGGGCCGGCTCTACAGGCCGCAGGTCAATCCCCTCTACAACTACTCCAACTACCAGGCCACCGTCTCCCTGTCCCCACCGAAAACCCCGTCCGCCGCCATCATCCTGTCACACGCCTTGGCGGACGAGGCCGAAGTCGCCGAGCTGAAGCTGGACTGCCCGCAGTCGCACCAGGTGATTCAACGTACCGGCGTCGCTCCGGGAACGGGCTTCGCGGACGTGTTAGTGCGAGGAGCGTTGCCCGGCGGAGCCGACCACGCAGCGTGGGAATATCGTGTCACGGCGCTCGTGGACAAGTCAGGCGACGGCAATTGGATTCCGTTAAAGACGAAAATGGAAGGTACGAGCTTTAACGGCGTAGCGCGTGTAGCGGCTGGGGGGTGGTATCGCCTGGAAATACGCTGCCGCGAGAACGACGATGTATTGGCTGTCGGCGCGATCGAACCGATCGGAGTGGGCGAAGTGTTCGTCGTGGCTGGCCAGTCGTACGCCACCAACTGCAACGAAAAGCGGCTGACGGTCGCCGACCCGCTCGGTCGAGTCGTGGCGTTCAATGCGGCGAAGCAGTCGTGGGCGATCGCGAATGATCCGCAGCCGGCTCCCGATGGCAGCGATGGCGGTTCCATCTGGCCGCCGTTGGGTGACGCGCTGGCCACAGAGTTGCAGGTGCCCATTGGCTTGGCGAATGTGGCCGTGGGCGCGACGTCGTCGATGCAATGGCTACCCAATGGAAACCTGCATCCGCGATTGGTCAGCGTGGGGCAGACGCTGGGGCGATTTCGCGCCGTCTTATGGCAGCAAGGGGAATCGGACGTCCTGGCGAAAACCTCCACCCAGCAGTATGTGGCGAATCTCCAGACGATTCGCCAGAGTGCCGCCAAGGCCTGGGGCTTTGAGCCGCCATGGCTGCTCGCCAAATCGACACATCATCCGACGGTCTACCACGATCCTGCTGGAGAGGGCTGCATCCGCAGTGCCATTGATGAACTGGTGAAGCAGCCCGGTTTTCGCGCCGGCCCCGACACCGACACGCTCACGGGTGAGAACCGGGGAGATGCCGCTTCCCGCCGGCATTTTTCCGGCGTCGGCCAGCGCCGCGCGGCAGAGATGTGGCTGGCGGCCATCCGCCGCGAGATCTTCTCTGGTCAAAACACTCAGCCGAACTCCAAGTGATACTCCGGAAACACATCTCCTGGTTGAGGTACGCATTAGCCGTGTGGCTTGACATGTACAGCAATATGCCATACACTTGTATGTCAAAATGACTTACACGACAAGACTGCGGGAGGCAGGCCATGCCCGGAACCAAGAGCGATGCGCGACTCAATTTCCGTCTGGCGGGAGAATTGAAGAAAACCATCGAGGAGGCTGCCGCCCAGATGGGCCAGACAGTGAGTGATTTCGCCATTTCGACGTTGGTGCAGACCGCTCGCAGGATTCTTCACGAGCAGCAGGTCACCCGACTGAGCGAACGCGATCGGCGCGTGTTTGCGGAGGTGCTCGACGATCAGTCGACCAAGCCGAACCAGGTTCTGGTCAAGGCTGTCAAACGTTACAGGAAGCAGATCGACTGATGGCGATGTGGACGATTTGCCGATTGGATCGAATGCATCATCGCTCGTTATTCGACTGTGGCCAGAGAATGCTCAACGACTGGCTCAAGAACCGAGCCAGCCAGTTTGACCGCAGAGATCTATCTCGCACATTTATCGCCACACGCCCCGGCGACTCGCAGGTGTGTGGCTACTATGCGATTTCGACGCATCGAGTCCTGTACGAGGTTCTGCCGCCCAACGAATCCAAGGGAATGCCTCGGCTCGATGTTCCGGTTGTCTTACTTGGCCGGCTGGCCGTCGACCGATCCGTTCAAAAGCAGGGACTTGGATCGTTGCTTCTCGTGGACGCCTTGCGGCGTGCGCTGCAGATCTCGGAGCGGGTTGGCATTCGCGGGGTGGAAGTTGATGCGATTGACGAGGCGGCCAGGGAGTTTTGTTTGCGGTTCGGCTTTCGGAGGTTGATGGATGACCCACGACATCTACTGATGCCGATGCACGAGATTCGCAAGCTGAAGCTAGATCCGTTTGCGTGACGGCGGTTCATGACCAAGAGACGCATGATTCCAGACAGTCTCGCATGATTCCCGTCAGTCTGTTTTCCAACTCGGTCCGGTTTCCCCTGGGTACATCCCAGGGGGCCCACAACTGGCCAGCTACCGACCCGCCCACACTCCCTCCGGTTTCCCCTGGGTACATCCCAGGGGGACCACAACTGGTCCGCTACCCACAAGCCCCCATTCCATCCGGTTTCCCCTGGGTATATCCCAGGGGGACCACAACTGGTCCGCTACCCACAAGCCCCCATTCCATCCGGTTTCCCCTGGGTATATCCCAGGGGGACCACAACTGGTCCGCTACCCACAAGCCCCCATTCCATCCGGTTTCCCCTGGGTATATCCCAGGGGGACCACAACTGGTCCGCTACCCACAAGCCCCCATTCCATCCGGTTTCCCCTGGGTATATCCCAGGGGGACCACAACTGGTCCGCTACCCACAAGCCCCCATTCCATCCGGTTTCCCCTGGGTATATCCCAGGGGGACCACAACTGGTCCGCTACAGCCGACCGGCCCAACGCCCCCAGCGGCCGAGCGTCGCAGTAACCACTATGTCGGCATCCTGTCGAGGCCGCAACCGAGCCGCGTCTGGCATCGTGCCCCGCGTTGACGCGCGCGAGGCAATCCGCGGTGGATTTCGGTCACCCCGATGAGAAATTGTCGCCTCAAGTCATCGGAGTGGCCACAGCCGCCCGGATCAGTGAATCCTTCTCCTGCCGTGACATTGCCTTGATCACCGCCTCCCGTTTCGACGCCAGACTGCGATTGGCTTGGACTTCCTGATAGACCACACTAACCGGGAGACGACTACGAGTGTAGCGTGAGGCGGTCCCGGCATTGTGCTGCTCACATCTTCGGTTCACGTCTGTGGTGATGCCGGTGTACAGCGAACCGTCCCCGCAGTGGAGAATATAGACGAACCACGTATCCGTCGCAGGGTCTGCTGTTGCCTTGTCCAGCTTCTTCTTCATTTTCCACCTTCCCCAACGTCACTGGTCGCCGCCAGGTTGAATTTCAGCTGTACTTCCCGACCCGGCAGGATCTCGACTTTGGGCAGCACCGCCCAGGCCGCGACGACTTCGGTTCCTGCGGGGGCTTGGCTCAACGCCGTGGTTGCGTCAGGCAAGGATACGCGCAGCCGGCGCACGATCGGCGCACGACTCCGGTTCAACAGAACCACGTCCACACCCGTTGAGCTGAACTGGGCCGACACGACTACTCCGCCGCGCCCGGCCAGACCGGCAAAGCCCACGCCGGAACGACGCCATATCGCGGGAATGGCCGGAAAGATGATGATTTCGTCCTCGCGGTCGGCATCGACCAGCATGTGAGTCACGTTGCAGATCAAGGCAGCGTGTGCGGCAATTTCTGGCGTCTTCTTGAAGTCTTCCGTGCCGTGCACGATCTCGCCCAGGCAGGTGTCGTCGAAAAGGTTGACGCCAGGCTGCAGCATGTGGCGGACCCAAGCGTGGGCATCGTCACCCTTGTTCAGTTTCGCTGCATACACGCCCAACCATGCGTTGTTGAAAACATAGTTGCCCGTCAGCGACTGGCTTATCATCTCATAGGTCGCACGCGCCAGTGGATCGTCCGCCGAGACGTTACCATACCACCATAAGCCTTGCAGCCAGCACGCATCGCCAAATCCATCGAACGGCACGGCACCGGCGCCAGCAGTAATCACTTGCGAGCCATGGAAATCGGCTGTGGGCCGTATGATCTTGGTCGCCATGTTCTCCCAACCTGACGCTGCAACGCCCCGACGAAGCGACTCACGCAAGCCAAAAATAGCTGCGGATTGCTGCACCGCGCTGGGTGAGTGTCTGTCCAGATAACCACCGAAATCCTCGCGCCATTGCAGATCTTCCAGCGAGACTTGTGTCGTTCCCTGCAGAATGCGCATCGCGATGTCGTCAAATTCCCCGTCCGCGGCCCAATCGATGTACGCCAGTGCCATGGCCGCGGCGTTCGCACCGGGATAGTTCGAGTATGCATTTATCCCCTCGTTCTCCGTCGGCGGAATGGTGACGGTGCCGTCGTAGCCCATCAGCGTGCTATATTTCGCACCTCCGGAATACTTCACCGTCGTATTGTGCAAGGTCAGCCCCTCGCTGGCATATTTCTCGGCGCGGCAGGGCCCGCGCGTAGCCAGTTCGTTACGCCCCGCGCCTCGTCAAGGTGGTTCGTGGCGAGCAGAGCAAATTGGCTGAAGGGAAGATCGAATTCCGGGCAGATGGCTCCGGCGAAACTCTCGACACTGGCCCCATTACAACCTGGTGGGATATCGGTGTTTCCGAAAAAGACGCCTGCGTAATACATGGATCGTGCGTACCATATGGCGAGGTCCTGGTCTGGCAGTCGAACAGATGACTGGTCGTGAAACCGTTTCCACCACAGGGCTGTCTCTGCACGTAGAGCGTCATGGCCGCGACTGCGTGCATGTTCGGCTTTTTCCCAGGCGGCGTTGGTGGCATCCGGGCTCTCGTAGGACGAGCCCGGAGCGATGTAGAAAGTGAGCGTCTTCCCCGGACTATTTGAGCCCAAGACGCCCTTTTCTGAATCGACGATTGTATCCGGTCCATCGACAGCAACCGCAAGGGTCGCGGTGCAGGTCTTCGGTCGCTCTGCCTGAATCACTATCCCGCGGTCCTTTTGCACGCAGCTACGTGACCACTTGGCATGCGTCTTGCTATAGATCCCGGAGTTCAGGTAAACACGAATGTCCTGCTTAACATCCACGCGCATCTGAAAGGGGAGGGTGGCTGCCGGCGAATCGGAAACCCGGATGACCAAGACGCCATCGGGAGTGACAAAGAGCTGGCGGCGGGTGTGGAAGGCGTTCTTGCCAATTTCGTAGAGCCCCTCCCAGACCATATCGGCCCGCATATCCAGGTCGACGGTTAGAAGTCCTGTGGAGATGTCCAGCGTATGGCGAAACGACGTGATTTGTCCTGGTTCGAAGCGTTGCCCATAACCGCCCGCAAGATCAAAGGGGATATAGCGGTGGCCTTCCTCGTCCCACCAGTATTCATAAGCCAGGTACGGCTCGTGCTTCAAAAAGCCACCGTGCAAAACGCGCAGGAGCACCGGGCTTGGTAAAGCCATTGGGGCCAACACGCATGGTCGTCCCGCCAAGACCGATGCACTCAAACTGGTAGTGTGGATTGTAGAGTCTTCCCAGGCCTTCCTTCACCAGCGCGGCTTGACGAATGGTGTCCTGCCAGGGCACGATCGTGACTGCCTCCTCAGCCCCCGCGATGGACGAGAGCAAAACCAGTGTTGCCGCGACGCCATGTTTTCTTTCCATTATCCATCTCGTGAAATCCTCCCTATTCCTTTGCGGGGGGCACCTCGCCGAGGTCCAGGGGCACGAAACCGAGTTTGAGGGCAGGGCTGTCGGACTTGGGAGTGAAGCTGTCGTTGCCGACATCTACCAGGAGCGGGTCACGTCCCTCACCGAGTTCGAGTTCTCGTCGTAAACGGTTAAGCATCGAGTTGCCTTTCGGTCATCTTGGTCGATTGTGAGCATGGCCCAACGCTACTTGGCCGTCCCCTTGTTGACATCAAAGAACGCCGTAATCCCGAACTGTCCAACAAATGCCCGGCAATGACTGTCCACCAGATCGGCGCGCACGTCAGCACCGACGGCCAGATCGTAAACTCCGTAGACTCGAGAGCGATAATCGTGAATGACGGATGCCGGATCAAAGTCAGTCCAGCCAACAACGATCTCGTTGACTCGCTGTTTGGCATCGCTCTCTGCCGCCGTCGATAGCCACTGCTTGACAGCGTTGATATCCGACATGCCCGTTAGTGACATTACTTCCTGCACTTGACGCGCTATTCGGGTGAGACGTTCGTAGATGTTCGTATAGAAGAGTAGACTATCCCGGTAAGCTTCAGCGGTGGGTGCCACGCACAATTTGCTCAGCTTCGGCACCTGAGTCGTGTTCAATACGAGGTTGGCGCGCCTCCATGGACTCCTGGAACGCGATCCAATCTGGCTGACCAACCGTAGCCACTGCCGGGAAAACCGCCGCTGCGACTTGAGGGTCCCCGAATACGTAGCAGGAGAAGTTTGTCAGGACCTCGTCCTCAGTCTGATCGGGATTCCAATACGCTTCGGCTGCCGCGAACGCCGTGAGGATGTTGAGGCGCGGTGTCCTGGTGTAGTTGATGCCCCCGCAATAACCCCACTTGCGTTCTTCGCGGTGCGCTTTGAACAACGCCGGCACACAATACAGAGGTATCGCCGCCTCTTCATGCTCGCTCAGGTAATAATCCCAGGTCATTATCTGGCGCACGTTTCCTCAGTTCATCGACGACCGCGCGGTTCGAATGGATCGCATCCTGAGGAACGCCACTGTACAGATGGTTGATGTCCCAGTGCATATTGACCGAGAAGACCGTCCCTTCGGGGAACTCCGGCGCGCCGCAGCAGGGAGTCGAATGCGGCCTTCGCCCGTCCGGACGATGCTTCCCTGGCGGGCACTCCCCAGTCGAAGAAGGGTGGTCCCCACGTGCATATCTCAAAGTGAAACGTCCCGTTACCCGACGTTTTCTCTATGATCTCAAGGCACAGATCGAGGAATGTTTCATGGGTACACCCATTGCGATGGCACCCTCCTACATCACCGGGAAAGATTGCAAAGGCGTCGGCGTTGGAGAGCTTCGTCGTCCAATGGGACCAGAGCGCCAAGATCATGTCATGTTCGTCGGGAAGAGCTGGGCAAAGGTTCACCCAATTCGGTTCGGTACAGTTGACACAGATAATCACCTCAACCTGAAGGCCCAATGTGTGCGCATCGTCAATGACCGCGCGGATCGTGTTCGCATATTCATCGAACTTACTCCCCTCACTTGCCGTGAGGGACTGGGCTGAGAAAAAAGTCGGCGAGAGCCATAGTTCGTACGTCGTGTACCGCATTGCCGCGAGCATCTCCAGGAAACGGCGCCAATCGGCTCGAGTCCAACGGGCAAACGGTACGTCGTGCAGCATGTTGACGCTGTATACGTTGAGCAGGTGTTCGCCGAAGTTGTGATAGTAGGTGCGACGGGAAAATGCCGGCTCGTCTTGCACCTGAACGAGGTCCGTGAAGCAGTCGTCTCCCTGGGTCTGGAGCGATCGCAGTAACTCCATCAGGCCATAGCGGCAACCGAGTGGTGTTTTCCCCACACAATGAGCCAGCGCCCGTTTCCATCGGCGCCGCGACCTGTCGCACCAGGAACCCTTGGTCGCCAATGTTCCCGATGGGCTCAACCAGACCGAGCAGACTTGACGGCTCGGTCCCCACCTCCGTTACGATCCAATCGCCAGCTCGTGGGAAGCAAGGCCGATGTCTCGACCGGCAGACTTGCGCCGTGATTGGCGGCCAGGTACTCATTCAATTGGCCGATTGCCGTCCCGACAATCCCCCACTTGTCCTGTGTGACCCGGTTGAGAATTCGGCAACTGTGCTGATCGTGATGAACGAGCACAAAGCGTGCGCCAGTCTGCCGCACACGCTGGATGTCGGATTCCTCCGCCGTGGCAGGTCTTGCCCACAAGCCAAGTGCCGCGACCACCACCCAACCGAGTTCGTATCGTGTCCATCGACTGAGTAGCATGTACGTGCTCCGTTCATTGAGTGGAAGTGGATCAACGCTTCTGCTCCCCTGCCGACAGCCTGTCACTTGCCGACGAGGGTCATCTTTCTCTGCATGGCATGGTCGAAGTCGCCGATGAAGATCCACCAGTTCGTGAGCGGCTTGCCGTTGTACGACAGACCGTTGTTGGCACCGGGGAGATTCTGCATCCAGTAGACGAACCATGTGAGGCTATCGCCGTTCCAACGGTCGCAGTTCATGCGCTGCTTCTTTCCAGTCCCATCGGGATGCCAATCTTCGATGTCGGTCTCGACATATCGTTTGTTGGCCCAATCGTAGTCCTGTTCGCCGTTGGGCGGATAGTGCGCCCAGCCGCAACCAGGCCGCACGATCTTGTGGCTCCGGTCGCTGCCGACGAACTTGCCCCAGAAGAGCAAGTCGGCTCCATTTCTCGGGCGGCGTCAGCATCTCGACCATCCACGTAGTTGAACACGGCCTCAATCTGGTGCATGTGGTCCTCGACCGCTTCCGACCCGCCTCGCTGGTAGTTGTAGTGGTAGACCGTGTAGGTGCTCTTGAGAACGGGCAGATCGTTTGGGTCACGGTTGCTGTTGCTGATGTCGCCGTAGGGGCTCGCCATGTTCGATTCCCAAAGGATCAAGCACACCGCCGTGGTAGCCCCAAATCCAGACTTCCTTGACACCCCGCTGTTCCACCCACTTCTTGATATCTACCCGATCCATGATGCTCTTGTAGTCCGTCAGCGGGACTCGATTGCCGGGCCGAGCAATCGTCGGCAGCGGTTCCAGGAACTCGATCTGATCCAAGACCTCGTAGGCGAGACTTGGCGGGGCTTCCCGATCCTTGTAGCCGTGATACCGTGAGCCCTCTTGAAGTGCGTCGATGACCGCTTGGGTCAGCTTGTCGGTCTTCGTTCGTGTTTCGTCCAACGAGGCTCCCCAGTCACCGGTGACGGTCAGATCGATCTGATCTCCTTTCACCGGAAAATACTTGACGACCAGCACGGGGATTCTCATCGGTAACGTGGGTGCATCGGTGTCAGCGAGTCCTTGGCTGGGGCCAAGCAGACAGGCCACCAGCGCAATGACAGACACCATCGATAGGATGCTCAGCAAATGACAGGCTCGTCGGAATGGGCAGAACATCGAGAATTCCTCCAATTGACGGCGGTGCCGATTCGGCTCGTGTCACGGGCTTTTCGGCACGCTCTTGGTTATATAGCCACAGCAGGACCATCCTACCGATGATCGCCAAGAGCCCACAAGTGGCTTGTCGTGGAGGTGCGATCCGCTGGTACCTTCATCGATGTTCTATTTCACGATGGGCGGGATCGCATGGTCGGTGGCTCGCCCCACGGGATCGAGCACAACGATCAGGAATGTCGCGACTGGACCAAAGAAGAGGGATGCGACCCACCAGAGCAGTCCGCTACGTCCCTTTGCCTGTGCCAAACCCGCATTGATCAGCGACAGCGTTCCCCACCCCACGAAGAAATCAGTGTGTTCTGGCACGTTGTTACCTCCCGCCAAAAAGTGGTTGTCACGGGAGTCATTCGCCGCTGGCCGCTGAATCTTGTATCGCCCGCGGCCGATTTAGCGACCACCGTGCCCGTCTGGCAGCATGTCCGTGATCGGGCACGCCGGGGCAGGAACGTCAGAGAAGAAACGAATGACCGCGTGGTATCGCTTGGACAGCTACGGTAAAGGTAAATGAACGTCTGCAACGTGGTCAGCGTGCCGCTCGAAATCAACTCGACATATTCCGCAACAAACATATCCTGTCGCAACCGGCCGTGCCGAGCGCACTGTCGCATAACAGACAAACTGATCATCGCTTCGCTGCCGAGAGATTTTCTTGGGCCGGCGCGACCCGATGTGTTGCGCCGATGTGGTACATTGCGTTTTGTCTTGCGATTGTTTTGTCATATATCATTGCCTCGTTAGAGTGTTCGTCGATAACATGCGCACATCCGCCTGCAGAAGGACGGAATTCCTGACTGCGTCGAGGAAGTGGCGAGCGATGGGCGCTGCACAAACGGAATGAATTCCGTTCTACGTTTGGCTGCGGCCAACGGCCGTTTAGGAGTTGAACATGCAAGTTGTTTTGATTCTCCGCAGGACCTGCTGCCTCTTGACCGTTCTCTTGCTCGCCGGACGCGAAGGGGTGTGCCAGATTCCCCAGCCCAATGGCTTCCCCGCCGTGACGCAGTTCTCGCCCGTACCTTCCGGCAAGGGGTGGAAGGGCGAGGAGGGACCGCTCAGCGAAGAGATCCTCCGAGACACGATTGACAATATTCGCGAACACGGCTTCACCGGCATCGAAGCTCCGACACACCGTCCCGCCGAGGAAGAGGCCTTCATCCTGCAATACGCCCAATCCAAAGGCATGCTCATCACCTACCATGCCGGCGCACTCGAGCTCTTCGGACGCACCGCACCGCCCGAACACTGCGTCTACTCTCCCGAATACGCCCAAGCCGTTCGCGCTCAATGCGGAGAAACAGCTGGCCCCGCTCAAGAATATCCCACGCCTCTACAACGCGTTCATCTACCAGGACGAGCCATTTCATTGGGGGCCCAAGTCCTTCGGCTACAACAGCGAAGTGAAGGCAGAGTTCATGAAGCGCTACGGCTACGAACTCCCGCCCGATCTGGACAGCGTCCGCCACGATCCACGCAAATGGCAGGACGTCATCGATTTTCGGTCGAGCTATTTCCCCGACGGATGGCGGCAGGTCTACGCCATTACCAAGGAGATCAATCCGAACTTCAAGACCGTACTGACCCACGACAGCCACAACACCTTCGGCGCCGGATACAGTTCGCATTCCGAGATCGCCATCGACGACGTCTTTCACTGGGGCGGGGATTTCTCCGATATCTTCGTCTTCGACATCTATCCCTACATGATGTTCGATTTCCGCTTTGGCCGGCCCTCCCAACTCCCGCAACCGCGCATCAGCCAGACCCACTACTCCTTTGCCCAAATGCGCAACCTCACACGAAGCTATGGAAAAGAACTGGGGTTCTGGGTCGGCACGTACAACCCCGCCTGGTTTGAGCCCTATTTCTGCCCCGAACTCGAAGCCATGTCTTGGTCCGAACGCGAGATGAGCATGACCGCCGTGGCCGCAGGCGCCGATTTCCTCTTGACCGGCTACAAGATCCCCGTCGACCCCGGCCATTGGGAAGCCTTCGGTGAAGGCCTCCGCCTCCTCCAGCAGGCCGGTGCGCGGTTGCTCGACGCTCCCAAGATCAAAGCCAAAGCCTGCATGCTCTTCCCCAGAACACAGTACATCCAATTGCAGCAGGAGTATTTCAACGTCGGCCTTTCCTTCGAACTCTTCCTCCGCGCCTTCGGAGAACTCGACATACTCCACGAGGACCAGGTCACCGATGACACGTTGCACGGCTACGAGCTCCTGCTGCTGTTCGATGTGGAACTTCTCCCCGAAGACGTCGCCGGGACATATCGCGAATTTCGTGCGCGGCGGCGGCGTCGTCATTGCCGATTGCGTGCCGCGTCTCAACGCCGACAGGCAACCGATGTCCACGATGGAGGAACTCTTCGGCGTCCAAGACGCCCAAGTCGGCCGCATCCGCCGCTCGGGACATTGGGTCCCGTACAAGACACAGGCGCCCGATATGGGCCAACCGGCCCGCCGACTTTCCCGACGAGACCGATCTACGCTACGGACACGCTCCATGCCGACAGCGCTCGGCGCAGCCCTCGATCTCACGCTCGTCAGCCCACGGCCCTGCACGGTCACGACCGGACGACTGCTGGCCGCCACCGCCTCGGGTCAACCGGCGGTCGTCCACCGGAACGTCGACCGCGGACAGGTCTTCCTGTTAGGCTTCTGTCTCCAGGACACCTACTTCAAGACCTGGGAAGACGGTAACCCCGCGGCCCGCGCCCAACTTCGCGACTTGCTCCGGGCCATGACGCAGGCCGCCGGCATCCGTCCGCACGTGGCTTCATCCAATGCCGATATCGAGGCCGCCGTACGCGTCAATCGAGCGCGAAGGATTCCTGTTCATCATCAATCACGAAGCCAACGACCCCAAGACGACGGTCCACCTGGCCGACCTCCCGTTTCCCATCGGCGCGATCACCGACCTCGGCTCCGGCCAACCCGTAGCCTTCAGCAGGGAAGGACAAGACGAGATTCAACTCGACTTTTCCGTTCCCTTGGGCGAGGTCCGACTGTGCCTCCTGACGCCCGATGCACGAGTCCGGCAACAACGCGCCCGAGGAAAGGTCGAGCGCGTCTTTCACCCTCTGGCAGCTTCCCAACCAAACCCGCACGCAAATGATGTCATACGTCATCCGAACCCCCAACGAAAAGGTGATCGTGATCGACGGAGGCAACGCCGGCGATGCCCCCTACCTCGCGGACTTCCTCAAGGGCCTCGGCAACACGGTTGACGCATGGTTCATCAGCCACGCCCACAGCGACCACTTCGACGCGCTGGGCGAAATCCTGAAGCATCCCGACTCCCTCAAGATCAACGCCCTCTACGGATCCATGCCCACCGAAGCATGGATGGACGAAGTCGGCGGGGACAGCGAAAAGGTATCGCTGCGCCAGTTCAATCAGGCCCTTGCCCAAGCCGGACGAACGGTTACCGATCTTGCCCTCGGCCAAGAGATGGAAATCGACGGCATCCGGATCGAAGTCCTGGGAGTGAAGAACCCCGAGATCACGCGTAACAGCGTGAACAATTCCAGCCTGGTCCTGCGCCTATCCGACGCCGCCAAGTCCGTTCTGTTCCTGGGCGACCTCGGCGTCGAGGGGGGCGACAAACTCCTCAACAGCCCCCTGGCCGACCGCCTCCAGAGCGATTACGTACAAATGGCTCACCACGGCCAGAACGGCGTCAACGAAGCCTTCTACCAACGAGTCAACCCGACTTATTGCCTGTGGCCCACGCCCGAATGGCTCTGGGACAACGACAACGGCGGCGGAAAGAACTCCGGCCCTTGGGTCACGCTGGAAGTCCGAGCCTGGATGGACAAACGCTCCATAAAAGCCCACTACCCCATGTTCCATGGCGTCGCGAAAATCGAGTAGAGTGTTAGTCGATAACAGACGCGCACCGTGTGCGCATGCGGTACATGAGCCTGTGTGAAAGGAGCGTCATCGAAGCGGTTCAAGCGGCTCATTCGCTGGAGGATTGAAGAGGTCGTGAAGTGGTGCCGGGTAAAGGATGTTCAGCCGGTGCGGCAACATCCTTGGGGATCGGATGACAGGTGCGAGTCCGGTCGGCTGTTTCCAAGATTCCGACCCGAAGTCTATTGATATTCAACAGCCAGCGTGCAAGGCTTGTGGGGTCTCAGGGTTCTCGACACCGAGGCTGATTCACGACCGCCTTGGCCTTGGCGAATAGCTCTTCCGTGACGCCACCGGGCACTCGCATCTGGGAGTCATAAGATGGAACTTGCCAATCTTACGTGGCCGGACGTTGACGCGCTGAATCGTGATACGCCCGTCATGATTCCGATCGCTGCGCTGGAACAGCACGGTCACCATATGCCTGTTTTCACGGACAGTATCCTGCTGACAGAGATTGTTCGTCGGGCGCATGAATCGCTGACGGCGGAAACGCTGTTGGTGCCACTGATGTGGTTGGGCAATTCCCACCATCACCTGGACTTTCCTGGTACGGTTTCAGCCCAACCGCGTGTCTGGATCGATCTTCTCAGCGGAATCATTGACAACTTTCTCACCCACGGGTTCCGTCGCATCGTCGTGATCAATGGTCACGGTGGGAATGATGTTCCTGGCCGACAGGCCACGTTCGAGATACGACAACGGTACCGCGATCGTCGTGATCTACTGCTGTTGTTTGCCACGTACTGGAACCTGGTTGAGCCGTTGGCCAGTATTCCCGAATTGCAGCAAAGCGACATGGGGCATGCATGCGAATGGGAAACGTCAATGATGCTGCGTTTGGCACCTTCCTTCGTGAAGAATCACAAGGACGTGCCGGAAATCACCTTCGGCAACCCGTTCCTACCTGCCCACCGAGCATGGATCATGCCCGATCGTTCGGGGCCGGGACACGTGGGAGCCCCCGGCGTCGCGACGTCGGAAAAAGGCGAACAACTGCTGCAGCTGTTTGCCGATGGAGTCGTGAAATTCATGCAGCGAGTCATGAGTTGGGACGGGAACTCATGGGAAGGATGATGCCTTGAGCGATCAACCGGATAATTCGCTGAAAGAGAATCCGGGTCAGCTTGACGGACCAACAGAATCCTGCGGTCCGGGCACCGTTCGAGTGGCGGTCATTTGCGGCCTGTTGCTGCTGGCGTCGGCGATCAACTATCTCGACCGACAGACGTTGGCCAGCGCTTCGGCACGCGTCAAGTCTGAGTTCGGACTGCTCAACGAACAGTACGGCGACGTGGAAGCAGCGTTCGGGTACGGGTTTGTGATGGGATCCATCGTGTTCGGGATTCTGGCCGACGTCGTCAGTATCCGCTGGCTCTATCCGCTGGTGCTGATACTGTGGTCCGCTGTGACCGCGGCCACCGCGCTGGCGACCGGATACGAGGAGTTGCTTTGGCTGCGTCTGCTGCTGGGGGCGTTTGAAGCGGGGCATTGGCCGTGTGGTGTACGTGTTGTTCGCGCGCTGACCAAGGCTCGTGGCAGAACGATGGGCAACGGTCTGCTGCAAAGCGGTACTTCCATCGGCGCGGTCCTCGCACCGCTGATCATGCTGTCGCTACTAACTGACCAGGCAGGTAGCTGGCGGCCTGCATTCGCCATCGTCGGCGGCATCGGAGCGATTTGGGTAGTTGCCTGGTTTGCCGCGGTGCGAGCGTCCGACCTTGCGGGGCCGCCGAGCAAGCGAGCCGACGTCTCGTCATGGAAGCTTCTGCTACAGCGCAAAATGATCATCGTCCTGGCCGTCGTCTGTCTGATCAACACGGCGTGGCAGCTATTTCGCGCATGGCTTCATCTGTTCTTGGAGGAAGGCCGAGGGTACACGGAACAACAAACACTGCTGTTCAATTCCGCCTGGTTTGTCGCCACCGATGTTGGCTGTTTGGGAGTTGGTGTGGCCGTGTTTTGGCTCTGCTCCAAAGGAGTGACAGTGACGCGCGCCCGCCAGATCATGTTTTCAGTCTGTGCCGGTATGTGCCTGACACTGATCACTCTGCCGCTGCTGCCACAGGGGTGGCTGTTGCTGATTGTCTTGCTGATCAGCGGCGCCGGGGCGCTGGGTGTGTTCCCGTTGTACCACGCATTCACTCAGGACATCTCGGGCAAACACCAGGGAAAGATCACGGGAGTGGCGGGCGTCACGGCGTGGTTTCTTGTTCCTCCTACACAGAAACTTTTTGGCCGACTGGTGGACGTCACCGGTTCTTACGACGCTGGGCTGGCGGCAGCGGCCTGCCTGCCTGCTGTGGCAGTATTGATTCTGTGGGCCTTTTGGGGAGTCGATTCCGATGAAATATCACAACCACAAGAGACTTGATCGACGGAGTTTCATCGCCTCAGTGGGGGCGTCCGCCTTGGTTGCTGCCGGCACGATCGGAGAAGGTGCCCCGCTCTCTGGCTCTGCCGCCGCGGCGCAGCCGTCGGCCACGCAGCTTCCCAAAGTTGCTTTCCTGGGGACCGTGGTTTTCACGCATTCTCATGCGCAGCACTTTCTGGATCGGCACACGCTCGGATACACGTGGAAGGGGGGGTGGCAGAAACCGCGAGTACAAGTTGCATCGGTGTTCATCGATCAGTTTCCTGACGGCGATCTGGCCAGAGGCAGAATCAAGCGTCATGGATTGCGCTTGTATCCCACCCTTGAGGAAGCGTTGACACTGGGCGGGGAGAAGTTGGCCGTGGATGGAGTGATCATCATCGGGGAACACGGCGATTATCCGACCAATGAAAAGGGCCAACGTCGCTATCCGCGATATGAGTGGTTCAAGAGAGTGGTCAAAGTGTTCGAAGAGAGTGGTCGTAGCGTGCCGGTGTTCAATGACAAACACCTGTCAACCGACTGGGACGAGTGCGTCGAAATGGTAGAGGATTCACGGCGACTCGAGTTTGCGTTTCTGGCGGGCTCTTCGCTTCCTGTCACGCGCCGGATGCCGTCCATTGACATGCCCTATGCAGCGTCCTTGAAGGAAAGCGTCTGCGTCGGTTACGGCGGAGTCGACAGTTACGATTTCCATGCACTGGAAACGGCTCAGTGCATGTCGGAGAGACGAGCCGGTGGTGAACAGGGAGTGAATCAGGTCCACGCTCTGCGGGGCGAGAGTCTTTTCAACCGCCTTGGGCAAGATGACTGCGAAACGACGCGCAAGTTAATCGTGTCCGCACTCACCCGCAGTCACAATCTGCCCGTGGATACCGGGTTTCCGACCGATCGGGCATCGATGGAGTGGTTTCAGCAAGCGATGCCCGACACAACCGGCTACCTGATTGATCACCTCGATGGTCTGAGGACGACCATGCTGCTGACGGGAATTCGAGATTTCAACTACGCAGGGATGCTCCGCGATGGCTCGATTGTGTCGTGCCAGATGTATCTACCGATGCCAGGACATGGGTCCACCACCGCCGACTTTTTCAACCCATTGGTGCGCCATGTCGAAACAACGATCATCGATCGCAAAGCACCCTATCCGGTGGAGCGAACACTCTTGACGTCGGGAATGGTAATCGGTGGTGTCGACAGCCTTTTCGCTGGAGAAAAACCGCAGCAGACTCCGCATCTCAAGGTCCCGTATGCCGCCCCGCGCGAATCGACATTCTGGATCGACTGACGGATCGAAATCAGCTGCGATCACGTAACCAACCACGAGAAACACGAATCGCGAGCGGAGCCAGTGCCGAGGCAAACCCTCGCTCCCCATACCATCGTTTACTTCCTGGCCTTCGGCAGTATCTCGACCTGTCCGAGCAAGTGAGGCACTGCCAGGAGACGACTGCCTGCGGGCCGGGCGGTGTCGATCACTACGGCGTACACGTTGCAGGGACCAATCGGGAGCCCGGCCAAGCGAGCGGGATATCGGTCTTCGATGACGGTTCCCGGTTCGACTCGCGAGAAGGGCACGGTCCAGTCACCAGCGTCATGTCGCGTGTACTATGGCCAGGCCGGGTACACGTTCGTCCGCCATCTGGCGAGGGACCTCCGCCTCAAGCTTAACGACCAGCTGCTCTGTATCCAGGGCGAAGAGCCTGGCTGACGCCATGTGAGACGTCAGAGCCACGATCAGGATTCGAATTGTGTGGGACATATCCATCTACCAAGACCAGTTGTTCCACACCGTCTCGATCTCGTCCGCCAGCGGCGAGTTCCTGTCGATGGCAGAGATGCGCTCGAGCACGCCGCGGAGATTGTCTCGCGAGAGCATGTCGGCAAGTTCGACGGATTGGGAGTCGGCCGAGTGGTGGTACTTCAAGGCGGCCACGATTCCCTTCACAATCCACTGGCGAGGCAGATGGTACTCAAGTGCCAATTGTGCCGGAGCAACGAGGCGTTCCCGATGCGACAGTTTACGCAGCGGATCTCGAACCACGCGAAGGATCGCGTCCTTCATTTCCGGCACGGACCCGCGAACGACCAGGTCGTGTTTGTACGCCGCGATCGATTCCGCGGAAAATCCGTGCTTGTGCCGCACGACATCGCCCAACTCATCCAGCGCACCCAGCACATGCTCCGCGACGATCGGGTCACCCACGGCTTCATGAATAAACTGATGGCCGCGATGGAAACCCATGTATCCGCAAATCGCGTGGCCGCCATTGTGCAGAAACAACTTCCGTTCGAGTCGAGCCGTCTGGTTGTCGACCAATTCCATGGCGGTGAGGTGGGGCGGTTTCTCGCCGCGGAAGAAATCCGCGCGGACAGTCCATTCGTTGTAGTTTTCGGCGATCATGGTCAACGGATCGGGCACCGGCCGCGGCACAACACGACTGATCATGCAGTCTGGAAAGCCCGCATACCGCTGGTACCACCAGACATCTTCGTCGCCGAGAAGTGCTTGCACGTGTCTTCCCAGCGTGGAGGAACTGTCCATCATATTCTCGCAGGCGATGCAGTTCAGAGGCTTTGTGCGGCCCGCTTTCCTGCAGGCCGCCAGGGCGACGGCGATCGTCTGCGCCACGTCGGGAAGATTCTGGTCAAAGACCGCCGTCAGCACTAATTCGGCATCACGAATCTCGGCGGAAATAGCATCTCGCTCAAGGTGATGATAGACACGATACCCGTCGACCGTAATCCGCTGCGGACAGTCACCGCACAGCGTTACGGTATATCGTCCCGCCTGTGCGAGTTCGTCGACCAGGTCCTGTTTGCTGTCCACAAAGACAATCTGGTAACCCGCCTGCCAGGCGAGCAGCCCCACATGGCCGCGGCCGGTCGCGCCGGCACCGAAAACGACGATCTTCTCCGTCATGGTCGTGGGTCTCCGGGGGGCCCGCCCTCGCTCTGTCAACGGTTGTAGTCATCCTCAACACGGACCACGTCGTCCAATTCGGGCGTACTGACTTCGAACAGTCGTACATCTTCAATGGCCGTAGCACGGTGTTTACGTCCCGGTCTATTCTCGATAACGTCGCCGGGATTAAGGAGCCGGATTTCCATCTGACCGTTGTCGTTCTCCCATTCCATCTGCAGTACACCCCGATCCACGTAGATGTGCTCGTGCTTCTTCTCGTGGTACTGCAAACTCGAGCGGGTTCCCTGGTTGATCTCGATGATTTTGAAAGCGTAGCGGTCCGTATGGGCCAGCCAAATCTCGCGTCCCCAAGGTTTTATGACCGTCTTCATAATGCCTCCTCAGCAGACCGATGGGCGACTATTTGAGCGAACATATTGAGAGCTGATTCGTAAGGCTAAACTGCGGGAACGGACAACGTCCGGATCGATAAGCCGCAGTCCATCGCGATTATTACACGGCCGACGAAGCGGCACAAGTAACGCCAAGCGAACGCCCTCGACGCAGACGGCTCGCAGGAAGAAGTAAGCCAGTAGTAAAGGTACGGGTTCTCGGTTTGGCGAACTCCAGTTGGCGCTTTGGCTCGATGGGCTGGGGAAATAAAGCGTCCAAGCTCCAGCAAGTCCCCGGTGCCGAACCCGCCACTCCACTCGCCGGGCGTGCCGCCCCACACGCTCCAACCACATGCGCGGGTCTTACAACTTCCGAGCACACCCGATTCGTCGCGCGGGTCGTTGTATTGGTGATGCTGGCCAGCAGCGCCAGAAGCCAGGCTCGTTGAACGGGTTGAGAGTCCTCAAATTTGCTTGCGCCCGTACGGGTGATTTTCGTATGGGAAAGATCAACTTCTCGAAGGCGCTTCGGGTCAGCGAGCCAATCGACGTCGTGACCATTTACCAGAGACCCGGACAGATCGATCCCTTCGAGGTGGTGAAAGGACGCGATTGCTGGAAATGAGTCGTGGAAATCGGTTAGGTACTGATCGGACAGATCTCGCTCAATCTGGCAGAAGCCGTCCAAGTCCTGAAAGCCGATCCAAGTGACACGCTCAAACGATCCGCAACCTGGAACCCACTCCAGCCATTGCGGGATACTCGACTCAGTCACGAAACACGCATCTACTCTTTCCAGTTTCTCAACGCTGTATTGTTCGCTCCTGCAAACATCCGCAATACGGTGGAACCACGCCAGCAAGACAGCGGCACGGACGATGGTAGGAGACAATTTGAATTGAGCCGCTGCTGCTGGACGGCGTTCAGTGACAGACGATCCTCCTTAAGTCATTGACAAATATTTTGGTTAAGCCAGGTGAGATACCGTCTGTTTAGCGAATTGCCTTCGATTTCCGCAGGCTGGGGCTGACCTCGCGGCAATCAGGCGGCACGAACGCCAGACGCGGTTGCGTTGCGGCCTCGGCACAACGCCGGCGTGATGGTTTGCTGCTGGGCTCGGCCGCTCATCGGTGTGGGGCCGGTCGGTAGCTGGCCAGTTGTGGTCCCCCTGGGATATACCCAGGGGAAACCGGAGGGAGTGTCGGCGGGTGGGTAGCTGGGCCAGTTGTGGTCCCCCTGGGATATACCCAGGGGAAACCGGAGGGAGTGTCGGCGGGTGGGTAGCTGGGCAGTTGTGGTCCCCCTGGGATGTACCCAGGGGAAACCGGCGGGAGTGTCGCCGGGTGGGTAGCTGGCCAGTTGTGGTCCCCCTGGGATATACCCAGGGGAAACCGGAGGGAGTGTCGGCGGGTGGGTAGCTGGCCAGTTGTGGTCCCCCTGGGATGTACCCAGGGGAAACCGGCGGGAGTGTCGGCGGGTGGGTAGCTGGCCAGTTGTGGTCCCCCTGGGATATACCCAGGGGAAACCGGCGGGAGTGTCGGCGGGTGGGTAGCTGGCCAGTTGTGGTCCCCCTGGGATGTACCCAGGGGAAACCGGCGGGAGTGTCGGCGGGTGGGTAGCTGGCCAGTTGTGGTCCCCCGGATATACCCAGGGGAAACCGGAGGGAGTGTCGGCGGGTGGGTAGCTGGCCAGTTGTGGTCCCCCTGGGATATACCCAGGGGAAACCGGAGGGGTTGTCGGCGGGTGGGTAGCTGGGCAGTTGTGGTCCCCCTGGGATGTACCCAGGGGAAACCGGCGGGAGTGTCGGCGGGTGGGTAGCTGGGCAGTTGTGGTCCCCCTGGGATATACCCAGGGGAAACCGGCGGGAGTGTCGGCGGGTGGGTAGCTGGGCAGTTGTGGTCCCCCTGGGATGTACCCAGGGGAAACCGGCGGGAGTGTCGGCTGGCTGAGGCACCCTTGAGACAACTGCGACCCATCCGCAGGGCGACTTCTTCCAAGGCTGCGGGAGTACCGACGGCGTGACAGAAGACGCTGTCGTAGCGCTGCAGCGTATCGAGCCAGGCCTCCTCGTTCACCTCCAGATAGTCCAGCAGCGTCTCCACGTCCTTGGGAACCGTACGGCATCGGCCGCTACGCAGCTGACGAGCGGTCCATTCTAGAAGTCGCAGATGATTCTCCAGCGAAATCTCCAGCAGCCCCAAATCGGATGCGCGGCGACCCCAACGCGAAGCAAATGCGATCGTCTCGTCCTGGAGTGTCTCCTCTCGCAGTGTCAGTTCCCCCAGTCACCCGTCAGCTCGGTTTGGGCTGTTGGGCCGCTGCTCTTGCGCCAGGATCCGTTGGTAGGCCGACGTATAGCGAGCCGTGCGCGGCGAAGCGGCTTCACCCGCCTTGATCGGATTCAAGTCCACGTACAGGGCGCAGATCAACATGCCGTGATCGCCATAAACGAGTTTCGTTTCAACTGCCCCCAGGGCATTAAGAAAGACGAACAGACTCGGCGGTACATTGTCGTCAGGTTGAAAGTCCCTGGCCGTCAATGGTGCGCGGGTCCGGTTGTGGCCGCCTATATACTAACAACCATGAGCGGTGCGCTCTCTGCATCCGCCTTCCGGGCTTCCGTCGGGTTTATCCCGGCGGAGCCACAACTGGTCCGCTACCGTCACACCATGACACACTGCCGGTCGAGTCCTCAACGTGCCATCACACCGGCACGTGTTCGAGACCGAATCAAGCCGCGGCCTGTTCCGGCCTCGCCCGTGCCGCCGTTGTGCCTTCGTACGCTCGACTCGGCCGGCACCCTTCACGGTTAACCTGCCGTAGCCGGCCAGTCCGGAGTCCGCCGGGATGAAACCGACGGGGCTGGAGACCTATCGCCACAATCGTGATGAGCGCGTTTCTTGGGGACTTGTAACTGAATCATGTTCGTCAATGGGAATATCTGGCCTCGTCGGCCGCAGTCGCTCTGCTGTCCGCCGCGGCAGACTGCCAATGCGCTGAAAATAAGGCCGGCGGCACCGCGTCTGGGCCAGTTCTCACAAGCTGTTCTGCGACAGAACTCGCCCGCTTGATACGCCGGCGGGACTCGAGCATGTTGCATGGGGATTGTCAGTGCGTCAGAATGCCGGAAGTGTCATCGCTCCCGTAATTCGGAAAGGATTGAATATGAAACGAATCACAACCGCACTCAGTTTTGCCACGACTCTCCTTCTGCTAACGGCAGCGAATCTCCATGCTGGTGAAGCTCCCAAGGAGGTTCGGGATTGGCTCAAGTTCCTCGCTGGATCATGGGAGGTCAGCGCAAAAGGTGACGACAGCAACGAAACGCAGATCGGAACTCATTCGACAGAATGGGCCGCTGGCGGTACCGTTCTCATCAGCAAAGGCAAACAGATTGGAACCGGGCATGAGTTTGTTGCGACAGACGCCTGGGAGGCTGGTTCGCAAAAGTTGGTGACGAACTGGTATAGTTCTGGTGGCACTCACGCGCGACAGCATACGATGTCACGAAGGAGCAGCTCAAGGGATCGATTATTGCAGCTGATCACGAAAGTGCGGCCTTTGAAGGGACTGTAATCGTGAAGAAGATCGATGAGAATACGACCGAAACTACGTTCGAAGGAAAGCTCGGCGGTAATTTAATCTTCTTCGCATTGATCGGAAAACGCAAGACATGAGTCGAGTCAGTCGCTTTGTCGTCTGGTACGTCGAGTCCTTTCGTCCGGAGGATGCCTAGGAGGTCCTCGAAATCCCTGCCAATCAACTCGTTCACGAATTGAGTCCACCCATGCCGAAACAACTGATCGATCGTCGTGAGATGCTGAAATCCTCACTGGCCTGGTCTGGCGCGACGTTGCTGGTTCTTCGTCATCAACGAGCGTCTGGTTTCGAGGCCGCCAACGAGCGGCCTCGTGTCGGTGCCGTGGGCACGGGGAGCCGCTGGTACATACGCGCCACGGGCTTCGATGCCGATTATGGCTCCGCACCTGAAATGCGAAAGTATGGCGACTATGTGGCCCTCTGCGACGTCGATGCCAGCCGCCTGCAGCGAGCCAGCGAATTTGTGAAAGAGTGGACCGGATCGCTGCCGAAGATGGTCGCGGACTATCGGGAAATCATCGATCGCGACGACATTGACATTGTTCATATTTCCACTCCCGATCACTGGCACGTCAAGATCGCCATCGAGGCCATGCTGGCCGGCAAGGATGTCTATTGCGAGAAACCGATGTCGTTGACGATCGACGAGGGGCGGCAGATGTGCAACGTGTGCCGCGCGACCGGACGTATCGTGCAAATAGGAACTCAGCAGCGAAGTGACAGTGACTTCATCCGAGCGATTGCGATGATTCGCGACATGCGAATTGGCGAGCTTCGCAAGGCGACCTGCAGTATCGGGGGCGGGCCGACCAGTCCACAGATTCCCGTGGCGGAGGTGCCGAAGCAACTGGACTGGAATCGTTGGCTGGGTCCGGCCCCGAAAGTCGACTTTCGTTATCTTGCGGGCGACAACGGAGAAACGAAGAGTTGGTCACGCGCACACTACGAGTTTCGTTGGTGGTACGAGTACTCCGGTGGCAAATTGACCGACTGGGGTGCCCATCACGTCGACATCGCAACCTGGGCGCTCGATAAGACGGAGACGGGACCCGTCTGCGTGGAACCGGTAATGGTCAGGCATCCGGTGGAATTCAAAGACGGTTACCCGACCGATGAGTCTCGGTATAACACGGCCACCGAGTTCTTGATTCGAGCGACGTTCGAGGACGGCAAGCAAATCGAAATCCGTCACGACAAGGACAACGGTATTCTGCTGGAAGGCACCGAGGGGCGGATCTTTGTCAACCGAGGGCGATTGACAGGGGCGCCGGTCGACGCCCTGCAGTCGAACCCGCTTCCAGATGGAGCGCTGCAGCGAGTCTACAAGGATCGGGAATTGACCGATCATTGTCGCAATTTCTTCGAATCGGTTACCGCTCGCCAGGAACCGATATCGGATGTCTTCAGTCATCATCGCGCTCTGACAACGTGTCACCTGGCAGGCATCGCCGCTCGCCTTGGCCGGACGGTTCACTGGAATCCTGAAACGGAAGCGATCTCAGACGATGCTCAGGCGCAGCAGTTGTTGCGACGCGAGAAACGCCAGGGATTTGAAATCGAGATGTAGATGGCTACAACGGGAAGTTCTACGACAGCCGCGAAGTGCTCTTCAAGGACGATCAATGGCATTGTGTTGAGGCATATTTCAAGCTCAATACGCTGGATCTTCAGCGCGACCGCCCGAATCGGGATGGTATTGTGCGTGGTTGGTTCGATGGAAAGCTTATTGTCGAACAGACCGATGTTGTGCTGCGATCCACCGACTTTCCCAAGATGAAATTCAACCAATTCCTGATGGCGCCCTACTTCGGGCCTGGTCTCCTTCCACACGCCCAGAAGTTGTGGATCGACGAATTGGCGGTTGGCACCAAGCGAATCGGCCCGTTGGAGTCACCCAGGTGACCGCGCCATGGCAGGCACGAGTGCTGACGAATCGTCACGACGAAAAGATGTTTGATGTGGATTCTCCCCAACAGAGAGGAAGCGAGAGGAAGCAGACGGAGGGGATGGCCTCAGGCAAACAGCCGCCGGCTGGCTGAGGCACCTGTGAGACAACTGCGGCCCATCCGTTGAGCGACTTCCTCCCAGGCCGCGGGAGTGCCGACGGCGTGACAGAAGGCGCTGTCGTGACGCTGCAGCGTATCGAGCCAGGCCCCCTATCTTCCCAGTTGCTTTCACCATGGGGGTACCTGGACCACCTGTCAGAAGCCACCGCAGTAGCTCGGGCAGCCCGTAATGTTTGGTCAAAGTGGTCCAGGATCGCGGACATCAGTTGGGGTGTGGGAATCGAGATGTCGCGGATCTTCGATTGCACTTCGATCAGCCCGATCTTCGTACCAGTACCGGCGAGCATACTCCATCAGTTTGCATCGTCAGCGGGATGCGTGCACAGCAACACAAGAGGGGCAGGTAACGGTCGCGGAGGGGGTCAGGCCAGAGTGGGGATGGTGAACGCCGTGTCGATTACCTCGGCTTGGTTCACAATCTTGCGGATACCCGAAAGGTTGATAACGGCCTCTTGGGCAAGCTGTTTCTGGTAGTAGCTGGGCAGACGGCCTCGCAGGTAGAGTACGCCCCGGTCATCACACTCGCAGGTGAGTTCGCGAATGCTGGGGTAGGAGGTGTGGCGCAGCCGCTGCTGGGCTGCTCGCGTGAGTTCGTGAGAGGAAGTACGTTCCATCGTGGGCGAGGTGATCATAGGCTCCATTCTGACAGATAGTAGATGGCAATTGATTGAAATCGAAACAACGTGAAAAACGCCGCCCAAGGAGGACTGCTCGCAACTTGGAGCAGTGGTGGGAGGGGTGTGCCGCTGGGAGTGTCAGAAGTTTCGCGTCCCTGACTGGCGTACCGGGTGGCCAGATCCGTATCTAATGTAGCCCTCTCGCCCAGTTCGTCAATGGCCGATTTTCAGGAAATCGTGGTCCCAGCACGGCAACTTCTCGAAGCATCGAGCCAATCATAACCGACACATCGGAGAAAACGGACTATGTCGCTTGCCACGTACTACCACTCATCCGCGACTCGACTGCTAACACTGTTTGCCGTGCTGATGTTTCTCAGCAGCGCTGTCGCACAACAGACGCCTCCGAGAGCGGCACCAGAAAATAGCTCCGTGCGATCGATTGACGTATCTCTCGCCGACGGCGTATACGTCATCAAACCACTTGTACGCACAAACGGCTATGACCGAGCCATCGCACTGGAAAATTCCAGGCGGATCCATGCGATTATGACTTCCGCCGAAATAGGCCCTCACATCAAGGTCTTTTTCCCGGCGGGGCACTATTACTTTGAGGGCGTAGTGGAAGATTGGCTCGCCTCGATCGAGACAACGCACCCCCAACAGACATTCGCCGGCGACGGCACCGAATGCGACCCACCTGCATCAAGTCGGCGACGAGGTTACAGCGACGATCAGGATCAGACATTCCCGTGGTACGATCGAAAACCTCAGCATATCCTCGGCCGACCATGGGACTGAATTCCGTTCCGACTGGGATGCGAATCCCCACCGGGCAGCCATCCATCTGGACGCTTCCACGGATAACTGGTATCTCGACCCCCAAATTCTCAACGTTACCGTCAACACCACCGGCAATAACATCATCATCACGGACTACTACAGGCCTTTCCGGGAAGGCGTTAAGATCACCGGCCCCTGGCTCAATGTCTACGTCCATACCATGTTCATGCGCGACGTGTTCAACGCCATCAACATTAACCAAAGCGAACGCATCGCCGGACCGGCGAAATTCATCGACGTCAATGCGTACGCCACGCCCCCACAAGGGGCCTCGCCAGACAAGGTATCCAAGACGTGGAACACCTTTTTCAAGAGCGAAGGCCACTTCATGGAGCAAGTCGAGCTGATCCACTGCACCTACATCGGCTCACAGTTCATCTACATGGACGGCTCGAAACTCTCCCCCGGAATAAATCCTGTCTACAACATGATCGTTGACCACTGCTACATCAACACGCTCTGGTTACCGGGCGGTGACGAAGCGAGTTGGTCCGGTATCTACCTGAAGCTTCCCCCCAAACCCGGCGGGATTGCAGACGGGTATGGGTCGGAACTCTACAGTAAAATGATTATCTTCAGCAACAACACAGCCGCCGGAAAGTCTCCGCGCGATGGAGCCTTCTTCTACGTGGAAGGGAACCTCAAACAGCTGGTAATGACGGAGAACCAGATTGCCTCGGGGGGAGCGGATCGCTGCATTTACGTGCGTCCCACAACGGCATTGATGGGACAAGATACGGGAGTTAAGGACGTCGAAATCAGCCATAACACCTTCAACGATTTCCGTAATCCGATCACCATTGGCGACGAGGCCTTCGATCCCTCCCGTCAAAACGCGCCGCACAGAAAACTGCTCTCAGAGGAGAAAGAACGTGATTCCAAATCGGACAGCGACAAGGTATGGGTGGAGAGCGTATTGATCCTGGACAACCAGGTATTCAACTTGCCGGTCTTAGAGAAAGGCCTGCTCACGACGATCTTCTTGCATCGCGCACGTCAAGTGACCCTCAGCGGCAATACCTTTCGCCAAAACCGATGGTTCAGCTTTCATTCTCAGCGATTGCCAGGACATTGTGATAAATGGGAACAACATTCCCGGCTTCCAGGATGAAGCGGTTGACGGTGTTCACTTGATTGACTGCGCGAATGCCGCACTGACAGGCAATCTGTTCCGGCAATTTGGCACGGGAGTACGTGTGACGAATTCGCGCAACGTCTCGCTCAGCGGAAACCAGATTCTCGATTGTGCCACGGGAGTTCGGCTAGAAGGAGTGAAGAATTCCACCTTGGCAGGTAATCTCATTGACGCGGTCCAAGCGGGGCTTCATGTGGGAGCTTCCAAGAGAGTTATCGCAACCGGTAATCTCTTGTCCCCAACGACGGTAACGGTCGAAGGTGTGAATGAGGAAATCATACTTCAAGAAGAATGGCAATCCAGGTCGGAGTGAACTGTGATGCGAACTGACACGATAGAGACACCGGCAATCAAAAATGAAAAGTCGTTCCTGTCCGCGGGAAATTGGCGCTGTGGCTTCTTGCACCTTCAGCAATGGATGTGGGCCATGCCCGTGGCGCTGGTAATCGGTTGCTCAGTCCCCGATCCCCCGCAGCAAGATCAAAGTGGGGAATCGCCAATAGAATCAGCGCGAAGTCACCAACTTGTACAACACATCCGAGACCTGATGGAAACAAAGGGTATCCAACGCAACGAAGAATTGGGGCTCGATTACTACTCAAGTTATGGCGACCTCTACGACTGGGAATTGTACTTTGATACGGTTTTGTTAGCCTATTATGGCGGCGAAAGTTACGCCATCCAGGGATTGCGGGTCTTTTTGGCCAAACAGCAGGCCGGCGGCTTTGTTCCGCGCCGCATTCCCCAACATCGGACCAACGAGGACCTTGCCCCACTTGCCAATCCTCTCTACGCCGAGGAGAAAAGAGAACACTGCAAACCGTTCCTTTTTCAGATTGCGCTCATCATATCTCGCACACGCAACTCAACAGAGTGGATAACACCGGAAGACTACCGCGCACTGTCCGCCTACCTGACGCACTGGTTTGAAGAATGGGATCAAGACCAGAATGGCCTCTGTGAATGGAGCAGCGCGCCCCACAGCGGTGCGGATACCCAATTGGAACGTATTGGCCCGTGGGGGTCGAGGTTCTGCGAAGGAACGGATCTGAACTGCTTCATCTACCGAGACTGCCAGGCCGCATCGTACCTCGCCCGGGCGCTGGGCCACGTCGAAGATGCTCAAATGTTCGAGCATCGTGCAGAGCGGACTGCACAGGCTGTCCGGAGCATCTTGTGGAACGACGAAGAAGGCATGTTCTATGATCGAGACGCCCGCAACGGAAGCACGATTAAGGTTAAGTCCGCCGCGACATTCCTGCCCATGGCAGTCGGTATTGCGACACCGAGGCAAGCCCAGACTCTCGTCGAGCGACACCTGAACAATCCCGAAGAGTTTGCCACTCCTTTCCCCGTGCCCAGTTATGCGCAGCGAGGCCGCTTACACCCAACGATTCGAGCCAACACCCGGTCTTGATCCCGTGTTGGGCCTGCAGGCCGACCACGCCAATTGGTGCGGCGGGATGTGGCCCCACTGGAACATCCAGATCAGCCACGGACTTCAAGATTACGGCTTCGATGACGAAGCGAATCTGCTCGCTGCAAAACTCTTGGAAGCGTTATCGGTCGAACAAGGATTTTACGAGTGGTACAATGCCGAAACCGGCGCCGGATGCGGAGTCAACCCTTTCTGGGCTGGGGCGACTGTTCTGGGCGCCATGCTCCCGGTCGAATTGAAGACAGGGTTCAACCCCATGGAACCCAAGCCAGCAGATGAGACGCTGGATTTCCAGTCTATACGCGAAATCATCGGTGCCACAGCCAACTTCAAACCACGCAAGGTCAACGACTAGTCTGCGATTCTCGCACGCCTGTTCCGGCTTAATCTGCAACTGTCTTGTCCTCTGCTTTCCTCTGCTGCTCTTCCTCTACTCTACTATCCTCTGATTCGGGTGCTGAAGTGGCTTCTGGCGACGGCCTCGGCCCGTACATCGCTACGGCGGAGCATTCCTCCCCGGGGCCAACGGCGGTCAGAAACGGGGCGGAGAGGCGGGCGACAAACGGCCTGGACAGATGTTCAAAGGGGGCTCGCTGCCGGCCACTCGACGACACGTTAAAAAATTAACGAAAACGGTCTTGCCCCCTCGACTCGGAGCGTTAAAATATTAACGAAACGCGGCGCCGCTGCAGGCTGAGTGCCGTATGCGAACACGATCTCCGCGGGAGCTGACGATGCCTGAACCGTCCGAACTCAGTCGACGCGAGCGACAGATCATGGATGCGGTCTTTGCGCTGGGTGAGGCGACTGTGAACCAAGTCGTCGAGACCATTCCCTCACCGCCGACGGCGATGGCGGTTCGAAGAATGATGCACATCCTGGAAGAAAAGGGACATCTTCGACGACGCAAGAGCGGTCGGGAGGTGATCTACGTTCCGCGGCAGGCCAAGGACAAGGCCGGACGCCGCGCATTGGAGCAAGTGCTGGAGACATTTTTTGGCGGCTCTCTGGAAGAAGCACTCGCCGCGCATTTGCACTGGCGAAAGGACCAGGTGTCGGCAGATGAGCGTGAGCGATTGATTGCGTTGATCCAACAGGCACAGCAGGAGGGCCGCTGAGATGAATCGCACGCTACTTGCTGTGGCTGCGCTGCTCGAGTACATCAAGTCTGCTGCTGGTGGATTCCGCCGTCAAAGGGACGGCGCTGCTGGTGTTGGCCGCTGTCGCGGCCATGTTTCTGAGGCGTGACTCGGCTGCGACTCGACATCTTGTGTGGCTGCTGGCGATCGTCGCGATGCTGGTTGTGCCGGTGTTGTCGGGGATGTTGCCGCAGTGGCGAGTGCTGCCAGAGTGGGCGGGTAACCCACTGGAAGCGGTTGTCGTGGCTGCCCGCCCGCCCGCCGTGGCCAGGCCCGCAGATAGTGCTGTCGAATTGCCGCGGAATGCGCATCCCGCGGAAGTCGAGCGGCCACCCGCTATTGCGTATCAACCTGCCGCAGAGCTGCCCGATTCGCCGCCCGCCTGGGTGACACCAGAAGTCATTCCCGAGACGGTCGGTTGGAGTTGGGACTGGATCAATGTACTGCCACTCGTGTGGGCGATTGGTTTCTGTGTGCTCATTCTGCGGCTGATGGCCGCTCGGTGGATGCTTTGGAGTTCCGAACGGCGAGGGACGGTGATCCGGTTATCAAATGGCCCCGCAGCGGAACCTCATGATCCCATCCTAACGGCACTCAAAGCGATGTGTTTGCAGCTTGGGGTGCGTCGTCCTGTCACCTTGTTGATTCACCCGGAGAAGACGATTCCTATTGTCTGGGGCATTCTTCGCTATCGCCTGCTGCTTCCCGCGGCGGCTCGGCAGTGGAGCGGCGAACAACTGCGATCCGTTCTGCTGCACGAACTCGCCCACATCAAGCGTCGCGACATGATGGCTCTACTGCTGGCGCAGATCGCGTGTGCTCTGCATTGGTTTAACCCACTGGTGTGGCTGGCCGCCTGGCGGCTTTGCGTGGAACGTGAACGAGCGTGCGACGATCTGGTTCTAGCGAGCGGCGTGCGGCCGTCCGCCTACGCGGGACATCTGCTCCAGGTCGTCACCGATCTCGCGCCTGCCCGCTGGACGCAGTCCTGTGGGCTCGCGATGGCGCGGAAGTCATCGCTCGAAGGCCGCCTCATCGCCGTGCTCAGCGAAAACCTCAACCGTCGCGGCGTATCGATGGTTCTCGCCGCAATCGCTCTTGCGATCGGAATCGGTGTCGCCGTGCCCATCGCGATGCTCCGCGCGGTTGACGCAGCGGTTGGCGAAGCAACGCTGGCTGCAAATGACGGCGATGCGGCGCCGCAGGTTCAGGTGCCACGCGACTCCACGGCGGCGTTTTTGCTCAGTCAATGGCAGGAACTTGAAGGACGCCGGACGCCGCTTTCCGAGACCTCGCTTGCCCGCCTGCGGGTGGCGATTGACAAGTGGGTGAAACAGCCGTCGGCGAAAACCGCGGTGGCGGGCGTCAATGCGCTGCGAGATTGGCACTTGGAGCGTGCGGAGCATCCGGTGGCGGAGGTGGCGGCATGGCTGGATCAGATCGCCGCGATCCATCCCGGTCCGCTGGCATTCGCGATCCGCGGCGACACTCTTGTCGGCGCGGCGCTGAGTGCCCAACGGCAGGCATCGCTGGACTTCGGGCCGGCCGCCGAGAACGGCCTGCGCGCGGCTTGGAGTCGCTACCCTGCGCGTGACACCTACCTGTTGGGTGACATGATCTCTACCAGTTTAGTCATTCAAAACGTTTCGGAGCGAACCGTCGAGTTCGAATGCCCGCATTCTCTTGAGAACATTGTGACATGGGTAGCCAAAACGGACGACGGGCGGACAATTGAGGCCAAGCTGGCGCCCTACACCGGAACCTTCCCGCTCTTCACATGGCAACTCGAGCCCGGCGCGATCGCGGAGATTTACGGGCGTGGCGTCGTGGTCGGCGAAAGCGACCGACGCGAGAGTGTGAACAGTCCCTCAGTCTTGACTGTCTTACAGGTAGAACGCGGCGAACAGGTGACCGTCCATTGGAAGCTGCGTGAGCCGGTGGGAATGACCACCGGCGCGGTATCATTCCAAGTCGTCAGTATCGAGGATGTGCCGGTCTGGTCCACCTCGCAGGCCGGGAAGTGGCCGTTGGCCGGCGGCGCGATGTTGGAGGTGAAACAGGACTTGGTGCACGCCACGGATATTGCCTCGACCGCGATTCTGACGTGGCCGACGGACCAGGTGGGCGGCACGGCGAGGCATGTCATCTGGCTCGCCGGCGATGCATTCGCCAACCGAGATCCGTGGCTGCTCGCGTGGGAGCGTGGCACAAGCGTGCTGTGGACGATGTCGGGCCAGATGCAGTCATCGCAGGAGTTTCACAAAGTGATGCCGACACCGCAGTCTCTTCGCCGCATCGATTTCACCGATCGCGAAAATATCACGGAGTCGACGTGGAGCTATGTCCCAGACATTGTGCCCGATGCGATCCGCGCGCAGTTCCTCCGAGCATTTCTCCCGTTGGCGACCACGCCGCGGACACCGGCATACGCCAAACCCAGCGTCCAGTCCTCCCGCGCCGAGGATGTGCGTCCGGTGACGGAATTGCTGAACGGTGCGTGGAAGAGCCGGAAGGGATTCATGGACGTGCGCATCACCTTCCCCGAAAAGGCGACGGATGTGGTGAAGTGGACGATGGATTTCGAACGCAAGCAGGGGAACGCGCCGATCAATGAGACTCTCACACGGATGGACTCGCCGAATGGGAACGCGGTGCTTCTGGTCAAGCCCCGCAGGCAACCCCGGACTCCCGACCGGGCCACGCTCGGACGGCTGAAGCGCGGCATCGGCGAAACACTGCTGTTGGACCTCATGCCGCATGTGGACTTCCCCGAGTATGAACGGGCTACTGGAATTGTGCTGGAGCGAGTATCCGCGGCGGGCACGCAGGTAGAGCCCATCGCACCACGGAAAAACGAACGACCGGTCGCCATGAACTCAAAGCAGGAAGAGGCGTCTGAAGAGGCAATCGACGTGCCCGGCGCACCGCAGCGGGAGCGAGACACACAGCAGCCAAGGCAGGGCGCAAAACTCCCGCCCGACACAGAGGAAGGATTGCACTGGGGCGAACCGGTCAGCGGGCTGCGCGGCACTTGTCATCCGCCATGCTATTGGCGAGCCCAAGGCGGGCGACATGCCGGAACTCTATCTGGTGGTGCAGAATGTGTCGGATGCCCCGATCCGTTTCAGCGACACCTTCGCAGCGCCGGAGCTCCGTATGCTGTACATAAAACTCGACGGTAAGATCCAGGCGGGCATAGGGACCAAAGACCCGACAGGGACCGATGTCATGCTCCAGCCCCGCGGGGTGGCGTTTCTGCTGATGTATTCGCCTGACTCAAAGGGTTCCGACGGACGCACTACGGGGGCACTCATGGCAGAGAGTGCCCTCAAAGACACGCATCAGACTTTGGTTGCGGAGTTGAAAATCGAACAGGCGCCGGCCGGAGCATGGACCGGCGCGCTCGTCACCGGCGAGACGAGCGGAGCAGTAGCGGCGGGCCGGCCACAGCCGAAAGACACAGAGGCAGGGGAGCTGTTCAAGGTGTGGCTGGCGAGCGCGCGGACGGATGGGAAAATCCCCGGAGGGGCGCTCGGGTCACTTGCCCGTGTGGTGGCGAACTTCATCAAACTGAATCCCACCGACGAGCGCGTGCCGCAGCTCACCGAATTGCTCAAGCGGATCGACACGTCGCGCGACTGGACGCAAGCGGAAGCAGTCGCGCTGCTCGACGACTCGATGGCCATTTACGCCGGACTGGCGGATATGTCGCAGCGCGATGTGCGGTTTTCCCAGGCGAGTCCCATCCAGCCCGGCAAGCCGCTGCCTGCCGAGCTGACGGACGCCGCGTGGGGCCAGAGAGCGGCGAACGGTCTGCGGGGAGCGTGGCAGGTGGAGCCGGGCGCGGACCAGTATCGGCTGGGCACGAATCTCAAGGTGCGCATTCTCTTCCACAACACCGGCAAGGAGACGGTCGTCTTCCGGACGCCGGCCTGGCATCAATACGCGACTCACCAAGCGCGCGACGCGAACGGTGCGGGGATCAACGTCACCTCCACTTATTGGACGACTCTGATACCGCTGGTGACCATCCGCCTTGCGCCCGGCGAGTACACCGAGGTGGGGGCCCACGGCATCGCCATCGGAGCGCGCAACAAGGACGAGGAGGACTGGGCCGGCTTGCGGGTCGGCGCGTGGATCGAGGCGAAGGAGGGGGATGCGGTCACCTTTCTGCCTGCCGCTGTGGTGGCGAGCGAGGATCTCTTCACGATGCCGGCAGACCGGAAAACGCCGGCGGAAATGTGGAAAGCGATTGTGCGTGAGCGCATCGAACGCGAAGGACCGATGCCTGCTGCCACCGCGGATCGGGAGCAACTCATCCGCCGCGTGACGCTCGATCTCCTCGGCGTGCCACCAACGCAGGAGGAAGTCACCGTGTTTGCCGCCGACAATTCGCCGGACGCACTGGCTGCGCTCGTGAACCGTTTCGCGCCGCGCGTCGCACCGTTTGCGGGCGATCTGCCTGCGGGCGAAATGAAATTCCGCGTCACCGCCGCTGACCCGGACGCCGCGAAGAAACCTCGCGTCGCGACCGGGCCCGGACGCTACGTGATCGGCGACCACGTGCGGCTCGTCATCGTCCGCAGGCCCGACGGCGAGCGCCGCGTGAACGAGGCGAACATCATGTTCTTCGCGCGCGACCCGAAGACCGAGCCGCCGGGCAAGCCCCATGAAATCCAGCTGCCCGACGGACTCCTCACCTGGGCCATCGGGTGGGAACGCGGCTCGACGGTGTTGTGGGTCGCGGAGAAAGACGTCTTACGCAGCTACGACTTCACAACTCCCGCGCAGGTGAAGGAAACGCGCATCGAGCCCGCCAGCATCGACAATGTGCCCGAGCCACTCCGCGAGGCGCTGCGCGCGGCGCTCGAAGGTGGCGGCAATGCCGGCGCGCAGCCGGCCGCCGCGCCGGCATCCGCTGGGGCGAAGACGTCACCGAAGTCGACATAGCTGTTCTGCCACAAATATTCCGCTGTTGGCGTGATGTCGGGCGACGATGTGGACTTTGTGCTCGTTTACGCCGGCTTCCTTTCCAGCGGCATGTCCGAGTGGGTGACAGGTCCGTCAGGCAGCGGACCGGAGACCAGGTGGGGCTTCGAGGGACATGTGTATCTTGTAGACAAGGACAAGACGCGCGCAGCAGGAAAGAACGTGGACAAGCGAAAGATCGCGGTGAAGTTCACTTCTGACGCGCCGGAAACGTTGCTCGACTGATCAGGCATGGCCAACGAAATTGGCCACGACGTCCACCACGACCGGTCAGGCTTTACAGGCCGACGACCCCCCTGACGGTGAAAATCCCGACGCTCGCATCGCAGAGAAACTTCGCTCCGAATCCAACCAAGACGATTCCGCAAACGAAGGATACGACCGATTGCGCACGTCTTCCGAAAACTTCCGAACCGGTGAATCCGACGACGGACAGCACTTCGAGCCAGGCCAGATCGCAGAGCCAGTGAATGACGGTGAAAAGGGCGAGCATAAGAACGCCAAACGCCATGGCTTGGACTGCCAGTGACAACCCCACGGTTGCCCACCAAATTAGGAAATACGGATTGGCTATTGTCAGTACGACGCCAATTACCACCGGGTGACGCTGGACGGGGGTAACCGAGTCAACACTCGGCCTCCACAGGCTGAACAGCAATTGCCCGCCCATCAGCATCAGGACCATACCGCCAGCCAACCCGATTCCGGCCCTAGCTGTCGAAGATGTGAGAAAACTGCCGATACCGGTGGAGAGGAGCAGGATAAGCGGCATTTCGACGACAGCGTGCCCCAGGGCAATCAGCGCACCAGCATGGCGGGATCGTACTCCGGCGGCTAACGTGGCTGCCGTGATCGGCCCCGGAGCCATCACGCCGGACAATGAAATCGCAACTGTCGATAGTAGAAAGCCAAGCATCGTCGGTTCGAGTCCTTCAGTTCCCCTGGTTCGGTGACATCGTGATCGACTCCAGGCAGCGACTTCTCTTCCTTCGCGACCCTCCCGCTTCCATTGGGTTTGTCCCACCGGAGCGACAACTGATCTGCTACCGCATCATCGCATTCCCATCGCGTCATTTCTTATGACTCAAACTGTAAGTCACGCGGTCCATGTAGCCGGTAAAGCCGCATTGTTGTGGCTTGTTTCCCAGCGGACAGGGTTCGGAATTCCCATCCGGGGTGTACCGGCGAAATGACAGGCTCTTCCGGCGTCGGATGCGTTGGCAGCGGCGGGGAGGTTTGCATTGTGAGTTATGATATCTCACCGCCGGTACCAGGCCGAGGCTTCCTTTGGTGCGGAAGTGATGCCGCCCGACGCAGTGCGGAGGAGCCGAACCGCTCTCGGATCTGGTCGGTCGTAGTGTCCAGGCCAGCCTGTTTCTGCCGCTGATCTTGGTCGAACAGAAGCCCCTGTCTCACACCGGATGCGTCCAAACCACCGACCCCCATTCCCAATAGTCGCACGGGAAGATGATCAGCGGGAAGTCGCTGACGGAGCATTTCATCGGCAACCTGCCACAGTTCGTCGGTGATGTCCGTGGGCTCTGGCAACGTCTGCGAGCGGGTGATCGTCGAGAAGTCGGCGAAGCGGACCTTGAGGTGGACGACTCGGCCTCGCAGTGCGTGCCGCCGCAGTCGCCAACCCACCTGCTCCGTCAGATCCAACAGCCAGGCCCGCAGCACCTCCTGATCATCGATGTCCCGTTCGAAGGTCGTCTCGTGCGAGATCGACTTCGCCTCCCGCTCGGGCACCACCGGGCGATCATCGATCCCGTGGGCCAACTGCCAGAGATGCTCGCCATGTGAGCCGAAGTGGCGCTTGAGCGTTTCCATCGGCCACTGCCGAAGTTGGCCGATGGTACGAATGCCCAATCGCTGAAAACCTTGCTGCCTTGACGCCCCACACCCCACAGCCGCTCCACCGGCAGAGGATCGAGGAACTCCTGAATCCGGTCAGGTTCCACCACCACGAAGCCATCGGGCTTCTGCAGATCGCTGGCGATCTTGGCCAGGAACTTGTTGGGAGCTACGCCGACCGACACGACCAGTCGGGTTTCTTCACGGACCGCCTGCTTGATCTTCTGACCGATCTGGACTGCTGGCCCAAACAGACCCTCGCTGCCGGTCACATCCAGAAACGCCTCGTCCAGCGACAGAGGTTCGACCAGCGGCGTGAACCGCTCAAAGATCTCTCGGATCTGGCAGGAGACCTCCGCATAGTAGCTGATGCGTGGGGGCAGGAAGATGCCGTGGGGACAGAGCCGCCTGGCAGTGACGGCGGGCATCGCACTGTGGACGCCGTATTGTCGGGCAACGTAATTGGCCGCCGCCACGACGCCTCGTTTCTCGGGCGAGCCGCCGACGATCACCGGATGGCCGACCAGCTCCGGGCGGTCTCGCTCCTCGACGGAAGCGTAGAAGGCATCCATGTCGCAGTGCAGGATCATCAGTGGTGGTCTCTCACGGCATGTTCCCTGGCCGGAATTCCGAGTAACTGTTCACAGCCTCCGGTGGGCAAAGCCTACTCTTACTCTTACTCTTACTCTTACTCCCCTCACCCCTCTCCCCAGGAATTCGAAAAACGCGTTTCAACGAAGGGTTTGAAGCTGTTCGAGCTCTTCAGGAGAAGTGCTTATCCTACGGGACATTTTCACTTGCCAATCGCCTTCGTCAATCCGACCCGGCAGACTGGGCAGGAAGAGCGTACCAGCCGCGCCAATGGAAGCGGCGTGGATAGCAACTCTCAGCGGCGATTGAGCGGTGATTGTGCTGGGTGATGCCAGTAAACTTGCGACTCATCCCAATACCATGGCGAAATACTTGATCGATCATCGAGCGGTGGTGGCGACCACCAGATCGCTCGTCCTGTCCTGTCCATCACTCCATCACTCCATCACTCGTAACAGTTTAGCGGAATGAACTTGGTATTTGTGGAATTTGGGAAATGTCGTATGACAATGGCGTTCTTGTGCGGGTATGGACGCCATGACTGTTGCGACAATAACCATGCCGAGCGTACGATTCGGCCAGCGGTCATCATCCGCAAGAACAGCTACGGCAATCGCAGTCAACGCGGCGCCGACTGCCAAGCAGTTCTCATGAGCATCTTTCGCGCGCTAAAACAGCGCGGACACGATCCCATCCGAACCGTCGTCGAAGCCCTGAACCAATATATCATCACCGGAAAACTACCACCGCTACCTACACCCAAAACTGCTTCAGACGGCTAAAGTCTTACCAAATTATGTAATAGTTTAGCCGTTGTCAGTAAGGACAGCAAAGGAACCGAGGAAGATTCCTGAGCTGACGGTACCGGATGCACGATGCCTGGCTCCCAAGTCAATAGTTGATGGTGAATAATTGACGGTTCGTGAATCGCCCTTTTTCTGTTCTTGCACCGCAGTGGAACGCCCCGATGATTGGCTTTCTCATCCACCTTCCCCTCGTTAATTCTTCACCATTCACCATTCGCTATTCCGGGCTGTTGCCCCCTGGCACGCGATACCTGGTGAAAACAAAGGCACCGTGCACTGCACACGGCTAAAGTGTTACCAATACTCCAATACTCCAATACTCCCATCTCTGGCCCCACTCAGGGGCCTTCCTCAAGCCACCAGCTCTGCAGGTGGGAAGGGCGATTGAGTCTTCGGAATAGCTCGCCGATTGTCGGCCAACAAAAAAATACCCCCGGCCCGATTGCTCAGGCCGGGGGCGTCTCGCTTACAGCTCGATCGACTCCACCTCGGCAACAAACCTTCCGGCGTCGTCACCCAGGTACGAGGCGACCACGTTGAACACGGCGTCACTGAAGCCGCCGATATTCAGGATGTCGGCACGCTCGGGTGCCTGCGTCGATCCGTAGGGCTGGATGTCGATGCAGACCAGCTTCGGCGACTTGACGCCCAACCGCTGCTGGTTCGCAACCAACGTCTGCCACTCGGTCATGATGCCCGTCGTACCGCGGCCACCGTACGCGAGGGCTCGGCTGCGGTAGACCCAGCTCTCGTTGTCGCTGACCAGCACGCAGCCGGCAAACGGTCGCTGGCCGTACTTCGTGTTGGCTTCGCGTAGCGGGATCGAGCAGTCGGTTCCACCGCCGCCGTAGCGGGCCAACCGCTCCGACAGGCTCAAGATCGTGTCACCCGGATCGACTCGCACATCGTAGGCGCATGTGTCGAACGGGATCACGATGCTGTCCGGGTTCCGCCGCAGGATCGCCGCGGCGAACAAGGCCGCCACGTCGACGCAACGCATCTTCGTGGAGGCACCCCGACCACGGAAACCCGTAACCGGGCAACTCATCGAACCCGAAGTATCCAGACCGATCACGACCGGACCCGGTAGCTTCGGCACGTTACCGCAAGCGATCTCAGCAGCCTGGTGTAGTGCCGCCTTGATCTTCTGCGGAACCTCTACCGAGGCGTTCAGGTACGCTGCCAGGAACTGGTACGGGAACTGCCGCGAGCGGCGGATGGCGTCTGCGTCCGCAATGCGGTCCGCGACGTAATCGACCATCTCTCGGTTAGCCTTGCCGTTTCCTGAGGCAAAGACGTCGTGACGCAACAGCGTGTTCAGGTTCATGCGCAGCGCCTGCGGTCCCATCTGGCGGGCAATCACCTTCCAGACCAGCGGAGCCTTGGCGGCGTCAGCCAGCAAGTCCCAACGAACCGACAGGTCGCCCAGGATCAACGCCTGCGCCTCGGCGGTCTCCGCCTGGCGGTAGGCGATCAAACTCTGGACCTGAACCGGTAGGTCGGTTTTGGCAGCCGGAGCCCACTTCTCGCTCTCCTTCTCGGTCAGCCAGCCGAACAGCGCACGGCGCGCGTTGTCCTTCGGCGTCGGCCGAGCCATCCGCAGGATATCCCGCAGGCTGGGGTCGTGACCGATAGACGCCGACAGCAGCTTACTGACCGACGCCTCGTTCAGCCAACGCTGGAATGCCCGCTGCAAGCTGGACGACAAACTGGTGCGGCCGAACTGTCCCGACCGGATCATCTGGAACATGGTGCGCAGCATGCGACCGTTGTCCACGACCCGATCGAACACCCGGTGCATCAGCTCCGTGTCGCGCTTGGACAACACGACCAACAGCGCCGCCGGCATGTCCTTCATGTAGGCCCGCTCACGAGCGTAGACCGCCAGCTTGGCCAGGAATACGTTGTCGTCGACTTGGTCGATCAACTTGCGCATCTCGTCGAGTTGGCCCTGGGCGCTCGCGTAATAGACGCCGTTGAAGCAGCCGGTCGCCGCCATCTGGGCCAGCGCATGCTTCGGTGTGAACTTGTACGCCCGGCCTCCGGCCTCGTTGTACGAGTCCGTTCGCACGAACTTACTCTTGATGCTGGAGAACAGAGTCTTGTTGGCCATCGTGACCTCCTCTCAAAATGACCCGACGAAGGGTGGGCAGAGGTGCCGCGCCGTTTGACGCTGGGAAAATCCCACTTCCCTGGCTAACATGGTGGATGTACTCCGCACCGGCAGTCGAGCCTGTATTGAATCCTGACGAAGTTGTGCATCAGAGACGTTACGGCGTTCTACCATTGAACTTCGGCGCTAAGTGTCAATTTGCGCCGGTGGGACTCGAACCCACAACCTCCGGCTTATGGGGCATGTACTCCGAAACGGCAGTCAGGATATCTTCCAACTTCCAACTTCCAACTTCCGACTTCATACTTCTACAGTAGCGGATCCGGGGGTCGCACCCGGCGCTCCAGGCTCATGAGGCCCGGATGAGCTCTGGCCCATCCGCAAGTTGCAGGTCCCGGTATCGAACCGGACGCACCGGCCATATGAAAGCCAGTTGGGTCCCTGCCCACCTGCAATGTCTAGGTGACGAAGGCGAGAGTCGAACTCGCATGCCTCAAGGGCACGACGTTCTGAACGTCGCGTGTCTACCGACCGATACGTCCGAGTGCCCTGCGGGAATCGCCGCGCCTCGCCGTCGACCCACATGTGGTCGGTGCCCGCAGCTCAGATACCGGGCACAAGTACGAAAGAACCCGGTGCCGTTTGCGACGCCGGGCCAGAAATGATTCCCCTACCGAATCGAGCCGAGTGTCATAAACGCCGGCAACGCAGGGGCAGCGCACTGGCCGGTTGATCGGCACAACACGCATCGCTGCGCTGCTCGGTAATGAGACTCCGCCATAAGAACATCATCGTTCCAATTCCGTCTATTTATATTGTGTCCCTGGGGGACAGCGTCATCAATTTGGCGATGTCCAGAAGATAAGACGAACTACCGGGAAAAAGGTTCGCAGAAACTTCAGCGGCCGCAGACTAGTAGACGCACGCAGCCCGTCGAATATTCCCAGGTCCGATCAGAAAATCGACAAAAAGCTGCCGGCTGTGAAATCGCAGGTTTTTGTGCTCGCCTTCGGGACAATTCTCGCAACATTGTGGGAGCGAGCTCGACAACAAGGGTTGGGCTGCCGTTCGCGGCGCGAGTGCGGCTCGAACATGTTCGGCGACCCGGCGAATGCAGACGTCGCATGCGCGCAGGTTACTCATTTCGAAAGAGGAGGACGGAGATGACGTTGACATCGACGCAACTCGCCAACGCCGTGCAATACAATTCGTCTCGGGGACGAGAAATTGGTTGGATGGCCTACGAAGAGCAAGTGCTGGCCGAACTCGGATTCCATTCATTCTGTCCGGACTCGCAGGCATTTGCCCAGGGGGTTGCGAATTGGCAAGCCGGACATCGGCCGCTAGGGGAGGACGGCAAGCTGGGCCCCAGCACGTGGCGACAAATGCGATCAGTATTGGGCATTTCCGGTGGCGTGCCCGGAGGGTCCGCCGGAACCGAGCCGCTTGGCCTGGCTGGTGGCGGGCCGCTCTGGCTGCAGGTCGCTCAGGCCGAAAGAAACCACTGGGATGATGCGATCGCCGGTATGTCCGCCGCCCAGCGAAGCATTGCCGAATTTCACATGAGCCGTGACGAACAATACTTCATGGCGTCGCCATACTTCGGCGGGCGGGTCAAAGAGCCGGGTGTCATTCCATCGAACAACATGCGGCTGGACTGGTGTGCGGCCTTTGTCAACTGGTGTCTTCACCGTGCCGGTTTCAGTCACACCGGCAACGCCGGCGCACATTCATTCATCGTGCCCCGGATGTGGCGTTTCAGCGCGTTGACCGAACCGCGACAAGGTTGCGTGACCGTTGTCGGCAACGGCGCGCGGGGGGCTCATGTCGCGTTCCTTTGGGAATGGGAGAATCTTCCGTCCAATCCGAACGGACATGTCGTCATCTCGGGATCTCGGAGGTTATTGATACTGGGTGGCAATCAAAGCCAGCGAATCACGATCAAATCCGAGGCACGGCGTATGCTGTCGGCTCGCGGCCACAACGGCGTGACTTCCCCCTACTTGTGGCCGGACCGCGGTGGAGCGAACTGCAACCATGTACCGGCCACGGAACACGGTCACTATTGCGGCAATATCCACTCGTAGGAACGGCACGCGCACCCAAAATCAGGGCTGAGCTAGACAAGAGCGTTGGCGGTGTGCGAATTGGGTGGGACGAGGATTTCGCGAAAGAGGGGGCAAACACGATATTCAATGCCTCTGTCATTGACAGGATGCGTGTTGGATATGTGTGGTTATGGTAAGATGCTGAAGAACTAGAGTTGCGCAGTGCCACACCGCAGATTCTCCGCAAAATACCTGCGCAGACCGCGACATTTTCCATTAGAACGGTCCTCTGGGAGAATCAAGCGATACATCGATACAGAACGTGGACGAAACTTGATCGATGCTCCTAAGCAGCAAAGTACATTATGGCACACCTGCTAGTAGAAAACGGTCCGTTTCGCGGCAAGCCATTTCCACTGCGACAAGCTAGAACGTGCTTAGGCCGCAATGCATATCTTCGCGACATATTGTCTGAGGATCTCGGCGTAAGTCGTGAGCATGCGGCGATTGTCTACGAGAATGATCGCTACGCTGTGGAGGACCTCCAGAGTCGCCGAGGCACTCTTTTGAATGGGCAGCCTCTCACTGGTAGAGAATTTCTCCGCGACCGTGATCGCATTCAACTGTCAGGCATAACTCTCATATTCTTCCAGGGTGACAGCCAAGGTGATTATGATCGTTTGCCCGTCACAATGTCCCCCATGACAGTCATCGTTGACGATGACACAGCTTCATCTGTGCAACAGCAGGTCGACATTGCAGCTGGACTTCGTGCACCGTCAAATAGTGCTAACGCCATAAAGGCGTTGCTGAAAATGATCGGCTCACTTACCTCGACGCAAGATCCGGACAAGATTCTGGAAAGCCTTCTTGAAGCGTTATTTCAGGCATTTCCCAAAGCCCAACGGGGATTCGTGGGTACGATAGAAAAAGACGGACAACTAGCCATGGCGGCGGTGCGTTTTCGCCAAGAGTGTGAGCCATCCCATGTTCCTGTCAGCCGGCGACTAGCTGATCTCGCGACCAAGGGACGGAAAGGATTTCTGGTGCGGGACGCGGTCATTGACAGCAAGCTCGCCGACAGTGAAAGCGTTTTGGCGAACGAAATCCGTTCCGTGATGTGTGTTCCTCTCTTCGATACCGACGACCAGCCTCTTGGTATCATTCAACTTGACACGCCCATCCCAAATGAACACTTCAATCAGCACGACCTCCAGCTTCTTGCCGACTTGGCTCCGCAGGCTGCTTTCGTATTGAAATTCAAACAACTGCACAGCCGCGTTGTGGACATGGTCAAAATTGAAAACGATCTAAAAATTGCCAAAAACGTGCATGAACGTCTGATGCCGCAGATGGACCCTCAGGTCGATGGATATGCTTTTTACAGCTATTACCGAGCTGCGAGAATCCTTGGTGGCGATTACTATAGTCATTCCAATTTGCCAGGAGGTCGGCTGGCAATAGTCTTGGCCGATGTGGAGGGCAAGGGTATTCCCGCTGCGCTGTTTGTGGCCAGGTTGGCCGCCGAATTGCGTCACTTGCTGTGCGAGGATGATAGCCTGACGCGGATTGCCGAAAGACTGAACGACAGTTTCGCCGAGGATGATGAGGGACGATACCTGACGATGCTACTGCTCGAATTGGACCCTCAGTCCCATACGGTCTCCTTTGTCAATGCAGGGCATTGGGACCCAGTCCTTCGACGCCGTGATGGCCAGATACAATGCGTTGGCAGGGAAGCAGGAGGACGCCCTGTGGGGATGTTCACCCACGAAACGTACCAGTCGGCCGAGTTGAAGCTTGCCCCAGGCGACGCACTTGTCGTGTTCAGCGACGGTTTCACCGATGCCGCCAACGAGACTGACCAGCAGTTTAGCCACGCACGCCTGCTCCAGGAGATCCAAGAGGCCGATCCGGCCAATCTCGGTCAACAGGTGGTGCACGCGGTGCTCCAGCATATTGGCAAGGCTGATCAATTGGACGACATGTCTTTGATCTGCCTGCGTCGCCTCTGATTCGGTGTTCGAGCTCCCTGCATGGCAAGGAGAAACACACCAGAGAAAGCAAACGCAGCAAACGGAAATCGGCTCTGGCGTCGCCCATCACAAGCGATTCTCAGCGCCAGAGATAGAGTATGAAACGCGCCCCAGACAATCCACGGAGAATACCAGCAGACATTCAGAAGGCATGCGCAGACCGTCGCAAAGCATACAACAAGCCCCAACAGAACGAAAGCGGCATATGCCATTCCTTCGAAGTTATCGCCTCTGGTTTCCCGATTCGATCTGGGAGAGGATGCGGGTGACGTCGGTCATGTGTCGCGTTGCCGCAATTGTTCAAGACGCTGAGATAGAATCCTTGTTACTTGCGGGCAGCTTGAACCATACTCCGCACGCGGGAAGTTGTCGATCAGTTCCTGCAGTAAGTCCGGGGAAATTTCGATCGGCGGGCCATGACCCGGAATGACCGTATCGGCGGTCTCAATGATTTTGGCGAGACTCCGCCACGTGTCAACGATTTCTGACGCGTCATACACATTGGGCCAGTAGTACTGCCACGCCAACAGCCACTGGCGGCTGAGGATGGCATCAGAGGCTACGCAGACTACGCCGCGTCTGCCACGAAAAAATATGGCCTGCAAATCAGCAGCATGCCCCGGACAAGCAAGGATGTCAACGTCCGGAAAGACGCCGCTTTCTCCGGACCACGACTTCCAAATTGGGGACCGCCTTCTCCTCCAGCCCAGTTTTTTGTCTCGAGTCGTTGCACGAGGCAGGCGGATCTTGTGGTCGAAATGACCGTGCGTCTCAAAGAAGTAGCCGATACGATCGAGCGATGTATTGAGTTGTTGCAGACGCGCATCGGCTGCGACGACAGTGTTCGCGCTGAAGCAAGGATCGACGATCAAGCTATTTGAGGGAGACGGTGCAACCCTTCGTGGCCAGATCAGTGTCACCGTGCACAGGTGTTGCTCGAGCGTGACTCGGCCGTCGACTTTCAAGGGTAGCTGTCCATCCTGCAAGATCGCCCATTGATATTGCATGTTTCACCGCCACGCTCGAGCCGACGGCCAGCAGCATAGCACATCGGCGAACAGATTGCCGCCACTCGACCGCTGCGAGAAGAAAAAGGGGAGTAGTACATTTTCCGTGGCAAGCTAGGGGTTGTGGGATGTTTTGCGTTTCATTTCGGTACTGATTTCTACGGGGTGCGATTTTTTGGAAATTCTTCTTGTGGTGATGAGGTGTGGAGGACCCGTTTGGTGATTCTCTTAGTAGAGAGCTGCTGCCATCGGCGGTACGTGGCTGCACCCGGACACACCAGTGGCGACTGGACTGGGGGCGATCGCACCAACTCACCGGAGAACGCTGCATGCCGCGAGGAAAACGACGCTGTCCAGGAGGCACCGTATTTCACGTGTTGAACCGAGGAAACGGTCGGCAAACGCTGTTTCACGAACCGAGCGACTATGAAGCCTTCGTGCGTGTTGTCAAGGAAACCCTCTTGATCGTTTCTATGCGAATTCTGGCCTACTGTCTGATGCCCAACCACTGGCACTTTGTGCTCTGGCCCATATTGGACGATGACCTCTCCGAATTCATGCATCAGATGACGTTGACCCACGTGCGGCGTTGGCACAAGGCACATCGCAGCGAAGGAACGGGGCACGTGTATCAAGGCCCCTTCAAATCGTTTCCCGTTCAAGATGATGACCACCTCCTCACCGTATGCCGCTACGTGGAACGCAACCCTGTCCGAGCAGGCTTGGTAGAGCGGGCCGAAGACTGGGTGTGGAGTAGCGCATGGGCCCACCTGCACCCAGAGGATCCCCGCGCTCTTCCCTTGTGCGAGTGGCCCGTGCCCCGACCAGATGACTGGCTCACGCGTGTCAACCAACCGTTGACTAGTGCGGACATCGACGCGCTGCGGAAATGTGCCAGGCGAGGACGGCCCTATGGAAGCCGCAGTTGGGTGGAGGACACGGCTGACAAGCTAGGCCTGCAATTCACGCGTCGCCGGCGAGGTCGACCGTCGAAGCATACCTGAGTTGAGCCCATCCGCCAAACCCGATCAACTATCACTGGCTTTCTATCCGGTGATGGCCATGTGCCAAGACCGTCGAGCGTGACAGAGTCCCATCAGCATGACGACGACCATCTTGAGGACGAGTTACCTTACCTGTCTTGCCCCATCTCTCGCATTAAATGTACCACTCCCCTTTCCTCCTACCTGAGTTGAGCCCATCCGCCAAACCCGATCAACTATCACTGGCTTTCTATCCGGTGATGGCCATGTGCCAAGACCGTCGAGCGTGCGTGACAGAGTCCCATCAGCATGACGACGACCATCTTGAGGACGAGTTACCTTACCTGTCTTGCCCCATCTCTCGCATTAAATGTACCACTCCCCTTTTCCTCCGCCGGCAAACAGCACAGCGGAGGTGAGGCATCTTACCCACTGCCGGTGTAAGACGGCATGGACCAGCAGCGTGACGGCCAGGTCGTATAGCCGGTGTGGTCTGCGCTTGAGCAGCGGAATTAGCTGCTACCGAGTCCGCAGGTTGCCGGGGACCCAATTCCACACTGGCTCGCCCCATCTGCTACATTAGATGTACCCAATCCCCATCTCCTCCCCGGAATTGGCAGGTTTGACACGAGTGTTGTCGTAGCTCTATTCGCCGCAATCGAGGATCGAAAAGGACACCAACATGATTCGCCATACGCTGCTGGCGACGATGCTCTGCGTGTGTTGCCCTGGCGGGACGCTGGTTGCGGGGTCTCTGGAAGAAGGCTTCGCACGGCCGCCCTCCGAGGCCAGGCCCTGGGTTTACTGCTTCTGGCTGGATGGCAACGTGACCCGTGAAGGAATCACGGCCGATCTGGAAGCGATGCAGCGCGCGGGAATCGGTGGAGCGCTGATTATGGATGGAGCATTAGGTAATCCCGACGGTCCCGTGCGTTTTCTTTCCGAGGAGTGGCGCCAATTGTTTCAGCATTTTGTCGCGGAGTCGGCCAGGCTGGGACTGGAAGTCAACATGAACAATGACGCCGGCTGGGCGGGCAGTGGCGGGCCTTGGGTGAAGCCAGAACAGGCCACGCGCAAGGTGGTGATGACCGAGACAACGATCAACGGGCCGGAGCATTTTGACGCTGTCCTCCCGCAACCGCCGACCAGTCACAACAGCTACCGCGACATCGCCGTGCTTGCCTTTCCCGCGCCCGCTGTGGATAGCGGGGGTGAGATTCGGCGCATCGAAGGCTGCCAATCCACGAAGTCGTTCGGTGGTGCAACCGATTTCGCTGGGTGCGTCGTCTGGCCCCGGTTTGTGGCCACGAGTCCTGCGTGGCCTGCTGTTCCCCCGGCACAATGCGTCCCCGCAAACAAGATCCGGGAACTGACGGGCCAAGTGGCTTCGGATGGCCGCTTGACGTGGGAGGTTCCTGCAGGGCGCTGGATCGTCCAGCGAATTGGGCATACCGTGGCCAGCGGTGTCACGCGCATGGCTCGGCCCGGTGGGGACGGTCTGGAGTGTGACAAGTTGAGCAAGACTGCCATCGAAGCGCATTTCGCCGGCATGATGGAGAAGTTGATTGCGGATGTCGGGCCTCTGGCAGGCACGACGCTGGTGTCGACCCACGTCGACAGTTGGGAGTCCGGCTCGGGAAACTGGACCGAGGAATTTCGCACCGAGTTCCGCCAGCGGCGCGGCTATGATCTACTGCCGTTTCTACCGACACTTCACGGCGTAATCGTGGATAGCTTGGAGGTTTCCGAACGGTTCTTGTGGGATTTCCGCCAGACGGTTTCTGACTTGATGCTGGAGAATTATGCCGGACACTTGCGGGAACTTGCGCGGCGCAAAGGGCTGCGGCTGTCGATCGAGGCGTACGACGGGACGTGTGATGATCTGTCCTATGCCGGTGCACAGACGAGCCGATGTGCGAGTTTTGGCAAGGCGGCATGTACGGCGGCATGACGCCGCCTGACCTGGCCGAGGAGATCGCCTCAGCCGCCCATGTCTACGGCAAGCCGATCGTGGGTGCCGAGGCGTTCACGGATTGGCGAGGGGACTGGAGCAGCCATCCTGCTACACTGAAGCCTTTGGGTGACTGGGCATTCTGCGAAGGCATCAACCGTTTTGTGTTGACCGAATGGGCCCTGCAGCCGTGGACCCATCGATGGCCAGGTCTGTGTTTCTCAAATATCGGCACGAAATACGAACGCACCCAGACTTGGTGGGAGCAGTCTACGGCGTGGCATCAGTACCTGGCCCGGTGCCAGTTTCTGCTACGTCAGGGACTGTTTGTGGCGGATATCTGCTTCCTGCAGGCCGAAGGCGCCCCCTCGCGCTTCGTATCTCCCATCCCCGCGACGATCCGCAGCGGCAGCACGCCGGACCGGCCTGAGTACAATTTCGACGGTTGCCCGGCCGAAGTCGTGTTCACACGCATGGCGGTGAAAGACGGCCGGCTGGTTCTGCCTGACGGCATGAACTATCAGCTGCTCGTCCTCCCCTCATATAACGCCGGCGGAGAGCCTGTCATGCAACTCTCCGACACGACGTACCTCCACGAGACGCGTCCCCTGCCCAAAGTCGAGACCATGACGCCGGCGCTGCTCGGCAAGATCAAGCAGCTGGTCGAGGCAGGCGCAACGGTGCTTGGGACCAGACCGCTGAAATCGCCCAGTCTCAACGGTTTCCCGACGTGCGACCAGGAAGTGACGCGATTGGCAGATGAGCTTTGGGGGACAGGGTCTGGCACCAACGGCAGCGGCCAGCGCCGTGTGGGTAAGGGCCGCGTCGTCTGGGGCCGGACTCCCGAGCAGGTGTTGAGCAGCATGGGAGTCTCCCCGGATTTCCGCTGTGGTGTGGGCCTGCCGTCACCGTACCGGTACATCCACCGCAGCCTGGATGACGGTACAGAACTGTATTTCATTGCCAACAAGTCGGACCGGACGGAAGACCAACTCTGCTCCTTCCGAGTTTCCGGCAAGCGGCCCGAACTCTGGAATCCGCAGACCGGTCTCAGCAGGGCGGCGCCGGTCTGCGAGGAAGTTGACGGCTGCACGCGGATTCCCTTACGGCTCGATCCTGCCGCGTCGGTGTTTGTCGTGTTTCGTCCACTCCCCGTGAATCCGGCGCAGCAGGTTGTCTCCGTGACTTGCAACGGTCAGTCGCTGTTGCCAGATGTCGCCAGCAAGCAACCAGCGTCTCCGGCGTTGGATCCCCAGAGCGGTGAAGTCTGGAGTCCCGGAACCTACGAGATCAAAACAGCTGACGGGCAGAGCCGGCAGGCGACAGTCACCAGCCTGCCCCCGCCGATGGAACTCACGGGCCCTTGGAAGGTGAGCTTTGATCCAGAGTGGGGTGGTCCTGCCGAGGTAACGTTCGACATGCTCGCTGACTGGAGCCAACGGCCCGAGACTGGCATCAAATACTATAGTGGCAGCGCGACGTACCGCAAGTTGTTCCATTCAAGTCCATTGCCGATCGGTAATCCCAAATCGAAAATCTATCTCGACCTGGGCAAGGTGGCGGTGATAGCTGAGGTGAAGCTCAACGGCAAGGACTTGGGCGTCCTCTGGCAACCACCGTTCCGCGTCGATGTTACCGGTGAGCTGAGGGCTGGAGAGAATGTGTTCGAGCTGAAAGTCGTCAACCTGTGGGTGAACCGGATGATCGGCGACGAGCAGCTGCCTGAGGACAGTTCGCGCAACCCGGATGGGTCGCTCAAGGAGTGGCCGCAATGGCTACTCAAGGGCCAACCCAGTCCGACCGGCCGTTTCACCTTCGCCAGTCGAAGGTGGTGGAAGCAGGACTCACCTCTCGTGGAGTCTGGCTTACTCGGACCGGTGACACTGCAAGTATCGGAGAAGATCTGGGAAGCACGCTAGATAATGACGAGTGATTGCTGAGTGAGATCCGAGACGATTTCCGGCACGTCGAACCTGCCCACAGAGGAGTGAGTCCCTGCGACACGGTTGTTTGATTTCCACGGCCTTTTTCGCCTCTACGCGCTAGATGGCAAAGCCGCGTACCTGCCACGGTGCCTTACCAACGATACTACCGCCCCTCTCTGGATGGATATCCATTGCCGGCATTCCAATTTCTGGTCGTTGCCGAACGGTTTCCTGGAGCGCAATGCGGTTGACATGGTTCATACCAGCGGACTCAAATATATAGACGGCATCTGTTCATTGACCGATCGGGGCGGGAGATTGGCACCGGCGGGAGCGGCCTTTTGGAGATGCATTCGATTTTTTTGGGCCAGGACAGCCGGAATACGAAAGACCCCATCACATCAGAATGGAAGACAGCGATGCGAAAGCGTTCACAAATCGGTGGCGAGACGCAGCAGGGCTTACGGCACTGCTTGGCGGCCTTTTGGCTGGCCGGTCTCGTGTGGAACTCGCTTGGCGGAGTTGCGATTGACGCCGCGCCGCCGACAAGCCACTTCCCGGACGCGACGCAACCGCGCGAAGTGGTGGTCTCCGGCAGCGGACTCCGCCAGCTGATCGAGGAGGATTGGCTGAAGTCTCTCGTCGAGCCGTTGACCACTCAAAGCGACGCGGCTGGCGCCGTCGACGGGATCAAGGATGGCAAGTATGCGTTCCACACCGGCGGGGACTCGAATCCGTGGTGGCAGGTGGACCTCGGCAGCGTGCAGTCGATCGCACGAATCGTCGTCTACAATCGTCTCGATTACGCCCCGGGCCTGCACAATGCCGACACGCTTGTCATTCTGACGTCGGACGACGGCCGACAGTGGACGCAGCGTTATGACAACCAGGGCCGCCATTTCGGAGGCGTATCCGGGGCTCCGCCGCTGGAAGTCGTCTTTCGGGAGGGTGAATTACAGGCACGATTCGTGCGGCTGCAGATACCGAGTAGCCAGCCGATATTTTTCCACCTCGATGAAGTCGAAATCTACGGGCCGGGAGACACTTCCAAGAACTTGGCGCTGCGTCAAGTGGCCGATCAGTCCAGTCTCAGTCCGTGGTCGACTGCCAAGATCCGCCGGCAGCTCGATTTCCCGACGGCTGCCTGCATCGAGCACGGCCGCAAACTGGCCGCTCATCTGAGCCGCTGCGGCGTGGATGTGTCGCCGCACCTGGGCGCACTGGAGCAAGCCGAGCAACGGCTGCGCGCGCTGAGTGGCGATGCGCCCGAGGCCGAGCGGCGCCGCATCTACCTCGACACGCGGTGGGCCGTGCGTCAGTTGGTATTCACCAATCCACTCTTGGATTTCGACCAACTGCTGTTCGTCAAACGGTTCACGCAGGAAGCCTACCCCGACGTGTGCCTGAACCACATGCCCTGGGTGTCGAAGCCGGGGGGCGACCTCTGTGTTCTCCGCCCGGCTGGCCGGGACGGCAGTCTGTTCGGCGCGGTCGCCGATCCGCCGGCAGAAGAGGGGGCCGCGTCATCGCTCGGCCTGACTTCCCTGCTCAACGGCGCGCTCGGCCCCGGTCATGTGCACGGCATGGATCTGTTCTGGGACGGGACGCGCATCGTGTTCGGTTATGCCCTGGCACGCAGCGATCAGCCCCCCGAAGGTTGGCTCGATCGCTCGCAGAGTTATCGTCTGCGACGCACGGAGGAGCCCACGCACCTCTTCGAAGTCGGCGTGGATGGCCGCGGGCTGCGTCAGCTGACCTCCGGCGAATGGAGCGACCTCGACCCCACCTATGCGCCGAACGGCGACATCGTCTTTGTCTCCGAGCGGTGCGGTACGTCGCTTCAGTGCAACGAGTACGACAAGGACGAGACGAGCTGCAATCTGTACGTGATGCGTCCCGACGGGAGCGGGATCCGCCGTCTCAGCGTGAACAAGGACGGCGACTACCTGCCCCATACGCTGGACAACGGACTGATCGCGTACACGCGTTGGGAATATCACGAGCGCAGTTGGGCCTACATTCAGTCGATCTGGACCGATTCGGCCGGACGGCACGGGCGCCGACGCGATCTTCAAGCAGCATTTTGTCGATCCGTGGGCGCTGGAAGACACACGCTCGATTCCCGACAGCGCGAAGCTGGTTGCCATTGCCGCCGGCCACCACACGCTGGCGGTGGGGCCGTTGGTGATCGTCGATACCGCCTCCGGAATCAACACGCCGCAGGGCATCGGCATCGTCACGCTGGGCGTGACTCCGCCCGAAGGCGGGATGGACGGCGTGCCGGTACCGGAAGGAGGCGTGTTGGACAACGGCGGTTTCTACTCCACACCCTGGTGCTGTCCGACAAGTTCTTCCTCGTCTCCTACACTCACGGCGACAAGACCACGGATCCGGTCGGCTACGGTCTCTATCTGGTCGATGTATTTGGCAACAAGGAACTGATCTATCGCGACCCCGAGATTTCCTGCTTCGCTCCCGTTCCACTCCGTGCTCGCAAGACTCCGCTGATATTGCCCGGTGTGATCGATCCGACAGTCAACTACGCCAGCTGCGTGGTGAGTGACGTGAGTTTCGGCTGCGAAGATCTCGCGCCGGAGCGGATTCGGTACGTGCGCGTTGCCGAGCCGATCGGCTGGCCCTACGACAACCAGCACGGCGGACAGCGATACGGAGAGAAGGGTCCCACGCTGATCAACTGGACGCCCATCCGGATCCTCGGCGACGTACCGGTGGAGCCGGACGGCAGTGCACATTTCCAGGTGCCGCCCGACACGGCCGTTTACTTCCAGTTGCTGGACGAGAACCGGATGGAACTGCGGCGCATGCGGAGCTTCATCAGTTTTCAGCCCGGAGAGCAGCGAGCTTGCGCAGGCTGTCACGAATCGCGCGGCGTGGCACCTCGCTCCAGCCCCGATCCGTTGGCTGCTGCGCTGCCCCCCCCGACTCCGTTGCCGCCGCCCTGGGGCAATCGGCCCGTAAGTTTCCTGCGCGATATCCAGCCGATCCTCGATCGCCACTGCGTGGAGTGCCACAGCGGTCTCAAACCGGCTGGCGATCTCGATTTCTTCGGCGGGCTCACCGAGTGGTCGAGCCAATACGAACAGGTGTGGGGCCAGGTGCCCGGCTACGGTTTCAACCGCGCCTTCGAGACGATTAACCACGCTCAACTCGTGGCGATCGCAGAACCCAATCTGCAAGATGCCAGCATCACCCCCGTGCTGGCGTACGGGGCCCACAAGAGCAAACTATTCGCGACACTTACTCAAGCTCCGCATACGGAACGCGTAACGCTGAGCCAAGACGAACGACTGCGTCTGACGATGTGGATGGATGCCAACGCACCGTATCACGATACTTTCGTGAAGAAACGTCTCGAGAAACCGGCCTACGACCTGGCGCATGACGATGAGCTGCTCAATAGACTGCGGGGCCTGCACCAGCAACGCTGTGCGGGTTGTCATGCGGCCGAGAGCGTCTCGCGACTCGATTGGATCGACATCCATCAGGCGGACGGCAGCCTGTTCCTCCGTGCGCCGCTGGCCAAATCCTCGGGCGGGACGCAGAAATGCGGTCAGGCGGTCTATGCCAGCGACGAAGACCCCGACTACCAGGCCGTGCGGAAGTTGGTCGAAGAAGCTCTTGATCGGGCGTGGGCCAACCCGCGACGCGACCTGCAGGCACTGATCCGCTTTCCGCAGACGGTGAGTGCGACGGGAAGACCGGTGAGATGAAGGAGCGACTGGAAGCCGCGAATGGATGACTCGCGAGCCGGACGGCGTCTCACGAGCCGGTAGTCCCGGTGTGGACATTCAGCTAATATGCAACGGGTAGGTGCTTTCCCACCAGTTGTCATGGTTGGAGAAGAAACTCCACGTTCGGGATAGCTTGCCCTCTAACGTCTGGTCTCTCTAGCCGGCGTTACTAGATCTGACATAGCTTTAACAATCAGCTTTCACAGGGTCGATGCGTGATGAGCAATCGGAATCTTCTCAATAGTCCCGAGCAGCTAACCGCTTTTTGTCGGAATCATCCGACGCCATTCTACCTCTACCACGAGGATGGCATGCGGGCCCGCTGCCGAGAGTTGTTCAAAGCTTTTGGCTGGAGCCAAGGCTTTCAGCAGTTCTTTGCGGTCAAGGCTACGCCGAATCCACACATTGTGTCAATCTTGGCTCAAGAAGGATGCGGTACCGATTGCTCAAGCCCCGCCGAACTCTTCCTCTCAGAGAAGCTCAATATCCGTGGGTCGTCGGTGATCTTTACCTCGAACAATACGACGGTGGACGAATTCTCTCAGGCCTTGAGTTTGGATGCGATCATCAATCTTGACGTCCCGGATCACATTGACAAGCTGCTCGAATTGCCTCACATGCCTCGGCACGCGGGCTTTCGATACAATCCTGGCCGGGAGGCGGTTGGCAACGTGATTATCGGATCACCGGAAGAATCGAAATTTGGCTGTACCAAGGAACAGCTCCTTGGCGGCTATCGTCGCGCCAGTTCGCTGGGGATCGAATCACTGGGGCTTCACACCATGATCGTCTCAAACGAACTAAGCAAGAAGAATCTTATCTCGAATGCGGAGATGCTGTTTCGGCTTGCTGTACAGATTGAGAAGGATGCCAATGTGCGGCTCAGCTTTATCAATCTCGGGGGAGGCATCGGCATTCCGTACGCGCCGGGCGATATCGCAGTTGATCTGGAAACGCTGGGACTTGAGGTTCGGCGTATGTATCAAGATATCCTGGTCGCGAATGGAATGGACGGTGTTCGCATCATGACGGAGAATGGTCGCGCCATAACGGGACCGTTTGGATATCTTGTTAGCCGAGTGATTAACAAAAAAACCACTTTCAAGAACTACCTGGGAATTGATGCGTGCATGAGCAATCTTATGCGGCCTGGAATGTACGGTGCTTACCACCGGATATCCGTTGTCGGTCGAGAGGAGACGGGTCCCAAGGTCATTACCGATGTTGTGGGCTCACTCTGTGAAAACAATGACAAGTTTGCGGTCGACCGCGAACTTCCGGAAGCACACGTAGGTGACCTCGTGGTGATTCACGATGTTGGAGCCCATGGACACTGCATGGGGTTTCAATACAACGGGAGATTGAGGTCCGCCGAGTATTTGTTTTCGGACAACGGGGATGTCAGGAGAATCCGACGCGCTGAAACGCTCGATGACTATTTTGCGACGGTCGAATTTCCCGATCCTCCGGCGACCAACGGCGCATTTGAGAAACGCGTTGATCGGGATCGCGTGGTGACCGAATCTGGTCACGCTTAGTGTCCTGTCTGAGTGCCGGGGTCTACTGTCGGTGCTCGTGCCATGAAGATGTCACGGTGCGCGCGGCCAGGAGGTAAGCAGCGCGGCAACTTGCCTACCTTGCGTACTCCGCCGGCAAAAAGGTACTACTCCCTATTTCCTCCCCCGGCACGTTACTCGCCGCGTTTCCAGGAGTCGGCGATGGCCTCGAGCGAGCGTCCCTTGGTTTCCGGGAGTAACTTCCAGCCGAACAACAGCGATAGTGCGCAGATCAGCGCGTAGATCCAGAACACGCCGGCCACGGAACCGAGATATTTCTCCGACCAGCCCTTCAAGATGGGAAAGAGCAGCACGGGGAAAAACGCCGTGATCCACAGCACCGTCGTGGTGATGGACACTGCTCGAGCGCGAATTCGCGTAGGGTACAATTCCGACATCATCAGCCAGGGAAGTGGCCCCAGCGCGAACGAATGGGGAATTGCCAAGAGGAAGATGGCCAGCAGTACCATGACGCCTGTCAGATTGAGGTGGAACAGGTAGCCGGTCCACAGGTTCGCGACAATCATCAGCGCCGATGCGCCGATCCACAACGGCCGGCGGCCAACGCGATCGACCACGAAACAGGCTGCGAGGGTCATCAGGCCCATGAACGCGTACGATAGCAGGTATTGAAAAATGGCACTGTTCGTATCGAGTGCATTCTCCTCTTTGAAGATCGTGGTGAGGTAATTGTAAACCCCGCTCCAACCGGTGTAGTTGTTGAAAATCGCCAGCAGGATGCCGACCGCCAAAGCCCGCTTCATGCCCGGCTCCAGCAGTTCCCGCCACGTGCCCGTCTCTTCGGACAGCGACGCACGGATCTCCTGAATGTGCTGTTGAGCGTACTGACGCACCGCCAATCCGCTGGAGGACGGCCAGCGCCTCGGATTTCCTGCCGTGGGCAGCCAGCCAGCGTGGGGTCTCGGGGACCATCAACAAGAAGACGACGAAGACCAGGATGGCAACCATTTCCGAACCGAACATCCAGCGCCAACCGGTCGTCTCCGAAAACCAGCCGGCAAAGCAGTAGGCGACCAGAATGGACAGCACCATGCCGGCCACAATGGCCAGCTGGTACATGAAGCCCAATGCGCCTCGGTTGCGCGGCGGTGCGACTTCGGCGATGTACATGGGCGAGGCAATCGAACACAGGCCGACGCCCAGGCCGCCCACAATGCGGAATACGTTGAACGTATAGATGTCGCGGGGCAGGGCAGTGAGCACGGCACTGATCGCCAACAGAAAGGAAGCGCCGATCAAGGTTCGCCGGCGTCCCAGACGGTCACACAGCCAGGCTCCCAGGAACGGGCCGGCCGCGCACCCGAGCGTGGCGCTGGCGGTGGTGAAGCCAAAGCCGACGTCGGACAGGTTGAATTGCTCCTTCAGAAATACATTCGCTCCGCCCATGATGGCCAGGTCGTAGCCGAAGAGGAAACCGCCCACGGAGGCCACGAATGCAATGGCGAAGACGTAGCTCGCTCCTTTCAAGCCGCTCACGGGGTGTTCTCCGTCAATTCCGCTGGTGGACGAGACTGCCAAGCTCGTGGGCCAGCAGGTTGGCCTGCGGATACCCGTGCCCCAAGTGTTGCCGAAAACCTTCGGCATACGCCGTGCCGATCAGCTCTCCGCGCCGGCGCCCCATGGATCTTCATCGCCTCGATGTACTCATCCATTCCATGCTGTTTCAAGAGCCACTCGCGCTGGCTGGCGTGGCAGGCCAGCATGCGAGCCTTTATCTCCATGACGCCGCTCGTGTCGACGATCGTCTTCGGATCCACAGGCACTCCCAACGCATCCTTGCCCTCGACAGGATCGGCATAGTACAGAGAAGGGCACTGGCCGGAATGCTCCCACCCCTTCCGTCTTGAGGTTGGGCACCCCGGCGAAAAAGGCCGCGTTGCGCACCAAGGCGCTCGAGACCTCGTGATCGATCAGGTAATCGTGCGGTGCGGCGGCAAAAACGACACTCGGTCGCACCTCGCGGATCAACCGCACGGTCGCCGTGATCGTCGGCCGGTCGTACGCGATGAAGCCGTCCTGGCACTCCAGGCAGTGGAACTTGCCAGACAGGACCGCGGCGGCGTTGGCCCCCTCGATGCGACGAATCCGGCTGATCTCCTCCCGACTCAGCTGTTCTGAGCCGCAGTCACCAGGTGTCATCGTCGCGATATGAATCTCCCATCCGCGCTCGTGCAGCAGTGCCAGGGTGCCGCCGCAGGTGAACTCGACATCGTCTGGATGTGCCATGCAGGCCAGCGCTACCTTGTTGTGTGGCACCGTTCGTTCCTGAGAATGAGTCATCAAATTACTCGAGACAGGCTGGAAGCCTTGTCTTTGCCCACAAGTCCACCACCGGGTTGATCCCGGTGGAGACATGACTGATCAGCTACCATGCTTTGCCAACAAACCCCTTAACGCCTCCTCGCCGGTCGCGTGCCGGCGGGTGCGAGTGCTGTATTGTTGTTCACTCTAACGACCGCCGGCACGCGACCGGCGAGGAGGCGGCTTCGCGCGGACGGCCATCGGTAGCTGCACAGTCGTATTCCCACCGGGATAAACCCGGTGGAGAATCTCGAGATGTGGGCAAGGACGAAGCTGGAAGCCGGTCCCACAACTTACCAAACGATAGTCTATTGTTGTGCTCGTCTTCAGTACTGAACGCGCACGTGCATCGTGGCTTTGGCTGACGCCGGCGTCAAGGTCACTGTTTCCGTGCGTGGATCGAAGTCCTGGTGGGGTTGGCCGTCGACTGTCACGGACTGCATCGGCTTTCCCTCAGGGTGTCGTACGCGCAACACGATCCGTGGCGGCAACTTCCGCGCGGGAGGTTCAATGGTCGCATCGATGCACTGCTCTGAGACCGCGGACTGGATCGTGTAGCTGACCCGTCCGAAATCGGTGGGTGCGTTGGTGACCGCGATCCGCTGGCCATCTTTCAGCCACGCGCTGGTTACAAACGGAGCGAGCCACAATTCGTCGCCATGTTCCGCGACCAACATAATGCGGCTCTGGCAGAGGAACCAGCCCGTCTCGTGCGTCTTGTTCCACCCGCCCATATTATGAAAATGTTCCCAGAACGACAGGTTTTCCAGGGAGAGCAGCGAGGGGATGGCATTGAAATAGGCGCGAATGAACGGTTTGACATCGTCACGGCCGGCGTAGACCTCGGCGAAACGCCCGTAATACGGCTGGACCTTGGCGAAACCTCCGAGGTTAAACGGATCCTGGTGATTCTTCGCTTCCGGATAGTCGCCCATGCCGGAGCGGAGGAATTGCGACTCTTCGAGATAATCCATCATAGAGCCGACATCCGCTGAGGTGGGCTCGAGAATCCGCGCGGCTGCCAGATGGTGTGCGCCGATCTCCACGCTGTATGCCCAGCTACGGTTGCCGTCCTCGCCCGGCAGGAAATCTTCCACGCGACCCGGGCAATCCAGCAACGCCGGGTCGGCCGGTACCCACGTGCCATCCTCCAGTCGCACTACGGGCGACCGAGCCTGTGTCGCGCGATAGGCATGCACGAGATCCTCGCGGTATTGCTGTGCATCTGCGAGCAACGCTGGCGCGCTGGGATCGTGAATCGCGTTTAACATGCGCGCGGCGGACTCCAGCCCCGCGCAGTATTGAGCATCATTGAAGAACCGGTACGCGTAGCGATTCCAGTCGGCTGTTACTCCGGGCGGAAACAGACCGTACTCGGGCACACGCTGGCCACGGGCATCGAGCAACTTCGTCTTCGCGCGCTGCGCCACAATCCACTGACACGCGCGGACCACCTGCGGAGCGATCGATTTCAGCCACGGCTCATCCGGCACACGCTGATAGTGTTCCGCCAAGGTCCACAAATGCTCGCCGGTGCCCACCATCGTATAGCCGGTGGTCAAGTACCCGGCCTTGTTGTAGCGGGCGATGAAATAGTCAAAACTGCGGCGTGCAAACTCGTCGTAGCCCATCAGACCCATGCCGCGCACAATGGAGTTCGCTTCGCTTTCCAACGGTCCGTAACGGTCGGAGCTGATCCAGGGCGATACACGCCGGCCGGCGTCCTCGTTCCTGGCCGCCAGCCAACAATGGACTTGCGACGCGCGAATCACGTTCGTCAGCAGCTCATCCGGCAGTTCGATCTTGATCGCCGGCTCGAGCAGGGCGGTCCAATAACGCTGCACCCGGGGAATCAACGGAGCGGCGTTCAGTAAATCGACACCGTCAGCGGGCGTGGCGGGCCAGGCCGGCACGTACGCAACGCACTCGGCCGTCATGCCGGGTGGCAGCTGACCGGAAATCGTGACCCTGGCTCCCTCCAGGCGGACCTCGGCCCCGGCGAGCTTGCTCACGTCAAACAACATCAGCAGTCGCTCGCCCAGCCTGGCCATCACCGCCTGCGGAGTCTGCTCCCAGGCCAGTTGCTGCGTATTGCCTTCCCCCGCGGCAAGCGTCAACTCGAGCGAGGCTGTGCGATCCTGCTCTCCGCGATTCTTCACCGAGAACTCCACGACGCCCGTTGCCCGTGTGCGAACCCACTCGGGGCTGCCCGCCGGCGCTGCATCATCAACTGGTGCGACGTAACTGCATGCCTGGTAGGCGAGGTCTCCTTCCACTACGGTCGTTGTCGGCATGGGAAGCCAGGCACCATGGAGTTGGCGCGAAACCTGTTGATCCTTGCCGGTGCCGAAGCGCGGTACAAGCTGCCACTGTTTGGGAATCTGACTCTCTGGGCCATCGAATCGGTCGTACGTGTCGAACAGCAGACTCCCTTCTCGTTCCGCCACGAACTTGCGGTTATCGCCAGCCAGCGACAGCATCATCGGTCCCAGATCCTGGATCGGATTGTGTACAGCGGCCAAAGCCTGAGCGAAGGTTTGGTCCGCTTTCTCACGGACCTGAGCAAGCAATGTCTTCTTGCCGGCGATTCTCTGGAGATACTCCTCACGCGTCACTGGAGCCGGTTCGCGAGCCAGGAAGATGCCGGCCTGCGGAATGTAGACAGCGTCGTTGGCGACGACGTCCTCCACGGCCACGCCGAAGGCAGTGTCCGAGGCATTCAGTTGCAGCACAGTCCGGTCGGCCTTATAGCGCTTCGTGACGGCGGCGCGGATTTTGAGTGTCAGCGGCTTGGCCGTGTCCCACGTCCGCCGATAGGGATTCTCTTCTGTCGGTGACGTGTCGACAAAGAGACCGTTGTGCAGCAGGATCTCGATCGGGCCGCTGGGAGCAGGTCGAGTCGATTCAACTCGCAGGTCAACGGTCACCCACCGCGAGCGAGAGTAGGCATGCAGGCCCTTCACGACGATCGGATTCTTGAGGCCGGCAAACAACCAGCGGACTTTCTGGGTGCCACGCGAGGTGCTTCGAGCCGTGAAATTCCAGACCAGGCGGTTCTCAACTTGCTCAGGAGCCACGTTGACACTCTCCCAAGATCCCTGCCAGGCTGATTCGCCAGTCCAGGTCTGCAACTGAATTGAATCCTGGGGCGGAATCGCTGCTGCGTCGACGAATGCCAGGACCACTTGTCGCAATATTCGATTCTCGTCCCACCGCAGTCCAATGCATCCGGATGCGCCCTTGAGGGGCACGCGGTAGGTACCATCGGACTCGGGCGATACCTCGCGATGCAGCTGCACATCGGCAGCCGGGAATTCCTGCACACGATCGGCTGCCGTGCCCTGCATACGCTGCGGATCCCAAGTGGCGACCTGGCCAAACGGTCCGATGTCGACCCCCATGACCGGCGGTCGCTTGGCGGCGGCCGGATCGGGGATCAGCCGTGCGTCGGCCCAGTTGGCGCAGTCACACGTAATGCCGTCGCCGGCATCCTTGGCCACCAATGTCAACTCGTCCGCGCCCAGCACCGGAATCTTGATCGGCCGAGCTGCGTCTCCCTCGCGCATCACGCCGCTGTCGAAGACCTTCTTGTCATCCACGAACACGCGAAAGATGACCGATGCCGCATCCTGCCCGCCCTGCCACTGGATGCCGACATCGGCTTGGAAAGTCTGAAACTGACCAGCCAGATCCACAACGATTTCACCATTGGCGTGATGCCCAAGTCCGTGCTCGTACTCTTTGTCCTTGATACGGAGCTTCATCGCCGGCTGATGCAGCGGATTGACCGCGGTGTTCATACCGAGTGCGCCCCAGTCCTGTGCGACGGAGGACAAGTGATCGACCAGGTCCGTCGAGAGATACTGGGGCTTGGGCGCGGGCTGCTGAGCCGAACCCGCACCGGCCCACACGTAGGTCGCGATCAGGCTGATGGAGATGGTCACACAAACTAACGTTCGTCTTGCGCACATGAGCGAGCTCCTTAACGTCGAGTGTTCGGTCAACGTTTAGTCACAGTCTACGCTGGCTCAGACGGTTTTGCTACTACGTCAGTTGGGGTGTCTGGTAGAGGACACGGCCGGCCACTTTGATCTCGACGTCCACCAGATAGCGTGAGATGGCGGTCAGATCGAGTTTCAGGCCCAGCCCCGGCCGATCGGGCAAACGAATCTGTCCATCCGCATCACGTTCAATATGTTCGGCAGTCAAATCCCAGGCCAACGATTTGGGTTCGACCGCGTACTCGCAGATCACATGATCTCGCAGACCGGCGTAGGGCTGCAGCGAGGCGCTCAAGGCCAGGTGAGACGTGAACGTGTGATTGACATAGGTGATGCCACGTGCCTGAGCGGCCTCTGCCACCCGCTTGGCAATGGTAATTCCGCCGATGCGCCCCGCATCGATTTGAATGAACCCCACTCCCGCATGATCCAGCAAGTGTTCGGCCATGTAATAGTCGTGGCATCCCTCACCGCCGGCCAACCTCACGGCGCCGGCGCGGGCTGCAAGCTGGCGATAGGCCGTGTGTGCGCCGCCCACGAACGGTTCCTCCAGCCAGGTCGCCTGGCACTGCTGCAACACGGGGATGCACTTCTCCGCGCGCTCCACGTCGTCGACCCACACGGTGCCGGCGTCGACCAACAAGACCGCATCTTGGCCGATGCCCTCGCGCGCCGCCATCACCTGATCGATGTCCGCCTGCACGCCGCCTTTGCCAAAAGGTCCCCAGCCGAACTTGACCGCGCGGAAACCGTTACGTGTCACGAGCCGGCCTTTCTCGTACGTCTCCTGCGGCGTGTCACCAAAAAGTTGCGAGGCATAGGGAGTCTTGGAAAACGCGACGTCATATCCCAGCAGCCGATAGACGGGCGACGCATACCGCTGCCCCAGCAGATCCCACATGGCCATGTCGATGCCCGAAAGAGTGTGGTCGGCCTGCAACAGATCGAGACTCTGCTCGCGCACGAGATTGCCGATGCGAACAATGTCCTCCACGCTGTCGAGTCGTTGGCCCAGCACGGAAGTGGCGACGGGTTTGCAGGCGCTGTGTGACATCGGGCACACCAGGCTGGCAATCGAGACCAAGGGAGCCGCTTCGCATTCGCCCCAGCCGGTAAAGCCCCCGGCCCGGATACGTACCAGCAGCGCATCCTGACTGCCATCGCCGATGTCGAGCACCTCGGGCATGGCCAGATAGAAGAAGTCGATCGACTCGATCTTCATGAAATTACCTTCATGCTGAGTATCGCAGTACGTCGTGCCACTGCTCAAATCATACCTGCTGCCACGGAGCACGTGTCAACCAGAAAAGTGGTTTTACCAATGCGAGACAAGTCTCTTGAGCAGTTTGGGATGTTTTCGAACAGTCTTCGGAGTGGTCTGGGGAGACAAGAAACCGACAGGAAAGTTCGCCTCGTTAGCCCACTGCTTTTGGGTAGGATGCAAACAGGATCTCGCGTTTGCCGGTGCCGCTACTGGTAATCTTTCAGTCCGGCTTCTTGACCGGGCTGTCGCGAAACGGGACGATAGTGAATGGGTACATTGTCGCGGGGCATATTCAGCGACACGTCCAGTCAACTCGCCACGGGTGTGGAAAGTTTGTGCTACGCCGAGAGCGAAGACGGCATCCATTGGCACAAGCCGGATTTGGGGCTGTGCGAGTTTCAAGGGTCCAAGGCGAACAACATTGTTTTCTCCAGCGCGATGGCGGATCGCTTCAGCGTAAATATCAGGGGGCCGGCAGTCTTTAAGGATGAGAACCCCAACGCGCCGCTCGACGCCCGATATAAGACGTTCTTCACCTCGCGGAACCCGCTGGGCATGAGGCCGTTTCAGTTTCGTGGCCAATGACTGCTACTTGTTCGGCAGATTTCGCGTCAGCGTGGTCGACGGACTCGATCTGAAACCAGTTTGGACGAACGCGTCATTTCCGCGGCAATTGAATGACGTTTGAGCAAAAATCACGTCAGTGATTGCCGCAAGGGGATTGAATCTAGTGGAGGTTCGCATGATTGCTTTGGGACGAGCGACGATGGTCGGGGCTCTCGCCGTATGGTTCGCCGTGGTCGGCAACGCTCCGGCCGAACCGCCCTCCGAAATCGTGCGGGCGGACTGGTACTTCCGCGAGTCGCTCGGCGCGATTGCGGACTGGGAGACAATTCTCGCTCGGCTTGAAGGAACGGTCCCGGCGGAGGAGTCTGACCGCCACGCTGCCCGTGCCGATCGGCGGCCAAGCAGTCGAGTGGCCGAATCCGATTCCACTTCTGCTGCTGCCGGTGGAAGACCGGAATAGGAACGTCCGGATGCGGCTCGTGGGCGACAAAGCGGCCGTGCAGCGCTCGCCGAGTGGGGTTGCTGAAGGCGACCGGACCGTCACGCCCGGCGACACGGTCACCGGGTACAAGCATCCCGGCGGGGGCGGAAAAGACCAATGGTATCACGCCTATCACCGCCGCTTCGACCGATTGACGACGTTCGCCCCTTTCCCGGCCCAGTTTGGGATCAAGATAGTATCCCCCAGCGATTTTCGGCGCGGCGCCAACGAGTTGACCGTTGAGCTATCGAGCGTTATCGACAAGCCGATCGAACTGGATCTGCAACTGGAGTTCCACCTTCCCGAGGCAACCGATACTTGCGGCAAACAACCGGTCAAGCTGTCCGGGCAAGCCACGCAATCGGTGCGGTTCCCGGTCCCTTTGGACCGTCCTGGCGGCGGTCTCCTGATGCTGAAGGTCACCGGCCCGGATCGTGTGTTTAGAATCCCACTGTTCACACACGTCGAAAACGTGGCCCGAGTGCTCGACGGCATCGAACTGATCTTGTCCGACAGGCCCGCTGCGAAAGCGTCCAAACGACTGGCACTACTGCGAGCGCGAGCCGAGCAGTGGTCGGCGTCAGCGGAGTCTTCGCCAGTGGACAACTGGCGTTCGCTCTTCGAGCAGGCCAGCCAACTCCGCGACCAACTCCTGCTGGAAAGGATAGATTTCGACACGCTGATATTTGCCAAGCGGAAGCCGTACGTCTCCGAACAGCCGTTCATGGACGCCCATCACCTCTTCAATCGGCCCGGTGGCGGAATCTATCGGCTGAGTCCGGTGCGTCCCGACGGCGACGTAACGCCGGTCGTCGACAACCTCGGCGAGGGCGTCTATCGCGACGTCTGTCTCCATTGGAACGCCGAGCGGTTTCTCTTTGCCTTCGGCAACGGTTCCGACAAATGGGACGGAAGTCAGAGCTACGACATATACGAGGCCCCGATCGACGGATCGAACCCCCGCCGGCTCACATCAAGCCCCCGCAACGACTGCGAGGCGTTCTATATGGCCGACGGAAAGATCGGCTTTACCTCGGACCGTTCGGACTTCTTCGTGATGTGTGGCGGCGACCGGCACGCACCGACGCTCTTTGTGATGGAGGCCGACGGCTCCCACCCCCGGCAGCTCAGCTTCAACGTGTTCAACGATTTCAATCCGACGATGCTGCCCGATGGCCGGATCCTCTATAGCCGCTGGGAATACAACGAGCGGTCGGTAACGTCGCTTCACAACCCGTTTACGATGAATCCTGACGGGACGATGGTTTCGCCCTATTACGGCAACGCCACGATCCGCCCCAACGTGGTGATGTTTCCGCGTCCCGTGCCGAATAGTCGCCAGGTGATGGCTCTCTTCACGGCCCATCACGGTCAAACGCACGGGGCGATCGGCCTGATCGACGTCCGCCGCGGGATCGATGGACCGGATCCGCTGACGGTGCTTACGCCCGATGTGCCGATTACCGGCGAGAAGGCGGAAGACAGCCGAGTGGGATGGTATAGCGACCCCGTACCCTTGTCGGAGTCGACGTATCTCTGTTCGTATACGCCCACCGTGCTGCCGTGGCTGGAGCGGAGTTGGGCCCTGTACGTGGGCGATGGGCATGGAAACCTGGCCCTGGTATATCGCGATCCCGAGATCTCGTGCGCCGAGCCGGTCCCGCTTGTAGCGCGGAAGCAGCCGCACGTTCGCGACTCCGCACCCGAGAATACGGACTGCTCGTCGTCAGAAGCCAGGCTGGTCATGTCGGACGTATACATCGGTCTGCCGGACGTCGAACGTGGGTCCGCCCGCTACCTGCGAATTTTGGAGGACGTTCCCCGCAAGGGCGTCACGACCGGCGGTGTCATCGTCACCTCGGGCACACTGATATTCACCGTCAAACGGATCCTCGGCACCGTCCCGATCGAGCCCGACGGCTCGGCCCATTTTGCGGTCCCGGCCAACCGCAACGTCTATTTCGAGGTGCTCGACGCAGACGGCCGGGAAATCCAGCGCATGCGAAGCGTCGTATGTCTCAAGCCGGGCGAAACGAGGGGGTGCATCGGATGCCACGAACCTCGCACCATGGCTCCGCCCGGCGTCGCGCCGGCCGCGTTCGTCCGAGGTCCCGACCGGCCGGTTCCACCCCCCTGGGGAACGCAAGTGATCAGTTTCCTGCGAGACGTGCAGCCGGTGCTCAACGACCATTGCGTAGAGTGCCATACTCACAATCGGCTGGACAACCGGGTGATTCTCACGGACGATCTGACCGACCAGTTCAACGTGGCCTACGAAGAGTTGCTGCCCTATTTGAGCGTGGCCATATCCAACCGTTGGGACCATCCGGACGACGTGCTCGCCCGGCCGCCGTATACATTCGGTTCCCGCGTCTCGCCACTCAGCGTGCTGTTAGATGCCGGCCACCATGGCGTCGAGTTGAGCGACGAAGATTGGGAGCGCTTGGCAATTTGGATCGACGCCAACGGAGTCTATTACGATCGCTATGAGCACACTTGGGGACCCACACGTCAGGTCTTTGCCGGTCCGGTTCGCACAACGTTGGACGAAGTATTCGACCGGCGCTGCGGGGAGTGTCATGCCCGCGGTGACGGGCGGTTCGGCACGTGGTGGATGAGCATCAACCGCCGGGACGTGAGGAAGAGCCGGGCCCTGGCGGCGCCTCTGGCCCGATCCTCCGGCGGTTGGGGACGCTGTCAACCGACCGTGTTCGCCGACACCGACGACCCCGACTACCGGTCGCTGCTGAGTTCGCTGGGATCGCTGGCCAGCAGCCTCAAGGAGAATCCCAGGGTCGATCTGGTATCGATCGGCTCAACGGCGGCCGAGAGTCAGGCGGTCGAGATTCCGCCCCCGCCGGAGCCGCGAGTCACCGGGGATGCCGAACCGGCGGGCGGCGAATGGGTCTATTTGAGCAACCTCAAGTGGGAATCGGCTCACGCTGGGTGGACACCAAACCAAGACGGGCTACCCCGTTTGGATCGTGACGTTACGAATCATCTTCTCGCGCTGGGTATGCGTCGATATAGCAAGGGAATCGGCACGCACGCTCCGTCCGAAGTCGTGTACGACGTTGGCGGCCAATACGCGCGATTCCTGGCAACCGTGGGCGGCGCCGAACAGGGTGGAACGGTTGTGTTACAGGTTTTTGGCGACGGAAAACTCCTGGCCCAGACCGATGTGATGCACGGACTGCGGGAGGTGCAAAAGATCGACGTTTCGATCGCCGGCGTCCGCCACCTGCGGTTGGTCGTCACCGATGCCGGCGACAACAACAACGCCGACATGGCCAATTGGGCGGATGCTCGGTTGCTGAGGACTCACGAATGAATTCCTGCTGCATTCACCCCTGCCTGCTTGTCAGGCAGGTGGACCAGTTTGAATGGCTTGCCGAAGTGAACAGTGGCGTCTCCGGCTTTTGAAGTAGCGCTGTTTGATGAACTGCAACGCGGTTCAACTCCACAACCCTGGGGCGACCACAAGAAATCTCCTGCGACCCCAACGGGGTCGGACAAAATGCGGTATCCCAAAACACGGCCGCGTCAAACTTGATCCATCAATTCGGCGGATGTACGTGACACGACGTGCGACGACGGGGCAAAGTCGGTCCTGTCCCATCCCTTCAGGATGCCCCCTCCCTTCTCCATCGCGTCCCCAGGGTGCGCCGCGCTTGCGCGGCGATGTCTGGGCTGGGTTGTGCCACCACTTCGTAGTGAAGACATGTGCCATTGACGAACCAACTCAGATGTCTGGGCTGTGGTGTGAAACGCCTTCGGCGTAGGGAATTCCACGACAAGACGACTATTCCTGATCAAATAGCGCAACTTCAGAACCTTCGGCTGCGGGTTAAACGATCTCACTGCAGACAGTTACGGTGCGCGGTCAAATGTGAAGTGGCGCTGTCCAACTAATCTCGCTATTATTCGCAAAAATGCGTCTTAAGACGGCTTCGCCTCGTCTGCATCGGCGCAAGCGCGCTGCCAACGCGATTTGGTGTTTCTGTCATTCAGATGTTGGACATTCGAATTTGTTTCGTACGCGCGTGCTTCGGATTTCGAAGTTCTGCCGTGCAAGGCGTCCCAGGATCGAGCAATTCGATTTTGCGCGTCGGGCTCGTGAGATTGAGAGTTGGGCCGCAATCGTTACTTTTCGAGGAGCGAGCTAATCTGCTGGGGATCGAGCGGGCGGTCGTAGATGGCGATCTCATCCAAGCGGCCTTCCCAGTTAGAATCGTTGTCGCTGCGACCACCCAAGAACAACTGGGCGATACGGGCTGGACTCGCATCCCCGGCGGGCAGCTCGAGATCGATCTCGGGAGAATTGCTGCCTGAGAGATAGACCTGCAGGTGGCGTCCTTGCTTGACGAGCGCGATGGTGGCCCACTCCCAGCGAGGAACCGCCGTTTTGCCCAACGCGGGCTGAGCCGTGCCGCATTGCAGGAGCAAGCAGCCGGGCCGCTCGGTCGCTCCGGCCAAGCCGAGGTGAATGCCGTTTGCGCTGGTCGTGTATTCGTAGTCGCGAGAGAACATCCAGCCCGCGACCTCGCGAGCATCGACAGGCATGCCATTCCAAAACGACATCACGACGGTAAAGTCTTCGCCCAGCTGCGGTAGCGTAGACCGCAATCGACCACCGGCAAAATGAGCGCAACGGTTCAGCTCCTCTCCCTGCGTATACTTATCTGGACCGTCCAGAAAAAAGACGACGCCCGGTTCGTACTCGCCCGACACGTTAGCCCCGCTCGCGTCTTGCGCAGGTACGGGCGACATTTCATCGAGCCGCCAGTAAGCGAGCGGCTTGAGTGCGAGCCGAGCCTTGGCAGCCGAGCCGGTGGATTGCGAGAACGCCCGGCGCGGCTTGCTGCACACTTGCTCCAGCAATTGCAGGTCGGTGGCCACGATGCGCGGCTCGGCGGTGACTTCCAATCCCGCCGAACGGGCGGCCCAGGTGTTATAGCCCCCCAAGTAATGTTGCTCTGGTGGTGGGATGTAGCCATCGCCACCGTTGGCGAGTTCAATCACCATCGTCTTCTCGAGCGGGCTTTGCAGTTTCAGCTTCAAGCCCGTCAGCGCGTAGGTCTCGTTGGGTGTGCTGGCAATTGCGATCTCGCCGATTCGAATGGCTTGCACGACGATTTCGGTCGATTGCATTTGATGCAAGTAAACCTGTTCACGAGCGTAGACCTCGTGCAGCTCCTTCGGCAGTCGATCTCCCATCTCGGCCACAATCTGTTGCGCCCATTGCAATCGCTGTGCGTCGGGAACGCGATACCGCATTGGCACACGCGCTTCACGCATCGCCAGGTCGGCGTCGGACTGGAATTCAATGGTCTCATAGGCTTTGGCAGCGATCGCCAATAACCCTTGGGTATATTCGCCGATGGCAAAATCCGCCTCGGGTACCGCCCTCAAATAGTCCTTCTTCCAAATGTCGCCGCTGCAACCGTGCGACATAATAGCCACCGCTGGGGGAGTGTCCGAGGACGCCGGGCTGTCGGCGAGCATGTGTTTTTCGAGTCCATCGCAGAACTGCCCATAGTAGTCCGCGCTAATCGGCTTGTCGCCAAAGTAGTGCATCGAAAAATTGGCGAGCGTCGCGATGGGACGACCTTGGGGCGTCTGGAAGGCGATCATCGTCAGCTCGGGATCTTCCGGGCCGGTCGGTCCTGTGGCGTTCTCGGGATCGCTGGCGGAGTGCATGTTGGCGCGGACCGTGGGATTACCGAACGGATCATTGGCTATCCGATCGGGGCGGAGAACCCAGCGCCGCAGCGCAGTGAACTGCGGTGCTTGCGCCGAGCCCCAGCCGACTCGCGCCGGGGCCAGATTCGCTTCGGCCGCGACCAGCGCTTCGACGAGTCGCTGCCGCAGCAAGGGGACGTAGTTCGGATCGGCGTCGGTCCCCAAGGCTCCGATACTGGAGGGCGCCGAGTGCGTATGAGTGGCCGAGATCAAAATGCGATCGGGCTGGAGTCGAGTGCGTGTGGAAGCCAGTTGCTTGGCTTCGTCGAGCAGTACGCGCGGCATCATGCAGCTATCGACCACCATGATCGCCAGCCGCTCAGTTCCATCGTCCAAGACAAGAGCGCGAGCATTGATGCGGGTCGTGACTTGATCGGCCGAGTTCGAGGTCATGCCGCCATTGATCAGCACTGGCAATTGATTCGGCGTGACGTCGACCTTGGCCGCCCCCACTCGCAATTCAGCGCGCAACGGTGACACGGTCGCAAAATGACAACAGAGTGAGAGCAGCGCGAACAGCGCACCCGGAATGCTCGATCGCATGAGAGGTCCAATCTGTGAGGGAGACCAGGTTTTTCAAACCGTCAAAACAGAAGGGACAGCGGCAGGACCCGCCGTTCGGTTGCCAGGCTAATCGACAGTCTAAAGGTCTCCAGACCGGTTCGCAATCAGTTCTTGAAAAAACCGCAAAGCCAATCGAGGCTTCCCGTGCGAATTCCAGTCGGATGCCGCTGTGCGCAACGCTGATTCGGCGACCGGAAACGAGCGTTCAATCGCCCTCAACCGTCAAGAGGCAAGCGATCGAGGGGACAAGTTGGCGACGGTTACAAACTCGGATTTGCATCACGGTCCCGCTACGCTTATCATCGTGGCGGCCGGCACGCCCCGCTACGCGGCCGGAGGTTGGATCGGACTATCCCCGAGTTAGGAGGTCATCGACATGTCCAAGCCTGATCAACTGTCCCGACGTCAGTTCATGGGTAAGTCGGCCGTCGCCGGTGTGGCCGTCCCGCTGTTTGTTTCCTCCAGTGTTCTGGCGCAGCCCGGCAAGCCGGGCGCCAACGACCGGATCCAGCTCGGCCTGATCGGTGCGGGCGGGATGGGCCGAGCCAACCTGAGTAACTGCACCAAACACGACGACGTCGTCGTCACCGGCATCTGTGACGTCTGGAAGGAACGGCGAGACGCAACCATCGCCGAACACGAGGGGAAGCCCAAGCCCTACAACGACTATCGCGAGTTGCTCCAGCAGAAAGACGTGGACGCGGTGATCATCGCCTCGCCTCCGCACTGGCACGCGTTGATGGCCATCGAGGCTTGCGAGGCCGGCAAGGACATCTACCTGCAAAAGCCGATGACGCTCCACCTGGCCGAGAGCCTGGCGGTCAAGGCGGCCGTCAAGAAACACAATCGCATCAGCCAGGTCGGCACGCAGATCCACGCCAGCGAGAACTATCATCGCGTGGTCGATCACGTTCGTTCGGGCAACCTGGGAAAGATCGGCGTGGCGCGGACCTTCAACATGCTGAACATGGGAGCCGAGGGCGTCGGCAATGACCCCAACTGCGACGTGCCCGAGGGACTCGATTGGGAACTCTGGGTCGGGCCCGGCCCCATGCGACCGTGCCATCCGATGATCATCAAGACCTCGGGGACCCATTCGGCCTTCATGGACTACAGCGGCGGCTGGTCGCCCTGCTGGGCCCCGCACATCATCGACCTGCCCGTCTGGGCGCTCGAACTGGGGTTGCCCACGATGGTCAGTTCCTCGGGCGGTCGGTACGTTTGCCGCGACGCCGGCGACGCCCACGATACGCAGGAGACGATCCTGCAATACCCCGACTTCACCCTCACCTGGATGATGTCGCAGATCAACGCCTACCGGTTCGACCTCAAGGGGCGAGTGGGCATCTACTTCCACGGCGTCAACGGAACCCTGTACGCGGACTACGGCACCCACCAGATCGTGCCCGAAGGCGATCGGATGAAAGACGCCCCAGAGCCGGAGAAATCGGTTCCCGACTCGCCGGGCCAGGAACGCGAATGGCTCGACTGCATCCGCAGCCGCAAGCAGCCCAGCTGCAACGTGTTCTATCACCACAAGGTGAACGTGCCGATCGTGCTGGGCAACCTGTCGCTGAAAGCTGGGCCGTTCGATCCAGTTCGACCCGGCGACCGAGAAGATCGTCGGCGACCAGGAAGCGGCCGCGCTGTCGGTTCCCGAGTATCGAGACCCCTGGAAATTTCCGAAGCAATACCTGTAGGCCCGCGGTGGAACAGGGCATGGCGCAAGGGCTTTCGAGGACTCTTTCTCGCTTTTATCAGCTGACGTAGACTGAAGTTCCCCGAGACTACGCATCAACCGGTTGCCACCTCTCAGACAGGAATATCGCCATGAAGTCACTCGCAAATCGTCGTGAATTCCTCCGCCAGACTTCCGCGGCCGGGTTGGGTTGCCTCAGCGGTGTGGTACCGACTCTCGCCGGCCTGGCGGCCCAGTCTACCGATGGCAAGACACTCCGCGCGGGTACCGCTCAGGTCGATATCACACCGCAGAAGTTCCCCGTCTTCGTCTGCGGAGGCTTCCTGAGCCAGTCCGCCAGTGGGGTGAACGATCCGCTGTTTGCCCGGTGCCTCGTGCTGGACGACGGCGCCACGAAACTCGTCTTGATGGTCGTCGACACGGTTGCCATCCCCAATTCGATCAACGACGACGTGCGAGCGGCGGCGGCCAAGGCAACCGGCATTCCAGCCGAGAACATGATGATCTCGGCCACGCACACTCACACGGGCGGAGCTCTTATCGGCGCGCTTGGTACGAAGGCCGATCCCGACTACTCCGCCTTCGTGCCGGGCAAGCTGGTCGAGTGCATCGAGAAGGCGGCGGCTAACCTCCAGTCGGCGAGGGTTGGATGGTCGGGTGTCGACTATCCTGAAGGCACGTACTGCCGTGTGTTCATCAAGCGCCCCGATTGCATCGATACCGATCCGACGGGTCGGAAGACCGTCCGGGCGATGATGCACCCGGGCCACCAAAACCCGCAGTTCATCGGTCCCTGCGGCCCAGCCGATCCCGAAGTTTCGGTGCTGGCTGTCCAGACCGCCGACGGCAGGCCGATGGCCCTGCTGGCCAACTATTCGATGCACTATTTCGGAGCCGCGGCGATCTCGGCCGACTACTACGGCGACTTCGCCCGCATTATCTCCCAGACGCTGGCCGACGATGACGAGTCGTTCATTGCCATGATGTCGCACGGCACGAGCGGAGATCAGCAGTGGCCTGACTATACGAATCCTCCTCAGTCGATCTCCCGCCAGCAATACGCCCAAAATGTGGCCGACGCCGCTCTGAGGGCTTACCAGCGAATCGAGTTTCACGACTCGGTACCATTGGGTGTGATTCAGCGGCCAGTGACCATCAACTTCAAGTACGTTGATCAGGAGATCGAAGCCTGGGCCGAAAAGATTTTCGTCGACATGGGCGGGCGCGATCCTGGCTCCATGGCCGAAGTCTACGTGCGCGAGATCATGCTGCTGAAAGAGATGCGCAAAGCGACCCCGAAGCTGCAGGCCATCCGCATAGGCGAGTTGGGGATCGCCGCCTGGCCGGCTGAGGTGTATGCCATCAGCGGGCTGAAGCTGAAGCAGAAATGCCCGCTGGCCGATATGTTCAACATTGAACTTGCCAACGGCTTCCTCGCGTACATACCGCCTCCCGAACTGCGACCGCTGGGCGGCTACAACTGCTGGCCCGCTCGGCACACGATGACGCAAGACGACACCGAGACGATCTTCGTCAATACGCTTGTCGAGATGTTCGAGGAGTTGACCGGTCGCAATCCCCTCCCATACCAGCTTTCCCAAGGCCCGTTCGCAAAACGCATCCTGGCCAGCAAGCCCGTTGCTTACTGGCGGTTGGGTGAGATCGAAGGCAAGCGGGCGTTTGACAGCTCGGGCAACAACAACCACGGCAGCTACGAGACCGGCTTCGCATTCTACCTCGACGGACCAGACCGCGAAGATCTTCGCGTCGGCGGCGAAAAACCCCGGGCGGTGCAGTTCGTCGGCGGGAGAATGAAGGCGGAAATGGATCTGCCCGGCGACTACGAAGCCGAGTTCTTCTTCTGGAACGGTTTGCCAAACGATAACCGTGCCGTGACCGGATACATGCTGTCGCTGGGACCCGACGGCGCGAAGAACTGCCCTGGCGACCATTTGGGAATCGCCGGCACCGCTGCCGACAAGGACGCCGCCGGTCGACTCTTCTTCTTCAACGGCGACGAGAAAAGCGAAGTTCTGTCGGGCGGTCCCCTCATCGAACCCAAGACGTGGTATCACGTCCGCCTGAAACGCCGCGGCGAGGACGTGGCCGTCTACTTAGGCGACACGGATGAGCCGATCATCTCGGGCAGTGTATCGGTTACTCGTCCCGCGGGTTGCAGGGACCTGTTCGTGGGTGGCCGTTCGGACGGCTACGCCAACCTCGAAGGCCGCATGGCCGAGGTCGTGATCCGTGGAGCTTGATGCAACAGACAGGCAAACAGTTCGGGGATAGAAAGCCTTGGAAAGACGTGGTGGCCTCGTGACAAACGCCCAGCGTGATGACCGATACCTAGCGATAAAGGTCGTGATGATGCCCCGAGACACGAACCCTTACGGGACGATCTTCGGCGGCGTGATCCTAAGCTACACCGACCAGGCCGGTGCGGTCGGCGCATGTCACGAGATTCGCCGTGCGGGTTGGCCCGATCAGCCGATTGTCTCGGTGGCGATGAAGAGCGTGGAGTTCCACCGCCCGGTCTTCGTCGGGGACACCGTGAGCTTTTGGACGAGCCTGGTGAGGGTTGGAACAACGTCGATCACGATGCATGTGGACGTTGAGGCCGATCGCCATGGCGAAATCGTCCATCTCACCGAGGCGGAAGTGACCTACGTGGCGGTGGATCTCAGCGGCGGCCAACGCCGCACGGTGCCAATCCGGGGCTGATCCGACTGTTCGCCGGGTAGCCTCACGGCTTACATCCCGATCGGCAACGCTGTGAAGCATTTTCGTAGCCGAATTCGCCAGAATTCGGACAGATGTGGGCAGCCCCCGAAGTCTGGCGACTTCGGCTACGAGCTTGCATACCACTTTTCTCGACTCCAGAATGCTTCACAGCGTTGCCCGATCGGGTATCAACGGTGATCTCGAAAAGTCGGGGTGACCGGGTGCCAGTCGACTGTTTTGTCGACAGGCGTGCGACGGATGCACGTCGACTTAAACATGTTGCCGCAAGCACTTACGGCAATCCCCACTTGAGCTACAGTGGCCACAAGGAAGTCTCAAGGCCCAAATGTGGCGGGGGTCACTCCGCCTTCTGCAGTGCAGGGTCAGAACGTGGAGGCGAATTAGCGGACCTGTGCCCATGCAATTCACCTGACACTGCCTGGAGAATCCCCCTCACAGTGAAGTGCGGATCGCGAAATTGACGAATGCAGCGACCGGACTAGAAATAGGCGTGTCTCGACGGAACGAAATGCGGAATGGGAGGAGGATCAGGAATTCAACTCGCGATTCAGGGCTAACGCAAAGTCTCTCGTCGATATTCCACAGCCTGGAGAGTAGAAGATGCAAGTGATGGTCATTGTCAAGGCGACGCAGAGTTCGGAAACAGGTGTGATGCCCAGCGAGCAATTGATGGCCGACATGGGCCGGTTCAATGAAGAACTGGTCAAAGCTGGAATCATGAAGGCAGGAGAGGGCCTCAAACCCAGCTCCGCGGGAGTCCGAGTCCGCTTCTCAGGAACGAATCGCACCGTTACCGATGGGCCGTTTGCCGAAACGCAGGAACTGATCGCCGGCTATTGGCTCTGGGAAGTCGGCTCGATGGAAGAGGCGGTTGAGTGGGTAAAGCGTTGTCCGAACCCGATGCTGGAAGATTCCGACATGGAGATCCGCCCACTGTATGAAATGGCGGACTTCGCCGAGTGCGACCCGACTGGAGAGCACGCCAGGCACGAAGAATGTCTGCGCGACGCAATGGCTGCTCTGGCGAGTTCGGTTCAGCCATACCTCTTTTTCGCCGGTCGTTGCGAGGAGGCGATTGAGTTCTACAGGCAAGCGATCGGCGCCCAAGTCGGCATGTTGATGCGATTCAACGAAAGCCCTGATCCGGTGCCCGAGGGCATGCTCCAACCCGGATTCGAAAACAAGATCATGCACGCGGACTTCAAAGTCGGTGGCTGGACCATCATGGCTTCGGACGGCTGCGACGACAAATCGATATTCAGTGGATTTCGCCTCGCTCTACGGGTTCCTACAGCCGCCGCCGCGGATCGTGTATTCAACGCGCTTTCCGCTGGCGGCACGGTCGACATGCCACTGGTCAAGACTTTCTGGTCACCACGATACGGACAGGTCACCGATAAGTTCGGCGTCGGTTGGATGGTGATGGTTTCGGGCGAGCCGCAGTGACGGTCATGACGATACGACACTGTTAGACGAAACAGATGCGTTCGCCATCGCCACCAGATTACCTCCGGCAACGAAAGGAACTGTTGAAATCCATCCAATTGTTCCGCTGCCGAAACGCGATGAATCACGCCAACTGGAGAGTATCTGAATATGTCCAAAGCAAGACTCACGGGCTGGATCCTGAGCGGATTGTTGTCCGCCTTCCTGATCCTTGCCAGCGCCAGCGGAAAATTCATGCAATGGGAAGGGAAAGCCGAGATGTTCGCCAAACTCGGCTGGACGGAAGACGTGATGTTCAGGGTCGGCATCGTCGAGGTCGCGATCGCCGTGCTGTTCCTGATTCCACGAACCACGTTCATCGGCGCGATCCTGTTGACGGGGTATCTCGGCGGAGCCGTCGCGACTCACGTCCGCGTGGCCGATCCTTTCTTCATGCCAATCATCATCGGCGTTGTCGCGTGGATCGCACTGGGACTGCGTGACCCGCGCGTGTTCACCATGGCGTTTAAGCCCAGTTGTCAAACCTCTTCATCAGAGACAAGTAACACTTAGACAGGAGCATCGTATGAAACTTCGCACTCTCAGCATGTTGTCGCTCATCATCATCACCACGGCGGCTGTTCAGGCTCAGGAATTGCCTCAGTTCCCCGGTCCGGAGAAAGAGCATCAGTGGCTTCAGCAATTTGTCGGCGAGTGGTCGACGAAATCCAAGGCCGATATGGGGCCAGGACAGCCGGCGATGGAATGCGAGGGCTCGATCAGTTCCCGCATGATCGGAGGTTTCTGGGTGTTGAACGAGATGAAAGGCGATCTGGCCGGCACACCGATGGTCGGCATCCAGACCGTCGGCTATGATCCGGCCAAGAAGAAATACGTCGGCACATGGGTCGATTCGATGATCAACCATATGTGGCGCTACGAAGGCACCGTCGATGCGACCGGCAAGATCCTCACGCTCGAAGCGGAAGGACCGAACTTCATGGCCGCAGGGAAGCTCACGAAGTTTCAGGATGTCTACGAATTCAGGTCCACCGACGAGATGGCCATGTCATCCAAGATGCTCAACGACGACGGCAAGTGGATCACCATCATGACCGGCACGGCGCAGCGAAAGAACAAGAACCGCTAGGGGGACTGGTTACAGCAGATTCCGGCGAGGGTGACCTATACGGCACAGGTCGAGATCCCGTCCCATGCGAGTGACGTCAAGCTGCGGATCAACACGGGCGGGCTGTACCGGCGGTCACGCTAGACGGGCAAGCTTTGGGTGAACGTGTCTGGGCGCCTTTCGAGTGGACCATTCCAGCCGGCGCCCGAGGAAAGAAAGCCGAGCTGAGAATCTCCGTCTGGACCTCGGTGGCGCCCTTGTTCGGCGACTGGAAGAACCCCGCCGCCGCTTGGAACAAGAAATTCTGGGTGCCGCCGCCGGACGCTCATAGCGACGTCGGTCTTCTTTCGGCTCCCGAGTGGGTGCTGTACTGAAAGAGGGAAATTCGAGTCGTCAATACAAAGCAGCGTAGGAGTGCAAGCATGAGAAAACTTACGATGGGCTTGCTGGTCGGGCTGTCGATCTGTTTCATCGCCATGGGCGCCGATAAGGGCAAAACGTATCGCAGCATCACGTGGGACAAGTTCAAGGCATCGGGGCCGGAGCTGAAACAGATCGGCTGGATCGCCACGCGGCACGCGCAGGACATCGCGTCGTCGGATTGGTCGGTGGGCTGCGAGACGCTCGATCGCGACCAGGCCAAGTTCAGTGTCTACAAGGACTACGTGGGCGAACTGGGGGCCAAGCACGGGCGGCTGCAGAGCGGCTGGGCCAAATGCGAGAAACAGAAGGGCGTGTACGATTTCGCCTGGCTGGACGAGTGCGTTTACGGCCTGAATCAGCAGGGTGTCAAGCCTTGGGTCTGCCTGTGTTATGGCAACCCGATCTACAAATCGACCATCCAGCTGGGCTCGACCCTCGCGCCGATCGTGCATGCAGAAGAGGCGATGACCGCCTGGCTGAAGTATGTCGAGGCGACCGTCATCCGATACAAGGCGGTTGTGAATGAGTGGGAGATCTGGAACGAGCCGTTTGGCCAAGGCAAGGACTACTCGGTCATGGTGCTGACAACCGCCGAACTCATCAAGAGGATTCAGCCGGATGCGGTTATCTTCGTCACAGCAATTACCGATGCCGACCGCACCGTCGTCCTGGAATCGCTCAAGAACGCGGACAAGCTGGACCTGGTCGACTACTGGGTCTATCACCCGTACACGCAGAATCCCGACACGACATATGCATCGGTTGAGAAGATGAGACAGCAACTGGCGGCCTATAGCCCGAAGTACGATGTGTACCAGGGCGAGGTCGGGTGTCCTTCCATCTTGGAATGGACCCATGCTCTGAGCCAATATCCGTGGACCGAGTACAGCCAGGCAAAATGGAATCTGCGTCGCATGGCGGGCGACCGGGTCCGCAGCATCCCGTCGAGCGTCTTCACCATCATCGACCTGAAGTACCCGAACATGCTGCAATCGTTCGGCCTGATCCGCTCGAACCTGCTGCTTGAATTCATCTACAAGCGGCCTGCCTACTACGCTGTCCAGCACATGATGAGTTTCTTTGACAACGCGGTTAAGTCCGTCGGCATATTGGAGTACGAGTCGAATTCACCGCGCGCGCTGACAGTTGCAGGGTTCGAAAAGGCGGGGACGTCGGTCGCGTTGCTGTGGTATAGCGATGAAGTTCCGAGTGACGACCTGACGTGGAATAAAGTCGATGTGACGATCAAGGGAGTTACGTTCCAAGATCCGGTCTACGTCGAAATGATCACGGGCAAGGTCTTTGCACTCGACAAGTCCGCATGGAAACTCGAGGACGGGAACACCACGTTGACGCGGTTACCGGTGTGGGACAGCCCGATGATGCTCGCTGAACGTGCTCAAGTCGATCTGCGGAAGGATGCCGCCGAATGACTGGTCGATTTGCTGATCGGTTGGTCCGAAGCCGAATTGGCCGAAGCCTCCGAACTGCCCAAGGTTCGCGTGTTCCTCGATACCTTGTTCCGCCGCGACTTGATCAACCTCGGAATCTACGCGGAGGCTACAGAAATCGTGAATATCGAGCGGTCGATCTGGGGCTGCTGGATTCCGCTGGAAAATTACCTGCGACTACTGCAGTGGACCGCTCGGCAGCTGCGTAGCGGCCAACGCACTACGGTTCCCAAGGACGTGGAGACGCTGCTCGATCATCTGGAGGTGAACGAGGAGGCCTGACTCGATACGCTGCAGCGCTACGACAGCGTCTTCTGCCACGCCGTTGGCAAGCCTGCGGCTTTGGAAGAAGTCGCTCAACGGATGGGCCGCAGTTGTCTCAAGGGCGCATCAGCCAGCCGGCGGCTGTTTGCCTGAGGCCATCCTTGAATCGCCTGACGCCGTTCGCATGACAATCGGCAAAATGTGCTTCTCATCCCGCATTCGGCGCTGGACCTGCGCGCCCGAGCGCGAATTCGTAGTTGACGCCGTGCCGACCTCGTCTCGTACTGGCTCTTCTTCGCCTGGCCGAAGCTGTCGCCACCCGTTCCCCTTGTCAGCGTGACCGTCTGCCACTCTCGAGCCGCCGTCGCGATTCGAGCAAGGGCAGAGCGAGCAAGGGCAGAGTGACTGCTCCCGTCTGTGTTGGCCCAGCCGATCTTTTGAAATGCCGAAAGCCATAATCATCGTTTTTGATTCAACCTAATCCACACCTCATATTCAGCCCTAGTTTGGGCAAGCCAGCCCTGTTCATCTAGTTCTTCCCGGGATGCGAAAGTTGGAAAGAAAGGATCGAGTCCGGTTATTTGTTCGAGTGCGAATGATGCAATGTATCGTATCTCAATTTGATCGTGCTCCAACCATTTAACGAGTGCTGGCACGGCATCTTCGCCGATTGATTCAAGGATCGCAGCCTGCCGTTGCAGAACTGAGCGAGAAAGTAGCGTCCCCGACTCGGTAGTCATGGCCCAACCAGAAAGTTCTTCGAAGCTTGTGCCTCCAACAAAGTCGTGCTCAGCAAACCGTATCATCGCGTCGTCGACTGTATCAGTGCCATCGCGCAACCTCCGAATTCGTTCATCACAGTCAAACCCTGCTGTTTCAGATTTCGCCTCGATTGTGTCTATGTCGGGAAAGGTGATGGCTTTGCGCGAGTCATTTGCTGTGCGGTTGAAATGCGAAACGGCCAACCAACAACCAACGGTGCCGATTAGTAACAGCAACGCCGTGAGCAATCGTCGATTTGTGAGTGGAGGGTTCATGTCATCAATGCGTCAGAATACGGTTGGCCTGTTGAAAAAGTCGGCATCGCATGCCACGTTGAGTATGTGTGACTCACCAGTATGACATGATCGGTGACCCAGATCGCGGCCGCAGCTATCGCAAGCTGAACAACAACAAAGGCCAACAGAAGGCCCCAGACAGCTCTTGTGCTTGCGTGGGCCATGGCGGTGCGTGTCTCGCCTGACGAGTCGTGGGGGTCGGGCATTGTCGTTGGAGCCGGCGGTACTCCTCCTATCAATTCGAAAGTTCCGGTATACCTTCGATTTCCGTCGGCTTCCAACAACCCCATCTTAACCGTTTCCTGCCCGGCCGCTCCATATCGACCGGCGGATGCCTCTACAGAGTTAGGCCCGGATCGATTCGTCATACGGTCGTTTCTCACCACGAATGTCCGCTCTTTCAGGGGACGCGTCAATATAAACCCTGACGCGCCGCAATCCAGCGCGAACGGAGTTATGGTCGCTGCAGCCATGCGTTCGCGAACGAGTTCCAGCGGATTTATGGAGCCTTGTGAGTTGACACGTCGCGAGCCAAAGGACGTGCTGGCCAAGCAGCTCAGTGCCGATCAGACGCTGGATATCCGAGACATCGGCAAGACACTGCAGATCTCGCGTTCGAGAGAGAGGAGCAGACACCCTGCTTACCACCCGTTGCGTCGACCACTTCAGCGACCGTCCGACGCCGAACATGCTGAGCGATGCCATAATAGCATTTGCGGTACCATATGCATGTCACTGAAGCCCTGCTGCGGAGGGTATTGCAGGGGAGGGTGGAGCGGGTAAGATGTGGGTACTTCTGGCGAGCGAAAGGCGGGCAATCACTTTCGCGCAGTGTTCTCCGATGGCCCCCACTGGTCCACCGTCGGCCTCGGGCACTGCCTGCACATGGAGGGATTGCCCCATGGTCGCCTACGCTCGTCGCAAGTTGTTGGGCCGTGATCGCAAAGCGGTATACCACTGTTGGGTGCGCTGCGTTCGCCGCGCTTCTCTGTGGCCTGGATCCACTTACCGGCCGCAACTTCTCCCATCGCCGCGACTGGATTCTCACGCGAGAAGAACAGCTGGCAGCGCTGTTCGCCATCGAAGTGGAATTCCATGCGGAGCTCAGTAATCATCTGCACCTGATGCTCCGCTCGCGGCCCGATGTGGCCAAGGCGCTGGTCGCCTTACGAGGTGGCACGCCGCTATCTGACCATCATGCGGATCGCCAAATGCATGTCGGACGACCTGCCGCTGCCCAACGAAAAACGGATTCAGCAGGCGGTTCGCAACAAGAAAGCGCATCCAGCAGATGCGACGCCGGTTGAGCAATATTTCCTGGTTTATGGGTATTCTGTGCGAGAATATTGCCCGCCGCGCCAATAAGGAAGATGGCTGCACCGGTAGGTTTTTCGAGACTCGCTACAAGTGCCGTGAATGTGCCGATCCCCACGGCATGTTGATCTGCGCCCTGTACGTGGACTTGAATCCGATCAAGGCGGGTGAAGCCGCTTCGCCGCGCACGGCGCCTATACGTCGGCCTACCAGCGGATCTTGGCGCAAGAGCAGCGGCCCAACAGCCCGAACCGCGCCGATGGGTGGCTGGGGGAACTGACACTGCGCGAGGAGACGCTCCAGGACGAGACGATCGCGTTCTCGTCACGTTGGGGCCGTGCGCATCCGATCTGGGGCTGCTGGAGATTTCGCTGGAGAATTACCTGCGGTTGCTCGAATGGACCGCTCGGCAACTGCGCAGTTGCCGATGGCGCCACCCCAACTGCCCGTGCCACGCTCTGTTCGGGACCCCGGTACGCACCTCGAGTCGCCAGACCTTGCTCCTCGCATCCCGGCTCGTCTGATACAATTCCCAATTAGCAAGTCGCGTGCCGCCGGCTTCGCGGCTAAGTTCAACGGCGTTTTATCGATCATCGCTGCGCGACGACACGATAAACCGCCTCACGTCATATGGCAACAATGGTCCACTTTTACGGATGAATCTACGTGCGTCGATTCTTGATTGACTACGGCCTGATCCTTCTTGCTGGCGTCTTGTACGCCATCGCTCTGAAGTACTTTGTGCTTCCTTCCAAAGTCATCCTGACGGGAACGGAAGGCATTGCCACGGCACTGTCGTACTACTACCAGAGCTACTGGCTTTTCATCGGGCTCTACCTGCTGTTTCAGTCAGCGTTGCTGGCCTTTGCGTTCGCACGCGTCAGCCGAGTGTTTGCGCAGCGCTCGCTTCTCGTCGTTGGCACCGTCGTTGTGGGACTCGCCGTGCTACCTGAATTACAGTTCGCTCAGCCAGAACCACAGAACGAGCGAATCATATTAGTTCTGTTTGGCGGCCTGCTTGCGGGGGTGGCCAAAGCACTCGCTTTCACGCACCGTGGCTCAACCGGCGACGAGGACATCCTTGGGGCGTATTTTGCCGTCAAGTACTTGAAGCCCGTCGGCTCAATTGCCATTGTTGCCGCCATCGGGTCAACTGCCTTCGGCCTCGCGATGGATCTTATAAAGAACGGGCAATTTGAATCGGTCGTCAATACATTGATGTACACGTGCATTTACATATTCGCGTCTGCCGAGACGCTCAATAACCTCTATCGTAAATTCAAAATCACGATGCTCGCGATCATCACGCGCTGCGAAAAAGAAGTCGGCGATGCCATCACAACAGCATCCGCACATCGCACCTACACGATGCACCAAGGCACCGGCGGCCACAGCAAAAACACATTTGTTGTGGTCCGAACCATCATCACGCACGAAGAACTCCCTCAAGTGATCGCCGCAATACAATCAGCCGATCCCGACTGTTTTTACTACTATCACGACATCGAGGGTATTTCTGGTCGTTACTACATTGCACCGATTGGCTGAGTTTCTGCCATGCCAGAATGCCGTATAACAAATCGGTCAACCGGCGTTGGCTCGCGTTCAGTTTTTCAACGTCGTCTCCTTCGGTTACAATTCTTGATGTGCCAACGTCCATGTCGTTGGTCCGCCAACCCGGTTACCTCAAACGTTGTTACGGCCCGAAGGAGAACTCGATGCATAAGCCGATGATGTTGCTCGTAACGTCACTCATGCTCTGGAAACTGCCAAGTCCGGTCTTAGGTGACGAATCAACCAAAGCGGATTTCACAGAATACGCTCGCGTAATGGATGGCGAATGGATTGGGAGGATCAACCTATGGAACGACATACCCGGCATCGGCAAAAAGGGCGACAAGCTGACAGTCCGTTGGGTGCATAAGGTGATCCAGAGTGGAAATGCGTTTTCCGGTAATGCTTCGGATGATAAACACGGAACTGCTTCTTCCTTCTACTACTACGAAGCCGAGACGAAACAAATTCGAGGCATCACCGTCTTCAGCGGGGGAACGGTGATATCATCCGTTGTTGTCAAACGGGGCAACAACACATGGGAGAGAAAAAACAACACGGTCGATTCCGACGGAGCAAAAACTGAATCATTGGATGTGCTGGTTGTTTCCGATGACGGTATTACGCACACCTGGACACGAGATGACAAGCCGCTTGTATGGTGGCGATTGCCCAGGTAGCCACGGATTCGTTTATCCTGTGTCAGCTTCAGTTCCGAGAAGATGAGTGGCGCGGGGATGGTTCCGTTGGGCCCGTAGTGACGCGAGACCATCGTGTGGAACACGCCGCGCTTCTTCCAGAAGTACAACTGGATGCCGCGCAAGCCGTTGCCCGGCGCGTTGTGCTGAGGTTCGTCATCAGGATGAACTTGCTGTACGCATCCCTCAGGGCCGCGGGATCCGAGTCGCTCTGCTGCAGTTCCCAAATGCGGGTGAGGACGTCCGCGTACACCGCGCGTTCCGGGAGGATCTCGGAGAATACCCGTCGGCCCTGCTACTAATCCCGTCCGCGTTCAGTGACAAGGACCTACGTCGTTTACCACCGCGTCAGGCGGGCAGCTAGAATGCCCCATTGGGATCCAGCTATAATTCAGGCCTACAGTGACATCGGTCCGTCACGACACAGAGCGAGACTCTGGAGCACAGCGATGGATGCAGCAACCGGACGCCGGACCACGAATCTGCCCTTCATGCTCCGCCATTTGACCCTCGAGACGCGATTAAGACCAGCGAGGAAGGATTACGCGACGTCTGCTACGGCGTTGATCTTTGTGGCAGGTGCTATCGTATTGCTGATCGAGCTGCCCGACGCGTTTTCGCGAGAGCCGGTGCTCAGGGTGCAACCCTCGTCCCAGTCGGCGGAGTTGCCTTTCTTCAGCCTCGACACGGAGGGTACGGGAAGAGAGGCTCGCAACCTCTTGCGCCGCCGGTTCCGCGGTAACTCTGCACAGTGAGGGTGCACTGGTTGAACTCGTGAAGGCGGCTGTGGGGAAAGAGTCGGCGGTCTACGCCGTAAGAACGTCGAGAGGTGCCCGATCTCCTCTGGCAGCTGTCCTGGTCGGGGGGGCGGCTGGAGTGTAGCTTCCAAGCACAAGGGCCCGGGGTTGTACCACTCGTGTTGCGATTCCCTTTCGACCCACGCGTCACCGCGACAACTCTGTTGGCCTCCGATTGGGCTGCGGACGGCTCGACTTCGGCGCCCGCACTGCTCAACGTGCCAGACTTTGGTCAGTTATTGGTTGAGTCAGGAGGACAGCCGGTTCGATTGCGAGTACTCGGAAATTATTCGGCGCGGCAGGTGGACGTGATGGTCGAGGGCCAGTGCGGTTCAGAGATGCCGCTGAGACTGTCTCTGACGCCCTGGCGACTGAAGCAGCCGGCGGGCGTCGACGAGGTGCTGTGGGAGAAAGCGAGCCGGGGCTGGTATGGTGGCCTGCAGAGCCTTGGCGGACAACGGAGAAGATGCCTGGAACCTACCGACCGGTCGGACGCTGGTGCGGGAACTGCACCCGCCCGGGATGCTGGGCAACGAAGTCATCAGCGGCAACGCAACGTGCTCCACGTGGTTCTACGCGGATCACGTGTTCTGGCTTCCGCAACTCGCACCAGACGTCAGCGCGGCCGAGATGCTTCGCCGGACGTTGGACCTCACGCTCGATGCGCGACTTGAGCCATCCGGGCGGCTCGTCTGCTACTGGATGCCGACTCGCGTTGGTGCCTATGCCGACTTTCTAGACTCCCAGCCGTCAGTGTTGATTTCCGCCTGGGACTACGTTGAGGCCACCGGAGATGTGGGCTGGCTGAAACGTCGGATCGTCCAGTTGGAGCTGGTCGCGTCTTACCTGGCGTCCCGCGACGCGAACGGTGATGGCCTGGTTGAAGCTGTGCAGAGCGGCAACGATGGGACGTTGATCAATCCGGAACGTGGAGCTTCCTGGTGGGATGCCATCAACACGGGCTGGCAAGATGGTTACGTTAATGCGATGACTTTCCGCGCCTGGTGTTGTATGGCTGAGCTAGAGCAGAAACTGGGAGATGAAGAAGAGGCGAAGCACTATCGGCGACTCGCCCGCCAGTTGAAAAATGCGTTCGCCCCGGCTCTGTGGTCCGATCAGTCCGGCTGGTTGGGCTGGTGGCGGAGCAAGGACGGTGTTTTGCACGATCCGGCTGCGCTGCTGGTCAACAGTATGGCCGTAGAGTACGGATTGCTCGACGCGACAACGAGCCGGGCTGTCTTGGCCCGGTTGCGGGCGGAGCTGGAGCGAGTCGGTTATACAAGGCTTGATCTTGGAGTACCCGCGAGTCTGCGGCCGCTACGGCGCGAGGAGTACCTTCTCGGCCTTCCCCCGGGGAATTGCGGCGTACCAGCCGCGGCCGATGGATCGGACACGCTGGGGCAGTACCAGAATGGCGGCGTTCACGCGGGTCACGCTTTGCACTGGTTAGCGGCGCACTACCGAATCGGTGACAGCGAATATGCAGATGCAATGCTCCGGCGAATGTTGGAACGACAGGTCGAAGGTCTCTTTCAGAATGGCGTCTGGGGGCACTCCGGCAAGGGTATCGAATGGACCACATGGGACGGGGACCCTAGCGGGGCGGACGGCTATCTGGCGGACAACTTCCGCTTCCTGCAGGCGATCTTTCTCCGGGAACCATTGCTACGGACTCGTTACTATAGGCCAGTCGACTCGGTTAATGCGGTGTCGGAGTAGCGCAACGCGGAGCCTGCCGCCGCACGCTGCCGGCATTCCTCTTCGCTCTGGGCCATCAGTTACCTAGTCGAAACGGAATGAATAGACTTTCTGACTTCGGACATCATGGCAGTTGTTTCTTCAGTGTTTCGGCCGAATTAACTTCCGGGTGTCTGAGTTCTTGGACGCCGCCGCGAAACTTGGCAAACGTCATCCGCGTGTGGTAAGAATGTTGAGGCGAACTCCAAACCGCGCTCTGGGCATGAGCTATGGTAGGCCACTGTGGCGAAGTCTCAGCCGATTACCAGCCCGCGCTCTTTACCCGATCAGGACAGTCGGACGCCAGTTGCGTTCATCAAGTCGCAGTGCAGGGTTGCGGTTACGACATCTGTTGGCCTGTTCCTCCTGGCAATTCTGTCCTCGTTTGCTGTCAAGGATTTGCGCCAATTGCCCAACGCCCGACCAGAATGGCCGGTTTCGACGGTGAACGAGGGTGTACTGGTACAGCTAGTCTTTCGGGAATACTTGTCGACCTCATTTGGCAGGCATTCCGATAATCTCGAAATGGTGCCAGAGACCTTGGACGGGGCAGATGAAGGACAAAAAAATCGGATGACAAAAAGATCTCCTGTGCCGACTTATCTTTTTGTCACCCAGTCTTCTTGTCCTTCAAACCAGTGGCGATGGAACATCTGTTGCCGCTGCCGCTGAGCCCTTGGCGGTCTCAGCTACGACTGCCGCACATCTCACTTCCCGCTTCTCCCTGGATTTGGTTTCCCCTGGGTATATCCCAGGGGGACCACAACTGGCCAGCTACCGACCGGCCCCACACCGGTGAGCGGCCGAGCCCAGCAGCGACTGTCACGCCGGCGTTGTGCCGAGGCCGCAGCGCAACCGCGTCTGGGGTTCCTGCCGCCCGATGGCGCGCGAGGCCACGCGGTGGGTCGCTTCATCTCTCCAAGCGTGTTACCATCCTGGACGTTCGGTGACGCAATCGATCCACAGGAGCAGCGGCCATGACCGACGTCACGCGCATCTTGTCGGCAATTGAGGATGGTGATCACTTTGCCGCCGAACAGCTCTTACCGCTGGTCTACGAGGAGCTACGGAAGCTGGCGGCTCAGAAGATGGCACAGGAGAAACCGGGCCAGACACTTCAGGCCACGGGGCTGGTTCATGAGGCATACCTGAGGCTGGTGGACGTCGAAAAGGCCAAGCACTGGGATAGCCGAGGGCACTTCTTTGCTGCCGCCGCGGAAGCCATGCGGCGGATCCTCGTCGAGGGCGTGCGACGCCGACGAAGATTGAAGAGAGGCGGTGACCGGGTTCGGGTGGAGGCAAGCGAACTTTGCTTTGCCTCGGAAGTGCCCGATGAACGTCTGCTGGCCATTGACGAAGCGCTCGAAAGACTGGAGCGAGAGGACCCCACAGCGGCCACTCTCGTGAAGTTTCGGTTCTATACAGGCATGTCCATTTCCGAGGCGGCTGATGCCCTTGGCATCTCGCGCACAAATGCTTATGAACAATGGGCTTATGCCCGGGCATGGCTGCGCACTGAGGTCGAAGAAGGCTAGACATCGTCCAGGGTCTTGGCGGAAAAATTCTCGATCTTCTTCCGGACGAATCCGGTACCAACGGCGCATTGTCTATTGGAAGTACATCATAAACGGGTTTTCCAATGACCTCAAAACCGCACCGAGCCAAAGAGATCTTCGTGGAGTTGGTGGGCACGGTACCTTCGGACGAGTGGGATCGTCGGCTGGACGAAGCGTGTGGCGGAGACCGCGAACTACGGGACCGTGTTTCCGCACTGCTCCGAGCCCACATCGAGCCCGGTAGTTTCCTTGAGCAGCCTGCTGTGGCGGTTGCCAGTGCGTCCCCCACCATCGACCAGCCCATCACCGAAAAACCCGGCACCGTCATCGGCCCCTACAAGCTGCTGCAGCAGATCGGCGAAGGCGGCATGGGCGTCGTCTACATGGCCGAGCAGACCGAGCCGGTCGAGCGGCGGGTGGCCCTGAAGATCATCAAGCCGGGCATGGACACCCGGCAGGTGATCGCCCGGTTCGAGGCCGAACGGCAGGCCCTGGCGATGATGGACCATCCCAACATCGCCAAGGTCCTGGATGCCGGGACGACCGACAGCGGCCGGCCCTACTTCGTGATGGAACTGGTCAAGGGGATCCCGATCACGGAGTACTGTGACGAGCAGCACCTGACGCCCAAGGAGCGGCTGGAGCTGTTCATTCCCGTCTGCCAGGCCGTGCAGCACGCACATCAGAAGGGGATCATCCACCGCGATCTCAAGCCGTCGCAACGTGCTGGTTGCGCTCTACGACGGCCAGCCGGTGCCCAAGGTGATCGACTTCGGCGTGGCCAAGGCCACCAGGGCCAGAAGCTGACCGAGAAGACGATGTTCACGCAGTATGGCCAGATCGTGGGCACGCTGGAGTACATGAGCCCCGAGCAGGCCAAGCTGAACCAGCTGGACATCGACACGCGCAGCGACATCTATTCGCTGGGCGTGCTGCTGTACGAGCTGCTCACCGGCTGCACGCCGTTCGACAAGCAGCGTCTGCGCAGTGCCGCCTTTGACGAGATGCTGCGGATCATCCGCGAGGAGGAGCCGCCCAAGCCCAGCACGCGGCTGAGCACCAGCGACACGCTGCCGTCGGTCGCCGCCAACCGCAAGATCGAGCCGAAGAAGCTGAGCACGCTGGTCCGCGGCGAGTTGGACTGGATCGTGATGAAGGCCCTGGAGAAGGACCGGGCGCGCCGGTACGAGACGGCCAACGGATTTGCCAATGATATCCAGCGGTACTTGAACGACGAGGCGGTGGTGGCCTGTCCGCCGTCGCGGGCCTATCGGTTCCGCAAGTTTGCGCGGCGGAACAAGGCGGCGCTGGCCACCAGGTTGGTCGTGGCGGCGGCGCTGTTGTTGGGACTGGTGGGCACCACGTGGCAGATGATGCGTGCGACCAAGGCGGAGCGATTGGCCGGGGCCGCTATGAAGAGGCGGAATCCGCTCGGCAACGTGAGGCCCAACAGCGACAGCTTGCCGAACAGCGGCGGGTCGAAGCCGAGGCCCAGCGCAAGCGAGCCGACAACGAGGCGGAGCGAGCGAAACAGGCAGCGGCCCGTGCCGAAGGCGAAGCGGAAAAAGCCCGCAACGAGGCGGCCATCGCCAAGGCAGTCAACGACTTTATTAACAACGACTTGCTGCGGCAAGCCGATCCGCTTAATGAACCGGACCGAGAGATCAAACTGCGCACGGTCGTGGACCGGGCGGCAGAGAAGATTAGCGGTCGGTTCGAGACGCAGCCATTGGTGGAGGCCGCAATCCGCCATACGCTAGGTCAAACCTACCGTGGCTTGGGCGCATACGAGGAGGCCGAAAAACACGCCAAGCGCGCCCTGGAACTCCACCGCCAAGTGCTGGGCGAAGAGCACGTCGACACATTGACGTCTATGAACGGACTGGGCGTGCTCTATTTCGAGCAGGGCCGCTATCAGGAAGCCGAGACGTTGCATGAAAAGACGCTCGAGATTCGCCGCCAGTTACTGGGCGAGGAGCACTCAGATACGCTGCAATCCATGAACAACTTGGCGGCAGTATACAAAGCCCAATGCCGCTACAAGGAAGCCGAGACTTTGCATGAAAAGACGCTGGACATCCGGCGCCGAGTGCTTGGCGAGGAGCATCCAATCACCCTGAGCTCGATGAACAACCTGGCGACGCTCTACGAGCAGCAGGGCCGCTATGAGGAAGCCGAGACGCTGCAAAAGAAAGTACTGGAACTCTCCCGCCAAGTGCTGGGCGAAGAGCACGTCAACACATTGACGTCTATGAACAACCTGGGCCTGCTCTACAAAATGCAGGGCCGCTATCAGGAAGCCGAGACGCTGTACCAAGAGACGCTCCAGATTCGCCGCCAGTTACTGGGCGCGGAGCACCCAGGTACGCTGCGCTCGATGGCTAACCTGGCGGCGCTCTACAGCGACCAGGACCGCAGTGTAGAGGCCGAGACGCTGGAGCGGAAGACTCTCGAGATCCGCCGCCGAGTGCTTGGCGAGGAGCACCCAGATACGCTGGAGCTCGATGAACAGCCTGGCGTTCCGGTATCAGTGCCAAAGCCGTTACTTGGAAAGCGAGACGTTGCATGAAAAGACGCTGGAGATCCGCCGCCGAGTGCTTGGCGAGGAGCACGTCGAGACGCTGAACTCCATGAACAATCTGGCGAAACTCTACATAGAACAGGGCCGTTACGAGGAAGCCGAGACGCTGTACCATAAGACTCTCGAGATCCGGCGCCGAGTACTTGGCGAGGAGCACCACGACACTCTGAGCTCCATGAACAACCTGGCGGCGCTGTATCAGTGCCAAGGCCGCTACGAGGAGGCTGAGCCGCTGATCGTGACGGCGCTGGACATCCAGCGCCGGGTGCTGGGAGAAAAGCACCCGAACACGCTCGAATTTGCGAACAATCTGGCGATGCTGTACCAGCGTCAGGGTCGCCATGAGGAAGCCGAAACGCTGCGTAAGAACACCATCGAGACTTGTCGTCGATTGTTCGGCGAGGAACACGCCAATACGCTGAACTCCATCAACAACCTGGGGATGTTCTACAGCGATCAGCGCCGCTTCGAGGAAGCCGAGACGCTGTGCCAAGAGACGCTCGAGATCCGCCTCGAGTGTCGGGCGAGGAGCATCCAGGCACCGTGGTGTACATGAACAACCTGGCGAAGCTGTACAGCGATCAGCGCCGCTTCGAGGAAGCCGAGACACTGTACCAGAAGACGCTCGAAATCCGCCTTCGAATGTCGGGCGAGGAGCACCCAGCCACCCTAGACTGCATCCACAAACTGGCGACGCTGTACATCGCCCAGCGTCGCTACCAGGAAGCCGAGCCGCTGTGCGCAAAGAACCTGGAGACCCGGATCCGAGTACTAGGTGAGTCGCACCCAGACACTTTGGTCTCCATGAACAATCTGGCCGTGTTGTACAAGCACCTCGGCCGCCCAGAAGAAGAAGGACGGCTGTACCTGAAGGCCCTGGAGATCACGCGACGCGGTATGGGCGAGGAACACCCGTACACGCTCGTCATCACCCACAACTTGGCCCTGTGGTACAAGAGCCACGGTCGACTCGATGAAGCTGAATCGCTATTCGAGAGCACCTTGGAGATCCTGCGCCGAGTAGAGGGCGACGAGGGCCCGCACACCGTGATATGTATGAGCAATCTGGGGTCATTGTATCAGGATCTGGGTCGCTGCGAGGAGGCTGAGGATCTGCACGAGAAGGTCCTGGAGATTCGGCGCCGAGTACTGGGCGCGGAGCACCCAGATACGCTGTACTCCATGAACGTTCTGGTGGCTCTGCACATTGATCAGAACCGCTACAACGAGGGCGAGCAACTGTGCCTGAAGACACTCGAGATTTGCCGCCAGGTTCTCGGCGACAAGCACCCATATACGCTGACCTCGATGAACCACCTGGTGACGTTTTACCGGGCCCAGGGTCGCTACGAGGATGCTGGGAATCTGCAAGAGGAGGCTCTCGAAATCAGTCGGGGAGTATTTGGCGCGGAGCACCCCAACACGGCAACCGTCATGAGCAATCTGGCGTTGGTGTACCATGGCCAGGGTCGCTACAGCAAAGCTGAAGATCTGTACGACAAGGCCCTGGAGATCCACTGTCGGGTGCAGGTGCGCGGAGCACCCCAACACGCTGAGGATCATGCACAGTCTGGCAGAACTATACGTAGCGCAGGATCGTTACGACGACGCGGAGAATCTTCACAACAAGACCCTGAAGATTCAGCGCCGAGTACTCGGCGAGGAACACCCAGACACTCTGGCTTCCATGAACACACTGGCAGCCTTGTACCAGCATCAGGGCCGCTTCGAAGAAGCCGAGTCGCTTCTGGTGAAGCTGGTGACCCTGCGCCGGCAGCACGACACTCTGGATCCATCCGCACGTTGGCTTGCCGGGCTCGGATCATGCCTCCTCGATCAGAAGAAGTACAACGAAGCGGAGCCAATTCTGCGCGAGGCCCTGGTTATTCGGGAGAAGAAGCAGCCGGATAATTGGGTGCGTTTTGACACCATGAGCCTCGTCGGCGCAACGTTGACGGGAAAAGCGCAGGCGCTTCGACTAACCAACGTCGAAACGGCCGAACAAGTGTTCACCGAGGCCGAGACCTTGCTGATTGCAGGCTACGAGGGCATGAAGCAACGAGAGGCCAAGATTCCCGCCTACTACAAGGATCGTCTGACGACGAGCCTTGAAAGGCTGATCGAGCTTTGTGAGGCCTGGGGCAAACCGGAACAGGCGTCTCCGTGGCAGCAGAAATTGGAGAATAAATAGGGCGTAGGATACGCACTCGACAAACAACCGGCCGGTGAGCCAGTACGACCAAGCACCACTCACCGGCCGGAGCCTGAAGCCCGCTGCGCACGGTCCGCGCACCGCGGGGCAGACGGCGTTTTCATTGTAACCCGCGGACCGCCTCCCAAAAAAGGGGATTTGAGATGTGCTGCAAGAGATTCTGTTTGGTGGCGGTCGCCCTCGCGGTCCTGGTGACCGACAATGTCAACGCTGGCCCGCCTCAGCCGCCGATCATCACCAGCGGGGAATGGATCCGCGGCGATTTCGACGGTGACGGACTCGCAGATGAAGCGAGAATCGACTGGGTCACCTTTCATGTCACGGCCAGGACGACGGTCAACTTCGATGCTCTGATCCTCGAGAGCATCTACTCAGGAGGCGATCTTAACGGTGACGGCGAACTCACTCGGGCTGACGGAGGAATGGTGCTGTTCGACGAAAACGAGAACATTCTCGTCGTTCACGACGACGCTCGCCGGCGTCCTCGGAGACGACGGCATCGATCAGTTGGTACGACGGAAATTTCAACTACACCTTCGAGACGGAGGGCATCTACACGCTGGCGATTTCCGCAAACGGCTAGTTTCCTTTCGGGTGACGTGCCTTGGCGGGATACATCGACTATCGAATTCCAAATGAACCGAGCGGCCCGGCGTTCCGGATATATACGACTGGCTGCCGGGCATGGATCACGCCGACTGGCAACTCACGCTGACCGTGAGCGAAGGGGAGGTGTCCAACGTCTCGGTAGACACCCTGGGCACGCCGGCCACTCCGAACCCGGTCGAAGCCGCGGCCTGCACCTACCTCTGGCCGCCGAACCACGAGCTTGTGGATGTGGGCTTGCCGTTTGCTCCAACCGTGGACGTATTGGTTTTCAGCAATGAGGCTGACGAAGAAGCCACCGAGGACGGACTGGCCCGACGTTGTGTTCGACGAGGGAGGCACGCTCTGGCTCCGGGCGGAGCGGAGGGGCGAGGGAATCGGCCGTGTCTACTTGATCGTGGTGCTGTCGGGCGAAGGCGATGGTGAAGGTATCGTGGAATGCTGCACCGTGGTCGTGCCGCACGACAAGAGCAAGGCGAGGATGGCGGCGATCGAGGAAGAAGCGGCCCTCGCCGAGGCTCTCTGCCTGATCACTGGAGAGGCTCCGGAGGGTTACTCGCTCGTCGGCAGCTCCCTTCTACCCTGATCACGCTGCGCAGTAGATGCAGCCAAGTGAAGACTGGCAACCTTAAGTCACTCACCCATCTAATTGGAGGTACGATCACATGTTTTTGCGATCTAACAAGCTACACGCTCTCGCGGTCACTGCCCTGGTCAGCCTGGTGTTATCGCCTGTCTCTGAGGCAAAGAAACCGGCTAAGCCGCCCGGTGACGATTCCAGCGGGACTTCCTACACGATTGTCAAGCTTGACGACGCCGATGGTACATGGAGATGCTATCCCAGCGACGTCAATAACTTGGGAGACACGGTTGGCTTCGTCAGAGACGCTGCGACGTCGGAGCGGAGGGCCGCCTATTGGGAGGTCAGCGGGTCCGGCGCGGCCATCCAATCCGAGATCAGCACGTTGACCGGCGGCGGACGGGGCCGACGGCATCAACGACTTCGGCGAAATCGTGGGATATGGGGAGGATGCCAGCGGAAACAGTGTGGGGCTCTATTGGGCCCAGCGCAGAAGCGGCGCCCTTGCCTCTGCCGCCCTTGAACGGAGATGTTCGGTCGGATGCCCGCGCGATCAACAACGAGGGAGTAGTGTGCGGTCTCTCCATTTGGCACCACGGCGCAAGCTGTCGCGTGGCGGGTCAACTGGTCCGGCGGCGAACCGAGCGTCTGGGGCCCCGTTGCCTTGCCCACGCTGGACGAGACGAGTGTTTCCGTGGCAATTGCCAACAACAACGAGGACGGCTTGGCGCAGATCGCGGGAATGTTTCGCACGGCGAACCGATCGCCGGCCGCAGTATCCTGGACCGTGCAGTCACTTCCCGATGGGACCCTGGCTGTCGATCCCCTGCCGCAGATCGTCGAGGCCGGCGAGGTCCACGTTTTCGGTGTGAACGACGGCGGAGCGATTTGTGGAGACGCCGGCTGGCCCACCGAGGCGGTGGTCTGGATCGGAGATGAATCACAGATTCTGCATCGCGACAAGAAAATCACATCGGCGAGTGCCCAGGACATCAACAACAACGGCACCATCGTTGGATCGGGAGATAGATCACAATATGGCCCTGAAGCAGTCGTTTGGCCCAGTGCCGACGAGAAAATGATCCTGCTGAACAACTACGTCGGGCGCAAATCACCGTTTCTCAAACTGCTGGAAGCTTGCGCAGTGAATGAAATGGGCGAGATCGTGGGCACTGGTCTTATCGGACCTTACCCCGGGACTGGCCCTGCAGCGTTCCTGGCGATTCCCGAATAGCGTTCTCCACAGTCATCTGCCTCGCGGTCTGAGAAATGACGTAGGGCGCGAAGAGCTCCTATGACGGAGGCGCTATCGAAAACTTCTCCGGCGGGACAGTGACCATCGCTGGCAACACTTTCACGGGGAACAAAGCTATCTACAGCAATCGGCCCGAAAGAGAGGAGCAGAGAGGAGCAGACACCCTGCTTACCACCCGTTGCGTCGACCACTTCAGCGACCGTCCGACGCCGAACATGCTCAGCGATGCCATAATAGCATTTGCGGTACCATATGCATGTCACTGAAGCCCTGCTGCGGAGGGTATTGCAGGGGAGGGTGGAGCGGGTAAGATGTGGGTACTTCTGGCGAGCGAAAGGCGGGCAATCACTTTCGCGCAGTGTTCTCCGATGGCCCCCACTGGTCCACCGTCGGCCTCGGGCACTGCCTGCACATGGAGGGATTGCCCCATGGTCGCCTACGCTCGTCGCAAGTTGTTGGGCCGTGATCGCAAAGCGGTATACCACTGTTGGGTGCGCTGCGTGCGCCGCGCCTTTCTCTGTGGCCTGGATCCACTTACCGGCCGCAACTTCTCCCATCGCCGCGACTGGATTCTCACGCGAGAAGAACAGCTGGCAGCGCTGTTCGCCATCGAAGTGGAATTCCATGCGGAGCTCAGTAATCATCTGCACCTGATGCTCCGCTCGCGGCCCGATGTGGCCAAGCGCTGGTCGCCTTACGAGGTGGCACGCCGCTATCTGACCATCATGCGGATCGCTAAATGCATGTCGGACGACCTGCCGCTGCCCAACGAAAAACGGATTCAGCAGGCGGTTCGCAACAAGAAACGCATCCAGCAGATGCGACGCCGGTTGAGCAATATTTCCTGGTTTATGGGTATTCTGTGCGAGAATATTGCCCGCCGCGCCAATAAGGAAGATGGCTGCACCGGTAGGTTTTTCGAGACTCGCTACAAGTGCCGTGAATGTGCCGATCCCCACGGCATGTTGATCTGCGCCCTGTACGTGGACTTGAATCCGATCAAGGCGGGTGAAGCCGCTTCGCCGCGCACGGCGCGCTATACGTCGGCCTACCAGCGGATCTTGCGCAAGAGCAGCGGCCCAACAGCCCGAACCGCGCCGATGGGTGGCTGGGGGAACTGACACTGCGCGAGGAGACGCTCCAGGACGAGACGATCGCGTTCTCGTCACGTTGGGGCCGTCGCGCATCCGATCTGGGGCTGCTGGAGATTTCGCTGGAGAATTACCTGCGGTTGCTCGAATGGACCGCTCGGCAACTGCGCAGCGGCCGATGCACTGCAGTTCCCAAGGACGTGGAAACACTGCTCGATTATCTGGAGGTGAACGAGGAGGCCTGGCTCGATACGCTGCAGCGCTACGACAGTGTCTTCTGCCACGCCGTCGGCACTCCCGCGGCGTTGGAAGAAGTCGCTCAGCGGATGGGCCGCAGTTGTCTCAAGGGTGCCTCAGCCAGCCGGCGGCTGTTTGCCTGAGGCCATTCCTATTCGCCTGGCTCGGTTCGCTTGACGGTCGGCACAATTCATTTCTCACCCCGCATCCGGCGCTCAACCTGCGCCGCCGCAGCGCGAATTCGTAGTTGACGCCGTGCCGACCTCGTCTCGTACTCGCTCTTCTTCGCCTGACCGAAGCTGTCACCACCCGTTCCCCTTGTCAGCGTGACCGTCTGCCACTCTCGACCGCCGTCGCGATCGGCGAGAGCAGCAAGGGCAGAGCGAGCAAGGGCAGAGCGAGCAAGGGCAGAGTGTCTGCTCCCGTCGTGCTCCCGTCGTCGGTGCTCCCGTCCTGTCAGCAAGGGCAGATGTCTGCTCCCGTCTGGGCCGCCGGCGCCAGCTCCTCGGCCTGCTTCGCGAAATTGAGCATGTCGGCCGTGTCCTTACCCTGCACGCCGAGGCACAGCGCCGTGCGGAGGCCGCGAGCCGCCTTGGCCAGCACTTGCATGCCCTGGAGCTTTTCGTCGGTGGTCAGCAGATCGATGCTGTCGCCCGACTGGGGCCAGATCATGCCCGGGCAGCCGCCCCAGTCGACGAAGCGCGCCTGGTTGGCGAGCGCGTCGAAGTCCACCGCGCCCGATGCTGTGAAGGGGTCGTCAGAATTGGAAACGGCCCTCGGATCGTCTGGTCCGCAGTGCCCGTGCCGTGCTCGCGTCCCTGCAGGATTGTCCCAGCGATGACGCCTGATGTGCCGGCCATCGCGATCCTGAACATCCGTCGCCTCGTGATGTGCCTCTGTGTGGACACGACGCACCTCCGCTGATGAGTGATAGGGAATGTGATGTCCGCCGACGGGACTGAGTTTAACGGGCTGATCCAGTGAGTGAAAGAGTTCGATTGCTGGAACGATGAGTCCAGGTATGTCATGGAAATGTCATCAGAAGTCATTGCGAATCCGACTCATCGAGCCGTAAACTGGGTTCACCAAGGGATTGGCGAACTGAGAGCGGCTGGCCAGATTCGCTTGGTGAAACCCGTGACCTGAAATATGGCGGCCGATTGGTGCTACCTTCGGGGCAATTGTTTTGGAAAGGAAACGATTTCATGCTACGAATACTCTGTGCGTTCACCTTGATGGCGGCCCTCGGCAGCAGTGCGCTGGCCGACGAGACGAAAAGCGATGAAATTCGGTATCGCACCGAGAAAGACATCTCATACCTGGAGGACGAAAAGGCGGCCACGCCGTACCAGTGTGATCGTTGCCGTCTGGATCTCTACTGTCCGGCGGACAAGACCGGCTTTGCGACCGTGGTCTGGTTCCATGGCGGGGGACTCACTGGAGGCAACCGGCACATTCCTTCCGGCCTTCAGGATAAGGGCATTGCCGTCGTCGCCGCCAACTACCGGTTGTACCCGAAAGTCACCTGTCCCGCCTATCTGCAAGACGCCGCCGCCGCCGTCGCATGGACTTTTCGGAACATTGAGAAGTACGGCGGCGATCCCGATAAGATCTTCGTGTCGGGCCATTCCGCCGGTGGCTATTTGACCAGCATGATCGGAATCGACAAGCGCTGGCTGGCCGAGTACGAAATCGACGCCGATCGAATTGCCGGGCTCATCCCGCTCAGCGGTCACACGATTACTCACATGACGGTGCGACAGGAAAGGGGGATCCCCAAGACGCAGCCGCTGGTCGACTCGTTCGCGCCGCTCTACCATGTCCGGCCCGATGCGCCACCGATCCTGCTGATCACCGGCGACCGCGAGATGGAAATGCTGGGCCGCTACGAAGAAAACGCCTACTTCATGCGGATGCTCAAAGTCGTCGGTCACAAAGACGTCACGCTATACGAGCTACAGGGTTACGGTCACGGCATGGTCGAGCCGGCGATTGTGCCGATGCTGTTGTTCGTGCGGGTTGGTGCGGGGTGTGTGCGGGCCCTCCCTGGGCCGCCGGCGCCGGCGCCAACCGGCCCCGAAACTGCAACGACCTCCCGGTGGGGGAGGTCGGAGGGCGCACGCGGGCGGTGAAGACGACGTGCGCTACGTGAGTACTACCAGGGTGGTCGGCGTCTTCATCCCGGGCAGTATGACCGACCCTCCCCCATCTGACAACCCCCGCGCCCGGTTTCGGCGGGGGGGCGTTGCCCGACCCCCAGCTCTTCGTGTGTGCGAACCCGCGCCCGCTGCCTGCCACGCACACACAAAGGGCGCAGATCGCTGCGATTCGGTCCCGACTACAGGGTGTTGGTGATGGCGCCCCGTCTCGGCGCCCTGGGCGAGGCGCGGCGTACTTGGCCAGGAACCCGCTTGGTGTAGCGGGGCGGTCGGCGGCTTCCAGTCGCCGCGCCGGCGCTCGCAACTCGGCCTCGTCGACCAGCAGGTCGATCGAGTGCGGCTGCGGACGTCGATGACGATGCGGTCGCCATCGGCGACCGAGCGCGATGGGGCCGCCGTCGACGGCCTCGGGTGCCACGTGGCCGATGCAGAAGCCCGTGGTCCCGCCGGAGAAGCGCCCGTCGGTGACGAGCGCCGCAGTCGGCGCCGCGACCGGCGCCCTTCATGGCGCCCGTGACCGCCAGCATCTCGCGCATGCCCGGGCCGCCCTTGGGACCCTCGTAGCGGATGACGACGACGTCGCCGGGGTCGATCTTGCCCGGCGAGGATCGGCTCCATCGCGACGTCCTCGCCGTCGAACACGCGGGCCGGTGCCTTCGAAGTGCGTCGATGTCGATTCCCGCCACCTTCACCACCGAGCCCGCGGGGCCAGCGAGCCCGCAGCACCGCCAGCCCGCCCTCGGGGTGGATCGGATCCGACAGCGGGTGCACGACCTCGCCGTCGGGCGCGGGCGGGTCCAGCGCAGCCAGGTTCTCGGCCATCGTCCGGCCGGTCACGGTGAGGGCGTCGCCGTGGAGAAGCCCTTCGTCGAGCAGCATCCTTGCAGCACCACCGGCACGCCACCGATGCGGTCGAGGTCGCGTCATGTGGAACTGTCCGTGCGGCTTCATGTCGGCAACGTGGGGCACTCGCGCGCCGACCCGGTTGAAGTCGTCGAGCTCGAGCTCCACCTGCGCCTCGTGCGGCGATGGCCAGCAGGTGCAGCACCGCGTTGGTCGAACCGCCCAGCGCCATGGTGACGGCGATGGCGTTCTCGAACGCCTCCTTGGTCATGATGTCGCGGGTCGGAGGCCCAGCTCGAGCAGGCTGACCACGGCTCGTCCGGACGCGAAGGCGAAGTCGTCGCGGCGTCGATCGACCGCCGGCGGCGACTGGCCGCGCCCGGCAGCGACATACCGAGCGCCTCGCCCATGGACGCCATCGTGTTGGCGGTGAACATGCCCGCGCAGGTGCCCTCGGTGGGACAGGCGTGCGCTCGATCTCGCCCAACTCGCTCTCGGTGAGCGTGCCCGCTGCGCACGCCCCACCGCCTCGAACACCCACGATGTCGAGCGCCTGGTCCGTTGTAGTGGCCGGGCAGGATGGAACCCCCGTAGAGGAACACCGACGGCAGGTTGAGGCGGGCTGCGGCCATGAGCATGCCGGGCAGGCTCTTGTCGCAGCCGGCGAAGCTGACGACACGCCGTCGAAACGCTCGGCGTGCATCACACACTCCACCGAGTCGGCGATGATCTCACGATCACCAGCGAACCGCGCATGCCCTCGTGACCCATCGAGATGCCGTCGGACACTGCGATGGTGACGAACTCGATCGGGAAGCCGCCGCCGTCGCGCACGCCGTCCTTGGCTCGCTTGGCGAGGCGGTCGAGCGGCAGGTTGCAGGGTGTGACCTCGTTCCAGCTCGACGCCACGCCGACCTGGGGCTTGTCCCAGTCGGCGTCGGTCATGCCGACCGCTCGCAGCATGGCCCGCGCCGGGCGCCTCCATGCCGTCGGTGACGTCGTGGCTGCGAGGCTTCATGTCGCGGCCTGTTCAGCGGAACGGGGTGCGGGTCCGAGGTCTCAGCCATCGTGGCGACAGAGCGGTAGCCACCCCCGCCCGTCCGAACCGCATCCCCCCCCGCCCGTTACGCGGCCTGCGCAGCCCTCGTCGACGCTCAGTCGGCAGAACGGGGCGGTCGGAGGGCTAGGGGAGCTTGGAGCGGAGGAGGGCGGTGACGGCCTTGCCGTCGGCCTGGCCCTTGGTGGCCTTCATGACCTTGCCGACGAAGAAGCCGGTGAGCTTGCCCCGCACCTTGTCGTCGCCGGCGCAGAACTGCTCCCACTCGTCGGGGTTGTCGGCGATGACGCTCGTCGACGATGGCCTCCAGCGCCCCGGTGTCCATGGCCTCGAAGCCCTTGGCCGCGGCGATGTCGGCGGCGGTGGCCGCCGGGTCGGCGACCAGGTCGGCCAGCACCGTCTTGGCCTGGGTGGCGGTGAGCTCGCCGCCGACCTCCATGGCCACCAGCTCGGCCAGGCGCGCCGGGGCGAGCTCGGCTCCGCCGTCGACGGCCAGGTTCTGGTCCACGTGCACCAGCACCCGGGCCGGGTCGGCCCCAGCCTCGGCATGGCGGCCGAGGGCCAGGTCGTCCTGGCCGCGCTCGACGATCGACCACGACCGCCTCGGCCGGTGCGGGGCTCGCCGGTGGCCTCGGCCAGGCGGTGGCGGCGGGCGGCGGGCAGCAGCGGCAGCGCGGCGCGCGATCTCGTCCACCCACTCGGCGCCGAGGTCCACCGGCACCAGGTCGGGCTCGGGGAAGTACCGGTAGTCGTCGGCCTCCTCCTTGGAGCGCATCGTGTGGGTGCGGCCGTCGTCCTCGTCCCAGTGGCGGGTCTCCTGCGCGACCCGCTCGCCGGCCTCGAGCAGGTCGACCTGGCGGCGGGCCTCGTACTCGATGGCCCGCCCCAGCGAGCGCAGCGAGTTGACGTTCTTGATCTCGCAGCGGGTGCCGAGCTCGTCGCTCCCCGCGGGGCGCACCGAGACGTTGGCGTCGACCCGCATCGACCCCTCCTCCATCTTGCCGTCGGAGACGCCGCCGGCCACGAGGATCGCCCGCAGCTCGGTCACGTACTGCCGGGCCTGGTCGGCCGAGCGGATGTCGGGCGCGGACACGATCTCGAGCAGCGGCACGCCGGCGCGGTTGTAGTCGACCAGCGAGTGGTCGGCGCCGTGGATGCGGCCGGCGCCGCCGACGTGGGTGGACTTGCCGGTGTCCTCCTCGAGGTGGGCCCGCTCGATGCCGACCACGTGGCCCGACGGCAGCTCGAGCGTCGCCGTCGACGTCGATCGGCTGGTCGTACTGGGAGATCTGGAAGTCCTTCGGCATGTCCGGGTAGAAGTAGTTCTTCCGGCTGAAGACCGAGCGCTGCACGCGTGGCGCCCACGGCGCAGCCGAAGCGCGGCGGCCAGCTCGACCGCCTGCTCGTTGACCACCGGCAGCGTGCCCGGGCAGCCCGAGGGTGACCGGGTCGATGTTGGTGTTGGGCTCGTCGCCGAAGCTGTTGGGCGCACCCGAGAACATCTTGGTGACGGTGGCCAGCTCGGCGTGGACCTCGAGGCCGATGACCAGCTCCCAGCGGGAGCCGTCGGACGGCCTCGACCACCAGCGATGTCGTCGGACTCGGCCACGGTGATGGGGTTGCCGAGCGAGTCGGTGGGCACGGTGGGTGCGTCGGTCATCAGCGTGTCCTTCCGCGGGCGTGCGGCGGGCGGGGGCGGCGCCTCCAGGACGGCGGCGGCCCGGAACATGGGCACCTCGCCGAGCGCCGGGGCCAGGACCTGCACGCCGACCGGCAGGCCGTCGTCGTCGGTGCCGAACGGCACCGACATGGCGGCGTCGCCGGCCAGGTTGGTGGGGATCGTGCAGACGTCGTTGAGGTACATGGTGAGCGGGTCGTGCGATGGCGCCGAGCGCGAACGCCGTGGTGGGCGACGTGGGCGACAGCAGCACGTCGAAGCGCTCGTAGGCGGCGGCGAAGTCCCGGCAGATGAGCGTGCGGACCTTCTGGGCCTTGCCGTAGAAGGCGTCGTAGTAGCCGGCCGACAGGGCGTAGGTGCCGAGCATGATGCGGCGCTTGACCTCGGCGCCGAAGCCCGGCGGTGCGGGTGGCGACCATCATCTCGGTGGTGGTGGCGGCGTCGACCCGCAGGCCGTAGCGCACGCCGTCGAAGCGGGCCAGGTTGCTCGACGCCTCGGCCGGGGCGATCAGGTAGTAGGCCGAGAGGCCGTAGGTGACGGCCGGGACCGACACCTCCTCCACCGTGGCGCCGGCGGCGGCCAGGGCGTCGGCGGCCTCGCGGACCCGGGCGGCGACGTCGGGGTCGATGCCCTCGCCCATCAGCTCGGTGACCACGCCGACCCGGAGGCCGTCGACGCCGTCGTCGAGGTGGTCGGACGATCGCCGGGCGCCGCCTGGGGGATCGAGGTGGAGTCGGCCGGGTCGTGGCCGGCGATGACCTCGAGCAGCGAGGCGGCGTCGGCGACGGTGGCGGCGAACGGGCCGATCTGGTCGAGCGACGAGGCGAAGGCGACCAGCCCGTAGCGGGTGACCAGCCCGTAGGTGGGCTTCACGCCGACCACGCCGCACAGCGCGGCGGGCTGGCGGATGGAGCCGCCGGTGTCGGAGCCGAGCGAGATCGGGGCGAAGCCGGCGGCGACCGCGGCGGCCGAGCCGCCCGACGAGCCGCCGGGCACCCGGGCTGGGGTCGACGGGGTTGCGGGTGGGGCCGAAGGCCGAGTTCTCGGTGGACGAGCCCATGGCGAACTCGTCGAGGTTGGTCTTGCCGACCATGACGGCGCCGGCGCGCGGCCAGGCGCTGCACCACGGTGGCGTCGTAGGGCGGGACCCAGCCCTCGAGGATCCTCGACGAGCAGGTGGTGGCGACGCCCCGGGTGCACAGGTTGTCCTTGAGGGCGACCGGCACGCCGGCGAGCGGACCGAGGTCCTCGCCGGCGGCGACGCGCCGGTCGACGGCCTCGGCGGCGGCCGCGGGCGCCGTCGGCCGTGACCGGTGTTGAAGGCGTGGACGTCGCCCTCGGTGGCCTCGATGCGCGGCCAGGTGCGCGTCGAGCGACGTCGACGGCCGAGCGCTCGCCGGCCCGGACGGCGGCGGCGAGCGCGACGGGCGGTCGCCGGGGCGGCTCACGGCGCCTCCCCCAGGATGGTGGGCACCCGGAACCGGCCGTCCTCGGCCTGGGGGGCGCCGGCCAGGACCTCGTCGCGGTCGAGGGTGGCGCCCGCGCCGTCGGGCCGCAGCACGTTGACCAGCGGGTACGGGTGGGAGGTCGGCGCCACGTCGGTCGAGGTCGAGCGCCTCGACGTCGGCGGCGTGGTCGAGGATGGCGCCGAGCTGGGCGGTGAAGGTGTCGAGCTCGCTCGTCGTCGAGCGACGAGCCGGGCGAGCTTGGCCACGTGGGCGACGTCGTCGCGGGAGATGCGTGCAGACATGGAGGCCGATGCTACGACCCGACGCCGTCCGCGCCCGCAAGGCGAGCCGGTCGCGCGCCTCCGCCCCGGCGGGCATCGGTAGGTGTGCCGGCGCCGATGACCCGACCGAGCGACCGTACCCGCACGGCTCGTCGTCGTCGGCACGCATCGCGCTGTTCGGCGTTGCACCTCTGGCTGTCGTCGCGCATGGCCGGCCCGTCGGTGGTGTTCGACGAGAACGGCTACCTGGGCAACGCCCGGTGGATGGCCGGCGGCTCGACCTGGGAGATGCCGTTCTCCCCGGCCTACGCCGTCGGGCTACCCGCTGCTGCTCGCCCCGGTCGATGGCGCTCGCCGATCCGCCGGACGCCCAGTGGCGCGCCGTCCTGGCTGTGAACGCCGTGCTGCTGGCCTCGGTGTTCCCGCTGCTCGTGGCCAAGGTGCTGGGCGGCGTGTTCGGCGTGCCCCGCCGCCGGGCCATCGGCGGCGGCGCTCGTGGGTGCGATGGTGCCCGCGGTGTCGGCGGCCGGCATCTCGGCGATCGCCGAGAACCTGGTGCTCGCCGCTCGTGCCGGCCCTCGTGCTGGCTGCGCTGCGGCGATGACCGACCGCCTCGCCGTCGCGCCCGGGTGTGGTCGGGCCCTGGTCGGTGGTGGCGCTGGTGACGCCACCCACCCGCGGTTCACGCTCGGCGTGGCTCGCCCGTCGCGCTGGTGGCGCTGGTCGGCGCCCGGCGGCGCGCGTCGACCGCGCCGGGTGGCCGCGGCCAACGCGGCCGGCCTGGTGGTCGGCGTGGTCGCCGGGCCGGCGGTTGACCGAGCGGTCGTGGACGGCCGCTGGACCGCGGTCGGAGCGGCTGGAGGGCGGACCGTCGGCCCGTGGATCGACCTGGCCACCTCGGCCCGAGCGGCTGCAGCGAGCTGGCCCTGACCGCGATCGGCCAGGGCTGGTACCTCGCGGCTCGGGTCGATCGGGCCTGGCGTGGTCGGCGTGGCTCGGTGGCCGGTGCGCGTGGTGCGGCCGGGCTCGGGCGCCGTTCGACGCCGCGCGCACGGTTCGCCGTGGCCGTCACCCTGGCGATCGCGGCTCGGTGTTCGCCACCTCGGTGCTGTTCTTCGCCCAGAACCAGTTCCGCGCCGACCACTACGTCTACGGCCGCCACAACGACTCGTTCACCCCGCTGCTGGGTGGCGGTGGCGCGTCGCCTTCGCTCCTCGCCGCGCGACCGGTCGCCCAGAGCCGGCGCGGCCTCGGCGCGCGTTCGCCGCGATCGTGGTCGCCGGCGCTGGTCGTGTGCGATCGCCCGGGATCCGTCCGACCTCGATGGCGACGCTTCTCGCCGTTCGCGGTGCCGGCGATCACCCGCTACGTGGTCGATCGGCTCGGCCGGCCGTTCTCCGAGGCGTTCGACGCGTGGCCTCGGATCGATGGGCGGTCTCGGCGTCCTCGCCCTGGTCGCCGTCGTCTCGATCCGCGCGCACCGACGCGCCGGCGCTCGGTGCGGGCCTGTCCTCGACCGTTCGGTCGCGATCGTCGTGGCCGTCGCCGTGCTCGTGGCCCGGTCGGCCTACGTCGGGTGACGTGGTCGACGTACGACGAGTCGCTGGACGCCGGTCTCGCCGGCCATCGAGCGGCTGGAGATCACGAGCTCGCGCATCGACGCGTCGGCGCGTCGCGGGCCCGCGCCACCCTCACCTACCCGTGGGCCCTGCCCGACGTCGACATCCGCACCTACGACGCAGCCGCCGGGCGACGAGCCGACGTGCCCGTTCCTCGCTCGCCCGGCTCGACGACCTCGACGCGGACGGCGGCCGGCGACCGGGTGGCGCCTGCTGGACCAGGGTGGGTCTCTACGAGACTGTCGGAGCGCCGCAGGGCCTGGCCGTCTGGGTCCGCCCCGGTGCCGAGCCGACCGGCTCGACGCCGTCGGCGCGCTGCTGCCCCAGGGTTCCCCGCCCCGCTGCCGCCGTCGGCCCGACGTCGACCGTGACGGTCGAGGGAGCCCGACCGCCGGGGAGGTCCGCTCCGGGGCGGGTGGGTCGAGGTCGCCGGTCACGGTCGCCACGCCGGCACCGGCGTCCCGTGGCCCGACGAGGCCAGCTTCGGCCTGACGGCCGGGTCAGCGGTCCGAGTCGATGGCGGTGGTGCCCCCCGCGACGATCGACCAGGGGGCCGTCGCCGGCGCCCGCTCCGGCGGGGAGCTGCCCCGCTGGATGCTGCCCGGCGACGGGTGCAGTTCGCCGTCGAGGTCGTGCGCCCGAGCGACTCGAGGTGCTGGCCCCGCTGCCCACCGGGTCGCTACGAGGTGGAGCTAGGCGGTCGGCCAGGACGGGTTCGTGGCCGACGTCGGCCCGACGGCGCCAGCTTCGCCCTTCGAGCCCCGAGTCGCTGCCCCTCGCCCGATCAGGTGCCGGCGGTGACCTTGGTCGCGAAGTCGACGGTGCGCATCGATCACGAGGTCGCGTGTCGTAGTCCTGGTGACCACGTGGTAGCTGCGCTCGCACCAGAGGCGCTCGACCGGGCCGGACACCGACGCGGCCAGCACGTCGGAGTTCTCCGGCGGCACCACGTGGTCCTGGCGGCTGGTGACGATCAGCATCGGCGAGGTGATGTCGCCCAGCCGGTCCGCCGAACGTCGTCCGCGGCGTCGAACAGGGTGAGCAGCGGCGCCAGCGGGCGTCTCGGCGTAGGCCGCTCTCCGCCACCCCCGGGCTCGGCGATGTCGGAGCCGATGCCGGCGAAGCGGTCGGCCCCGGTCGCCAGCACCTCCGGCGACGGCCTCGCGCATGCCTCGGAGGCACCGAGACCACGGCGTTGATGCAGACCAGCCCGGCGATCTCCGGGTGCTCGGAGCCCAGCCAGGCCGTCGAGCGCGCCGCCCATCGACAGGCCCGACCACCACCACCTGCTCGCAGCGGTCGGCCAGGGCCTGGTAGCGGGCCTCGGCGTGGGCCGACCAGTCGGCCACCCGGTGTCGATCATGTCCTCGACCACCGTGCCGTGGCCCGGGCAGCAGGGGGAGGTCGACCGTGAAGCCCGGCGGCGGCCAGGCGCTTCGGCCAGCCCGCGCATCGACCCCGGGTTCCCGGTGAACCCGTGGAGCACCAGCACCCCGACGGGCCCACCCTCGTAGAAGGACGGCTCGGCGCCGGGCATGCAGGTTCGGCGGGCAGGTCGGTCGGTCACGGTGAGCTCCGTCGGGCAGCGGCGAGCGGTGCTCCGCCGAGGCAACCACATCGGCACCGCGGCGCGCCGGCCACGCGAGCCTGGCCGCCCGTCCTTGACCCCGGGGTCAAGGCGGTGCTCCACTGGCCGCCACCATGACCGAGGACCGGCGGCTCACCGCCCAAGGCCAGGAACGCAAGCAGCAACTCCTCGACCAGGCCGCCGTGCTGTTCGCCGAGCGGGGCTACGCCGACACCCGGATCCTCGACATCGTGCAGGCCGCCGGGGTGGCCAAGGGCCTCTTCTACTGGTACTTCGAGAACAAGGAAGCGCTGTTCCGCGAGCTGGTCGAGCTGAACCGGCTCAACCTGCGCCGGGCGCAGGCCGACGCCATCGACCCCGACGCCGAGCCGCTGCTGCAGATCCGCCAGGGCGCCGAGGCGTCGGTCCGGTACATGGCCCGCTACGCCCACTTCTTCTCGCTGCTCGAGGTCGAGAACCTGGAGAAGCAGTTCGCCGACGAACTGCGCAAGGGCACCGAGATCCACGTCGGCGACGTGGCCGCCATCATCCGAGCCGGCGTGGCCGACGGCACCATCCGAGACGAGGACCCCGACGGTGGCGGCCTACGGCGTGGTGGGCACCGTCGGGTACTACGGCCACTTCCACCGCACCGGCCGGCTCGACGCTGGACGTCGACGAGCTGGCGGCCTTCGTCGGGCGCTTCGTGGTGTGCGCACTGGCGTCCGACGAGTCGATCGCCCGCCGGCGTCCTGCGCGCCGCGGCCCACCGGCCGGCCCTGACGACGTCTGACAGGCGCGCCGCACCCGCGACCACCCGGTAGGGTCCGCTGCGCATTTCCTGCCGCACCACGCCGTTCGAGGAGACCACCCGTGGCGAAGTTCCTGAGCGAAGAATGGCTGGCCGCAGGCCAGGGCCATCCAAGCGGAGTACGAGGGCCAGGGCGACGCACGCCGGCACCGAGACCCGGATCAACCTGGAGATCACCGAGGTGCCCGCCGAGGTGGGCGACGGTCCGATCGACGCCAAGATCGACACCACCGAGCGGTGCCGCCGACCTGGACCTCGGCCACCTTCGACTCGCCCGACGCCAGCATCACCCTCGAGTACGACACCGCCAAGGCGTTCCTCGTCGAGGGCAACCCGCAGGCCGTCATGCAGGCGGTCATGAGCGGCAAGGTCAAGATCCCCGGCGACATGACCAAGGTCCTGGCCCTCGGGCCAGGGCGCCCGACGAGATCGCCCTCGAGATCGGCCAGCGCCTCCGGGACATCACCGACTGACCCGGACGCCACGCGGCGACGCGCGTCCGCTCCAGGGTGGTGGCGGCGTCGGTCCCGGGCCGTGTCGGGCCGGCGCTGCGGCGCGGTCGCGTGCGACCGCTGATGCGCGTGACAGCACCGCCACCAGCGCCAGGACGGGCCGGCGACGTAGCCCCAGTGGTAGCTGGCCTCCAGACCCACACGTCGAGCCGGGCCTGCTGCACGGTCTGCATCACGGTGATCCCGAACACCACGCCCACCTGGATCATCATCTGCTGCGCAGCGCCGGCGATGCCGAGGTCCGGTCTCGTCCACCGACACGGTCACGCTGGCCGCCAGCGGCGGCATGGCCAGGCCCATGCCGACGCCGGCCAGGGCCAGCGCGCCCATGATCACCGGCACCGATGATCCGCGCCCAAGGTGGCCATCCAGCAGCAGGGCCACGACCACGGCGGCCGCCCGCCGACCGGCCGCGCGCCGCGAACCGAGCCGGGCCGCGGACGCCCGGCCATGGGCCCGGCCAGCGAGAACGACGAGCGGGCGGGCGATGCTCACCAGACCGGTCTTGGTCTCGGAGAAGTCGAGGACGTTCTGCAGCAGCAGCGGGGTGAGGATGAACGAGCCCATGTAGGCGCCGTTGACGCCGCCTGGGTAACGATCGCGTAGCTGAACCCGGGCACCCGCAGGTAGCGCAGCGGCAGCAGCGGCTGCTCGGCCCGCCGCTCCACCCGCACGAACCCCCCCAACGAGCAATACGTAATCCGCCAACCAGTAGACCAC
>CAVOXY010000047.1:0-201083 GCA_963700515.1 uncultured Planctomycetota bacterium | reverse complement strand
CATCGTAATCGCCAGCGACAGGATTTGGTTGACCAAGCAAGCCAAGTTCGCCGGTATCCAGCGTGATATCGCTGAGGCTCTTGCCGATCCGAATGGTCCCGATGCGGTCTTCGTCGTGGCTCACTTCCAGAACTGCTTCGATGAACTCCGGTCGTTGGTCGCTGCTGCCGGATGTGACGAGGGACGTGTCCTCGTGACGCTTTCTGAGTCCCTTGAGAGCCGCACGGTGGGTGCAGCTTCGGATCAGTCTCACAGCCTGCTCATGGTGGTCGGTGAACGGCACCCTTTGCCGTCGCACGACGATGCTCTTCAACAGTTTGCCCGAGGACTTTCGTGTCAGTGTCGGATTGTGCAACATGCCTCACTGGACGACCCGCTGTTTAGACTATTTGCGGGCGAGTGGATCGAGAAAGTCTTGCGGCAACTTGGCATGAACGAGGATGAGCCCATCGAAAGCCCAATGGTGACTCGCCGTGTCCGGGCTGCACAGCAGAAAACTGAAGACCGAGCGACTGCGAACCACCCGGCTCAGTCCGCCGAGGAGTGGCTGGAAAAAAACTGTCCGAATATGTGATGAAGGACGGTGAGGCAGGCTTCAATCCGCCATAGTCTTGACAGCCATCCACGGTCGAAAACAAGTGCTATGGCGAAGCTGGAATGTGCCTGATGAGCGAGATGTGGAAGGTGGTGAAGGACGTCAAGCTGAAAACGACAGGCATCAACCATTGGGTCTATCTGTCCGACGACCGGATGTTTGTCGGTGTTGAAGTGAAGAACTCGGAGCAGTCCACGATTCCTGAGCAGTTGGAGCTGCTCGAATTCGAGCTACAACGTTACTTGAAGCACCTCCACATCGGACCCTACCATGCCTTACCTCAAAAGTGGCGAGCGTTGAGGTCCGACCGTCGGGCACGGTGTCTTTCGTTGAATGCTTGGCAGACAATGCTTAAGAAGAACGCCATCACCACCGAGTCGGCAAATTGGGACACTGGGGATTTGACCTCCCGCCGTAAATCGGCACAGCTTGAGCGATAGAATCCGGCGGACGGACCCGCAGCCAATTTCTGGCCGGGCAGTTGTGAGAAGATCCCGTACCTCTCATCGGGCCAAGTTAGGCTCTGCCGCCAAGCCAATGCCCCTCACCCTCCGCCCTCTCCCGCACGCGGGAGAGGGAACTGAAGGTGTCGCTTCGCGACCAGTCTTTGTCGTTTTGAGACAGCGCCTAGCCTGGCACGGTCCGCGTGCCCTCAGCCAAGACACTGAGGTAGGCACGATAGGCGTAGATACGGTCTCTCTTTTTGCCGGTGATTTCTGCGAGTATCCCGGCTCTGGTAAGTGCGTCAATCGCCTTTCCGGCTGTCGGCTTGGTTGCGCCGACCAGCTCCATTGCTCTCGCCAGCGTCACCATCGGGTGTTCGGGGAGTAGTTCAAACAGCCGTATCGCCGGTACGGTCACCGATTTGAGATCCGATAACTTGCGACGATCCACACCGACCAGCGAGATCAATCGCCGCGCCGTCATGACACCGTCATCCGCCGACTCGCGTACACACTCCAGAAAGAACGACACCCAGCCTTCCCAATCGCCAGCGGTGCGAACAGCATCCAGACGACGGTAATACTCTTGCCGGTGCCGTTTGAAACCCAGGCTCAGATAAAGCAACGGAGTGGAGAGCAGATTCCAATGTTCCATCAACAGCGTGATCAAGAGTCTCCCGACCCGACCATTGCCATCGAGAAACGGATGGATCGTCTCGAATTGAACGTGGGCCAGTCCCGCTTTGACCAGCGGCGGCAGCCGATCATCACTATGAATCCACTTTTCGAGTGCCGCCAGTGCTTCTGGCACGACATCGGGGGGCGGTGGAACAAAGTGCGCGTTGCCGGGCCGGGTACCGCCAATCCAGTTTTGTGATGTGCGGACTACTCCAGGGAGTTTTTCGCTTCCCCGAACGCCCCTCATGAGCCGTTTGTGGATCGCGCAAAGGAGCCGCACACAGAGGGGCAATCCCTTCGCGTTGGCAAGTTCAGCGCGTGCATAGGCCAAGGCATCCACATAGTTGCACACCTCCTCCACATCTGCAGGCCCCTCCGCGTGGCGAGACGCCTCGTAGGCCACGACATCCTCCAAAGTAGCTTGCGTGCCTTCGATCTGGGACGACACGACAGCCTCCTTCCGCACGAACCCGTAGAGAAACCAATCTGGACTGGGGACCATGGCGCCGGCCACTTCCAGGCGACCGATGGCCGCAAGGGCCTCGGCAAGACGCCGCGACAGTTCCTCGTCCAGGCGAAGCATCGGGCGTTTGGGCGGCAAGGGGTGCGGAACGAAGGCACGGACCGTCTCGTCTCCTACAACCGTGGTACGGTAGGTGCCGGTGGCGCGGGGCATGGCTGGTCAACCTTTCCTTCCGTGGGTCGCTGGCTAGTAAAGCAATCTTACCTTGGCCGAATGACTAGTCAAGTTTTCTTTACTATCAACTCGTGGCGTCACCAGCGTTGGACTGCTTCAAGTGCCAACTCCGTCAACGTTTCGCGACAGTGGAGGCCACCTCTGGCGGTCTGGCAACTACGTTTTCCGCGGTGCGGAAGTATCTACTCACAGACGGCCCGGACCATTGCCGCGATGCCGGCCTTCACCGCATCGGGATCTTCATGAGTAGCGCGCCTGTCAAAGGGGAATCTGGGAGATGATTCTACGTTCTGACCATTTCATGTGCCTGAAGTGCTTTGTCAGCGTCTTACAGATTTGGGGGCGGCTGCCACCCACCGAGCCGCTTCTCAATAACTCCAGCTACCGCCAGTGCGACATCCTCTCTCCACGGTTTCGCAGCAATATGAACGCCGATGGGAAGTCCCTCTGGTGAAGTTCCGGCGCGGACAACAGCAGCGGGCCAGCCCGTGAGGTTCTGGGCCACACAGAAATTGCCCGTGGGGTCCGTCCAGAACTTCTCAACCGGGAGTTTTTCAATTTCTTCGGGGGTTGTGTGCAATCCGGCAGGTTCATTCAGCACCGGACTCAGCAGCACATCGTATTTCTGCATGAACACCATCATCCGTTGGCGGAACTGGTGCAATTCCAATTCGAGTCGAAAGCGGTTCGCATCGCTCCAGTCGTTGTGCTGTTCCAAGTAGTCGAACCACTTGCCACAGATGAACTCGTTGATGAAATACCGAGGTCGAACAACCTTGGTGCCAGCCATTGCGGGCATATTCCTTCCACCAATACTCTGCCGTTTCTTTCAGCAGATAGACACACAATCCCTTGAAGAGATCCATGATCTTGTCGAGGCCCTCGGGACGGTCTTTGACCACGGTCAATCCCGCATTGCCCAATGCTCCAGCCGCTTTCTCAACAGCCTCGATGGTTTCCTTGGTAGGCATGGCTGCACCGTCGTCGATGAAATAGGCAACCTTGAGCTTATCAAGTGGGACTTCGCACACCGGTAGAAGTGGGGCTGGGACCGTGTTGTAGTCCCTGCCATCGGGACCGGAGATTACTCGCAGCACCAGTTCCAAGTCATCTACATGCCGGGCCATGGGTCCGATGGAATTCCAAGTCGCCATGTAAAGTGGGAAAGCACCGAGCATCCCCGTTTCAGGTACGCGGCGACAATTCGGCTTGATGCCAGCAATGCCACAGTAGTGCGAAGGACTGCGGATACTGTCCCCGATATCCGTGCCAAGTCCAAACGGAGATCCAGCCGAGGAAATGATCGCCGCCTCCCCACCACTGCTACCACCGGGTGTACGCTTGAGGTCGTAGGGGTTCTTGGTCTGCCCGTAAACCAGATTGTCGCTGACCCCCAGCGTACACATCTCTGGCACATTGGTCTTTCCCAGCAAGATTCCACCGGCCTCCTTCAGACGCTTCACAACCGTGGCATCCTCGGTTGGCTATGTAGTTCTTCAACTCGGGACAACCGTTCGTTGTGATGATTCCCTTGGTCTGCAATTGATCCTTCATCGAAAACGGCACACCATGAAGTGGTCCTCGGGGCTTGCCGCGTTTCAGGTCACTGTCGGCCTGACGAGCCTCGGAGAGGATGCGATCAGGATCAAGCTGGACGATGGCATTGATTTTCGGGTTTACCTCTGCGATGCGCGCCAAATACGCCCTAGCCACTTCCTCAGCCGACACTTCACGCTTGGCGATCAACTGGGACAGTTTCGTTGCCGAGAGGTGAGTCAGTGGTGGGACATCGTCAGCGTGAGCGATTTCGCCTTTCGTACAGCCTGCCAAACCAGCGCTGATCACGGTTGCCCCAACGGTCTTGATGAAATCCCGACGTGAGTTGTTCATAGGGTGTTCGCCTGTAACAATTGCCATTCAACGAGTCAACCGTAGGTCTCGCCATTGTGGCTTTGACACCGCCCATTCGTAAAGAGAGCAGGAATCAATTCGTCCGGTAGCGGGGTATATGTGGCGTGGAGATGGCGGACGCGGTACGCTGAGTGTTTGTTCGTGGTTCAATAGCATCATCGGGGTCATGATGAAGAACGCGAGGGATCGGCGATGAGCGGTGCCGTTATCATGCACCAGAACCGGTTGATGCGGCGGTTTCAGGATGCTCAGGCGACAGATCCGAAATCCGCTGTAACGCTCGCGGACCTCGGCTGCCGAAACTCGTGGAGCCCCTGCTGTATCACACGGGAATGCGGTCCATCTTCCCATTACTGCTCGAAACGGTGGGGAAGATTGTTGAGCCGTCCAAGATTCGCTGGGTCGGCTTCAGCCACTTTGAAGCGGATGAATGCGGCGCGCTGAACGAATGGCTCGACGCGGCCCCCTGGGGCCGGTGTTGAAGGAGATTCTGGGGAGTTAAGTTGAGCACATGGACCGAAGTGAAGCACTGAAGCTGCTGAATGCCAAGTTGGACGACTATCGCAAATTGTCGTATGCCGAATTGGCAGCGAAGATCGGCGACGAGGAAGTGGTGGAAGTGACTGGTCCATCCGGCACGGTTTTCCAGATCGAAATCCAGATCACATGGGACGGGAAGCCCAATGGCGATGTCCGTGTGCTGGGGGCCATTGACGACGGCGGATGGCGAGCCTTCCTGCCGCTGACCAGTGACCTGCTGATTTCGCCGGATTCAGCAGAAGAGAAATGAACGAGTGCATCGTGTTACCCATCGGTTATCGTCTTTTGTCGTTTCCTCGTACGATTAGGAGCATAAGTTATGTTGAGCACCGCATTTCTGTTAACGGCGTCGATGGTGGTGTCGCAGGCGGATCAATCTTCTCCGCTACCAAAAAACGTTGCTGCATGGCTGCAATACGAGATGGGCACTTGGGAGTCCAAAGGTAAGATCGGTGAGAACAGCTACGCAGGAAAATGGTCGGCCCGCTGGGCTCCCGGCAAACACTGTTCGATGCTCACCTTGTCCTCGGTCCCAAATAGACCAGAGGAATCCGCTGTACAAATGACAGGGATCACGGGTTACGACCCTGTCAGTAAGCGGTTCATCGAGAATAGCTTCTGGTCCAATGGCGCACATTACACTATTTCTTGGGATTGGGACGCCAGTAATCCGATCCGAGACAGAGGGATCATTGAAGGGGAACTCACAGGAGTAGAGAATGGCAAGGAAATCAAGACCAAGGCGACAGTGGAACGAAAAGGCCGGGAAGAATTCACGTACATATCCCAGACCGTTGATGGCGAACCTATTGAACTCGTTTTTCGCAAGATCGAAGAGCCGAAGAGAGCAAAGGCAAAGTTAGAATAGGAGCGACGAGGAAGAACGTATTGACATTATCTGGCCTCGCTCGTGGCCGCTGTGACGCGGCAACCACCGATGACTTGTCATTGCGGTCATTTGTCAAGAAGAGTCTGCGGTTGAAAGGGCAGGATGAATTCCTACGCGGGCCGTTTCAACAGTACTTCTCTCGTGCAGCGTTTCCCGTTAACGTGCAGAGGTCACATCATCATTCTTGCTTTTGCACAGAATTGCTGCCTCTCGTACCCGTCCCGCTCTTGTTTGGTATCCACTCTAACCAAGGCTTTCCGCTCTCGAGACGTTCCGCAAAGGCACGACTCCACGCATAATCATAGAATGCGAAGTAACCTGTGTGCTCACAGGTCGTGAAATACTTGACGGCTTCAGTTCGTCTTCCGTCTGCCAAAGCATCGAGACCGAGCATGAAGTATGCTTCGCAGTCGAATCGGCGCGACTTGCCGGTTAATGCCACTAAGGAAGTCGTATCACAATCTCCAGCAAGAAACTGAAATAATACAAGGTCCTTCTCATCTACCCCCCTGTCTTTTCCCATGGTGACCAATCTCTTTCCAAGCAACTGCGCGGTATCTGGATCACCTAACAATCTGAGAACTGACCAATCAAGACACAGATATATGCTGGTTTCGCGGCTTGGCAAGCCAGCTCTGTAATCTGCAAGGATGTGCGCAGGTTCATCTTCGTCCATTCGGATGTACGCCTCAACGAACTCATACTGACTCTCTCGTCCCAGCTCTGCACCGTTCTGTAGAGCTCCATCGCATCGGACAGCAATCCTTGACGGTACAGTTCCACGGCTGCAGTAAGTGCCAAGTACACACCTGATTTGTCCAACGGCACACGCTCAATTTCCTTTCTGAATCTGTCCGATTGTCCCGTACGTAGGAAATACTGACATCTGGCCCAACGCACTTCAACTTGATCGAGCAGGTGTGGATCAATGTCGTCGACATCCACGGATTTCAGTAGTTCTTCTCCTTCATTGTCTCGTCCAGACTCACGGAGGAGGTTTGCCTCGATGATCGTGGACAACAGGTGTACTGAAATCGGCAATGGTGTATCCGGCATAAGCGTTCTCAAGATGGCAGCCTCCTTGTCGCCAGCTCGAGCGTCATCCAAGCTGGCTTTGTCCATTGCGTTCCAGCATATTGCATTACATCGAACGAGTCGAACGAGAAGGCTCGCGCTGTTATCATGATATGCCGTCTCGAGCTCATTGACTGCCTCTGCCGGATGGCCCCAAGTGAGTGCCAAACCCTTAAACAGGTGTTCTTCGTACGTCAGCACGGGCGTGGTTCGATGGCCGACATTGACGGCTGCTCCGAGGGACTCTAGTATAACGGTGTGCGGTGTCGCCGGTGGTCCCACGGCCGTGAGCTTGTCTGTCGATGAATCTGAGGTCTCCACTTCTGTCGTTCGTCCTGTCATCCGCTGTGGTGGCGTGGGGGATCTGTCCGCCAGCGACGCGGCACGCTCATGAAGGAGGGGAGGATGCCGACCACCGTCATGCGGCCGCTGCCGTTCAGCCGGGGAATGAACATGATCATCCCCATCACGCCAAGATTCCAACCGGCCAGTCAAAGGCCCTTGTGTCGTCGGCGATGGGCGAATGCGCCATCCACTTGCACTGGACGCTGATGGGATTCGATTTCACTCTACCAGCGCCACCCGATCCGCATGATCCAGATCATCTTGCCAGCTGTGAACCAGAGATGGTTCTCTTGGTCAATGACCTGCCGACGGTCACTCAGCACCAGTCGTGGTACGTGGGTGCGGATCTCTCAGAATCTCTGGATCCTCTCGCCTGCTTTTCCAGCATGATGCCGTGGTCCCCGCGATGGTTGAACCCCACGGCATCATGGCCGCTGTGTGACAGTGCGCGCTTCGAGCGCTCAGGCGTATTGTTGGCGTGACTTTTTTCTGCCCGCCGGCCGCCACTTCGTCTGCCCAACGGCGATTCGACGCAACGATTACCTGCGTGCGCCGACAGCAACTTCACAATCTGTTGTGGCAATGATCTCGACGGCGTGCTGATTTCCCGTTCTTTCGCTGCTCTGTACGTCTAGTGTTTTTTTTGCTCAAAGAGGAATTTGATAATGTTTCGACACAATTCGGCTGTCATCTGGACTGGTGTGGTGATCACGAGTTTCTGTCTGGCTGTCGGCTGCAGTCAAAAAGCCTCCCAGGAAGGTGGCAAGGCAGGTGGCGAAGGTTCCGCGGCCGACACGGCCGAGAAAGAGTACAACCCTCACGACGCGCCGATCACGGAACAGCAGAAGGCCAAGTTGAAAGAGGAAACGGCGAAACTGAGCGGAGCCGTGGCGAAAATCAAGGAATTTCGCGACGCGATTGAGGAAGAGACGAAGCGTGGAATCCCGGAGAACCCCTATCAGGCCCATCAATCACTCGACCAGGTGGACCTGGTGCTGCAGTGGTTACCCCAAATAGCTCGCGACTCCGACGTGCCGAAAGAGCACTGGGAGGAAATCAATACAATGGCCAACGACCTGAGGACTTTGTTCGAAAAGGTCCATCAAAACATTGATGACCAGCAGCATCCGGACTTCCCATCCATCGCCCCGGCCGTGGACCAGAAAATCGCCCGGCTGGACGAGATCGCCCAGTTGCCACCCACTGTTGGCAAAGAAGGCTGACTCCCTACTGTTGCTTCGGTTGCACGGGCCGAGACCACGTCGGTTCGGACTCCAACAAGGCCGGGCCTCGAACCGATTTCGAGCTACCGCTCGACTTGGTCAACCCGCCGAGCGTTGGTCGCTGGAACTTGACTCACGATGTTCACGTTTTGCCCCCTAAGTAGACGAATCTGTGTGGGAGTGTTGATATGCGGTGCCGCAAAATATTAGGGAACCTTGGCAGGTTCGTTCTACTGACGTGCCTCCTAGGACGCATCGGCGTGCTCTGCGACGACACTTGCGGGCATGAAAATCATGCTCCGCTACCCACGAAGGGTGTCAAGATCGCGGGTGACACCATCATGCTTTCGGATAAAGCTCGAGACGCCATCGGTCTGACGACGGCGAAAATCGAATTCGGCGACATTCACCGCGTGGTCACGGTCAACGCACGGGTAGGGATTCCCTGGAATTCGCAAGCGATGATCACCTCGCTCGTGCCCGGCAAGATTACCCAAGTCTTGGCCCGGCCGGGTGAGACGGTCGTGCCGGGCCAGGAACTCGCCCGTGTCGTGAGTGGCGAATTGGAGTCGCTGCAGTTCACGCTATTGCAGGCTCGCGGCGAGGCCGTCTTGGCCGCCAGACTGCTTGACCAGCGGACGACCTTGGATCAGCAGGGAGTCATCGCAGGCAAGACATTCCTGGAAGCTCAGGCCGCGCTGGCGAGCAAGTCGGCGGCACTGGAAATGGCTCGTCAGAAACTCCTGGCGATCGGGTTCGATGAGGCCACGATTGAGCGGGTGGAACAGGCTGGCCGGCCGCTCGAATACATGTCGATTAACAGTCCTATGGGCGGCATCATCATTCATGCCGATGTGCGGATCGGCCAACTCGTCAGCCCCACGGACCACCTCTATCACGTCGTCGATCCATCACACCTCTGGATTGTCGGAGACGTGTTGGAATCCGACGTGCGGTTCCTGGAGACGGGGCAATCGATCGAAGCCACGTTCGCCGCGCGACCGGGCACGAAGTTCGCCGGCCAGATCGACCATGTGCGACTGAAAATGAATCGGCGGACGCGCACTCAGGAAATGGTTGTGGCCGTCAACAATCCGGATGGCCAGCTGCGACCAGGCATGTTTGGCCGAGTGGAAATCAGCGTGCACGTCGCGAAAGAGGCGGTCGTCTGTCCCACGGACGCGATCATCCACAGCCGCACAGGAACATATTTACTGGTGCAGCGGATGCCAGGCAAGTACGACAACCGCCGCGTCAAGCTGGGGCTGACCCAAGACGGCCACGTGGAAGTCCTGAAGGGTGCATTTCCCGGCGATCAGGTCGTCCTTGTCGGCAACGCACTGCTCGCGGCACTGTTGGGCAACGAGCACAAGGCACGCGTCACCGCTGACCAAGAGGAACCGACTCCGGCGACCGAACGGAACGTCATCGCGGTGGTGCACGGCACGATCGAAGTTCCGACGGATCAGCAGGTGCTCGCCACTCCGCAGATCGAAGGCCGGGTGCGTCACATCCTTGTTCAGCCCAGCCAGCAGATATCTGCGGGAGATGTGCTGGCCGAAATCGACAGTCTTCAGCTGCGCACCGTCCAATTGGATCTGCTGCAAACACTTACCCATGCACGCCTGACGGAGCAGTCGCTCCAACGCTTCGCTGAACTAAGCGGACGCAGTCTCGTCCCGCAACGACAGGTCTGGAAAATCGAGAACGAGTTGCAGACCCTGGCAATTGCAGGCCGAGGGATTGAAGCGACAGTTGGCCTTCTGGGGGTTCGCACCGGAGACGATTCAGCAGCTGGAGCAAATCGATTTGACTCAGCATGCGACGGTCGCTCAACTGGTGCAGACCGTGCCGGTCCGCGCACCCAAGGACGGTCGCATTGTCAGCTTCAACGTCGTGCCCTGGTCAGGTAGTTCATCGTGATGAGGCTCTCTTCGAGATTCACGACCTCTCACGAGTCTGGGTCAAAGGGCATGTCTTCGAGCGCGATGCCGGCCGAGTCGCACTGGGGCAGGCGGCTCAAGTCCGTTTTACAGCCTATCCCGACCTGCAAGCCCTGGGGAAAGTCGTTCGCATTTCGCCCACCATGGATGAAAACGAACGCGTGCTGCCGGTGTGGGTTGAAGTGGCCAACCCGGATCACCAGCTCAAAGATGGAATGCTTGCCCGCGTGACGCTGTTGGCCGAGTCGGCCAGCGATGCCGGGCCGGAAGGCGTGGCTCCATTAGTGCCCCTTGATTCACCGAGGTAAGAGCAGGACAGCCACGCCAATGGCGAGGGAGACGCATGCTCAATCACATCATTGCCTACTGTTTGCACAACCGCGTGTTGGTGTTGGCTGTCACTATCGTCTTGGTGATTTACGGCGGACACCAAGCCGCGAGGTTGCCGATCGATGTATTTCCGAACCTCAACCGGCCCACGGTCACGATCATGACTGAGGCACATGGATTGGCGCCGGAAGAGGTTGAGACGCTTGTCACATTCCCCATTGAATCAGCCATGAACGGGGCGAGTGATGTGCGGCGGGTGCGTTCGGCATCGGGGATCGGCCTGTCGATCGTGTGGGTCGAGTTCGATTGGGGCACCGACATCTACATCGATCGGCAAATCGTGGCCGAGAAACTGCAGCTCGTCAGGGAACGCCTCCCGGAGGAAGCCCGCGCCGTGATGGCCCCCATCAACTCAATCATGGGCGAAATCCTGCTCGTGGGAATGCAGGCCAGCGGCAAAACGACGCCCATGGAACTGCGGACGATCGCCGACTGGGAGGTGCGCCAGCGGCTACTGGCCGTGACCGGCGTGTCGCAAGTCAGCGTTATGGGCGGCGAGATGAAGCAGTATCAGGTGCTGACGTCGCCCGAACAGCTTTCGCGCCATGACGTGACTCTGGATCAATTGCTCGCGGCAGTCGAGAAGTCGAACATCGTGACCGGCGGAGGGTTCTTGTTGAGCAAGAGTCACGAATCGCTGATTCGCATCGTCGGACGAGCAACCACGTTGGATGAAGTGGCCGATACGGTGGTACGCGCCGGCGATCCGGTGCCCATTACCATTCGGGAAGTGGCCGACGTACGGTATGCCGGCCCGGTCCGCCGTGGCGACGCCAGCATCGAAGGGGAGCGGTCGGTCATCCTCTCGGTCCAGAAGCAGCCTGGCGCTGATACGCTCGTGTTAGGGCGAAGTATTGATGAAATGCTGGCTCAGCTGCAGACACAGTTGCCCGACGATATCACCATCGTGACCGACATCTTTCGGCAAGCCGATTTCATCGAGGCGGCAATTGACAACGTGCGGGAGGCGATCCGCGACGGCGTGGTCTGGGTCATCGTCGTGTTGTTCATCTTTCTGTGGAACCTCCGCACGAGCTTGATCACGCTGACGGCGATTCCGTTGTCGATCATCATCACGGCGTTGGCCTTCAGCTATTTCGGGATTTCCATCAACACGATGACACTGGGAGGCCTGGCGGTGGCCATCGGCGAACTCGTGGACGATTCGATCGTCGACATCGAGAATATCTTCCGCCGCTTGAAGGAGAACTTCCACAAGCCGCACCCCGACAATCCAATCAAGGTCATCTTTCTGGCGTCGTGCGAAGTGCGCAACAGTATCGTGTACGCCACTTTGATCGTCGTGCTGGTGGTCTTCCCGCTCTTTTCGCTGGCCGGTCTGGAAGGCCGGATGTTCGCTCCGCTGGGGTTGGCCTATATCATGACGCTGATGGCCTCCTTGGTTGTCTCGCTCACGGTGACACCGGTACTCGCATTCTACCTGTTGCCCAAGGCTCGATTTCTCCGACGCGAGGGAGACCCGTTCCTGTTGCGGTGGCTCAAGCGACTGGACGGCTATCTGCTACGATTCGCCTTGCGGCATAGTACCGCCGTGCTGACCGTGGTGGCCGTGCTGGTGCTGCTGTCGATCTCATGTATTCGCTGGATGGGCGGCGAGTTCCTGCCACGGTTCAACGAGGGGGCTCTGACCATCGCGGCGATGGCCCCGCCCGGCGTGAGCATGGAGGAGTCGAACCGGATTGCCTTGCGGATCGAGCGGATGCTGATGGAGATCCCCGAAGTGAAACACGTCTCCCGCCGGACGGGCCGCGCGGAACTCGACGAACATGCCGAGAATGTGAACTTTTCGGAGATCGACGTCGGCCTGATCCAGCCTGACCGCCTCAAGCCGGGCATACACTTCGCCATCCTGCGCGCTATTCCCGGGCTGCATCGATTCGGTGTGGACAAGGTGGGCCGACCGCGTGATGAGGTGATGGCCGACATCCGCGAGCTTGTGCGGGAAGTGCCCGGCGTGAAGGTTAACTTGGGACAGCCGATCTCGCATCGCCTCGACCACATGATGTCGGGCATCCGCTCGCAGATCGCGGTGAAACTCTATGGCCGTGACATTGAGGAGTTGCGGGACCGCGGGCAAGACATCGCGGAAGTGATGACGGCCGTGCCCGGAGTCGTCGACCTCCAGATTGAACCTCAGGTCGACATTCCGCAAGTCCGCGTCACGATCCGCCGCCGCGAGGCTGCCCGCTATGGCTTGGCGCCGGCGGACGTGGCCAAGGCACTGGAGACGGCATTGCAGGGTCGCACCGTGTCGCAGGTGCTCGAAGGCCAGAAGGTGTTTGACCTGGTTGTGTGGTTCGACGAAGCAAGCCCGCAACAACATCGAGGCCATTCGTTCCACACTTGATGAGCACGCCGGACGGTTCCCGAGTGGCTTTGGGCACGGTGGCCGACGTCGAGGCAACACAAGGTCCCAACACGATCAATCGCGAAAATGTCCAACGGCGGATCGTGATTCAGTGCAATACGGCCGGACGCGACTTGGTGAGTGTCGTCCACGACATCCAGCAGGCGGCCACGGAGAAGATCGAGCCGATCCTCAAGGACGGCTACTTCATCGAGTATGGCGGCCAGTTTCAGGCCCGTCAGGACGCCAACCAACGACTGCTCTTGCTCGGCAGTTTCGCCATCGCCGGAGTGTTTCTGCTGCTCTACAAGTGTCTTGATTCGTGGCGAGCCGCCCTGCAGGTGATGGTGAACATTCCCTTGGCCGCGGCCGGATCCGTGATCGCGCTGTTGTTGGTCAACTGGCCGAATCCGGAAGTCCTCGCAGCCGCCTCCTGGTGGCAGGTGCCGGAAGTCTGGCTGCAGGCCACCGTACTTTCCGTCGCCCATTGGGTCGGCTTCATCACCCTGACGGGCATCGTCTGCCGCAACGGCATCATGATGATTTCGCACTACATCCACCTGATGAAGTACGAAGGCGAGCAATTCAACGAACAGATGATCATCCGCGGCAGCCTGGAACGGCTGGCACCCGTGCTCATGACAGCTGCCACGGCGGCGATCGGCCTGGTACCGTTGGCGTTGGGTGCCGGCCAAACAGGCAAGGAAATCCTCCACCCGCTCGCGATCGTCGTGATCGGCGGGCTCGTCAGTTCCACGTTGCTTGACCAAATCGTGACGCCCGCCTTGTTCTTTAAGTTCGGGCGCAAGGTGTATCAACAGTACGATGCTCAGCAGCATGTCGCAAATGGCGGACCGTCGACAGCTCGGAGATCTGGCCCGGCAGTTTGAATGATGCGGACTGGTCACGAATTCCAGCAGATTGCTCCGTATCGTTCCACCGAAGCCGCACACGCTTCCGAACGCGGCCCCTGGCCGCAGCCAAAGTGGGTTTGAAAGCGTCCGGCTCTGCTGACTTGGTTCACTGGAATGACCAGGGAATGCGGAATGCGGAATCAGCAGTAGCAGGTTCACCGTGCACACTGTCGAAGTGTTCGCCACCCCTTCGCACTTTCAACGCCATCTCCTATTCCGCATTCGCTTCCGCATTCCGCATTCCGCATTCCCGATTCGTTCCCCATCGACCAGTCGGCGTTACAACCATCCGCGCACCGTGCGCGCATCCTTTATACGAAAACTCTAACGAGGCAGGGCCTCGAACCAATTACGAGCTACCGCTCGGCTTAATCAACCCGCTCCCGTTGGTCGCTAAACTTGACTCGCAATGCTCACGTTTTCACCCATAAGTAGACTAACAGGCATCCGTGGTTTTGGCCCCAGAAGAGATTAAGGCTCCCAGCCAGGTGCCGTCACTTCGGCAAGAGGCCGGCAACCCGCTGCTGAGCCCTTGGCGGGCTCAGCTACGTTCACGCCAGCCGCTGCGGCTGAGCCCTCGGCGGGCTCAGCTACGTCCACGCCAGCCGCTGCGGCTGAGCCCTCGGCGGGCTCAGCTACGTCCACGCCAGCCGCTGCGGCTGAGCCCTTCGCGGGCTCAGCTACGTCCACGCCAGCCGCTGCGGCTGAGCCCTCGGCGGGCTCAGCTACGTCCACGCCAGCCGCTGCGGCTGAGCCCTCGGCGGGCTCAGCTACGTCCACGCCAGCCGCTGCGGCTGAGCCCTTGGCGGGCTCAGCTACGTTCACGCCAGCCGCTGCGGCTGAGCCCTCGGCGGGCTCAGCTACGCGAGTAACTAATCAGCATGTCTGGGCCTTCTCTTTGCGCGGTCAGCAACTGATAATGACTCTCGACCGTCCACAGACCGCAACGTCCGAGCGCCAGCGAACGTATAGCTGGAGTCCCCAGCATCCATCCACGTTGTTGTCACCACAACGCATGAAAGTGAAGCAATGAAACACCTTGGCAGATTGCTCGTATTGGTAGTGTGTGCGTGCGTAGGGTCGCAGGACAGCAACGCCCGGGCTGCGGAGGTTCGCCTGGGTAATATGAAGGCCGACAAGATCCTGTTTCTCGGCAACAGCATTACCGCCGTTCCGCAACGCGACAAGGCGATCTGGTGGGGACTGTCCGCCAGCACCCCAGACAATGACTATGCTCACCTGCTGGCCGCCGCCATCGACGCGAAGACCGGAGGTAGTCTTGCCATGATTCCTACGACCGCGCCGACCACCAGGCCGGACGGTAGCGTGGACCAGTGTGAATCCAACGTCATCAATATTGCCGACGTCTTCGAGCGAGGCTATGCCTCCTACGATGCCTCCAAGATCTCCAAACAACTCGCCTGGAAGGCCGACATCGTCATCCTGCAATTCGGCGAGAACATTCCACCGGCGACCTTCGATGCCGACGTTTTTCGCCAGGGTCTGAAGAAGCTCGCGGCCGATCTCAAGGAAAGCGGCAATCCGCACATTTTTGTGGCGGGTTACATCCTCGGATCGAATCTGACCGTCGATGCAATGAAACAACAACTCTGCGAGGAAGACCCCACGCATCGCGTATTCGTTGATCTCAGCGGCGTCGGCAAAGACCCGTCAAACATCGGCGAGTACGGGCACCCTAATGACAAGGGAATGGCACTCATTGCGGAGACATTGTGCAAGGCCATCCTGGCTCATTCCGCCACATCCAAAAAACCGGAGGCGTTGCATTAGCGACAGATATCCGAGGCAAGAACAACGGCGTGCCGACCGTCGTGCCTGAAACCGCCAAGGCTTTCGACGCCGAGGATGATCTTCTGCCGCTGCGGCTGAGCCCTCCGCGGGCTCAGCTACGTCCTGCTCCACACGCTGCGGCTGAGCCCTCGGCGGGCTCAGCTACGTCCGCTCCACACGCTGCGGCTGAGCCCTCGGCGGGCTCAGCTACGTTTGCGCCAGACGCTGCGGCTGAGCCCTGGGCGGGCTCAGCTACGTCCGCGCCAGACGCTGCGGCTGAGCCCTCGGCGGGCTCAGCTACGTCCGCTGCGGCTGAGCCCTGGGCGGGCTCGCCGCCATTTTTCAGGTTGTCTAGAAACCCTGCCAGGCGTGGTGTCTCACACGGCCTGAGGCGCAACGCCAATTCGTAATGAGCGATTGCGTCTTCCCGATCTCCTTCTTCCAGACGGAGGTTGCCCATGACGATGTGCAGACTTGCGTTGTCGGGGGATTCACGAAGGCCTTCACTGAGCGTCTTCCGAGCTTCGGGATCTCTGCCCTGGCCAATCAAGAAATCGGCCAGTAAGGCCAGGGCCTCGGCACGGTCGGGTTCCAGCTGGACTTGTCGCCTGAGAATGGCCAAGCCTTCGTCGTACCGTCCGATCGCGGCCAGCGCCTTGGCTCGATACTGCTGCACGGCATGCCAATCGGGGACCAGCAACAGCGCTCTTTCAAAGTGAGTTATGGCCCTCGCCGGATCGCCTCGAGCGAGAAGAAGCTTTCCCAACTGAAGATGCGCGCGGTAGTGATGAGGCACCTGCCGAACGACTTGCTCGTACTGGTTTTCGGCGAGGACGAGATTGCCCGAGTTATACAGGAGATCGGCACAATTCTCCCGCGTCCTCCAGTCGTCCGGATCGTTCGCAAACGCCTGTTCGTAAAGCGAGAGAGTCGATTTCCAGGTCTCGGGCGTAAGTTCGGACTGGAGAGCGGCAATACGATCATCCCAACGCTCGGCGACATCGGCGACATCGAGCTGCTGATTGAAGGGAGGACCGTAGAGCATGCGTCGAATAGCTCGGGCGGTCTTGAGGCGACTCCATGGGCCGAAGGCGAGACGAGCGGCGCAATAAGACTGGCTCGCCGGGGCGCCTCCACCTTCCCGCGCTCGCTGCACCGATGCCGGCAGGATTGCCACAATGGCTCGGAAGAGGGAACTGGCAAGCGCGTGATTGCCCTTGAACGTCATGTGGACGTGCTCTAGAAACAGGTCATCTCCGGGAATGCCCGCCGGAGCGATGGCCGCGAACTCTTCCTCCGCATCGACCAAATGCACACGCTTCGATCTGGCCTCAACGACTTCGCGGATTACTTGGTTCAGCCCGCTATCGGTCCGGAACCGCAGGGCGTCGAGATCGCACGCCAGTTGGTAGTGTCGTTTGGCCGATGCCGCGTCTTCGACTTCCAGAAAACATCTGGCCATGCGAAAGTGTAATGCGGCGAACTGATCGTCGATGTCGGCGGCCGCTTGGTAACGATGCAGCGCCTCGGCCAGCTGGCCCGCCGCTTCCTGACGCACGCCTTCCTGGTAGCTCTCCTCCCACCGGGCGGACTCGTCGTCCATCAGGTCCGTTCGGTGCAGCGATTTGAAAGGGGCGCTATCCTTCAGGTTCACCGGGATCGTGCAGACGACGACTTCGGCGCCCGCATCGACTCCGACGTGACAGATGTCAGCCAGATTCCGCCGAAAATTGGCCCGCGTCGCATTCAACCGTGAATCATTGGCGGCGACTTCGCTGTCGGCGAAGGTCGCCATGCCGTCCCACCGTTTGGGCGCCAGCGTAGACGATGAAATGCGCATGACGTCACCGAGAAGCTGTCCGGTGCGGGTCGTCTTAAGGGCCAAGTTCGCGCGGATCACCTGCCGGCTGAACGAGAATTGTCCCAGGACCCCCGCGGCACCGAACGGCCCCACGACTTCATTGTTCCCCAAATGCACAATGAAAAGATCGGGCTGCAACTCCGCGCACTCCCGCGCAATGGGAAGCACCACGTGCGAGTTGATCGCGGTGAAGGCCGTGTTAATGATTTCAAATTGCGTTTCGGGGTACGCCTCCCGCAACATGACTTCGAGAATGCGGGAAAAGCTCAGCGAAGGATCCGGGAAACCCATGGCGGCCGATTCGCCGAGCACGACAATCCGATAGGAGTGCTGAGTCTTGTCCGTCGGCACTGAGATCGTCGGCGGTCGTACGACGAGCGTTGGAGGGAAAAACCTCTTGCTGAAGTGAACATTCTCAGCATAGATCGATCGAGCTCCGGCTGCTCGATGGATGAAGAAGCTGGTCGCGTAGCCATAACTGAAAGTCCAGAGGCACAACTCGAGCAGACCTAGCAGCGCGGCCGGCACAAACGTCATCGCAATCAATCGGAAGAGCCACTTCTTCCATCCCGTTGGTTTTCCCAGCTGAGACGGCATACGTACCTGCGCGACGTTGTTCTCTTTCTTCTCGCGCTCTGTACTCATAGCTCCTCCTCGCGGACCGACCTCTTATCGTTAGAATAGAGCCTTGCCTTGCGGGCCGCAACGTGTCAATTTGGACGATCAGCCTGTGGTGCCCAACTTCCGAGATAAAAGCTGAAAGAAATGAAGGGATGGACGCTGACCGCCATCAACTGGACAGGTTCTTGATTGAGCAGTGGCACGGCTCAACTTTGGTCTTAACTGGCTGCCCCTCATAAGAGGTTTCTGCCCAAGGCCTGCCGCTGGCTCGCTTCCTTGAAAATGCCTCGCTATACTTATTGAGGTGCAGTTGGATTGGGCGGTTCGGTATGAGCCGCAGCTCGAAACAGCTACCTTCGATGAATCGGCGCCGTGGGATGATGTTTCTGAGAGTGACGAGCTTGATCGCGGTCATTGCTGGCCTGAGTTCTGCCGGGTCGGCAGCGATCTACCGCTCGCCGTTGGCGGTGGTCGTCTCTCCCGACGGCAAGACACTTTACGTGTCAGACAAGACGGCCGGGTGCGTCGCCATACTGGATACGGCTGCCGGCCAGAAGGTTCGTGAGGTGGCGATTGCCGGCGAGCCTCACGGACTGGCCCTCTCGACCGATGGCAAGACACTGTACGTTGCCCAGCGAAAGGCCAATTCAATCGCCGTGGTCGATACCGCCCAAGGGGCTGTCACCGGAGAGATCCCGGTCGGCACCTGGCCGGTCGCGTTGGCGTTGGCGGAGAACACTCAGCGACTCTACTGCTGCAACCGCGGTAACCATACCGTCTCGGTCGTCGATTTGGCCGGTGGCAAAGAGATCAGGCAGATCGCGGTGGTCCGCGACCCGGCATTTGCGGCGATCACCGCCGACGAGTCCCGGGTGGTGGTGGCGAATTTCATGCCGTGTGGTGCGGGCACCGATACCGAACTCTCAGCCGAGGTCAGCATCCTCGACACGGCCGCCATGCAACAGGTCGCGCGGGTCAAGCTGCCACCCGGCTCGACGATGGCTGGCGGAGTCTGGATCGATCCGGCGGGAAAGTGGGCCTACGTGGTTCACATTCTGGGCCGCTTCCAGCTTCCGATCACGCAACTGGAACTGGGCTGGGTCCATACTTATGCCTTGAGCATCATTCACGTGGCCACAGGTACACGGTTGGCGACCGTGCTGTTGGACGACCTGACCAAGGGCGCGGCTGATCCTTGGGCCGTGGTCGGCTCGGCCGACGGCAAGACGCTCTGGATCAGCCACCGCGGCGTCCATGAGGTCTCGAAGCTCGACGTCGGTCGCATCCACGAACTGCTCGACGGGAACATTCCGTCCGAGATTGCCGCAGCGAAAGACGGCCTACGAGATAACATTTGGGTCCGCATCAAGCACGACAAGAGCCAGATTGCCGAATTGACCAACGACCTGACGGCGCTCTACATTTGCCACGCAATCCGCCGGGTACATTCCGGTGGCAAAGGCCCGACGGGCCTGGCGCTTTCACCCGCTGGCGACAAGCTCTACGTGGCGAACTACTATGCTGGTACGGTCGGGGTGCTCGACACGGCCGAAGCCAAACTTCTGGGAACAATCGCCGTGGGGGACCAGCCCGAGCCCGACGCGGCGCGCCGTGGGGAAATCTATTTTCACGACGCCACCCGTTGCTACCAACGCTGGCACAGTTGCGCCTCGTGCCATCTCGACGACGGTCGCATCGATGGGCTTCCTTGGGACTTCATGCGGGACGGGATCGACAACGCCAAGGACGTCATCAGCCTGGTCAACATGCCCCACACTCCGCCATACAACCGACGTGCCACGCGGCCCACTCCGCGGGAATGTATACGGACCGGCGTGGTCGGCAGCCACGTGATCGAGCCCGATCCGGCCGACGTCGACGACCTGCTGGCCTACACGCTGTCGCTGACTGCCGAGCCCAATCCGAACCTGCCGCAGTTTGCCGCAGCGGCCGAGCGGGGCAAGCTGCTGTTCGAGGGCCAGGCCGACTGCGCAAGTGCCACTCGGGCCCTTACTTCACGGACCTGAAGGCGCACGACGTCGGCATCATCAGTGCCAATGAGCCAGGCGCCCGCTACGACACGCCATCGCTGATCGAGGCATATCGCACTGCTCCTTACTATCACGACGGCCGGGCCGCGACCATGAAATCGGCCCTCACCGAACACGATCCCAAGCACCTCCACGGGAACCTCAAGGACCTGACACCGTCGGATATCGAGGACCTGATCGCTTACGTGCTCTCGCTGTGATCTGGCGTGCAAAACGTGTTACTTCACGCGCGTGTACCGGACTTTCTGGACAAATAGCTTGGGAGCCGAAGATGCTAGGAAGTGCAGAAGGTTCTCCGTGGTGTCGTCAATGCTGGCGTCGGCGCCCTTGATCGTACCGGCATTGAATGGCTTCTCGAACGAGTTTTTGGTCGGGGGCCCAAACATCGAGATAATCCTCGGTCACCTCGTACCGGAAGATGTCCCATCTTTCCACGGCGGACATTAGATCGTCCGTCGTAGAACCACGTAGTTGGGATATGAGGACGGACAGATTGGCGATATTGAAGAAGCTCTCGCCACCCACGGTGCTGGGAAAGCCGATTCTGTGATGCAAATAGAAGGTCGGCTTCTCGCCCGGGTTCACGAGCACCAGTTCCATCCAATTGGACTGCCCCACGACATTGCCGATTCCGACGTGCAGGAAGTAGGTCTTTTCTTGAATCACTGCCCGCCAGGTGCCCACCGTACGATCGTCGATTTTGGCCTGATGAGGATCCGACAGCGGGCACTTTGACTCCACTCCCAGATCTGCCTGGGCCCGCGTCCCGAATCCCGGCAGCAGCAGACTCACCAACACAATCAAGGGTAACGTGAAATCGTCGGTGTAACATGATCGTCTCCTCGGAGTAGTCGCGCCTGTGGCGAAGCAGCCCGTCGAAAACAAATCAACGGAAGCTAATCTCCACCCCACCTCGATTGTCGACCGGTCACGGTCGCAGATGTGCGATGCATACTACTGTGTTCGAGCGTGCTCCGTCAAGAAACTCGCAGCATGACGACAATTCTGGACCAGGACATCCTTTCCCACGCCGCACGGCCGGACGTGAATCGAACTGCCGGCCTGCACGCTGGGAAAAGTGTCTCCGACAACCAGTCCCCACCTGACAGCGGTATCCGTCCGGCACCCGTGCCTTGAAGAATGTGCGCAGCAAAACAAGAGGCCGATCTACCAGCCGCATACGGGACGGGCGACGGCGGGTCCACGAAGAAGCCTGCTTCTAGCCTTCGCTGGCCAGGATGTAACAATTACCGGACGTGGATATGACAACTCAGAACAGCACTCCACAGGAGGACTCCCATGTCTTTCGTCGAGAGCGAAATGCGTGTCGCGCCCACGAGCGTGAGGACTCGATCTCCCGAACTTCCGGTTCTTCCCCACCCCAGATCGCGTGTCGCACCCACCGAGCTGGTGAAACTCTGCTACACGCTCGTCCACGCCGCCGAAGCGGTCGGAATCCGCGATCTGGCTGATGGTGAGTATGTGCCGACCGACACGACGCTCGAAGAGGGCATCCAGCGGCAACTCAACTATCTGCTCGATCAGGTCGGCTGCAACCGCCCTGGCTTTCGTCTGCTGGAGATCGGTTGCGGCTACGGTCACCTGCTGCGACTGGCGAAAGAACGGGGAGCGCAAGCGGTGGGTGTCAATCTCTCACCCGAGCAGGTGGAGTACTGCAACGACCACGGCCTGCAAGTCTACTGCTGTAATTACCGCGACCTCCTGGCAGCGACACCCTGGCACGGGCAATTTGATGGCGTCATTGCCAACGGCTCACTCGAGCATTGGGTACAGCCCGAAGATGTGCAAGCCGGCCGGATGAACGCGATCTATCAGGAATCGTTCGCCATCGCGCACAAAGTGCTTGACCCGAGCACTCCCGAGGCTCGATACGTGACGACCGCCATTCATGTGAAACGCGACGTGAAGCCGGAGTATCTGTTGACCCCTTGGTATCGCCAACCGCGGGGCTCCGATCGCCGACACTTCAGCCTCCTTCACAACTGGATGGGCGGTTACTATCCGGTGGACGGGCAGCTGGCAGAGTGTGCGAAACCGTTTTTCTCGCTGGTCGCGGAAGTGGATGGAACACTGGGCTATAAGATCGCCAACGATTATCGGATGGCCAGGATGCTGCGCGGCCTGTACACCAACCCCAAATTGGTCTGGCGCATTGCTCGCTCGCTGCTACGTCACCCCCGAGTCACTGGCACGATGATTGAGTGCTATTTCCTGGAGAAGACGTGGGACTGGCAGTTCCGGGGCGACGACCCGCCGATGAAGCTCTTGCGCCACACGTGGAGGCGGAATGCGCTCGCTCAGAGGTGAGTGGGCGGACGCCATGGAAGGAGGCTAAAAATTAAAGAAATCAGCAGCGGGCAAGACGACCAAGAAGCCGACCGCTGCGCGCAAAAAGACCACCGGCGTGGCCCGCAAAAAGAAACGCTGAGCAACAGCCGGTCCAACTCTCACGCCGTGCTGACGCCGCGGCGGAGCGGCTGTTGCCACATTCGCATCCCCGCAGCTATCATGGGGTGAGGAGGACAATCGCATGACAGACCAAGAGCTTCTTCAGCGAATCACGTGCAACCCGGCGGTGATGGTCGGGAAACCGGTGATCAAAGGAACTCGTCTGACGGTGGATTACGTCTTGAACCTGTTGGCACACGACTCGACTATTGGTCAGATTCTGGACGAATACGACGAGCTTGAACGTGAAGACATTCAGGCCTGTCTCCTGTTTGCGTCGCGCTGCTTGGCCGGCACCGCATTCATGCCACTGATGGCGGAGCAAGCGTAGATGCGATTCCTTGTCGACGAATGCACCGGTCCGGCTGTCGCGCGTTGGTTACGCGACCAGTCGCACGAGGTCTTTTCCGTCTACGAGAACGCACGCGGCATGTCCGACGACGAAGTTCTCGCCGAAGCAAACTCCGGACGTTGGATTCTCATCACCAACGACAAGGACTTCGGGGAGATGGTTTTCCGAGAGCGCAACCCCATCACGGAGTCGTCTTTCTTCGGCTCGAAGACGAGCAAGCGGCGGCGAAGATCGAGGCCGTGCGGAGACTGCTTACATCATATGCCGACCAGCTGCCGGAAGCATTCGTGGTCGTCACGGAAAGGCAAATTCGTTTCGCCGCAAGACCAAACCGTGAGCAGAATTAGGCGATGAACCAGAGTGCACTCGCCGTGCGGTTTTTCAGCGTCGTTCGCTTCACAAGCGGTTTTTCGTTTGTCTGCGGTCCATTTCCGGCCACCTCAGCGCGGGCATCCTGCGTTGATCGCAGGAGAAGCCAGACACCAACGTCACCCTGTCCAGAAAGGCACTCACACCATGACCAGGTTGTCTGCCCTCCTCACCATTCTTCTGGTGACCAGTACCGCCTCTGCGGCAGCGTCGTTGCGGCTGGAGAACGACACTATCGCGTTACGATTCGATGCCGCATCGGGCGTGCTGACGGCAGTCGAGAACAAGCTCGCGGGCGAGACCTACGCCGTCGGCGGCGACGAGTTCGCGGTGGAGACCGTCGAGTCTGAGGTCGACTTGTCCCGCTCACACCCGCCGCGTTAAAACCTGGCGGCGACGCGCTGGAAGCAAGCTATCAGAGTGAGATAGCAACCGTCGAGGTCACGTGGACTCTTCACGCCGGCCAGAACTTCGCCGAGAAACGAATGGTTTTTTCGGCCCGTCGCGATTATGAACTGAAGAAGGTGACGGTGAGTCGGCCAACGTTTGCCGCAGACGGTTTGAAGATTGCTTCTTACCGCTATCCGCAGTTTGGCCGCGCACCGGGGACGGAGCCGATCTGCACCTACTTCGGCCGCACGGCGCTGGGCGGGTTCTTCACCGGACTGGAGCTCCCCTTCGACGCATCATCGTTAAGCGGATGTGAGGTCGTGCTCGCCTACGCACCGAGCCTGAAAGTGAAGGCCGGAGAGAAACTCGCTTGTGAGCCGATCTACGTAGGCGTCTATCGGCGTCGGCCCGCCGATGATCAGCCGTCGTCGACCCACCCGCCGATCCGCAGTGCCCAAGGGATGACGCAGCCGGACGACACGGAAGTCCTACCGCTGCCGTCTGAAGCGGACGCGATGGTCGCGATGACCTCGGCCATTCTCGGCCCGCCGCGACACGGCTTGGTGCCGATGGCCTGTGGCTGGCACAGCGAAATGCAGCACGGCCCCTATGAGTCGGACAAGATGGTCGAGGAGGAGATGAGATCGCTGGACTTCCTGGCGGAGTGTGGCGTTGACTGGCTGAGCGAATCGCATCCGTGGGGCGGGGAGACTGCGAAAATGAACGCGCTGGGTGCCGACGACAAATACGCCCCCGGTGAATTGGCCACGAAGTTCCTGGAACACGCGCGACAAAAGGACGTGAAGATCGTCATGTGGTCTTCGATGAACAACACGCATCACTGGTCGAGCGATGGCCGGCCGTTCCGGGCCGACAAGCCGGAGTGGCTCATGACGCCCAAAACCCTCGATGGCAAGCCGGACCTGATCCAACATGCCCAGGCCAATTGTTTTGCGAACACTCCGCTGTTCAACTGGCTTTCGCGGATCAACAGCGACGGACTGGGCACCAGCTATTACAAGGGGTGGTGCATGGACGGCAGCTTCTTCGGCGACGGCGGCTGGTTTACGACAATCATCCCCGTGGATTGCGCATCGAACGAACACGACCACCTGCCGGGCGACTCGAACTATGCCTGCCAGCGGGCGCTCGATCAGTTAATCGCCGGGGTGCGCCAACAATCTCCTGAGATTTTCATCTTCTTGTGCCGGCCGCCGATGGATCTGGGAGTTTGGTCGCTTAGAAACGCGGACGCATGCTTCACGCTGCTGGAAACGGGTACGCCTCCCTCCAACGTCGCCGCCGGCGACGAAATCCGGACATGGTCGCGCATGCCGCGTCCAGCACCATTTCTTTCCGCATTACCTCGACCAGCCGCTGTTGTTTCAGAGCCACTATGTCGATGACAAGAGCCCGGTCAATTGGCCCCGTGAGAAACTCGACTACATCCTGCTCAGTGCCTTATCCAGCTCACCCAATCAGCTCTACTACCTCCCGACCAAGACCGGCATCCCGCACCGGGACAAAGCCATTATCCGCCAATGGCTGAACTGGGGCCGAGAAAACATCGCGTATTTGCAGGTGCGTCGGGACCTGCCGAACTGGCCGGCCCCAGGAAACGTGGACGGCTCGGCCCACATCGTCGGTGATCACGGCCTGCTGTTCCTGTTCAACCCAAGCGACAGAACATTGCCGGGCGAGTTTGCCCTCACCGAGGACAGCATCGGCTTGCAGGGAGCCGGCTCGTTCCAATTGACACAGGAGTATCCCGAATCGGGCCGCGTCCTGACCGTCCGCGGTGGCGAGTCGGTCCGCTGGGAAGTGCCCGCCCAAACGGCCGCCATACTCAGACTTCAGAAAGTGCAAGCGAACTGATCCTGGAAGACTTTATCGCCGATAGGAGGCGACGGCCATCTGCCCGCCGTGTCGGATGGCGGCAAACAGCAGCAGATTTGCGAACGGTGCACAAGTAACTTCGATGGTGCCTAGGGACGACTCACAAATAACTTCGGCATCTGATGCCCGGTCAATGCCTACCCGCTTTCCGCTTCCGCTGGGCTTGTCCCAGCGGAGCGACAACGATCTGCTACCGAATTACCGCACTATCTCTGTTTCCCCACTTTGCACCGATTCAATCACCGTAACGATAGGCTCCGTTGCGACCTACCGCAGCCAGCCACCGACGCCGCACGGATCACGCCACCTTCGCCACGGCGGCGCTGTGGGCGTGAATTCTCCGGATCGCCTCCAGGATGTGATCCATATCACTGCGGTCGGCCAGCAACATATTCTGGAACATCCCCACGGTCGTCTCGCAGACTTGCTTGTTGCCCTTCAACTCCTGAAAGCTGTCGCGATAGGCTTTCAGTCGCTCGGCGGAAAACAGTCGCTGGAATCCGCGCGAGGCGATCGCCTCGTCGAGCAGGCCATCGAAGTACTGCTCGCGATAGCCGCCGCCGCAGGGGATCCCTTCGGCGCCGAGGGCCTTGAGGAATTTGTCGAACGGCAGGCCGCTGAATGGCTCAGCGTCGTAGCGGAACGGATACAGATGCCAAACCGGCCGGCTGTTTTCCGGAACACGCACGGGCTGGATGCCGGGAATCTCCCTGCAGCCCGGCGGTCAGGTAGTCGGCATTCTCACGCCGGTGCTCGGTTTCCGTCACCAGCTTGTCAATCTGCTGCAGCAGCATGGCCGCCTGAAAATGCTGCATCCGGAAGTTGCTGCCGCGACTGAAGCAGCCGCTGCCCTGAAAGGTCCCAAACGCGCGGCCGCAGTTGTGGAAGGAACGGCAGTGGTCCAACAACTCCTCGCTGTTGCCCGTGATGGCGCCCCCTTCGCCAGCAGGAATGTGCTTGGAGTTCTGGAAACTGAAGCAGCCCAGATCGCCCAGCGTGCCGCACTTGCGAGCCCTTGTATTCCGCCAGCCACGCCTGACAGGCGTCTTCCACGACGGCCAGATTGTGCTTCTTGGCGATGGCGTTGATCGGGTCCATATCGCACGGCAGACCGTAGATATGCACCGGCACGATGGCGCGCGTTCGCTCGGTGATCCGGCTTTCGATCGAAGCCGGGTCCATCGTCAGCGTGGCCGGATCCGTGTCCGCGAACACCGGCAAGGCTTTGTGCATCAGAATCGCGTTGTAGGTGGCAATGAACGTGTAGGGGGAGATAATGACTTCGTCGCCGGCGTCCACGCCCATCACGTACAGGCCGGTGATCAGCGCCGTCGTGCCGCTGGCCGTCGCCACGCACTGTTTGGCGCCGAGCAGCTCCGCGTAGGCCGCTCGAAATCCGCCACCTGCCCGCCACCGCCGGCACTGGACCATCGTCCGCTGCGCAGCACCTCCAGCACCTCCGGCTCCCAGGACTCGCGCCACTCAGGCCAGCCGGGCCAACCTCCCTCATGCACGGGTTTGCCACCCAGCAAGGCCGGCTTGCCAGCCTCGGCAGCGAACACCGTCGGCGCTGGCCCGCGCCGAGCCAAGCCAGTGCGGCGGCGCCTGCCCCTGCGGTTTGAACGAATTCACGTCGAGTCAGTTCTTTGGCCATGGATCTACTCCCCCCTTAGATCATCCGAGGATGCTCCCCAGTTACGTAGCGCGTCGCCCACAGCCACCAGCATATCATCTTGGGAATGCCACTGCACACTACCCTGACGGGGCCGACTTTCACACACGGCCCGTCCAGCGCGTCATCATTCGCAGCCGCGGCTGCCAGAGCCTACTCTGAGCCTCAATCTTACGCATACTCTTACTCTTCTTCCTCGTCTTAGCTTGGCTCAAGTCCGCGTCTAGGCAGCTGGCAAAGGGGTGCAGTTCACGCTGAGTTGAGTGAAGTTGTCTGCGAATACAGCGGGAGGGGGGACGGGAGTAAGAGTAAGAGTAAGAGTAAGAGTAAGAGTAAGAGCATGATTGCACCGTCACCGAGCCCTGCGCGGTCGAACTCCGTGAACGGCCAGTCCGGCGTGTGCCCCGTGCAGAACTGCCACACTTTGTGCCTGCGGCGGCGTGAGAAGTCGCGTGCGCGGGCAACGTGCGTCTCAGCACGCAGTGGCACGCCGGGGCCACCCATATATCGAGCGGCCTGTGCAGCGTGCTATAATCGGCGTGTCGGAAAATGACGCCGCGGAATATTGCCGTCGCGGTGGTCCTGGAAACAGTCACGTTCTCTACAGGAGCACATCATGAGTACTGAACAGAAGCTGAATCGTCGCACGGTCTGCGCGGCTTTGTTGGGATTGGGAGGATCGACGTTGGTCGCCGGACTGGCCTCCGGTCAACAACCTCGCCCCAAGCTCCGCATGCGAAGGATCGCCGCACCGCCTGACACCATGGAACCGCTCAAGAACGCCGACTTCTACGGAGCTGACGGCAAGTTCAACGAAGAGGCGGCCAAGAAGGCCTACTTCGACCTGATGAAGTCCTTTAATTATCCGATCAACGATACGATCCGCGACACCATCTTTGTCAGCGACATGGGGCTGGGCAAGTTCACCGAAGTGGGCTTGGGGGTGGTCATGCTGATCAACGAGAAGGAAGGCAACTACGCCGCGCTCGAGATATTTCTGCTCCCCAATCAGATGATCCCCGAGCACTGGCATGTGGCTCAGGAAAACGAAGGGGTCACGTCGAAGCTCGAGTCGTGGTTCGTCCGATACGGCACGACATTTACGTACGGCGTGGGCGAGCCGACAGACCCCATCTCCGTCAAGATCCCCGACTGCGAGAAAGAGTTCGTCACGGTGCTGCATGAGAAACAAGTCAAACCGGGCGAGACGGCCAAAGTTGACAAAGCGCTGGACAAGCACTGGCAGATGGCGGGCCCTGAGGGTTGCATCATGACCGAGGTCGCTACCTACCACGATGGCACTGCCGTCCGCTTCACCGATCCCAACGTCAAGTTCTAATCAATGTCTGCGGCGGCTCACGCAGCCGAACGCACGGGGTTGTTCGAAGTTAGAAAAATGAGGGGGCAGGAAAACGCTCGTGGCACCAGCTTTTTCTGCCCTCCCTCATTCTGGCTGCCGCACTCGGCTCGCCCCCGGGTGAACGTCCGTTGTCCCCTCGCCAGGACACAGCCGCCCGGAAACTTGCTGCCCTGTCAGTTTGACATGAGATCTCGGACGCTCGTCAGGTCACAGACGGGCAGTTCGACTCGCAGTTCCAGCAAAGTTCAAACGACGCTTCATTCATTTCTCCGCATTGTGCGCATTCGCCACCGGCCCCCACCGCGTCTGGCGTTGTCTTGAACTGCCTCCAGTTCATCGATGATCTTGCGGGCTCTCTCGTAGTCCTCGACATGCACCAACACGCGAGGTTCAAGTTCGGCTATCGGCAATATCCCCAAGGCGGTCTGCAGAATGTCGCCCACCACGAAAGTCTCAATGCCAGCTTGCTCCAAGGCATCTCGCACGAAATACGCCTCCTGGGCGTCACCTGCCTTGTACACTTCACGAGGTTCGGAAGTCCCCATAGTTATCACCCGTAGATACGAATACCTTGTTCGCGACCCGGCCTGATTTGTGAATTTTCCCGGCTGGCGAGTTGCCTGCAGGGCCTGGTCGATTCTACGTTAGAGGATACGACAATACAGCACTCGCACCCGCCAACACGCGACCGGCCAGCGGGCGTCAAGAGGTTTGTGGGCAAAGCACTGTAGCTGATCGGTCATGCCTCCCCCCGGGGATAAACCGGGTGGTGGACTTGCGGGTAAAGACAAGCTGTCCGCCATCAAACAAATGCTGGCCAAGAATCTGATTGGCATATCTAACAATAAGAAATATCATACTGACATTGGTGGGGGCATGCAACAATTGGCTATCACCGTCGAGGAGTTGCTCATGAATGATCGACCCGACTCCGAGGAAATGGCTCGCCAGCGGATGGAAACGTTCGCCGAGCGAGTGCGGACGATACGCGCGAGCCTGCACGAGGTGTTGGTGGGGCAGGACGAGACGATTGACCAGTTACTGATTTGTGCGCTCACAGGTTCCCATGCCCTGTTAGTCGGCGTACCCGGCCTGGCCAAGACGCTGATGGTCAAAGCGCTCGCGGCGGCCTTCGAGTGGAAATTCGCCCGCATCCAGTTCACGCCCGACTTGATGCCGTCGGATATCACCGGTTACGAATTGCTGGGACGCGACGAAGACAACGCACCTCGGTTGGTGTTTCGTGCCGGCCCGGTATTTGCCAATCTAGTGCTGGCCGACGAGATCAATCGGGCCGCACCCAAAACGCAGTCTGCTTTGCTGGAGGCGATGGCTGAACGGCATGTCACCGTGGGAGGCAAGACCTATGACTTGGAAGAGCCGTTCCTGGTCGTGGCCACGCAGAACCCGATTGAGCAGGAAGGGACCTATCCGCTGCCGGAAGCGCAACTGGATCGCTTCATGATGCTGATCAACGTCGGGTATCCGACGCCCGAGCAGGAAGAAGAGATCGTCATGAAGACGACGGCGGGGCCGATGCCACTACCTCAAGCGACTCTAGATCGTGCGACATTTCTGCAGTTGCGAGACCTTGTCTTTGCCGTACCGCTTCCTCCCAACGTCTGCACGCATGCGGTCCGGTTGTGCGGCGCCAGCCGGCCGGACGACAAGAGAGCCACGTCGATGGTCCGGGACTACGTGGCTTGGGGTGCGGGCCCGCGGGGTTCGCAGAACCTGGTCTTGGCCGCCAAGGCCCAAGCGCTGTTGATGGGCCGCACGACACCCACAATCGAAGACATCAACCGCGTGGCAGCGCCGATCCTGCGACACCGGTTGATCGTCAACCACCGTGCTGTGGGAGACTCCATCACGTCCGAGAACCTGGTTGATCACCTGCTACAAGACGTCGTTTCATGACCACGCAAACGCGAAGCCGCTTTCTCGACCTTCGTGCCTTGGCTGCCTTGCAGCAGATGCGTTTCACGACTCGGCACCGCATCGAAGGGGCGTACAGTGGCCGGCATCAATCACATCAGCAGGGGGGCGCCGGTGAATTCGTCGATTTTCGCGAGTACACGGGAGGCGAAGATCTGCGCCGCCTCGACTGGAAAGTGTACGGCCGCACGGGCAAAGCCTTTGTCCGGCTCTTCCAGGATGAAACCAACCTGTTCTGTACGCTGGCGATCGATACGAGCGGTTCGATGGCCTTCGACGGTCGGACGGTGACAGAGCGGCATACCGGCACGAAGCTGCAATACGTCCAGTTCCTGGCGACGGCGTTGAGCCATGTCATTAGTCGGAGTCAGGATCAAGTTGGACTGGCGGTCCTGAGCTCAACGTTGCGTAACGCTCTGCCGCCCGGCAGTACGATGACCCACGTGACACGACTCCAGGAGATCATCGAACAGCTCACGACCGAGCCTGCGACGACCATGGCCGAGTCGTTGCGTGAGTTGTTTGAGCGATCGAGCCGCCGTGGTGTGCTGCTACTGATGACGGACTTTCTGATGGACGACCTGGAGGACGTATTTGCGGCCGTGCGTCTGTTTCGTTACCACAATTGGGAAGTCGTGGCGATCCACGTCGTGCATCCCGAAGAGGAACGGCTGCCCGATGGGGCCGCCTATCGTTTTGAAGGCATGGAAGCCGACGGACACGTGGCATGTTCTCCCGCGGATATCCGTGCCGAGTACCGGCGACGATTCGACACACATCTGACCACGGTCCGCCGCTATGCACTCGTCGCCGGCTGCGATTACCGCCTGGTATCGACGGCCACGCCTTACTTGCGCACGCTGCAAGGGTTCCTGGTCGAGCGAACGGGATAGTCACCTATGTTTCTTCACTCGTGGGCATTAGTTGCAGGCGCCTTGGCACTGGGACTACCCGTGGCTCTGCATTTCCTCACCAAGCCACGCCCCGTGCGGCTACCGCTGTCCACGTTGCGGTTTGTGCGCGAGGCGATTCGTGTGCGCCGCACGCGCCACCGCCTGCGTGATGTACTGGTCCTGGCACTGCGCACGCTGGCCGTGATCCTGATCGCGTTGGCCCTGGCGCGGCCGCAGCCGAGCCAGAAACCGTTGATCTCCGATGCGCAGGGCGGGTCGGCGGTCCGCGTGGTAGTGCTGGATGCAAGTCAGAGCATGGCGGCTTTGCAGCGCGGTGTGACTTCGATCGAGCGAGCCAGAACGGTCGCCGCCTCCTATTTGCGGTACCGGCCAGGTCTGAGCGCGAATCTGATCATCGCCGGTGCTCGCCCACAGGCGGTATTGACGGAACCCTCGCAGAATTTCGAGGCACTGCGTGACGCATTGGCTCGGACCGACGCGCGTCCCGAGCGGTTGGATGTGAATCGAGCCATGGCACTGGCCGCCGAGATGCTGATGCCGCGGGCCGATACGGATCGGCGGCGGCGCGAGCTGATTGTGGTGAGTGACTTCCAACGCTCCAACTGGGCCCGTGCCGATCTGGCTGGCCTGCCCGCATCGACACAGATCCAGCTGGAATCGACCGCGGTCGACCAACAGTCGGCAAACCTGGCTTTGCTGTGCGCCGAATTCCGCGGTCGCACATCGGCCGGCGGCACGGCTCTGATGGAAGTGGAGATTGGGAACTATTCGCCCACACCGCGCAGCGTCACGGTCGAGATTACGCTGGCAAGTGCCACCTATCGCGTCGAAGGCACGTGTGCCGCGAATCGCCGCACGACATTGGCTCAAGAGATGCCGTTGCGCCAAGCCGGTTGGCAAGTCGGCGAAGCACGCCTGGCGGGCACCAGCGATGCACTTGCTGCGGATGATCAGCGCGGTGTGGTGACTCAGGTCGGCAATCAACCACTCTACGCCCTGATCTCGCGGCAGCCCGCTGGACTGCGTCCTTGCTCCAGCCATTTTCTCGAATGCGGCCTGGTCCCCGACATCCGCTCCGGCTCACACGCCTCGGCACAACTGGTGCGTATGAGCCCGGGCCAGCTGAATCGTCAGGCATTGACTGCCGCCGATTTGATTGCCGTCGATCACCCTGGCAAACTACCGCCAGACGAAATCAATCTGCTGGCGGAATTAGTTCGCCGCGGCCATCCAGTCATATACGTCGCCGGCGAAGTCATCGACGCGACCAACCTGCGTCAGCTATCCGAATCGGCCGGTGCGGAGCTGCAAATGCCCGTAGATTTCGCGCCACCTCCCTCCGGGCAGCTGCGGCGCGATCTATTTCTCACTTCCATCCGCCACGACATGGCGCCGTTCAATGTGTTTGGTGAGAACACCGCCGCCATTGTGGGAAGCATGCGATTTGCGGGCGGTCTGAATTCCCATCGGCGCGACAACGCGTTGGAGGAGGACCTGTTGGCCACCTACAACGACGGCACGGCCTGTCTGGTTCAGACTTCGTCCGGAGCGGGAGCCTTGGCGGTGCTCAATGCCGACCTCAGCAGTTCCAACCTGCCCAGGACGGCAGCGTTCGTGCCCTTGCTCGACCAACTTGTTCAGAAATTGCTCGAGCGGGGACAGAGCCCGCAGCGTGCCGTATGTGGCGAGCCGCTGGTACTGCGGTTGCCAGGGGGTGTGGAAGGGGCCTCGCAATTGCAGATTGCCGGCCCCCGAGGCGAGGGCGCAACCGACTCCTTGGGAGAACTATCCGACGACGGCACGGGAGTGGTTTGGAATTGGCAGGCACCCGTGGAGCCGGGTGTCTACCGCGTTTTGCGGAACGACGAGACGGTCTTTGCGGTGTCGCTTGACCTGCCCGACGAAGAGAGTCAGCTCGATAGCCTCTCGGCCGATGTGTTGGAGAATCGGCTGGCCGCTGGGCACTCCGTGCAATTTCGCCGGGTGGGGCAGGGACTGGATCAGCGCGACGTCATGTGGACATGGCTGCTCACAGCCGGTGTCCTCTGCCTGCTCGGGGAACTTACAGCACTGTTAGCATTCCGGAGTTGATACCGTGAACGGCCTGACTTTTGAGCCCTATATTCCGCTGGCCCTCTGGCTTCCGCTGGCCTTGGTGGCTCTCGGGTTGCTGGTTGCCTATGCGGTGGGGAGTCGGGGCCGCTTGCGGGGCCGCGTTCGACTTGGCATCCTGGCCTTGATGTCGCTGGCCTTGGCCCTCCCCCTGTTGATCTTGCTCAACCCAACCTGGATCGAGCCGATTCCGCCGCCAGCGGGCAAACCGCACTTGACCATCTTGGTCGATAGCTCGGCGAGCATGGCGATCACCGATGAGGATGCGGGAGCGTCACGTTACGCCGAAGCCGTGATGATCGCAGAACAAATGACGCACGCGTTGGGCGATCAGTTTGAAATCCGGCTCCGATCTGTGGCCGAGGACTCCCCGATGCGAGATCTGGCGCTGCTACAGCAAAGTCAGCCCGCGGGGATGCTTACCGACCTGGCTGCCGGCGTGGAGCAATCGCTGGACGACCGGCCGCAAGGTCAAGCTGTTCTGTTACTGAGCGACGGAATTCACAACGCGGGCGGGGGTCTAGACGCGCTCCGCCAGAGCGTGGCCAAGGCCCACGCCATGGCCGCTCCCATCTATGCCCGCACGATCGGCAAGCAATCGGGTGTGCAAGATCTGGAGGTCTCGTTGCGGCTGCCACAGGAGATGGGGTTCGCGGGCCAAACCGTGCCGGTAGTTGTCTCCGTCCACCAGCGGGGTGCCTTGGTCGATCGCACACAACTTTCACTGTCGCTCAATGACACCGTTGTGCAGCAACAGGAATTGCGGCTCGCACCAGACGGTGACACGGAGGCGACGTTTCAGGTCACGCAACATGACAGCGGCCTGTATCGCTATGAAGTCGCGGCCAACGCGGCGGTGGGTGAGGTAACGGATGTGAACAATCGTGCCACGCTTTTGCTGCGCGTCGTGAACGAACCGGTACGAATCCTGCTATTGGAAGGCAAACCCTATTGGGACACCAAGTTTCTGGCACGCACGTTGGCAGCTGATCCCTCGGTCGAGTTGACGACCGTCGTGCGCATGGCGGAAGATCGTTATCTGCAACGCCATATCTCGCGCGAACCAGCGAGCGGCGAGCAGGCCACAGAGGGGCCCGCGGAGAACACAGCGCTATGCGCCGAAAAGTGGACCACGCAACGGGATTTGGATGCGGTGCTGGCTGGCGCGGCGGGGCTGTCAGCCTATCAAGTCATCTTACTGGGCCGTGATGCGGAGGTGTTCCTGAACGATGCACGCGTCGCGCAGCTCAAGAAGTGGCTGGTCGAAGACAACGGTTCCTTGGTTTGTTTTCGTGGTTCACCCGCCACGCAGGTAAGCCAGCAGATGGCCGAACTGATGCCGGTCCGCTGGACCGCGTCACGCGAATCGCGGTTCCGTGTACGATTGACCGACTCGGGCCGCGGCGTGCAGTGGTTACCGACGTCGGACGATGGTCAGGACTTGCTGGCGAACCTTCCCTCACTGGCCACGGTAGCGCAGCCGCAGCAGCCCAAGCCGCTCGCCGTCGTACTGGCCACGACGACGGCCGGGCAAGAGGCGGTGCCGGTGATCAGTTATCAGCCGATCGGCAACGGTCGCGCCGTGGTGGTGGAAGGAGCGGGTATGTGGCGTTGGGCGTTTCTTCCGCCGGAGCATCAGCAATTCGACGAAACGTACGGCATGCTGTGGCGCAGCCTCGTGCGGTGGCTCGTCGCCAATTCCGGTCTGCTGCCATCCCAGCAGGTCGCCATGCGTAGCGACAAGGTCACGTTCAGCACAGCGGAAACCGCCACCGCGACGCTGCTGGTCCGCGAAACGGGGGCTGCGGGGCCACCACCAATCGAACTTACCGGCCAGTCGCTCCGTGCGCCGCAAACGATCACGCCGACGGCAGCCGGTTCGTGGCCGGGACAGTTCCGCGTGGTGTTCGGAAAATTGCCCGAAGGGCGTTACCGAGCCCACGTGATCGGCTCGAACGACGAGAGCGCGACCACCGCAGCATTTGATATTCGCGGTAACTTGAGTGAACGCCTGGATGTCGCGGCGCGGCCCGATCTCATGCGGATGATCGCCCAGGAGAGCGGCGGTGCCGTGTTGGAAAGCGATCTGCCGCAGCAGCTGGCTCAACAGTTTCAGAATCACTTGTCGGCCAGTCGTCCACAGCGTTCGGTGAAGACCATCGCCTGGGACCGCTGGTGGGTACTGTTGACCGTCTACGGATTGTGGGCAGCCGCCTGGGGACTGCGCAGGCGCAGCGGATTGGTGTGAATACCATGCCCTAACGCGGCCTGCGGCCACAACCAAAAAAAGTTTTGAAGGCGTCCGGTTCTGCTGAGTTGGTTCACCGGAATGATTAGTGTGCAGGGGAATCAGACACGGCTACCTGGTAGAACAGATGCGGAGCGGAAGAATCATGCCGGAAACAAGACTGAGAGAATTCTTACAGCGCATTCGACACAGGCTGCTCGTGGTCGGTGGCACGGCGGGCCTGTGTTGGGCACTGATGCTCGTGGGAATCGTGCTGCTGGCCAGCATCTGGCTCGATCTGCTATGGGAACTTTCGCCATCCTGGCGTTTAGCGGCCTCGCTGTGCGCGGCGCTGGCCGGAATATTCCTGCTGGCCTTGTTGTCTGCCAGAACGTATGCCGCGGCCAAGGACTCCCGCGCTGCACGGCAACTCGATCGCGCGGCTGGAGGGGGGGGATTGATCGTCAGCGGCTGGGAACTGGCCCGGTTCTCTCCCGCGCAGGCTGCGTCATCGCGGGCCGCGCTAACCGCCGGTCTGGCCCGGATAGCCGTGCAGCAGGCTACACAGCTGGCCGAAACGGTCCCGGCCTCGCACGCGGTTTCGTCACAGCCGGCGCAAGGCGGCCGGCATGCTCGGCGCCTTCGCCTCGTTGAGCGCAGTGGCGGCCGTCTGTTTGCCGACACTGACCGGCATCGAGATGAACCGTTTCCTCAATCCTTTCTCCGATGTGCCACCCTATTCCATCGTGCGGTTTGCGGTGGAACCGGGCGATCAGTCGGTCATCTACGGAGCCGGCCTGGACGTTCATGTCACGGTAGTTTCCGGTTCTGTCGAGCAAGTGGAGCTCGTGCTCGACGACGGCGATGGCGAGCCGGAAGTGCTACCCATGTTTCCGGAACCGGGCAATCAATGGCGTACCACGCTCACCCGAATCACTCAGCCGGCAGCCTATTATGTCCGGGCCAATCGCGCCCGCAGCGTGCGTTACCAGCTCGACGTCGTGACCGTGCCGCTAATCGATTCGGTCCGATTTCGCCTCACGCCTCCCGCCTATACGAACGAGGCAACCTATGAAGGCTCACTTCCCAAAGGGGGCTTGGCCGGTCTTCCCGGGACCAGCGTGATGGTCTGGGCGAAGAGCAATCGTCCGCTGAGTGGCGGCGTGATTGAGTTGCATCGTGACGGCGAACTGGTCCCCATACAGATGCAACCCACGGCCGAGGGGAGTGACGAAGTGACCGGCGCACTGACCATTGAGGCTATGGGAAAATTTCAAGTGGCGGTCATCGACATCGCCGGCCAGTCTTCGCAAGATCCGTTTGGAGGCAGCGTTACGCTATTGGAGGATCAGCGGCCCTTTGTTCGCTTGCTGGCGCCGCGGCCGTTGTCGCTGGCCACACCCAGTGCCCTGCTGCCGGTCACCGTGGCGGCTGAAGACGACTATGGGATCGCGCGCGTCGAGCTGTTTCGCAGCCTCAACAACTCACGTCCACTCCCGCTGCCATGGAGTGTGGAGAGCCCGGCACCACGGCGCTGGCAGCAGCAAACGCAGCTCCCATTAGCCGAATACGGACTCTCGCCCGGCGATGAGATCAAGCTGTTTGCCCGAGTGGAAGATAACGATCCTGCCGGCGCAAAGGGTGCGGAGAGCAGCGTCGCCACAGTGCGCATTATCTCCCAGGCGGATTTCGAGCGCATGCTGCGCCAGCGCGAGGGATTGGCGGCACTGCTGTCCAAATACCAGGCCGCTCAGCGACGCGTGGAGCAGTTGCAGGAGCGGATCGCCCAATTGCAGAAGGAATTGGCCAGTGCCGATCCGAACTCCGCGGTCGCCGATGCGCTGCGAGGAGAACTGAAGCAGTTGATCAGCGAACTAAAGAAACACGCTCAACAGATACAGGAATCCGCCGCACACCCGCTCCCCTACGACGCAGATCAGAAACTGGCTGACCAACTTAAGCAACTGGCTGGTCAACTCTCGAGTGCCGCCGAGTCACTTGACAATATGCAGTCCGCTCCCGCCTTGACGAATGAGCAGCTGTCGCAAGAACTGCAGCAACTCGCTGAACGACTGGCTCAAGGCCGGAAGCAATTCCAGCAAGAAGCCCTGCAGCCACTCGAACAGTTGGCCCGCGTCTATCCTCTTATGATGGACCAATCGCGATTTGTCACACTGGTCCTGAGGCAACGGGACCTGAGCCAGCGGATGGCATCGCTCAAAGGACACGACAATGAGGACGATCCGGCACTCAAAACGCGGATGCGCGAACTGGAGGAGGAACAGCGCACGCTGCGTAAGGAACTGAGTGATTTGTTGGACGACATCGAAGATCACGTCAGCCAACTCCCCGAGGATGCGGAGTTTGACCGGCTACGGGAGACGGCGACGGAATTCGTCGAAGCGGTGCGAGCAAGTTCTGCAGCGGACGCCATGTCCGCCGCCGAAACAGCGCTGGCCGAATTCGCCGGCACACGCGGCTACGAGCAAGCGACACGTGCCGCCGAGATCCTCGAGCGATTTGTCAGCCAGTGCGACGGCATGGGAGAAGCGTGCCAGGGTTGCCTGGCATTTCATCCTTCCCTGGGCAACTGCCTGGGAAACACCGCGCAACAACTGCTCGCGGAAGCGGGTTTCGGCAGCGGCATGGGAAGCGGCATGGAGCGGCATGGGAAGCGGCGTGGGTGGCGGCTACAGCGCGCGTCGTGGATCGTCCAGCAACATGGGGCTCTACGGCGGTTTGCCCGGTGTGGGCGGCGGTGCGGAGGGTGATGGGTCCGGGCCGGATGCCTACCGCTTCGGAACCGCCGGCGCTTTCGGCACGCCAGGTAGTGCGGATCATCCCCTGCTGTTTCGCGCGGACACCGCCGACAGCGCTTCCGGGACCAGCGAGGGAACGATCCCCGCCGGCTATCGCCAACGCGTGGGGCAGTATTTTCTCCGGATTGCAGAAGAAGCGGGAGACAACCAATGAACTTCAAACTTCCCAATACACGCTGGCCAAGTGCTTGTGTTTGCCACGGGATCTTGTGGATCGGCGTATGGCTGACCAGCATGGCATGGCCCGCTCCGGCCTGTGGCGACGATACGCAGCCTGGCTCGCAATCGAAGGACACCCGTCCGGTGCCCGACCCGCGACAGATTGGCGGCGAACCGGATAGCGTCGTACAAGTCGCGAACCTCGTCTATGCGGGAGTGAAAAGCAGTCAGTGTTTCTCCGATCATTTCCTGATCAAGGCTCAGAAGGAAACGGCCATTTCGACGAGCCGACGGTTCCATGCGGTGAAGCTGAGTGACAACGAAATCTACTCGCACCCGCTGTTAATCATGACCGGGGAGGGGACATTCGAGTTGACCGACCAGGAGCGGGAGAACCTGCGGCGGTACGTCCAGCGCGGGGGGTTCCTGCTGGCCTCGGCTGGTTGTTCGTCGCAGGAGTGGGATCGGTCTTTCCGGCGAGAGATGGCCTCCATTTTCACCGACCATCCCCTGCGCCCGTTGGGCATGGAGCATCCGGTGTTCCACACGGTGCGGGACATCGACGATTTACAGGCAACACATGGCACACCACGCCCCCTGGAGGGCATCTCGTTGAGTGGGCGACTCGCCATCGTCTATTCGCAAGACGGGTTGAACGACACCACTCATATGCAAGGCTGCTGTTGCTGTGGTGGAAACGAAATCACCAACTCGGTGGACGTGAATGTGAATATCCTGGCTTACGCGTTGACACACTGAAGACGCACGAACGCTTTCCAGGGAGCGGGCCGGACCGGGGTGGTGGAGTGGTGGAGTGGTGGAGTGATCGTGAAAGGGGTGAAGGGGGGTATTCGGATTTCGGACTTCGGATGTCGCATCTTTGGACACCGTGAACCAGCGTTTACTGTGCGGGTATGGCCCGCCTGAGCGTGGAAACAAGATCATGTCTCTCCCGCGCGCGATCGAGCACTTGTCTTGCCGCCTGCCTGTTGGCGGTCGTGCCAGCGTGCGGAGAAACTGTGTCCCGCACAGATGACCGTCCGCTGCTGGTCGTCGCCAGCGGTGACACGGCCGGCTGGATCGTGCCGTGCGGTTGCACGTCCAATCAATCGGGAGGTATGCTTCGCCGGGGAACGTACATCGGGCAATTGCGGACCGACGCGCACGTGCTCTACGTCGACGCGGGAGGTACCGCCAGCGGCGAATCTCCTTACGATCGCGCCAAATTCGAAGCGATTCTCCGCGGCGAGATGGCACTGGACGTGGTCGCCCACAATATCGGTGCCAGCGAGGCCGCATTGGGAGCGGACTACCTTCGCTCGTTGCACCACACACTCGGAGTACCGTTCGTCACCTGCAACGTTCGTGACAGCGCCGGAGAGCTGCTGGGTGAACCCGTGCGCGTCATCAAATCGACTCGTGGTCGCGTCGCTTTCATCGGCGTGTTGTCGGATTCGTATCACCCCGTTCGCCTGCAGATTGACCCGCCACGTGAGGCGATTTTGCAGACCCTCGCCGACATCGACCAACGCCCCGACTCACTTGTCGTACTCGCCTACCTCCCCACGGCGGAGTTGGAGAGTCTGGCCAACAGTCTTCCCGAGGTGGATGTGGTTATCGGCGGCCCGACGCTGCAATGTATCGTTCCACACCGTATCGGACCGACTCTCCTCACGTCAGCCACCAGCAAGGGCAAGTATCTGGCGGAGCTGTCAGCGCCGGTCATGCTCCGTGGGGGACAATGGAGCGGCACCATCGTGGAAATGAATGAGCGTTTTGCCGACGAACTTTCTCAAAAAGAAACACTGCGTGAGTTCTATGCCACGCTCAGGGAACGCGACTTTGCCGCGTCGCAGACATCTTTTGTCACCGACCTGGAATTCCCGAAAGAGTTTCTTGTCGCCGGCACGCAGCGTTGTCGCGAGTGCCACGAAGACGACTGTCTGTTGTGGGAGGCATCCCGTCACGCACACGCGTGGCAGACACTCGCCGACGCGGGGGCCGAGATTGATTCCTATTGCCAGCAGTGCCACACCACCAGCTACGGGATTCCGGGTGGCTTCGTCTCCGCGACACGCAGTCAGAATCGACGTGATGTCGGCTGCGAAAGCTGTCACGGCGCTTCGTATTCCCATTGCGAGGATTCTGAAGTGCACACCACGTACTATGGTCGCGCGCGGGACCAATGCCTTCGTTGCCACGACCGAGAGAACAGTCCGGAATTCGTGTACGACACATACTGGCAGAAAATCGTCCACGGTGGGGAAGAAGCGTCTTCAGCCGTCCTGCACCAGGATCGCCTGGCCGAACAATCGGAGGGAGTGCATTGACATGAGTGCGTGCGGCCCAAAGACATACCGACCCGAGAGCCACCCCTCGGAAACGATGGCGGAGGCGCCGCGACGGCGGCCGCGGTGCGTCCCTGCGCCAGCGTCCAACTCACCTGTGATCAGTCGGCTCGACTGCTCTTCACTCAGGTGATCATCTTCGCCTGTTGGTTTATGCTCGGTGCGGTCCATGCCGCCGCGGAAGATCCACAGCCGGTTGCTGCCGTGGACGTATCCCAAGTCTCCTGGCACAAAGTCTTGTCGACGGCTTACCGCGATGCGCTCACCCATAAGCGGCCGATCTTGGTGCGGGCAGGTCGCGAATCGTGCCCGTGGTGCAAGCAATTGGAAGCAGAAATTGCCCGGCCGGCCATGCAAGCCGAATTGAGTCGTTGGACGCTTGTCTATGTCGACGTGGAAAAAGCGCCGAACGAATTACGTACATTGGGCATCGGCCCCGTCCCAGCGTTGCGTGTCCTGTCGCCGCGGGGACGCCTGCTGAAGTCGCACGACGGGTTTCTCGCGACCGACGATCTGCTGAGGTGGTTGCAGCAGGGGTTTACGGAGGCGTCCGAAACGCCGGACGAATTGCTGCTCGCAGAAGGAGAGCCATCGCTGCTGGAGGTCATTCGTTTGGTACGTCAATTCGACAACCGCGACGCCACCGTGCGCGAAGCCGCCATACGCCGACTGCTACCGTTTCCCAAAGCCACGGGCCTGGCCGTCGTCAAGTCGTTTCACGAGGGGAGCCTGGCTGCCAAGCTGGCGACGTATGAGATTCTGCAACAGTGGCGTGCCCCCCTCGAAGGGCTTGACCCCTGGCAGAGTGACACGTTTACGCCGGAGCGATTGACGAAACTCGACCAGTGGCTTACCGACCTGGATCCCACCACCAGCGGGTCGCCTCCGGAGACGCTCACCGCAGACGATCTGCAGTCGCTGCGCACAGACATTGACCGGATGCTGTCAGCAGACGAAGACGAAGCGGCAGCCATACGTGAACGGATTGCGCGATGCGGAAAGGCTGCGCTCCCGGAAGTCGTGTCACGGCTACAGGAGGTCGCCGCCGATCACGATCGTCAACGTTTGCTCACGTTGCGATATCGACTGGTATCGGGCGGCACTATTGTGCTGACCTGGCCCGGTGGACTGCAGCGGCTGGCCGATACCGACCCGCAGGTCCGCCACCAGGCCGCGGAAGAGTTGGCGTCCAATGCCACGGACGACCTCCAGCCACTGCTGCTCGAATTGTTCAGCGACCCGGACCCACTCGTGCGCGAACTGAGTCTGCGTGGCCTGCAGAACGTGGGAGGCAAACAGGCCACGGCGGCACTTGTCTCGCTGCTGAAAGACCCGGAACCGAACGTGCGGGCAGCGGTACTCAAACAGCTGTCGGAAGACGCATCGGCGGACATGATCGGCGAGATTGCCCAATACGTCAAGCAGGAATCGGATGCCGATCTGGTCGTCCATGGCGTGCGCTACTTCCGCGCCGTACGAGACAAACGGACCATTCCCAGCTTGCTGACGCTACTGGCACACGACAGCTGGCAAGTTCGCGCGGAGACCGCCGAAGCCATTGCTGAAGTGATGGAGCGTGCGAGCTACAGCAGCGATTTCGCGGCCGGCAACGAGATCAGCGACGTCTACGATGCCTTGCTGAAACGACTGGAGGATCCCGATGCATTTGTGGTCAGCCGCGTCCTGTCCGCGCTGCGTCAGGTCGATGCGGAGCGAGCCGTCGAGCCACTGGTCCAGGCGGCAGCCAAGCATCCCCAGCTTGCCACACAGATCGTTGTCATCTTGGCACAGGGATCGCATATGCGCGAGAAAGCCATCCCGCATCTGCGTGCGTTCTTCACCCACGACGACCCGGTCCTGCAAGCCGCTGCCGTCCACGGACTTTGTGATGCGGACCCCGAACATGTCAAGGACATCGTGCTGACCGCTTTCGCGAACCAGCACAAGGAGGTACGCATCGCGGCGGCGACATCCCTGCTGACAATCGTGGATCGAATTCACCCCTCGCAGCAACGCTCGGGGACTTCCTACAGCTCCTCGAGTGTGGACTTCTTCGGTGGGCCCGTGGATCCTTTCGGGCCGACAGTCAGCAGGAGTTCAGGGAGTGGCATCGCCAGCCGCCTGCTGCAAGGTGCCTTGAAGATCTTCTCGTCAGGCGGTTCGACAGACTCCGTCACACCACCTGCCGCCGCGCCGCCAATGGAAACGCCGGCAGAGGAAACGCCGCCGAATGAGATCGCGGCTCCGGTTACACCCGCCGAAGCGACACCTGGCGAGGCGGGCGACCATCCATCCGAGGCGCCCGGTACGTCGGCCGATCAGCCCGACGATCGGTCCAAGCTCGACGCCTGGCTGGCGGAGCTGTACGCCGGCAAACACCGTGCCGAGTGGATGACCGAAATGGTCGAGCCGCTGCACGGCATGTTGCAGGCTGAGTCGCCTGACGAGCGTCACGCAGCCGCCTTGGCGCTGTTACCTTTGGGCGGCGCCAGTGAGTCACTTCCGGTTCTGCTGGCCGCTGTTCGCACCGATACGAAGTTGCTGGAACGCTCCTCGGAAGCACTCAAGTGGCTGCCGGCACCGGGGCGCAGCGAATTGTTCTGGACGCTTCTTGACGCAGCACCCAATGATAAAGCGCGGAGTGCCTTGGTCGGCGCGTTGAGCACCGTCGATGATCCACGTGATGCCGCAGTGTTCTGGAAGTTACTCGAACGAGAGGAAGTTTCCGGAGAACTATTACAGGCGCTCGAATATGCACTTCGACAGTCCTGTTTTGGCGAACGATACTATGACCTCTCGTCGATCACTCCTCGCCAGCGCAAGGAGGCCTTGGCGGTAATCGAGCCGCATGTCGGCACGGGACCAGCGGCGAAACGACTGGTGGCCATCTTGTTACTTGCCCCTGTGGCGGCAGAGAGGGCAATTGAGGAAACGCGACGATTGATGAGTGACAGGTCGCTGTCGGATGGGATAAGACTCGACGCCTTTCAGATCCTGCTGCTGACCCACACGCCCGCCGATCGGACACAGCAGGCCATTGAAGCTCTTTCCGATCCGGATCCGCGTCGCCAGAAAATCGCGCTCACGTTTCTTGCCTTGGGCAATCAATCTCTCGCGACACTCACTGGTTCGGGGTTGGACCTCTCCTTCTCGCTGCTGGGAGAAGAGTATTTTTCGTCACACTCATTCGGTAACGAAGGCAAGATTATCATTCCCGAGCCGCCCCGTCTGCTCGAGGCCAAACATGTGCGGCCACTAGTGATATCGACGAATCCCGAATCGGCCGCTTATGCCGGCTACCTGCTGACGCTGTTTGGCGAACCGGATGGGCTCGCTCCACTCCTGCGCCACTGGCGTACTCAGAAGGACAATAGTCGGTTGAATCGGCTGGTTTACCGAGCGATTGCGGTGCTGGATGATCCGCAGTACATGCCGATCCTGCGCGAAATCTACTCGCGACTCAAGGATGAATCGGACGTGGATGAGTTTTATTGGACGATCCGGATCATGAGTGGCCCGGAGATCCTCCAGTTTCGCAAGCGTCTTCGCAAAGAGGTGGGCATGCCGAACCTGCAATAGTGGTCCTTCTGTCTTGTTTCTATCCTGGGAGATTCAACATGTTGTGTTGCACGCGCCGATCCATGTTCATTGTGTTGTCCTCGCTGGTCGTGCTTCCCGCCGTCGCCACGGCGCAAATGGGTGCCAGTCTAATGGGAGGACTGTCCGAGAGCGGGATTTCGGGGACGGGTACCGTAACCGTCAAGGAACAGCCGACGTCCGTGCGTATGTCCATTCAATTGACGGAAAAGGCGGAAACTCTGAAAGAAGCGCTAACACGTCTGCAGGATCGCCGTGACGCTGCCCTGCTCCAACTTGAATCCTTCGGAGCCAAGAAAGACGCGATCGTTGTGCAGCCCCCCACGCTATCGGCCGGGAAGTCATCCCAACAGCAACAGATGGAGCGCATGCTGCGGGTGCGGCAAATGCAGGGTCGGCGTGTCCCCAAAGGACTGGAAGTGCCAAAAATCGTGACGGTGACATCGACATTGACTGCGGAATGGCCACTCGACATGAAGACGCAGGAAGACGTACTGACTTTCGCGAAGGATTTGGAGGACAAAGTGACCGCCGCCGATCTCGCCGGCTTGAAAGAGGCCAAAGATCTCTCTCCCGAGGCAGAGGAATTGGACGAGGAAACGCAACAAATGATGGAGAGCATGAGCTACGGTGAGGAAGAAGCCAAACCGGGCGAGCCACATTTCTTCTATGTGGCCAAGCTGAGTGAAGCCGCGCACGACAAGGCCATGGCTGAGGCGTTTGCCCGCGCCAAATCGGACGCCGCACAACTGGCTAAGGCGGCCGGCATCGAACTGGGGACCCTCTCGTCCTTGAAAGGCTTCGTCGGAGGGGCCGAGAATGACCCCCTCTCCGCCAGTTACTACTATGGCAGTGGCTCCTATCAGGCGCGTATGCTGCTCGCTCGACAAGCTCAGCAAGCGGGAGAAGACGACAGGGGGACAGAGTCCCTCGTGGCGACACCCACGACGGCTACCTTTCAGATCGTCGTGATGGCCTCCTTCACGGCGAAGTAATCGATCTACAAGCGGCTCGATGGTCGACGTGGAGCTGACTCATCCGCCACGGTGTCCCCGCTCACAAATACTCCCGACTCGATATGCTCCAGGCCGTCCGTCGCCCGACGGTAGAGGTAGATCCAGGCGCGCAGCTCTGCCCCACTCTGGAGCACGACCGGTCGCTGGCAACGTTCGTACTCGGATGCCGCCCCGCCGCATCCTTCGTATCGATCGAGTTCGTGCCACGCGCGGCGGGGATCGCGGAGCCGATACAATTCACCGTGGATAACTTCGCCAGGCACCCGCGAGGGAACCGCGCCGGGATACCAGTCGACCAAATACAGGCGGCCCTGGAACGTCGCCTCCGACACGTACTCGGCCCACAACTGCAAATTCCGATGCGCGGGGTTGCCCCCGTTCCGCTTGAGCGTTCCATAGACAAACAGCAGTTCACCAGCCATGCATGCGTTCCACGTGGCGTGACGGCAGGTCGGTCGTTACCTGCCTGAGGCATTGACGCATAGGAAATAGTACGCAACAACACCATCTGCCACCAGTGGAAGAAAATTGTCGTACTCTGCCCATCGGCGTCTGCCGCTTGGCAATCGACGAGGTCTGCTTGCCGCACTGCGTCAACCGGGTATCATGGGTATTTGTGATCTTCCGTGACCCCCAAGTGACGACAGGGACGCTAACGATGAACCGACTCTTGAGCAGTCTTTTTGCCCGCAGAAGCGTGCGTGAGTATCAGCTGAAAGATGTCGATGACTCCTTGGTGCAAGATCTGTTGGAAGCGGCCATGGCCGCCCCGTCGGCAGTGGCCAAGGATCCGTGGGAGTTCATTGTGGTGCGTGATCACACCACTCGCCAACGGATCGTGGAAGGACTGCCTAATGGAGGGATGCTCACCGACGCGGCGCTCGGCATCGTTGTCTGCGGTGACCTCCTTCGAGCTCATGATGGCCAGCTTTCGTACCTGCTGCAAGACTGCGCAGCCGCCGTCGAGAACCTGCTGCTGGCGGCCAGCATGCTGGGACTCGGTGCGTGCTGGTTAGGCGTTCATCCGCGGCCTACCCGTATCGCCCATGTGCGATCACTGCTCGCTATGCCTGAGCAGATCATTCCGGTCGCCATCGTTTCGATCGGCTGGCCGGCCGAGTCGCCACCACCGCGGACGCGATTTCGAGTCGCTGCCGTGCATCAAGAGACGTGGTAGGTGGCTGCTCTTCAGCAAGGGGCAGGTGTGGACAAAAATATCGGATGACAGAAATCTCGCCGCTGCCCGCTTATTTTTTGTCATCTTATCTTTCTGTCCTTCAAACGAATCGCTATTTTTCCAACTGCGTGCAACGTCTGGCGACGGTAGCGACCTGGGGGACGCCCCCAGCAGGCCGGTTCTACGCGTCGCATCGGCCAGGGAGTATACTGGTGGGAGTGCTGCTGACCCCCGTGCTTCTCCCACCTGCCACACGCCACTGATTGGCTCATTCCAATTTCCCGGGATATACCTGTTATGATTTTCATCCCCACCCAGCGCATGCACCGCGATCGGAACGCATGGCATCCCGCACGAACGAAGGCCTCCGTTCTAGGCTGCCTTGTTTGCGTCAGCGTTGTTTGCGTGATGGTCGATTTAGCAACCGCTCAGCCAACTGCGCCGCCTCGGTCGCCGGAACTACCGACCGTATTTACGCAGGAGCAACTGGTGTGGGAGCTTGAGTTGGGCGACCATCAGTACACCGTTCCTCGCGTGGACAACGACCGACTCTACATCGGCGTCAACGACTCGGGACTCGATCATCCCGCAGCCAAGAGTACTGGTGGCGGTATTCTCATATGTCTGGACCTGCCGACAGGGCGTCGGATTTGGCAATTGCCGGTCCCCCGCTACATGCAAGGCGTGAATCCTCCGTTTCATTTCAATCAATGGAAATGTGGCGTTTGCTCCTCCCCCGCAGTGGAAGGCGATCGGTTGTACATGGTTGGTCCGCGCGGTGACATCTTATGCCTTGATCGAGATGGCCAGGCCAACGGGAACGACGGTCCGTTCGTCAGCGAGAAGACGTACATCGGTATTGACTCAGACAGGTCGTACCAACTGACGGCCGAGGACGGAGACATCATCTGGCAGTACGATCTGATCCAACAACTGAGCGTCGTGCCGCACGACGTCTGCGGCAATTCGCCAGCGATCTACGGTGACTACCTATATGCGTGTACCACCAATGGCGTGGACGACACGCACAACGTTGTTCCCCACCCCCATGCACCGAGTTTGATTGCGCTCGACAAGCGGACCGGCCAACTGGCGGCCGTGGACGGAGCAGGGATCGGCCAACGGATGTTTCACGGTCAATGGTCGTCGCCCGTAGCGGCTCAGTTCGACGGGCGACCGCTGATACTGTTTGGTGGAGGCGACGGGGTCTTGTACGCGTTCGAACCGGTGGCGACGTCGCACGAAGCAGGCTCCATCGAGACACTCAAGATCGTCTGGCAGTATGACTGTTGTCCGGCCGACTATCGCCAGCGCGACGGGCAGTTGATTCCGTATGCACGCTGGAACAAGAACAGTCCGGACGGGCCCAGCGAAGTGATCGCCACGCCCATCGTTTACCACGGACGCATCTACATCACGATCGGCCAGAGCCCGGTGCACGGGCCAGGGCAGGGGATCTTGTCGTGCCTCGATGGTGCGACAGGACAGAAAGTGTGGGATTCGCGCGCAGTGGGTCGCACGCTGTCGGATGTGGTGATCTGCGAAGGGTTGTTATATGTGGCCGACTACTCGGGCCGCCTGCACTGTTTCGACGCGGACAGCGGTCAGCAATTGTGGGATCACGACTTGATTGGGGGCGTGTGGTGTGCCACGCCGATCGTATCGCAGGGCAAAGTCTACATTTCCAACGAGAAGAACCGCTTGTGGGTACTGCAAGCAGGCCGCGAGAAGAAAGTCCTGGCCCAGGGTCGCGTGCGCAGCATGGCGATCACACCTGTGTTGGCCGGCGACACGCTCCTGCTCCCCACACAGAATCGACTGTTTGCTCTCCGCATCGAATGACGCGTCACGGTCCGACAACTTCGAACGGGATGGCGGGGAACGTGCCAACGGGGACTTTGCGCTTTGGAGCCGGGTTTGCCATTGCGGCCGGGAATGGTCCGTTCGACGAACACATTCAGTACCAGGTTGCCTTTGAGACCTGGCTTGGCCATTTCCGCGTCGGCTGAGAAGAGCATTACCAATCCACCCAGCCCGCGGATCATACGGAGAATCGTGATGCCGTCCGGTGGATTACTCAATTCCACCTGCACATCGTTCAAATTAGGCCGGTTGGGGATCGGCAGCTGATACCGCACGGTCCCGCCCGACGGAATTCTGAGCGATTCTTCCGGCGAGACCGCTTTCCCGGCACGCCGCATGCCAGCCCGCACCAGTGCCTTGCCCGAGACCGAGACCAGCAGCTCTTCAGCCGGTACGAGATGATGATAAATGAAGGCCTGCATCATATCGTCGGCCGGTACCACGGTGCGAACGATCTCACGCCCCTTGATCTCCGCACGCCCGACCAGTCTCAGTACGTAGAGGTCCTCCTTCGTGTTGGGAGGAATCGTCAGCGTCAACTCTTCACTCTCTTCATTGGCAGGTACCCAACCCCCACTCAGCGCAAAGCCCGGCGGAGGATCGAGCAGCTCAAGGCGAATATCCTCGTTGAATCCGTCGCGGCGCAGGGCGTAGACGGTAAGGGGGACCACGGAACCGGGCCGCGCATTAATACCGGAGGGAACGACGCGCAAGTCAAAATCGGGGCGCCGGGCACTGACTCGCAACCGATAGGTGTACCCTTGTCCCCCCTTCTTTTGGGTATCTCCCAGGTGAATGTAAAAGGCACCCGTATCGGGCAGACTCAACTGCAACTGCGAGTCCGCGTGATGCGTGACCAGGCCCGATCCTTTGTCCTCGGTGTCATCGTTGATCACCAGCTGTTTACCGTCGGCATCGGTCACTTTGAGGAGCGAATCGAGGGGAGAATTCAGTCGGCGGGCAACGACTTCCAGAGTGACTTGCCCTCCGACTCGACCATCAAAGCGAAACACATCCCAGTCGCCCGGCACATCGATGCGGCCGTTGACGATACAAGGTGGTTTGAGGAGTTGGGCAGACGGGAGGTCGTTGTTCGGCTCCTGATCCAGAATCTCGGGCAAATCGTCCACCTCGAACGGTACTTCATTCGACATCCGTTTGCGATTCGGCACGGACACAGTCGTCTTGCCGACTTCCTTGGTTTGATAATCGAGTGTCACCGTATCGACGGGCAAGTTCCAACCATCCACCTCGACTTTCGCCGGCTCGCCAACGTGCGCTCCCAAGGGAAATACGGCCTTCACAAAGGGGAGTTCTCCCACTTCGATGCGGTAGACGAAATCCTCGCGCCCGCGGAAGATCGAGTCTTTGATTTCCACTTCGTAGAATCCGTCTTGGGGGATCCGATAGTAGAGAACCGGATCGGGATCGAACTGATAGTCGTCGGCATAGGCAACTTCCCTGCCATTCTGGTCGTAGAGCGCCAGTGTTGCCTGAAACCAGCCCGGCACCGCGTCGGCCAGGTACGGCATCAGCTCACGGGCGTTGGTGATCAGCACCAACCGCTGACCCTTCTTCGCCTCAAAGCGAAACCGATCGACGTCGCCCGGCATGATCTGTCCGTTCAGGACCGCGGGGAGTGCGTCGACAATGGCCTCACCCGCCGACGCGTCGTTCGGTTCCGTTTCCAGGAAGTTGGGAAAGGGACTGATGTGGAAGCCGAGCGGATTGGAGAGGCCGGTGGGAGTCTCCACGCGCAGGTCACGCCGCCCGGGTGCGGCATCGGCGGCGATCTTCAACTTGGCCGTCACCGTCTGTTCAAGCTGGGGATTCAATTGCCGCTTCTTGTCGTTACGCCGCTCGCGATATTCCTCCAACTTCTGCAGTTCTATCTCGGTAACGTCCACTTCCTTCAACAATTTGAGGAATTCGGCCACCGCGCCCTGCCGGCGTCTCAGGTCGACCTCCTTCCCTTCTTCCTTCAGTTTCTCGCGCGCTTTCTCAATCTTGTCTTGCAGGACGTTGACTTCGAAATTAGTGAGCGGCTTCTCAAATTCCAGGTCGGATGCCACCACACCTTGGCCCGAAACATGCAAACCCGTGGCTCCGTCCAGAAACTGTCCGCCAATGGTCACCGTGACGGTTGTCGCCACCTGTCCGCCTGGCGGATAGACATAGCCGATGTCGGGTTCCCGCTGCGCCTGGGCAGTGGAGCCGAGCAGCGGCAGAAGCAGCCCTGCGGCGAGCCCCATCACCATTCGATATCGCAACAGCAACATGACAGGTACCCGTCCCCGCGTGAACTACGTAATCTCTTTCAGACGACCACCAGACTCCACGCCATCCTCTTTGGTCGGCAACAACGGCATGTCCATCCCTTGTGGATGCTTCACCGTTCCATCTGGATCGATGCCCAGCAATTCATACATACTGCCGAGCAAATCCCACGGGTAGACGGGCCGATCCTTGACATTGGTGGCCTTGTCGTCCGATGCCCCGACGACGGCGCCCCCCTTGAATCCTCCCCCGGCCACGACGCTCGAGAAGACGGCTCCGTGGTGGCTGCGACCACCGTTCCAGGGTGCCTCCCACTGCACCTGCGGCGTACGCCCGAACTCGCCCCCCCACCAGACAATCGTGCTATCGAGCAGGCCACGCTCCGACAGATCCTCCAACAGGGATGACATGCCTTTATCGAGTACGGGGAGCATGCGCCGCATCGCCTGGAAGTGCTCTTTGTGAGTGTCCCAGCCGTTGTAATTGATCGTCACGTAACGGACACCCTTTCTCGATCAATCGTCTGGCCACGAGGCACGATTGGCCGAACGTCGAGCGACCATATTTGTCGCGCACGTCGTCTTTTTCCTGGGTCAGGTCAAAGACCTTGCCAGCGTCGCCCAGAATCAGATCGTACGCCTCGTCCTCGCATTTCTGCAGCGTCTCGAGTCGCGGGTCCCCTTGCATCGCATGCGCCAGCGAATTCAAGTTGCCCAACAGTTGACGGCGCGCCTTCTGGCGTTCGTCGGAAATCCCCTCGGCCACCACGCCTTCCACCGCAAAACGGGGTCGAGCGGATCGCCTCCCGTGGCAAACGGCTTGTAGCGGGACCCCATGAACCCCGCCTCGGAAAACCGTCCTTGCGGCTCCGTGAGGACGATATAGGGGGGGATCAGACCCTTGTAGCCTGCATCCTGTCCCTTGAACTTGGAGACAATGGCACCGGCGCACGGATAAACTTCCTTGCCACCGGCAGGATGCCCGGTCTGCGTCATGTAAGACGCCGTCTCATGCCCGTTCTGACCGTGCGTCATGCTGCGCAGGATCGCGTACTTGTCGGCATTCTTCGCCAGCAGCGGCAATAGCTCGCCGATCTGTATGCCGGGCACGTTCGTCGTCGCCGTTTTGCTCAACGGGCCGCAGTAGTCGTAGCCGGCATCGGGCTTCGGGTCAAATGTATCGTTGTGTGGCGGGCCACCCCACATCCAGATCTGAATCACCGCCTGTGCTTTGCCCGGTTGCGTGGCAGCCTGCACGGGCGAGGAAAGCTGATCGGTCAGCCAAAACCCGGTGGCACCCACCAGGCCGGCCTGCAACAGTGATCTGCGTGTAAGGGGCACACCAACCAGGCTGGACTTCAGTGAATCACCGTGAATATTCATGCTGCTACCTCGACTTTCTCCGCGTCTTGTCGCGTGCTGCTTGAGTGTCCCTCGGACTGCGACCAACGATTCTGGCTGTTGACGACGCAGGCCTCGAACCCGTTACGAGCTACCGCTCGAGCTCTGCTAACCCGCTTCCGATTGGTCGCTTAGAACTTGACTTCAAATTGATCGAATTCTGTCCCCATTTGTCGATTAATGGCGGTATTGGAACTCCACGCTATTCAGTAATGCCCACGTGAGATCGATGTACGTTTGTTGCCCCGCTCCCTCTTCCGTCTTGGAGTACGCTTCCACCGCGCGCAACTCCTGTTCCGTAGGCAGCCGCGACAGAACTGCCAAATAGATCCTCGTGGCTGCTTCACGCGTATTGCGACTGGATCGGGTCAATTGCCGCAGCTTCTCGCTGCGTTGGATCTTCTGCTGAACATGGCTTGAATTCAACATGTGCAAGCGCTGCGCGGCACTCGGCTTGTTGTTTCGCTCCGTCTCCAGGCCGGTATCGCGAGACGGGCGGCCAAACATCTCGAGAAACGTGCTCGTGATACTGCCGTCCGCCAAGGCAATCGAACGCTGATGCTCCGGGACGAAAGTGAACGGTTCCGGGATCGGACTCGAGTACTCTTCCGTCGTACCGGTAATCTGGCAGAGCGCATCGACTAATACTTCCGCATCCAGTCGCCGCAGCGGATACGCCCCGAAATAGACCTCCACCTCGGGCTTGTCCGACTTCGGTATGGACGAAAGCTGATACGATTTGGAGTCCAGAATAGAACGGAGCAGCTCCCTCATGTCGTAACGGGCCGCGACCAGTTCCTTCTCCAACAGGTCGAGCAGTTTCGGGTTGCTCGGAAGATTGTCGTCACGAACGTCATCCGGCTCATGAATGATGCCGCGCCCCAGCAGCCAGTACCACGCGCGATTGACGATACAGCGGGCAAACCAGGGGTTCTTGGGTGAGATCAACCAGTCGGCAAACACTTCCCGCGGATCCTTGTCCGCCGTCAATTGCACGGTCGTACCGTCCGGAAATGTCGCCGTCGTCGGTCCCGCTTCCAACAGTTTCTGCGAGTCGAAGTAGACGATCTCCTCTTTCCACTCGGACGTTCGCTTATAGCCAATGAAGGAAAAGAACGTGGCCATCCCGGCCAGTTGCTCCTTGGGCCATTTCTCGGCCCGCGTGGCCATGAACGTCAAGGCCACGGCCCGCGCCAGTTCTTCCGGATTCTTCGACTGTGTCGAGCGATAGAAGTTGACTTGCGCGTCGCGAAAATTGCTGCCACTGGACGTCAGAATCTCGCGAACAAACTCATCGTACCGCTTGTTCTCCTTCAGACTCGTGAGAATCCAGCGATGATAGGCCTGCACCGCGTTCGGCCAAAGATTGATGGGGAACTCGGCTTTCACCCGCAGCAGATCGCACCACTTCAAGGCCCAGTAGTCCGCGTACTCATCACGCTCCAGCAGCGCGTCAATCAATTCTCGCCGCTTCGTCGGGCTAGGGTTGGTGAGAAACTGCTGCGCTTCGTCCGTGCTCGGCAGCGTTCCAATCACATCCAGATAGACGCGACGCAGGAAGACCGCGTCCGAACAAATGTTTGCCGGCTCGATACCCTCCTGGCGGAGTCGGGCAAACACGACCCGGTCAATCTTCGTCCGCGGACTCAAATTCGCATCGCTCTCGAACAGAGGCTCCACACCCCGCTCGGCACCCCGCGCGGAGGCACAAGCCGATGCGATCATAAGCGTGAAAGCCATCCATCTAGCCATTGCCGCTTCTCTTCATTTCCCACAGTTTCCCAGATGCGGTTCTCCCGACGCTTCCCGGACGCGGTCCCACACGCGCCGCGCTATGCTCGCGTGACGAGGTGCCACCGCCCCAATACGGGTGACTCGCATTCAAAAGACAAGATCCGACACGGGCGGACACCGGCGCGCAAATACTCCCGCCGGGGAACGGCTATCTGCCGGGTCCCCGTGCCGCCTCGCGGCACACGGGTTCGGCCACCACTCATCTCGGCCACCGCAAGCACCTCTGATATCGCGGCCTACCTGTTTCCGCAGCGTGGAGCACTTGCTTCTATGATAACCAACAGAGGCAAATTATGGCGATACAAACCGGGATTCCTTTCTGGATCGCTGGCGGCGAATCCCCATCGCGCCGCGACGCATCGCCCGCCACCACCGGCCACTGACAGCCACCCCATAATTAATACTATGAGACAACCCCCAGTTTTGGGGGTTCCGATCGTTCGTCCGCTGAACGGCGGTCCATCCGCGCGACTCATTTCTTCCAAGGTTCGAATTGTCGTCGCAGTTGGCCCGGATGTTCCATCGAGCCGTGTCTTGCGTAAGTCGTTGCGGTGCACGGCAGAGGCGGAGGAATCCGCACATCCGGGCCGATGGATTTTCACTGCGCAGCGTGTCAGGCGCCCCACAAGTCACCCCAGACGCTACACTTCAACAGACCACTTATGCCGCTGTTAACCAGCCTTAGCCATGTTATAATGGTCCCTTCATCTCCCTAGAGATGCCGTCGAAGCTGTCGGTGAAGGCTCCCTGACGGGGGGTAGCTGCGGCATACTCTGGTCGAAGTCCATCGGCAGCGATTCCCGATCGCTCCTGAAGTGTGGCCGGCGAAACGCTGAGTCGAGTGCGATCGTAACAGCAAGTCACTCGGTTCAGCAGGTCCAGCCGATACCTGTCCGTGCGGAAGTGTTGAGAAAGGACTTGCGCGTGATTGAGCTCATCCGACAATATCTGGCCATTCTCAGGAAGGGAACTCACTTGCCCGGCGACGAAGCCGAGTTGGAGAGAATCTACATGGCGGTGCTGCGCAAGGACCCCGATCATCGCCTGGCCCAACTGCACGAACTCGTTCAGGATGGTGTCAGCTTCAACATCTCCGAACAGATTCGGGATCTATTGGCAGAAGAGATCACGGCGCTCGACCCGATTTCAGGCGACAAGCCAGAATGAGCGACGCCGCTCGGCTCTTTGAGCCGAGTTGCAGCCAGTCCGGTGTCACTTTATCCTCATCGACTCCGCATGCACCTGGTGCACTGAACCGGGCCGTACGTAGTTGGGGTCTCCGCAGCTGGATGCTGGCAGAACACCCCTGCGAAACAGTGCCTCACAGCGATTTTCGAATCCGCTGAAAGCCGGTCCAGATTTCGTCGGAGACCAACTTCATAGCGCTGATGACGTTGTCCTTGGTCTCACTCGGCGCACCCTTCAGCGGCTCATATTCGTGCAGCAGTTCATCTAACTTGGCCGTGACCTTGTCCCACTCCTCCTTCGCCTCGGCCTTCCCCAGGTGGATCTGCAGACCGAGTTCATCTCGTTGCTGCTTGAGCTTGGTGATCAACTCCTCCAGTCGGTGGCGTTCTTCCGTCATATGACTCAGTCCTTTCGAGGGTATGGTGAGTTTGGAAGCCGATTGGAATATATGGCCGTCCGTTGGACAACTCAAAATAGCGGCCATCGCGCGGACACACGCGCACGAACGCGTCGCGGTCCGGTATTTCGTCGGCGTGGAGCGGCGTAATGCAGGCGTAGAGTGTCGAAACCAGCAACAGAGACGATGACAAGCAACGCATGGTGTACCCCTCATCGAATCGATCACCACAATTGGAAACCGAGTCTTCTCGATACGCCCGATTCTATCGCTCCAAGTGACATGAAACGAGTCGGGTAATGGGATTTGCATGGCGAGCACTTGCGGCTGGCCCCACAAGGTCGCTGTGGCCTGCACCAGGTGACCACGAACATGTCGTTCACGCAGCGCCTGTTACGACGCGGGATGCTGAACTCCCATCTTGGGACGCTATGGGTGCGGCATGCCGACGGTAGCGGACCAGTTGTCGTCCTACCGGGACGGGCCCGGTAGAAACGTGGGTGGGGCATGCGCGACGGGAGCGGACCAGTTGTCGTCCTACCGGGACGGGCCCGGTAGAAACGTGGGTGCGGCATGCGCGACGGGAGCGGACCAGTTGTCGTCCTACCGGGACGGGCCCGGTAGAAACGTGGGTGCGGCATGCGCGACGGTAGCGGACCAGTTGTCGTCCTACCGGGACGGGCCCGGTAGAAACGTGGGTGGGGTGGGGTGCAGTCATTTTCTCGGGAACTTGTGTCCAAGTCGGTGCGTCAGATTGTCGGAGGCCAGCCGTGACGCGAGTCTTGGCACTTCGGCCAGCTGTTTCTCGTGGCCCGAGGACGCGTCACAAGGCGACATCCAGCGTGCGGCGAGCGCTGCCTGGCGGCTTTTCTTGTTCACCACGATACACACTTGTCTGCGCTCCCCTAGCGCGCCCGTCGGTGGGCCGTGCGACAGGAGCCCCTATTCAGGAGTCTTTTCATGCGAATCACCTGCACCACTCTACTGCTGATTTCGGCCTTGGTGCTGTTGTCCGTACCGCCGCGGGCGGAAGCACGAATCAAGCTGATCACGCTCCCCGTGCGCCAGCGGGTCGAAATTCAACTCGACCACGCCGACGCCACGCTGGTTGAGGAAGAACGTATCGTCCCCTTGGTCAAGGGCATCAACCAGATCGACTTCTCGTGGGCCAACACCAGCATCGACCCCAACACACTGGTCTTTCGAGTCGTCGTGCAAGACGCGGCCGCCCCGCCGGCCGCCGGTGACACGGTCCCCGCCAAACGTCTGGAAGTCCAAGTTCTTTCCGTCAGCTATCCTCCCAACGAGCCCGCTCTGGTGTGGCAGGTGGCCGCCAGTGACTCGGGATCGGCGCTGGTGCGGATCAGCTACTTGCTGGGCAATCTCACCAAGGCCTTCAATTATCGAGCAGTGGTGGCGCGGGACGAAAAGACGCTGGTGCTGCGTCAGTACCTGCGATTGCAGAATTTTGCGAATGAGGAGTTCGATTCCACCAGCTTGTGGGCCGGCTTTGGGCCACAATTCCTCAAACCGATCGGCCTGAACGAAACGAAAGAAATGCTGATGCAGAAGTATGTGGAAGTTCCCGTCAAGAAAGCGTACACGTGCGATCCAACCGAATTCGGGTACCTGGACCGCCCTCAAAACAAACTCCGCATCCCCATGCACTATGTACTGAAGAATGACAAGGCGAACCATCTGGGACTCGCGCCGCTCCAGTTCGGTAAGGTGCGCATTTTCCAGGAGGATGCACACGGCTCGACGGCCTTTCTCGGGGAAGACTGGGGCAAGTTCACGCCGCTGGATGACGAGATGCGACTCTACGTCGGCACGGCCCAGGATATCGTGGTGCAACGAACCATCGAGAAAAACGAACAGCACCAGGTGGCCGGAAACCTCCATGACATCGAAGTCATCGTCAAGTATGAGATCGAGAACTTCAAGGACCAGGCCGCGACCCTCGATGTAGCGGAAAGCCTGCGCCAGATTCGCGGTGAAGTCTATCGCGATGCGGGCCGGGATGTGCAGTGGGAACTGGGAAGCGAAACGACTTTTGCCGGGGGTCCCGATGCGGAGAAAAGCACCTTCGACAAACAAATTTTTCACGTCGACCTTCCCGCTCGCGGCGCCGACACCAAGGCCACCAAGATCGTGCACAAACTACATCTCATCATCAAGAGCGAATGGTAGATTCGCACGCCAACGATTGGCCGGCTCATTTACTCCAACCAGTTTCTGACCACTCATGCCCTGAGGATTCTCTCATGCGTTACAACTCATTCGCCATGCTGATCATCTTGACGTGTGCCCTGCTCCAACCACCCGCGGCCGCGGCCAAGAATGTCGACCTGTCGACCGTACCCAATCGGGATACCGTCCAACTGACCATCTACAACTCGGAGGATCTCACGCTGGTACGAGAGACCCGCAAGATCAGTTTTAAGCCGGGCGTCAATCCACTGCAGTTCAGCTGGGCCAATACGCTCATCGATCCGACCTCGGTGGAACTGCGGTTCCTTACTTCCGTCGACCAGTTGGACGTCCTCGACACCACCTTTCCCCACGACAAACCACAGATGCTCTACTGGAATGTGCAGAGCGAAATGGACGGGGAAGCGACCGTCGAAATCACCTACTTCACCAGCGGCATCAGCTGGGCGGCGGATTACGTCGGCATCTGCACCACCGACGAATCCCGGATGCACCTGGAGGCTTTTGTCCGGGTCACCAACAACTCCGGTGAGGATTATGAAGACGCCCAAGTCCGGCTGGTGGTCGGCACGATCAACTTGACCGAGAAGATCGCGCAGTTGGCTCAGATCTCCATGGCCCAGGTGGAAGAACTGGAAAAAGGTAAGCGCGACGAGCTGCGCTTCAAGGCCGCCCGGAGCCTGACTGTCTTAGCCGGTGGGATGGGAGGCGGAGGCCTGGCGGAAGATGCCGCGGCAGCTCCCAAAGAGATCATTAAGGAAGGGCTCAGCGAGTACTTCCTCTACACAGTCGAAGGTACGGAATCGATCCCCACTGGCTGGTCCAAGCGGATGCGGAGCTTCGACAAGCTGGCCGTGCCCATGAAAACCCAGTATCGATATCGCGTCCCCGAGTACGGCGACCAGCTCGTACGCCTCTACCTGCTGACCAACGACAAGGAGTCGACGCTCGGCGAGACTCCGTTGCCAGATGGAACGGTTCGCTTGTTTCGCGATAACGGCCGCCACGGACTCAGCTTCGTCGCCGCACAGAACATCAAGTACATCCCGATCGGCGACAAGATCGAGCTGAATCTGGGGCCTGATCCAGAGGTGATCTGCGAATGGGTGAAACTCAAGACCTGGCGCGACCACATTTGGATGCATATCGAAGGAGGTGACGTCTATCGCCAGGTTGACGACGGCGGCGTAAAGATCGAGGTCAACAGCACGGTCTCCGGCTGGGATGAACATGCCGCTTACACGCAGCGAATTCGCAACTACACTTCCCGACCGATCAATGTGGAAATCCGCCGCACGATTCCCGGCCACATCCTATTCCGCTCCCCTTTCGCCGCCACGTTGCACGACTTCCAGACCGTGGAATATCGGACGGAGGTGGCGGCCGGCAGAACGACCGATTTGCGCTGCGAAATCGTCGAGCACCAAGGGCGTAACGCCAAGCAGAACAACGTGACCATCGTGCCCGTCGATCGGTAGAGTCCACGTGTGCCTGGCGAGCTTGGCACACCCTACCTCCTTGACAAATGACAAGTGACCCATGACAAATGACACATGACACTACCCTAACGCGGCCGTGAGCCGCAACCAAAAAGTGCCCCAGAGCGTGTGGTCTGGCTGACTTGGACGACCGAAACGATTAGGGAATGCGGAATGCGCAATGCGGAGTGCGGAATAAGCAGTCGCATGTTCACTGCGTTCACTCTCGAAGTGTTCGCCACCCCTTTGCACTTTCAACGCCATCTCTCATTCCGCACTCCGCATTCCCGATTCGTTCTCCATCCAACACTCGGCATCACAAACATGCGCACCGTGCGTGCATGATGCCGCTTCCAGGCCTCTCCGCAACGAATGGAGCCTGTCATGACCAACCACGAACGAAAGCTTGGTGTCGCGATCCACGGAGCGGGTGAAGTGGCTTACGCACATGCGGCTAGTTGGCTCAAAAATCCGCATGTCGAGATCGTCTCGGTAAGCAGTCGCAATCCGGAGAGCGCCAAGGCATTAGCCAAGAAGTTCGACCTTGCCTGCTCCATCCCGAGCCGATACGAGGATGTGCTGAGTGACGAGCGGGTTGACATCGTCAACATCAGTGGCCCCAATCAAGTCCATTATGACCAGGCTGTCGCCGCCGCGGAATCGGGTCGTCACGTACTGGTTGAAAAGCCAATGGTGCTGACGATGGACGAGAATCGGGCCTTGCGCGACGCGGTGGCCAAGGCGAACGTGAAGAGTATTGTGAGTTTTGTACTGCGGTGGAATCCGATGTTCGAGAGCCTCAAAACCGTGCTGGCGGCCGGCACTTTGGGTGAGCTCTTCTATGCGGAGGTGGACTACTGGCACGGGCTGGGACCTTCGTACCACGGCTGGGAGTGGGCCTCGAAGATCGCGACCGGCGGCAGCTCCAACCTCTTGGCAGGCTGTCACGCCATCGACGCTCTGCGGTGGTTCGTGGGCGACGAGGTCGTGGAAGTCACCGCCCTGTCGAACAACAAGAAAGGACTCTACGAGTACGATGCGAACGTGGTGGCGATTGTCAAATTCCGCAGCGGTATCATCGGCAAGACCTCGGTGCTGCTGGACGCGGTGATCCCCTATACCTTCAACGTCGACTTGATCGGAACCGAGGGGGCCGCCCGCGACAACCGGCTATGGGCCCCCAAACTGCTGCCCGGCCAGAATCACTGGACGACCTTTCCCGCCATCACACCCGATTCCGGCAGCGTCCATCATCATCCCTTCGACGCTCAAATCAATCATTTTGTCGACTGCATCCGCCATGATGTTGAGTCGCACTGCAATGTCGCCGATGCCTACCAAACCCACGAACTCTGCCTGGCCATCGATCAATCCCTCGCGGAAGGAGGCCAGGTGATCCGCTTGCCGCTGTAATTTCCTCGTTTAGCCCGCGGCCTTGTTGGGATTAAGATCAGGCTGGGAGACGATGGCACCTGTCGCCAGGGGGTTGGATCCTTTCCTGGGGGCATGAAAGAGTGTCGGGCCTCCGGTTCAGCTCACTGTATGACACGACCTGATGCCAGGGCGCTGCCGGAGTTCGGCCCGGCCGGTCCTTGAAACCGGCGGCATATGCCATAGGATGGCGGCAGCGCATATCTTCTTGGGGCGACTCAATCGAGGCGGAACAGTGATCCGTCTTTCAAACCCACTCTTCGACGCGGGGAAACCAACATGAACGTGAAGGACGTAATTCGCAGCAGCTTCGGTCGTTCCCAGATGGTCTCGACCATGTTGCTCAGTGATCTGTCGGATGCCGAGATCATGCAGCGGCCGGTGCCGGGCGCAAATCACATTGCCTGGCAGTTGGGGCACCTGATCGGGTCGTTCAAGTTCTTCGGCGACATGATCCAGCCCGGCTCGATGCCCGATTTGCCGGAAGGTTTCGCTGAGCAGCATGCGAAGGAGGCGGCGGGCAATGACGATCCCACGGCTTTTCTGAGCAAGGATCAGTATGTGACGTTGCTGGACCAACAGCGGGCGGCCATGGTGCAACTGATGGAAACGTTGGATGACGAAGCACTCGCTGCCGATTCGCCGGAGGAAATGCGACAATACGCTCCGCTGGTCGTCGACATGATCGACCTGGCAGCGGAACACGAGATGATGCACTCGGGTCAAATCACCGTGTTGCGACGGAAGCTCGGCAAACCGGTGGCATTCTAGTCCTCTAACAAATTACCAGTAACGATCCGCCATGGACAAACCTCTCACAGTGGCTATCGTTTCCACGCAGCGGTTATGGCAGGGAGGCGAGGAACAGGCCTGGCAGCTGGCTGCAGGATTGCGCGAGCGGGGCCACCGCTGTGTAGCGGTCGCGCTCGGCGGCAAGCCGTTCGCCGCGCGTTTGGCGGCTGGCGGGTTTCCGGTGCTGTCATTGCGCGGCAAGCTGCCCTGGCCGTGGCGACTGGCGTGGCTGCGGGGTGTCTTGCACAAGCGGGCGGTCCATGTTGTCTATTGCAATGACGCGCACGCCATTACGCTGAGCGGCCTGGCGGCCTGGCGGTTGAAGCAAGTGGTCACGGTGGCAGCGCGGCGGGCGAGCTTTCCCATCCGCTCGCCGGGTCGCTATCGAGGCCTGTGTGATCGGGTCTTCTGTGTGTCGCAGGCAGCTTGGCAGCAGTGCGTTGAGGCGGGCATCCCAGTGGACCGGCTGCGGGTCGTGTACGACGGTGTCGATCCACAGCGTGTGGCCAGCGGGGATCGGCAGCGTGGTCGCGCGGCGTTGCAGGTGGGCGGGCAGGAGCGATTGCTGCTGAGCATCGGCAGCCTGGTGGAGTGCAAGGGGCACCGCGTGCTGATCGATGCCATGAGAGCGGTCCTGCAGCGGCATCCCCAAACGCGGCTCGTCATCGCCGGAGCCGGTGACCAGGAGCCCGCGCTGCGGGGACAGATCGCCAGGCTGAACCTCATGTCACACGTCAACCTGCTCGGTTTTCGCCACGATGTACCCGACTTGCTGCAGGCTTGCGACCTGTTTGTATTTCCGTCACTCGAGGAGGGCCTGGGGTCGACGCTGATCGACGCCCTGCTGGCCGAACGAGCGATTGTCACAACCGACGCCGGCGGCATTCCGGAAGTAGTCGGGAGCGACGCGTTGGGGTCGTCGGCACTGGCCTGGGTGGTGCCCCGCGGCAACGTGGCTGCGCTGAGCGACGCGATCATCGCCGCGCTGAGCGACCCTCAAGCCATGTCGGAGAAGGCGCGGCGCGGGCGGCAGCGGGCGTTGGACAAGTTCACGGTCGATCACATGGTGGAGACTTCGATCGCCGAGTTTCGCGCCACGCTCACAGAGTGCGGTGGGCGACGGTAGCTTCGCTCCGTTGGGCGACCGTCAGTTTGCGATGCGTGCCCCGCGTCTGCAACGAGGCCTGATCCAGGTTGGAACAAACGAGCGATCGTTGCCACACGGCTCCGAGCATCAAACAGTTGATGCCCGATCCAATCCCCAACATGCCGACTCGTTCGTCAGGTTGAACGAGACCCTGCTCCAGCGCCACGGCCATCGTGGTCGGCAGCGCCACCGACCCGGTGTTGCCCAACCACTGCAGCGTGGCAAAGTCAATCCGCTCGTCCAAGCCGAGCGCTTCGAGCATCATCTTGCGATGCGTGGTACCGACCTGGTGACAGAACGTGCGATCGATCGCGTCGCGCGTCCAGCCGCTTTCGGCCAGGAAATCCGGAAACGTTTCCGCACCCGTTCGAATCCCCTCGTGCATCAGCCGCTCCGAATCGGTTTCCATCAGCGGCTTCATACCTCCCGCGACCGCTTCATCCCCGCCGCTATGACATAGCTCATGATTCTGCGTGTGGGCGCGTACCGTCGCCGCCACCAATTGATTTCCGGTCCGGCTCAAACGCCGATCCACCAACAGGATGGCGCAGCTGCCGGATCCGATGGTCAATGATGCGATCGCCATCTTGATCTGCCGACGAGTCAACGACGTCGTGGCGTTCAGCGACTCAATGGTGTTTTCAACCAGGTGACGACCGTCCTCCGTCCCGACCACGATCCCGGCGCGAATCTGCCCCAACTCGATCATGTTGGCGATCTGCACCATGCCATTGAGCAGTCCCAGGCAGGCATTGGAGACGTCGTAAATCATGCACTGCGGTGGGAGCTGCAGCAGATGATGCACGCGACAAGCCGTGGCCGGCTCCAAGTGGTCACGACAGACACTGGCGTGAAGCAACGCTCCAATGTACTGCACGGTCGATCCCCACCGCGGCAATCGCCTTGTTGGCGCTCTCGACACTCTTGTCGCTCGGCAACGTACCGGGCGTCCAGAACCGGCGTTGTGCGATCCCCGTCATCAACTCCAAACGGCCTTCGGGGAGCCGTAGCCGTTGGTAGAGCGGAGCGAGTCGATGCTCGATCTCGTCGCTCGTGACAATCTCTTCCGGCAACGTATATCCAAAGGACTCAATGCAGACGTTCTGATACCGCATGAAAGACTTCGCCCTAAGAGTCTCAGATCGTGACCTGCACGCCGCGTGCGGCGGTTTTGCCAGCGGCCAACCGACGCGGACCAGCAGCGGTGGCGTCCGTACTTGACGGGCGTTCCCTGCCGACCGCGGCAGGTTACACACCTCAGGTCGGAATTCGTAAGCCGTTTACAATACAGGCCTTCCGGCGCGGCGTAAAGCCGCACTGCCGGCCGCCCGCGGGGCCTGAGAGAAGGGCCGGCGGACCGGGGCCAACACCTCCGCAGCTAACTAACCGGCAAATCAAGACTTGCGCGGAGGTAACCGCTAGCACCAAAGTGCTTGCACAACTAGTTGTGTCGCCCCGAAGATTCGACGCAAAATAGGTGGTTTCACTTGCAATCGCTTATCGGCAACGATATCTTCTGGCCATCTTGCAACCCCGTCATCAATACCCAGGCATCAACATAAGGACATGTTTGCGGCCCAACGATAGGGATGTCGCTCCGGCGTTGTACCGACGAGGATCGTCGCAACGGCGGTTGGAGCCGAATGGGAATTCTATTCCGTGCTGCAGGCAGCCGGGGATCTTCCTCAGGTGCGCATTGTGCATGATGGTCACGGCAGTCACCCAGACGGTGCGTGCTTTGTAGTGGCTGTTGCATAAGCCCGCCAGCGAGCCGCATCCCTGAGACGACTTGGTATCGAGTCGCCTCTCTCGTTCGTTCTCGTTCGTGTCTCCTTCCGCTAGGGACGCCGGAATCTATTTTGTGCCAAAAAGGGAGTGTAAGATGCACTGCAAACCGCTGATTGGACTGAACGCTGACTACCGTGCCGCCGGGAACGATTCGCCTGCCTACGCCTATCTCGCGTCAGGCTATTACGACTGCATCACGCGGGCCGGAGGGATCCCCGTGATCGTCCCGCCCATGGACAGCGAAGACGATCTGAACAGCATTCTGGACTCGCTGCAGGGATTCGTGCTCGTGGGAGGCCAGGACCTGGATCCACGGCGCGACGGTTTCATGCTTCATCCGACGGTGCGACCGCTCGATGCGCGGCGGGAGAAGTCGGATCGCATGATCATGCGACTGATTGCCGAGCGTCGGATGCCGGTCTTTGGCATCGGTGTCGGCATGCAACTGATGAATGTGCAACAAGGTGGAAATCTGTTCTTGCACATTCCCGAAGATCTTCCCAATGCCTTGCCCCACAAGGACCCGCACGATCCGGGGCATCGTCACGGCCTGGAAGTGCTGCCCGGCTCGTTGATGGAGCGGGTCTACGGTGACGGCGAAATCCGCGTCAACAGCATGCACCACATGGCCATCGACGATGTGGCGATCGGTTTCGCCGTGACAGCTCGCTGCCCGGACGGCGTCGTGGAGTCGATCGAAAGCCAGATCGACGACTGGTTCGCCTTTGGCACCCAGTTCCACCCCGAAGCCAATTCTGCCTCGGCCCTGGACCAGCGGATCTTTGAAGAGTTCATCGACGGAGCCCGACAATCGCAGCAAGTCCTCCGCATGGTGGCCTAATCCGCCAGTCGACCAATTATTGGTCATTGGTCATTGGTCATTGGTCATTGGTCATTGGTCATTGGTTGTTGGTCATTGGTCATTGGTCATTGGTCATTGGTTGTTGGTTGTTGGTCGTTGGTCATTGGTCATTGGTCATTGGTTGCATTGGTCATTGGTCATTGGTTGTTGTTGGTTGTTGGTCATCGGTTGTTTATTTTTTGTCACGTGCCAGATTCGGAACTTGGGTTCTATCGAGAATCGCACGCTGCAAGTCGTTCCGACTAAACAAATGACAAATGACAAATGACAAATGACAAATGACCAGTGACCGACTCTGCCGCACTTCACTCGGCCGGCGTTTGCCGGCCGAGCTGATCGAGTTGAGCGGCGATGATAGATGTCCGTCACCAGGAAAACTCCGGCTGCCAGCGTACCCGTGCCGTACCCCGACAAGCCTCCGAAGACCACGGTCGCCAAGACGTCGACCAATTTGCCATCCGTCCCCGGTGGAAAAACGCTGCTGCTTGACGCTGCCATGCCCCACGCCCAGGCGGGCAGGAAATGGGCAGGAAATGACACCCCGCAACGGTCGAAGTTCCGCGGGGACTCCCCCGAACCACACCTGCACCAGGCAAACGATCACCGCTTGAAAACCTGCGCGATCCTCTTGCCCCTCCCCTTACCGCAAAAATAGATAAACTGGACAATATAGGATGCGATTGCCGATACGTAACACCACGGCACGGAGGCGAGGGCTATTTTGCTGTAAATGGCTTGATGATGAGGTCAGGACGATCCGGTAATGCCGATTCTGACGCGTCCTACCCGCCGCGAGAGTTGGCTACCCGTGGCAGGTTTCACGACGGACGGCCGGCGGACGCGATGCGCCGGACCGGGAGGGCGAGACCTGCCTGTTCGACACGCGATCCTCAGGCAGCGTTGCACAAGGTATCATGACTGCGAACGCCCCTCATTTCGTGCTATTTTCCGAAACCACGTCAGCCCCGGCGACAGCCGAGCCGTCAGGCAAATCCGAGTCGCTTGGCGGCAAGGCCGCCGAAGTGTCGCGTTATTGGCACTTCGTGCTACGTTCGCCGGATGGGGAAACCCGCCTGGAAGTGGCAGATGCCGAGCAGGACGCCTCGGATGAACGGCTGGCCTTACTCGCGGTTGTGCGTGGCCTGGAGGCGTTGGAGCAACCTTCTCGGGTCACACTGGTGACGACCAACATGTCGATTCGCCGCGGCTTGCGATTCGGGCTCGACAGTTGGCGGGAGAATCAATGGCAGTGGGAGCGTTATGGTCGCATGGCGCCGATAAAAAATGCCGATCTCTGGCAACGCGTGGACCGGGCCCTCCGATTCCACGAGGTCGACTGTCGAACGCTCCGCGTGGACCGAGGTGGCGATGACCTGTCGCGGCCGGTTCCGCAGTCTTCGGCACTGGATCGCGTGGGCCAACAACGGCTGTGGGAGGCACGCCAGGCATCGTTGACGGCGTCGTCACACGCCTTACCGGCCGATCGCGGCAGGCGCGATCGATTTCCGACCCCCCCGACTAGCCACCTGAGTCAACTGCTGCGCCGGCTATTCGGCTGGTGCCGGCTGTGTCGATTCACCCCTGGACTAGTGATTGCGGCACACTGATTTGCCGATGAAAAGCGGCATGCCCTGGGACGAGCCGCGGTTGTATGGAGCGTCCCACACACTACAACACACCGAATACTTGACGCGACAACCACGACGAACTCCGGGCGATGCGGCCCGATTTTATGGTCGCTTGCGCGATGAGAGGGGAGAAATCTGTGCGGACCCACGTTACATTAGACAGCATGGGAGCTTTAATTGAGGGAGTCCATGAAAACCCCTTTGAGTTGCTGGGCCCCCATCCCATACAAGAGGACGGACGCACGGCCTTAGCTGTTCGCGCTTACCTGCCCGACACACAACAAGCCTGGGTGCTGGATCCAGCCCATCACGTATCGCGGCCGATGCGTCGGATTCACCCAGCCGGGCTATACGAGGCGATTTGCCCGATGCCACAGGACCCGCGTGAGCGGTACATGTTCCGGGTGGCGGACGGCGATGGCGAAGTAACTACTATGCATGACCCCTACGCATTTGACTCCTTGTTGTCCGATTTTGACTTCTACCTGTTCGGGCAAGGTCGCCACGAGCGGATGTACGACAAGCTCGGCGCGCACGTGCGCACCGTGGACGGGGTAACCGGCACCAACTTCGCCGTGTGGGCTCCCAATGCCACGAGCGTCAGCATCGTGGGAGGGTTCAACAAGTGGGACGTGCGTCGCCATCCGATGCGCAAGCACATTCCAAGCGGAATTTGGGAGCTGTTTGTGCCGGACGTGGGACCGGGCGAACAATACAAGTTCCTCATTCGCAGTTGGGATGGTCAAATGATGGAAAAGACCGATCCCTACGGATTCGCCGCCGAGCTGCCGCCGCGGACGGCATCGATCGTGGCGGACCTGTCGCGCTACCATTGGAACGATCATGAGTGGATGGATCAGCGGCGTTCCCGCGACCCGCTGAACCAAGCCATCTCGATCTATGAAGTGCATTTGGGAAGTTGGCGCCGCAGCGCTGACCATCATCATGGCTGGCTGAACTATCGGGAACTGGCGCGGCAACTGGTCGACTACTGCCACCAGATGGGCTACACGCATCTCGAACTGATGCCGGTGAGCGAACATCCCTTCACGGGGAGTTGGGGGTACCAGACGGTCGGTTACTTCGCGGTGACCAGTCGCTACGGAACGCCCGAAGACTTCATGTACTTCGTCGATCATTGCCATCGAAACGGGATCGGTGTGATCCTGGACTGGGTGCCGGCTCATTTCCCTCGCGACGGACATGGTCTGCGACGGTTCGACGGCACGGCGTTGTACGAACATGCCGACCCACGTCAGGGCGAACATCCCGACTGGGGCACCATGATCTTCAATTATGGCCGGAATGAAGTGCGGAACTTCCTGGTCTCCAATGCCCTCTTCTGGCTGGACAAATACCATATCGACGGGCTCCGCGTCGATGCCGTCGCCTCCATGCTCTATCTCGACTACAGCCGTCAGGACGGGGAGTGGATTCCCAACGAATATGGCGGCCGCGAGAATCTGGCGGCCATCAGTCTGCTGAAGGAATTCAACGAAGTCACGCATGGCAATTGCCCTGGCGTGCTGACGATTGCCGAGGAGTCCACCGCCTGGGGTGGCGTCTCCCATCCGACCTACACGGGCGGTCTGGGATTCAGTATGAAGTGGAACATGGGCTGGATGAACGACACGCTGCGTTACATGCGGCTCGACCCCATCTATCGCAAGCATCACCACAACGATTTGACATTCAGCCTGATTTATGCCTTCACCGAGAATTTCGCTTTGCCACTATCGCACGACGAAGTCGTGCACGGTAAGTGCTCCCTGCTCGGCCAGATGGCGGGGGACTTGTGGCAGAAATTCGCCAATCTGCGGTTGCTCTACACCTATATGTGGACGCACCCCGGCAAGAAGCTCCTGTACATGGGGAGCGATTTGGGGCAGTGGAACGAGTGGAATTACGAGGCGGAGATCCAATGGGATTTGCTGCAGTGGGACACGCATAGCGGTATCCAGAAGTTGGTGGCGGATTTGAACGCGATGTACCGCCGCGAAACGGCGCTGTATGAACAAGATTTTAACGGCAACGGATTCGAGTGGATTGACTGCCAAAGCAGCAATGACAGCGTGCTAGTCCACATGCGCAAAGGGCGAGATCCGCGCGACTTCCTCGTCATCTGCTGCAACTTCACGCCGGTGGTGCGGCCGAACTACCGAATCGGCTTGCCGCGCGGTGGCTGGTACCAAGAAATTTTCAACAGCGACTCGCAGTACTACGGTGGCGGCAACGTGGGAAATTACCCCGGAGTGCATGCGGAAAACGTCGGTCACCACGGCCGCTCGCATTCCCTACTGGCCAACCTGCCGCCATTGGGCGCGGTGGTTTTCAAGCCACAGCCGCAGCCGTAAACCGACACCCACGCTCCGGCGAGCATCGCGACGTGGTTACCATCGCCAAACCGTGGGCCCAGCTGGGCGGCCCCGTCGCGCCGCCCCCACGCGCGGACGGGCCGAGAAAACAGGGGGAAATAACCCCACCTTGATCCCTCGCCCCTGTGCGGAAGGGCAGGGTGAGGGGGGAGGAAATCGGGAAGTTACTTTTCCCGCGCACCGTGGCTGCCCCATTACCAGCTGGCCCATCACTTGGCGGGACCCAAGTTTGCGGCCGCTAACCCGTGGGAAGCAGCCGACGGGCTATTCGCTGCGCCAATTGTCTTCGGCGGGGCGTTTCCAGGTCACCTGGAAGTCCTTTTCCACGCCCTCAAACCAATCACGCAGGATCGTAGACTGCTCCTCTTGCACCAGCGAGTGGACATCTTGCGTATAGCCACCCGTGAAAAACGCCTCCCGCCGCTGCTCGTCCGTCAGATCTTCGCTGTCGATCCGGACCACGTACACAAAGGCATGGGCCTCATCCGTGGCCGTGCCGACCTGACCAACATCCAGTGCAAAGACAGCCGCCATGAAATCGTTTCCCGCACCGGCTACGTTAACCGGTCGGTTGTCGGCCATGCCATTGATCGGACTCAACATGGGGCGGCCACCCGACCCGCTCGGCAATGAGCCGCGCGTCATCCAGCTAAACTGCGTCGTGCGGATAACACTACTGGCGCTTTCGGGAAATACTTCGGCCAAGGACTTACCGGTGTCAGCCGTGGCCTGCTTGGCCAATGCCACGGCCTTTGCCTCAGCCAGCGGCAACGCCTGCTGCATCTTCCAGGCCCGCACTACTTCATCGCGGACCTCGTCCAGTGCGGGAACGATCTCCGGCTGCTCTTCCGTGCGCCAGAACAGAAACAGGTTTTCCGGTGGTGTCGGGAAGGAGTCCGGCATATTGATACCCATCCACCAGGCGCCGAGGTATCATCAAGTCCACGTCGCCCGAAAAGCCCAAATCAATGATCGTGCGACGCACTAGCCCCCGGCCGTCGCGCGACAACGATCGCTCTTCAGCCCGTACGAACTGGTAGTATGGCGGATCGTTCTCAGCTACGTCCATCCGGAAGATCTGCGTGATGTCCAGGACATCGAGCAACGGCGTCTGTTGATACACCAAGTGATTGGCCTGGGCAATCTCGGCGAAATCGATGGGCTTGGGTACTTCCACCCCCTCGAGGAGTTTGGATCGGTTCAACTGCTTCGCATAGTTCTGAATCTCGATCTCCACTTGGCCGATCGCCTTCTCCAAATTCTGCTGCGCCGGCAGGCGAGCCCGATTGCGGGCCAGCTGTTCGCGAATCTCGGCCCGGAGTTTGTCGTCCAGCGGTTTGTACTTGACTTCCTTCTTGGGAACCTCCTTGGCCGCCTCACCCGAGGGCGGTACCGCATCGGCGGCCGGTGTGCCTGTCGAGGGCGCCGCAAGGGGAGGTGTCGCACCAGTTGCCGGTTCAGCCGGTGAAGAATCGCTCGGCGTCGCCGCGGGTGCCTCACTCGGCGCCGTCTGAGCCGGCGTCTCGCTCTCAGGTAGCGGGGGACTGTCCTGGGCTGGCGGCGGAGGAGTCGGCGCTGGCGGCGGGGGACTGTCCTGGGCTGGCGGCGGGGGAGTCGGCGCTGGCGGGTCCGGCTCCTGGAAATTGACAAACATCAGGTCGTGGCGGAGCCCACGGACCTGATCCTCCGACTTCTCTGGACCGCCGGCTGGATCGCTCGACGGCGTCGGGGGTGTCGGCTCCGCTGGGGCCGGCGCAGCGGATTCCGGTGGCGTCTGGCCGGGCGTATCCGCAGGCGGTTCGTTTGTGGCCGGCGGCGGCGGCGTCGGCGCCTCCCCGGCTGGCTGAGCTGCCGGAGTTTCCGGTGGCGTGGCGTCTGCTGGCGCATCAACCTTTCCAGCCTCGGTGGTCGGGGCCTCGGCGTTCTCCGCGCCGTCACTCTTTGGCTGCTCACCGGCAGGCGGCTGCTCACCGGCAGGTTCGGCCGGGGGGAGTTCCGGAATGGTGTACTGCGAATCTTTGTTCTTGGCGTAGTCGTCCTCGATCTCCGCATCCGTGATGGTCGGACTAATCTGATCCATTTCCCGCTTCAGGAACTCGGCATAATCCCCCTGCAAATATCCGAAGGCGATCTTCTTGCGACGTTTGAAACCGGGATCAGACGAGGTGGGGAAGGGGAAACGGTTCTTGCCTTCCTCATAAATAGCAGTCACGTCCTCTGCAGTAGGTTCGCCTACCGGTTTGACGAAGTCAGCGACGTCCACCGCCAGCAATTCGGCCGTGATGCGACGGTTCAGCTTGTTGTAGCACTGATACATCACATCCGGCGGCACGGCAAACAGACCACCTTGGGACATGAGCAGCATCCGATGAGCTGACAACTCCATCTCCATCTGGCCAACGAATTGCCGCAAGTCCAATCGCCCACTGGTCGACCGGTTGAGCATCGCCGCATAGTCCGGTCGGTTGCCGTCCTGTATGTCGCACAATCGATCGAGGTAATCCAACACCGCCGCTTCACTGACGACCACGCCTTGCTGCCGGGCCTCCTGTGCCAGCACCATCCGCCGCACCAGTTCCTCTTCGTCCGTGGCCTGAGTAATCAGTTCCGTCTTGGGGGAAATCATCCGCGCTACCTTGGACGGAATACTGACCAGCTCACCGGCAACTGCGATCTCGTACAACATGTCGCCGGCGGCGTCCCGGGCAACCTGGTTCACAGGGTACCGGCGGCCCTTCTTCAGCAATGCCAGCTTTCCGTTCAGATTGACCTCGACGTTCTCTTCCGTCACTTCGACTTGTGACGTAAGCTCACGCAAGAACCGGGTCGTCAACAGATGGAGCGAGTGGGCGGCGCTCAAATCGGCTTCGGTTAACGCGCCTCCCTTCCAGGTGACGACGACGGGGTTCCCCCCGCGACTGCTCTGCATGCGGCTGTCGAGGTAGTCGCTCAAAATCGGACCCACCACGAACGCGATCATCAGCATGATGCCAAACGCCACTAAGGACACATATTCGTATTTGCGGAAAAAACGGAGCGGGTTGGCCATCGGATTCATTCCTGCCTAGATAGCGGAGTTTGCAAAATCGCCTTGACAGCCGTAGACCGGCAGCATTAATGAACTTGCCTGCCGGCGGCCAAGGATATGTGAGTATCTTGTGAAGCTGGGTAACCGGTACCGGATGTCCGAGTCCTGGAAGGCGACCGGCGGAGCCGTTCGCAGACCGGGCCGCCGTAGTGGCTGGGCGGCCAAACCCGAAGAAAGAGATTGTATGGGTCGTCGACGTAAATACAATCCCAAAAAGGAGTGTCGTTGATTCGCAAGAATTCGCAACCCCATTGACAAGTAGAAGCAAGATAATTTCGATGGTTCCCAGCTCGTTTAGACGATTCTCTTGGTAGTACCTGCCACGCGAAAGACCTGCGAAACCACTGCACATTACCCACTTTAACAAGATATCCAGCACCACCTAATGGCCAAGACAGCAACAAAGTCCGGCGGTAAATCGCTCGTGATCGTGGAATCACCCGCCAAGGCGCGGACCATCTCGAAGTTTTTGGGGAGTGGTTACGACGTTCAGGCGAGTATTGGCCATGTACGCGACCTGCCCAAAGGCACGCGCGAAATCCCCGAGAAATACAAGGGGGAGCCGTGGGCCTACCTGGGGGTGAACGTCGACGATGCCTTCACACCCATTTACGTCGTGCCAGCAGACAAGAAGCAGCAGGTCGCCAAGCTGCGTAAGGCCATCAAGGACGCCAAGGACCTGTACCTGGCCACGGACGAAGACCGGGAAGGAGAAGCGATTAGCTGGCATTTATTCGAGTTGCTGCGGCCCAAGGTCCCGGTCCGGCGTTTGGTCTTCCACGAAATCACCAAGGAGGCGATCGACGAGGCGTTGGCCAATCCGCGGGACATCGACGACGGATTGGTGCGAGCGCAGGAGACCCGGCGGATCCTGGACCGGCTCTACGGCTATGAGGTGTCACCGTTGCTGTGGCGCAAAATTGGTCCGCGGCTTTCCGCCGGCCGCGTCCAGAGCGTGGCTGTGCGGTTGATCGTCGAGCGGGAACGCGAGCGGATCGATTTCTGCAACGCGACCTATTGGGATCTGGTCGGCACTTTCGCGGCGGCAGCGGGCGCCTTTCAGGCGACCCTCGTCTCTGTGGACGGCCGCCGAGTGCCCACGGGGCGGGACTTTGATCCCCAGACCGGGCAGATCAAGGACAGTCAGTCGCTCTGGTTGGACGAGCAAGCGGCTCGCGAGCTGGCCGCCCGCTTACAGGCGGCTGATTTTCGTGTGGCGACATTGGAAGACAAGCCCTACACGATGCGTCCGGCAGCGCCTTTTACGACGAGCACGATGCAGCAGGAGGCGAACCGGAAATTGGGCTTCACCGCGCGACGGACGATGCAGGTGGCTCAGAATCTGTACGAGAACGGTTATATCACTTACATGCGAACCGACTCGACGAACCTGGCACAGGTCGCGGTCGACGCGGCACGGGAGCTGGTTTCGTCGCAGTACGGCGTCGATTACCTTCCTGATCGGCCGCGGGCCTACAAATCCAAGGTCAAGAACGCACAGGAGGCCCACGAAGCGATTCGTCCGGCGGGACATCCGTTCCGACTCCCTGAATCCTTGCGTGCCGAGCTGGATCACGACCAGTTCCGGCTGTTCGAGATGATTTGGAAACGGACGATTGCCAGCCAGATGGCCGATGCCCTGGGTCATCGGCTCACGATCACCGTGGAAGGAGGGGGAGCCATTTTCCAGGTGAGCGGCAAGACGATCGAATTCCCCGGTTTCTTGCGCGCCTACGTGGAAGGATCCGACGATCCCAATGCGGAATTAGCGGACAAGGAGACGATTCTCCCGGCGGTTGAGCGTCAGGAGTCGTTAACCTGCCAGGATCTGGAATCAAAGAGCCACACCACGCAGCCGCCGGCCCGCTTTAGTGAAGCGTCGCTGACTCGCGCCTTGGAGGAAATGGGGATTGGACGTCCCAGCACCTACGCGGCCATCATCGACACCATTCTGGCTCGGGACTATGTCTTCAAGAAGGGAAACGCGCTCGTACCGACGTGGGTAGCGTTCTCGGTGGTACGCCTGCTGATGGAACACTTGCCGAGCCTGGTGGACTATCGGTTTACGGCCCAGATGGAAGATTTTCTGGACGAAATCAGCCGGCACGAGAAGCAGCACGTCGAGTACTTAAAACACTTTTTCTTCGGCAACGAACTTCCGGGACTCAAAGGACAGGTCGAATCCAAGATCAAGGAGGTGGATGCGCGCGACGTGAGTCGCTTTCGGATCGGCACGCCGCCAGTCGGGGCGGAGCCGGGGGAAGACGTTTTCGTGCGCGTCGGCAAATATGGCCCCTTCCTGGAACAGGGTGAACGTCGAGCCAGTCTCCCGGACGGACTGACTCCGGAAGAACTCACCCTCGGGAAGGCCTTAGAATTGCTCGACCAAGGCCAGCAAATCGAAGAGCCCTTGGGGGTTTGCCCCGACACGCACAAGCCGGTCTTCATCAAGCAGGGACGTTTTGGGCCCTACGTGCAACTGGGTACGACCGATGACGAGGAGAAACGCAACGCCTCGTTGCTCAAAGGAATGGAGGCCTCGGAAATCGACCTGGCGACCGCGTTGCGCCTGCTCTCACTGCCTCGCTCGCTGGGCAGTCATCCGGTCATGCAGGAGCCGGTGGTGGCGTCCAACGGCCGGTACGGCCCGTACGTGAAATGTGGTACGGAGACGCGCAGCCTGCCGGTCAACTTGTCGCCACTGGATGTGACACTCGAGGAGGCGATGGAGTTGCTGGCGCAGCCCAAAACGCGTGGCAGGCGGCAAGCGGGATCCCAGGAACCGTTAAAGGTCTTCCCGGAGTCGCCGGTGACGGGTCAGCCCATCAAATTGCTGTCGGGAAGGTACGGACCCTACGTGGCGGACGGCACCACCAACGCGTCTCTTCCCAAGGGCACTACTCCCGAAGACCTGACGTTCGAGCAAGCCTGTCAGTTACTGGCCACCCGGGCAGCGCTGGGAGGTGCCAAGAAGTCACCAGCCAGGAAAGCCAAGACGGCCAAAAAGGCCGCCTCCAAGAAAGCGGCCGCCAAGAAGACGCCGAAAAAGGCCGCTCCCAAGAAAGCGGCCGCCAAGAAGAAAGCGACTAAGAAGAGCTCATAGGGGCAGGGCAGGGCGGGACGGGAGTGCTGGAGTACGGATCAACCCACTCCTCCACTCCTCCACTCCTCCATCTCCTCCACTCCTCCACTCCTCCACTCCTCCATTCCTCCACTCCTCCATTCCTCCACTCCTCCACTCCTCCACTCCTCCGGCACGAGCTAATCCTGGTCGGCGCGGTGCGACCTCATCGCCACGGCGAAGGCGCTGGCATGGGTGCGACAGTGGGAGATACTCACCATTATTTCCCCAATCCCAAACTGCTCACAGACTTCCCGAGCGCCGCCTCCTATGGCCACGGTAGGCTTGCCCGCCGCGTCGTTGCGAATCTCCATATCACGCCACTGGATCCCCCGCGACCATCCCGTACCGAGCGCTTTCAGGATGGACTCCTTGGCGGCCCAGCGACCGGCGTAGTGCTGCGTAGCGGCCTTGCGCGCGCTGCAGTATTCGATCTCGCGCGAGGTGAAAACGCGATTCAAAAACAGCTCGCCGTGCCGCTCAATCATCTGCGCGATCCGCAGCACTTCCACAATATCGGTTCCGATGCCAAAGACGGTCATGTTTCGACGGCAAGAGCTCTGGTACTTGCCCAGCTCAAGGTGAGGATCGATCAGAATTCGGTCACGACAACTCCGCTCAGTATCGTTACACAGTCCTCGGACGCTGTACACGCGGGACACCGGGCGGGGGGGGCACTATTCCCAACTTTTCGCCATCGTATTCAGGTCGCCGCTAGTCCGCAGGCAGACTGAGCGCGGAGCAGCACCTGAGCTGCTTTGCGGCGTGCGCGCTGAGCGCCATCCGCCAGAATCTGCTGGACCTTGTCCGGCTCGGCTGCCAATTCGATGCGGCGCGCACGGGCAGCCACAAAAAACTCGTCGGCCACCGCCGCCAGTTCCTTCTTCACCATGCCATACCCAAAGCCGCCACGGCGGTAAACAGCTGCCATTTCTTCCCGCCGCGCGTCGTCGACAAACAACGAGTAGAGCTGAAAGAGATGGTCCGTGTCGGGGTCTTTCGGCGCTTCCATGGGCGCGAGTCGGTGGTCATCCGCATGACTTTCTTCCGCACCGTTTTGGGATCCTCGAAGATCTCAATCGTGTTGTTGTAGCTCTTCGACATCTTCTCCCCATCCGTGCCCGGCACCTTGGCGGAACTGTCGAGCAATTGAGCCTTGGGGATATTGAAGACTTCGCCAAAGTCGTGATTGAAGCTGCGCGCCAGATCGCGGCACACCTCGACGTGCTGCACCTGATCTTCACCAACCGGCACAATGTCGGCATCATAAGCCAGAATATCGGCTGCCATGAGCACGGGATAGGTGAATAATCCGGCGTCCGCCGTCAGACCTTTCGCTTTCTTTTCCTTGAACGCGTGACAACGCTCCAGCAACCCCATGGGCGTGCCGGTCATCAGCAGCCAACACAACTCCGACACCTCCGGCACATCGGATTGCACGAACAAAATAGCTCGCTGAGGATCCAGTCCCAGGGCCAGTAGATCGAGCGCCGCGTCCAGCGTCGCCTGCCGCAAACGTGCCGGATCGCGGACCGTGGTCATGGCATGCAGATTCGCGATGAAGTAGTACGCTTCCTCTTCGTCCTGCAGGGCAATGTACTGACGGATCGCCCCAAAGTAGTTTCCCCAGTGAAAACGTCCGGTCGGTTGAATTCCAGAGAGCACGCGCATGGATCGACTTTTTCAGGTTTACAGGTGTCCAGTGTCAACAACTTCAGTCTCGGAGCGTCCTGACGATCTCGCCCACCCGACCGACACCCGCCTCGGCCAGCGCTGCGGGGAGTTCGTCGACGAGCCGCTGCGAAACCGTCGGGTCGTAGTAGTTGGCAGTCCCGATCTGTACGGCGGTAGCGCCCGCCACCAGGAACTCCATGACGTCGTCGATGGTGGCAATCCCGCCAATGCCAACGACGGGAATGTCGACGACCTGAGCTACCTGGTAGACACACCGCAAGGCAACGGGCTTAATGGCGGGTCCGCTCAGCCCTCCGACGACGTTCCCCAGCAACGGACGACGGGTGCGCCAGTTGATCGCCATCCCCAGCAGCGTATTGATCAGACTCACCGCATCGGCTCCCGCCTCGGCGGCAGCCCGAGCAATCTCGCTGATGCTCGTTACGTTCGGGGTCAGTTTCGCAATGATCGGCAAGTCACAGGAGCGGCGCACGGCGGCTACCAGATCGCCACAGCAGTGCGGGTCTGTCCCAAAGTCAATCCCGCCCGTCACATTGGGGCAGGAAATATTCAATTCCAGACCGTCGACCCCCCCCGCCTGCTGCAACTGGCCCGCCATCTGCACGTACTCAATCGGAGTACGACCGGCGATACTCACAATCAAGCGGGTCCCGATTCGACGCAGATACGGGAGGTGATGTGCGATGAAGGCATCTATCCCGTCATTGTCCAAGCCAATTGAATTGAGCAGCCCGGCCGCCGTCTCCACGGTCCGCCAGGGTGGGTTCCCAGCCCGCGGTTGAGGCGTGACGGTTTTCGGGATAACCGCTCCCAGCCGCGTCAGATCGACAAGCTGCTCCATTTCCCGCGCATAGCCAAAAGTGCCGCTCGCGACCAGAATCGGGTTGGCCAAGGCCAGTCGACCGAGACGGACCTGCAGGTCCACGTCAGGATGGGAAGGTGTTGTCGTCGCCAATCTTTCGTCACTCGTTCGCAGGCGGACCAGAGAGGGAATGCAGCACGCCAGCATCCGTACCGTTAGCTTCCAGTGTGGCCAGTCTAACGGCAAACCCCCGGGGAAAACAGGGCTGCTCCCATGGTTCGCCACGCCAGCCGGTGTACTGGGAGAGAATGCCTTGCGGTTCTGAGCCAACAGCCAGATGGCCAAGCCGTGCCGTGCCATTGTGCGTCGAACGCATGGCTGGCAGTGGGGAGTAGACGCGATTGGGTTGCCGTCGTACCACAATCACGCGTGGCTCCGTGGCACGTCGGATGCCCCCTGCGGCACGGTTGACGTTCAGCCGCTGAGGGCGAAACGGCTGGTGGTCGCGATGAGCCACTCCGCCTTCCTGGCGGCCGAGTGGAACGAGCAGCCTGTGCCAGTGAGGACGTGGTGCGGTGACGCACGACCACAACGCATCCCGACGCTCTCGCGGCGCACACACCCCCAGGGGCAATCAGTCAGCCCTCCGGGGAGGAACAGAAATTGAGTCCTATGTCCTGCGACGGTCTCAGCCCCAGGGTGGCGCAAAGTCCACTGAATCAAGCAGGCGACGGCGCACCGGCCGAACGCTCCCTTCCTGGAAACAAGAAGCGATTCAGCCGTCCGTTCTTCACCACAAGACCTGGGACGGGGCGAAGACGAATCGCAGTCACCGCAGCACGTTCCCATCGGCCGTGTCTTCCACGAGGGAATACGGCCGGTAGGTCACTACGGCGCGAAACGCCTCGCCACGCTAGATTACGCCACCGTGGACACGCTCCGGGTTCATATGATCAGGTTGATCCAAGAACCAGATTCGTTCCCATTGGTTGAGCATCTGCCGCATGTCTTCGGATGTGAAGATCAGCTGCCGAGTGCGGCGGGAGCGATCCGCCGAGTAGATCGGCAAGAAGCACCCAACACTGGTACTCAGCAGCGTGCAAAGCAACAGCGCGTAGCAGATTCGACGCATCGAATCAATCCTCCCTGAACAGAATGCATCGCTTTCGGCACGCAAAGGTACGCGCAGAAAACATCCTTGTCACAAACCGACCGGATCGAATGAGCCGGCCTGTCGGTGTTCCATCTCGTGATTTGTAATGCGGACCAATTCCGCAGAGCCTGAGCGAATGACGATTCGGTGGCCGGACGGCCGCAGACGAGCATTGTGGGATATAGACGCACTCGAACCAGTCGGTCAAGACCGACTGGCTGGGCCCGGGGCTGGAATCCCCCCTAGCCTGGCGTAATCACCCATTTCCTCCCGAATTCGTCCCGTAACTCTGAGGCGTTCCATATGTTTCCGGTGTCGGTGACGGAGTTGGGGGAGTCCCCCCCATCTCCGGCCCGGGTGGAGCAACATTGGCGCTCGCACGAGCTCGGGCAGCCGCTTCCGCCGCCTCGCGTTCCAATTGCCGCACCCGTTCTTCCATTTCCTTGCCCGGCTTGAACGTCACGACGTACTTCTCGGGCACATCTACCCTTTGGCCGGTACGAGGGTTACGCGCTTTGCGAGCCGCGCGTTTCTTGACCTCAAACACGCCGAAGTTCCGCAACTCAATGCGTTTTTCTTCCACCAGTGCACAAACGATCGCATCGAACGTTTTCTGCACGATTTCCTTGGTCTTAAGTTGGGTCAAACCGATCTCTTCGGAAATCGTCTTGACGATCTCTTTCTTGGTCACGACTCAACTCCCTCGCTGGGCACTCAAAAGGTGAGGAAACGTCGGTCCTTCGACCCGCCTCTTATTGCTCCAAGTGTAAATGCCACAAGCACTAGAGTCAAGATCATTCAGCCTGTTCGTGAGTCCGTACAACCGCCATTCGTGCTCCTGAGAGTCCGATTTCGGGCCCCCTGCAAATACTCAGTGCAAACACCTAAAACCTTTTACACTAAACACTTACGTACGGCATTCGCATTGCGGGAATCCCAAATTCTTCGTAAGCCGTTGCAATTTAAGTGTTTCCAGCGATTGCACCGCAAAAAACGTGTTTAGCGCACACGGGCCTTGCTGGCATTATCGACCATCCAACCCGCCAACTTCATCCAATCCGCAAAGTCAACATAAAAGGACCTTGCCGCAGCTGGCCGACGAGATTCCGCCGTCGAACGACAAACGACTTCAGATGTGCATCGTCTTGCGTTGCGATTCTATATCGGCCAACTGGTAGAGCTTTCCTTGGCCACTTCCCGGACAAATTTCGCAAGTTCGTTGCCAGGCCTCGGGTGAACTCACGTTCGAATCCCAAAAAGGCCAAGTGCGACACTGTCGCGGACGCGCCGAGTAAGCGCGACACTTACGAGTGTCCGGATCGAGCAGCACGCAGTCGTAGTTGTCCCGTTCCTTCAGACTGCGGCGAATTCCGACTTGCCGCACATGGAGCCGTTCGAATTCTTCCACCTCCTCAAACCCCATGACCGCCGCCAGCGCGGCAATCTCCTGCTTGTTCACCCAGACAAATCCCGGTGCCCCCGTACAGCAATCACCACACCCGGTGCACTTGAAACGGAGTCCCTCGTGATACCACGGCTTCTCGGCCATGCGTGTTGGTCCTTGAGCAAAACGTTGTCACTGCCAAACCGGGGCATTTGCGGGGACTGTGCCGCCCCCGTGGCCCCACAACAAGTTGTCTGCGACTGGCACGATTGGTTGCCCCACGTGCGCAAACAGCGTCAGGAAGATACTACCACTGGGTGACCCGCGGGCTGCGAGCATGGCGGAAGTAGCGGCGTGAGGTGCTGCTCGATCCGGGCGTGCCACGCCGGCGGCTAAGGTCGGCTCTCAAGGCGACTCGTCAGGCCGGCGACGCGGGGCCAAGGTTCGTGCGGCCAATCGCCCGTGGAAGGGCTGACACAGCCCCTCCTGCTCAGGCCTCGACGGCGGCGGAAGCGATCTCCGCCATCGCTTGCACGGCCACATCCACCTCATCTTCCGTCGTGAAGACACTGGTACTGAATCGAACGGTGCCCCCCAGATCGGTCGTACCGAGTGACTGGTGCATGAGCGGGGCACACTGGATTCCAGCCCGCGTCTGGATGCGATGGGTGGAATCGAGCATACCAGCCACCTGGCGAGGATCCGTGCCAGCCAAGCTGATGCTGACGACTCCCAACTGCTTTCGGGGGTCGCGTGGCCCGTAAATTCGCACGCCATCGATGGCGGAAAAGCCCTGCAACAACCGGTCGGTCATGTCCATGGCGTGTTGGTGGACATGCTCAAGCCCCCGCTCCTGCAGGAACTCAAGCGACTTGCCGAGCCCCATGATTGCGGGCACGTTGAGATTCCCCGGCTCGTATTTGTCGGGTAATGTCTCCGGCTGGCGGTCCTCGTCGCTCTGCGTTCCGGTTCCACCCTGGCGGAGCGGATTCAGATGCTGTTCGCAGCCGGGCGCGATATACAAGAATCCCAGACCGGAGGGACCGAGCAACCCTTTGTGAGCCGGCGCGGCAAAGAAGTGAACACCGACCCGCATCACGTCGATCGGCAGATGCCCGAGCGACTGAGCGGCGTCAACCAGGTAGAAAACACCGTACTGGGCGGCAATCCGGCCCACCTCCTCGATGGGCTGCAAGGCCCCGGTCACATTGGACGCGTGCACCAATGCAATCAGTCGCGTATTGGGTCTCACCGCAGCCTGTATCTCTGCTGGATCGACGATCCCCGCCGCATTACAGCGGACGCGATCGACCTGAATTCCCACATGCTCTTCGAGAAATCGCAGCGGCCGCAGTACCGAGTTGTGATCCACGACGCTGGTGATCACATGATCGCCGGCGCAATACCCCGTGAATGGCCAGATTAAGTGACTCGGTACCGTTCGCCGTGAAGACAACTCGCTCCGGCTCATCGGCACCAATCAACTCCACCAGCCGTCGACGCGTCTGGGAGACCTGACGCTCCACCTCATCGGCTTCGCGGTACGCTCCGCGCCCGGTTGTCGCTCCCAATTCACGCTGGTAGTAGTCCACCGCCTGGTAGACGGTTTCCGGCTTCGGCCAACTCGTAGCCGCATTGTCCAAGTAAATCCGTTGGCCATTCATCTCGATTTTTCCATGAGAGAAGAAACACTCTACGCAGGTCAAGGCATCGTCCGGGGTTGTTGCCGCGTCGACGACGCACATCGCAAACACTCTCGCACCCGACGTTAGGTTTTCCCGACACCTGCGGAAACTGTTCGACAGGACCAAGCCCTGATCGGCCGCTGTGTCCTGGTACCCGAGTTTAAGGAGTTTTCCGCGCAGTTACGAGCGGTAGCTGAAGCCGCCAGGCTTCAGACGGGTGGGGAGCGTGTAACAGCTTCGGCTGAGCCCTTGGCGGGCTCAGCTACGCAGCCGTAGCTTCGGCTGAGCCCTTGGCGGGCTCAGCTACGCAGCGTAGCTGAAGCCGCCAGGCTTCAGATGAACCAAGTCTCCATGGCCGCTGACCGCAGCCGCTCGTGTTGATCCTATGACAACGGACAGATTGACTCAACCGCCCCTGCATCGCCCCTTTCGCACCGGACGAGGTCCTGCACCGCGCACACGCGGCACAGCAACGTGCTTTCACACGGGCCGGTTGGGGTCTTTGAACCGGCCCTCGGTATCGTCGATGACGTTGTAGCGATCATCCGGAGTCCGTTTGCGGATCAGTCCGGCGCGATCCAACAACGACCGGCCCAGGATCTCACTGATTTCTTCCTCATCCGGAGGCGGTGGCCCGGCGGCTCCCAGATCCACAGGCGAATAATTCACCGTGTACTTGTGCTTGGCGACGGCGATCGTGTCGCCCGGATCGATTCGCTTGCGTGTGACCCGCGAGCCATTGACCTTGGTGCCGTTGCGGCTCTTCAGGTCCTTGATGAACCAATAGCCCTGTTCCAGCGAGAGCTGGCAGTGGTGGGCCGACACGTTGGAGAAACGGAGCGTGATATCACAGCCCTCACGGCGACCCACGAGCAGCTTCTTCTTCAGCAGGGGGATCGGATCCCCGCCACCCACAGGAACGAGTTCGCCAAGCATACTGGATTGCCTTGTCGAGGACGGACCGGAGCCCTTACTATGCCGGTCGCTGCCCCGTTTGAAGTGCGTGTGCTACCAAGATTTACTCTAGTAGAGTGCTCCATTGTCGTCAACTTACGAGCGCCCCGAACAGTGGGTTCACCGGGATCACTGGCGATCCGCCGGACTGCGCTATTTCTCCTATAAGTTCTTTCTGCAGAACCAGTTCGGTACGCGGGTCCAGCGGGTCAGCGTGGATGGTGGATTCACATGTCCGAACGTTGATGGGTCCGTGGCGACCGGTGGCTGCGTGTTCTGCAATAACCAGAGTTTCAGTCCCAGCCGCCGTCTGCCGGTCGTCTCCGGCCCGAAACGTTCGATCCGCCAACAGTTGGAGGAGGGCATCGGTCGACTCGAACGGCGTTATCGCGACTGCCGCCAATTCATCGCGTATTTTCAGCCGGCCACCAATACCTATGCACCGGTCGAGCAGTTGCGGTCGCTCTACGATCAGGCCCTGGCCGATCCGCGCGTGATCGGGCTGGCAATTGGCACGCGTCCAGACTGTGTGGACAACGCCGTATTGGACTTGCTGTCGGAAATTGCCGAGCGGACATTTCTGTCTGTCGAATACGGCATGCAGACCATGCACGACTCCTCATTGCAGTGGATGAATCGTGGGCACAGTCATGAAGCGATGGTGGACGCGGTGGCCCGGAGCCGGGGGCGGGGATTCGAAATCGGGGCACACGTGATACTGGGTTTGCCGGGCGAGTCGCGGCAGGACATGCTCGAGACGGCTCGCGAACTGGCGCGGCTGAATGTGGATGCAGTCAAGCTGCACAATCTCTACGTGGTGGAGCGAACACTTCTGGCCGAGCAATTTCGCAGCGGCACGGTCAAGCTGATCGACCGCGACACCTACGTCGCAGCGTTCGTCGACGCGTTGGAAGTCCTGCCGCCTCACACGGTCATCCAGCGCATGGGAGGCGAGGCCCCTGAGCGATACTTCGTGGCTCCCACCTGGTGCCTCGACAAAGCCGGTCTCCGTCTGGCGATTGACGAGGAGCTTCAGCGACGCGATCACTGGCAGGGTAGAAGAAGCCTGGCGTAGCTGAGCCCGCCAAGGGCTCAGCCGAACCTGCCGCATGCCACCCATCTGAAGCCTGGCGGCTTCAGCTACGTAGCTGAGCCCGCCAAGGCGCTTCAGCCTACGAAGCCTGGCCGCACGCGGCTCCCACCTGCCTACCCTCTGAAGCCTGGCGGCTTCAGCTACGTAGCTGAGCCCGCCAAGGGCTCAGCCGAACCTTGCCGCAGCGCTCGCGACTCCACCCATCTGAAGCCTGGCGGCTTCAGCTACGTAGCTGAGCCCGCCGAGGGCTCAGCCGAACCTGCCGCATGCGCTCCACCCATCTGAAGCCTGGCGGCTTCAGCTACGCACTCTACAGCTTCGTCTCCCCGATCATCGGGAAACCGATTACAATCAAGCGACGTCGACCAACTCGGCGGGATGCAACACGTCGGTTGCCCGCACCGGAAGACGCCGCAGGAACGCTGGGGGACGCCGTCGTCTGATGTATCGCCGCCATATTCGTGCCCGCTGCCGACTGTACGCCCGTCGTGCCCGGGAATTCATGTATCACAACGTGTTGCATGCGGACGACCCTCCGCACCGCTTGGCGCTGGGTGGGGCGATCGGTATGTTTGTGGCCTTCACGCCCGCCGTCGGCTTTCAGATGATGATCAATTTCTTCCTGGCCTGGTTGTTGCGGGCCAACAAAGTGATTGGTCTGCCCATCGTCTGGATCACGAATCCCGCCACGATCGTTCCCATCTATTACTTTTGCTACGTGGTGGGCCGTTCCATGCTCGGTTGGGAGGCGGTCCACCGCGACTGGTGGACTCGCCTGGCGCAACCACCACCCGGCTGGTGGGCAACTGTCGCCTTCTATTGGTCCCGCTTGATTGAGATCGCTGCCCCATTGTGGCTCGGCTGTTCCGTCATCGGACTGCTACTGGCCTATCCCACTTATTACGGGTTGTACTACATCGTGCGGAACTACCGCCTTCGAAAGTGGGGACAGCTGTTGCCGCCAACCTTTGGCAAAACCGTGAAGATCGACGGCCACGAACCGTTGTCCGAGGCGGAGCCCGCCGCAACCGTTGACTCCAGCACTCCAGAATCCGGCAAGTCGGTCTCACCATCATGACTCTCACGCGACAAGTGGCCGATTGGCTGAAGGCATCGCAGCGGTCGGTTGTCTTTACGGGTGCAGGCATGAGTACCGAAAGCGGCATTCCCGATTATCGTTCTCCGCAGGGTATCTGGGCCACGTCGCAACCGGTCTATTTTGACGAGTTCCTGGTCAGCGCGGCGGCCCGCTACGAATACTGGCGGCAGAAGGCTGCGGCACATCGAGATTTCGCCGCCAGTACTCCCAACGCCGGGCATCGCGTGCTGGCGCGGTGGGAAGCCGCGGGACGACTCGCTTGCGTGATCACGCAGAACATCGACGGGCTGCACACAATCGCCGGATCGACCACCGTCTACGAGCTGCATGGAACGGCTCGAGAGGTCTCCTGTCTGCGTTGCCATACCCGCTTTGACGCCAGTCCACTGGGTGGAGCGGTTCCTGGCGGAAGACAGCGTTCCGGCATGTCCGGAATGCGGCCATGACCTGTTAAAACATGCGACGATCTCCTTTGGCCAGACGCTCGATCCGTTGGTCCTGGAACGGGCCTTGGAAGCCTGCCGCAACGCGGAAGTCCTGCTGGCGATCGGTTCGTCCCTGGTCGTGGAACCAGCGGCGAGTCTTCCCCGTTTGGCCAAACATCAGGGCGCTCGACTCGTGATCCTCAATCGAGACGAAACGCCTTTGGATCGTCTCGCCGATGCCGTGATTCATGCCGCGATCGGCGAAACACTCACCGCGATCGACGAGCTGATTTCCAACTGAAGGACGGCCCCCGAGCGAGAAGCAACGGTCTGTCTGGCGTTCCACGGAAGTGACCGGTGCGTCGGCTTGAGGGGCACATCACTACACTTGACTTACCGTGTCGGCGGGCCTAGTTTGGGCGCTTCGCACAAGTCCCTCTGCACTGGAGCACGAGATCCCCCATGGATAAGAAACACGTTCGCGCCGGCATCGTGGGAGCGGGGTTCTCGGCCAGCTTCCACTTCGAAGCAATTCGCAGGGTGTACGGCACGAATGTCGAGGTGATGGGAGTCTATGCCCTCGACCAGCAACAGGCGGCTCAGTACGCCGCCGAGCGCGGCATTCGCGTCTACGATTCGCTGGCCTCGCTCATCGACGAGGTCGACGTGATCCACTGCTGCGTGCTCGTGGCCGGACACGAAGAAGTTGCCGTGGCGGCACTCCAGCGCGACAAGTTTGCCATTGTGGAGAAACCGCTGACCGGCTATCTCGGCGACGGCACCGACGATTTCCACGGCGATCGCTTTCCCAAGCAGGATGCGCTGGTCCATGGCTTGGCCAGTGTCGAACGCATGCTGGCGGCGGAGCAGAAGAGCCAGGGACGTATCCTCTACGCCGAGAACTGGGTCTACGCACCCGCCATCCAGAAAGAGCGGGAGATCCTCGAGAAAACCGGGGCTCAAATCTTGTGGATCCACGGCGAAGAGGCCCATTCGGGATCCCACAACCCGACCTATGCCTACTGGAAACACTCGGGCGGAGGCGTGCTGATCGGCAAAGGATGTCATCCGCTGACCGCCGCCTTGTACTTGAAGCGCGTGGAAGGGAGGGCCCGCCACGGAAACCCGATTCGGCCCACCACGGTCTCCGCCCGGACCCATGCCTTGACACGCTTGCCTGACTTCCGCGACGAAGGGCATATCCGCCGGGACTACTACGATATCGACGACTTCTCCATGATGCACGTGGTCTTCGACGACGACACGATCGCCACCGTCTTCGCCTCGGATATCATTTTGGGAGGCATTCACAATTGGCTGGAGATCGCCGCCAACAATCACCGCACGGTCTGCAACATCAATCCGAACACGGCGATGCAGATCTACAATCCCGTCGACGCCAACTTCCACGACATCTACACCGTGGAGAAGATCGGCACCAAGCAGGGCTGGACGAACGTTCCTCCAGATGAAGACTGGTTCACCGGTTATCCCCAGGAAATGGAAGCCTTCTATCGCAGCGTGGCCTACGGCGAACCGAGTGGAGAGCGACAGTCATCTGGCAGCCGACTCCATCTCGACGATCTACAGCGCCTACCTCTCCGCGGAACAGAAAGGTGCTGAAGTCCCAGTGCGAACGTTTTGAAGTCTCGAACGTTTTGAAGCTTGGGTGTCTGAGGGTTTGGAGGTTTGGACGTGCAAGATGCAAGCCGCATCGTGAATACGACTAAGTGGGCGCGATCCTGAATCGGGAATACGGAAGGCAGATATGACGCAAGAACAATGGGAGCTACTGCTGGAAGTGATCGGCGGTGCCGCCGTCGATCCACTGCCGGTAGGACTGATCATCGACAGCCCCTGGCTCCCCGGCTGGGCCGGCATGTCGATCATGGACTACTACGCCAGCGAGCAGATGTGGTGGAAGCCAATCTCCAGGCCATCGGAGCGTTTTCCCGGCGTCATGTTCCTGCCAGGCTTCTGGTCCGAGTGGGGTATGTGCACCGAACCGGCCAGCTTCGGCGCCAGGTGCGTCTGGCACGAACATGATCTTCCGTTTGCCGAGAGCCTCTCCCCCGATCTGGCTCGACTTGGCCACGCTCCCGGTTCCCGATCCACGCAAAGACGGACTCGCTCCGTTCGTGCTCAAGCGACTGCTGCACTGCCGCGCGCGGATTGAGCAGGCCGGGCATCAAATCAAATTCGCCGTGGCGCGCGGGCCACTCAACATCGCCGGCTTCCTGGCCGGCAACACCGAGTTCCTGCTGGCGACTGAAACTACAGCCCGAACTGGCTCACGCCGTGGTCGACAAAGTCACGACCTTCCTGGTCGATTGGATCCAGCATCAAGCAGCCACCATCTCGAGTATCGATGGCATTTTCATTCTCGACGACTTGGTTGGGTTTCTTGGGCGAAGAGGATTTTCGGGAATTCGCCAAGCCTTATTTGAAGAAGGTCTTCGCGGCCATCGATGCCCAAGTGCGCTTCTTTCACAACGATGCGCCGGGCGCATCTGCGCACCGCACCTGGCAGAGATCGGCGTCAACCTGTTCAATTTCTCCTACGACCATTCGCTGCCCGACATGCGCAGCTGGGTCGGAGACCAGGTGACGCTGTTGGGCAATATTCCTCCACTCGAGGTGCTGGCCAAGGGAACTCCCGCAGACGTGCGCCAGGCGGTGCGCAGCGTGCTGGATGGTCTGGAAGATCGCCGCAGAATCATTCTCTCCGCGGGTGGCGGTGTACCGCCCCATGTGACCAGTGAGAACATCGATGCGTTTCTGGAGGAAGCCGGCCTGTCCGGGTGCACGTAGACGGTGAGGCAGGGAACAGGGGAGTTTCGGAGCACTGGAGTGGTCGAGCACGGGGAGTGGTAGGCGGTGACGCGGAGTCGGGTAATATGCTCGGCGTTGAGGGTCGCGTAGGGATGCGGACGATTGGCAGGCGGATCAGGCGGATTGTGGAGAGCTGATATCATGGACTTTCAAAGCGACCGATCAGACGAACCCAACGGCTCCACACTCCAGCACTCCAGCACTCCACCGCTCCCGACGTCCGCCGCCGCGGGTGTCGAAAAAGAGCGACAGCTGATTCTCGCGGCACGCAAGCAGGGGCTGCTGGCGACCACTGGTGCCTACACGCGTCTGTCGGGGCCAGGTTGGCTGCAGAGCGCCATCACGTTGGGCGGAGGATCGCTGGCGGGGAGCCTGTACCTGGGAGTGCTGGGCGGCACGGCACTACTCTGGATTCAGCCGGTGGCCATGATCCTGGGCGTGATCATGCTCAGCGCTATCGGCTACGTGACGCTGTCGACCGGTGAGCGTCCGTTCCAGGCGATCAACCAGCATGTCAATCCCGTGCTCGGCTGGGGTTGGGCGATTGCCACGCTGATGGCCAATCTGGTCTGGTCGCTACCGCAATTCAGCCTCGGAGCGGCAGCCCTGCGACAGAACCTGTTGCCGAGTGTCCTGGGGACGGAGGCGATGCCGGACGTCGCGGGCAAACTGGTAGCCTGCGGAGTCATCCTGCTGGTCTGTACCGTGGTCGTCTTGTTCTACGACAGCGGCCGCAAGGGGATTCGGTTGTTTGAATTACTGCTCAAGGCCATGGTCGGGGTGATCGTCATCTGCTTCTTCGGTGTCGTGATCAAGATGAGCATCACGGGAGAGGGATTGGCCTGGACGCAGATCTTACGCGGCTTTGTGCCAGACTTCCGCTTCCTCGCTTCACCCGCCCCCTCGTTCCAACCGTACATTGCGGCCGTCGCACATGACTTTCAGCAGTTCTGGACCGATATGATCGTGGGTCAACAGCGGGACGTGATGATCACCGTGACGGCTACGGCCGTGGGAATCAATATGACGTTTCTGCTTCCTTATTCCATGCTCAGGCGCGGTTGGGACCGAGAATTCCGGGGACTCGCTATCTTCGATCTTTCCACCGGGCTGTTCGTCCCCTTCATCCTCGCGACAAGTTGTGTCGTGATTGCCTCGGCCAGCCAGTTTCACGCTCAGGCCTCGCCGGGATTCCTGGGTGAAAAGGATTCGTCTGGAGCATTCCTGCAGCCCGACCCCGCCATCGCCAGAAAATTTGAACAGTTGGCGCTGCAACGCGTGGCAACCGAGATGGGCCGAGACCGTTTTGAGTCCTTGAGCGACGACGAGAAACAGCAACGTGTCGATGCGCTCCCGCAAGCCGACCGGCGGATGGCCGCCATGCTCGTCAAACGGGATGCATTCGATCTGGCCCAGTCGCTCTCTCCGCTGACCGGCGATGTGTTCGCACAATACATTTTCGGAATCGGTGTCGTGAGCATGGCGGTGTCGAGCATCATCATCCTGATGCTGATCAACGGATTCGTGGTCTGCGAGATGCTGGGGCTGGAGTCCAAAGGCTGGCCGCACCGCCTGGGGGCCATGATGCCCGCCGTCGGCGCTCTCGCACCGTTCATTTGGACGGGAGGCAAAGCGCAATTCTGGCTCGCCGTGCCAACTTCGGTCTTCGGCATGACGTTGATCCCCATCGCCTATTGCACCTTCCTGCTGGTCATGAACCAGAAGAGCCTGTTGGGGAGCAACATGCCCCGAGGCTACCGGCGCGTCACCTGGAACGTTTTGATGGTGTTGGCGATTGCCTGGACCGGCTTTGGGAGCATGTACGCCGTGTGGTCGAACGCCCATTGGTACGGCTTGGCGGTGGTCCTGTCCTTCATCTCGCTGGCCGTGGCGGTCCACCTGATTCGCGCCGGCAAGAAGTAGCAGCGATGTGCGACGGATGATGTCGACCGGTCACGTGCCGGCGTGGTATAGTTGCGCTGTGGATCGCTGCCGCTGTCATCAGCAGACGAGGTGAACGCATGACCAACGGAGAGTTTCGGCTGGACAATGAGATTGCGCTGGTCACGGGCGGCGGTAGTGGTCTGGGGCTGGGAATCGCCGAGTGCTTTCAGGAAGCCGGGGGCGCGTGTCATCCTGGTGGGACGGCGGGAAGATGTGTTGCAGGAGGCATGCGAACGACTCCCCCACTCCTCGTACGAGGTGCAGGACGTCACGGATCACGACGCCGTGCCAGATTGGATCGAGCAACTGCAGGGTGAGAAGGGCCCCATTTCCATTCTCGTCAACTGCGCTGGAATCCACCTCATGAAGCCGGCTGTCGAGACCTCCGTGCTGGAGTTTGATCAGGTCATCCAGACGCATCTGATTGCGGCGCACAACCTCTGCCGCTGCGTCCTGCCCACGATGCTCAAACGGAGGCACGGCAACCTGATCTTTATCGCCTCGATGGCCTCGTACTTCGGGATTCCGAAAGTCGTGGCCTATTCGGCGGCAAAATCGGCCTACATCGGCATGGTCCGCACTTTGGCGGTCGAGGTCTCCGGTTACGGCGTGCGCGTCAATGGCATCGCTCCAGGATGGATCGAAACGCCGACGCTACACCAGTCCCTCGCTGGAGACGACTCGCGCAGAAACAGGATCCTGGACCGCACGCCGATGCGGTGCTTCGGCCAGCCGCGAGACGTTGGATTGGCGGCCACTTTTCTCTGCTCGCCGGCAGCACGATTCGTGACCGGCGCCGTGTTGGCCGTTGATGGTGGAGCCAGCATCGGGTTCTGAACGCGCGGTCGGGGAGCACGCGGTTCACTCGTCGTTCTGCCAACTGACGTCTTACCAGCCCGGCTTCTGCCCACAATTCGAGACCTCAAGGGCGTCAAGGGATCGGCCGTTCTGCTGCACTGGGATGACCGGAACCGATCGGAGAAGGAAGTCGCCCTCAGGGCACCGCCGCAAGGTTCCCGCGATGCCAGTTTGACTTGGCCGCCACAGCGTTGTATCGTGATCAACTGATTCTGACCTGCCTTACGCACACGCCTATGGGAGACATCCATGATGAGACATCTGCCAAACACTGCTGGTTCTTGCTCTGCTCGTAGCTCTGCTGCAGTCGGCGCTGATCACGCGACCGGTGATCGCCCAGGAAACGACCAAGTCCGTTTCGCTGTTCGATGGGGAAACACTGAAGGGCTGGGACGGGGATCCCCGCTTCTGGAGCGTGAAAGACGGCGTTATCAGTGGACAGACAACGGCCGACAATCCGACGCCACACAATACGTTTCTCATCTGGCGTGACGGTGAGTTGAAGGACTTTCAGCTCGACGTGGATTTTCGCCTCGTCGACGGAAACTCAGGCATTCAGTATCGCAGCAAGGAATTGCCCGATTGGGTGATTCACGGTTACCAGGCCGACTTCGATGCCGCCGGACAATACTCCGGCATACTGTATGAAGAGGGAGGACGGGGCATCGTGGCCTTGACCGGCCAGAAAGTCCTCGTGACCGACAGCGGTGACAAGAATGTCGTCGGCGAAGTCGGCAAGGCCGACGAGATTCGGGCAGTCGTCAAGAAGGAAGATTGGAATCACTACACCATCATCGCCCAAGGCAACCACCTGGTGCACAAGGTCAACGGAGTGGTGACCGTGGAGATCAACGACGACCAGGTGGACAAACGCGCCATGTCAGGTCTGCTCGCCTTTCAGGTTCACGCGGGTCCCCCGATGCTGGTCCAATTCAAGAACATCAATCTGACCACCCTCGGCGCCGAAGCAGCACCGAAGACCGGCCAGGCGATCGAATTGTTCAATGGCAAGGATCTCTCCGGCTGGTCGGTGCAACCCCAAACACCCGATACACCGGCCGACGTGTGGACCGCGGGTGACGGCCTGCTCAAGTGCACGGGGAAGCCGGTCGGATACTTGCGTTCCGATCGCGATGACTTCTCGCAGTACGTACTGACTCTCGAGTGGCGTTGGCCCGAAAAGGGCGGTAACAACGGCGTGCTCGTCCACACTTCGACCCCCGGAGCGCTGGGAGTCTGGCCCAAGTCGATCGAAGTCCAATTGGGCGCTGGTGACGCCGGCGACTTCTGGGTCATCGGCACCGAACTGGACGTGGCCGACGAAGCGGAACGTAAAGAGGGCCGTCGCCACAAGAACCTGACCGACGATTCCGAGAAGCCGCTTGGCCAATGGAATCAGATGGAGATCACCTGCAAAGGTGACCAGGTCATCGTCAAGGTGAATGGCGATCTGGTCAACCACGCCACGAACTGCAATGTGACGAAAGGGGCGATCTGCCTGCAGTCGGAAGGTGCTCCGATCGAGTTTCGTAACATTCAGCTGATGCCACTCAAGTAGGCTCGCAACGATCGGTCGTCACTGGTCATTGGTCACTTGTCATTGGTCATGTGGTTATCGTGCGCGCTGCGTTTGGCATTCTCGATTCCACATGCCCCATTCGTTCCCAATGGGTTCCGGGCCGTCTCACTACTCACTACTCACTACTCACTACTCACTACTCACTACTCACTACTCACTACTCACTACTCACTACTCACTACTCACTACTCACTACTCACTACTCACTACTGGCGTCTCTCGGACGGCTTTCTTGTCGGCCCTGTGCCCTCGCACTCGAATGTTCAGGAATTCGACAACCAGCGAGAAAGCCATTGCGAAGTAGATGTAACCCTTGTTCATCTTTACTCCGCTTCCTTCCGCCACCAATACGACGCCGATCAGAATCAGAAAGCTGAGTGCCAACATCTTGAGTGTCGGATTCTGTTGCACGAAACGACTGACCGTTTCTGAGAACAACAGCATGACCAACACCGCCACGATGACAGCCGTAATCATCACGCCAAGGTGATCCGCCATGCCGACTGCCGTGATCACCGAATCCAAGGAAAAGACGATATCCAGCACCATGACCTGCATGACCACCGACATAAGACTCGGATGTTTTTGAACCTGCCGATGAACTCCCTGTCCTTCCAGGTTCTCGTGGATCTCGAATACGCTTTTGCCAATCAGGAACAAGCCGCCTGCCAATAGAATCAAATCGCGTACCGAGACATCATTGATCTCTTCGTGTCCGGTCAGCCACGCCTCGGGAATCCCGAAGTCCGTCAAATGAAACCAGGGCGTGTCCATATGGAGAATCGCACTCAAGAACACCAGCAGCAGGACGCGCATTCCCATCGCGGCGAGCAATCCGATCTGACGCCCCAACTTCTGCTGATGTTGCGGCAACCGTCCAGTCAGAATAACGATGAAGACAATGTTGTCGATGCCCAACACGATTTCCATCAGTGTCAAGGCGACCAGGGCAATCACGTTCTCCATCGTCGTATCCTCCGCTGCAACTTACGGACTCGAAAATGAACGGCACACTACCGCGGATTAAGGCGGCTTGGCGACATCTGACTAGAAACCGTGCTACGACCGGGAGGGCCAGGCTCCTGCCGAGCCGGAATCTCGGCAAAACATCGGCTCAGCAGGAGCTTCGCCCTCCCACAATGCGGTGCTGAAATGCGATTCATATTGGGCCTCGCACGCCAACAGATCCGGCTGCCCGATTCGGACTGCCAGGCAGCAGGTCACGATCACGCCCGAGGACCATGTCGAACCGTCACAGACCGGCGGACGTGCACCCCAAGACTCTACGAGATTTCGCGCGTTAGGTCGATACGGTGCGACGTTTCTCGGGGGGCAGGGTGGGTATTCTCGTGGCCACGTCAATGCCGAAATGATACAGTGAGTCGGAGTTGACGCGTAGTAGCACCAATATCGATCTGGTCAACCGGTTTGCAGGGGCTGCCACAACTGTTTCGCCCCGCCCGTTCGAAAATGCTAATCTTGTGTCGGGTACCCACCTGACTCGACGTTCAACAAGACGCCTCCGACCGCCCTCTACCGTTACGCCGACATTTCGTGACCCGGTGAGTGACATGCCCAACTTCCTCTACGTGCTGATAGTCGTAGCCCTTATCGTCGCGACCATCACGGTGGTTGGCCACGGGCTCTGGTTGTTTGCCAAGGAGATATTGCGCGCGTTGGGAATCGGCAGCGAGTCTTCGGACCGCGGGGTGTACTGCTACGGCTGCGGGCATCTGACAGGCATCAAGCAAGGTGTCTGCCGCTATTGTGGATACCAGACCGTCGCCAAGCAGCGGCAAGATGTGCAGACCGCCATGCGTCTGATTGAGCGGCTGCACGCAGCCCAAGAGATCGAGGACAGCGATTTTCAGGGAGTCATGCCGGCTCTGCAATCGGCAGCGGAGAAGCTGCAGGCATCGGACGAGCCTGGACCTGCAGCGACTGCGTGGTGCGGTACCGACGCCGGCGGTCGGGCCGACCGTTGTCGGCGGCGGTCCTGCGGAACATGCTCCAGCGGCGCAGCCGCCAATCGCGTCCCACGCCCCAGACCACACGCCAGACGACGCGCCCGCCATCCCGTCCACCGTGTCTGCCGACGACGCCGTGCCTGCCGATGACGACATTCTCTCCGCCGAGATCGTCTGGGAGGATACCGGACAAGTCCCCGCGCCGCTGGCACACGTTCCTCATCCGCTCGACGCCCCCGAGCCGGAACCTGCGGCAGTGGCCGCAGCCGCCGCGGCCGCTTTCTCTCCGCGCCGGACCATGGCCGACATGTTGCAGTCGTTCATGGAAGAGAAGAACATCCGCTGGGGGGAACTGGCCAGCGGTATCTTGATCGTCGGCAGCGCCATCGGGCTGGTGATCAGCCTCCGCGCCAAACTGGCCGAGATCAGCGAGCAGATCCAATATTTTCCCGCCCTGCTGTTCATGCTGGGTACGGTTGCCATTCATGCCGCCGGACTCTACACGCTCCGGCGCTGGAAACTGAGATCGACCAGCCGCGGTGTACTGATCATCGCCACGCTGCTGGTGCCTCTGAGTTTTGCCGCCGGAATTGTCTTGAGCGGTGCGGGCGAGAATCGCACGCCGGTGACGAGCCCGTTCTACATCGTGGCGGTGCTGGTGGGCATCCTTGGCTATGGAGCCGTGACGACGTTCTCCGCGCGTGCGTTGTTCTCGGAAGGCTGGTGGCGATTGACCATCGCGGTCATAGGTACCTCGGCCGGCCAATTGCTGATCAATCGCCTGGCGGACATCAAATCGTCGTGGCCCTTGGCGGCTGCCACCGCCTTGTTTGCCTTGCCCCTGGGTAGCTTCCTGGCCGCGACGTTGTCGCAGCTGCACGTGGTTTCGCTCAAGCAACGTTTGACACCCTCCCGCGCTGCGCAATCATATACCGTGCTGGGAATCGCCGCATTCGCGCTCGCTGTGCCACTGGGTCTGCAGGCTTGGGTCAGCGGTACGGTGCGCGACACGTTTACGCTGCTGAGCCCCTCACTGAGCGTCGCGGCCACGGTGGTGCTGAGTCTGGGAGTGGCCATCCAACGCCGCTGCGATGCCAAGCGAATGGCCGAGACAAGAACGGTCGGGTACCGCCCTGGCGATCCTGGGCGGGATGCTGATGCTGGGGACGTTGATCACGGCCTGGCCCTCTCCGCCGGTCTTGATCGCGGTCGGCGCGGTGACCGCGCTGGCCCTCGTCTCGCTGGCCATCGTGGGGCGACTGCCCGTCTTGCACGCCGGCGCAACGGCGGCAGCTTCGTTTGCCATCCTGCTGCTGTTCCATCACCTCTGCGGCCAGTTCGCCATGCAAGAGGCCCCGCGCGGACAGGATTTGATCCGTGCCCTGTTGATGGGCGCAGTGCCCTGGTGCTGCTCGTGCTGGCCTTGATCGGCGGCACGATCGGTGCACTACTCCTGACGCGAAAACGCACGAGCGAGGGGCATGTGTACCTGGCCAGCGCGGCGGGTGTTGCCGTTGTCTCGCTGGCCATCGCCCTCTATGCCGGCTTCTGGTCGGACGTGGACGGCGATTGGACCACGCTCATCTTCGCCCTCTACGCCACTTCCGTGCTGGCGGCCAGCCCGCGTATCAGACGTGAGTGGGTCACGGCACTGGGATCGGCTCTGGCCCTCATCACCCTGATACACCTCTGCCAGTTCAACGAATGGTTCGCCGGTCGATTGGCCGAGGCCGATTGCAGCTTGACGCAGCCATTGCTCTTCTCCGTCATCGCGCACGGCCTGCTGGTCGCACTGATTGGCCTCGGTCTGCTGGCTTGGCGGCAACTGCGAGGCTCGCACACCGACCAACGGAACAAGCGAAACATTCCAGACGCAAGTGCTCCAGCCATTGGCCATCTCGGGGGCCTTCACCGCTGCTTTGACCGTCCCCTACGTATTGAACGTCCAGTCGAGCGCATTTGGCGTGCACGCCCTGTATGCGGCATGTATCGCCGTCATCTGGGCTGTCTCGGCTCTCATCTGTCGCGACGCACGCTTGGCCACGGCATCCCACGCCGCCGCTACCGTCGCCATCGCTTTTGGGACAGCCGCATTTGCCGCGCGTCAAACCTGGTCGCAGTATCCCCTGGAGGACCTGCGGCACTGGCAATGGCAACTGTCGGTGTTGAGTATCTGGTGTGCTGTGTCCACTGCCGTACGTCTGGCCTGCCAACGTTGGCCTCGTGCTCACCAACTGCTCAAACCTGCCTGGCCCTCCATCGATCAACTTCTGCTCGGAGCAGTCCTTCTGGGTCTCGTTTACGTCGGCATCGCCGGTTGTGGCATCGGAGCGTCTCTGGAGTTGGGATTCTTGTCGGCCGAGGACCCACTGGCAGCCGACATGTGGCATACCGTTGCCCACCAGTCCGGTAGCTGGATCGCTCTGATCTGCTTGTTCGCAGCGATTACCGCCGCGCTGTACGAGCAGATCACCCTCACGCGACTGTCAGGCTTGGTCGTGGCAACGGCAATCATCCCCCTGCTGATGGCAGGGCGTTTTGAGGATTCCGTTTCCGTCGCGTCTGCGCTGCGCTGGTTCTTCGCAGTCTATGCGCTGGCGTGGACCACTCTGCTAACCTTCCGCAAACCGCTCGAGAGTTGGGCTTCACGGACTCTTCCTTCGGTCGACCTCGGTGAGCGAGCCGTGAGAAGCATTCGTGACCTGTCGGCAACGATCGGCATCGCCCCGGTTGCCATTCTGACCATGCTGGCAGCCGGACAGATGCTCCAGGGGACACCACTTGGCGGCCCTCTAGCCGATTCGATCTTTGGCCAGATGACGGCCGGCGCCCTATATGGCATTCCGTTGGCCCTGCTGGTCGTCGGCATGTTCGTGATCGCCGTTCGCGATGGCACGGCCGTGTACGCCCTGCTCGGGTCGCTGCTCTTGCAGTACTGCATTGCCCTGGCCGTGCTGATTCCGACCTTCAGCCGCGGACAAGTGGCAACGATCCAGTACTACGTGCTCCTGGTTCAGTGGACCGCCTGCGGGCTCACCGGCTATGCATTAGCCTGGCTGGGTCTGGACCGTTGGATAAACCGCGCGAAGACGCGTGTTGGCCAGAACCTGCTGGACCTGCAACTGTTTGCGGCGGGAGCCGCCACGGCGGTCTTGTCGCTCTGGTCACTCGGTGAAATTTTCACAGCTCCGGATCGAGCTGCGAGCGCAGTGACGTATTTGGGCCAGTGGCCCAGTTACCTGGCTGCCGTTCTCGGTTCACTGGCCCTGTTTGTCTACTTCCGCCGTGCTCCCCAATGGCTCGCGCTCCTGGCGGTATCTGCCCCGTGTGCCGTTGCCGCTCTGGCCGCGGCCACTTCGCATTCGCTCGATCCGAGCGGGAAGTGGGTTGCCTATCATGTGCTGACGGGGAGCTGGTTGGCGGTGGCACTGATGGCCGAGGGGATCGCCTGCTGGCGCACGATCGCCGCCGACCGCGACACCTGGATCACGTATTCCAGCGGCGCGGCCACCGCCGTTGCTTTGTTCGTGGTCGTCTTGCTGGTGCGCGGCTGTGTGGATGATCCGATTGCACCGTGGTGGACGATGGGCATGGCGGTCGGCTTGCTCCTCTTCTTCGCTGCTCAAGCGCATTCGGTTGCGCCAGCAGACACTTGCCTACGCCACCGCCATCGTGGCCGTTTTTGCCACATCCGTGTTGTGGTGTCATCTGACCACCGCCCGCAATGAACAAGTCGTGACTGGGTTCTTCTATGCGAACGTCATCGCGACCAGCGTCGTCGGGCTGTTTTGGCTGGCAGTGGAGATTTGGTACCAGAGCCGAGCGGGATCAATCGCTGGACGAACGATTCCCCTTGGCGCGCGTGCATACCACAGCCGCCATCACCAGCCTGGTGGTAATGCTCCTGGTGGGCGTGGGCGGTTCAGCCATCTCGGCGATCGCCGGCCTGGCCGGCAATTCGACCGCGTTGGTGATTATGAATCCATGGGGAGCCGGCGCGATTCTCGCTCTGGGCCTGTTGCTCTCTGCCATGTGGTGGGACCGGCAGATCGGCGTGAGTCTCGTCGCCACATACTTGTGGGGTATCGTCCTGATCGCCATGGTCTTGAACCTGTTCGAGCAGGTGGGCACATGGGGCGCCACGGGCACGATTGTCGGCGGGTGCCTGCTGTGGGCAGCCTATGTGGCGTTAACCGGGCATTTATGGAAATGGGGGGCCAACCTGGCTCAGGTGGCGACGCGGCTGCAAGTCCCGCACCCGATCGCCAAACTGGAACATGTCTCCCGCTGGTTGCCTGGCTCTTAACGTGGTGAGTGCGTTGATGATCAGCAGCCTTGGCTTCGTCACCATTTTCGCGGCGGATGAACGAGCCATGCGGATGTCGGTAGCCTTCGCCCCGTTGATGCTGGCTTACGGCATGTCGTGCCTGGCACAACAGCGGCGCCGGTTCTCGATGCAGAGTCTGGCACTCTTTCTGGTGGTCGTGGCGGCCATCTTCATTGGCTGGGCGGATGTCGCCAGATCCTCCGGCGACTCCGCCATACTGGCCTACTCAGCCAGACTGTTGATCGTGCTGGCAGGCATGACGCTTGGCTATAACTTGCTCCTGGCGCGGTGGGTCGGGATGGCGAGCGACTGGTTCGAGCCGGTGCGGCGCACGTCGGCGATCCTGGCGGTTGCCACGGCTGTCGTCTTGGCACTGGTCCTGATGTTGGAAGTGACCATGTTTCGTCCGGGAGAAGGGGCACCGATCGCGACGCCCGAAGTGATTGCCATCAGCGTGATGCTCTTCGGGTTCATCATCGCCCTGTTGTGCATGGCCGTGCTGCCCGGCCGAGATCCGCTGTCGTTAAGTGAAAAAGGACGTGAGGCGTATGTTTACGCCGCTCAGTTCATGGCGGCCACCTTGTGTGCTCACATCTATCTGGCCGAACCGAAATTGTTCGATTTTGGGATCGTCAAGGAGTACTGGCCCTATATCGTCATGGGCATCGCGTTCGCCAGTGTCGCGTTGGGCGAGTTCTGCCATCGCCATGGGTGGACCGTGATTGCCGAGCCGATGCAGCGCACGGGGGGCTTTCTCCCCGTGCTCCCCGCGCTGACCGCCATGGTATTCTCGCAGACGAACTACCCCTTGGTCCTCTTCTTCGCCGGTCTGATTTACGTGTTCATGAGCATCACACGCCGTTCGCTGGTGGCCGGAATCGCCGCGGCAGTGATGGGCAACGGGGCCCTGTGGGCCTTGCTCAACGACACTGGATTTGTGCTCGCCGATCAGCCGCAATTCTGGATGATACCGCCCGCCCTGTCGGTATTGGTGGCGGCTTACATCAATCGCGACCGGCTGAGCGACAATTCGCTGACCGCTATCCGCTACATCTGCGTGATGATCATCTATCTCAGCTCGACCGGCGAAATGTTCATGAAGCTGCTGGTCCCCGAGGGTTCTGACGACTGGCTGCGCCCGATCATCCTGGCCAGTCTCTCGGTCGTCGGCATCTTCGCCGGCATCCTGCTGCGAGTGCGGGCCTTCCTCTACCTGGGTGCCAGCTTCCTGCTGTTGTCCATCGTCACCATGGTCTGGAACGCGGGACGCGTGCTCCACCACACGTGGCCGTGGTGGGTCTTCGGCATCTCGCTGGGATTGGTCATCCTGGTGATCTTCGGCGTGTTCGAGAAGAACCGCCGCGAAGTCCAACAACTGGTCTCCCGCCTGCGGCAATGGGAACCGTGATTGGTCATTGGTCATTTCGTCATTGGTCATTGGTCATTGGTCGGCCGAGGTGTGACAAGGTCGCCACCAACGATGTGGCCTCGTCCAATACCTTCAATGATGCCAGAGATCTTTGAGACAGGGTGCAGGTAAGCGACGAAAAGGCCTTGACGACTATCGGCATCGTCACAACGAGGAACTGAGCTGCATCCTGGATGCAGCGAGTGGTAGTACGCTGCTTGTTATCCCGACTCATCGCACGATGAGTGTGTTGTGATCCGTGTCAGCATGCGAAGCGTACCAAGCCACCGTGAATCAGCGAGTGCCTGAGGAAGTCGACCGGACGCGCAAGTCCACAGGGAGGCTCACCACCCGCCGCGTCCGGTCACGCGCATGACCAGCACCGAGTGACTAGCCGGCGATCGTTCCCGGTCGGACATGCTGTCCATAGGACACCGCGCACTAGCCGCTTCAGAACCGATAGCGGACACCTAGACGAGGCCGGGCGCGGGAACCGGATAGTCGCCACTGGCGTCGGGCAGCACGGGGGCTGTGTCGTCCAACGCAATAAGTCCATCCACATCGGCGAGTGCCGATGCGGAGTCCAAAGCCTCTTCCCAACGCATCACCTGGCCCGAATAGGCTGCCATTCGGCCGAGAATGGCGGTCATCGTACTCTGGGCACCGTAGTCCCCTTCGTTGGGACGACGGCCAGCCCACAAATCGGCAAACAGATCGTGGTGTTCCTGCTGATGTCCACCGCGAGCCGCTTTCGTCTGCCAGATCAGCTCGCCCGCGGCATCGTAGATCTTTCCGCCACTGATGTCCGCGTACCCTTTGGTGCCATGCACATGTTCCGACACGTTGTTCCAGCAATTGCGCATGTGACGGCACTGACTGAACATCTTGGTGCCGTTGGGGTAGGTGTATTCGCAGAAGAAATGATCGAAGATCTGACCGAAGTCCGTACCGGTCTCGCAGCGACGCTTGCGAACCTCGCGACCTCCCTGAGCATTGACCTCGGACGGACACGCGTTCATTAGCCAGTTACCCACATCCAAGTTGTGGATATGTTGCTCGACGATATGGTCGCCGCTCAGCCAATTGAAGTAGTACCAGTTGCGCAGCTGATACTCCAATTCGGTTTGCCCTTTTTGACGGGGTCGCGTCCAAACGCCTTGTCCATTCCAGTAAACTCGCAGCGTTACCAGATCGCCAATCGATACCGTCCTGAAGTTGAGCGATCGTCTCGCGGTAAGCCGCTTCGTGGCGACGCTGCAGACCCGACGGCAACGGCGAGGTTTTTCTGTTTTGCCGTGCTGTTTGCCTCCAAGACGCGCCGCACGCCGGGAGCGTCGACAGCGACAGGCTTCTCCATAAACACGTGCTTGTCGGCCTCCACCGCCGCCTCGAAGTGCAGCGGACGGAAACCGGGTGGCGTCGCCAGGATGACCAGATCGGCATCCGACTCCATCACACCTCGGTAGCTGTCGAGCCCCACAAAACGCCGTTCCGCTGGTACGTCCAGCTTGTCAGCATACCGGCTCTTGATCTGCCGAAACGCCGCCTGAATCCTGTCCTCAAACACATCCGCCATCGCCACCAACTTGACCGGACCACTGGTGGTACTGAGCGCCTGGACGGCGGCCCCTTTGCCGCGACTGCCACAGCCGATCAACCCGATCTTGATCACGTCGCTGCCGTGCGCATGCAGCGCGCGAGCGATACCGAGAGTGCCGGTTACCGCACCGGTGGCAACCAGCAGCGAAGAAGCTCGGATGAAGTCACGACGCGACTTCTGCGTCATTCCCTTCTCTCCACGCACGATCGGGTCCTCGAGGGGTCGAACGTAATCGACCCGAAAACGCAATTCCGTCTCCAGACGGCACGCTGCCCGGCGACGCACCACACGACCCAATGACGAATGACTAATGACTAATGGCCAAAAAGCTCTGCCGCTACCTGGTGTATTGTAGCGGCACAGCCCCGTTTTCCGATGGTTTTCGCGGCGAATTTCCGGCAAGCGTTCGAGACGCTTGCCGTGTCTCACACCGCACGACGTTTTATCGGCCCTGTTTGCGGTCGATAAACGGAGACATCTTGTCCCACTTGTCGGTCTTCTCCTGCTCCGAAGGTTCCACCAAGCGGCCGAATGATGCGGAAACCCACATGCAACGCGTCGGTGTGGTACCAAATACTCTTGGGGATCTGCGGATCCTGCGCCGACCATTGGGGGTGGAGCCAGCTCGAGCCGCGCTGCGGCACATCTCGGGGTCGTCTTGCCACGATCCACCGCGCACCACGTGCGGAAAGAGTTTGGTCGGGATCGCCAACGGATTGTCGGCCACCTTGCCGGCGGACTGGCCGTAGAAGTCGGTCACGAACTCGTCGAGGACCCATTCGGCGACGTTTCCGTGCATGTCGTAGAGCCCCCACGGATTCGCCTTCTTCTGGCCGACCTTGTGGTACTTGTCGTCGCTATTGTCGTAGTACCAGCCGTAGTCATCCAAATCGGCCGCATCGTCGCCAAACGAGTAAGCCGTGGTGGTGCCTGCGCGGCAGGCGTATTCCCATTCCGCTTCGGTCGGGAGCCGATAGTAGCGTCCGGTCTTCAACGTCAGCCACTGGCAGAAAGTCCGGGCCCCAAATTGTGTCATGCAGATGGCCGGATAGTCGCGTTTTCCCATCCCGAATGTCATGTCGGTATAGGGCTCGGTCGGCTGCGAAATCTGGTAATCCAACGAAGCCTTGTCCCGGTCCGTCTCCGTGCCACCCAGCAGCTTGCGGCGCTGAATATCCAGGTCGAACATCCAGACCTCAAAAACATCCCAGCGCATTTCGTACTTGGCCATCCAGAAGGGATCCACCTTCACTTTGTGCTGCGGACCTTCCTCATCCTTGCGACCTTCCTCATCGTCCGGGCTCCCCATCAGGAACTCGCCACCCTTGATGGGCACCATTTCAATCTTGGCATCCGTGTGCTCAATCAGCTCGATGTACTCCTTCATTTCGTCCGGCGTTTTGGCGTCCGCTTTCTCGATCGGAAGTACGGAACGCGCCGCTTCCACAGTCCATCCCACGGGCAGACCGACAAACAGCATGAGACTTAACCACGTAAATCCTTGAATCATGAGTTGCACATCACGGGGATGCCGATTTACGCTAGACATAGATTTGCGATCCTTTCTGTAGATAACCAGACAGACTGCCTCGCTTTACAGTCGGGCAGCAGCCAACGCAGGGCACCTACGACATGATACTCAACGCATGGCTTTTGGGGGCAGGGGTGGCTCTGGCCACCTGTCAACCGGCGGGACTCGAACGGTTCGAGTCTGCACAACCTCATATGGGAACGAAGTTTATCATAGTATTGTATGCTCCCGATGAAGAACTCGCAAACCGGGCCTTCGAGGCCGCTTTCCGGCGGATTGCCGAACTCGACCGGACCCTGAGCGATTACGACGAGCAAAGCGAACTAAGCCGGTTGAGCAGGACGGCTCCTACCCCCCAAAGAGTCGGAGTTAGTGACGATCTGCTGGCCGTGCTGTCCAGCGCCCAGCGGTTGAGCGTGCTGTCCCACGGAGCCTTCGATGTCACCGTCGGCCCCCTCACCAGGCTCTGGCGGCGTGCCCGTCGACAAGGCGAACTCCCGACACAAGCCCGGCTGCAAGAGGCCCTCGCGGCGGTCGGCTACCAATCGCTCGTCGTCGATGCACAAGAACACACGGCGCAGTTGCTCAAACCCCACATGCGACTGGACGTCGGTGGCATCGCCAAGGGCTATGCCCTCGACCAGGCACTGCGGGAACTGCAGCGGCTGGGTATTGATCGAGCCATCGTCAATGCCAGTGGCGACATGGCAGCCAGCGGGCCCCCGCCCGACAAACCGGGCTGGCTGGTCGGGATCGCGCCGCTGCAGCCATCCGCGCCGCCGAGCGTCTTCGGCTACCTGACGCACCAGGCTATCGCCACCTCAGGCGACGCTTTTCAATACGTCGAGATCGCCGGCGTCCGCTACTCGCACATCGTCGATCCCCAAACCGGCCTGGGGCTCACGCAACGCAGCAGCGTCTCGATACTCGCCCCCAACGGCACAGACGCCGACGGACTCGCCTCCGCCGTCAGTGTGCTGGGGCCCGAGTCGGGATTGAAGCTCGTCGGCACAACTCCCCGACACCGAAGCGTTGATCGTCACGCAGCAGGACGACAAAGTCGTGACGCAGCAGACAAGCGGCTTCGGCAAGTGGATTGTACCACGGCCCGATACAAGAGTGAGGGCCGGCCGTGCTGGAGTCTTACTCGGTATGATGCGCACCGGCCACGCAGGCTGCAAGACGCAATGCCGTTGCGCGCAGGGAAGTGGGACACGATGGGAACTGCACAAACGGAATGAATTCACGTTCTACGTCTGGCTGTGGCCACGGGCCGCGTTAAAATGTGGCAGCAGCGGGCCGCGAATCCGTGCCACACCAAAGGGTATTCGACTCACTGTCACAGCCATCACGGTGGAAACAAAATCATGTCTGCAAAAGAGGAGCGTGGCATTGCCACGCTGGGCGGGGGCTGTTTCTGGTGCACGCAAGCGGTCTTCAGCCAATTGCGTGGCGTCAATGAGGTCGTTTGTGGTTACAGCGGCGGTTCGACCACACGCCCCTCGTACGAACAAGTCTGCACGGGAGAAACCGGACACGCCGAGTGCGTGCGCATCACGTTTGATCACCTCGCCATCACCTACGCTGATCTGCTACAGGTCTTCTTCCAGACGCACGACCCCACGACACTCAATCGGCAGGAAAACGACGTGGGAACGCAATATCGTTCAGTCATTTTCTATCATGACGAAATTCAGCAGACGACCGCGCAGCAGACCATCCGCGACTTGAACCACGCGCACGCCTTTGATGCGAAGATCGTCACGCAGGTCGAGCCGGCCGGGAAATTCTATGAAGCGGAGCCCTATCACCAGGATTATTTCGCCGCGCATCCGTCGCAGCCGTATTGTGCCGCCGTGATTCGCCCGAAGCTCGACAAATTCGTCACCCAGTACCGTGACCTGCTGAAGGGATAGCCACTGCGACTCCGCGAAGTGAAGTGGCCAGGCGGTCAACCGAGTCATTCCCCGCACAATCGAGCCGCGCGCTGGTGCCGCCACGGACCTCGATCACTCGGGCGCATCGCGAACGAAGTGAAAATGCGGATTGCGAAGAGGAAGAGGAGTAAGAGTAAGAGTAAGAGAGACCCAAGTGCTCGACGGTGAATGCCGAAGAATACGCAGTGTGAATCGAGACGCACTGACCAGTAACAAGTAACCAGTAACAAGTAACAAGTAACCAGAAACGGACTGAAGTCCGTTCTACGTAGGAGCGCTCACTTCTGCTTGCGACGGATCTGGTAGTTCCCGCGGCTTTCGTCGTATTCCAGTTCGACCAACCCCTTGGAGGCGATATCCTGCAGCAACTCCGAGAAGCTACTGTAGCCGTAGTAACTCTCGTTGAATCCCGGATAGACGCGGCGCACAGCCTGCTTCAGTGCCGAACCCCACACCGGGTCGTAGTCCTGCTCCACCGACTGGAGCACCTCCAGCAATTGCTCGACCGCCTCGTCCTTCTTGTCTTCCTTCGTCTTACTCTTCTTGGGTGCCCGCCGCGTCTTCTTGGCCGCGCGAGACAGGTCGTCATAGTAGATGAACTCGTCGCAATTGGCGATCAGCAGATCAGACGTCGAACTCTTGACCCCACAGCCAATCACGCGTTTGTTGTTCTCCTTGAGCTTCGATACGAGCGGCGAGAAATCGCTGTCTCCCGAAATCAGAGCGAACATATCAATATGGTTCTTGGAATAGCAGAGATCGATGGCATCCACCACCATGCGGATGTCCGCGCTATTCTTGCCACTCATTTTGCTCTGTGGGATATCGATCAGCTCAATACCTTGTGCGTGAAAATCCCGCAGTGCATCCGCGTAGTTGCGCCAGTCACAGTAAGCACGTTTGAAGACAATGCGGCCCTTCTCGAGCAGACGCCTCAAGACCAGCCGAATTTCGAAGTCGCCCGATTTCATATCCCGCACGCCGATCGCCAGGTTCTCGAAATCCACGAATACGGCGATCAGAGGTTCTGCAGACATGAGTGAACTTTCCCCTAATAGGCGACTGATAGCAAAAGACGTCGTCGTACGAGACCCGCCAGCATCACGCCAAAGTGCAAACAAAGAAATCACATTGTCACTTGTGAACCGCTCCCGCGACAAGTGGTATCCCCTCGTGGCCATGTCCGCACCCGGCAATAACTCGCCCCCAGCGCAACTCGTCTCATCGCGACGACCCGGATAGACGCTATCCCTGGCGCATGAAAATGACCACCGCTTCCAGCCGCACCGCCACGTCGAACCGGCAGGCTCGGCGGCGGACCTGGAGCGGCATCCTCCAGGTTCCGATGAGGGTTCACGGAGAAGTTCTTCGGTCGCCAAACGCAAAAAGATCACTGCTGCATCGACTTCTGGCCAGAGGCACCTTTCTGCCACCCCCTTTTTGCTGCCCTTGCCGAATTTCCTGCCCATAGGCGACTCCGTCGACTGCCCCACGAGCAGGCCGCCCGAGCCTTGTCCACCAGAATTCGACGCGGGTCGCCGCCGACCGCTGTTCACTGCTTCCGGCAGGCCCCAGCGAGTCGCCCGTCCGAATCGCCGGCCTGGCGATGCTCGTCAAAGCCCAACGAGCCCTCTTCATCCAACCGCAACAACACCATGTAAACCATTCCGACAAAACACTTTACGCAAGTCCATGCCAGCTCGCCTCCCTCTCCTCGGAAAGCGCCGGTGGCGCGGTGAGAGGGCTCGCCGGCAGGGAACTTTTCGCCGGTTGCCCGCGTCCCTGGTATGAGCCATTCTTCTTTGGCACCGTATCACGGCAGAACTCGGCGCACGGCAATACCGCTTCGCGGCTCATACGCCGTTGCTCACCGATATCGCAGGTTACCTTTCCACACTGGAGCATACGATGAAACCTCTGTTGTTGATCGGAGCGGTCATGCTGTCCGGAGCCGCGGTAAGTTGGGGTGGAGAGGTAGAATTCGTCGAGGACTTCGCGCTGGCCCAGGATCGCGAGGCGGCGCTGAAACAGCTGATCCCCGGTACCGAAGATTACTACTATTGGAACTGCCTCCACCTGCTCAACAGCGCAACAGTACGACAAGCTTGATCCGTTGCTTGAGCCGTGGGTGCAGCGGCACGGCGAGACGCCCCGCGTGTGGGAGATCCGTACGCGTCGAGCCTTGCTCTCCTACGATCGCAGTCCCGAAAAGACGCTGGAGTACTTACGCAGCCGCTTCGGTATTCAGTACCCACATCAGAAGGAGGAATTGAACGCCGATCCCGACTTGCCGACGACCCTTGACGCCGCTTTGATCTCCCGCGAGCAGTACCAGCAGCAGGCGTTGCAGCGGCACCAGAACAGCCTGAACGGGTTCGAGGATTCCGCTCTCGATTGGCTTGTCGCCGGCCAACTCAACGCTGACCAGCGTCGCCAGCTCCTATCGCGTCTGCCCCGCCCCGACTATCCCCAATTGGTCAAACTGGTCGTCGACGATCTGAATGCTCCCAACTCCCGGGGTTCGGTTCTCACGGTATTCATCGGCAGCTGCTACGGACGCAACTCGATGAGCTGGTGACGCTGAAGCCCGACCTGTTGAACGAGCAGAATTTCGTGCGGGCTTACCTGACGAAGCTCCAGCCGAGCCCCGATATCGACTGGCGACACGATCCGCAGGAAACGGCGAAATACCTCGACCGACTGCAGGCTTTCGCCGATCGCCTCGCCCCGGTCCACAACTCGCTCAAGGCACACGCACTGTATCATCGCCTGTTGCTCGACCGCAGCCAAGCAACGTACGACAAGGACCGGCTGCTGGCCTATTTGAGGTTGCCGCGGCCAACCGGGTATATCTCCAAAGCCGTGCGGGAGTCGGAAGAGCTGCGAAGTTTCCCGTGTGACCTGAACTCGAACTACGACGCGACGATCCTCCTGCCGCCGATCGGCAACGATGAGCCGCTGGTTCGCAGCTATCTTGCTCACTTTCTGTTGGAGGCGGCCGACACGCGGGAATTCGAGCCCTACGTGGACGATATCTACCTCCGCCATCTACTGGCGGAAACCAAGATCGTCAACGGCGTCGGCCAGCCCGAGCAGTGGGCGTCGCTGTTGCCACCCGAGCCGTTTCGACAACTCAAGGAACGCGTCGACATCGATTTCGATTTCGCCAACAAGACGATTCATGCCGATCGACGCTCCCGTCAGTCTCGATGTGCATATCAAGAACGTTTCGACGCTGATCGTCAAGGTCTTTGAAATCAACACCCAGAACTTCTATCGCCAGTATGGGCGGGAAGTCGACACCGATGTCAATCTCGATGGCCTGGTGGCGAATGTCGAACAGACGTACAAGTACGACGAATCCCCCTTTCATCGCGTGCGGCGGACGTATGACTTCCCGATGCTCAATAAGCCCGGCGTCTACGTCGTCGATTTCATCGGCAACGGACAGAGCAGCCGGGCACTGGTTCGCAAAGGCAGGCTCCGCCACCTGGTGCGTACGACCCCGGCTGGCCAGTCGTTCACGATCCTGGATGAAAACAACCAGCAAGTCAAGAACGCCTCGATCTGGCTCGCCGGACACGAGTACCAGGCCGGGGAAGACGGCCAGATTGCGGTGCCGTTCAGTACGAACCCTGGTCGGCAGCCGATTGTCATCACCGCCCCCGCGCCAGGTGTGGAAGATGCAACCTACTCCTCGCTCGGCTTCTTCAATCACGAAGGGGAGAACTACCAGTTCACGGCCGGCTTCTATGTCGACCGCGAGTCACTCTTGACGCGGAAGACGGCCGAGCTGGTCATCCGCCCGGGCCTGTCGGTCAACGGCACGCCGGTCTCGCTGCAACTGCTGGAAGAAGTCAAACTGACCATCACTTCGACCGATCTGGACGGCACGTCTTCGTCGCTGGAGATCCCGGACTTCAAGCTCTTTGAAGATCGCGAATCGATTCACGAATTCCAGGTTCCGCCGCGGCTGGCCGTCTCTCAACTTGCGGCTGTCGGCCAAGATCACACAGGTTATGACGGGCACCAAGATCGACGTTGCTGCCGACGATGAATTCTCCCTCAACGGCATCGATCGCACCGAGAAAATCGAAGACCTGCATCTGCTCAGGGCGGACGGCCAATATGTCCTGGAACTCCGAGGCAGGACAGGTGAGCCGCGCACCTCGCGACCCGTCGTTTTCATGTTCAAGCATCGCGATTTCCGCGACACCGTGGACGCCGTACTCAAGACCGATCCCCAGGGCCGTGTCGTGCTCGGCCCGCTCGCCGACATCCCGTCGCTGACTGCCCAGGGTCCGGACGGGACGCAGCACGCCTGGACGCTGGTCGGTGACCGCCACACCTATCAACAGACCGTGCACGGCCAGGTGGGCGAATCGATCGCGTTGCCGTACCTGGGCAGTGCCAGCCAGCCATCGCGCAGCGAACTGTCGCTGCTCGAACTCAGCGGCGGCACGTTCGCAGCGGATCGCTTCGATCATCTTCACATCAAGGATGGTCTCGTGGTCATCGAGGGCCTGCCGGCCGGCGACTACGACCTGCTGCTCAAAGCGACGGATACGCACATCGCGCTGCGCGTGACCGCCGGAGCGCAGCTGGGCAACTTCCTGGTCGGTTCGCTCAGGCAACTGGAGACCAAGCCGCTCCAACCCCTGCAAATCGAATCGATCACGTCATCGGACGACAAACTGGTCGTCACCCTGCAGAATGCTTCGAAGTTCGCCCGCGTGCACGTGTTCGCCACGCGTTATCTACCCGAGTACGACGCCTACGGTCACCTGAGCCAGGTGCGGGACGTGGAACCGTACCTGTTCTGGCAGACGCCGGCCGAGTCGGTTTACCTGACGGGCCGCAACATCGGCGACGAATACCGCTACATCATCGATCGCAAGTACGCGACAAAGTACCCGGGCAACATGCTCGAACGACCCTCCCTGCTGCTCAACCCGTGGGCCGTTCGCGACACGCAGACAGGCGAGCAGCTCGCTGCGGCAGGTGGTGAGTTTGGCGAGCGCGGGTCCAAGCCGGAGGCGGATGCGAAGCGTGAAGCGGCAGCGGAAGCAAAGCCCGCGGGAGAGGCCGATCATTTCGCCGATCTCGATTTCCTGGCAGCCACTTCCGCCGTTCTGCTCAACCTCGTCCCCAACGAACAGGGCATCGTGGAAATTCCCCGTGAAGCCCTGGGCGCTCATCAGTACATCCGTGTCGTGGCGGTCGATCCGCTCAACACGACCTGTCGCAGCGTGGCGCTCGCCGCACCGGAGGCCCCCTTGGTCGACCTGCGACTCGCCAACGAACTCGATCCGCAACAACACTTCACGCAACAGAAGCAGATCACGTATCATCCCGGTCGGTCAGACCTTCACGCTGCACGACATCACCACGGCCAAGTTCGAGTCGTACGACAGCCTGTCGCGCGTCTTCGCCCTCTACGCGACACTCAACAACGATCCGAAGCTGGCCGAATTCTCCTTCATCCTCAACTGGCCCCAGTTGAAGCTGGAGGAGAAGCGAGAACGATACTCGAAGTATGCCAGCCACGAACTGAGCTTCTTCCTGTTCAAGAAGGACCCAGAGTTCTTCCACTCCGTAATCCAGCCCTACCTGGCGAACAAGAAAGACAAGACCTTCATGGATCACTTCCTGCTGGAAGACGATCTGACCCAGTACCTTGTGCCGTGGAACTATGGCCAGCTGAACATTGTCGAGCAGATTCTGCTGGCACGACGCATCCAAGGGGAACGGGACCATACGTCGCGGCACGTCAGTGACTTGTATGCCCTGCTCCCACCCGACATCGATCGGTTCATCTTCCTGTTCGACACGGCCGTGCAGCGCAGCGCACTGGAAGTTGGCGATGCACTGGGTCTAAAGGATGCCATGAAGAACGTGGAAAAATCCGCCAACCTGCGATTCATTCCGCTCGCGGAGACGGCTGCTCCAGCCGCGGCCGAAAGTGCGCCCACGGGCGTCTTCGGCATCGCCGGCGCGATTGCCAAACCACAGTCCCCGTCTCGCGCGAGGCGATTGGCTGAGGCCAAGGGGGACGTCGCCGCTGCGCGATCGGCGCAGCAGGCCGGCGTTCCGGCGGCGCTCGGCAGCAGGCCGGCGAGGAACTGGCTGACGCGATGGATGCTCCTGCGGCAGGCACGTTTCTTCGCCGATAACGGAGTGGTGGACCGCGAGTCGCTACGACAGCTCTACCGCCAAATCGACAAGACCCGGGAGTGGGCCGAAAACAATTATCACCAGCTGACCATCGATCAGCAGACCGCCGGCCTCATCACCGTCAACGCCTTCTGGAAGGACTTTGCGGCGCACGACCCGGCCACGCCGTTCCTGTCGCGGAACCTGGCCGAAGCCTCTCGCAATTTCCCCGAAATGCTGCTGGCTCTCGCCGTGCTCGATCTGCCGTTCGAAGCTCCTGAGCACGAGAGCAAGTTCGACGACACACAAATGACCCTCGTCCCCGGAGGACCGCTGGTTGTCTTCCACGAAGAGATTCAACCCGCCACGGTTCCCGAGACCGCCACGAAACTGCTGGTCAGCCAGAATTTCTTCAAGCAGGGTGATCGTCAGCAAACGGTCAATGGCGAAACCATCGACAAGTTCGTCACCGACGAGTTTCTGATCCACACCGTCTACGGTTGTCAGGTCGTGATCACCAATCCCACTTCGACCAAACAGAAACTGAACGTATTGATTCAAATTCCACGGGGTGCGATCCCGGTCCTCAACAGCCAGGCGACGAAGACGTTGCACATCGACCTCGAACCGTATCACACACAGACGGTTGAATACCACTTCTACTTTCCGCTGGCCGGCACGTTCCCTCATTTCCCCGTGCACGTCGCCAAGAACGAACAATTGGTCGCGGCTGCGGAACCAGCCACGCTGACTGTCGTCGACCGGCCTACAAACATTGATACGCAATCGTGGGATTACATCTCCCAGTACGGCTCGCTTGCAGACGTCCTGGCGTTTCTGGACAAGCACAACATTGACGAGCTGAACCTGGAACGGATCGCCTGGCGGCATGCATGACCGAGCCTCCTTTGATGCGATCCTCCCACTTCTTGTCCAGCGGCACGTCTACCAGCACACGCTCTGGTCCTATGCACTGCTGCACAATAGCGTGGCTGCCGCCCGGGAGTATCTGCAACACGCCGATCAGATCGTCAACGAGTGCGGTGGCCCGCTCCACAGCCCGTTGCTGACCATCGACACGGTCGCCCGGCGAATGTATGAACACCTCGAATACAAGCCGTTGGTGAACGCCCGCACGCACGCCTTGGGCCGGCGTCGCCAAATCGTCAACGACCGCCTGCACGCACAATATCACCGATTTCTCAAGGAACTTGCTGACGAACCAGCGCTGGACGACGACGATCTGCTGGCGGTCACCTACTACCTGTTGCTGCAGGATCGAGTGGAAGAAGCGCTGGCGACGTTTGCTCGAGTCGACCGGACGAAGGTTCCGACACAGATGCAATACGACTATTGTGCGGCCTATTTGAAGTTCTTCTCGGACGAGCCGGAACAAGCACGCGCCATCGCCTCCCAATACATCGATCACCCGGTCGATCGCTGGCGGAACACTTTCGCCGCCATCACCGCTCAACTCGATGAAGCGACCGGCAAGACGGTCGCACCGATCGATGCACAAAATCGCGATCAGCAACAAGGACAACTGGCCGCCACGGAACCTGGCTTTGACTTCACGGTCGAGTCACGGAAGATCCGGGTGAGCTACCAAAACTTGAAAGCCGTGAAAGTCAACTTCTATGAAGTCGATGTGGAACTGCTGTTCAGCCGCAATCCGTTTGTGCAACAGTATGGTGGTGATTTCGCGTCGATCAAGCCAAACCACTCACTCGATGTGACACTGCCGGACGGCGCAGCGACCGTGATTGATCTGCCCGAGGCCCTGAGCAACAGCAACGTGCTGGTCGAAATCGTGGGGGCCGGCCAGACGAAGACGCAGCCGTATTTCTCCAATTCGCTCTCCGTACAGACGATCGAAAACTACGGCCAGATCCAGGTCGCTCACGCGGAGACGCACAAACCGATCGCCAAGGCCTATGTGAAGGTCTACGCCAAAACCCCTCAAGGAGAGGTGAAGTTCTACAAAGATGGCTATACGGACCTGCGTGGCCGCTTCGATTACACGTCGCTCAGCACGAACGAGCTGGATTTCGTGGAGAAATTCGCCGATTCTCGTCCTCAGCGAAGAGTACGGTGCCGTCGTTCGTGAGGCGGCACCACCGAAGCGGTGAAATGGACCGGCGTTTCCCACCCCGACGTGCTCACCCCCTGGTGAGCCCGGTTGGGATCCAGCCGTCTTGGCCGGCATAGTATAGAATATTGCCGGATGAATACTCCCTCGTGGTATTCACTTGGCCAGCCACCGGTTGTAGGTGCCAACCCAGCGCATCCCAGACGTTTTCGCATGCAGGAAACTGACTGATATGGCTCGGACACTGTGGGCGATTCCTCTTGCCAATCTGACGTTAGCCGTCATGTTTTCGCAGGGATGCAGTAACGGGAGCGTCGCGCTTGACGAAACACGCGTCACAAGCAGCAATCATCCGTCATCCCATGTCGCCCCGCACGTCGTATTCACTGCGCCTCCAACCGATCCCTCTGCAATTCCGTTAGCGGAGAACATTCAACTTCCAGAAGTCGATGCTCCCAAGAGCGCGATTTGGGGCGCAACGGGGCGGGATGCGGCTGGCCATATCTGGTTGGGCGTCTCTGTTGAAAGGGAGAGCGATTCTTCCGCGCGGCTCATGATGTACACTCCTGGCACCGACTGCATTCAGGATTGCGGTAACGTGCTTGATGCGCTCAGGTCGGCGGGCTTGTATCGATCTGGCGAAAGCCAAATGAAGATTCATACGCGACTCATCGAGAGGCGCTGACGGATACATCTATTTTGCCTCGACTGATCTGCAGGGCGAAGACGACCAACTGGGCACGGTCGACCCGAAATGGGGCGCTCATTTGTGGCGATTAGACCCCAAGACGTCGCACTGGGAGCACCTGTGTGCGATCGACAAAGGTGTCTACGCGATTGGAGGCTCGGGGCCGTGGATCTACGCTCTGGGCTATTTTGACCATCAACTATTCCAATGGAATATCGATAACCGCACGCTCAAGCAAGTCCATGTCGGGTCACTCGTGGCACACAGATCAAGGAACTTGCTGATCGACAGTCGCGGCCACGCGTATGTGCCCCGTGTCCGTCGTGACGAAACTAATGCGACGATCGTCTGCAGTTTGGTCGAATACGATGGGGACTTGAACGAGATCGCTGAAAAGGAGTTAGAACACTACGTCAATCGGGATCGCTTGGCACGCCACGGTGAAGCAATCATTTCCTGGTGCCTCGGTATCCCGGCATTCTGCCACATGGCGGATGGCAGCATCATCTTCTCGACCGTCACCGGATACCTTTATCGACTGGTGCCTAATGAAAGCGGCCCGGCAGAAGTACGGCCGATCGGATGGATTCACCCCGCAGGTGAACTCCATTCGGACGATGGTCCGACCGGCCTGTTCACTTTCGACGGCAAACAGCATGTTCTGGCCGTGGTACTTGGTCCTGCCAGGATGTGGGAGTGGGTGGTTTACGACCTGCCAACAGGCCGGTCCGTGTCAAAACCTCTGCAGCTGCCACCGGGCTATGGACACAGAATCTGCTGCTCGGCGGATCGATCACGCGAGATGCTGACGGCAGTTTTTATGTGGGTGGCTGCTACAAGGATGCAACGGCCATCACGAGGCCGCTACTCTGGAAATTGCGTGCTGCCTCGGCGTTTGAAAGAACCATCGACCCGACCGAAGACCGGTAAGATCCTGCGAACCGATGCTATGACCATGCCGCTTCGAACACTGCCCGCCGATGAAAGGTGGGATTGCCACGGGTGTACTCACTGCTGCCATCGATTAAACTCGCCAGTCAAGGCGTCAGCCGGCAGTATCATGTCCGCAACGGCGAACTCCAGTGAGGTGAGGCATGCAGAGCGAGATGGTCGGTTGGATTCGGGAAATCGTCGCACTCGGCGTGCGCCGCCCTGGTTCGCCGGAGAACCTAGCCACCGAACAATACCTGGCAGAAAAATTTCGGGAATTTGGATTGACGGATGTTCGCTTGGGCCGGCGCGGTCGAGACATATTGGGCCTTCGGCCGTGATCATGATCGGTGCCCCATGGCGGATGTGATCGAAGATCTCATCGCGACTCAGACATCGCACGAGCGGCACGGCTGCTTGCACCATGCGTGTCAACCCCACCTGATCCTTCCAGCTTCGCGGTATCTCCAGCTGATCGCTATCACGATACCCGGTGCAGATCTGCGGCTGTGCGGGAAGCTGATCAAGACAATTGACCACAATGGCGTTAATGTCAGCAACGCGGGCCGCATACTCCAGCAAAACCAGATCGCGATTGACCTTGCACTATCGAGATCCGAGAATGATGAGTGTGAAGACAGAGTAGCTTGATTTCCCAGCCGATAACCTTGGCGGTCGTTCGCCCAAAGTGACAATGCAATGGCAACTGATGAATCCGGTGTGAAGCAGGCATCGTTGTATCCCACACGTCGCAGCTTGATCGGCGTGTCGGTCGTGGCGATCGTCATCTTGTTGAGCGGTGTGGCGATGGGGCGAGTCTGGTGGTGCGAAGCCGGTGATCTGTGGCCGTGGTCATGGGACGTGTGGAGTCGGCACTGCTCGCAGCACCTCATCGACCCGTATTCCCTCTCCCACCTGCAACACGGTCTCGGCCTGTACCTGCTGTTGACCGCATTGTCTGGTCGCCGACTGACGAGAGATTCTCGCGTGCTGATCGTCGCGCTTGTCGAAGCGGCATGGGAAGTCGTGGAGAACACCAATTGGATGATCGAGCGATATCGCACCACGACGATTTCGCTCGACTACTTTGGCGACAGCATTCTGAATTCGTTGGGCGACTACGGCGCCTGCATGGCCGGCGTCTGGCTCGCAGTGCGACTTCCCTGGCGCGTATCGGTGGGACTGTTTATTGCCTGCGAGGTGATCAGTGTATGCTGGATCCGCGACAGTCTCCTGCTGAACATCCTGATGCTGCTTTGTCCCCTGGATGCGATCCGGCACTGGCAGATGGCAGGATGATACGAATGGGTTGAGGACTCGTTTTCCAATCACGAGTCCTGCCCCCATTGTCTCGTTCGCTGCTCCTATCGTGATTCAGCCGCGGTAAACGGACTGAAGTCCGTTCTACGTAGGAGATAACAGTCCCAGTGCGTGGGCAGCGCGAGGACGAGTGTCAGCAGATGGCCATCCTGCACTTCACTGCGGCGTTGGACCATCTCGCGTAGAGGCAGCCAATACAAGCGGCGGGCGGCGTCCGGTTCCATCCGCTTGACGTGCACCGCCAGCGGATGGACCACCTCGGGAGTCACGCCGGGGGAAGGGTGATAAGGCCCGCCCAGTTCCCACATCTCACCTGCCACCGCGCCATATTCCGCCCGCAGACGATGAGCTATCCAGATACGCGACGCCCGAATGCCGATCACCTCGCGCGGCAGGCGCCAGGCGGGTGCGACCAGCAGTTCGCTATTGCCCACGAAACACTGGGCGGCGGGAAGATCATCATCGTCGACACCCAGCAGCACCTCATCATGGTGTCGGCAAAGTGGGGCCACTGCCACGCTGTTCCTGCTCAAGGTTCGCGGGATCACGAACTCAAGCACCTGGCTGGCAACGGTTCTACCTACCGCATCCAATTCGTCGAACTGCGAGCAGACCACGTCCAGAAAACGTGCCCTGTCCGCCGCGGTCACGCGACGAAACCGGCGCCGAGGCATCCTGCCCATCAACGCGGAAAATGTGGTCACCGAATCATGTTGCTGCGATGGCGGCACGTCGATGTTCGCGCCAATCCAAGGTCCCGGTCCCAAGTCGCGCCGCAGCAGCAGGTCATAAATGTTTCGTTCCAGCCGACATTCGGGCAGGCCCCCAACTTGTGCCGAGCGCAGAGCCTGACGCGCTTCGATGGCACGCAGTTCTCCCGAGCTGCTGAATCCCGAGCGGTTGGCCAGTTGGATCTGCACGTTGGTCGGCTGTACTTCGACCAGAATTGAGCGGATTTCTTCCTGCAGGCCGCCGGGCGATGGGTAGCAGGTGTGGCCAGCCTCGCAGCTGAGTATATTGTCCGAACCGATGGCTGCAAATTCGCCCAGCAGTTCTTCCACGGTTTGTCCGAGCGGCTTATCGCCCTGTTGTACGTTCAGTGGTTCGCTTAAATACGCCGCTGGCGTGCTGCCGTCGGTCGAGATCGATCCACGCGGCTGGGCCGACAGGATGGGGCGCGGATAGCTGCGGCGCGCCAACACGAAGACCTCTCCCTGGCGTTGAAACCATGGCAATACGTCGATGGTCGTGTTCGGCCGCCGGGCGAGGTCGTAAACTTGCCCGGTCTCCACGTGCCGGTAGTGTGTCAGTTCCAGGTAGTTGATACGTGGCCGTTCGCCACATTCAGCCAGCCGCACACCCACACCGGCAGCCACCTTCTGGCCGACAATCACGTAGTTGGTGGCGGGATCGTCGAGCCGACGGCCGGTGGTTTCCCACAGATCGAATTTGTCGCGGAACCGATGCTGCACGATCCACGGATTGCGGATCGGCGTTGATGCCAGCACGCGCAAGCCCAGACGCTGGAAGATCGTTTCGAATTCCGCCTGTGTCGCGTACGTATACTCTTCCTGCACCTCGGTCTCCCAATCGCGTCGATAGTCCTTGCGCAACAGGAATTCCACGGCATGCGTGTAGGCCAGCTCATATCGCTGGAAACCAGGCCGTAGCGGACAATCCGCCACTGGCTCAATCACTCGACATGCAAAACCTCGCTCAACAGCCGATGTTTGCAGGAGGCGAAACTCGCGTGCAAAGCGTTCCAACAGCGCCGCGGTACTGCACTTCCTCGGATCCTCACGCTCCGGCACGTTCTCCTCGGTGCCGTCGCTGGTGGGGAGATCAAGCCACACCATGCCCGGTCCGGGATCGACAAAGTCACGCACGATCAACACCCCGTGTTCCGTCAGTTGCATGGCTTGCACGGCCAGCGCTCGAGCCGCGGCCGAACGGTCGTAACCGTTGAACGAAGTCACATGGTGCAAGACGGAAGAGTCCAAGATCGCTTCCTGCGACCCGGCCGGAAAACACGGTTCAGCCACATCTCCCTGCTGAAAGTGAAGATTGGGTAGCACGTAGCGACTCCGAGCGCGTTGTATCATTTCGCCGTTCACGTCGACGCCGGTCACGTGCAGGTCGGGGTAGAGCGCAGCGAGCGCGTAGCTGCCACTTCCCGACCCCATACCCATGTCCGCCAGATTTCCCGCGCACAAAAGGTGAGCAGCGGTGAGCGCCACTTTTTGCCGCATCGACGCATCCATGCCCTGCAAGTACCGTTCGTATGCCGCGTTTCCCCCGCGGTCCTGGGTTTGATAGGTGTCGCCCAATGGTCCCCTCCTCCCTGTCTCCAACAACGGGGCTCCACGAGAGGGACCCGGGAGCTCTCTTTCGAAAAAGAGTCCTGACCCCTTTTTTGCTCCTTTTGTTGCCGCGCCGACGGATTAGCCCGGATTTGGCCATATCCTGGCATGACAGTGCGCGGAATTCCAGTACACTGAGGCGAACTGGAATCCATTACCGGTCAGTTGGGCTCGTGCCCGCGCGGACGACCACATGACATTTGACAAGCATGACAGCCTGGCCCCTGGCGATTCACGAACCGCTTGGACTACCCCGTCGAGCGTCTCGCGTCGAGCGGCACTGTTGACGGTGGGTACCGTCGCTCTCCTAGCGCTCAGTTTGTGGTTCGCCATCGCCGACCATTCGCCCCCTGACTCCGCAGTAGAGACTCACACCGTCGATCGCGGTGACGTCGTGGTAACCAGCTCGCACCTGGGCACCGTGACCAGCGTCCAGACGACCGACTTCCTCTGCGAGGTGGAAGCGGTCACTTATCAAGATTACCGAGCGGAAGGGGCTGAGGTGTTGTGGATCGTCCCGGACGGAACAACCGTCAAGAGGGGCGACGTGCTGGTCGAGCTGAACGACACAATCTTGAAGGAACTGCGGGACGACTGGCAGTTGAAGGTGGTGGAGACGGAAGGGGAGTACAAGCAGGCCGCTATCGGCTACGAGAACCAGCTGACCAAGCGCGAAACGGAGCTCGCCAACGCCTTGTCCCAACTGGAAAGCGCCGAGTCGCTCAAGTCGGCCTCGGAAGGAATGCGAGAAATAGAACTCGCCCAAATAGCCGAGGAGGTCAAAGTGGGCGCCGAGGGAGTCAGAATGCAGCAACTGCTGCTAGAGATTGCCGAGGCGATGGACCGCATCGGCGCGGCGGGATCGACAACGGCCACGCCGCAGGAGGCCCGTTACAATTATCAATTCGAGCTCATGAAGCTTGGTCAGGCCCTTGGCGATCTGAAAATCGCCAAACATTTCGAGCATCCGCTGGAAGCGGAAGAAATGCAGGCTGCCGTAAAGAGTGCCCAGCGAGCGCTGGTGCAGTCACAACGAGACTGCGAAGCGGTTCTACAGCAGTTGGCCACCCGACGCGACGCCGCTGCGAAGATGCTCAACGTCCAGTGCGAGCGGTTGCAGCACTACCAAGAGCAGATCGACAAGTGCACGATCCATGCTCCCCACGATGGTGTTGTCATGTACACTGCCCACAGCGACGAGAATGTCATCGTTCCCGGTGCGATATTGCACGCGCGTCAGCCGATCCTCACGCTGCACGGCCTGTCGCCGCTCCAGCTGGAGGTCCTTCTGCCAGCGACAGCTATCGACCAAGTGCGGACAGGACTCCCGGCTACTGTGGAATTCGATACAGGTGACGGCCGGCGGTACCAAGGGCAGGTCGCGGCGGTACGGCAGAGCGGGGACTACTTCTGCGCGTTCATCACGCCGGACGACGCCTCATCCTTGCGACTCGGCGCTACGGCTACCGTCAGCATACAGATCAAACGGCTCCCAGACGTCATCCGCATTCCCCGGACATCTTACATCTCGCGCGGCGGGCGGATCGTTGGCTACGTCAAGTCCCAACGCGGTTGGCAACAACGTGTCCTGAAACTCGGTGCGGTTGGTGAAGAATATGCCGAAGTGTTAGTCGGTTTGAAAGCGGGCGAGACAATTGCCCTGGATGCCGCACTGGCAGGTTCCACGGCGGAAGTCGATTGACCGATATCTCTGTGTGCGGTGCCGACAGGATCTCGTTGGGCCGTTGGTGTGCCGTGTTGAAGCCTGCAGCGAATCGAAGTCGCAACGGCGAGCCGCCGAATGCCAGAATGCTGTTTGAGTCAGGCGCTTGGAACCAGCCAAAGTTGTTCGCCGTGCAGGAACTTGATCCACGGAATCTCGCGGGATCAAACAGTGGCACGTTGGTGACTCAGCGACCGCCAACGTTGCGCGGTAAAAAAGACCAGCCCGACGACGAACAGTACCAAGCTGCTCGGCTCCGGCACGCTAGCCGCGGCGGCCTCGCCGATGAGAGCATGCCCCAGTGCCGTCGGGTGCACGCCGTCAAAAAACAATGACTCGTCCGGGTCGAACTGCAGCGTGTATGGATAGGTGGGATAGCCGAACAACGGCGAGGAGGTATCCCCTTCAACCACCAGCGCGGTCTCGGTTACATTCGTCAATCCATAGGCAGCGGGATCAGCCAGCAAGTCCTCAAACTGGGAGTGAATATCGAATTCAAAGAGTGTCACGCCAAGCGAGTCCCGCAGGAGGTCCAATTCGGTATTGAGAAGCGTATTGAACTGGTCCGTGAGGAAATCATATCCAACTGGATCCTGGGCCGCTCCGGTTGGTGTCCTACCCAGTGGCGGCAGATTGGGTACGAGAAAACGGGTGGCATTGACATCGTTATGCAGAGTTTCGATGGCACTCACGATGTTGTTCACCGGGATCGTCCAATCGGTCTGTCCATAGAAGAAATCATTTGCGCCGCCCCAGATGACGAATAAGTCGTCTGGCACGGCCATGCCGGCACCGCCCAAAAAAAGGTCCACCTGCGCCTTGATCGTGGGAATGGGATAAGGGGAACTCGAACCGGGACCGGTTACGGCGCCAATGAAGGCGTAGTTGGTTCCACCTGCAAACGCTGGCTGAGGTGCCGCCAGCCCCAGCTGAGCGGCAAATGGCTCGACCCATACCGGACCGTTCGAGGCGCGTCCTTCGTAGTAAGGTGGCGTCGGCAGACGCGGTGATTTGCTCGGGTCCGTGGTGAACAAGTCGCCACCGGTACCACCCGTGAGCCAAAACAGATTTCCGGTGTCGGACAGACTGTCGCCAAATACGTAGATATCGCCCGCCTGGATATCCTGCGTTGCTGCGGCCACGCCCAGGCACACCAGCAGACCCAGGGTAAGAAATCGCGGGTACAAGATGATTCTCATCGGTTCCTCCAGCCCACGCTGCTATCGCACAAAAACGCCCGTCTCCTACTCTGCATTTGACTGGTTCGCTGCCGAAACGCAAGAGGTGTGAACAAGTTATGCCAGATTTAACGCTATCGGGGAGCCCGAACAGGCTGCATAATATCAAACTCGCCGGAGAGCCAATCGCAGCTCTTTGCCGTAGCTGAGCCCGCCAAGGGCTCAGACGCAGCTGGATAGGTTCGCCGTAGCTGAGCCCGCCAAGGGCTCAGACGCAGCTGGATAAGTTCACCGTAGCTGAGCCCGCCAAGGGCTCAGACGCAGCTGGATAGGTTCGCCGTAGCTGAGCCCGCCAAGGGCTCAGACGCAGCTGGATAAGTTCACCGTAGCTGAGCCCGCCAAGGGCTCAGACGCAGCTGGATAAGTTCACCGTAGCTGAGCCCGCCAAGGGCTCAGACGCAGCTGGATAAGTTCACCGTAGCTGAGCCCGCCAAGGGCTCAGACGATCCGCCCCACGTCACACCACTTCATCCAAAGCAAGGGTGTGCCAAGCTCGCCTCTCCCCGAAGCGGCGTCGTCGATCATCACCACGGCGAGTGCCGACACACCAGAATGTGGCAGGAAATCACTTGCGATCGTGCACTCATCAATGGCCATTGGCCGGACATGCCTAGCTGGCCAATAATTCCGCTCGAGGCCGATTCCGTGACCGTGCCGGAGGCCGGTTGACCGCTTCAGCACTGCTTGAGTCATGCGATTCGCGATAGCCACGGTTGTTCGCTGTGCAGAATCCTGCTCCATGGAATCTCGTGGGATCAAGCAGTGGCACGGTTGTGACTCAGCGACCGTCAAGGACCAAAAGCCGGACGAGCATCTCTTTCGACCACTTGCAGGCAGCGGTCGACGCTAAGGTTTTCGTACACCTCAGTACGGCCACCGTGCCACTGGATCTCCATACGGTCCACGCGCTCGTGCGGTCCCAAGCCAAAGTGCAGTTGCGTACCGAAGTGGCTTTGGTAACTGCGGCCACTATGCACTTCCGCGACCTGGACGAGTTCCCCGGCCTCCACACGCACCCGGGAACCGACCGCATCCCGGTTGACCCTCACGCCGTGCAGTTGGATCCCCAACCAGTGGTTGCCGTTGACGGTGCCGTTTTGCAGAACGGTGGGCTGTTCGCGGAGTTCAACACGACGACATCGATACACCCGTCGCCATCCAGATCGTCAAAGCATGCCCCGCGGCTGCTGTAATTTGGCAGCAATCCGTCACCAGCCTGGTCGGAAACGTTGCGGAACGTGCCGTCGCCTTGGTTGCGTAACAGGATGTTCCGTGCGCGGTAGGAGGTCGTGTCGTTGTATCGCTCAACATTATCGTCGATATGACCACAGGCGATGTAGAGATCGCGGTGTCCGTCATTGTCGAAATCAACCAACCCGGCCCCCCAGGTAACGTAGGGGTAAGCTCCCAGGGCGGCCCCTGTCCGGCGGCTCACGTCATTCAGGAACCCATGGCCCGTATTTTCGTAGAGCACAGGCCACTCCCCGGAGTAGTCGGTGACGTAGAAATCGAGCCACCCATCGTTATTGTAGTCACCGCAGTCAACTCCCATGCTCGCGTTGTCGTCGCCGAAATAGTTGCAGGAGAATCCTGCGGCGAGCGCGATTTCCTGGAATCTTCCCGTGCCATCGTTATGAAAGAGGAAGTTTCCCCGGGAATCATTACAGACGAAGATGTCTGTGTGGCGATCGTTATCGAAATCGGCACATACCATCCCCATACCGGTGCTGGCGTGAGCGGCAATTCCCGACTCGTCGCTGATATCGGTGAACGTCCCGTCGCCATTATTGCGATACAGGACGTCCGGCACGGGCGAGTAAGAACGCGGCCCGGCGTACACCGGCACGCCGCCAATGCTGCTGGGTACATGGTTGTCGTAGGTGAAATCGACATAGTTGGCCACGTACAAATCCAGGTCACCATCTCGGTCGCTGTCGAGAAAGGCTGCTCCCGCCCCGACCTTGTCGCCATTGGCAACAGTCGCTCGCGCAGTCGCGTCGGTGAACGTCCCATCGCCATTATTGCGATATAGAACGTTGGGTCCGGACTGATTCAGGTAGATGTCCGCAAACCCGTCGTTGTCGTAGTCAGCCACGACAATACCGAGACCGTACCCCAGCCCGGACAATCCGGCCTGCTGCGTGACGTCGCGAAACCGCCAATCGCCAAGATTCCGGTACAGGGCATCTCTCGGTAGTGACTCGGTGACCGCGCCGCGAAGCGGCGCACCGCAAGGAAAGTAGATATCGATCAGACCATCGTTGTCGTAGTCGAACAGTGCCAGACCGGCGCTAACCGACTCGACGATGAACCGCTCTCCCGAGCTCCCGTCGGAGTGTCGAAATGCAATCTCCGAATTGGTGGTGGCGTCGCGCAACACAATGGGCCCCAATGGCGACGAGGGGGGGGAGAGCAGGGAGGGTGGATCGGTGGCTGAGCGGCATCCAGCCAGCAGTGCCGAACAGGCAAATCCAGCGGCGCACAGCCACGCGCACCAAGGCGTCCGCTTCGACCCGCGCTCGCATCGGTTACGGATCACGCCATTGCTCACACAATTGTTGGAAAAACGGGTTATCGGGCTGCAACAGCAGGGCTTTTTGGATAGCCGCGCGGGCCTTCTTGCGATCACCGATACGATCGAACGTGACCGCCAGCAGGCCGTGATGTTCCGCGGTCGGCTCAAGCTCGACAGCCTGCGCGGCTAGCTCGGCGGCCTCATCGAGCTGGCGACCCGTTCGCAGCAGTAGTTGCACCAATGGAGCATAAGCCGCGGGCTTGCTCGGCGCCAACCGCAGGGCTTCTCGATAGCATGCTTCAGCTTCCTTCCACTGTTCCAGGCGGGCATGAATTCCGCCCAGCGCCAGCGGGTACGCATCGTCATCCGGCGCCAATTGACGCAGTTGTTCGAGCAACTGGATCGCCTCACGGTAGCGGCCGGTCCGTTGGTAATGAGCGACGAGTGTCCTGCGCGACACCGTATCTTCAAGGTCCGCCGCCGCTGCTTTTCGCCACGCGCTTTCTGCCGCGGAGATGTCACCCAGATGCAGGTACGTCTGGCCGATCATCCGCAGCAGCGCGGCCGTTTTGTGCCGATACCCTGATAGATCCGCCGCGACGCCTACGACAGCACCGCGTCGCGTCGGATCCGCATCGGACATTTCCTTGTATTTCTGTCGATAGACCGCGGCCTGCTCGTTCTCGCCCAGCCGAGCACAAGCAGTCGCCAAGGCAAAATAGGCCTCACGTGACTTCGGAATGAATCGCAAGGCCTGTTCCAGCCGCTGCCTGGCCTGCTCGTATTGCTCCAATTCGAGATGAATTTGCCCCAGCAGGAACAGCACTGGGGCGGATGAAGGCTGGACTTCGACACCGGCCTTCTCCAGTCTGTCCAGGGCATCTGTTAACTTACCCTGGTAAAAGAGGCTCTCCGCCAGACCGAACTGCGCGTCCGAAAACGAAGGCTCCAAGGCCAGCGCCTGCCGGTACCATGTTTCCGCCTCTCTCGTATTGCGCTTTGTCCATTGCCACCGAAGCGATGCGCAGCGTACCCGACAACGAAACCAGCATCTTTCCCGATGGACCGTTGCCACCAGTCGACAGCTTCGCGCGTCTCTCCAAATTCGTAGTGCACTTGGGCCATGACATGACATGCCACAGCGGCTTCGCTGTGTTGCTGATACAATCGCGTGGCCTGCTCGCGCACTTGTTGCTTGAGAGAGGCGATTTCCCTGAGTTGCGGTGTGGCGGCATGTTCGTCCGCATCAGCCGCCCCTAAGTCCGCGGTAGCGGACTGGGATTCATTCGATTCAGCCGGCCCGCCGGGTAACCACGCGCGGGGGACCAGTCGCCAGCACAAAGCCAGAGCGAGCGCCACGGCCAGTGCCCCACCAACGATGCCGAATCGCACGCGGCGAGCCGCGGCGCTGGCCGCGACAGAGCCCCGATCGTCCGCCATGAAGCACCCTCAAAAGACAATTTGCGGCACACCGAGTGCTCAACCACACCGGGATGCGCGAAACGAGAAGAAACAGGCCTCACAACCACGCTGGCTATGAGGCCCGCAACGAATGTACTGCCACAATGACTCGGCAAGACCAGACGCAAATCAATTGGATTTCAGTTCGATCTTGACCGGGTCCATACCGGCTTTCACTTCGACGGTAATGCCCGAAGTATTCGGATTCGTGTACTTGACAGGCAATGCATACGCGGGCTTCTGCATCCCGCCCTTCCCAGGGCCTCCTCCGCCGGGCCCGGAAAGCATCGTACCGGCCGGCGCTCCTTCGGCGCTTGCCCTTCCACCGCTTTCCCGGCCTCGGCCGGACCTTCCTTCAGCTTGCTCAGGCCAACTTTGTAGCTGCCCGGCAGCGCTCCTTGATCAGCCCCCACCGAACTCAGCGTGAACGTGCCGGAAGCGTCCGTCCGACCGTTGGCCTGCTTGCCTTCCTTTTCAGTCGGCACAAACACGATGGAAACACCGTCCAAGGTCTTACCGTCAAGCGTGACGGTGCCGGTGACGGGAACGGTCTTCACCCCGCCACAACCGGAGATGGCAAGCAATCCCATTCCGCACAGCGACACGCAACTTAACCAACTAGTGCGTCTTTCTCGTACCATCGTGAACGTCAACTCCTATTGAGGAATACCTGCAGGCTGTCCATCTTTGCGACAACCGAGCCACTGATATGTCCACATATCGATAGTCTCGGACAGGAAGTGCACCGAACCATCACCAAAGGCAAACTGGGCGCCCGCGGGATGTTTCGAGCGGAATCCGAATTCCGTGTTCCAGGTGCACTGCCGACGACATCCTGTGCCGTCGATATCGACATCCACCGGGTGACAGGTGTCATAGTTGATCGGTATCAACGTCGACATAATTCCGTCCCCGTTGTTGGATATATACCAACCATTGTGTGCGTGATCCGAACAAGCGGTTAGTCGCTCACCGAAGACAATCGTGTTCGAGGTACCATCCGACATTTGGGCAAAGGTACACTGAAACATCCTGTGCCCATCGCTATAGAGCGGGTTACGCGTGAAGCAGCCTGCCGGTTTGCCATTGTAGTAGTTCTGCAAGGCAGGATGACTTACGTACGGCTGGTAGAACGGTGTGGCGTCGCAGGGACAACTCGGACTCCCCGTCCAACTCTCGGGGGTAGGGCCTTCCGAGGCTCCGTAGCTATCGCCGGCATATCCCCAAGGCGTCTGTTTATCGTCTCCCGCACTGGAACAGAAGAACGTCGGGATCTGGACCTGATTGAGCACTCTGCCATCAGGCATGGTCTGCCAATCGGTATCAACCCGGAAATTGATATTCTGAGCGAGAGGGATCTGTTCCATATAAGGCAGCAGCCGAATCTTCACGGAACCACGGTAAGTATTCGTTGTCCAACCACCGTTCCACGGATCCGCGATACCACAGTAACTGTTTGGAAACGATTTGTTCACATCATGGTAATTGTGCAGTGAGAGACCAATCTGTTTCAGGTTGTTGCTGCAACTCATGCGGCGCACCGCTTCGCGGGCGGCCTGCACGGCGGGCAGCAGCAAGGCCACGAGAATTCCGATGATCGCAATGACCACCAGGAGTTCGACTAATGTAAACGCTTTTCGGCGATTCATTGGGGCGCCTCCATCTACTGTTAGAATAATGTGAAGGATAAAATTCTTCATCCTTCATCAGATCTTAACGCAAGCTTATCCAATCCTTAACATACCGCTTACCAACCACTTGTGCAATTCTGTTTCGGCCCCAACGCCGTTGCACGTCCCATTAAGAGCTTGCTGGCAAAGCACTGTAGCTGATCAGTCATGTCTCCACTGGGATAAACCCGGTGGCGGACTTGTGGGTAAGACAAATCTTGCCGATCACGCCAAATCAGCTCACGAAACCGCTGTCATAGTCCACGTTGCGGCGATTGGCCGTCGCCATCAACGCCATCTCGCTTCAGCGGCTTGGCCGCCGCACGGGTTGCCCCTGTCCCTCAGTCAGTTGGAGCTGCTGGTCGACCGCCATGTCTAGAAAGACCTCCGTACCGCCGCCTATCCAGCGGACTTCGACCCGATCCACCCGCGCGTGCAGACCGAGTCCGAAATGCAATCGCGGACCCCAATGGCTCTGGTAGCCCCGGCCGCTGTGGACTTCTGCCACTTGCACCAAATCCCCGGCGATGACCGTCGCCTGAGCGCCCACCGCGGTGCGATTAGAGTGCGCGCCGCGTAGCGTCAACTCGATCCAATGATGGCCTGTAGCCGACTGGTTCCGCAGGACGGTGGCCTCCCGCCGCGAATTCAGCACCACCACGTCGACAGTGCCGTCATTATCGAGATCCTCGAAGACGGCCCCCCGGCTGCTGTATTTTGCCAGCATGCCATCCCCGGCCTGATCCGAAACGTTGTCAAAATGGCCCTGGCCAGTGTTCCTGAGCAAAACATTCCGCGCTGCGTAAGCGGAGCTGGTGGAATACTGGTCGATGTTGTCCTGCAGATGGCCGTTGGCAAAGTAGAGATCGCGATGGCCATCGTTATCAAAATCAATCAGCCCCACTCCCCAGTTTACGTACGGCAAGCCGCCAGCACCCGCGCCGCTCGGGAGCGTGGCATCTTCCAGAAAACCATCCCCCAGATTCCGATACAGCACGGGAAGTTCGCCCTCGTACGATGTCTGATAGAAATCGAGCCAGCCGTCGTTATCGATGTCGCCGCAATCGATGCCCATACTGCCGAGTTCATGTCCGCTGAGGTTGTATGCCATGCCGACCAACAGTCCGACTTCCTCGAACTTGCCGCTGCCATCGTTGCGGAACACGAAATTGCCCGCGACGTCGTTCAGAACGAAGACATCCGTGTCGCCGTCGCGATCGTAATCCGCACAGACCATGCCCATGCCACTCCCTGCCTTCGTGCCGATTCCCGCTTCGAGGCTGACGTCGGTAAAAGTGCCATCGGCGTTGTTGCGAAACAGTACGTCCGGGTCCGGCGGATAGTCCTTGGGGCCAGCGTACTCGGGAAAGCCATCCAGAGTCCGCGCGACATGCGTGTCGAAGGAGAACTGAATGTAATTGGCGGAATAAAGGTCGAGATCACCGTCGTTGTCCATGTCCAGAAAACACGCCCCGGCACCTACTTTCTCGCCAGCTCCCACACCCGCCTGGTTCGTGACGTCGGAAAACGTGCCATCGCCGTTATTGCGATACAGCACATTCGGGCCGAAATTCGTCACATACAGATCAAGGAATCCGTCTTCATCATAATCCGCCACAGCGACGCCGAGCCCGAAGCCCGTGTCCCCCACTCCTGCTTGCCGCGTGACATCCTCAAATCGCCAATTCCCCCAATTGCGATAGAGGGCGTTGCGCGGCGGATCTTCGCCTGTCGCACCTCCCAGCGGCGCTCCGTTGACGAAGTATATGTCGCACAGACCATCCCCATCGTAGTCAAACGCGGCCAGTCCCGCCGAAACCGTTTCCACGATGTACCGCCGGCCAGTACTCCCATCGGTGTGGCGAAACGCAATGCCGGTCTGCCGCGTCACGTCGCGCAGCTGGATGGGAAACTGCGCGAGGACGGCCGTGCAGGAACAGGAAAACACCCAATACACCACCCAGGGAAACATTGCCGAGACGGACGTGGCGCAGTCGTGTCGGCTGATACCAGTATCTCCGCGGCCAGTATCTCCGCGGCCAGTGAGGCGCTTAGCGAGAGCCGCCCGAGGATGGCTCTGGCCCGTCGCGCGACAACCGCTCGATCTGTTGCCGCAGCGCATCGCACGCTCGCTGATAATCCACATTTTGCGGTTCCTGACGAATCGCTTCCTGCAGAGCCCGCAGCGCACCCTGCAGGTCACCATTTTGCTGACAAGCGACCGAGAGAAGAAAATAGTGTCGCGGATCCGGGTCGAGTTGCACGGCCCGCTGCAACAGCCGCTGCACTCGTCTAATCGGGCCCCTGAGCGCAAATATAGCTGAGCGAAAGCCGCGTAGCTACCGGCATGCTCGGGCCGCAGTTGCACCGCCCGTTGAAAGGCGCTTTCAGCATCCACAAACCGGCCGCGCTGCGCGTGGATAATGCCCTGTTGCAGACAGTAGTCCGGATTGTCTGGCTCCCGTTGCCGCAACTCGTCGAACGTCGCCGCAGCCTGGTCGAATTGTTGGGTCTGTACATAGAGCGAGGCCAGCTGCAGCCGCACCTCGATGTCGTGGGGGTTCAGCCGAGCGGCTTGCACCCACACGCGCTCGGCCTTCCGCAGGTTGTGCAGCCGAGCATAAAGGCTGCCTGCCTTCTTCTGGATGAAAGACGTCCCTTGGAGAACCTGCTGCTGATCGTCAAACGTTTTGACGCGTTTCAGCTCAGCCGCCAAGTCCTCCTGTTTGCGGCGCTGGAAACTCTGCAGATACGTATCAGCTGACTGAGTGTCACCCAGCCTGCGGCAAGTCGTACTGAGTCCATAATAGGCGTAGGTATTGTCCGGATCGACGCGCAGGGTTGCTTCAAAGCAGCGACGAGCCTGATCGAATTCTCGTAGCATCGCATAGGCCTGCCCTAGCCGAAAATGGGACAACGCGTCCGCCGGCACGCGCCGTAACTGCTCCTCCAGCACCGTCACCGCTTCGGTCAGGCGCTGGAGATTCGTCAGTGCTTCAGCCAGCGCCGGGCGTACGTCCGCGACTGCGTCGCCAGCCGCCAGCGCCTGCCGGAAATAGTCGACAGCCGGCTCGTAATTGCCCCGCTCCAATTCCAGCTTACCCAATCCGTCGTAGGCTTCGGCGAATTCCGGGTCGAGCGTCAGGGACCGCTTCCACGCCGCTTCCGCTTCCTCGGCTCTCCCAAATCGGCTGTATGCCACGGCCAACAGCCCCTCCGCCTCGGCCCGGTCCGAAAAATCGGCCACCAACTGCCGCGCCACGCTGATCGCTTCCTCGCGCAACGCCGCCATCCGTGCTTCCGGCGTGGGCAGCGCGCGGAGACGGTCGGGAGTCAAAGGCGGCTTGTCATCCCGATCCTGCTGCACCGCCTGGCGCGGGGGACCTCCTTCCCTGGCCGACCGAACGTTGCCAGTCCGCTCCGCTTGGTCGTCCCGCTGACTCGTCCCCGCATCGGACGACACCTCCTCGGAGTCAAACGGTCGGACCCTGCGAGCGAACGTGATCACCAGCGCGACCACAAACAGCAGAAGAAGGGTGATTATCCCCACCCACCAATACTTTCGCCCGCCCGTGGACGGCGAAACACTCCCTGCGGTCTGAGCCGAGTTTTCCCGTTTGTCACCGACTCCCCCACCGACGGACGCCCCTGCCTCCTCCGAATCAACAAGCGACTCGGCGTGGCTCGACGGGTCTTGATCGCCGCGATCTGAGCGACCGCGGTCCGAGCGATTCGAATCGCGTTGGCCCCTGTTGTCAGGGGAGGACTGGGGCAACTCGCGTTCATCCACTTTCTATCACTCCGATACTCCACTCCACATCACCGGCAAATTCCAGTGCCAACGACCAGCTCGTGTTAATCTAATGCTGTCCGTGCGGCGGCGGAAGTGACAAAGTGGCAATGGGGAGCAATTCTTAGGTGGCACAGCTAGTTTGCGTTCATCTCATGCGCACAGACGTACCACGCAATCAACAACTACCGGCATGGCCGGTGGCATGAGGAAGGCCCCTCACGTGGCCGGTGGTCACAAAAAAAGGGGTCGTGCCCTGGGGGTTCTCTCTTGGGTCGCCTCATCGGCAGCGAGCATGATTAGGAATGGCGGAATATGGAATATGGAATGAGAAACCGCGTGAAAGCTGTAAATCCGCATTCCGCATTCCGCATTCCGCAGTCCGCAGTCCGCACTCCGCATTCCCAATTCGTTCTCGATCGAGCAATCGGCGTCCCCAACATCCGTGCACGGTCCGCACAGTTTACCAACCAACACTCTTAACTTCAGTGGCTTACTCCCTCCTCTTCGGCAGCGGAACAATCTGCCAGCCTTCCATACCGAAGCGGATATCGCGCTCCACAAACTCCCATACGACGACTTTCGTGTTCGTCAACAGCGCCGGCCGTTGATACAGCTGCTGCCGCACCAGAGTGGAAGCTCCACCATCGTTGACGATCGACGCCAACGGCCGCTGTAGCTCTTTGGCAAGATGAGCGATAAAGCCGGCCGAACCGGGTTCATCTTGCTGATAAATCCGCAGGAAGCTGTCGCCCAGTACCAGCACTTCCGAATCCGGATCGTCCGCATAGAGTTGCTGGTCATAGCGTCCGATCACCTGTTGACACGAGATGGTTTCCGGCACGACTCGCCGCTCAATTCGAGGCACGCGCAGCATTTGCAGCACGTCACCCAAATGCTCGATTCGCACCAGCTTCGTTTCGTAGACGGTCCCTCCCTCTGTCAGAGCCCCGCCGATGAATACGACCAGCCACCGCCTTGGCCGCCAGAGATAGCCCCGCGGGCGACCAGTGGCTATCTTGCCGCAGGTACAGGTTTTCGGTTTCACCTGGCCCCGATTCACTCCGGGTCTGGGCGTACAACTGAAAGAGGTCCACAACATCGACATCTGCCGCGCGGAGCCGCTGCAAGAAAGACTTGGTTTCCTCGGCAACCGCGGCATGCAAACCACGAGCGCGGCGCGTTAACTTATCCGGATAGACGCTCTCCTTGTTCGGGGCCGGCATGACGATCAAGTGAATGCCGCGTGCGGCCAATTGATCCCGAAAATCGCAGATCGCAGGGACCGGGTCATGTGCCCCGTCAAGTGCCCGGTCCGCCGGCTGGGCCCGCTCTGTCACGTACTCCACACCCGCGCGGTAGAAATACCAGCCGGCCTCCCCCAGCAGCGCTCTTCGACCCCGTATCTCCGAACCAGGCGAACTGAACGTATTGCATCCACGGTCGCAGCGTCTTGATCGTCACACTCTCCGTTTCCAACCGTTGTTCGTAGGCATGCAAGCGGGCTGGTGTTGGCGGGCCTGTCAACACGTCCAGTGATTGCGGCCGCTCGCCGCGTTGCCATTCGGCTGCCAGCTGAATCATTCCCGGCGCGACGAGGATCGCGGCGAAAGTGAGCGTCAGGAAGAGATGAGAGGATCGGTTGAGCATGGATATCGGCCTAGAACTGAAAATAGAGGAACGGATTGAATGACTGTGCGAACATGGCCAGCAAGGCCAATCCGAACGCGGGAACCAGGACGAACGTTTTGGGCCACGTTATCTGCTCGCTCCACTCGTGTGCCTGAAAGGGCCAGAGGACCAGCACCGCGCATAACACGACGCGTACCACGCCGCTGGGAGTGTACAACTGAGCAGCGATGAGCGTGGCACCCACGTCGGGCTTGCCAGCACCACACATCATGCTGAAATAACGGCCAGCATCCGCCAGAGTCTCGGCGCGGAAGAGCACCCAAGAGAACAGCACCAATAGCCAAGTAAAACCTATTCGTGCGGCGCGCGGCAGGCCACTGTACCAACTCCGCTTGCCCAGACTGCGTTCCAGTGACAGCCAGAAACCATGATAAGCGCCCCATAGAATAAAGGTCCAACTCGCACCGTGCCACAAGCCGCCCAGCAGCATGACAATCGCCAGATTGATATAGGTGCGACGTGTTCCCAGCCGATTACCTCCCAGGGGAATGTACAAATAGTCCCGCAGAAAGGTGCTCAGCGAAATATGCCAGCGGCGCCAGAAATCCGTTATGTTCTCGGCCAGGTACGGCGCATTGAAGTTCTTGATGAACTCAAAACCCAACATCCGCCCCAGACCAACGGCCATGTCTGAGTAGCCGCAGAAATCGAAATAGATTTGAAAGGCATAGGCCAGTACGCCAAACCACGCATCGAAACCGCCGAGCGACTGCGCGGCAAAGGCCGTATCGGCGATTTCCCCCACCCCATTGGCCAGCAACACCTTCTTCGCCAGACCGAGAATGAACAAGTGCCGCTCCGGAAGAAAAACGATCGAGTGTGTGCGACCGATCAATCAACTGCCCGGCGACCGCCGCATAGCGGATGATCGGTCCAGCAATCAGTTGTGGGAACAGCGCGATATAGCAGGCGAAATCGGCGATCGACCGGGCCGGCGGTGCGTCACCCCGATAGACGTCGACACTGTAGCTCAAGGCCTGAAACGTGTAGAAAGAAATGCCAATCGGCAATAGAATTGTCAGGACCGGCACGCCAAGTAGACCAAACTGAGCAAGGACTTCGTTCACGTTGAGCTGAAAGAACGTGAAGTATTTGAAGAACCCCAGCATCCCCAGGCTCACGATTACGGCGAGTGTGACACCCCAGAACCGCTGGCGTTGGGTCGCAGCGGCGCGCGATATGAAGCGCCCACAACCGTAGTTGGCAGCGGTGATCAGCAGCATCAAGAGAATGAACCAGGGATTCCACCACCCATAGAAGACGTAGCTCATGCAGAGCAGCCAGATATTTCGGGCGCGCGAGAGTGCATCGGCGGAAATGCCGCACGCCCCAGCCATGGCAGGCAGGGCATAATAGATCGCCAGCAGCAGCGGCAGAAAGTAGCAGAGGAAGAGGTACGTGCTGAAGACCATGCGCAGGCTAATCCTCGGCCAGGTTGGTCCAGACGGCCCAGTACAGCGGGTCCGTTTCCTGCTCGAAGTACTTGTTCACGATCCCTCCCATGAAGAAGTCTTCGATCGGCACTTCGAGTGACATGTGGTGGAACTGCCCCGCCTCGAACTGTTTCAGGTCGCCGCCGATGTCCTGCACGCGTTTGTCCGCCGCTTCGCCGCGCGGCAGCCAGGGGTTGTAGTGCCCCACATAGATCGTGTCGCCCTTCACTTCACCACGATGGACGTGCAGCACTTCGTATTTCAGAATCGTCGTGTAATTGTACAAGTCCTTCTTGAAGATGGCCCCTGCGGGTATCTCCACCAGTCGGGCTGTCACTTCCACACTCCCATGCGCCGCCAATTGCGGATCTGACGCAGTACCAGACGCGGCGGGAGGTTCCTGGCCGCAGGATGAGAGCAGCGCCGCCGAAATCACCAGCACACAGCCGAGTGCGCGGCGGCCGAGATAGCGGCGGAGGAAAACCGGTGTCAACGCTTTCATGGCACACGTTCTTTCGGTCATGGAGTTCGGCGGCTGAGCGATGCCGGAAGCTCAGACTCCAACAGCTCAACCGCTCGTGCGTCGCCCGTTTTTCCGGGCACTTCAGAATCGGTCCAGGCAGGTTCCCAACCGGAGGGCAAAGTAAGTACGGGGCCGTTCTTGGCATCCGGATGCAACGCTCGCAGCTCGCGACTATTGCCGCCGATGATCGGCCCGTCGCTCAAGCGCATCAGTCCCATCGGCGCCCCGGCATGTTGCGGATCGCCATCCTCCTGCATATTGCCGGTAAATACGACATACTTTCCGTTCGGAGACACGTGCCCGCCGTAGACGTGGCGACCGTCCTCTCCGTACACCAGTTCACGCGACTTCCCATCTGCCGTGACGCGCACAGCTGCGTCCACCCGTAGCCCTTATTCGCTCGTTGGCCGCGCGGCCGCCACGAAAAAATCATCTGCTGCGAATCGGGAAACCAGTCGGGTGTGCAACAGTCCACTGTGTTCACTGCCGCGGCCTCGCCCGTGACCGCATTCATCCGCGCAATGCTCCAGCTTTCGCCAAACGAATTGGCCACGCCCGACAGCCATTTCCCGTCGGGCGACCAGGTCACTTGTTGAAAAAATCCCTTCCGCGGGAGCTTCCTGACCACCTGGCGCGTCTCCAGGTCGACGAACAACATCCCCTTGATCGTGAGACAGGCAATCTGCTTGCCGTCGGGGCTCCAGCTGGCCCAGGTGAACTCTCCCTCCTGTCCCAACACGGTCGGTTGCGAGCCATCACTCTGAGCCACGACCAGCACGCCTTGCGTCCCGTGCTGATTGTCGTCAATCGCTTCAGACCGCGCAATGCGCCGATAAAGAACGCGCTTGGCATCGTGCGAGAAGAGGGGCGAGAACTCATTGTAGTCGGGCGACTCGGTGATATTCCGCACGTCCGATCCGTCAGGCCGGCACAAGAACAAATCCCAATCCTCCTTGGGTGACCGAGCGGCGTAAATGATCCACCCTTTCTCCCGCACTTCAGCCGCCAAAGCCTGTACCGGATCGTCACTACCGGACACGGACGCGTCGGGGTGTCCCCCTGCCCCAGCACATGCCGAGGCCGCGTGCAAGATCACAACTAGACTCGCTCCATACAGTGATTTTTTCATCAGCTCACATCCCCAAGTCCCAAGCGGGTAGCGCTCGCTGCCCTGCGACAAAGTCAAAATAGGACTTGTCCTGGGTCACACGTGACACTTTCAGGAACGTTCGTTCGAGGCCGGTCACCGCCACGTTTGTCGCTACGTCGGTCTGCTGGAAGCAGGAGTCGAAGTGTCGTGTAGCGCATAAATGTAGCCCTTTCCCGACGCGACTTGGAACCACGGATTTGGCGAAGCAGCGGCCACCGCGTTGTGGCGACGATTATTCCAGTCAGCGTTATTGCCAACATTATACATAGGCCTTCCCCGATGCGGTGCCGCCTGACGCGATAAAAACTTCCCCTTGTATGCATGGAGGGATCATTCCATTTCTGTTCCGCTCGGTTCTGCAGCCCCGCCGGGATCAACCCGCCGGAAGCCTGCATGGAGAAGCGCATCGCCGTAGCGGACCAGTCGTGGCCCCGCCGGGATCGACCCGTCGCGAGACAGCCTGCGATGGTACGGACGCATCGCCGTAGCTGGCCAGTTGTGGCCCCGCCGGGATCAACCCGGCGGAAGCCTGCATGGAGAAACGCATCGCCGTAGCGGACCAGTTGTGGCCCCGCCGAATGCCAAGAAATGCCGACGGGTTCGTGCCAGCAGGGCTGGATCCTGAGAGGCCTGGCGCGGTACAGTATCTGTGAGCGGCTCCAGCAGCAGAATCGTGCCGTGCTCGCTGCCGTTCGCCCAGCGGAATCGTGCGAAGGGAATCGGAGAGAACATGGAAGCTCTTGACGTCGCGGAAGACACGAGGATCTACCATACTCCCGGTGGTATTCCCGTCAAGTTTCGCCTGGAAGGGAAGCACGTACTGCAGGGGACAGGTCGGGCCACCCGCGAGCAGCTTAAACTCCATTTGACGCTCGCTCATCTGCAGCTGCTGCGCGGGTTCGATCAGTTGCTGTGCCTGGAAGGTGTCTGCGGGGTCGAACATTTGCCACACCAGATTGAGACGGTGCGAAAGGTACTGCGGCGATTTCGCGGCCGCGTGTTGCTGGCTGACGAAGTGGGTTTGGGAAAGACGATCGAAGCGTGCCTGCTGTTGCGGGAATACCTCTTGCGAGGCCTTGCACGGCGGGTCTTGATTCTGGTGCCCAATCCGCTGGTCAGCCAATGGCAGGACGAGTTGGCCGGCAAGTTTCAGCTTGATTTCAAGGTGCCTCCCCGGACATCCACCAGTTCCAGCGTCGAGTTTTATCGACGCACGGATCGCGTGCTGATGGCCACCTCCTTTGCCCGCAGCGGTCTTCGCCCCGCGGCACTCGCTGCGGTGCCCTGGGACGTGGTCATCGTGGACGAAGCCCACCACTGCAAGAATCGCAAGACCAAGCTCTGGCAACTGGTCAATTCCCTCCAGCGGCGGCATATGTTCTTGCTGACTGCCACGCCAGTGCAGAATAATCTGGTGGAGTTGTACAGCCTGCTCACCTTGTTGGAGCCTGGGCATCTGAAGACGGAAGCTGACTTCAAACGCCAATTTGTCACGCGCGGGAACCCGCGCGATCCGCGAAATCGCCAGCGGCTGAGAGAATTGCTGGGCGAGGTGATGATTCGCAACACACGCAGCCTGGTTCAGCTCGATCTGCCACCACGCTACGCCCAGACCATTGTCGCCGCTGCGGGAGAACAGGAACGGCAACTGCAGGCGGACCTGAACGAATACCTGCACCGGCGCCTCCGGGGCTGCCGTCGAGCAGAATGGCTCGCCGGTGAATGAGTCGGAGGGGAGCACCTCCGACGCGGCGTTGCCGCGGATGCGTCTCCAGTCGCTGCTCCACGCGCTCGGCAGCCACCCGGCCGCAGCCGCTGCGGCGCTAGACAAACTCGCCGCCGTGGATCCCGCAGCGGCTCGCTTGCAGGAACGAGCTCTGCGCATCACGCGTTCGGCGAAGGACGAGAAGCTACTGGAATTGTTGCGTGAGAGCCAGGGACACAAAGTGCTCGTCTTCGTCAACGCGCTACGCACTCTGCATCGCCTCCAGGAGCTGCTGGCCAGTGAGGAGATCGCCTTTTCGACCTTCTCGGGCGAGCAATCGGCGGCGGAAAAGGATCTGGCGGTCGAAAGTCTGCGGAGCCGCGTGAGTGTCATGCTCTGTACCGATTCTGGTGGTGAAGGGAGGAACTTGCAGTTTGCCGACACACTCGTGAACTACGACCTCCCCTGGAATCCGATGCGCATCGAACAACGCATCGGCCGTGTTCATCGCTTTGGCCAGACACAAGACGTATTTGTCTTCAACCTCTGCACGGAAGGTTCGATCGAATCACGGATTCTCCAGCTGCTGAACGACAAGATTCGCATGTTCGAACTGGTTGTCGGCGAAATCGGCTCCATCCTGGGGAATCTTGAGGAGGGTGAGGAGTTCGAGTCGTTGGTGCTGAAATTGTGGGTCAATTCCCGCGACGAGCGACAACTGGAACAGCACTTCGTCTCGCTCGGAGATGCATTGTTGGACGCCCAGCAAGAGTATGTGAACGCGAAGAATCTCGATGAAGCTCTGTTCGGTGAGGACTTCGAATGAGTGGTGCCTCTGTCCAGGCGGAATTGATCGACTTTGCCACCCGACTCATCGAAGGGGCGGGGGGAGTGGTCGAATGGCAAGCGGATGACTCGACGGGCCTGGCCATCGCACCGATCGAGTTGGCAGCCTGCCTGGGCCAGAGCGATGAAGCGTTTCCCCTGACCCAACAGGCGGGGGGTGCCGGACTGTCTCTGGGACTGGGGGGCGAATTCGTCGATCTGGCGGCGCGGACCCTGCAGCAGTTTGTCCCCGCCGCAGGAAGCTTTTCCCTGCCCAGTTTGCCCGTCAAGAAGTCTGATTTCCAGCGATCTGTGGATCAGGCTTTCAGTTGGCTCAACGCCCGTGGCAAAGTGAAGCAGGGTGCGCTGACGCAAGTCGCCTACCACACGTGGTGGTTTCACGTTTGCCTGCGGTCGGAAGATGCTTGGGAATCGCTGATCCGCGTGACAATGAGTTGCGAGTCGGGTCTGCCGTGCCCACTGGATGACGTGCTGAATTCCATCGATCTCGCGCCCGCAACCAAGTTCTCCTCACCCATTACCACCACGCTGGATGGGGCCTCCCGGTGGGTGGAAAAGGAGGCCTTGCGGCAGGCACAGCCGTTTCTGCAACGCATCGAGCAACGGTTGGATCGCGACCGCAACCGGCTGCGCGAATACTACCGCGCGTTAGGTCGCGAAGCTGCAACGCCCAATCGTCGCACCAAAGTGGCTCCGAGTGAGGAAGAAATCGTCGCGCAGCAACGTGCCGTGAAACTCGAGCTGCAGCGAAAACTTTCCGAACTGGATGAACGCTACACGTTTGACGCCGTGCTGCTCCCCGTCGCGGTCGCCGAATTGCGCGTGCCCGGTTTAGCAATCGACGTGAACATCCAGCGCAAAAGTGCCGTGCGTACCTTCCGTGTTATCTGGAATGGATTGCTCAAACGGATCGAACCGCTTCGCTGCAGCCGCTGCGGCCTCGGCGCCTACAGCTTCTGGTTCACCAACGACGACGTCGATCCGGTCTGCACCCATTGCCATGGGTCGTGATGGCGAGATAGCTGCGGCACCGGGAGCGTCGATCCCCGCCCGCTGTCGGTACGGCTTGAGCAGGTCATCCTTGGGGATATGCAGGTAGTATTCGCACACCTCCTCGAACTGACGCGCGAGAGGCCCTCGGGTGAGCGTGACACCCTTGTAGTTGAGTGGATCCAGCAGTCGCTTCCCTTTGGCCTCTGCCTGCGCGTTTGCGCAGATGGCCAAGGAGGCGAGTACCCCAGCAATCACCATCCGCATGGCTGCACTTCCTTCTCGGGTTAGCATGTTCTGAGTCGCGGCCACTTCTCTCTCCTGGACAGACGTCTGATCCTGTCTGACGTAATTTACTCCCAGAGCCAATCCGTCACGCGTCCAAGAGACCCTCACGATCCACTAAGAGCCCGCGGAACACAACGTCGAGGATGTCCTGGCACTGCATCGATACGGGCTTCTGGCGTCCGGCAAAATAGTTCGTGAACATGGTCCCGTAAAGGAGTCCCGAAATGACATCCGTGATGCGCTCCACCGGCGCGTCGCGAATCACTCCGTCGCGAATCAATTGGCGAAACAGCTCTCGCCATGGTCCCACATTGGCTTCCCGATGCACGAAATACGTCGGCTTGCGGCGGTCGCGAAAGAGAGCCCGTTCGTGGATCAGCAGTTCCACGACTTCTGGGTGGTCATCAAAGAAAGTCAGGTAGGCACGAATGCCCTCTGCCACGCGCTCCAGCGGTCGGCTGGTTTGCGCGGTTGCGGCGTCCACGGCCTGCTTCATTTGCCGCATGCCGCGATCCACCACGGCCAGAAACAACTTCTCCTTGCTGGCGAAGTACCGATAGACCGTTCCTTTCCCCACGTGCAGGCGATCCGCAATCACCTGGACGTCGGTATCCGCGAATCCGCACCGGGCGAATTCACGGGTGGCGACCCGCAAAATCTCCTCGCACCGGCGCTGCCGCAAATGGGGATCGACCGGTCGGCCCGGACGTCGCGATGATTGGGTGCGCCGGGGCATCGACAAAACACCTCGTCGTGTTTATTATCGGACTAGTTTATTATCGGACTGGCCAGTCCGTTAATTGTGGAGCAGATTCCAGGAAGGGTCAAGAGCTGACTGGGACGCGGGAAACTGGAGCTGAGACATGAATTGCGGTCGTGGGACCATGCCGCTGGTCACGTGCTGCCTGCTGATCCTCACCCATAGCCTGGGCTGTGAGCCGCGCAATGCGTTTGTGGCACCTCCGCCACCGGAGGTCATGGTCGCTCATCCGCTCACGGCATCGGTGGCCGAGACGGTTGATTTCACCGGCGCGACCGAGGCGCGTCAGTCGGTGCAGATTCGTGCGCGGGTCACGGGCTACTTGCAGCGTGTGGCGTTTGAAGATGGCGTGAATGTGCAGGAAGGGGATCTGCTGTTCGTGATCGAACCGGCTCCGTTCGAGGCGGATGTTGATGCGGCACAAGCGGCTTTGCAGAAGGCTGTGGGCCTTGAGCAATTAGCCAAGGCGAATCTGGAGCGTGCGTTGGAACTGCAGAAAGACCGCGCCATCGCCAAGCAAGAAGTGGATGCGGACACGGCGGAGGTGACGACGGCAACTGCCAACGTGAAGTCCGCCGAAGCGGCGTTGCGAAAGGCCAAGCTCGATCTGAACTACACCGAAATCCTTGCTCCGATCAGTGGTCGTATTGGACGACACCTGGTGGATGTTGGCAACCTGGTGAACAAGGAACAGACCGAACTAGCGGTCATCGAGAATATCGATCCGATCTACGCCTACTTCAATGTGAGCGAATCGGTTCTCTTGCGTTTCATGGCTCTCGTACGCGAAAAGAAATTACCGGATCCGTCGATCAGTCCGCCGGTGCTGAACCTGGGATTGCAGAATGAAAAGGGGTTCCCACACCAGGGATACCTCGATTACACCGATTTAGGTGTCGACCCAACAGTCGGGCACCATTCGCCGGCGTGCCGTATTTCCCAACGCGGAGGGCCACCTGTTGCCGGGCCTGTTCGTCAGGCTCCGCACCGAAATTGGCGACCCGTCGCCGAAAATACTGGTCGAAGAACGGGCCATCAGCTACCGACCAACGGGGTGCCTACCTGCTGGTAGTCAACGACCAGGACACGGTGGAGTATCGCCCCGTCACGCTGGGGCTCCAAACGGATAGCCTGCGCGTCATCGAAGAAGGAATTCATGAAGACGACTGGATTGTTATCAACGGCCTGCAGCGAGCTCGCCCGGGTACCAAGGTACAACCTCAGCAGGCCACGATGAGCGGCACCATCGAGCAAGCCGGCACGACACCATCGACCGAGGCGGCCAAGGCGGCGGCTCCCACAGCGGCAGAGGAACCAAAGGTCGCGCCGGCCGAGGAGGGCAAGGCGGCGTCAGAGGGCGGACAGCAGGACCAGGACCAAACGGTTCCCGCTCTCACCCCGTTTGCACCGAGCGGTGCCCAGCCTCCACCAGACGCCGCGTCCAACTCGCCTTCGCCCGAGGAGCAGTAGCCGGCAGTGTTTGCACGATTCTTTATTGAGCGCCCGATATTTCGCCAACGTCATCGCCATCATCACGATGGTGATCGGTGCCGTGGCACTCTACGTATTGCCGATCGAGCAATATCCCGAGATCACTCCACCCACGATCCGTGTCACGGCCGTCTATCCCGGCGCGAACGCCGACGTGCTGGCCAAAACCGTCGCCGCGCCGATTGAGCAACAGGTCAACGGCGTCGAGAACATGCTGTACATGAGTTCGACATCGTCGAGCGACGGCACCTACTCGCTGACGGTCACATTCGAAATCGGCACGGATCTCGATGACGCTCAGGTCATGGTGCAGAACCGCGTGGCGCTGGCATCACCGTTGCTGCCGGAGGAAGTGCAGCGTCAGGGCGTCTCGGTCAAGAAGCAGTCGACGAACTTCATTTTGATCCTTTCGCTCATCTCACCCAAACGTGAGCTCGACACGCTTTTTCTGACCAACTATGCCACGCTCCGACTGCGCGATGAACTGAGTCGCGTCAACGGGGTGGGAGAAGTGACGGTCTTCGGCACCGCCAACTACAGCATGCGCGTCTGGCTCGATCCGGAAAAGCTGAAGGCACGCGGCCTGACCACGCAGGACGTGGTCGCGGCGATCCGCGAGCAGAACGTCCAGGTGGCTGCCGGGCAGATTGGTCAGCCGCCGGCCCCCGAAGGGCAGGTCTTCCAATACACCGTCTCCGTCCTCGGCCGACTGAGCACCCCCGAGCAGTTCGAGAACATCATCGTCCGCACCGGTGACGGTGGACGCCTCACTCTGTTGAAAGACGTCGCGCGCGTGGAACTGGGCGCTCAGACCTACGACCAATACAACGAAAACAAAGGGCAGCCGACGGCGAACATCGGCATCTATCAGCTCCCCGGCGCCAATGCGTTGGCGGTCGCCGAAGAGGTCAAGGCCGCGATGCGGCGATTGAGCGACTCGTTCCCGGAGGGCATGACGTACGAGATTCCGCTCGACACCACCAAATTCGTCGAGGCATCGATCCACGAAGTCTACAAGACGCTGTTTGAAGCCGGCATTCTCGTGCTGATCGTGATCGTGGTGTTTCTGCAGGACTGGCGCGCCATGCTCGTGCCGGCGACCACGGTTCCGGTCACGATCATCGGCGCCTTCGCCGCCATGGCGGCGCTCGGATTCACCGTCAACATGCTGACCTTGTTCGGCCTGGTGCTGGCCATCGGCATCGTGGTCGACGACGCCATCGTGATTGTCGAAAACGCCGCGCATCACATTGAAGAGGGCTTGGCCCCGAAGCCGGCGACGATCCAGGCCATGTCCGAGGTACTGGGCCCGATCATCGGCATCACGCTGGTGCTGATGTCGGTGTTCTTGCCCAGCGCGTTTCTGGGGGGAATTACCGGACAATTGTATCGCCAATTCGCCCTGACGATCGCGGCCACGGCCCTGATCAGCGCCATCAACGCCCTGACGCTCAAACCGGCCCAATGCGCGCTTGGTTGCGGCCGCCCAAGAAGCGCAAGAACATCTTCTTTCGCGCATTCAACGTCGTGTATGGAATCGTTGAGCGCATTTACGCCGCCATCATTCAAGTGCTTGTGCGACACGTCGTGACAGGTATGTTCGTCTTCTTCCTTCTGTTGGCCTTGTCACTCTGGTGGTACACCCGTGTCCCCACCGGCTTTCTCCCCTTGGAAGATCAGGGCTACATGTTCGTGGCCGTGCAACTTCCCGACGCGGCTGCGCAAGAACGGACGCAGGCCGTCATGCGTGAAATCGACAAAATCCTGGCCGAAACGCCGGGCGTCTCCGACTGGATCACCATCGGTGGCCTCTCGCTACTGGACTTCAGCAGCAGCTCCGAATGTCGGAACCCTCTTCGTGACGCTCGATCCGTGGCCCGAGCGACTCGACAAAGGGTTGACGCTCGAGGCCGTGATTGGCGGGATGCGGCAACGGTTCGGCGCGATCAAGGAATGCATCATCCTCCCGTTTCCTCCACCGTCCATCCGTGGTCTGGGCTTCCGCAGCGGATTCCAAATGCAAGTGGAAGATCGAGCCGATGTGGGACTGGAAGAGCTGCAGCTGGCGACACAGGCCATCATGGAAGACGCGCACACACAGTCGGCGATCGCGGCCATCAACAGCACCTTTCGCTCCGGAGTTCCCCAGCTGTTCGTCGATGTTGACCGCGTCAAGGCCAAGACGCTCGACGTGCCGTTGGGAAGCGTCTTCACCACGCTGCAGGCTTACCTCGGCTCGACCTACGTCAACGACTTCAACCGCTTCGGTCGCACCTACCAGGTGCGCGTCCAGAGTGAGGCTGCCTTTGCGCCGAGCCGGAGGACATTGAACGGTTGGAGGTGCGTAATACCCGGGGAGAAATGGTTCCCATCGGTACGCTGGCGACCGTCCGCCGCAGCTTCGGGCCACAGATCATCAACCGCTACAACCTGTATCCCTCTGCGTCAATCACCGGCGAATCCTCCCCCGGCTACAGCTCGGGGCGTGTACTGGAGATCATGGAGACCATTGCCAAGTCGAAGCTGCCGGAGTCCATGGGATATGAGTGGACCGGCGTAGCCTACCAGGAGAAGAAGGTCGGAGGAAAAGCCATCCTGATTTTCGTCATGGCGGTACTGCTGGTCTACCTGGTGCTGGCCGCTCAGTACGAAAGCTGGTTCTCGCCGGCATCGGTCATTCTGGTCGTGCCGTTGGGCCTGCTGGGTGCGATCGCCGCCGTGTCGATTCGTGGCATGGACAACAATATCTACACCCAGATCGGCATCGTGCTGATCATTGCCTTGGCCAGTAAGAACGCGATCCTGATCGTGGAGTTCGCCCGCGACATTCGCAATCGCGGTGTGAGCATCCCGGAAGCCGCCGTGCGGGCAGCCCGCCTGCGCTTTCGGCCGATCCTGATGACCTCGTTTGCCTTCATTCTGGGCGTCGTGCCATTGCTCATCGCCGAAGGTGCCGGTGCCGCCGGGCAGCGCGCGCTGGGCACCGCCGTGTTCGGTGGTATGATCGCCTCGACCATCCTGGCGGTCTTCTTCGTCCCAATCTTCTTCGTCGTGTTCCAACGCTTGGGTGAACGATTCAGTCGCCGCGAACGACTGGCCGTCGCGGTGCCGGTTGAGAGCAAGAAGGACGCGCCGGGTGCCACTGGCTGAGCGAGCGTCGCCAGACTTCCCACCACGAAAAACGCCGACCGCGAGCGGAGCCAGTGCGGAAGCAAACCCCCGCTCACCACTTCCCGGAGGTGGCACCGGATGTGGAACGTCGAGACACACGATTCGACACTTGACGGGTGTGCCACTGGCTGAGCGAGCGTCCCAGACTTCCCACCACGAAAAACGCCGACCGCGAGCGGAGCCAGTGCGGAAGCAACCCCCGCTCACCACTTCCCGGAGGTGGCACCGGATGTGGAACGTCGAGACACACGATTCGACACTTGACGGGTGTGCCACTGGCTGAGCGAGCGTCCCAGACTGCCAACCACGAAAAACGCCGACCGCGAGCGGAGCCAGTGCGGAAGCAACCCCCGCTCACCACTTCACGGAGGTGTCGCTCAGTTGCCGCTTTCCCCCAGTGCCGCACGACATTTCTCACGGTACTCATTCTGCGGCCCAGTGACATCCGCCCCGCCAGCTCCCGCTCGCCAGGCGGCTTGGGCGTCGTCCGGGCGATTCAGGGCACTCAACGCCGTGCCGCGCCAAAACTGGGCCGGGGCTTCCATCGGTTTATTGGATCGGCCGACATTCAAGTTGGCTGGGTACGTCAGTGCCGCTTCAAAATCTACCAACGCCCCCTCCGCGTCCCCATTTTCCAATCGTAATCGTCCACGCTCGATGTGAGCTGAATTGAACAAACGCCAGGTAATGTCCTGACCTTCCCAGTTGACAAAATAGGGCAACGACTCCAACAGATCGATACACTTCTCGTACTGCTTTTCTGCCACGTAGGATTCGGCCAAGGTGACAGTCACCTCCGCTCGCCGAGGCCCTTCGTGCGGCATCGATTCGAGGAGCGAAATGGCGTCCGACCGCCGGCCGTCGGCGATCAATAGGGCAGCCAGATCCCGATACAACGTCTGATCGTCGGGCCTCGCCTCAATCGCGCGGCGGAAACACTTCTCAGCTCCCGTGACGTCGTCGTGTCCGGCTGCCACAAGCCCCAGATTACGCCAGGCAACGCTGCCGGCAGAAAGATCTACGGCCTTTCTCCACAGCGTCTCGGCTTCTTCGATACGTCCCAGATTCGCCAACAGGCAACCCAACTGCAAAGCGGCTTGCCCGTCACCGGCGCTCTGCTCGATGGCATAGCGGAGAATGGGAATCTCTTCCGGACGTGAGGCAAACACGCGATCTGCCTGGGTCACGGCTGCTTCCTGCAACCAGTGTTGTGAAGACTCCGCTGCGCCGCGCAGGCCGTCCAACCAGGCGAGATAGTAGAGCGGCATGCAACTGCGATTCTCCGGTGGCACGGCATCGACACAAGCAGCCTTCACACATCTGCTGCGCCTCGTCGAGCAAGCCGAACTCCGCCAACATCAGACCGGCTTCGAGCAACTCAAAATCGTCTTCGCCCAGCATGGCACGAACGGTGCTGGCAAATTGCTCCATCGGTTCGTCATCGTCCAACGCCAATATCGCACGAGGGACCAGCGCCGTGGAATCGGCAGCCTTTCGCCGCTCTGCCAGTCGCGCTGCCGCCGGTTTGCGACCGGCAGCGTACAGAGCCAACGTCAGATGGTCGGCCGCCACGGTGTCATTCCGGTTGGCCTTCACCGCCTCCTCGAACGACGCCACGGCGCTCGCGAGCCGCTTCTGAGAGATGAGGGCTCGGCCCACCAGGTCATGCCCCAGCGAGACAGTGCCGCTGCAGCGTGTGGCCCGGTATCCCCAGTCGAGTGCCTGGGATACATCACCCAACTTGAGCGAGCAGATACCGAGGTAATAGCAGCTGAGCCCGTCATCACTGTCGCGCAGAATCGCCTGCTGCAGCCGGTCGCGTGCCGCTTCATATTCCCCTGCCTCGTAATCCAAGACCGCCAGAGCGCGCAAGGAGTCAACGTGCCCGGGGTCGCGTGCCAGGGCTTTGACGTAATATTCCCGCGCTCGACGACGTTCTGTCGCGCGGTCGAACTGGCGACCTTTCAGGTACAACTGTTCGACAGTCAGCTGCTCATCCGGCTGGTCCGCCGACTTATCGCGCAGCGGCGGGTCTACTCGTGGAATCGGCAAGGGGGTCTGAAACGCTGCCAAGACGCGCCCACTTTGACTCATGATCTTCACGCGCAGAGGTTGCCGCGGATCGGTCATTCGCCACACGACTGGCGCGAGCGGCGAGAGATCCATTTCTTCTCGCGCCGACAGTCTTGGACTCGCCTTCGGCCGCGAACGAAGCCTCACATGTTGCGTTTGGAAAGGACCCGGTGGCGAGCAACCGCAGCTCCAATGTCCCGTCTTCGCGCGATGATTGCACGGCCAGGTCGCGCGTGGCAAACTCAAACCCATCACCCAGACCGTGCACCGGATACCACCATTCCCGCCACTCGACTCGCTCGCGTGGCCCGAGCATGCCATAGTCCGACTGCGTCGGCAGCGGTCCGCTCTGCACTTCGATGTAAGGGCCATCGGCGTCCGTCAGATTCTGCTGGGACACCTTGCCGAACTCCCACTCGCCCCAAGTCCAGGCTTTCTTCCCCCCAGCTCGCGTCTGTTCGCCACCTGAACGATGCCACGATCATCATCGACGTCGTACGCTCCAAAGAAATCGTACGTGCAATCGACCGCAAAGATCGAGGCATACTGTTCGTAGTTCTTCAACCACGACAGATCGCGGTCTTTGTCGATCGGCCAGCGGAAGAACTCGCGGGCATTATGGTCGGTACCCAAGCTCATCGGATAGATGAAGCGTGTTCCGGCACGGTTGGGAAAGGCCGTACAGTTCCAGAAGTAGTAGGGATGCATGCCGTCGGTGGGGTTCGCGAGGCAGATCTGCTCATCCAGGTAAGCCCGGCCAGGATGCAGCGTCACACGGACCGTCCAGCGCGTGCGAAACAACTGTTCCTGATTGCTTATCAACAGATACGCTGACCCGTCGTCGTTCGTGCCAACAGCGGCATCGACCGGCGAAATCGCTGTCACCGTATGGCCGTGCGGTCCGGCATTCCATTCGACACCCCCACTGATCCACGCCCCTCGCATGGCGATCATGCCGGGTTTGACCACCTGGTTGCGGTAGAACATCTCCTTGTCTTGAGTCTTGTCCAATACCGAAAGCAGTCGCCCGCCCAACTCCGGCAAGCAGATTACCTTGAGGTACTCGTTCTCGAGGAACAGCGCTTTGTAGGTTCGATCGACCTTCTCACGCAGCAGGTGATCCTGCATGACGTACGGATAGATGATGGCGCCGCGTACGGTCGTCGACAGCTTGGATCCCCCTTCCAACGCCCAGAACGTCGGATTGATATCCTCCTGCCAGACGTAGGTGGGTATGGTGATCTCTCCTTCCCATGCCCGCACATCGGCGCGGACACAGTCCGGAACCCTCAAGGCAATCGCCAACACGGTTGCCACGAAGATCAGCACGATCGTCTTCTTCATGTCGTTCTTCCTATTCTGGCCGAAAGGGAACAATCAGGTATGACAGGTTCGAGGGCCGTAGCCACACTCACCAGAGCCTTGGGCGAATCGTGCGGATATTCACAGCCGTAACCGCCAACGCCCATTGTACAAACCGCACGAGTCGGGAAGTAGTGCTGTCGCCTCTTCACCACGAAGTGGTGGCACAACCCAGCCCAGACATCGCCGCGCTTCGCGGCGCACCCTGGGTAAACGGTCAGCCACCAACGGGCGGTCGAGCCGCACGGCATCCATCAGCCGGCACGTTATCGAGACCGCAACCGAGCCGCGTGCCAATCACCGCTTTCACGCGGATGGGTGCACCGGGTGACCACTGGCAAACTCGCGGACGGGATTTTCGAGTAAGACGAAGAGCGCAAATGTCGGAAGTCACACATCGAGTCCCATCTTTCGCATTAGCGTGAGTGCGTTGCTGGATTGCACAACACCCGGATAAATTCGGCAACCGCGAGACTCGCATCAGCAACCGGTGCTCCAGCAGGGGAACGAGTTGGATCGCGAGGAAATAGGCAATCGGCAACTGCACGAGCAGACCAAGGGGGGCCGCAAGTGACTGGTGCATCGGTCCCGGTGAATCGCGTAGCGAGGTACTGATGTTGCGCATCAACTCGCTCTGGCATCGATGCGCAGCCACCACCCGGGCAAACGATGCAATGGCAGAGAGGCTCGCTGCGACCTGGTATCCACGCTGGCATAGAACAAGAAGCCGGCGACGCACCCGCAAGATACACAATTATCTCGCCGGCACACCCCACAAGAAAGGGAATCCACCAGTCGCCACCGTAATGCCAAGCCGCGCGAAACTGACAACCCAGCACCAACCGCTCAATGCCACCAGAGCCCGCCGCCAGCGCGACTGCCGACCATCGCTCACCCAGCACGGGAACTGCCTCGGCGGCCGCCAGCACATCCGCCAGTCGACCTGCGGCGTGGCCGCTGTCAGAAATTCACGGAACATTCGTGGGACGATACACGGCCAGTCCGATACAGCGATCAGCGGCTCCGTAGTACAGCAGCCATTGGCCGCGAAAAAAAACCAGACTGTTGGAGACCACGGCGGGAGGCGTGAAGCCCTGCAATTCCCACGGGAATTCGGCGTGTAGGAGCGGACGGTCCAGACGCTGCAGGAGTTGATCGGGATGGTCGGCCGCGAATAGGGCTTGTCCCAAGCCCGACCAACCTGCCACAAAGTCGCGGTCACCACCCTCGGAGGGCGTCCGGTTCTGACCATTGTAGAAATGCACAATCCCGTGCGGTGTCAGCAGAGCGATCGCCCCGGCCTCGGCACACGCGCCGTCAAAGCGGCCCGGTCGCGGCGGTAACATGCTGACAAGCTGCCCCTGCTGGTCGACCACGGGTGTCCAATCAATCAAGTTGTCCGAAGTCGCCAGATAACAACCGATTTTCCAGTACATCCAGTACTTGCCTTGGATCTTGGTGGCAATCAGCCGTTCGCCCTCGCGGCGGCAGACCACCGCCCCGGTCCGGGCACCGAACACGAACTTGCCGCCGTGCGCTTTGGCAAACGCGGGACCATGTTTCGTCCAGTGCTTGAGGTCCTGGGAAGTGGCTACGCCGATCGAATCGGCTTTACCCGTCCAGGCCGTGTAGTTCACGTAGTAGGTGCCGGCTTCATCCTCGATGATGTGGATATCTTCGCAGCCTCCTTCCCACTCATACTGCTTCCACGGGTCGTTGTCGGGATAGATCACCGGCTCGGCAAACCGCGTGAACCGTCGCCCGTCACTGCTGACCGCCAGGCCAATTCGGCAGGTCCGCCCCCAGCCGCTCGGCCGCGGTTCATCGTCGGCTCGATATAGCAGCCAAACCTGGTTGTCTTTTACCACGGCCGCCGGATTGTAGACGTTCTGCGATTCCCAATGCACAACCTTGCCACTGACTCCACAGTGAAACGTTGCTGTTGGATTGGGTTCCAGCACCGGCTTGTCCAGCTTGACGAATGGCCCCCAAGACCAGTCGGGAAGCGAGGGAGACTTAACTGTCTCGTCAGCTCGACACATGGAGGCAGTGAGGATTACTGGCAAGAAGCCTAGACCGAGCATGCGATGTAACATGGAGATTGTCCTGTCCGCAATTGACCTGACTGTGTTAAGTTCGATATCGCTGAAGGAGACGATGGCAGTCGATGCATGGACCCAGCGACGCGACATGCCTCGGCCGGAATTGGTGGCTCCAAGTCGTTGCTCCGCCGGGAAAAGCGGGGCGTTGCTTCCGCTGACCATCAGTACTTAGTGACAACAAGCCACAAGCCCAGCGATCGACGATTCAGTCTTCCTGGATCTCGATATCCTTGAACATGACCCAGTTCAAGGTCCCTGAGTGTTGTTGAAGTATGATGTGCCCCGAGCGCGGGCCCTGGGGATCCTCGAAGTCCACCGTCTTCACGCCATTGAAGTGCACCACAATGTGTGCGCCTTGCGCCGAAATCACGAATTCGTTCCATGCGTCCGGCTTGAAGATCTTTACCATGTCAGCCTCCACTGGTTGCGCGAACCAGTTGCGGCCGTAGCTTTCGTAGATGCCGCTCGTGGAATTGCCGCCGTGGGGGGCGATTTCGACTTGCGGTCCGCGAGCCTCATCCGGATCGTGCGTCTGGCTACGGATGTATACGCCGCTGTTGCCTTCGCGAAACTTGAACTTCACCTTCAGAGTGAAATCGGTGTAGTCGTTGTCCGTCACCAGCAGCGCATATTGTTGGGGGTCTCTGGCATTGCCCAGCAGAGCGCCATCCACCACTGTCCAATGTCCTTTCTCACCAAACTCATGCCAGCCGTTGAGGGTCCGACCGTCAAAAAGCGGTCGCCACGCGGCATCTTCCACCTGCACGACTTGCTTGCCCGGACTGTCTTGAGCACGCAGCAATGCGACGTCACCTGCAACACATCCCATCGCCGCAAGCGCGACCAGCATGTTCGCCAAATACTTCATCGGGGCTTCTCCATGACGTGACCTTGGGCCACAGCCAAAGTCGCTCGGGATCCTACGTGCATCCGCGCACGGTGCAGATGTTACCGACTGTAACGTGGGCTTAGCACGCAAGCTGAACATCGTGCTTCAATAGTACCTCCTCGAGTTCTCCACTGAGTACATTTTGAGTGTAGCCACTGCGAGGCACACCTCATATCCACAGCGCGGTCCACGCGCCACGGAGAGCAACGTGTCTCACTGGCGACCGCTATCCGACGCGGCGTAGCCGACAGCGTGTTCTTGCTTTGCCCGTCGCACACAGTATACGACCGCCCGAATCGCGACTGGAACCCACCCCCCGCTCAACTGCTACAGGTTTCTGTCCGAACAGCAGCCAGACGGGCAGTATTTGCGAGCGAGGAGTCTCACCGTTACGATAGGGACATGAGAGATCCGCCCGGTCCCCGCGAGTTTGCCACCACACACTGGAGTCTGGTGGTGGCTGCCAATCGAGACAAGGCGAGCCAGACCAACGCACGCACAGCGTTGGAGGGACTTTGCCGGGCCTACTGGTATCCACTCTATGCCTTTGTGCGCAACCGCGGGTATTCGTCCAGCGACGCCCAGGACCTGACACAATCGTTTTTCGTGCGGATCATCGAGCTGGGTGGATTTGCCTCCGCGGACCCCGAGCGGGGCCGGTTTCGCTCGTACCTGATTGGCGCGATGAAGCATTTCCTGGCCAATCAGTGGCATCGCGCACAAGCTCAAAAACGCGGCGGCGGCGTGGCTTTTTTGGAACTGGACGCGCTCGCGCCGGAAGCACGATACGCGCTGGAACCGGCCCAGTCGACCGATCCCGATGCGCGGTTCGATCGGGAATGGGCTCTGGAATTGATCGCTCGCGCCATGGAAAAACTGCGCGCGGAATCGGGAGCCCGCGGCAAAGGCGAGCTGTTCGAGACGCTCAAAGGGTACCTTTCGAACGATGACCCGTCCCAAAGTGAAACCGCCGCGCGGCTTGGCATGACGGTGGGGGCGGTGAAGGTCGCCGTGCATCGCCTGCGGGAGCGCTACCGGAAGCTACTGCGCGCTGAGATTGCGGAAACCGTCAGCGATCCGTCAGAAATCGATCACGAAATGCGTTACCTGCTGGCCGCCCTCCGGAAATAACAGCGATTTTGCCTGTAACCGGCGGCTGACGGTGCGTCAGGTAAATGGTGAGGGCCTGCAGGTAAATCCACCGTGAAGGCCGTCTGGAGTCCGCCCCATGAAACCTTCCACTTTACCGAATTGCCCCCGCTGTGGCGTCCCCATTCCGGCGGGCGCAACAGATCAGCTCTGTCCCGCTTGCCTCCTGTCAGGCGCCTTAGCGCCGGCTGGGGTCAACACCGAAACCGACCTGGTGGGGGCGGGCAAGTCGCCCCATCCCACGGAGCGCACGTCCCCGCCCGAGCCCACGGAATTCCCTTACGAGTTCGGCGGTTACCGATTGCGCGGATTGCTTGGGCGCGGCGGCATGGGCACGGTCTACGACGCCGAACAGATGGCCACGTCACGCCGCGTCGGCCTGAAAATGCTCGGACAAGGGCTTGATTCGCCGGAGATGCGTCAACGCTTTCTCCGTGAAGGCCGCCTTGCCGCGGGCGTCAGCCATCCGAACAGCCTCTACATTTTCGGGTCCGAAGAGATCGATGGTGTCCCGGTGATCACCATGGAGATCGCCGGCAGCGGTACGCTCAAGGACAAGCTGCAGAAACGTGGCCCGCTCCCGACGACGGAGGCGGTCGACGCGATCCTCGACGTGATCTCAGGTTTGGAAGCCGCCTTCGCGGGCGGGATACTGCACCGCGACGTCAAGCCGTCCAACTGTTTCGTCAGCCCGGACGGTTCGGTGAAGATCGGTGACTTCGGCCTGTCCGTGTCCACCCTGGCGAAGCACGACTCCTTTGTCACGGCCACCGGCGCCATCATGGGCACCCCGGCATACGCTTCGCCGGAGCAGCTTCGCGGCGATAACCTGGATGTGCGCGCCGACATCTATTCCGTGGGGGCAACGCTGTTCACGCTGCTCACCGACCGAGCGCCCGTCGAGGGAGAGAATGTGGTACAGGTGGTGGCCAACGCCATGAACCAGCTGCCCAGACCGCTGAGCGAACTGCGTGAAGGTGTGCCCCCCGGCCTGGAAAGGGTGGTGGCCCGTTGCCTTGCCAAGGATCCTGCCGGCCGCTACGCCGACTACACCGCGCTGCGCAATGCGTTGTTGCCTTTCAGTTCCAAAGAACCGGAACCCGCGTCAATGCTGGTGCGGGTGTCCGCCGGCTGGATCGATTTTTTGATCGCCTTTTTGCCTCCCTATGTGACTTTGATGTTCTTGGTCGGCGCTGAGGAGTTGCTTGTTTGCCCCTTGGTGGAACGCACCCTGTATTCGGCGAGATACTACATTCTGCTGCTCAGCTGCGGTTTCCTCTACTTCAGTATCGTGGAGGGGATCTGGGGCGGCGGCCTCGGCAAATGGCTCAAGGGGTTGCGCGTGGTCCGTGCGAACGGCCGCCCCCCGGGCATCGGACGGGCGCTGTTGCGGATCGTCATTCCCATCTGCTGTGTTGAAGGCATCCGAATGCCCCTCATGATGGCCCTGCTTTCCGACGCCGACTGGACCGGGCTTCAGACCACGTTGTATGTGGTCGCCGCCATCGTCTGCAGTTGGATCCCCGTCTTGTTGGCTTTGAGAGCGCGGCGAGAAAATGGTTTTGCCACGCTTTGGGATCTCGCGAGCGGAACCAGAGTCGTGGTGAAACCGGAAGGCACCGTGCGGCCATCGATCAAGCCTGCGGCTCAGCCGGAAATCCCCGCCGAGGGTGCCGATTCGCTGGGGCCCTACCAGATCATTACGGAGTTGGTTCCGGGAGAATGGATCGTCGCCACCGATCCCGTGCTCTGCCGCCGAGTCTGGTTGCTACGGCGAAACGCACCCGAACTGCCCGTCGCTCGACAAAACCTCTCCCGATCCGGCCGTTTACGCTGGCTACAGAAGGTGGAAGCGTGTGAAGCCACCTGGGATGCCTTTGAGGCGATTGCGGGAGTGCCGTTTACCAGTCTGGTGGAAGGCGGGAAACGTGTACCCTGGTCCACGCTGCGCCATTGCCTCCACGACCTGGCAGCGGAACTATGGGACGCCACCGGGGATGGGACCCTGCCGGCCGAATTGAGCCTCGATCACGTCTGGATTACCGCACAAGGGTACACCCTCCTGCTCGACAGACCCTGGCCCGGTGCTCCCACGCGCGGCGAGTGCATTCCGGTGGGAGACCTCGCCGGCCAACAGCGTTTCCTGCACGCCATCGGCACCTGCGTGGAGTCAACAAGGCTCCCCCTTCATGCCCGACCGGCGCTGCAGAATCTTGCAGACAGGAAGTTCGAAAAACTCAGCTTTCTCACCGGTACCCTGCGTGGCCTGCTGGACAGACCCGCTGAGGTTAGCAAAGGAATTCGAGCGGGGTCACTCTTCATCCTGCCTCTGTATGTTTGGATCGCGGTCTTTGTCGGATACTATCACGATAAAGAGCCCAGCAATGGAATGGCTCTCTGGGCCGGGCGCGTCATGATTTCCGCGCTGGTGGTATTGGGCATGATGGCCCTGATGCAACTCCTGGAACTCCCGCTGCGCAGCACTGCCGGTCAGTCCATCTTTAGATTGGCGGTGGTCAACGCTCGAGGAGTGCGCCGACAGAGTCACGCTGCTGAGGCGTTGGGCCGCCGTTTGGCTACCACTGCTGCTTCCCGTGTTGCTGGTGGCTCAGTTCATGGAGGGGGACCAACTGTCCCTGGCTTTCGTCTCCGCATTTGTGCTGCTGCTCTTATGGATTGGCGCAGCGGTCTATGCCGTGATGCACCCCAACCGCGGATTGCACGACCTTGTGGCCGGCACCTGGGTGGTGCGGCGCTGAATCCCCCTTCGTCGTGATCGCAGGGACCGTCAGCTCACAATAAAACCGATAGGAGGTTCACTGTGTCTACATCTCGAAAGAAATATAGCGTAATCCAGGAAAATCGGATTCACTGGTTAGACAATCTAAGAACCTTCATGATTTTTTTGGTGGTTGTGGTCCATGCCGGCGGTGTATATGAAAGTAGTGGCATTTGGGCATCTTTCTGGATTGTTGATGATCCATCAACAAACGATTTGTCGGGAATTATGTTCTTAATACTGGATATCTTCACGATGCCCACGCTGTTCTTTGTTTCTGGATTTTTTGCGCCTTTGTCGCTGAAACACCAGGCAGCGAGGGCATTTCTCACATCGAAATTCAGAAGACTGATGATCCCGTGGCTTGTTGCCGTCTTAACGCTGATTCCACTCTATAAAGTCATCTTCTTATACTCTCGACACCTGCCTCAAGAAAGTTGGACTACCTACTTTCACTGGAGCAACGGAAACTGGAATCAGAATTGGCTATGGTTTCTACCCGTGCTGTTCCTGTTCAACATCCTCTATCTGCTTCTTTCCAAAGTAACGACCTCGATGCCCAGTTTGTCACCAAAGGGCTTGTCACTAAAGGGTGCTCTGCTTGGCACTTTTGCAGCTGGATTCGTTTACAGCGTTGGCATGGACATTCTCGGCCTTCGAGGCTGGACGAAAACCGGATTGCTCGATTTTCAAAATGAACGGTTGCTGATCTACTTCCTGGCTTTCCTGTTGGGGGCTTTCTGCTTCCGGCTAAACGTGTTTGACGCGAAACCTCAAAGCAAGATGCTGTACCTCATCGTGAACGCGATTGCCTGGATCCCAATCACTGCTTACATCTTCTTCCTGCTCTATCCTTGGTTCCGCCCGGGCTACTTTATTGTTTCAGAGACCATCGACCGATTGATCCTGTGGTTCAGCTACCAGTTCTCATTGCTCTGTCTTGTGTACGTGACGATTGATACTTTCCGACGTTATCAAGATAAACAAGGCAGGCTCAGAAATGAGTTGAACAGGAATTCCTACTACGTTTACATCATTCATGTAATCGTTATGGGGGGCCTGGCCCTAATCATGCTTAACACTGCCATTCCTTCCCTGCTGAAGCACCTGATATTGGCGGCATCAACCTTTGTCGTGAGCAATCTGATTGTTTCGTTGTCCAGAAAGGCCGCCAGCTTAGGACCCGATAGAACTCGCGAACCGGGAATCATCCCAGCAGGAGAAGCGTGACCGTCCTCATCAGGTGTTCCACTTCCTGGCTCTTGGCTCACCTGCGACAGGCCTGCCCATCGATGTCGGTTTGGCCGACACCCATGTGGAAAAAACCGGCACACGTCTCGCTGACATCGGATCCGATCCCGACAGGTCCGCTGGATTCCACGGTGGCGTCGCTGGTACGAGACTTGCAGTGCGCAGGTCATCCGGGGTTCGATCATCACAGGTGTTTTGTGACCAGGCGTCTTGCAGCCTAGCCCCCCATGGAACCGATGCACACAAGGAAGCACAATTGGCTCGTGAATCATTCCCCCTTCGGAGCGCGTTTACGCTTGTCGAGTTGCTCGTCGTCATTGCGGTAGTCGGCATCCTCCTCGCACTGCTCCTCCCGGCAGTGCAAGCCGCTCGCGGCGCGGCCCGCCGCGCTGAGTGCTCGAACAACTTGCGGCAAATCGGCTTGGCTATCCTCCACTATGAGTCGACGTATCGGACTCTACCGGCCAGCACGATTGTCGACTTCAATGTCTCGGCGACAGGGGACAACGGCTGTTGGGGAGTGCACGGTCGGATCCTTCAATTTCTCGAGCAGGCCAATCTCTATGATCGCGTCGACCTGAGTACCGCCTGGGACTTCCAGCAGGCCATTGACGGCCTTGAGGTGCCAATGTACACCTGCCCCAGCGACCCCGGAACCGGCCAGATTCGTGACCCGGGCGGTGGTAAGGTGCACCTGGTCCCCACGACCTACGGATTCAATATGGGAACCTGGTTCGTGTTTGACCCGGTGACGCGGCAGGGTGGAGATGGAGCGTTCTACCCCAACAGCCATCTTCGCTTGGCCGCCTTCCGCGACGGTACCAGCAACACGCTCCTGGCGGCGGAGGTCAAAGCGTGGCAGTTCTACACCCGAAACGGCGGACCGCCCGACACCGGCATCCCCACCGGCTCCGCGGCGGCCGCGGCGATTGTCGAGTCCGGTGCTCAGAGCAAATCGACCGGACATACGGAATGGCCTGACGGGCGCGTGCACCACACCGGATTCACCGCAACGCTCTCGCCCAATACGTTCGTTCCCTTTCACGACAACGGGCGCACGGTCGATGCCGACTACAACTCGTGGCAGGAAGGCAAGAACGGATCGGCCGGACACCCGAGCTACGCCATCGTCACTTCCCGCAGCTACCATCCAGGAATCGTCCACGTCGGATACGTCGATGGCTCGGTAAAACCTGTCTCCGAGACGATTGACCTGGCGACGTGGCGGGCGTTGGCAACCCGAGCGAGGAGTGAAGTCGCGACGCATGGAAATACACGGTCCATTGGCCTGCCTGCCTCCCAAGTCTCTTGGCGTAGCCCGCTCTTGGGCCGATTGGGGAATTCTTGTGGAAAACCTCCCCAATATGGGTTTCGTGCGCAGCGACTGGGCTGGTGAAAAGTCGGCCCTTGGACGCTGTGCCGCCGTGTACAGTGGCGATCATTCTGGCTTCCGTCGGGTTGAACCCGGCGGAGCCACAACAGGTCCGCTACCGACAGACCATGACACACCGTCGGGCGAGTTCGTATTGCGCCCCGTAGCGACCTTCCTTCGTGCTCAACCGTGCTGAGCCAAATTGACGGCGGGAAGGAGATTCGCGCCTCTGATTTTTCTGTCATCGGGTCGTTTTGTTCCCCACCACTGTCGCAAACCGGCCTCGACTTCTTGGCGTAGTCCAAGATGTGGCGTAAAGTGTTAGTCGATAACATGCGTGCACGCTGTGCGCATGCGGTGAGACGGAATTTCGTTGTGTGTTGGGGAAGTGGGGAGCGGATGGAGCTGCATAAACGGAATGAATTCCGTTCTACGTTTGATGGCGAGGCACGGAAACGATCCGATGATGCGAATTCTTACCTTTCCACTCGTTCTGTTGATGACCTCGGTACTGGCAGCCGATGACTCCGACGACGCCAGCCTGCTCGCCCACCTTTGCTTTGCCGAAGGGGAGGGGGGGCGACTGCTGGACCACAGCGGTCATCATCATCACGGCCGTATCGTCGGAGCGCAGTGGGAGCGACATGACAAACGCTGGGCTTTGCGGTTTGACGGCAGTGGTGACTACGTCGATTTTGGTGACGACGATGCCTTGAAGCTCGCCGGCGACTTCACGATGCTCGCCTGGGTCACGCTCGACGCTCCGGCCTATCCAGACTACACGACGAACTGGACCATCTTCGACTGTGAAGCGTATCCAAACGAAGGTACGATCTTGCGCGTGGATGGCGGGGCCACCACCGTGATGTATCGTTTCAGCCGAGCCGGGTCCTGTCATACCCAGTTTGCCAAGACTCGGATCGCCAACCACGGCTGCTACCTGATCGGTGTGGTGCGCCAAGCGGAACAAGTCCGCATCATCGTGGACGGCGCGACCGATGCCGAGTTTGCCGGCGGCGGTGATCCGATCTACGGCCAGGTGCCGTTCTCAATTTCCAGCACCTCACAGTCGTTCGCGGGATTGATCCACGAGGTACGTATCTACGATCGAGCGTTGGGTACCGGTGAGATTGCCGACCAGTATTGGCGCGGGGCGGAGCAGGCCGGAAAAGATGTCACTCGCCGCGGCCGATTGGTACTGCAAGTGAGTACTTACGCGGAAGATCCACTCGTGATAGCGGATGTCGATCTACTCGGCGTACTGCCACTCGCCCCGCAAGAGCACGTTGTGGTCTCCCTGCAGCGCGGCGACGGCACGACGGTCAGTCAACAGGTGGTCGATACCATACCCAACACCTGCCGGCGTGAATTCCTGTTCGACCTGCAGGGCCAGCCGACCGGTGACTACGTGTTGACGACTGCCGTGCGCGGCGAGGACGGCCGAGTTCGCACCGAAGCGCGACAAGTGTTCACGTATCCGGTGAGCTACACGGCATCCGCGCCATCACCGGCAACGTGCGCCGTCCCCGCGCTGGCGAAGCCGCGGGAGCGGTTGCGGCCGGAGGTGACCGTATCTCGTGGCGGAGGCCTGTGCGTTACGGCGGCAGGTCGGGCCTTCCCAGTCGAATCCAGTTTTTCCGTGCCGAACGGCGCCGATCTGAAACTCGTCGCCACGGACGAGCCTGTCGGCGACGTCACGGTCGACGGCTCACGCGTCATCCTCAGTAACGCACACTACCGGCTGCAGCGCGACATGGAAGCTCAAGCGGGCCGCGTAAACGTCCGCGACACGTTCACGAACCTCACCGCGCAACCGCTCGGCATCATCTTTGCGCATCGCCTGGCAGTTGACCAAGCCAGCCTCAACCAGGCCTATCTGGCCGGCCACACGGTGTCACCTCCCATCAGCCAGCCACTTAAGACCAATCCGACCGCCTTTGCCAACCTGGGTCAGTTCGGCGTCGGTCTGGTGGCACTGGATGACGTATTGATTGTTCAGTCTCAGGGAGACTTCACCGACCAGGGCCTCGGTCTCGGCTCGCGCGAATTCGCCTTGGGTGCCAACGCCTCGTACACCGTCGAGTGGGCCGTGTACGTCAACGACAGTGGCGACTATTACGATCTGATCAACGATCTACGTGCCGACGAACAGCGCAACGACACCACCATCGAAGGCACGTGGGCTTCACCGTCGCAACTGATGTACAAACGCACTTTGGATGCCGTACCACCGCCATCCTACTTCGACGTGCGCCGCCCGGCATATTTCTGCATTCCCTGCCTGTCGTGGAGCAGTGACGATCCGACCGTGTCGCTCGAAGGAATCGAATTCATGGAGTATCCGCGCGAGCGAGCGGCCGTGCGTCGCGTGATCGACGCGGTGGCAGGGGCTCATCCGCATCTCAAGACCATGTTCCACATCGCTCCGAATCTTTATGCCACAAATCAGCCTGATCGACTCTGGCCCGACTCGCGATTGATCGGCCCCGACGGCCAACAGACGGTTTACGCTTACAACTACGAGACATGCAGTTATTTCACTAAGGAGCGTATTGCCGACAACTGGCGTTGGTGGAGCTATTACCCAGCTGTGGACAACTCTTACGGCCAGGCGTTGCTGGCGAGCGTCGACACCATGATGAACGAGATGGGGGCCAGTGGGGTCTTCGTGGACGGCGCTTTATGGGACTACGGAGGCGGCTACAGCTACGACCGTTTCGATGGCCACACGGCCGATATTGACCCACAGACGGGGACCATTACGCGTCTCAAGACCGCAGTGCCGCTGCTGCAACAGCACGCGATTGCCGCCTGGGGGCGTCAGATCATGGAGCGTGGTGGAACGGTCGTGGCCAACAACGCGTTCCCCACACGCACGTTCGCCAGCCAACCCTTCATCTTCGACAAGGAAGTCACCGAAGGGCCCGCGATGCACTTGTTTCCCACTCCTTGCACGCTCGGCAATCCGTCTGCCATCCACAGCGAATCCGATGTGTATGACGACATCCTGGCCAAACTGGCTTGGGGCAATCTCTACTTTTTTTACGGCGAACCGTTGCAGCTGAAGCATGAACTCCCCCCGGCACGCATGTATCCGATCACCGTCACCGACGTGCGCAGCGACTGCGTGACCGGCAAGCAGCGTATTGTGACGGCACGCAGCGGGGTGTATGGCTGGCCCGGCGACCGCTGTCTGCACCTGGTTTATCGTTACGATCGGCGGGGGCGCCGCATCGCACACGACTTTCCCACAACGATCGACTCCGCCGGGGCTCGCACCGCCATCGCTTTGAGCGACCACGAGTTGGCCATCCTCGTCAAACTGCCGATGCAGGTCGAATCGGCTACACCGGTCAACGTGATCGTTACAAGATGCGACGAGCAGTCCATTGACATTTCCATCCATGGCCAGGGCGCCGCCACAATCAACGGCCCCGACGCCAAAACGAGCGACCTGCAACTTCACGGAGAGCAGAAGCTGACGATTCACCCGGGCGTTGCCGGCTAAACCTGGTGTGCACCGAGTGAGAGTCCCACTCATGAGGTTGACGGTTACGCCACAAGTTCGCTCGAGTAGACGCAACGACCCGTCATCTCTCTCATTTTGCATCTATCTCTTCTCATCCACCGGCACCATTTGCCGTGTGCCGGTATCGTAAACCACCACGACACGACACGCTTCATCCAGTGTCCTCGCGTTATGCACAGCGCCCCGGGGAATCCGAATGGTGTCGCCCACCCCCATCTTCACCCACTTGTCGCCCATCCGATGCTCGCAAGATCCTTCCACTACGTGCAGAATCTCGTCGCAGTTCGGATGCAGGTGCAACGCGTTCGTCTGCTGAGCTTTGATATACACCACTCCAAATGTCATCGTCGCGCGAGGATCGATCTCTGCGTTCATGGTCCAGCGAATCCAGCCCCAGGGATACTCTTGCGACTGGACATCAGACAGTCTCTTCAGCGTCATCTGTTGTGTCTCGCCGGTCTTGGTCGCGTCGGCAGGTTTGTCGCCCTGGGCAAAAATCCCACGGTTGACACCCGCAAGCACCAAGAGCAAGCTGATCGCAACAGCAGTGCCCCACCGAAACGCACAACGGCGAAAGAGATGATTAATGGTCGTACGCATGAAGATGTTCCTTTTTCTCTCTGAAGTCCCGAGGACGAATGACGAACCGCCATTTTCCTTCGATCTGCCTCCGCGGGCTGGCGGCCTGTTGACTTAGCCGTAGGACAGTCTTCCAGCCAGTCATTTTGGAAGGATACGTAGAATCGGCGCTGGAAACGGAGCGATCGTGACAGGCTGGAAGCCTGTCCCACGTGCTGTTGGTCAACCAAAAAACGCCCCGCTTGCCCGGGTGGGGCAGTGACCGGTCACCGTTGCATTCTACTAGGCTGGAGATATCTCCACGACTCCCCGCCTGCTGATCGCAGCAAGAATCGGGTGGCAGCGCTGCGGCCAGCTCGTAAGATACGGGCATGAACGATTACCAGCGAATCGCCCGGATGATCAGGTATTTGGACCAGCGGCACGCCGAACAGCCGGACCTGGCTGAATTAGCGGCATACGCGGGTCTGAGCCCGTATCACTTCCACCGGCTCTTCTCGCGGTGGGCCGGGGTCACGCCGAAGGACTTTCTGCAGTGCCTTACGCTCACGCACGCGCAGCAGATGCTGTGTGGCGGTGAAAGCGTTTTGCAGACGGCGCTGGCAACAGGACTGTCGGGTCCCGCCCGGTTGCACGATCTTTGCGTGAGCCTGGAAGCCGCTTCGCCCGGCGAACTCAAGGCCGGGGGCACAGGCTGGATAATCCAGGCCGGTTGCGGCGAGAGCCCCTTTGGAACGTGCCTGGTGGGGGAAAGCCCGCGCGGCATCTGCCACCTCGCCTTCGTCCCTGAGCCAAACCGCAACATGACCGGCAAATCTATCGAAATGAGCTGGCCACGAGCGGAGATTCGCTGGGACGACTCCCGTGCACAAGGCCTCATCGATACTCTTTTCCAGAACCCATCCGATGCCCCGATCAGACCCTCACTCCGGGCCTACGTCCGCGGCTCGAATTTCCAGTTACGTGTGTGGCGTGCCTTACTCCTGGTGCCGGCCGGCCAACTGGTCAGCTACGGTCAAATCGCCCAGGCCTTGGGAAACCGTGCGGCTGCCAGAGCGGTCGGCACCGCCGTCGCGCAGAATCCCCTGGCATATCTCATTCCCTGCCATCGCGTGATTCGGGAAACAGGCGTGCTGGGAAACTACCGCTGGGGTGCCACACGCAAGAAGGCGATGGTGGCCTGGGAGGGGGAGTTGGGGACCGTGCACACGGGCCACGACGATCGCCACGACAACTAGCGAGGAGGACGCCGACTGCTAGAATGACATGGCCACTACACGACCGGCCAATCTCCCCTATGGGTAGGAACAACTGATGATTCTGGAGGCCAAAGAACTCTCAAAGACCTATGGCGCCGGTGAAACGTGTGTGGAAGCGTTGCAGGACGTTAACCTGCAAATCGCCGGCGGCACGATCGTGGCCATCATGGGACCGTCGGGGTCGGGCAAGAGCACCCTGCTCAGCTTACTGGGTGGCGTGGACACGCCGACGAGCGGCCAGGTGCTGTTGGAAGGGGTCGATCTAGCCACGCTTGACGACAATCAGCGAACGTTGATCCGGCGGCGGCGACTCGGCTTCATCTTTCAGGCGTTCAACCTGCTACCCATTCTGACGGCTATCGAAAACGTTGCACTGCCGCTGGAGCTGGACGGGATATCGTCAGCCGAAGCTCACCGCCGGGCGCTGGAGGCATTGGATCAGGTTGATTTGGCGGCACGGCGGAGTCACCTGCCAGGCATGTTGTCGGGCGGCGAACAGCAACGCGTGGCCATTGCGCGGGCGCTGGTGATCCAACCGGCATTGCTTTTGGCGGACGAACCGACCGGGAACCTGGACAGCACAAACGGGCAACGCATCATGGAGTTACTCCGCAACCTCGTGGACCACCAGCACCACACGATTGCGATGGTCACGCACGACACAGAAATTGGTCGCGCGGCAGATCGTGTAATTCGCTTGCGCGATGGTCGTATAGCTGGAATTGACGACCTCCGCGAGGAGCGTCAGCACGCCGAGTGTTTACCGGTGACTCCGCGGCGGATCGCCCGGGATTGACGCTGACCGTTTCCGGCCCACACCGACGATACCCGAGGGGGAGGGCTGGTAGCACACGATTTTTTGGGGGCAAGGGCAGGAAGCGCGGCACTGACAAAGTTCTACTTTCCGTTTTGGGACCGAAGCCGGCGCTGGCTGAACTGGACCGATGAAGTGCCGGAGGCGGGCGACCATACGGGGAAAGACACGAATCGAAGTATGTTGCAGTGGAAGATTGCATGGCGCGAGATGCGCCGTCATCCCGGGCGGACGCTACTCACTCTGTTGAGCGTAGTGATCGGTGTGGCGGCGGTGCTGGCGGTGGGACTTTCCACCGGTTCCGCGCGACGCGCCTACCACGAAATGTTCCAGACGATCACGGGGCGAGCGGCATTGGAGGTCACGGCCGCGGGGGGCGCCTCGCTGGACGCTTCTTTGCTGGACGTCGTCCGCCGGTCGCCAAGTGTCAAAGCCGCGGTGCCACTGGTCCAGCGCAATGCGATCATGCATTACGAAGGTGGTCGCATGAAGCTGCAGGCGTTGGGAATCGATCCCACGCTGGACGCCGCGGTCCGCGACTATGAGCTGGTGGAAGGCCGAAACTTGTCGAAAAGTGGTGGCGTGCTGCTGGACGCTGCCCTGGCTCGCAACTTGGGTATTCGTGTCGGCGATCAACTCAAGCTGCTCGTGCGGCGCGGCTTCGTGAAGACAACCGCCGTGGGCCTGGTGAAGCCGCGCAGCGGATCGGCTGTCAGTGGCGGTGGAGTGCTGTTCATGCCACTGGAAGCGGCACAACGACGATTTGCCGCTCCGGGAAAACTGGATCGCATTCAGATCGTACTGACCGAGGGTGCGGTTCTGTCGGAGGTGCAGTCGCAATTGCAGCAGGAGTTGCCCACCGGTATCCAGGTCGAGCCGCCGACCACGCGCAGCCCGCTGGCCGAAGAAACCATGCTGGCCTTGGAAAACGGTCTGCGCCTGGCCACCGCCTTTTCGCTGCTGGCAGCCGTCTTCATCATCATGAACACGTTTCTGATGAACGTCGGCCAACGGCGGCGGCAGCTGGCGGTGATGCGCGCCATCGGCGCAACCCGCCGGCAGATCAGCGGCTTGCTGGCTCGCGAAGCGGTATTGTTGGCGTTCCTTGGCACATCGCTCGGCATCGTCGCCGGATTAGCGGGCGCGAAACTCCTGAATGGTACGATGAGCAGTCTGTTCCAAGCTGCGCTGCCCTCCGTGGAACTGAACCTCCTGCCGCTACTGATCGCCATTGCATTCGGTCTGGGCGTTTCCCTCCTGGGGGCTTTGTTACCCGCTCGGCAAGCCGCACGTGTCACGCCGGCGGAGGGGATGAGTGGCGTCGCGAGCGAAGACGTGGAAGGACATTCGCGACGCGGTGTCCTGGTTGGCCTGGCGGTCACGATCGCGGCGGCCGGGTTGCTGGTGGCGTGTATTGTCGGGTGGCTGCCGTTTGAAGCATCCGTGGGCGTGACGGTGCTCGCCCTGATCGGGTTGGTCCTGCTGTTGCCATTCGTGTTGCGCCCGCTGACATTTCTTGGCGAATTCGTTTTGCGACCGGTGGCTGCCATCGAAGCACGCTTGGCCCGACGGCAGTTGTTAAGGCATTACGGCCGTACGACACTCACTATCGGGGTGCTCTTTGTTGCCGTCAGTACCGGGCTGGGACTGGCCAACTCGGTGATCGACAACGTGGCAGACGTGCGAAATTGGTATCACACGGCCATCCTGGGCGACTTCTTTGTCCGCGCCGCCATGCCTGACATGGAGGTTGGCCTGTCGGCTGCGGTACCGGAAAGCGTCGGCACGGACATCCAGCAAATCGACGGTGTGCAGCGCATCGATAGCGTCCGGTTTGTCTCCGCCAAGGTCAGCGAACAATCCGTATTTGTCGTGGCCTTCCGCAACGAATTCCGCGGCCCTGTTGAGCCGCAACAGGGCGACTCGCCATTGCTGCAGTCTCTCCCGCAAGACGATCAGGTGACCATTGGTTCGGTCCTGGCGCAACGGCTGGGCCTGCATGCAGGTGACTCCATTACCCTGGAAACGCGCGACGGGCCGCGGCCACTGCCGATATCCTCCGTGGTCAATGAATATGCGGGGGGCGGTTTGACGATTCGCATGCATCGCGCGCTGGCCGAACGACTATTGAATATCGAAGGCGTGGATGCATTCATCGTGAAGGCGGACCACCGTAGACTGTCGCAGGTCGAGGATTCCCTGCGGGAAGTCTGTGCCCAACAAGGCATGTTGTTGCAGTCCTACAGCGACCTGACGACAATCATCGAGGGCATGATGTCGGGCGTGGTCGGCAGTCTGTGGGGACTGTTGGTGCTGGGGTTGATCGTGGCCGCTTTCGGCGTGGTCAACACCTTGAGCATGAATGTGTTGGAGCAGACGCGGGAAATCGGACTGCTGCGGGTGGTCGCGATGACGCGCGGTCAGGTCCGCAAGGTGATTGTGTCGCAAGCCGCCATGCTCGGGCTATTGGGCGTGGTACCCGGGCTGTTGGCCGGCACGGCGATGGCCTACGTGATGAACCTGTCAACGTTGCCGGTGATCGGTCATCCCGTGGCTTTCCGACTGCATCCGCTGCTGCTGTTGGGTGGACTCCTGGCCGCCATGACCATCGTCTTGGCCGCCGCCTGGATTCCCGCTCAGCGCGCCGCTCGATTGGAGCTGACCAGTGCCTTACACTACGAGTAGAGGCGCGCGGATATAAGTTACCGAATTGCGTAGGACAAGGGCTTCCGGCCTGTCGGCGTCGGCAGACATGACAGGCTGAAAGCCTGTCCCACGACCTCGCACTGCGGAGGAATTCGACGATGAAGCCCCGCCATCCCATGCCGATCTCGCTCGCTCTCCTGCTGGTTGTCGTGACCAGCCATGGGGCAGCGGCAGAGGGTCATCGCGACACGGGCGTGCTGGATCCTGCGGCGATCCAGCCCGACAAGGGCTATTGCTACACGGCCCTGGTCAACGCGCCCTGCGCTCCGGATTCGCAGGCGGGAGCCCCATCGTGCTTGCGACTGCTGGAGGACGGTCAGGAACTGGGCCCGCCTCATTGCGCACACCAGGCGATCCGCGAGTCCGGCGGTGGAGCCTATTCGCACTGGGCGGGAGACCCGCGGGGGGAGAAACAGATTCTGTATTTTCCGCGTCCGACAATTCGGATCCGCGCACCAGCGGGAAGCAGTACGAGTGGGCGATAGCGTATGACCGCACGGGTGATCCTCTGCCACTGAGCAACCGTCTTGTTCTAACAACTCCGTGCCGGTTGGCGACACCACCCGACCAACCGCTGATGCGCGATCGCCACACCTGTCTGCTCGCCAGCTTTGACGCGGTGGATACGAATGATGCCGAGTATGCGCGCAATGAGCGACGCGAGGTTGGCGTGGGAAATCAGCCCGACGCGCCCGGTCGGTTTGGTGGGGGAGTGGCCGTGACGGGCAGTGGAGGTTGCGTCATGTTCCCGGGACTCGACAACTATGATCCGCGCCGCGGAACCGTGGAGTTCTGGGCGCAGGTGCGCGGCGACGTCCCGCTCTGGAGGGACGGCCAAGAGCACTGGTTGCTGGTACTCTATCCCGAGCGCGCGGGTGCGTCGCCCCGCTATGGAATGTCTCCCACTTTCGTCACTCTCTGCAAGACCAAAGAGAACGTACTTGAACTGCGGATCGTGAACACGGCGGCGCCCAGCTATGCTGCGGCACCGAGTTTACGCACAGGACCAGGTTGGTCCGTCGCCGTGAACACCGACCAGCTCGCCACGGAGAGTTGGCACCATATCGTCTGTTCCTGGGACCTGGCAGGCACGGGCCGTGCCTGGCTGCTCATCGATGGGCAAGGCCTTTCCGCGGAACTGAACCTGCCGAGAAACCAACCGGCACCCAATCCGGGCGGGCTGATCGTATTCGGCGGTTTGTGGGGTCTGCCCGGCGACGGCGTGGAGACCTCGAACTGTAACCTGGATGACTTGCGCATCGAGGCCTCCACGGTACTAACGCGTCTCGAAGGAAACCCGTCGACGACGAGTATGGAACTCGACGACGACCGGCTTATGACTGAGGAAGATCTGGCACGAGCGATGCTCGACCAGCTATTGAAACTGCAATTTCACGGCGGATGGGAAGCAGGTTACCACTGGCCAACCTACACGCCCTCGGGATGGAGCCTGGTGGGGCGCGGTGTCGACATGTGGTTCGCGCATTCGTCCGAGGCAGCCCAGGCACTGTTACGCGGCTGGATGATCTGGCGAGACGATCGTTATCTCGACGGCGCGATCGAAGCTGCGGACATGTTCTGCCGGACGCAAATGGAGAACGGTTCGTGGGCCTACCATTACACGTACAGCCGAGGTGAGTTCCAGCGCTGGGGCGATCACGCCTATATTGCACAGGCCATGCAGAGCAACCAAATTCGTTTTCTGTGCCTGATGAGTCGGCAAACGGGTTACGATCGCTATCAGCAAGCTGTGCGCAGAGTCGGAGACTGGATGGTCTCGATCCAGTTTCCCAGCGGTGCTTGGGGCTGGGAGGCTTACCCGCTGGGCAAGACCGGTCCACACGGACATCCAGCGTTGAACGATGCGGTGACGCCACAGGCGATGCATGATCTGTTCGTCATCTGGTGTGCCACGGGTGACGACAAGTATCTGCAGCCCATCCTGCAGGGCGCCAATTGGATCATGGCCGCTCAGGCTGGTGCGCCCACCTACGGTTGGGCTGATCAATACAACGAGAAAAACGAATTCATCTGGATGCGCAACTTTGAGCCGCCCGCCGTGTCGATCGCTAGTTCTGCGAAAGACCCGACCGCGTCTCACAGACCACACGAAACCCCACGTTGTAGACCCCTTGGTACGGCCAGTAGCCCAGCCGGAAACTTGACGTGCACCGATCCGGTCGATCCCGCCAGGAACCGCCGCGGACCACTTTCCGCACGTCCGCAAAGGTGCCTTCCGACGGGTTTTCGAGCGGTAAGGACCCGTAAGGCCGGTATGCTGACCGGGTCCATTCGGCCACGTTACCGTGCATATCGTACAGCCCCCAGGCGTTGGGACGATATTGCTGCGGGGCTGTCGAGAGAACGGCTCCGTCGTCAAACCGGGGATCCTTCGGGATCCAGTCGTCGTACTTGGTTGGGTTTTCGATTGGCTTGTCGAGAATGTACCAATCGCGAGCAAGACGGCTCAGTCGCGTGTCGGCCACGTTAGCGAACGGCGAGAAGTCATCATCCAGACCGCCGTAGGACATCGGCAACACCGTTCCGGCTCGGGCGGCATATTCCCACTGGGCTTCTGTGGGAAGAGCGAAACTCGCGGCCTGCATTTCAGAGAGCCAGCGGCAGAAGGCCTCTACCTCTTGCCAGGTAACGCGCACCACCGGCTGTTCAGGTCGATTCAGCAAGTGGCCATGTACGCCGTGGCAGGCGCTGAGCGTGGACTCAACGCGACTGTCGTGTTGTGGATCGAATTGGGCGTATTGCTGATTGGTAATTTCCGCAACGCTCATCCAAAAAGGAGTTTCGATGCGAACTCTTTGGAGCGGTCGCTCGTCGTCTTCCCCGTCCAGACTGCCCATGACGAACTCACCGGCGGGGATGAGCACCATGTCCAAGATCACACCGTTGCCCAGATCGATCGATTGCCGCCAGGGAGTTCCCGCAGTCTGTTGCCGGCGGCGGGCTTCCCCGGCATCAAACGGCCAACCGGCGGCCGCGAGGGTCTCTGGAGGCTTGGGAGGGGCCGAGGATGGGTCCGGAATCAACGTTTGGCCGGCAATCGGCATGGCGGGCGTGGAGTAGCTCGAGGTCGGGCTCGGGTTGGGAATAGCTTCGGCGTCGTCATCGACGTTCCCGTACAGCTTGAGCAGTTCGCGACGGCGGTGGCGCTGGATCCCGGGATCTCCCACGTCTTCACCCCAGGTACCGTGATACGGGCAGTTCAAGTCGATCCAGGTAATCAGCCGGTCCCAGGCCTCGGCGTCCAGCTTCACCTGGTAGTGTCCCTTCGCAAGCATCTGGACCAGTTGCGTGGTATCGGCGTGGAACTCCATGGGCTCGAGCAGGTGGTAATCGCTTTCGATTCCCGGACGTCGGACGTAGCGGTGCAGTTCGGCGTAGCCGACCGAGAACTTGCCCCCCATGGCCGCGGCGCCGTGGATCTGGTAGTCCGAGATCATCTCGGTGCCCCGCAGGTCGGCGATCAAGGTTCCGTCCGCCGCGGTCGCCCGTCGTGGCAACCGATGCAGTGTCGATCGATGACCGGCTGAACCTCGCGCGCATAGCTGAACCCCCGCAGGGGGCCGTACCACGGCCTGATCGGATCTGGGGGCCGCTGGAGGGCCATCGTCCGCTTGGCCGGTGGGGCCGTGTTCTGCTTCTCGTGGCACCCGACGCACGAGACCACCTCGCCCGGCATGGCCGTCATCCAGCTTCGCATCAGCTGCAGCGCCTTGCCCTTCGCTGTCGAGCGGCTGCAGCGAGATCGGCGTGTTGGCCGGCACGCGAAACCTGGCCGAGCCGTCTTCGTGGACCGGCACCGTGCCGATCATGCGCTTGATGTCCCACGGTCCGTCCATGCCCGACAACGCCCATCGAGCCGCCCATGTCCTGATAGGCGAAATGATAGGTGAACAGCCGCAACGACTTGACCGTTCCCCGTGGAATTCCTTTGAGTCCGTCGCCGGCATAGATGTCGGCGATGTAGACCTCCCCGTCGTCGCGTGTCAGATCGACCTTCTCGGCAATCGCCGGTGGCGCGCACGTTGCGCGGAATGGTACGGGCTCCAACAAGGCGTAACCGGGCAGTTCCTTGATGAGCACCATGTTGTCGAACACGTCGACCAGGTAGATTCCCCACAGCGATGTGGGCGTCGGTTTGCACGAGACGAGGAAGTACTTCTCGCTGAGCGGATACGGATGGAGAAACTTCGGCCAACTGCTCCAGGTCAGTCCGTCGGGAATCATCGGCTCGACCTTCTGGCCGTAACCGGGAATCCGCTGCACGGCGCCGTCGGCCTCGGCGGCCACGGGCCGGATCGAAAATCACCAACTCGCCCATCCGCGGATTGTCGTGATGACCGCCGACGACTCCGACCACCTTGGTCGGATGAGCTGGGAATCGGCCGGGCATAGAAGATCGAGTTGGGCCAATACGAGTTGCTCCCGTAGTACTCCATCTGCTCGGTGCCGTCCGGGTTCATGTGGAACAGCAGCCGCGTGTTGGTGTGCGGCGTGTCGGTGTACTCCCACCGCGTGTACAGCACGCGGCCGTTGTTCAGCACGGTCGGGCACCAGTCGTGCTCCTGGTCGAAGCAGAGCTGACGGATGTTCTTCCGTCGGCATCCATCACGTACAAGTTCGCCACGTGCGAAGCGCCGTTGACGCAGGGCACGCCGACAAAGCAGGCCGTCGACGTGAAGACGATCCTGCCGTCGGGCAGATAGCAGGCGTCGTAGCTGTCGACGTCGGGCTGCTCGCCGGTCAGTTGTCGCAGGCCTGAGCCGTCCATACTCATCTCGAATACCTGCCAGCGGCCGTTCTCGCCGGGCATCGAGAACAGCATCTTGCGCGCATCGAAGTGCAGATCGACATCGCCCACGAATCGGCCGGCCTCCGGCCGGTAAAGGGTCTTCAACGTTCCCTCCGGATCGATCGGCGACAGGAGCGCGATCTCGTCGTCAAAGCCACTCTCGGGCAAGCTGGAATTGCTTTCCCAGTTGGTCGGCAGGCCGAGATTCGCCTGGCTACGTTGGACCAGCACCAACTGGTCGAAGTCCAGCAGCGGGTTCGCCAGTAAAGCTTCCCGACGCAGATCCGTCAGCTTCCGCGCACACTGCGTAACTCGTCCGTCCGGTCCTCCGATAACGCATCCAGTTCTCCTTCCAGGGCAGCCAGCCGCTGGAGAAATCGGCGTCCGTGCGGGTAGCGTGGACCGTACGTCTCCATCAAGTCGGTAACGGCCAATCGGAGGGCGGCCGGGTCGGCATCGACAGCATGTCCAGGCAAGCCACGAGCGCCCGGACGCCGCAACATCCAGCCGTCAGGAAAAGGGACCGCCGAGTCAAAGCGCAGGGCCACGATGTGAGGAAAGACGTTGTCGGAGTAGAGCCGCACGGTATGCGACCCCTTCGGGACGTGCACACGGCATGCCTCCTCCCAATCAGACTTGCTCGAATTCCAACTGCCAGTTGTGCCGCGGCAACAGATCCCCACTTGCTCGCCATCAAGAAAGAGTCCTACGGGACGAGCGGACGCGGCGGCGTAGTAGATACTGATCGTGTACTCCGCCGCCACTGGAAAGTCGACATCATATTCGATCTCGGTGGGCCAACGTAGATTGCCGACCAGCGGCTCCGCGTCCGCATATCCACTCGTGCACGTTTCGACGTTGCGGCCGCGGTCGTACGCGTAGGCCGCAATGGTGAACGAACCGCCCGAGTGTGAGTGCGATTGCGATTGCCCACGCGACTGCTGCACCGCGAAGGAAAGTCCCCCTGTCAACCCGCCCAGCACACCCAGCATCGCCGCCCAACAGATGATCGGACGTTGTGTCATGTGGCCGTCCCTCCCTCGCGGTTACCCTCGCCGTGCGGACCGTCACCGCACACCGCGGCGGAGATGCGCGATTTGCGCTGAGCCGGAGACCGACCCAGGTTCGCAACCGTCCCAATTCTAGCATCGTACGATGCCCGTCCCAACTAAAAACCCAAACTGTCCGTTGAGCGTTTTATGTAGCCGGACACACAGCACCACAATGCGCGTTTTCCGCTGGGCGGAATGTTCGCCTCGGGCAGCCGGTGAACCGGCGAAAAGGAAGGCCTTTCCGGCGTGGGGTCGGTTGGCCGAGGCAGGTGAGCCTGCATCTTGAGCCCACACTCCGGCCCTGTGTGCTGAACGTGACTTGGGTTGATTGCCATTCCCGCGGGCATCGACAGGCACGATGCTCGAGGATCTTGGGAATCGTTCGAGTATTTTGGCTCGGCGCGAGCGTGCTGGAATGTTGACGAGCGACTTCTGCGGCATGCTGTCGTGACGCCCCCTTCACAGCATCACCGGCGCAGTGCCGCGACAATATCCATCCTGGCCGCCTGCACGGCCGGTACGATGCCCGCCAGGCGCCGGCCAGCAGCGAAACGCCTATCGCGACGCATGTCAGGTTGAGCGTCGGGCGAATTGTCATCATGACCCCCTCGGCACCCACGGCAAGTCCTTGCGCTTCCAACACCACCAAGGCCAATATCACTCCCGTCGCTCCGCCTGCCAGGCTGAGGAAATACTCTCGGCGACAATCAGGCTGCCAACTCGCGGGCTGGAGAAACCAATTGTCTGCAGAACCGCATGTTCTTGCACTCGATCCTGCACAGACATGACCGTGGTGGTGGCCACCAATACCAAGACGAGTCCCACGCAAGCATAGCCGAGGTACCGGGTCATCGCCATCAACTGCACCAGATCACCGAGACTTTTCGCCTGGAACACCCCTTTCGGCCGCGTGTTCGTCTGCACCGCTCCACTCCGGAAGGCATCGTCAATCTCCTGGCACATTGCCGCCAGATCAACGTCCGACTGCAAGACGATTTCGAACTGCGTGACCGTCCCTACGCGATGGCTCCCTTTACCTCGTTGCAGAAAATCCAAATGCGTATAAATGTAGTTCTCCTCGGCCTGATCGGGGCATGTATAGACGCCGGCCACGGTGACCGTGATATCTCCCATCGAGAACTTGTCGCCAACTCCGATGCCACGCCGATCCGCGACGGCGGACCCGACCATTGCCCCATCCTGGCGTTGCAGGAAATTCCTCCAATCTCCGTCGACGAGCTGGAACTGCCGCACCTTTTGCAGCATCTCGGCCGGAACGCCGTAAAACACCACCACATCGAGGCTGGCTCGGCAGTTGTTCGTGAAAACCTGAATTGGCATGACCTCTCGCACCCCCACGATGCGGCCGATAGTACGTTCGTAATCTTGCGGCAAGTGGCTGGTAGCCGGGCAGAATTTATTGGCTTGAAACGTGACCAGTGATCGCTTGGCTTCGCTCCTGCGCTGCAAATCCTTCATCCCCTCTTGAATCGAGCCGACAAAGCAGAAGACGAACATCGCCACGGCCGAACCACTCACAGTCAAAATCGTCCGTGCGCGATGTCGCCATAACGTCTTCACTATGTAGGGTAAAAACTTCCACATTAGCGGGTCGCTTCCTTCGCGGGTGCCTTCTCGATCTCCACCAGCCTGCCGTGGTCCAAGTGCCAGTGCCGATGGGCGATGCTCGCCGCCTCGGGATCATGTGTTACCATCAAGAGAGTCACATTGAGGTCACGATTTAGCTGAAGCAGCAATTCCAGGATCTGTTGCGATGTGTCGGGGTCAAGATCGCCAGTCGGTTCATCAGCCACGACAATCTTCGGGTGAGCGACAATAGCGCGTCCAATACCGACGCGTTGTTCCTGGCCGCCGGAGAGTTGACGCGGATAATGATTGGCTCGGTCCAGCAATTCCACCGCCTGCAAGGCGATTTCGACCCGTCTGCGCCGCTCCGCGCGTGAAAAGGGGAGCAGCAACAGTGGCAACTCGACGTTCTCGTAGGCAGTCAAAACAGGAATCAGGTTGTGCGTCTGAAAGATATAGCCGACGTGGGCCACTCGCCAACAAGCCAGGCGAGTGCGAGAGAGCTGGGTGATATCGACACCGTCCACGAGAATACTGCCGCTGTCCGGCCGGTCAATACTGGCGATCAAGTTCAACAACGTCGACTTACCGGTTCCGCTGGCCCCCATCAGCGACACAAACTCACCCTGTTGGATCTCCAGCGATACCTGCTCCAAAGGTGTGATGGTCTCACCCCCTTTATGATAGCGCTTGGTAACGTTGTGCAATTCCACAAGTGCCATTATTCGTTCACTCCCAGCGCGACCGCAAGTCAAAGGTGGTCATTGGTCATTGGTCATTAGTCATTAGTCATTTGTCATTAGTCTTACTCAGATTCTGGCTGGCTCGATAAGACTGCAGAACGGATTGGGATGAAGACTATGATTAAGAGATGAGCACCAGTGACCAGTGACCAGATGACCAGTGACCCAGTGACCAAGTGACCAATGACCAATGACCAATGACCAATGACACTCCCTGTCATTGACTCGCCTCACCTTCCACGCGAATTCGATCGCCGTCACGAAGATCGTCGCGGCCGGAGGCAATCAGACGGCTCGTCAAGTTCAAGCCTCGTGTCACTTCCACACATCCCTCTCCACCGGGGCGTCCCAGCTCCACACGAATTCGCCGTGCCACACCCGCGGTTTCGTCAGCTTCCCAGACAAACGTTGTCCCCTCAGCTGTTTCAATGAGTTGCTGGGGGACATAAATGCGCATCGTCTCCGTGAGTTGATCATCCGATGTTGACACCTTTGACGCCAGGAAGGTCACATCCACCAGCATCTCGGGTTTGAGGACATCGGGCGGCGAGTCGAGGGCGACTTTCACTTGTAGCGTATTCTTCTGGATATCCGCTTCGGACCCAATGAACAACACGGTCCCCTGTATCGGCGTGGCAACCGCCGGACTGGTGATGGAGACCGTCTGCCCGACATGGATAGCGGGTAACTCCTCGAACCGCACATCGACCCGCACCTGCAGCATATCGGGGCGGTACAAGGTCACGACGGTACTGGCGTCGTGGGACTCATCATTTCCTCGCCCCACCATCAACCTGCTTCCGGGATGCGCGATCAATTGCAGGACGCGGCCGTCCACGGGAGCGACGACGGTCATACGATCGAGTTGCAGCTTCGCCTCCGCCAGACTGACTTCGGCCTGCTGCACGCGGGCGGCGGCCGCCTCGACGTTGGCCGCGGCTTCGTCCTTGGCACGCAGTTCGTCGGTACGCAGTTCCAGTTGCCTCTGCAGCGCGTCACGGCGTCGCACGAGTGCGTTCTGTTCACGCTGCCGCGAGGCCACTCGACGCTGCAATTCTTCGACTAGCGTCTGGGCGGAGGCAAACTCGCTCTTGGCTTGATCCAAGGCACGGCCCGCCACCGAACTCGTCGCCGAGGCCTTTCCCTCGAAGTTCCGTTTTGCATAGCCCAGATTCGACTCAGCCCGCTGAATTTCAAACGGCAGGTCCGCCAGGTCCGTATCCACTTTGGCGAGTTCCGCCTCCGCTTCGGCCAGGGCGGCCTCCAAATGCACGGGCTGGTCGAAGCGCGTGGTGGCTGCCTCCAGCGTAGCCTGACAAGCCTGCAGTTCCGCTTTGCGCAGCCTCAGGTCGACCTCGGCTCGTTGCAGCCCCAGTTCCGCATCCTCCTTGACCAATTCCGCAATCGGCTCGCCCGCTTTGACGGCCTGTCCCTCGACGACCAGCAATTGCTGCACGAAGCCGGGTGAGAACGCGGCGACACGAATCGGTGTCGGACGAGGCTCGATCCACCCGGCAGCTTGGAATAGCGGCGTGCCTTCCTGCTGTGTCGCAGAGCGCGACGCCAGGACCGGGACGACGGCGACGGACCGAGGCGGGAAAATCAGCTCGAAGCTGGCCCAACCGACCAGCGCGATCGTTCCCAACAGCAAGAGTGCCGGCACCACATATCGGCTCAGCAGGTGCCTGCGTGGCGCGATCCCGGCAGAGCCGCTTCGTTCCACAGCCAATTGCTTGAGATCAACGTTTGCGCTCACCGCTCTAATCCCTAACGTGGGTGTTGTCCGCAGTCCAAGGTTCGATATTGGTCATTGGTCATTGGTCATTGGTCATTGGTCATTGGTCATTGGTCATTTGAGATTGGCTATTGGAAATTCTTGGACTCAGGTCCCGGTGCAATGGTCGAACAAATAACAAGTAACAGATAGCCGATTATTACTCTCTTACGAATACTTGGCGGGCAGATACGGTCACGTTTCCGGCATCGTCCCGCTGCGCGGTCCCTTTGACCACGAGTGTCTGTAGTTCCTGGACGCCGAGCAGCTGGCGGGCGTCCTGCTTGACCAATTGGCCCGAGTCATCGACGAGTTTGACCAATAGCGTAGCCTTGGGCAGTCGATCGGTCTCACAACAGTAGTCCCATGGCATCTTGCATTCGTCTCCTTCCTTATCGCTGCACGCCTGCAAGGCTTGATCGACCAGGGAGAACGCCGCTCGCCCTTCGACCCACGGGTTTTCACTTCCTCCAATGCGTCCCACAACCACCACCGATTCGCCGTCCTGCGCGGTTTCCCGAACCTCCATGATGCCACGCGGGTGATCGGGTTCGACGGTCGCGAGATAGGATCTGTCGGGAGACGTTTCCTCCGATTCACGCGTCGTCGTGACTGGTTGCCGATTGCATCCCCCTGCCAACACCAATACTGCCAGCAGCGTGCAAATGAAATTCCTACTTCTCATTTTGTTCTCCTTGGTGTTCTCGATATTGTGGTTCTCGATATTTTCGTCAACAGTATTCAGACCGCCCTCAATCCATCTACAATAGACATGCGAAATGCTCTCGTGGCCGGCGGAATCGACCCCAGCAATCCGAGCAACAAGGCGACACCGCAGCCGATGAGCACGGCGACGTTGTCGATATGCAACGTGAACGCGCCCATGGTGAATCGCATGGCAGCGCCGTTGACAAAGTTGATGGCCAGCAACGACGCCAGCAGGCTGGCCGCCGCCGAGAGCAAGATGCCTTCCTGGACCAGGCTGATCAGGATCGCTCGTCGCGAGAAACCGATCGTTTGCAGCATGCACAACTCGGCAGCGCGGCCCACCACGGCACCGTACATTGTATTGAGCCCGGTAAAGACACCGGCTCCGGAAACGAGCAGCACCAACAGCCACATGAGCGTGCGCACGGGCTGGTAGTCTCGTTGCAGCGTGGCGTAGTAGTGCACCTCACGAGTGGCTTGCAGTTCCAGGTCAAGTCGCTCCTTGCAGAACAGATCCAGGTCGGCAAAATCCCCGCTGGGGGCCAACGTCACGGCCACCAGGCTCAGGTCTTGCCTCTTCATGGCCTGCTGCAGCTCGTCCAGACGACACCAGATCTCCGATTCCAACGCCGACCCTCCCGCCGAGAATACGCCACTGATGCGCCACGTTCGTCCTTCAAATTCAAGCGTTTGGCCCACCGCCAATCGACTTGGCGACACACCCAGTTTCGACGCCACCATCCGCCCCACCCAGATCTCGTCCACTGCCGGCCAACTCCCCTCTTTCAGCTGCAGTTGGCGGCGCACCAAAACCACGCTCGGTGTGACGCCCCGCACGAGTCCCATCAAAGGATCGTCGTCGGGCTGCAAACGAATATCGGTTCCCAAGTAGAGCTCCGGCGACACATATGCCTGGCCATACCGCTCCTGGACACCGCTGACGCTCGCCGCCAGCAGGTCGCCGGTCCGCATGGAAATCGAAGAGTATTCCAGGTTCTCGCCCATCCCCAGTGAAAACACAATCGCCACCCGCGGGTCACCGCTCTCTGCCAAGGTATGGCCCATGCCACGAATGAACCCCACCACGATCAGCACCAACAGCACCACCAACGTCAGGCCGAAGAAGGTGAGCAATGTCCGTACAGGTCGACGGAGGAGATTTCGGATTGCATACTCCCACGGGAGCAATTTAAGCCTGGGCACGGTCGCGCATTCCCAATTCCAGATCGCCAGGTTGTTCGCGGCGAAGCCAGCGCATCACGCAACGAGGCCACCACGACGCATTACGTACGGCAGAGCGCCAAGAGGAATTAGCAGAGCAGCGAGCAGTGCAAACAGCGCAGCATGCGCCCTGGGTTGGCAGCGCCGGACACGGGCGGACCATGCCCGGGAGTCCACACCGCTCCGTCGTCCCACGCCACGAGAGCCGGGACATGGACGGCAGCAACTAACGGAAAGACGCTGCAAGTCGCGGGGAAGGGGAGAGGATCCTCCACAACCGCCCCAGCAGAGAAACACTGGCAAAACATGTTGCCAGGACAGTCACAAGGCTTGTTGCGCGACCGCTCGGGAGTCTGCTTCTGCTGGTCGCAGCAGCCACACGCTTCCCGCGAGCGCTCACATGCCGCTTCGCATTCGGCCACGCACGCCTCCGCCGAAACGAACCGCGCAGTCACACCGCAACCACGAACCCGGCAAAAAAACGGATTCGTGACGATCAGGCCAATGACCAGAAACTGGCAAACTCGCGCGAGCATAACTCCCTCAATGCGTTAAGGATACGCCAGCCACCGGGAAAGGTCAACGTTTCGCTCGAAAGCCAACCCCGGATACACCGGGCACCACCGTAGGTGTGACAACGTCGCCTCCCACAATCGTCACGCCACCCAACAGCACCAAAGGCAACCGCCGGCACACCAGAATACGGCTGGCCCAGCCCCGCCGGGTTCGTCCCGGCGGACTGAGGACTGGCCGGCTACTGTAGATGAGATGCAAAGTCTGCTGGCCAAGGCGGGTGTCCAAAGGCGAAACGGCGCCCCGCTGAGGCCGAAATAGGCCGCGGCTTGATTCGGTCTCGAAGGAGTGCCGCTGTGATGGCACGTTCGGGACTCGACCGTCAGTGTGTCGTGGTCTGTCGGTAGCGGACCAGTTGTGGCTCCGCCGGGATCAAGCCCAATGGTACTAAGCTTCTTTTTTTTTGGCCTTTGGTCGTTTTGTATTGTGAACTCGCTTGCCGGCTTTGGTTGAGGTGGTGTGAGGATGCTTGGAGTGCCGCTTGTGATTGGTAGACTTTTTGCGTCGCGGAAAACTCCGCCCTGGACGGTATGGGACTTGATGTTCGGCGATTCGGTCCAGGAGTCTTGCGAGTAAGATGCGTGCCCATCGTGGGTTGGCGGTGACCAGCGCTGCGTGAATCCGAAGGAGTTCGCGGAAGGCGTTAGTGAAGCTCAGACGCAGGGGGTCGATGCCATGTTTCACGGCAGCCTCCACCAGCAGCGTGCGTATAAGGTGGTACAGCACCACGTGGCCGGCTATTTCGAACTGGATCGATTCTGGCGTGCGTCCCCGCAAATTCCCTTCCATGTTCTGGTCCACCTTTAGTTCACGGTAGGTCGTCTCGATTTCCCATCGTCGATGAAATAGTCCGGGTAGAAATTGCCCCTTCTCCGTACAATCCGTGGCCAGGCGCACCCAATCCTCCCGGGAAATCTGGGAAGGACGGAGGACATTGGTCAGGAGTTTTTGAGGGCTAAATCCTGGTATCTGGTAGGTAATCACGCGCAAGCGTAGGGATTTGGGAAGACCCTCTTTTTTCCACTGCCTGCGACTATCTTGTGGCGTCCACAGCACTTCCTGATCGTCCCTGCCATGAGTACAAACAGGTGTCAGGTTGATCCGTTTTCCTTTGAGCGGAATCGCAAAGAAGGCACCACGGTTCTGGACATCCCAAAGGAGACCGTAACTCCAAAAACCCGCGTCCAATAGCAGCAGGTCGTTCTGGCACAAGTGTTGAGTAAGACGACGAGCGATGGAGGTTTCGCCCTGGTCCAAAGGGCATAGTTCATAGCGGTACGGCAATCGGACAAACGGAAACTGCAGCATGACCATGCGTGCCTGAGCGTTCTGTAGGCCATGAACGTTCTTGCTCGTGCCGAAATGATCCCGTAGTCGCTTCCAGTTCGGCAATTCAATGCACGTTCCGTCGATGGCTAACACACGAAAACCGTGAAACTTGACGAGTGACTGATGTTGTTCCTCAAACTTCTCTCCCAAGACGATGATCAAATTGATCCAAAACGAAAACGGCATGCGGCGGCGAGCTTGAACAAACGCTTCTTCGCTCACCACCGTTGGATCGTCCCGACGAGGGTCGTGCTTGCTTTTTCCTGTCTTTTTCCTGTCTTTTTTCCGGTCTCGTCTGGCAGCGTTTCGCTTGGCCTTCCCTAACTCCGAGGCATAAAAGTCTTGCTGATCCTCCAGTAACTTCAGGGAAGCGATCAGGATTGACGAAAAGCTCTCCGTCGCATGTAATGCACTCGCGATCCCGAGCATCACCAAATTCGGCAGGCACAAGGGACTTTTGACCAATATCACTGCCGTGCGTTTGGCTGTTTCTGCTGAGCACTGCCGGAGTGATTTGCTCGGCAAACGCTCGCATGTCCTGTTGACGGATTCGCGCAAGACATCGTGCCTATGTTCATCCGTGAACATCTTTGAGTCCTCCTGAAGAGTAAGTTGTTGCCAGAAAACAACCTATGTCAGAGAGGACTCTTTTTTGTCAAGACAAGCTTAGTACCATTGGGGTCAACCCGACGGAAGCCGGATGAGGCGGATGCGTCGGAAGGTAGCGGACCAGTTGTGGCTCCGCCGGGATCAACCCGACGGAAGCCGGATGAGGCGAATCGTCGGAAGGTAGCGGACCAGTTGTGGCTCCGCCGGGATCAACCCGACGGAAGCCGGAAAAGGCGGATCGTCGGAAGGTAGCGGACCAGTTGTGGCTCCGCCGGGATCAACCCGACGGAAGCCGGATGAGGCGGATCGTCGGAAGGTAGCGGACCAGTTGTGGCTCCGCCGGGATCAACCCGACGGAAGCCGGATGAGGCGGATCGTCGGAAGGTAGCGGACCAGTTGTGGCTCCGCCGGGATCAACCCGACGGAAGCCGGATGAGGCGAATCGTCGGAAGGTAGCGGACCAGTTGTGGCTCCGCCGGGATCAACCCGACGGAAGCCGGAAAAGGCGGATGGCCCCGCGGTAGCTGAACAATCGGTCCTGCATACGAGGCGCTTGAAACGGGTGGCAAAACAATCCACAATCAACGTCCACGACGAGGTTGTGGGGAAAACGAGGAGCGTTCCAGTAGGAGGTTCTATGTCCAGCGCGCACCAGCAGCCGAAAGTCTCTGTCGTCGGCGCCTGCAATATCGACTTGATCAGCTACGTACCGCGACTGCCGGTGTTGGGCGAAACGCTGCACGGCACGCAGTTTCACATGGGGTTCGGTGGCAAGGGAGCCAACCAGGCCGTGATGGCCGCCAAGTTGGGCGCCGAGGTGACGATGATCACCAAGCTGGGGCGCGATGTGTTTGGCGACAACACCTTGCAGAACTTCCAGCGGTTTGACATTGCCACGCAGCATGTACATTTCACGGACGAGGCATTTTCCGGGGTTGCGCCGATCGCCGTGGACCCCAACGGCGGCAACTCGATCATCATCGTCACCGGCGCCAATGACCTGCTGACGCTCGACGAAGTGGAAACGGCTCGACCCGATATCGCCGCGTCGGATGTGCTGGTCTGCCAACTCGAAATTCCCCTCGAGCCAAACCTGGCAGCACTGCGCATCGCCCGCTCGGAAAGTGTCACGACCATCTTTAACCCGGCCCCCGCCAGGGCGCAGCTGCCCGATGAGATTTTCCAACTGAGCGACATCTTCTGTCCCAACGAAACAGAGACTCAGCTGTTGACTGGCATGCCCGTTACCACGTTGGAGGAGGCCGAATCGGCGGCCCGCCAGCTGCTGGCTCGCGGAGCCGGTGCCATCATCCTCACCCTCGGAGAGCGTGGCAGCCTGGTCGTCACGCCCGACTCTACGCAGCACGTACCGGCTCATGCCGTCAAGGCCGTTGACTCGACCGGCGCCGGTGATGCTTATGTTGGCAGCTTGGCCTACTTCCTGGGACTCGGCAAACCGCTGTTAGAAGCAGCACAACGCGCCGGCGCCATCGCCACTCGCTCGGTCCTCAGACCGGGCACACAGACCTCGTTCCCTTCGCGAGACGAGGTGGAGGATCTCTTGTGAGGGTTCCGAATGTGGCGGGCCTCGCGCGAAACACTGAAAACGAATAGGGAATGCGGAATGCGGAATGCGCAATACGGAATCCAGTAGGCAGTCATTGGTCATTGGGCATTGGTCATTGGTCATTGGTCACTTGGTCATTGGTCATTGGTCATTCGCTGGCGTGTGACAAACTCGCCAGATTATTGTTGCTTTTTTTCACACGTGTCACTTTGTTTTGGGGTGATTCAGCGCGTGCGCGACGAAGTCTGATAGAATGTTCTGTAGCGATACGAAACTGCCAGGCAATTTGACCGGAGGATATTCATGGACCGGCGAGAATTCATCAGGGCCGGGGTGCAAGCCGCCGCGGCGAGCGCGATGGTTTCGATCCCCACTGGCTCCAGCCAGGCAGCGAACGTCTCCGCCGCGAAAGTAACTGCCAACGACGCAGCCACCTCTACGGTCTTGAAAGAATTCACAGCGGAAGACCACCGCCGACGACTGCAAAACATCAGCATCTGCACGCGGAAGATTCGCACGCTGCCTGCGAAAGCACCTGGTGACGAACTATCTGCCGGGCCAGTGCTGCTATAACCTGGGCGAGTACCCTTGCCGCAAGCCTTGGGAAATCGGGGAGTACGACGAACAGGAACTGGATCGCCTGAAGGAGCACGGAATCCAGCTGCATTCAGGTATTTGACGACTGGAACGACTCGCTGCGGCTGTTCGGGGGCGACAAGTACACGGCGCTTGAATCCGGCCGGTTTTCGTCGCTTCATGGACATGGCCCATCGGCGCGGCATCAAGGTGCTCGCCTACACCTCGACCGGCTTCCTGCAATGGACCGATCCCGATTTCCGCCAGGAGTGGTCGCCCGAGGGCTCCCGCTGTTCGCTGGGTTTCTGGGACATGGCGCGTTGCGCGCCGGGAAGTCCGGGATGGCGGGCGTATCTGTTGCCGCGGATAGCGAGAATCTTGGACGAATACGGCGTCGATGGCATCTACATCGATGCCGGCTACTTCACCAACGCCGCGAAGGAGAAGATGCCGGAGGACTCGCCGCTGAGGAAGCCGGCCACAGACGAGATGTCCGCGTTCGAGGAGACGCCGCAATACGACGGAGCGCTCACCGATTTGCTGGCCCTGATCTACGCCGAAGTCAATCGTCGCGGGGGCATTCTGAAGCTCCACGTCGACGGCGCCCTGGAACCGCAAACGGCGGGTCAGAAAGTGTACGACTATCTTTGGGTCGGCGAGGGCGTGAACAATGCCGACGGCCTGCGGGAAAGCGTCAAGAATCACACGCCGTATGTGATTCCCTGCATTGACATGAGCTTTGCGACGGTCGAGGACACGAACGAACACTACTTGCACACCATCCCCTACCTGCAGTTCCCCATTCTGCATGCCGGCAAACCATTCACCGGCGAGCGCGGCATGATCCCCGGCGTTCGGTACGTGTCCGACGACGACTTCTGGATGCGGCGGTGTCGCGAAGTGTGGAAGTACCATCAGGACCATCCCGACGGTCCACACGTCTACAGCGGCTGGGATGCCGTTCCCCCGCGTGCCGAGACCCGCCCGACGCACGCCCGCTGGCTGAAGCAGTATCGCTCGCTGGTGGAAGAGGGTACCTGGGCGTTTCTGGAAATCGGCGACTCGGACTTGTTCGCCCAGCCGCTGCCGCCAGATTGCGTGGCTTCGGCATTTGCGAATCGAGAGTTGTACTTGGTGTTGGCCAACTACAGCCAGTCGTCCCAACAGATCGAGACGGCCGATAACTATGTACCGATTGACGATCCCTCGGCCACTCCCGCCACGATCTGGCAACTTCCGCAGCGGTCGCTGCGAATCGTCAGGTTCTCGGCAGTGCCCAGCGGAGGATAGCCCACGTGATGGCGAGTTTTTCGGGCGACTCTGGTCCTCGCGCCAACCAGCTTGCCGCAGAGTATAATGTCGGAACCATCGACGGAGGGCGGACCATGCCACAGCTACGACCCGCATTCAATACGCAAAACCCTCATCAGCAGTTGCTGGAGCGAATAGCGCGGCGTTACGAGCAACTCGAGGGGCAACTGGAGCAGCTCGAGGATAAGCTCCTCAGCGCTGATATCCCGACGGTGTCAGAACCGCCCGCGCCATCAGATCGATCCCGGCAGCCTCGATAGATGAAGCGCCCCGATTCCAGGTACACGGACGTTCGTAGGACGGGATCCCATAACGTCCAAAGCCGTAACAGGCGAAGCGTTTAGCACGCCAGCTCGTTCCGATGATCCTGAGCGACTGTGCCTGCAACCTCGCGCCACGTTAGGACTTGGCCTGCTGTCTCCCCTTTACCGCGTCCACTTCCTGTCGCTGACCCCACCGATAGAAGACCAACCCGGCGATGGCCCCCACCGCGGTGGCGGACAGCACTGCAAACGCGAGCTTTCCGTGAAATGCGAGTTCTCCGTGGCTGCCTGTGTGGTCAAGACGAGTCCAATCAGGCTGATGACCAGTCCTAGCGAGTCGGACAACACCTCGGTCAGGCTGAGACTCGATTTCGCCAGCACGACCAGCTTTGCCAACACAAGTTGCAGTGCGAAACTCACAACGCCCGTAACCATGATGGCGAATGCAAGCCAATAAAAGGCGGAGAACGACATGTACTCAGCCAGCTTGTAGATCGGTCTGAGGACATTTGACGACGCTTGCTGTGCCGGCTGGTTCTGGTTGACTTCGTCGGCCTTGGGTATTTCGTGCTTCGTCATTTTCCGGCGGCGGCCCGCAGGCAGCAAATCGATGGAGGTCGCTCGCAAAAATACCACTTTCACGGATATCACAGGACACGTGACCGAGCCAGTCCTCACCAATAATGATGGCAGGGGGGATTTTCGCTGCCCGAGGCGGTTCCGTGTCGGTGTGGGTACAGGACTGATTCCGTGCGGGGCAACCATCCGCTTCTCGACGACAACTCGGCCTTTTCCGCCACAAAATGTCCCCCGCGAACTGGACGCGGGGATCACTTTCGCAGATACTTCCAATGGCCAGGGATGACGATCCGGCTGTCGGCACCGGAATCAGTGTATTGACCACACTACGGCAGGAGGATCGGGGGGCGGATGAGAGTTACCTTTGTACGTCCGAATCTCTATCCGGACCGCTCCCGCGATGCCCTGGAGCCGGTGGTGTTTGCGATTCTCCGAGCGATCACGCCACCCGATGTGGAGTGCATACTGTACGACGAGCGTATCGAAGCGGTCCCGCTGGACGAAGACACGGATTTGGCGGCCATCACGGTCGAGACATTTACGGCGCGACGAGCGTACCAGATTGCGTCCCATTATGCTCGCCGAGGTGTCCCCGTGGTGCTGGGTGGCTTTCACCCCAGTTTCTGCCCGCACGAGGCGTTGCAGTTTGCACACGCGGTGGTCATCGGTGATGCGGAAGACGTATGGCCACGCGTGCTGGAAGATGCCCGTCGTGGCCAGTTGCGACGAATCTACCGCGGTGGGCGGGCACCACTGGACGGACTGAGAGTCGACCGGTCGATTTTTGCCGGAAAAGCATATCGCCCCGTGACGTTGGTGCAGTACGGTCGCGGCTGCCGATACGCTTGCGATTTCTGCTCCATTCATGCCTTTTACGGCACCAGCTTGCGTTGGCGTGGACTTGATCGGGTCGTCGAGGAGTTGGCGCAGTCCGGTCGCCGATTCGTCTTCCTGACCGACGATAACCTGCTGAACGATCGCCGGCGTTTAACCGAATTACTGGCAGCCATTCGCCCACTGCATCTCCACTGGTCGTGTCAGGCGAGCATCGATGTGGCGGCCGATCGTTCGTTGGTCAGGCAAATGGCCGACAGCGGGTGTCTCACGGTGATGGTCGGTTTCGAATCCCTCCACGAGGCAAACCTGGTTCAGATGCGCAAGTCATGGCAGCGTCAATGCGGCACGTATGACGAGCTGATTGGCGTGTTGCGCGACCATGGCATCATGGTCTACGGTGGTTTCGTGCTGGGCTACGATCATGACACGCCCGATTCGTTCAAGTCGACGCTTGACTTCGCGCTGCGCAACAAGCTGTTCCTGGCAAACTTCAATCCGCTCGCGCCGACACCAGGTACGCCACTGTACGATCGCCTGAAAGCCGAACACCGATTGCTGCGTGATCCATGGTGGTTACACCCCGAGTATCGTTATGGCGACAGTATGTTTCGACCGCGGGGCATGACTCCCGAGCAGCTCATGGAAGGCTGCTACTGGGCGCGAACACAATTCAATCGGGCCTCGGGCATCCTGCGCCGCGCCGCCGACTTTCGATCGAACATTCGCACACCGCTGCACGCGGCCGCTTTTGCCCTGGCGAACTTGACATCAAGGCGAGAGATTCACCGGAAGCAAGGTCGGCCGTTAGGGGCGGAGAACGAGCCCTTGCAGCCGGTGTTTGAATCGGACAACGATTACGAGGAGCCGGCATGTATCGAATGATGCTGGTCCCGTTTCTCATGTTGCAGCTTTTGCTGGTTGCTGGCGACATCTGGGAACTGCGTCGCACACGACGATCTGCGGTCGACCAAGAGCCCTTGCGGCGGACAACGCTCCTCTTCCTGCTGACCGTGACTGGGGTGTTCTTCACGGTACAATTTATCGGCAGCTGGCTCACGCCTCAGCCGTTGGAGATTTTGGAGTCGGTGCATGGGACGATTTCGGCCTGGAACGGCGACCACGTCGGCCAGCCCATCTCAGGTTGGCAAGCCGTGTTGTTGGGCATCGCGCTCTTCTACCTCGCCGGTTTTTGGGATTACATCGTGCACCGCTTCTTCAGCCACCATCGCTGGTTCTGGATCACGCACGAGTACCATCATCTGCCGCGTCAGGTAACGATAATCATGCCGGGCATCTTGGTGCGGCCGTTCGGGTTCGTGGCGGTCGTCCTGTCAACGTGGGCGACCGCCGTCTCGGTCTACGCGCTGCTGGTGTCCTTGGACCTGCCTGTATGGGACCTGCGCCCGTTGCTCCCCGCGCTGTTGGTGATCTCGCTGGTGCTGACGGCCAGTCACTCGTCGTTCCTGCGCCGTTGGCCGTGGTGGCATCGGCTAATGCGGTATGCCCAGTTCACTTCGCCGCAGGAGCACCTGTTACACCACGCGGTCGCAAGTCACGGGAACTATGGGAATTTCACGACGGTCTGGGACCGCTTGTTCGGAACTTATCTCGATCCGGCAGGAATCCATCTTGATGACGTCCGCTTGGGACTGGCGTACGATCAGGATTTCCTCGGCACGCTCACGTTGGGTAAACTGCGTCTTTCCCCGGCTGTGAGACAAAAGTATCAGGTGGCTCGCTACTGCAACTTGGACGATACCCGGCAGACCCCATGATTTTCTTTCAGATTTATCAATTCGTTGCCCCGTTGGTGCTGTTACCCCTCAGCTATTGGCTGTGGTATCAGCGTTATGCCGGCGACCATCGTATGGTACTGCTGTCCCTTTCCCTGCCGGTCGTCTTCGCCTATGTGATACCTGGCATCGGTACCAACTGGTTACGTTTGTGGGAGTTCAACACGCGGTTTCGTCTGGGGCGTTTTCGTCCACACCACGGGCTGGTTTTCGGCACTGCCACCAGCTTGTTGGCCTTGATCGTCCTGCCTCTATCGGGGGAGAATGGACCGGTCGGCATGGCTCGTAGCGGTTTTGTCTTGGGCTCAGTGCTGGCGTTCTGGAACTGGCTCTACGACGTGTACGCCATCAAATCGGGCTTTATCCGCGTCTATACGCGCAAACAGTATGAACTGGCGGATGCCGAAGCGGTCGCCACGGATTACGCGCCGGTTCTGTTTGGGGTGTTCGGGTTTTGCTACGGACTTGCGTTACGCTTGATGGAGTGTTTCTTGATGGGGCGAGATGGCTGGCAGTACATGTGGCCGCTGGTATTGGCCTGTCACGTGGTCTGCCTGACAGCACCCGTCTTGGCATACGTCTCCGTTTCCTTCCTCCGCACCGGCCAGTCGGGGTTGCGGTCTTATGAAAGGGTTGGTCATGACACCTAGAGCTTTAATGGGACTGCGGATTGTCATGTGGATGGTGTGTGTTTTTCACGTCGTGATGGGTATTGGCCTGAATCTCTCCACCGATTTTGTCGACTCGGCCGCGCAGATGTACGGTGCGGAGGTCGCGCAGTGGTCGCCGCAATTTCTCTACATTCTTCGGCCGCTCGGCGTGTTCATGGCGGCCTTGGGATGCTTGGCTGCGATAGCGGCGTTAAAGCCGCTGCAGCACCGTGGCACGATTTATGTCTTCGCGGGCATATTCATCGCGCGGGCGCTGCAACGGGCGTTTCTGGGAGTCGAAGTCAGCGAGACCTTCGGGATTGCTGCGAGCCGCAACGCAGGCAACATGATCTTCTTTTTTGCGTTGGCGGCGGTGTTGATTGTGCTGGATCAATTGGCACATCGTGACTTCCGTCACGGATCAAGGGGCAACCACGTAGAACGAACGGATCGGCTGTGGACATCTTATGCGAATAACGTTCATCAAATCCAACATTGGCCGGCTCGAGCACAGCCTCTACGTGGACGAAGCGCCGATGGAGCCGCTGGAGCTTGGCGTACTCGCGGGGTTGACGAATCCTGACGTCGAGTGCTTGCTGTATGATGATCGCATCGAAGACATTCCCTACGACGAACCGACTGATCTGGTGGCGATTACCGTCGAGATCTATACAGCTCGACGTGCCTACGAGATTGCGGAAGAGTTCCGGCTGCGCGGTGTCCCAGTAGTGCTGGGTGGATTCCATCCGACGTTATTGCCCGAGGAATGCCGCCAGCATGCCGACGCGATTGTACTGGGAGATGCCGAGTCCATCTGGCACCAGGTCGTCGACGATGCTCGCCGACGGAAACTTGCAGGCCGGTGTATCGATCCCGTCCCGGCATTGCTCAGCCCAACGGCATCCAGCCTCGGCGAGACTTATTCCGTGGCAAGGGCTATCTGCCGGTCACGCTGATGCAATTCAGCCGAGGGTGTCGTTTTGCCTGCGATTTCTGTGCGATCAGTGTCTTCTTCAACCGTCAGCACTTCGTGCGTCGGTCGCAGGAAGTACTCGCCGAGATTGCCAATCAGAATCGCAAGTTCATCTTTTTTGTCGACGACAATTTCCTGTCGAACCACGAAGCGGCCAAGAGTTTTCTGCGCGAGTTGATTCCCCTGCGAATCCGGTGGGTTTCACAAGCGTCGCTGGACATGACGAACGATCCGGAGTTGATGCGATTGCTTGTCGAGAGCGGATGCATGGGAAATGTCATCGGCTTTGAATCTCTCAATCCGCGCAACTTGCAGCAGATGAAGAAGGCTTCGAATTTCCTGCCCCTGGACAGACAGGGACCGCTCCCCGACGGATGGGATTATTACGAGCGGGCGGTTCAAATACTCCGTGATCACCACCTGCAGACCTGGGCGGCCTTCACGTTGGGACACGACCACGATACGGTCGCGTCGATCCGGGAGACCAGCGATTTTGCCGAGCACCACAAGTTCTGTTTCGCTGCCTACAACATCCTGATGCCTTATCCCGGCACGCCGCTCTATCAGCGACTGGACGCGGAAGGCCGACTGCTGTACGGCGGCAATTGGTGGTTGCACCCGCAATACCGGTTCAATCATGCCGCCTTTCTTCCGCAACATATGACACCCGACGAGTTGACCGACGTCTGTTGGGATTGTCGCCGCAAGTGGAATTCACCGAGTTCCATGTTTCGGCGGATCTGGGACTTCAAAACGCATCTCAGTTCCCCGCTGCGATTGGCTGCTTACCTGCGCTACAACCCGCTTTACGCCCGCGAGGCCCGGAAGAAGCAAGGCATGTTGTTCGGTTTGTTTCGGCGTGAGCCAGGTGGCCGCCTGCGACACGTTGTCCCGCACCAAGACGTGCCACCGGCGTTCTCTTCAACCACTCCCGTGTTACAGACGCCGTCCGAGGACCATGTATGATCCAACTCCATCTATCGCAGCAAGGACAACCGGCGAGAAGCGGCCCATTGCGTCTCGCTTTGATTTCACCCAAAGGGCCTTTGTACCGACATCGCAAGGGGATTTTCGGCAAGTCCCTGCGCTACATGCCGCTCACCTTGCCGACGCTGGCGGCTCTGGTCCCTCGGGAACTCAGTGCCATCGTCTGTTGCATTGACGAAGGGATCGAGGAGGTTGACCGAAATCTACAGGCTGATTTGGTCGGCCTGACGGTGATCACCGGAACGGCCCCGCGGGCATACGAACTAGCGCGGCATTTTCGCCATCGCGGCATGACGGTCGTGCTTGGCGGTCCACACGTGACGCTCGTGCCCGAAGAGGCACAAGTCCACGCCGACTCGATCGTGGTTGGCTATGCGGAGGAAACATGGCCGCAATTGTTGAAAGACTTCTGCCGGGGAGCATTGCGCGATCGCTACGACCAGTCGGCCGACTTTCAGCTGGGCGGCAGCCCACTGCCGGACCGATCGGTGTTGCCCGCGCATCGCTATCTCACGGCGGATGTCTTCGAAGCGACGCGAGGCTGTGTCCACGACTGCTCGTTCTGCGTCGTACCGGCGGCATGGGGACGGCACCCCTGGCAGAAGCCGGTGGAGGAAGTTGTCGCCGATATTCGCCAACGCCACTGCCCGGCGAGCGATGTTCGTGGATCTGAACCTGATTGCCGATCGCTCGTATGCCGCACAGTTGTTCCAGGCTTTGATTCCACTTCGTATCCATTGGTATGGCCTGGCCACGACGCTGCTGTGTGACGATCAGCCGCTCTTGGATCTGGCAGCCGAGAGCGGCTGCCGCGGGTTGCTGATGGGTCTGGAATCGGTGTCATCCCGGTCACTTTGCCAATCGCACAAAGGGTTCAATCATCCGGAGGATTATCCGCGGGTCATCGCCGAATTGCATCGGCGCGATATCGCGCTGCAGGCATGCTTTGTGTTCGGGCTGGACGACGACACTCCCGACGTCTTTGAGCGGACCGCCAGATTCGCCGTGGACAACGGCATCGACTTGCCGCGGTTTGCGATCGTAACGCCTTTTCCCGGGACACAGCTTTACCGACAACTCGAGTCAGAACGTCGCATTCTGACTCGCAATTGGGAACTATACGACGGACAGCACGTGGTGTTTCAGCCGGCCCGCATGACGGTGGCAGAACTCCAGCAGGGAACGGAGCGGGCCTGGAAGCTGGCCTATTCCTATCGCAACATTGCTCGGCGGATTCGGCGTGGGGCCGCCCGGTGGCCGCTCGCTCTGATGACGAATGTCGGCTACCGACATTACGCGTACCACTTGAACAGGTTTTACACGTGCGACGCGCTGGTTCCGGCGCCGCCGGTCGGTCTCGCCAGAGCGTCCGACTCCATCCTCCGACACGGTCACATTCACATGATCGGGCAGGAGCAGGCACCTTGGCGGCTGCGCCAAACGGCGCGCTCGCGTCCGTTTCGCTTGACGATCGTGCACCCGTGCGTCGGTCGCCGTCAGCAGACGCGGCGGTATGTTCGCACGTGGCAGATGGAACCGCTCCCGGCGGCGATGATCGCTGCCCTGGCCCCTGCCGGCGTGGAGCGGCAATTCTATGATGATCGCTTGGAACTGATTCCGTTTGACGAGCCGACGGATCTGGTGGCGATGAGCGTGGAAACCTACACCGCTCGGCGCGCCTATCAGATCGCCAGCGAGTACCGTCGCCGCGGGGTTCCAGTGGTGATGGGTGGTTTCCATGCCACCCTCTGCCCGGACGAAGTTCAGCAGTATGCCGAGTCGATCGTCGTCGGAGAGGCAGAGGAGATTTTTCAGGAGGTTATCGACGATTATCGGTGGGGCACACCGCGGAAACTCTATCGTGCCGCTCACCGCCCGGTACGGCACGTTTCGCCCGACCGTGTCGATTTTCCGCGGCAAACGGTACTTACCGATTCGGCTGATCGAGTTCGCTCGCGGCTGTCGTTTTCATTGCGATTTCTGCGCCATCCAAGCGTTCTTCGCGTCGACGCACAGTCACCGACCGATCGACGACGTGCTCGAGGAGATCCTGCGTGTTCGCCGTCGCGGGCAAATGTTTTTCTTCATCGACGACAACATCGTCTCCAACCCGGAAATGGTCAAAGAGCTGGCACGGGCATTGACTCCCCACAAAATACGTTGGGTGAGCCAGGCATCCATCGATGTGGCATACGACGAGGAGTTGTTGGAGTTGATGCGGCTCAGCGGCTGCCAGGGTGTGTTGATCGGACTCGAATCCCTCAACAGCGACTGCCTGCGGCAGATGAACAAGGGATTTAACATGATGCAAGGTGGTTTGGCGGCGGCCCTGGCCAACATGCGCCGCCACCACCTGGTGGTCTATGGAACCTTCATCTTTGGCTACGACCACGATACCCCACAATCAATGGCGGCAACGGTCGATTTTGCCCGGCAAGAAGGGCCTATTCATGGCTGCCTTCAATCATATTACACCGTTTCCCGGTACGCCGCTCTACGAACGATTGAGACTCGAGGCTCGGCTGCTGTATGATCCCTGGTGGCTGGACGAGCGGTACCGCTACAACATGATTCCCTTTCAACCGAAAACGATGTCCCCGGAAGAGCTCGAGCGGCGGTGCCTGGAGGCACGGAGATCGTTTTACGCCTGGCACAGCATCCTGCGTCGTGGTAGCGCGACGGTGAATCACCGCACACCGTCCGTGTTCTGGAACTACCTGGCCATCAATGCGATGCACCACTGGGACGTGGAAGGTCGCAGTGGTCTGCCGATGGGAGATGAGGCATGGAAGGGGAGACTACTGACGGCGTAGCAACGCACCAGGGCGAGCGATTCAGTTTCCGTCTCGCCGGCGAGGCGGACGACGCCGCACTGCGGCAGTTGCTGCGGGAAACGCCGATGGATGGTCCGGTCCGCGTGACGCTGCGCCGCGAGCCAAGTTACTTTGCCGCCGCCGTTGTTGACGGACCTTGTCGTCAAACCCTGGTTGTGACCGACGGTCGAAGCCGACGCGATGGTCGGCATGGGCTGCCGGAGCATCCGTCCGCGATATGTCGGTGGCCAGGCCACACCAGTGGGCTACCTGTCGGGTCTGAGAATCCTGCCAGAGCACCGCGGCGGAACCGTGTTGGCCCGCGGCTACCAGGCGATGCGACGATTGCACGAGGATGGTGCAACACACTACTATCTGACGACTATCGCGGACGGAAATCGGCCAGCAGCAGTGGCGCTGACGGGCAGACGTGCCGGTCTGCCCACCTATTTTCCCCGGGGAAAGTACTACACGTTCGTGATTCCGCTGCGCCGCCGCCCCACTCATCGGGGCCGCCACGATGTGGAGGTCCGCCCGCTGCAACGCAGCGAACTTCCCCAACTGATTGATTTCATCAGCGAAATGGGCCATTCGAAGCTCTTTCTTCCCTGTTACACTCAAGATGATTTTTGTGAGCCGCAAGCGACATTTAGAGATCTCGCGGCGAGCGATATTCTCACCGCCTGGCGCGGTTCCCAACTGGTGGCAACTTTGGGCCTGTGGGATCAGAGCCGTTTTCGACAAATGGTCGTGGAAGGCTATCGCGGTCTGGTGCGGTGGGGGCGTGGGGCCTTCAATACCCTGGCTGCCTGTCGAGGGTGGCCTCGATTTCCGGCATGCGGCCAGCCATTTGATTCACTTGTGGCCGCCCTGCCGCTGGCGAGGCAGGGCCACGCGACGGCATTTCAGCCAACTGCTAACGGCCGCCGGCGACTATGTGCGACCGAGACATCCAGAACTTCGTAGTCTGCTGGTCGGAATGTTCGAGCAAGATCCGTTGCTGCGTGTCTGCAAAGGAGCCAGTCTGTATCATTACGACACGAATCTGTTTCTGGTCTATTGGGACGAGCGGTCGGTTCGTTCGGAGCGATTCACGTCGCAAGACTTGTACTTGGAACTGGGGTGTCTGTAACCAGACAACTGTCCGACGGCAATTGTCGACTATTGCCTGCGGGAGCCGCTAAACGATGAAATTGCACAGTCGTCGTGTCGCAGTGTCCGACCTGACCACACACGATCACGTGGATATGTTCACGCTGTTTGCCCGCTACTACGATTCTGCCGACTGGGTCCGGTTCGAGTCGGACTTGGCCGGCAAACAGTGGGTTATCCAGCTGATTGATCCGGCGACAGGAATTCTCCGCGGTTTTTCCACGCAGGTATTGTGGAGAGTGCCTTATGGCCGTGAAACCTTCAACGTCCTCTTTTCAGGAGATACGATCGTTGACCCGACCTGTTGGGGCGAAACGGCACTCATTCGCCAGTGGGGGCGTCTGGCTGTCGAGCTGATGGAAGTCACGCGCCCCGCGCCGTTGTATTGGTTCTTGATCACGAAAGGGTACAAGACCTATCGTTTTCTACCCGTATTCTTTCGTGAGTTCTTTCCGCGCTACGATTGCGTTACGCCGTCGTGGGCCAAGAGTCTGCTCGACACACTCGGTCAGTCGATGTTCGGCGCGGCGTACGACGGTCAGCACGGACTGGTGATCGCGACTCCGCACAAAGATCGGCTGCGGCCTGGCGTGGCAGATATTACACCTGAACGTTTGGCCGATCCGCACGTGCGATTCTTTGCCGACTGCAATCCGGGTCACACGCAGGGGAACGAACTCTGCTGTCTGGCCCACTTGGAAATAGCGAATTTCACGTCGGCCGGGATTCGCCTGCTCGATCCACACTGTCGTCCTGTTCGATCCTCCGTGCCACGAGATGTGAGTGGTGTGGCATGAACACAGCCCCGTGGCTGAATACCGCCTGGATGCTGAGCTGCGCGGGAGAGGCGCGGGCATTTCACCGCGCCACGCGGTTACGTTCGTCGCACACAGGAAGAACGCTTACTGCAGATTCTTCGCGAGAACCAGGATACCTGGTTTGGCCGCGAGCACCGGTTTGCCGAAATCCATACAACACGACAGTATCAACAGCGAGTTCCGCTGGCGGACTATGATCGCTTCGCTCCGTTGATCGATCGCATCGCCCGCGGTGAGCAGCGTGTCTTGACGCGGGAGTCCGTGATCTTACTGGAGCCCACGGGTGGTTCGACCGGCGCGGAGAAGCTGATACCGTACACGAATTCGTTGCGCAAAGAGTTTCAGCGGGCCCTGGCGGCTTGGGTCCATGATGTGATGCACACGATACCGGCGGCGCGACAGGGCAAGGCATACTGGTCGATCTCGCCCATGGCCCGGGAATCGCGCTGGTCGGCGGGAGGCATACGTATTGGGTTCGAAGACGACCGTGAATATCTCGCGCTCTGGCAACGTTGGGCGGTGTCCCAACTGCTGGTCGTCCCGCCCCACGTGCGGCAAATGCGGTCACCGGAAAATGCTCGCTACGTCACCTTGTTGTACCTGCTTAACTGTCCCGACCTGGCGTTGATCTCCGTGTGGAGTCCAACGTTTCTCACGGCGTTGTTGGCGGATGTTCCCCATTGTTGGGATGCGATGTGTGCCGACCTGCGCCGGCCGCGTGAGTTTGCCACGACCGGATCTGGAATCCAACGATGTACAGTTGTCACTTCCGCGGGCTTTCCGCCGCGCCGACGAACTGCGCGGCATCTTCGGCAGTGCGGCTGCTACGCCGGAAAAACTTGCTGCCTGCTGGCCGCGACTGGCCCTGGTCAGCTGCTGGGCCGATGCATCCTCCGCGATGTACGTACCACCGCTCCAGGCAATGCTCCCCAAGGTTTCGCTCCAACCTAAGGGACTATTGGCCACGGAGGGCGTTGTCTCGTTGCCCCTGGTCGGCGCCACCGGGAGTGCCTTGGCATTGCGGTCCCATTTCCTGGAGTTCATCGATGTGAGGACCGCCGGGGACCGACGCTGCCAAGACCTCTGCCTGGCTGACGAGCTGGAACTCCAAGGGCGTTACCGCGTTGTGCTGACGACCGGCGGAGGACTCTATCGCTACGATCTGGGCGACGAGATCGAGGTGATCGGGTTTCACCATGCTTGTCCGCTCGTTCGTTTCTTGGGCCGCGGCAGCGCCGTAAGCGATCTTGTCGGCGAGAAGCTGAGCGAGAAACATGTGCGGTCGGTCATCGACCGAATCTGCCGTGAGTCCGGTGTCGCGCCGCAATTCGCTCTTCTGGCCCCGACCGGCCAGTCACCTGAGGGTTATTGCCTCTTTCTGCAGTGTACCCCACGCGATACAGCTATCACTTCAACGACATCTGGCACAACAGTTGGAGAGCCACTTGCGTGAGAATCCACAGTATCGCGTGGCGATCTTGGCGAAACAACTTCGTCCCGCCGATGTTCAACTCTTGGACCGCGACGCGTGGAGCATCTATCAACAAGTCTGCGTTGATCGAGGCCAGAGAATCGGCGACATTAAGCCGATGGCACTCGATGCTTGGAACGGCTGGAGGAAAGCGTTTGCCAGCCACGCAACTGAAGAATGAAATGGAACTCGCCCACATGCCGTCTCACAGCCATCCTATTGCCCCCTCAGCTTTGGATCAGACCTCGTCACCGCATCCAGTGGGAAAAAGTCTCGTTTGGGCGATCGTCGTGACGGCCCTCGCCGGCGGCATGGGTTGGGGAATCCGCGGTCAATATGGTCACGAAACCGGTGCGATGATCGCCGGCGTGCTCGTCGGCTTCACCTTGATCCTTGCTGTTCGTTCCCCGAGCCTCATCGCTCTCGGCCGCACGCGCCGTAGCCATGTTCGCGGTCGGGATCTGCATTGGCGGATCGATGACCTACGGCCAGACCGTGGGACTGACGCAGGATGCCGAGCTGGTCGGCAACGCTTCGACGCCTTGAGCTGGGGCCTGCTGGGCTTGTTCATCAAAGGTGGCATCTGGATCGGATTCGGTGGCGCACTGTTGGGCATGGGCCTGAGCGGCAAGCGATACCGGCCGCGGGAAATGGCGATCTTGCTACTCGCACTCGCTGCTGGCCTTTTTCTTTGCCGGCAGTATGGCTGATCAATCGCCCGTTCGACCCTGCACATCACGTTCTGCCGCGCATCTATTTCTCGGCCGACTGGTATTGGCAGCCAGGCTGCAGACGCTGAAACCTCGCCCCGAATGCTGGGGCGGCCTGCTCTTGGCACTGCTCTGCCTGACGGCTTACGTGCAGTGGGTACGCGGTGACCGGCTGGCACGCAATCTGGCGTTGATCGGTTTCCTGGCCGGAGGCATCGGCTTTGCCGGTGGCCAGTCGGTGCAAGCCTTTCACGCCTGGCATCCCGATTTCTCTGGCCACGGGCCTGCTGTCGCCTCGCTCGCGCCGCACATCAACTGGTGGAACATGATGGAGATCACGTTTGGCGCAACGTGGGGTGGTATACTGGCTGCTGGACTGTGGGTCAATCGCCGACTGATCACTCACGAACCCCAACAACGACCTGGTGGTGCTCTCCCCAACCTGGGAATGGCTGTTGGCGACCCTCTATGTCGCCCTGCTCGCTGCGGCCGAATTTTCGGACGTCGCGGCGTTCGAGTTGTTTCTCGAATTTGGACTGGCCATCGGTCTGCTGCCGTTGATCGGGATTCTAGGTGGTCGTTATTGGCCCTATCTGTTTGTGCTACCGATGGTCGCGCTGCCCATTGCCGGCAAGACACTCGTTGAACTCTGTTACAAGCACCACGAGCGATCCCTGGTGTGGGGTTGGACGCTACTGCTGATCCTTCCCTTGCTGCTGACGACCATCGCCGCAATCTGGCTGGCTCGGCAGGGAAAAGCGGGCCAGACATCACGCGGCTTTGCGCGGTGGGGCCTGCTCCTGACCACCTGGCTGTACTTCGCGCTGAATTGGTACTTCTTCCGCCTCCCCTGGCCCTGGCAAGAGTGGACAGGACGCACGCCATCCGGGATCATCTTTCTCGCCTGCGCAGCGGGACTCACCGCAGCCGCGTTGACCGTTGGCATCCGCACTCCGCAGCATCAAGATGCAGCGATCACGAACGGCTCGCATTCACCTGACGAAGCGAATTGAAGGCACGCGATGAGAATGCGTCTGAGGCTACATCTTCATCTTTTTGTCATCAGATCTTTTTGTCCTTTCTCTTGCTCCTCCGCCAGAGCATCTGACTGGCCCCGCGATTAACATTCGTTCGCCGGAACACATCTCGCGACGCCACAACGATTCTTACACGTCACACAGCGTCCACCGCTTGCCGCAGTCCGACCAGCGGATCACGCGTGGGCATGAACTCATGACCCACAAACCCGTCGTAGCCGATCTCGACAAGTGCTTTCATGACGGGTACGTAGTTGATTTCCTGGTTCTCGTCCAACTCGTTGCGGCCCGGGTTGCCCGCCGTATGCACGTGGCCGATGTACTCCTTGAGCTGATGAATCCTGCGCACCAGGTCGCCGTCCATGGCCTGCACATGAAAAATGTCGAACAGCAACTTCAAATGCGGCGAGCCGACTTGCTTGATGATATCCACGCAATAGTCCGTGTGATCGCCCTGGTAGTCCGGCACGCCCTTCATCGGGTGCGTCGTGTCGCGCGAGTTCAAGATCTCCAGACAGAGCGTGACTCCTTTCTTTTCAGCATAGCCGATAATCTGCTTGTAACCTTCCACACAGTTCTGGGCACCCACGTCGTCCGGGATACCTTCGCGCAACCCGGTGAACGAGATGACGTTCTTGAAACCGAATTCGGCACAGGCGTCGATCGCGATTCGCGTGGCCTGCAAGACGCGATCCCGGTATTTCGGATTATTCATCCCCTTGATGAAGCAGGGATCGGGACTCAAGTCGATCGTACCGATGGCACACACCAACCCATTTTCTCTCAGCAGCGGAAAGTACTTCGGATCGACCAGCTCGACGCTCTGGCAACCCAACTGTTTGGCAACGGGAACGATTTGTTCAATACTCCAATAGTCGGCAAAGCACCAGGGGACAATCGATTGCTTGAGGCGGCCGTTCTTAATGGCCGGCGCCGCCAAAGCTTCTTCGGCGCAGGCGTCCCGTCCAGCTATGGTGCCCGCGAATACCGCACCTGCCGCAACACCAAGCGCCCGCCGGCGCAACTGGTGA
>CAVOXY010000046.1:0-39627 GCA_963700515.1 uncultured Planctomycetota bacterium | reverse complement strand
GCTGGCCAGTTGTGGTCCCACCGGCATGGAGCCGGTGGAAACCTGTTGGGGCGGTGGTAGCTGGCCAGTTGTGGTCCCACCGGCATGGAGCTGGTGGAAACCTGAATTACACGCCGAAGGCTTTCTGCATCTGTTCGCGCACCTGGGTGAGCCGTTTCACGTCTCCCCCGCCGACCTCAGCGGTGACCCAGCCAGTGAAACCGATATCGGCCAACGCTTCGCGCACCTGGCGCCACGGGAGATCTCCCGCACCAATGTCGGTGAACTGATTGTCGGCTCGACTGAAGCCCTTGACATCCAGCTTCACGGCGCCTGCCGAACTGCGCGCAGCCATTGACCCGGTTGGCCATATTTCCAGTGGTTGCCCAGATCGTAATACATGCCGACCCACGGGCTGTTGAAGCTGTCGATGAACTTCACAAACCGTTCGGCACTTTGATCCGGCGGTGCGTCATGATCGTAGAACATATGATTCCAGACATTTTCGACCAGGATCATTTGTCCTAGCGATGCCGCGAGCGGCAGCATCTTCTCGATCTCGTTGCGACACCGCTCGGCAATTTCTTCCTCCGGTCCGTCACTTCCTACTCCCACCACCAACAACACTCCACTCCCACCTGCCGCATGCGACACGCGGATGCAATGCTCAACATTCGCACGTCCCTGGGCACGGACTTCTTCATGAGGGCTGGTCAATGGGAATTTCCAGTGATCGTGATTAATCGCGTTGTGCACGAACACGCCCGATGCACTCACGGCATCACGAGCTTGCTCGGGTGTGAACTTCCCGGCTTCATCCAAGTCGACTCCGTCGAAGCCTGCCTCCCCGGCGCGACGCAGCCGATCTGCCAACGCTTCACCGGCCTGCTGCTCCGGGATCATGGAGAGTTTGCACGACAAGAGAATTGGTTTTCCTTCCGGTGGAGTGACGACCTGGGAAGATGCAGACTCCTGCGCGTGCCCGGTAGTTGTCGCTATCGCACCGGCAGCAACCATGGCCGCCGTGCCCGAGGCGATGAAATGGCGACGATTCAACACAGCGGCACGGGCCGGGTTCAAAGCTCGGTCAGTCATGGTCGGAATCCTCCAAGAAGTAAGTCAGCTCATGATCTTTGATCTTGCGATTATCGCACGTCGTCAGGCGTCGAGAAACCGGGGGCGGGCGTGGCTCCGCTTGCCACAGCGTTTTGAAGTTGCCAGATTTCGAGGGCCGCCCAGATCTGTCCGAATTCTGGCGAATTCGACTACGGACATGCTTTACAGCGTTGCCCGTTGGGGTTTGGGCTTCCGCGGTTTCCGAGACCCAGGGTGCGCCGCGCGATGTCTGGGCTCTGTTGTTGAATCGCTTGCAATGTGCTGTCCAGGAGCGTAGGTTACGGGTCGAGTTCGAGTCCTGTTTTCTCTCCCACGTGTGGCGGAGTGATTGTGATGCGCGCGAGCAATGTCTGGCAACGATTGTTTGGTATGCGACGTGTTGGATTGTTGAGTGGCTTATTGGCCGCCATGATTTTGTACGCGATACCTCTTCGCGCCGAGGACCAAGCGGGTCAAACACCTGCGGCAGAATCGACAGCGCCCGGCAAGAAGGTCGTGTTGATCGGGCATCAGCCGGATCATCCGCCCGGTACGCATCTCTACCTGCCGGAATGCGAGTTGTTGGCGAAGTGCCTGCGGCAGACCGAGGGCGTGGAGGCAGTGGTTTCGGATGGCTGGCCAACCGACCCCAAGGTCCTCTCAGGCGTCAATGCGATCGTACTCTATAGCAGTCCTGGCGCGGAAATTCTGCTGGGCGGTGCCCAGCACGAACAATTCGAGAGCTTGATGAAGCGTGGCGTAGGGTTAGTCGCACTCCATTGGGCGACCGGGTTGAAAGATCAGAACAATGAAGAACTCGGCAATCGTTATCTGAGCTACCTGGGTGGATTGTTCAGTGTTTCATTTTCCGGGCTGGACATTTCCGAATCGAAGGTCGAGCAGATTCTTCCGGATCATCCCATCTGCCGCGGCTGGAAGGGATTTGCATTGAACGATGAGTATTATCTGAATCTGAAATTTCTGCCCGAGGCCAAGTCGATTCTGGAGGTTCCGGTCAAAGGTAAACAGCAGATAGTGGCTTGGTGCTACGAGCGTCCCAACGCGGAAGGTGGCCGCTCGTACGGGAATACGTTGGGGCACTTTCATGAGCTGTTTGAGCGCGCAGGAGTTTCGACGCATGCTGGTCAATGGGATTCTCTGGACAATGCATAGCGCAATTCCACCGGATGGCGCACCGTGCAAGCTGTAGTCGCTCGATTGCGTGGGATAGGCTGGAAGCATTGTCCTGACCCGTAAGTCCACTGCCGGGCTTATCCCGGTGGAGACATGAGTGATCAGCTACGATCCTTTCCCAGCAAACCCCTGAACGCGAGATGTGGATAAGGATGAGGCTCTAAGCCGATCCTGCGGAAAGATGGTGAGTTGGACCGCAAGCATGACTCCTGCCGGGGACTGATATGACAAGTAAACGTACGATTCATCGACGGCAGTTTTTGGCGCTCCGGGGTGGGTGCGGGGATAGCTGCCTGCTGCACTCCGCTCATCTTGCCAGCCACGGTACTTGGTTCAGGGCGTCCCGCGCCGAGTGAACGGATTGCCATGGGGTTCATCGGCGTAGGGTGGAAAGGACTGCAAGGTTGTTTCGGCTCCCTGGTTCACTCGTTTCTCGCCAATCCCGCCTGCCAGGCGCTCGCGGTGTGCGATGTGAACGGCAAGTCGCGTGAGGATGCGAAGCAGACGATCGACGCGGCCAATGGAAATCAAGATTGCCGCATGTACGGCGATTTTCGCGAACTCCTCGCATGTGACGACATCGATGCTGTGGCGATCGCGACACCCGATCATTGGCATGCCATAATCACCATCGAAGCATGTCGACAGGGCAAGGACGTGTATTGTGAGAAGCCATTGTCGCTGACGATCCGGGAAGCCCGGGCGATGGTCGAGGCAGGGCGCCAATACGGGCGCCTCGTGCAGACGGGGAGCCAAAGCCGCTCGTACACCAATATTCAGCATGCATGTGCGGCTTTGCGCGACGGGATGATCGGCGAGATCCGCGAAGTGCATGTCAGCTGTGGTGGGCCGAGCGTGCCGTGCAACTTGCCTGGCGAGCCGGTCCCGGATCACATTGACTGGGAGATGTGGTTAGGGCCCGCCCCCTGGCGACCGTTTCATCCGCTCTTGGCCGACAAGGGATTTCGCCCCTATCGAGACTACTCGGGAGGTGGCATGACCGACTGGGGCTGCCATCATTTTGACATCGCTCAGTGGGCGTTGGGAATGGACGACAGCGGTCCAGTTGAAATCACGCCACCCAATGGGCAAGATGTCAAATGGCTCACCTACCGCTATGCCAGCGGGACCATCGTGACCCATGAGTCTCCCCTGAGTCAGCAGGGGATTGCCTTTATCGGCAGCGAGTCCGATGCGTGGGGGCACGGCATGTCGGGGCGGTGGCGCAAAGGGGGAGATGCGCCCTGGCGTCTGCCGCCGGGCCCCGCAGATCCGATCCAAGGGGCGAAAGCTCACAGCGATAACTTCCTGGAGTGTGTTCGGAGTCGCAAGAAGCCCAATGCCGATGTGGAGATCGGCTGCCGCACCGTGACCGTCTGCCACCTGGGAAACATCGCCTATTGGCTCAATCGTCCGATCAAATGGGATCCGCAGCGGGAAGAGATCATCGGCGACGAGGAAGCCAGCCGCTGGCTCGATCGTGCGAAACGGGAACCGTGGAGTCTGTAGACGCGGACTGGAGCGGTGGAGCGGAGTGGAGTGATGGAGTGATGGAGACAGTGTTACTCCGTACCTTGTGCGCGTGATACGCGCGTGTTTCTGACACCGACTGCTCGATGGAGAGCGAATCGGGAATGCGGAATGCGGAATGCGGAATGAGAGAGGGCGTGGAGAGAGTTGGCGAACACTTCGACGTTCTGAGTGAACGTGCAACTACTGATTCCGTACGCAGCATTCCGCACGATTTCCGTCGGGTTTATCCCGGCGGGATCACAACTGGTCCGCTACGCACAGCCACGGCTGCGCACGATTTCCGTCGGGTTTATCCCGGCGGGATCACAACTGGTCGGCTACGCACAGCCACGGCTGCGCACGATTTCCGTCGGGTTTATCCCGGCGGGATCACAACTGGTCGGCTACGCACAGCCACGGCTGCGCACGATTTCCGTCGGGTTTATCCCGGCGGGATCACAACTGGTCCGCTACGCACAGCTACGGCTGCGCACGATTTCCGTCGGGTTTATCCCGGCGGGATCACAACTGGTCCGCTACGCACAGCTACGGCTGCGCACGATTTCCGTCGGGTTTATCCCGGCGGGATCACAACTGGTCCGCTACGCACAGCCACGGCTGCGCACGATTTCCGTCGGGTATATCCCGGCGGGATCACAACTGGTCGGCTACGCACGGCCACGGCTGCGCACGATTTCCGTCGGGTTTATCCCGGCGGGATCACAACTGGTCGGCTACGCACAGCCACGGCTGCGCACGATTTCCGTCGGGTTTATCCCGGCGGGATCACAACTGGCCAGCTACGCACAGCCACGGCTGCGCACGATTTCCGTCGGGTTTATCCCGGCGGGATCACAACTGGTCCGCTACGCACAGCCACGGCTGCGCACGATTTCCGTCGGGTATATCCCGGCGGGATCACAACTGGTCCGCTACGCACCGCCAAGGGTTGAGGTCGAAACATGAAACTTGCGACACGAAAGAAGACCGCCATGCGACTTGTCCGCCAGCAGTTGGCCTATGAGCCATCTTTCGCAATGATACCAGAGTGCTTGCGAAACTGGCGGACGCCGATCGTCCTGGGACTCGTCGCGATGACCGCAGTCCTCAGCGCCCCGCTGGCGCAGGCTCAGGATGATTCGCTCGATGCTGCCTTTGCGGCGCTGCTCAAATACGATTGGGGACCGGGGCGCGATGCGCTCCTTCCGATCGATGTGGCGATTGTGCTGTCGCACGGCAAGCCGGAGGCACGGCGAAATCTGGAGGATCGCTTCCTGAACGTATTGCAGTCGGACGCTCCGCGCGGGGCCAAGGACTATGCTTGCCGGAAGCTGCGCGAGATTGGCACCGAGCACTCGGTCGCAACGCTCGCGACTCTGCTGGGAAACCCTGAACTCGCACACATGGCACGCGGTGTTTTGGAGGAGATTTCCGGAGAGCGACCGACGCAAGTTCTGTGCGATGCGCTGCCACGGCTTCAGGGCAATGTGAAAATTGGAGTGATCCATTCCTTGGGGCGGCGCGGTGATCCGACCAGTACGTCGGTGCTAGAGTCGCAACTGCAAGATAACGATCCGGCGGTAGTGCGCGCGGCGATTACGGCACTCGGCGTTATCGATTCACCCCAGGCAGTTGCGGCCGTGTTGGTGTTACAGAAATCCGCCACAGCGGATCAGCAGGAGACGATTACCGATGCGTGTTTGCGAATTGCTCAACGGCAGCTACACAAGGGGGAGTTGGCGGCGGCGGCGGGCGTCTTCCGGGCGCTGGATGGCAGCGAAGCTGAGCAGATCCAATGTGCCGTGTTGTTAGGGTTGGTGCAGGCTGAGCCCGCGGAGGCCCAACCGCGATTGATGAAGTCGCTCGCCTGCGACAACGAGCGTGTGCGGCGTTTTGCCGCCGAGTATGTTGGCGAGCATGCCGGCACGGAATTGGCCGCAGCGCTCTCTGGTGACATGTCCTCTCTGCCGCTCGCGGGGCAGTTGTGTTTACTTGATGCATTGAGTGAGCGTAACGTACCGGCGGTGCGAGCTGCCGCGCTGGAGTGCTTGAAGCATTCGAGTGCAGAACTGCGCGCGACCGCCGCGCGCGCTCTGGCTTGTTCCGGCGAGCCAGAAGATGTGGCGGTATTGGTGGAGCATGCGACGGATGGAGCGCCGGTGGTGCGCGAGGCGGCCGAGGCCACTCTTCAACATTTGCCCGGGACGGCGGTCGATGCGGCGATTCTACAGCGTGTGGACACCGCGTCGCCGGAGAAACAGGCTGTGCTGGTGCGCGCGATTGCCGCGCGCCAGATTGCCAATGTCGAACCAATGCTGTTCCAGCTGGCCCAGTCGAAGGATGAGTCGGTCCGTATCGCGGCGTTCACGGCGCTCGAGACCATGGCGGATGCTGCATTGGCTAGTGAATTAGTGAAGAGTCTTGCCGCCACGCTTCCGGGCAAAGAACGCGAGGCTGCTCAGCGTGCGTTGTGGAAGAGCTGCTCGCGGATCGATGACGACACTCAACGTGTCGCGCCGATTGTGAACGAATTGAAAGAAGCGGATCGGGAAAAGCGAGCGGCGATCTTGCCCGCGTTGGGACTACTTGGTGGTACAACAGCTCGGCGAATCGTCGACGCAGCGATGAAGGATTCTGATGAGTTGGTGCGGGACGCGGCTGTCCGTGCACTCTGTAATTGGCCCGATGCGAGCGTGGCGGACGAGTTGCTTGACTTGGCGCGGAATGGCCAGCAGTCGTCTCACCGGACCTGGGCATTGCGCGGTTTCGCGCGAGTGATTGGTCGGCAAGCGAAGGAGCAGCCTCAGCGGACTCTTGAGGGACTTCGTGAAGCCATGCAACTGGCCACGCGTCTGGAAGAGAAGCGGCTGATTCTGTCGCGGCTCACCGCCGCACGAGTTCCCGATTCACTGGCGCTCACGCTGTCGCTGCTCGATGATGCCGATCTGCGGGCGGATGCCGTCGAGGCCTCCGCGAGTCTTGCGGAAGGTATGAAGGACTCTCATCCGAAGGAGGCGCGAGCGGCCTTGGAGAAAGTGCTCAAGTCCACTCAGGACCCGGAGCTGCAGCTTTACGTCACCAAGCTGCTGTGGAACATGCAGCTGAAAGGCAACTAAGGACGAGGCACCAAGCCTGTCCTGCGTCCCGGTGGTCAACTAGGACAACGTCCCGCCAGTCTCCGCGGCCGAGATCGTGAACCAATCGCTTGAAAACCGTCGCTGCCAGCCTAAGATATTCCATGTACTGAATATCGATCAAACACTCCCTGGAGAGGCTTGGCAACATGATTCATTCCCGGCGCATGAAGGGAATTCCATTGTTGGTGACGTTTTTGGTGGCGGCGGTTGCCACGGCTGTTGTGGGCACTGCACAAGAAAAAGACTCGGCCAAAACGCCTGCCGATCGGCTTCCCGATCCGGGAACGTTGGTAGCGGATACGCGACGCGGTGAAGTCATCTTGTCGGCGGCGGTGCAGTTTCCGGAAGGCAAACCGTGCATCAATGAATATGGTCAGCGGATCCAGGCCTTTGCAGGTTGTGCGAAGGCGGCCGGTGGTGACGCGAAAATGGCTCGGTTCTTTGTCTTTCTGGTCGACGTGCCGACGGAACAGGTGTTCGAGGCCTTGATGAAAGTCGGCTGCCGGCCCAAGGTCCATTACAGCATTCAGGAAGGACGTAAGCGGAGCGGCCTGACCACCGCGACACGTCCGGAAGACTACTTGCAGGGTGATCCGGTTGTCCTCTCGGTGTTCTGGAAGAACGAGCAGGAGGAATGGGTGGAACGGCCGTACGAGTATTTTGTCTCGGAAGCAATTTCCGTCGATGACAAAGAGATTGAGAAGCCGTGGACTCCGCATTTTGTTTTTCACGGAAGCGGAGCCATACACAGCTCAGGGACCGGTTGCATTGCCTGCCCGTGCGATTGCCCCGGTGGGATCATCGCGGACAACCGGTTTCCCATTTACGACCCAAAGCCCAAAGTCCGGTTCGACATGGCCAAAGCTCCACCGGTGGGGGCCCGAGTCTATGTGCGAATTCGCGTGATAGGCTCCTCGGAGTAGCTTCGGTAGCCACGCCTGCCCGTAGCCACGCCTGCCCGTAGCCACGCCTGCCCGTAGCCACGCCTGCCAGGCGTGGCGGACGCGCTGCCGGGGCGTGGCGGACCTTCGCTTCCGCGTTCTGGCGAGACGCGGCTACGGCTTCCGCGTCCTGGCGAGCGCGGCTACGGTTTCCGCGTTCTGGCGAACGCGGCTACGGCTTCCGCGTTCTGGCGAGCGCGACTACGGCTTCCGCGTTCTGGCGAACGCGGCTACGGTGACGACTGCTTCATTTTCTCATCGCTGACGCCTATTGCCTATGGCATCCTTAACCTCCCTGGAAGTTGATACCACGATGCGGAACCGGACGATTGTCTGCCTGGTTGTTATAGCGTGTGTTCTCCCCGGTCATTTGGCCTGCGGTCGCCCGCTGCGCCCGGCGAGGAAACGTCCATCTCGAAAAAGCTCGTGCTCGAGCACCATGAGGACAATATTTATCTCATCGATTTCACGTCCGACGGCCAGTGGATGGCCACGGCATCGGGTGATAACACTGCCGCGATTTGGGATTGGCGGGCGCAGAAGGTAAAACATGTCCTGGCACATGAAGGGCCGATATATGCTGCCGTTTTCAGTCCCGATGGGCAATTCCTGGCGACGGGAAGTGGCGACGGACGTGTCGCGATTTGGCGTGTCGCCGATGGGAAGAAGCAGCGTGAAGTGAAGAAGCACGCAGATGCAGTCTACTGCGTGGCGTATTCACGCGATGGCACACAGTTGGCTTCGGTGGGCGGTGATGGCGACGGCGGTGATACGATATGTCGCGTGTGGGACGCCGCGACGTTGCAGTTGAAGGCCGAGTATCGTGGGCACACTTTTCCGGTCTATGGTGTCGCCTTTTCGCCCGACGGGAAATCGCTGGCGACGGCCAGTCGCGACAAGACAGTTCGGCTTTGGCGACTGAGTGATGGCACATGTCGCGTGTTGGAGGGGCACACAAGCGACGTTCATCGCTGTAGTTTCTCGCCCGACGGTAAGTGGCTGGCTACAGCCAGTCAGGACTCGACGGTGCGCATCTGGGACGTCCCTTCCGGGCAGTGCCTCCGAGTGCTATCAGGCACTGGCGATGCGTTCTATGCGGCCGTTTTTTCTCCGGATGGCCAGTGGCTGGCCGCCGTCGGCGATGATTTTTTGCTGCGACTCTGGCGCACTGAAGATTTTCAGAGCATGTCCGAAGAGAAGATGTCGCGCGACGCGCTTTACGCAGTCGCCTTTCTGCCGGATGGAAAACAGATCGCCGTGGCTGGTGCCGACACGGCAGTCTATATCCGCCCGCGATGAGCTGGAACATGGGTGACGGCTCCGCTGGTACCGTAACTGTCGTGGCAGTGAGAGTTGGCACAGAATCCTGGGTTATGCGTCGGTCCCAGGCGGTTCTTGGGAGTCGCGAAAAATTGTGCCACCTGCCGCGTCTAGACGACTTCGACCTGCCCGATGGTGGGGGGGCATCGTCGCCAACCCTGATTCGTCGGTTTGTACGCATGCAGGTTCCAGCCGAAGATCTTCAGGCAGAGCAGGATTCCCACCACCTGGTAACCGAGTGACTTGTGCGCGTCGAACGACTGCCAGTTATCGCAATCGATAATCGTGGTAATTTCTTCGATGTTCCATTTGCGCAACAGAATGGGAAGTTGCTTCATCAGGCTGCCCCACGCTCCGATCTTCGTTCCTTTGCCGTCGTAGGCCCAGGCCACTCCCATGGGATAGCGGAACGTGCATCGCATGTCGTCCCAATCCTCGGCAGTTTCGTTGGGGCCGGTCGATACCCAGACCGCGGCGCCGATCTTCTGCTGGCTGATCGCGACAACGCAATCGTCGCGGCGGGCCAGTCGCGTGTCGATCCGTTGTTCATCGCCGAAGTATTCCACCAGTGCCGGCAGGTCTTCCGGTGTGGCGAGGCGGATCGTGAAGAGGGAGGTTGGCCGGTGCGGGGGACCTGGTGGGTGGAGTGGCAGACGCCATACATCGGTGGCACAGATCCCGAGACACTGGCGCACAAGAGGCAGCCCACAGGCGCGTCTCAGGCTCGCATAGAGGACGCGAGAGAATCCCCGCGTGCGGCGGAGTTGGAGGGCACGCCGGAGCTGTTGGGCCAGTGGTCTGGTGTTAACGCGTGTGACGGTTGTCATGCCTGAATTCCAAGTGCCAGGGAGTCCTGGAGAAAACGGTTCGATTTTCAGGGGGGGAACCAGTGGCTCCAGAATCTCGTGACGTACCTTTTCTCGGAGCCTTTTGCCAGTGGTCGGTGCCGCATAGACAGCTCTGAACTGCCCTGGGAACTCTAGATCTTAGTAAGTGATACGTCCAGCGGCGGAAGATTTGGGGATGTCAGCCAGCGAAGCCCAATGCATCGGCCACGATCTGCTCCCTATCGCACCACCATGGCATTGTGACGCACTGCGGCGGCGTGAGTGACATTACGTCCGTTCATGCTGTCCACCGCGGCGTACTTTCGGTTGGCTGGAACGGCTGTTGCCGCGCCAAGCACATCCGGACGCCGCCAGGCAGACCGCGTGGGGAGACTTGCGTCCCACCGCGGTGAGAAACAGAACTCAACGCTATTGGAATGAGACTATGTGCGGAATTGCCGGCATGCTGCATCTCGCTGATCAGCAGGCATGTGCTGAGCGTCTGAGTGCGATGATTGCGCTGATTCGTCATCGCGGTCCAGACGCTGCGGAAGTCTATCTGGATCAGCGGCTGGGACTGGCGCATGCTCGATTGAGTATCATTGACCTGGCGAATGGCCGTCAGCCGATGCAGACGAGCGATGGACGGCTCGTCGTCACATTCAACGGCGAGATTTTCAACTACCTCGAGCTGCGAGACAGCTTGATGGCTCGCGGCCACAAGTTCCGCACGCGCAGCGATACCGAAGTGATCCTGCACGCTTACGCCGAGTACGGCCAGCGATGCGTGGAACATTTCAATGGGCAATGGGCTTTTGCCATCTGGGATCGTGTCAGGCACCGCCTCTTTCTGTCGCGGGATCGGTTGGGGATCCGACCGCTGTTCTACACGCTGGCAGACAATACCTTGCTGTTTGCTTCTGAGGTCAAATCACTGTTCGCGCACCCTGCCGTTCGTCGCGAGTTGGATCCGCACGGGCTAGACCAGCTTCTTACCTGTTGGGCCCCGATTGCACCGAGAACCCTATTTCGCGATGTGTGGGAATTGCCCCCCGGACACAATCTCGAAGTGGACGGTGACCAGTTGCGGGTGACTTCCTATTGGCAACTCGATTACGGCACATCGGATCGGCGACGGTCTGTTGCGGAGTGGAGCGAGGAACTGCGAGAGCTACTGACGGACGCGACGCGTCTCAGACTGCGCGCGGATGTCCCGGTGGGTGCCTATTTGAGCGGTGGTTTGGACTCGTCGGTGACCACCGCGTTGGCCCAGCGGTTCTCTGGCGATCGACTCAAGACCTTCTCGGTTACCTTTGAAGACGATGAGTTTGACGAGAGTGAGCACCAGCGTGCGGTCGTGGAGTCATTGGGGGTGGAACACCATGCGATGCATTGCGGTTATGACGACATTGCGCGGATATTCCCTCAGGTGATCTGGCATGCGGAGAAGCCGATGCTTCGCACGGCCCCTGCGCCCCTGCAAATGCTCTCCGAGTTAGTCCATGCATCCGGGTTCAAGGTGGTGCTGACGGGGGAAGGAGCGGATGAACTGCTGGGTGGCTACGACATTTTCAAGGAGGCGAAAGTGCGTCGTTTCTTCGCGGCTCAGCCCGACTCCGCGATGCGTGCCGCGCTGTTTGAACGTCTCTATCCATACCTGCCAGACATCCAGTCGCAGTCGGTTGCCATGCGGCGGGCTTTCTTCAAGACCCGTCCGGAAGACCTGGCGAGCCCGTTCTTCTCGCACCTCCCGCGGTGGGGCATGACCGCTCAATTGAAGCGGTTCCTGACGCCTGAATTCAGCGTCACGCGGGATCCACACGGTGAATACCGTGAACTGGCCGGCTGGTTGCCGCCGGGTTTCCCCGAGTGGCACCCGCTGCAGCAGGCCCAATTCCTGGAAACGTCGATCCTGCTGCCCGGCTATATTCTGTCATCCCAGGGTGATCGCGTGGCGATGGCGCATTCGGTGGAGGGGCGTTTTCCATTCCTCGATTACCGCCTGGCTGAATTTGCCGCCAGAATTCCCCCGCGGCTGAAAATGAAAGGCATTAACGAAAAGTACCTGCTGAAGCGAGCGCTCGGCGATCTCGTGCCGCGGCAGGTGGCGCGGCGCACCAAGCAGCCGTATCGATCGCCCGATGCCAAGAGTTTCTATTCGACAGATTGGCAGTCGGTGCGAGAAGCCTACGTCGACGAGTTGCTGTCCCCGGAGAGACTGCACAGTGCCGGCGTGTTCCGACCCGAAGTGGTCGAGAGCCTGCTGCGAAAGGTGCGCGGCGGGAAAGCGACAGGGACTCGTGACAACATGGCCCTGGTAGCGATCTTGTCCACCCAGTTACTGGTCGACCAATTTATTCAGAACTTTCCCAGTAGCCAAGCGGTGCCGGCCGGTATTGCCGTCGCGGGCCAACCTCTGGCGACCTGCCTGACACCCCTGTTACCTTAACGACAATGTCTTCCTGGAGTATGCATACCAATGAACGAACTTGCCACACAGTTGCGACAGTACATCGACGAAAACTTCTTGTTTGGAGTCGATACGGACTATGGGGACGACGACTCACTTATGGACAACAGCATCATCGACTCGACAGGCGTGCTGGAACTGATTGCCCACTTGGAGTCGCGTTACGGATGCAAGGTGGGAGACGAGGATCTGGTTCCGGAAAACCTGGATTCGATTAACAGTCTCGAGAAATTTATCGTGCGAAAGCAGGCCAGTGCGCCAGTCGCTTCGTGAAATTGAGCGGGGAGTCATGCAGATGATCAGATCGATAGCCACGAACGTATTTACACTGGACGAATTGAAAATCGATGTGGTGGCGGAGACGAATCGGATTGTCGCCGCGATTCAACACCAAGTGCTGCGACAGCTCCGCCGCAAGGGGATGGTGGTCGGTCTGTCCGGTGGCATTGACAGCAGTGTGACCGCGGCGCTGTGCGTGCGAGCGTTGGGGGCCGAACGCGTGTTCGGGTTGTTCATGCCGGAACGCGACTCGTCGGACGACAGCTTGCGGCTGGGACAACTGCTGGCCGACACGTTTGACATTCCGACGACGCTGGAAAATATCTCCGATTCACTGGCCGGCGCGGGCTGCTACCGTCGACGGGATGCCGCGTTGCGGAGAGTATTTCCAGGTTTTGGGCCGGAATGCCGCTGGAAAATCGTGCTCCCCAGTCTCTTCGGCGACTCACCCTATCGCGTCTATTCGGTCGTTGTTCAGACGCCGGACGGCTCGAAAGTCCGCCAACGCATGCCCTTGGATGTCTATCAGGAGGTGGTGGCGGCAACGAACTTCAAACAACGTGTTCGGAAGATGATGGAGTACTACCACGCAGACCGACTGCGTTATGCGGTGGCCGGTACCCCGAATCTGTTGGAATACGATCAAGGCTTCTTCGTCAAACTCGGCGACGGTGCGGCAGATGTGAAGCCCATCGCTCACCTCTACAAGTCGCAGGTCTACCAACTGGCGGAATACCTGGAAGTCCCGCAGGAGATACGGCGGCGACCACCCACCACCGATACGTACTCACTGGAACAGACTCAAGAGGAGTTCTTCTTCTCGCTCCCGTACGATCGCATGGATGCCTGTCTCTATGGACGCAATCACGACATACCGAGCGAGCAAGTTGCTGATGCCATCGGGCTCACACCGCAGCAGGTAGAGCGCGTCTACCGCGATATCGATGCCAAACGCCGCGCTGCCCAGTATCTGCATGAGCGACCTTTGTTGGTGGAGGATCTGTAGTTGGTCACTAGTCACTTAGTCATTGGTCATTGGTCATTGTGTCACTTGTCACTTGTTCACTTGTTAGCTGTCGTGGTTCGTGGGTTCCGTCGAGTGTCGGACGTTGCACTAGGTACCCCATCTAGTGACCAATGACCAGTCGACCAGTGACCACGCGTGACCATGACCAATGACCAAGTGACCAAGTGACCAATGACCAATGACCAATGACCAATGACTTCGGTGGGGGCACGGGCCGATGTCAGGGAGCAGTTAACTGTGACGATTCAATTGGTACACCAGTATCTGGAGCACCAGGTTCAACTGCGGCCCGAGGCGATTCTGGTGGTGGAAGGTCGCCAGCAGGTGACGTACGCCGAGATCGACCAACGCGCCAACGCGATGGCTCATCTGCTGCTCGACCAGGGCATGCAACGTGGGGATCGAATCGGACTGCTGGCGGTAAACTCAGCGGAATATATCGCCGCCTATTACGGAATCCTGAAGGCCGGCGGTGTCGTGGTTTCCTTGAACGCGTCGGCCGAAGCGCCGACTCACAGGGAACTCCTGGCGCTCTGCGGAGCCCGCGGTTTGATCTGTGGTCGCCGTATGGCGCGCCGAGCCGCCGGTCTGGAGGAACTCCCAGCATTGGACTTCATCATCGGCTGGGGGCAGGAATGGTCTCGCCCGGCCGCCACGGACAGCCTTTCGGCCGCGGAGCCTGGCTGCCATACCCCGTGCGGCGACGATCGTCAAGCAGCAAAAGCGTCGTGCCGCTTCGTCGATCAGCAGCAGTTGCTCGCGGCCCCGAACCAGCCGTTGCCACTCGGGTCGCCGTCGCCGCAAGATCGTGCGGCCATCGTCTACACGTCGGGCAGTACCGGCCAGCCCAAAGGAGCCACGCTCAGGCATGCCAACATTGTGGCGAACACCGATTCGATTGTGCAGTATCTCCAATTGACGCCATACGATCGTGTGATGGTCGTGCTCCCGTTCCATTATGTGTACGGTAAGTCGTTGCTCAACACGCACGTGGCTGCGGGCGGATCGGTCGTGATCGAAAACGGATTCTTGTTCCCTCAAAAGGCCCTGGATACGCTCGAGCGATCGGAAGCTACCGGTTTTTCGGGAGTTCCTTCCACATTCGCGATTCTGATGAATCGATCGAATTTCGCCACCGAGCGTTCCCGCACTTGCGGTATGTGACGCAGGCGGGCGGGGCGATGGCGCCGCAGTTGCAACGCCGCCTGATCGAAGCACTGCCCGGTAAGCAGATCTTCATCATGTACGGAGCGACAGAAGCTTCGGCACGCCTGTCGTATCTTCCCCCAGCGGATCTGCCTCGAAAAATCGGCAGTATCGGGAAGGCGATTCCAGGAGTCACGTTGACCGTGCTGCGCGACGACGGTACGCCCGCTGACGTGGGCGAAGTGGGTGAGTTGGTGGCGCGAGGCGACAATATCATGGAAGGCTATTGGAACGATCCGCAGGAAACCGCCGTCGTGCTGGACAGCCAGGGATACCACACCGGCGACCTGGGTATGTGCGATGAGGAAGGGTTTCTGTATGTCGTCGGGCGAAAACGAGAAATGATCAAGTCGGGTGCCCATCGCATCGCACCCAAGGAGATCGAAGAGATCCTGCAGGAACATCCCGATGTGCACGAAGCGGCGGTCGTCGGTGTGCCGGACGAAATACTGGGGGAAGCGATTGCCGCCTTCATCTCGGCTCGGACGAAGGAGCCACTGAACGAGCGAGAGATTCTCGATTGGTGCCGGCGGCGACTGCCGTCGCACAAGGTGCCCGGCCTGCTACGCGTGATCGAAGAATTCGAACGAAATGCCTCCGGCAAGATCAATAAACTCGGACTGGCCAAGTCACTGGGTGACAGGTAGGAATTGGTCATTGGTCATTGGTCATTGGTCATTGGTCATTGGTCATTGGTCATTGGTCATTGGTTACTTGTTACTTGTCATTGTTATTGGTGGGTTGTACCGGCGTTCCATGTTCCGCCATACCTGCTCCATACAAGCAATGGCCACCGCCGGCACATCGGAATGTGGTGGGCCACCGTCGCGTAATCTTTAGCGTGGACGGGTAGAGCAAACTGGAGGTTTGTGGGATAGTGATGCCACTTGTCCCATGCGCCGCGAATCGGTTTGCTGTCGAGATGCTTCCGATTGTCTTGCATAGCGCGACGGGGCAAATGGTATTGGAAGCGAAAATATCTGATTCAGTCGATGGGATGGTGGGATGAGCAAATACGACGTTTTTGGTGTGGGAAATGCGCTGGTCGACATTGAGTACGAAGTCACGCCGGAGCAGTTGAGTGATTTGGATATCGAGAAGGGAGTCATGACGCTGGTCGACCAGCCGCAGCAGCGGCGGGTTGTCGAGAGTCTTGGGGCCCACGAGAGCCATCGTGGCAGCGGCGGGTCGGCTGCCAATACGATGATTGCCGTCAGTCAACTGGGTGGCAAAGCGTTCTACTGCTGCCGCGTGGCCGATGACTCCTTGGGGCACTTCTACCTGGAGGATCTGACGCGTGCGGGCGTCGCGACAAACACCACGGCTCGCAGTCTGACGCAAAGCATCACCGGTACGTGTCTGGTGTTGGTGACCCCCGACGCCGATCGAACGATGAACACGTTCCTGGGCGTGTCGGCCGATATCTCGCCGGAGGATGTGGATGCGGCGGCCATTGCCGAGTCCCAATATGTCTACATTGAAGGATATCTGGTCACGGGGCCGGCTCAGCAGGACGGCGGCATTGCATGCCGTGGAGCAGGCGCGGGCCAGCGGGACGAGGATCGCCTTCTCACTCTCGGATCCGAACATTGTGCATTTCTTCCGGCCGGCGATCGAGCAGCTGATCGGCGACGGCGTCGATTTGTTGTTCGCCAACGAGGATGAGGCGAAACGCCTCGCGCAGACCGACTGCCTGGACGAAGCGACGGAGTACCTGAAGACCATTGCCCGCGAGTTTGTCGTGACGCGCGGCCCTGACGGCGCGACGGTTTACGACGGTCACGCGCTGCACACGATCGCTCCCGAACCAACTCGGGCGATTGATACGGTGGGAGCTGGAGATATGTTCGCCGGTGCCTTTCTCTTCGGGATCACGCAAGGCATGGATTACCCGCGGGCCGGCGCTCTGGCCTCCCTGGCGGCTTCCAGAATCGTCTCGAACATGGGACCACGCCTGCCACGCGAGCAATTACAGGAGGTGCTCAGTGAGTTTCGGCGCAGAAGCGGCTGACCGGGGGACCTCCAGTTCTTCCTCACTCCGGTTTCCGGTCCTCGATCCGCAACTCACGTATGCGATCGAGCCGGAACGTCTTTTCCATCTTGTCGGCGTGGCAAAAGGCCACCAGGCAGCGTGTGCCGTGGGAGGTCACAAGACTGCGTGGCGTCACACGCCGATCCGTTAAACCTTTCGTGCCACCTTCATAGACCATGACCACGGTGCGCTGTTGTTGGATCGCCAAAGTCAGGTGGGTGTGATCATAGTTGAATCGGCCGGCTTTGCTCGCCGTTGCCGCTTGTCTTAACGGCGGGGCCAAGGTGAACAGTTGCTCGACGGTGGTCAGGTCTCGCCGCAATTCCACGATTTTGCAGAACAATCCCCTGACCAGCCGCGCATCGGATAGAGCGCGGTGGTCTTCCGAGTCGGCCAGTTGCAGCGCGGTGGCCAGGCTCTCCAGGCGATAGTTGTACATTCCCTGGATCGCCCGACGGGCCAGACGCAGGGTATCGATGACGGGATTGGCAATGATCTGCGAGCTATCGCTACCGATGGCTGCATGGAGGAATCCCACGTCGAACGCGGCATTGTGCGCCATGGAGACTGAGTTGCCTTGTCCCAGGAAGTCGAGGTATCGAGGGAGTGTTTCCGCGACAGTGGGCATGCCGCAGACCATCGCGTCGGTGATCCCGTGAATCCGTGTTGCGCTGGGCGGAATGGAGCATTCGGGGTCAACCAGTTGTTCGAAGCATTCCAGCACCGTTCCGTCCAGTTGGAATCGGATAGCGCCAAACTCGACAATCTGGCAGTCGTGCGGCGAGAGCCCGGTCGTCTCCAAGTCGAAGGCAACGAGTTGGACATCGGATAGCAGTCTTGTCGGTTCCATCATACTGCCGGCGATTCTCCCCGCAGGCTGGCGAACAGGGAACAGAGTGCCTAAACTCGACTCACGACCTTCTTGAGTGCCTCCGCGGCGGCCAGTTCTGCCGCATGCAGATTGACAATCTTCTCCTGCAATTCGACCAGCAAGTCAGCCGTTGCGTTCCCATCGAGTGCCAATTGCTTGCGTTGGCCGACTTCAATGCGTCGCAACTCATCCGTGATCGATTCCAGTTCCTGGATGGCCTGCTGTCCCTGTTCTTCGAACAGCTTGAGCCGTATGCGGAGCAGGTCCTTGGTGCGTCGAAATGGTTTCACTTTCTCCGGCAGAGCTGTTTCGGCGAGGTCGCGCCATTGGGCGGACAGCTGGTGGTACGTCTTGGCGCAGCTGGCCAGGGCTTTCTTGCCGGTCAGTTCCGTCGCTTCCTCCAGGAACTGGGCGTACATCGGCCGAAACAAGCCTCCTCCGGTACCGGAGGTCTCAATGGAATCAAAGGTATCGCGCAGGGCCAGGTAGATGCGACCGCCGGGATAGACCCTGGGCCACCCTTTCTGGTTGTGCGGGCTGGTAATCACCTTGGACCACTCTCTCAATCCGGGCAGGCCATAGGTCTTCATCTTCGGTTTGAGCATCTCATCGATGCAGGTCTTGATCCCATCGATCACCGCTTTCTTGAGCACGGTGACGCTGAGTTTCTGGGGCGGCTCGAACGTGAGAATTCGGTTCTTGTGCGAGCAGACTTTGTTGCGGAGCCAGGCGAGCTCCTCCAGTGGGATCGTCAGTGCAGTCGGTGCTCGATCGCCGATGTAGGCTTCTCCCTTTTCTTCATCAATCCCGTACACGATCATCGAGTACATGCCGCACGTGCCGCTCAAGCCGAGGAACGAGGTGCGCATCGGTGCGCACCAGACGACTGCCGGTTTGCCAGATTCGAGGACTTTGATCAGGTTCTTCAGTCCCGCCTTGACGCCACCACTCTCCGCAACGGTGGTCTTTACGCCAAGACGGTCGAAGAAACCGTCGTAATAATCCGCGCCGGTCGTATAAACGCGAAAGCGTCCCACCACTGACAGTCCGCTGCCGCAGGAGTAGAGTCTGGAGTAATACTCCTCGTTGTCTTCCGATTGCAGGGGCCGGCCAGCTAATTGCTCACCGAATTGCAGGTCATACTTGGGAATCGAAGGGCAGAAGGAATAGCCGGCTCCTATCCCACCGGCGATCCCCAGGCAGAGCGCTTCAGAAAACGGCTGGCCGGTGTGCGGTGCTGTCACAGCGGCGTGTGCCATCAGGTTCTTCATCGCGGCGGTATCCCAATGCCGGCCGCCGAAGTGCTGGTAATTGGTGACGCCGAGAAACATACAGACCTTTCGTTGGTTGCGACCTGCCGGTGCCTATTTCGATTTCTTGTCTTTCTCTTTCTTCTTCTTTTTCTTCCCCTTTTTCCCTTTCTTCGAATGCTTTTTGTCGTCCTTGCACCGACCGGTGCATTCGCCTTTTATACAGAAGGGGCAGGACATAATTCGACCGTGCGGGTTGGAGTAGTACGCTCCGATTCCTGGCTTCGATCGGTGCGCGCTGGGTGAAATATTGTAAGTCGAGCCGGCACGCGGGGCCAAGCCCAGATTGCGGTGAACGAGCGCCGCCTTCGGCCGCACATGGGCGTTGAGCGTGTCCGGGCGGGTGAGGGTCCTGTCGAACCGCGAGTTGGTACCAGATATCTGGCTCAGCAGTCGCTTCGCCCTCAGGGCAGTCGCTTCGCCCTTTTGATACCATTTGGGCAGCGGCACTCGTTTGCCTTGGTGGGTGCCCAGCCAGGAGGTTCATCTCTGGCCAACGGCACCATGGTCGACGACCAGGCCACACCTGCCGGATCAATTGGCGGTGGACCGCGAAAGTCGGACTCGGATGAACGAGCGAACGCAGGCGACCAGCAGGAAACCGCTCAGGGCCGCCATCAGCAGCAGCGATGCGAGCACGGTTGATTTGACCGGCGCTCCCTTTGCCAGTTGCATGCCGAGGCGTCCGAGGGGGAGGACGAGGCCCAACAGGGCGAGGATCGCCACGCCGTGCATCGCGTGTTTCCGCAGCGGTTCACGCAGCGCGACTAATCCCAGGAGCAGGATGGGAATCCCGGCCATCGCGGGAATCAGCGCCGTGACACTCACGGCCTTTCCTTCTGCGACAGTCAAGCCTGCGTAAGACCCGACGCCTAGCAACGTCAGTAGCAACCCGATGATGATCGTTAATCGTGCCATGAAAGACGCTTTCTCTCGTGCGGTTTTCGTTTTGAGCGGATGCCCGGTCGACACTGGAGGTAGCGCCGCCAACCGCAGTATGGCAGCGCGAGTTATTGATTTGTAGTGCGCTACCCTGTTTGGTCCAGGTGGAATGCCGCGGTTTTCGTGAAGTGGCCAGTTTGTCCCGCCCCCGGACGCCGGTCTGGCCGCAGGCCCACGCGCTGGACGGACTTACGGGACCCATCCGAGAACATCTCGGAGGACACTCCAGCGTGGTTTCTGCTGCTGGGGGTTTTTTCCGAGGATCCAGTGGTCGTAGTTCTCCTGCATCGTGCCATCCTGTTTCCGCAGCGTGACCCAGTATTCCAAAAAACCCCGCATTTCCGCATCACGGGCAGCGACGGCGTAGAAATGTGGCAGCGCGATGCTGATATCGTCGGGCAGCACGACTTCGTAATCCGGGTGGATGAGCGTGAATGCCGAGCCGCTTTCGGCGCCGATCAGGAGAGCATCGAAGTCTTCCTGCGAGTCGTCGAAAAATTGCTGGTTCGTCCGCAATTCAATCAACTCGGCAAGCGGGAAGACCTTGTGCAGTCGTGCGACAAAGCCCGCACTCAGGTCGACGTAGGCCAAACGTAAATGGGGAATCGCTTGCATCGATTCGAGGGAGCGAAACTCACGAGCGCGAAAGTCCTGGACGACTAACGACAGTGTCGAATCCATATAGGGTGACGTGTGCTGCATCGCTTCGGCCCGCTCCAGCGTACCGACCAAGCCGGACATCACGACGTCAAAGTCATCGTGTTCCAGTTGCTCGGCCAGCGTGGGGTAAGCGAAGGGAACGAATTCGATTGTCACGTCCAGATCCCGCGCGAGTGTGTGAGCCAGGTCAATGTCAAACCCGACAAGTTCCCCGTACGTGTTGAAGTAGGCAAAGGGGAGTGCGTCCGCGTTATAACCGACTCGGATGATACCCCTGCGTCGGATCCGCTGCAGTAGTTTCTCGCCTTGTTGCAGTGGAACAGGGTTGGCTTCCGCCCGGCTGAGGACTTCCGCCGTGACGGGCTGGGCAAGTAGTCGCATCTGGGCAATGACATCGTTCTGTAACTCTACATGAGTCAGTGAACGACTCAGGGAGATTCGCATCACAACGATCAACACGATACTCAGCAGTGTCATCACCGCGAAGTAACGCACTAGGGCGAACCAGCGAAGTCGCAGGCGGCCGGTAAAGGCACAGGTCGTGACAATCGTGAACGCAACCAGGTGCATGACGCCCACCGCGTCTCCAAAACGCTCGCACCAGACGCCTGAGAGCATAAACAGCTGGAACATGTCATGAGGCAAGTGCATTTGGTCCAGCAAATACGGTGTGGCAAGTACGGGACCGCCGAAATAGCTGAACAAGCCAGCCACGAGGAATCGAGGATACTCGTCCCAGTGCAAGGCGTTTCCCAGAAACCACGCGGCGAAAGGAATGAAGAGCATTCCCAGCAGTTTGCCCACGTGAGGGAATGAATAGGCAATGGGATACAACGCATCGACGGCCGGCGCCGCCGTATCGCCGCTTTGTTGTCGATGCCGAGCGAACAGTTGCTCTGTCTGTTCGATGAGCAGGGGTAAGACGATGATCAGCTTTCCCGTCGCGAAGGCGGTGATCAACGAGTCTTTGGATACGTCGAGGGCGTCACGGTAAGTGAACGGCGTACACGAGGTGATCAGTAGTGGCAGAACCACGAACGTCAAAAAAACGGCGCCCACCGTATACACGACCAGATAAGCCTGCAGTCGCCCAACTTCACTCAGTGAAATCGTCCCAGCAGTACTGGCAGCCATGGCAAACACGCCAATGGGAGCCAAGCGAACAATCAGGGTGCTGATCCGGATCAGAACCTTCGCCAGGACATCGAGTAAATCAATCACCACGTGGCGGTTGTCCAGTCCCGCTAGCGCCAGTCCGGTGAACATGCAGAGCAGCACCACAGCGGGGACTTGGCCGTGGGACAAGGCGGCGAAGACGTTGGAAGGGATGAAGATATCCACCAAATCTACCGTCGGGGCCGGCTGCGCCAGCGTGCTGCTGAAAAACGAGCCGGCTTTCCACTGGGGGAGACTCTGTGGCAGCAACACGATAGAAATGAGTGCAATCAACCAGAGTATGAGTAAGACTGCGCCACCCACAACGGCCAGACGGCGAGACTGCGGCAGCGAGAGACGGCCGAGATTGGCGATTAACGACACGATGATGTACGGCAGGACCGTCATGCGCAAAAGGCCAATGAACGCTCGTCCCACGATGTCGAGCCGGGCGCAGAACTCGCCGAAAAACAGGCCCGCTGCAATGCCCGTTACCAGTCCCAGCAAAATCATCATCGACAGGCTCGGTCGCCGCGATGTGACCGCCTGTTCTTCCGGTTCTTGTTGCTCGATCGTTGCTCGCGTCATTACTCGTAGATTGGAAAGAACGTGTTGAACGCCGCTTCGCAGAAGACGCCGGGATCATTGAAGCGTCGGTGCTGGTCCAAGTCGCTGATCTGTGACATCTCTTCGCCGGCAAGGTCGAAATCAAAGAGGTCCAGGTTCTCTTGCAGTCGTTCTATTTTGGACGTCTTGGGGATCACCACGGTGCGACGCTGTACGCCCCAGCGGAGTAGGATCTGGGCGGGTGATTTGCCGTGTCGCGCCGCCAACTCGCGCACCAGCGGTACGTGCAGCAGTGATTCGCCAGGCTCCGCCATGCCTAACTCGAAATAGGACAGAGCGCCCAAGGGTGAGAAGGCGGTGTAGACAATGTCTTGTTGGTGGCAGAAGCGTAGCAATTTCTCCTGGACCAAATACGGATGCGATTCGACCTGCAAAACCGCCGGAGGGATTTGGGCATAAGAGAGCAGATCACGCAGCAAAGAACAACCGAAATTGCAGACGCCGATGTTCTTCACCAGGCCGGATCGGACCAGTTCCTCCATCGCGCCCCATGTCTCGCAGATCGGCACCGGGTCCGCCTCCATGTGCGGGCCCTCTGCTGACGGGTCAAAGAACCATCCGGGGGGATATCGTTCTTCCATCGGGACGTACCGCAAGGCGATGGGAAAGTGGATCAAGTAGAGGTCCAGATAATCGAGTCGCAGGTCTCGGAGCGATTTCTCCAGGGCGATTCGTACCTGTCCACGACGGTGATAAGTGTTCCACAATTTCGAGGTGATCCAGAGATCCTCGCGACGGCATGAGCCATCGCGCAGAGCCTGCTGCAGGCCGACGCCGACCTGGTCTTCATTGCCGTAGTCGCAGGCACAGTCGAAATGGCGATAACCACAAGCGATCGCTTGCTGAACCAACGTGGGAGCTTGTGCCAGCTCAATCTTCCACATTCCCAATCCGATGGCGGGGAAGGCATCACCGCTGCGCAGGGTGAAAGCAGGAACCGTCATGATGGCTTCTTTCCAATACAGCGAGAAATATTGTCGCGTGGGCTGCGGTTAACGAACGACCTGTCTTGGCGCATCAACGGGGCAGGGTGGCCGAACCCCAGACCCGCCTGCGCTACCCCAGTTTGCCCGCTAGCATCGCATATGTCGCCCAATGGTGAAAGCCGTATCTCGCAGCGCCGGTAGCTGAGCCCGCCAGGGCTCAGCCGCGCTGCGCCGGTAGCTGAGCCCGCCAGGGCTCAGCCGCGCGCCGGTAGCTGAGCCCGCCAGGGCTCAGCCGCTGCGCCGGTAGCTGAGCCCGCCAGGGCTCAGCCGCGTGCCGCCGATCTGCCGCCTCAACTGCCGCTTCGGCGGCTTCAGCTACGCCCTCCGCGCGGGTGCTGTCAAAGTGCCATGTTCCATGCTCGAAGGCCACACTTGCACCGCGAAATCAATTACAATGGAAAACCGGTCGCGAGTTGGGCTCTCTCATGCCATCTTTTTCCAAAGGTTTCAGGAGACGAGTCCATGAAGACAATTGATATCGTATCGGGATGTGCCTGTTGTGGGATGAACCGTCGGAAGTTCCTGGCTGCGGGTTGTGCGGCCTGCGCGGGGGCGGCGGGACTGGCGTTATCGAGTCGGCAGGTACGGGCCAGCGACGACAGTGGGAAGACGCGCATTCGCGTCGTCTACTCGCTCCATGCGCCGCAACAACCCGGACCCGATTGGCCGAACGTCGGATTTGACTTTGAGCCGGTCATGAAACGGATTGGCGCTCAGTTGGCGCAACAGTGCCCGGACTGCGAATTCGTGCCAACGATGGCCACAGGGGCGGAGCAGGCGGCGAAGATCGTCGAGCAGGACAAAGCGGCTCCCGTAGACGGATACATTGTCTATCAACTGAACTGTTGGAACCAGGTAGTGCAGACGATTGCCGCCACGGGCAAGCCGGTTCTGTATGCTGATTTCCAGTACGGAGGCAGCGGTGGGTTCCTGGTTTACACGGCCGCATTTCTCCGCAACAGTTCGCCCAATGTCGGGTTCGTGGCTTCGTCCAACATGGACGATCTGGTTGCCGCGGTGAAATGCTTTTCCGTGGTGAAGAAGGGGGGTTCGGCCGAGCAGTTCGTGGCCGCGACCGCTCGCGTGCGCGGCGAGCGAACGCCCAAGCCGAGCGATCTTGGCTGCGTGGATGATCCGCTCAAGGTGTTGTCGCCCGAAGAGTGCCTGCGACAGATGAAGACGGCCAAAATACTGGCGGTCGGCGGCGGGTGGCCAGGAATCGCACCTCAGATCACGGAAGAAATGGGCATCGAAGTGGTCAACGTGCCCTTCAGCGAGGTCAACGAAGCCTGGGAAGTCGCCGACAAGGACCAAACCCGCGAAATCGCGGACCTGTGGCAGAAGGACGCCCAGGAAATTCGGGGTGTGTCGCGCGAGACGCTGGAGGTCAGCGCTGCCATGTATTTGGCGCAGAAGGCGGTCTTGAAAAAACACAACGCCAATGCGATCACCATCAACTGTCTGGGTGGCTTCTACGGCAACCACATACATGCTTATCCCTGCTTGGGATTCCATCAATTGCAGAACGAAGGATTGATCGGGGCCTGCGAATGTGACGTGCGCTCCACCGCCACCATGGTGGCCATGAACGTGTTGACACAGGGACGGCCGGGGTATATTTCCGATCCGGTTATCGACACGGCCAAACGCCAGATCATTTACGCTCACTGCGTCGCTTCCAATCGTGTGCTGGGTCCCGAGGGGACCAGGAATCCCTTCCAGATTCTCACCCACTCCGAGGATCGGCAGGGAGCCTCGGTGCGTTCGGTACTGCCGTTGGGCTACATGACCACCACGGTGGAATTCGCGCCGGAGCGGAAGTTGATTCTGCTGCATCGCGGCAAGGCTGTGGAGAACGTGTTCGATGACCGCGCTTGCCGGACAAAACTGGCCGCCGAACCGGTCGGTGACATCGAGAAGCTCTTCACGCAATGGGATCAGTGGGGCTGGCACCGCGTGACGGTCTATGGCGACTTGAAGGAGCCCGTTTTCGCGTTGAGCGATGCGCTCGGTTGGAAGGTCGTGGAAGAAGCTTGAGGCATTAGCGGGCTGGCCGCGATTCAGTAGGGTGTGCCAAGCTCGCCTGAAACGTTGTTGTATCGTCCAAGAACGTCACGGCGAGCGCCGGCACACCGGAATGTGTTTAGCGTCTGTGCATCCCTGTATTGAGAGCGAATCGTGGCTTACCATGCCCAACTGGCGTGGGCAGGTGTGGGTCACGTGAGCTGTCGAGCGGCGGATTTCTCTTGCCGTCGTACCGTATCCGCGGTGTCAGCGGCGGTGGCGCAGCGAGCCACCATGTGGCCTTTGTCGCCAGCCGTCCGAGGAGGTAGCATGCCCTGCACTGTTTGTTGTCGACACCTCGATCGATCATGCCAAGGTTGGTTCTTCTTGCTGGCATTAACGGCCATCTGTCTTTCCACCGCCAAAGCCGACGAAACGCCGGCGGCCGAAGCGTCCGCGACGGTCGGACAAGAAGCGTCATTAGCCGCTATCGCTGAGCTCGAGAAGTATCTGTCCGTGGGCGTGGACCAACGCTCGCCGTTGGACGGTGAAGTATTTGCGAAGGTGTCACTTACCAGTGGCGATGCCGAGCGAGCCCGACAATTGTTGTGGAGCGACCATGCAGCTCGGATTCGCCAGACGCGTGCCGCCGAAATGGAGGCCCACGAACTGGTGGACGGCTCTTTGACGATGCCGTTTTACTACAAGGTGTTTGGCGAGAAACCCGAGCAGGGTCGCGGCCTGTATGTTTCGATGCATGGCGGAGGTGGCGCACCGGCTGGTGTAAACGACGGACAATGGGAGAACCAGAAGAAGCTGTATCAATTGCCGGAGGGGGTCTACCTGGCTCCTCGTGCGCCGACGGATACGTGGAACCTGTGGCACCAGGATCATATCGATCGGCTCTTCAGCCGGCTGATTGAAGACCTGATCGTTTTCGAAGATGTCGACTCCGACCGAGTTTACCTGATGGGCTATTCGGCTGGCGGCGATGGAGTGTTTCAGCTCGCGCCGCGCATGGCAGACCGGTTGGCTGCGGCTGCCATGATGGCGGGGCATCCCAATGAAACTTCTCCCTTAGGATTGCGCAATCTCCCCTTTACGATGCACGTGGGCAGCCTTGATGCGGCTTACAATCGCAATGAAGTAGCTCGGCAATGGGAGAAGCAATTGGCGGAACTCCACGCCGCGGACCCCGCCGGCTATGTGCATTGGGTGAAGATCTACCCTGACAAGGGACACTGGATGGACCGCGAAGATGCCGCGGCAATTCCCTGGATGGCCCAGTACCGCCGTATTCGTCTGCCAACACGGATTGTGTGGAAACAAGACGATGTGCGGCACGCACGCTTCTATTGGCTGGCTGTCGATCCCCAGACGATCGATGACCGTGCTGAAGTGACTGCCAACCGTGACGGAGCGAAATTCGACGTGCAGGCCAATGGGGTCAACCAGCTGACGATTTTACTGAGCGACGAAATGGTTGATCTCGATCAGCCGATCACGATTGCGTCGCAGGGGCAAACTCTATTTTCCGGGAGCGTAACGCGAACCATCGGCGTGATTGCTCGAACACTCTCCGAGCGCGGCGATCCGCACGATGTATTTTGCAGCCAGGTAACCGTTGATTTATCGAAGTGACAGGCGAGTTGTAGGAGACGATCCGATGAAGCACAGGTGATCTTCGTGGTAGCGGACTCAGACGGTGTGGTGACCGTGCCGCGCGGACAACGACGGGTGGAACCGTTGCCGGACGCTTCGTGGTCGTTTACCAAGTCGCGGTGTGATAGACTATTGTGGTGGCGACTCAAGGTCTTCAGACCTCTCGTGCAGGGCAAGGGCAAGAGAAATGGAAACATTGCGCATTGTTGGGCCACAACTTTGGGAAAGGATAGCGCGATCCATGGAAATTGTCGAACAGCGGCTTCGCAAAACGGTTGATGTGGCGGAACGCTCAGGCGTACCTTACGCGGTTGTTGGTGGAAATGCCGTACGAATCTGGGTGGCCCAAATCGATAAAGGGGCGGTTCGTGCCACCAACGATGTGGACATCTTGATTCGACCTGCCGACCTCGACCGGCTCAAGCGAGCCATGGAGAATGCCGGGTTCTTCTATCGGCAGACAGTTGGTTTGGACATGTTTGTGGAAGATGAGAATGAATCGGCGCGCAACGCGGTGCATGTCGTCTTGTCGGGCCAGATGGTGCGGCCTGACGATTACGAATCGAACCCGGATGTTGAGCCCTACGAATACGGCGACAATTTCCGCACGTTGCCGTTGGAAGCATTGGTGCGGATGAAACTGAATTCATTTCGCCTGAAGGATAAAGTTCACTTGCTGGATATGATCCAGGTGGGGCTGATCGATGCGAGTTGGTGCAATCGATTTCCTGATGAACTTGGGATGCGTCTTCGAGATCTGACGGACAACCCGAATCAATAGTTGGCACGGAGCTATTTAGTCACGCATCCGGGTAAGAAGATCCAGGCTAGTCCACTTCTTGCGGCGGTCTGCACGCAGTGGGCAATTTCCTCGTGGTGGAGCCAACCGTTTGGTGTTGGGAGACGTTTCCCCGGTTCACAAACGGACTGAAGTCCGTTCTACGTAGCGGCCAATACGACGCCGGTGCGAGCTGGGAGTTGGCAGCTTGCCTGTCCCGCGACGACGGTTGTCTGGCACGTCGGTCCGAAAACGGCTTCCAGCCGCGTGCCGTCCGAGAGGTGCGCGGCGACCCTCAGCGTTACGGAGGCCGCGTCGTCGGCCGCGTTGAGCATGACTACCAACTGCTGGGAATCAGTGTGCCGGAGAAAAGCATACTGTTGACCGGCTGCGTACAACTGCGTCAGAACGCCATGGCGGAGGGCCGGCCAGCGATGTCGCAGAGCCACGGCGGCGCGGAAGTACTCGAGCATCTCACGATCCCACACCTGCTCGTCGTGCCACGGAAATGGCCAACGGGCATCCACGTCGCGATGTGGGGAATTATATCGTTTGGTGCCGCGCAGGGCGATCTCGTCGCCGTAGTAGATGCACGGAGCGCCGGGAAAGGTCATCTGCAGCAGCGTGGCTAATCGCAAAGTCGCTTTGTCCCCCCGCGCGATACAGAGGACGCGTGGCGCATCGTGGCTGTCCAAGAGATTCAGCTGGACCTGGGTCGTTTCCCAATCGTACTGAGCCAGCAGGGTTTGGATCCGTTCCCCGTACTGCTTTGCATCGATGCCAGGAAACGGATCGTAAGACCGATCCCGGACCAGTGCTTCACTTACACGCTGGCCGGCCGCAAACGCGATGGCTGCCGCGGCGAACACATAGTTCATGGTGGCGTCGAATCGATCACCGCGCAGCCACTCGGGAGCTTCCCGCCAAATCTCTCCCACGATGTAAAGGTCTGGCTTGATAGCGCGTGTCCGACATCGAAACTCTTCCCAGAAGCCTGGTGTTTTGATCTCGGTTGGCACGTCCAGTCGCCAGCCGTCGATGTCGTATTCACGAATCCAATACTCGCCAATGTCCATCAGAAATTCCCGTACCTCCGGATTGTCCGTGTTCAGCTTCGGCAACGCTCGGTTGTTGGCCCAACCAACGTAATTGGCTTTTTGTCGACCGTCGTAGGGATGCAGTGGCCAACCTTCAATGTGGAACCAGCCCAGCCAGGGCGAGTGTGAACCGTTTTCCAATATGTCGTTGAATTGGAAGAATCCGCGACTGGCGTGATTGAACACCCCGTCCAAGACGATCCGAATTCCGCGCATGCGACGCTGCCACCAGCTCTCGCAAGGCCTCATTCCCACCCAGTAGCCGATCAACTTGGCGATAGTCGTGCGTGTGGTAGCGATGATTGCAGGCAGACTGGAAGATGGGCGTCAGGTATATCGCGTTGATACCGAGATCTGACAAGTAGTCGAGGTGCTCCACGACTCCTAACAAGTCGCCACCGTGATAACCCTGCTGTGTCGGCGCCGAGTGCCAGGAGCAGAGATTCGCCGGCTTGACGAGCCGTTGGCTGCGGGCAAAGCGATCAGGAAAGATCTGATAGAAGACGGCGTCCTTCACCCATGGCGGCTTGTCTCTCACGGCAGGATCGAGCGGGATGTTCATCAGGGGGCTCGCTGTTGAGTGAAGTCATTCGCGTGCGTGTCAGACCAGCAGCTTAGACGCTGAAAGAGAACCGTTCAACGGTCTGGTTCGCTGTGCTGGTGATGACTGCTGACAGGTGAGGGACGCTGCTAGACGACCGGTCGGTTTGCCACAGCATGGGCGCGTGCGACAGGAGTCTAATTCAAGCAATCGGTGAAAACGTCATCGTAGTAAGTCAAGCTTCAGCGACCATGGCACGGCGAGTCAACGAAGTTCAAGCGACAGCTCGTTTTGGATCCAGGTCCTGCCTCGTTAGGTCCGAACGCGGGCAGTGTCCACATCCGGCGGTCGTTACGCGTTATGGCGCTCCCAGCCAGCGGCCGGCGGCAAAACTGATTCCACCGACGGTGGCGGCCAGGATGGCACCCCAGGCCATGTCGACCGCGGTGACGATCCAAGGCCAGTTCTTGACCGTGGCCTGATTGGTGAGATCGTACGTCGCATAGGTAATCAGGCCGTACAAGGCACCGAGCGCTACGACTTTCTTGAGCGAGCCGGTTTGGGTTTGGAGTCCCGGTACGACGGCGAAAATGAGCAAGCCGGCGATGAAAAGCAGATAGAACGAGACGGCGGCGTACCAGTTTGGTTTGTCGCTCAGCAGAAAGCCAATGTGATTTTTGTAGAACCCGCGTGCCACAAGTCCCAGCCAGGCCATATCGATGGCGAAGAAGGCAACCAATGTCATGCCATATAGTTTGAGATAGTAGCTAACCACTGTTGGAGACTCCTGCCGTGAGGGTACGGTTGCCGGCCCGATACGTGCGACGTAGGATCCGAGAACGGCTGGTCGGTGAGCGAGTGACGGGCCGCCAGTGTGGCTGGCCGGCCTGCAGCCGGGTGCCACGCCCCTGGTATGATAGCAAGCTGGCAATATGGTTGGGCTTCGATAATTCGAGGATTCGCCGCACAGGGGATTCGTTTGTCGTTGCCCGCTGAGAGGGGATATTTCCGTCTTTATGGCGGAACTTGGGGTTTTTGGTCCATTTCCGGGCCGCGTGAACTGGCCGTCAAGCACCTCCGTAAAGGGGTATGGTGAGGGATCAACAATTGACGTCGGTGGAGGAATTCACTAGTTTTGGTGCAGGTTGGAGTGGTGATTCAGGTGGTGTGTTCCTGTGGGCCTGCTCGTTCGAGAAGTGGTCCGGAATGCCTGAATCGAACAGTGAGGCTCAAATTTTGTAACTTGTGCGGGTTGCGTGCAGACTATAAACACTTGCAGCCGAACTGTATCCCGTTGTCTGTTTCTATGGAGATGTGCGCATGTTGAAGTCGATTGGTCTCTTGACAGTCCTCGCCGCCGCGGTTGCCTCGGCGGCCTTTATGCCTGCTGGTGATGAGCCTCAGGCCTGTCCAGCTGGAAAATGTGGTGCAGCGACTGCTGAGTCTGGAAAGCAGTGTGGTCAATGCCCGGCGACCACGGCGACAAGCCAGGACGCGACGACGGCCTGTACGGACGGCAAATGTGCTGGGGGTGCCTGTGCATCTTGTGCGGACGGCAAGAGCTGTGCCGTAGCCACGTCGGCCAAGCAAGGGGAAGGTGCTACGTGCTCCGCGGGTGCCTGTGGATCCACTGCGTGCGGCAGTGACTGCAAAGACTGCCCGATCACGGCTGCGATGAAGCAGCTGCCGCAGATGACCTATCAGGTCGGCACGGAAAAGAGCAACTGTCCCAAGGCGGCAGCCGAATTGGCAAAGAACTCCGACGCGGCGATTCAGTACGTTGTGGCTGACAAGACCTTCGCAAGCGAAGGCGAAGCCAAGCTGGCACTGGCCGAGTCGACAGAGCAGTTTGTTTCGGCTTATGTCGAGCCGAAGGTTTGCAAGGAGAGCGGCAACATCACGGTTGCGGGCCACAAGGCTTGCTGCGGGGGAACGGCCGCTCAGATGTCCAAAGTCGCCAAGGAGGCGATGGATAAGGTCCAACTGACTTACCTTGTCGGCGAGAAGTCGTGCCATTGTCCGGTCGAGGCCGAGAAGCTGGCCACGGATTCGGGCGACGTCACGATCCTCTGCGTGGGCGAAGAGAAAACGGCCTGCAAAGTGACCGCTCGGCTGAATCTGGTCCGTGCCAAGTACAAGGCCGCCGTGGTGGCTTTGATGCAGGCCGAAACGACGACCAAGCCGACGTCACAGGACCAGCAAGGCTCCTAAGGTACTTGTTCAGGTCCGCCTGAGAACGAAATGGGACGCCCGAGCAACCGTTGGTTGCTCGGGCGTTTTTCGTGGGAACCGTCCATTTTGGCGCAGGTTGAGTGGCCAAAATCGGTCACATGACTAAAATAGGGTACTGGTTTTGTGTCCTGTTTCGAACTTTGTCTGCGAGGGAGTCTGTTATGAAGAGAGGTCTGCACATGCTGCTGGCCCTGGGGCTGGCCGTGTCCTTAGTTGGTTGCCAAGGGGCGACCGAAAAGAAGCCGTCAAAGTCTCCAGCCGAATCGAGCAAGTCGACGACCGAAGGAAAAACGTCAAGTATTCCAGGCGAATCGGGCGAGTCGGCGACGTTGGTGAACCTCAAAGTACCGAACATGGTCTGAGGGAATTGTGCCGCCTCGGTCCGAGGCGCTCTGGCAGGGGTTGACGGCATCGTCGACATCGAAACAAATCCCGGGAATCTCACCTGTTCGTTTAAGGTCACAAAACCAGAACTTGACTACAAGGCGACGCTGGACGAAATCGCCAAGACGAATACCCATTTGGCTGGATTCGAGATTCAATAGACAAGCGGATAAGTTCTTCCGGAAAACGAGGCCCGCCAGCAGCGCCTGGTGGGCTTTTTTTGTCGCCTGTGGTCTGCTCACGAGGTTCTGTCCGCAGCAGCTATCGGCGTAGCTGAAGCCGCCAGGCTTCAGATGGATGGATGTGCCATCGCTGACGCTGCGAGCCCTGGGCGGGCTCAGCTACCGGCGTAGCTGAAGCCGCCAGGCTTCAGATGGATGGATGTGCCATCGCTGACGCTGCTGAGCCCTTGGCGGGCTCAGCTACGGGGAATATTACCAGCCGCGTCTGAGCCCTTGGCGGGCTCAGGGGACGAATCTGGAGCGAGACCCCCGGGTGCTTTCACCTCCCGCGCCGTGAGGGGCCTGCCGGGTCGCCGCAGCGAGCAGGGGATCAGTTGCGAAACGGTCGCGGCGGGCTACAAAATCATTGCCATTGAGCCGCAATTCTGTGGACGCTCGCCATTGCTCTGATGGTTGAAGACCACTGTTGGCCGAAGACTGGGCGAATGCCGTTTCGCAGGGGATCGCATGCATGACGAACCATGACTCGCATTCGAACGGAGCGTCGGCCAAACGCCGCATGTTCTCGCTGATCTGGCCCGGCGCTCTGGCAGCTCAGGCGGTCTACTGTGCGGCGAAACTCGGAGTGGCCGATCGTGTGGCAGATGGCGTGGACGAAGTCGAGTGTCTGGCGGCGGCGACCAAGAGCCACCCTTGGCGCTCCGGCGGCTACTGCGAGCGCTTTGCAGTCTGGGAATTCTGACGGAATTGGAAACGGGGCGTTTTGCACTGACCGACATGGGGCAGACTCTCCGTGCGGGCGACCCCAGCGGCGTGCATCCTTGGGCGGTCATGTTGGGGGCTCCCTTTGTCTGGCGGCCCTGGGGAAGACTGCTGGAGACGATCCAGACTGGGGAGACCGCCTTCGCCCGAATCTTCGGCCGGCCGTTTGAGGAGCTAATGGCCCTCGAGCGCGGAGGATGCGGAGATCTACAACACCGCCATGAACGCGGGAACGGTCAATATCGTCCCCGTGATTGTGGATGCTTATGACTTTTCGCAGTTTGATCTGCTGGTCGACGTGGGCGGCGGGCGTGGAACGCTGTTGCGCGGCATTCTCGAAGCCTATGACCGGCCACGAGGTATCCTATTGGATCTGCCGGAAGTCGTCGCGTCCGCCGAGTCGTTGAGTGCCAGTGCGGTGGCAGATCGTTGCCAGATCGTTGGCGGCAGTTTCTTCGATAGTCTGCCGGCGGGCGCCGATGCCTATCTGCTGAAGGGGATCCTCCACAGCCAACGCGATGAAGAGGTGCTGAAGATTCTCGAAAATGTCCGCCGGGCCATCCGCGCCGACGGCAAGGTGCTAATCGTCGATGTCGTGTTACAGCCGCTTAATGAGCCGAACCCGCAGAAGGCGCTGATGGATCTCATGATGATGACTCTGGTACCAGGTCACGAACGAACGGAAACAGAATTGGCCGCTTTGCTCGATCAGTCCGGGTTCCGTTTGTCGCGAGTTATTCCTACCGAGTGCGGCAGCTCGATCGTCGAAGGGATTCCGCGGTAAGCTATGGGGGAGTCACGCCGGGGCCAGACCCCGCGGACGCGACGTCAGCGGCGCTGGTCAGAGATGCTGGCCAGAGATGAACGAGGGACAACGCCCTCATCCGGGCTGCCACCGTTGGTTGCTGGCCAATCCCATGCACTCCGCAACGGGTGCCATACGCCCGGACGTCAAACTTCGTGGCGCGGTTGCGGGCACCTGCTGCCCTCTGGTAAAAAGAGTTTTTGACCTGGTCGTTGCCGGTATGATCTTCCCGCGTTCCTTCCCAGTGCGCAAGACCCAATGCGAGGAAATACCCGCTGTGACAATTCATTGCCGGTGACTGGAATCCCGTGTCTTCGAGATGCCCGTGTCTTCGGGGCCTGCTCGACAGATTCTGGAGCATGCCGCGCGGCAGCAGGTCCGCTGCCTTTCCTGTTCCGTGCCACATCGTCATCCCCTTGGAAGGAGAACATCCTACTATGACTCAATCGAAGCAACCTTACCAATCCTCGCGGCGAGAGTTTTTGAAGCAGAGTGGAGCGATTGCCGCCGGCACGACACTGCTGGGCCACCTGGCGCCCAAGGTTCATGCCGCTGAGGACAATACGATTCGCTTGGCCTTGATCGGCTGTGGTGGACGGGGAACGGGCGCCGTGGTGGACGCGTTGTCGGTTCCCAATGGTGGGCCGATCGAACTGTACGCTACGGCCGATTTGTACGAAAAGCCGATCGATAGCAAGTTGAACGAACTGGACAAGAACGGGTTTGGCAGCAAGCTGAATGTGTCGTCGGATCGCAAATTTGTCGGCTTCGACGCCTTTCGCAGAGCCATCGATTCGCTCAAGCCGGGTGACATCGCGATGTGCACGACGCGGGCATACATTCGTGCCGTACATGTGGAGTATGCAGTTTCTAAAGGGATCAATGTCTTCATGGAGAAGCCATTTGCCTCCGACCCAGGGACGCTCCATAGACTGCTGCGTGCGGGCGAAGAAGCGGAGAAGAAGAACGTCAAGATTGCCGCGGGATTGCAGTGCCGGCATTCGCCCGCTCGCCAAGCGCTGATCGACAAGATCCGAGACGGCGAGATGGGGGATATTACGCTGATTCGGGCCAATCGCCTGGGGGGCGTCGGCTGGATGGGACCACAGGGCGAAAAGTCGAATCGCCTGGAGGACCAACTGAATTTTGGCAGGATTCACCTGTTCTGGATCGGGTCGGGGCACATGGTCGACTACCTGATTCATCAGATCGACGAGTGCTGTTGGATCAAGGACGCGTGGCCTGTCTCGTGTATCGGCATGGGAGGGCGAGCGCCGGATAGCAGCGACCGTGGCCAGAACATCGACGTCTATTCGATGGAGTACACGTTTGCCGACGGCACGAAAGCGTTTTGCGGGTTCCGCCGCATCAAGCAGGCGCGAGAGGATTTTGCCACGTACATCCACGGCACCCGGTGTGCCGCCCAGTTCTCGGGGAATGTGCATGCTGCGACGGTCCACATGTTCAAAGACCAGCGCATCAACAAGGACAATATTTCCTGGACTCCCACCGACGATGCGTACAGTCCTTGGCAGTATGAGTGGAACGACTTCATTGACAGCATTCGTCAAGACAAGCCGCACAACGAATGCCGGCGCGCGGTCTATTCCGATCTCACGACATTGATGGGGCGTGCGGCCTGCCACACCGGGCAGGAGGTGACTTGGGACCAGATGATGAATTCCCGCTTCCAGTTCTGCGACTACCTGGACGATCTCTCGTTCGACAGCCCGGTACCCGTGAAGGCGAATGAGGAGGGGCAGTTTCCCGTGCCCGTGTCGGGCATTTGGAACGAGCTGTGAACCTCGAGGAGGCTGTGCCAGATCGGGTGCGCGCGAGCGGTTGACGGCGCATCGGCGGACCCGCCACGGCGTTGAATCAGTCACGTTCCTCTGCTGGCACCACTACTTGTGTTCGTGTGGCCAAGTCATATCATAGGCGTATGGCGGCTGACGCCGAGGAGGTCATGGCGATGGCGAAAGTGGTCGAATCGTTCATGGAACAGGTTGTCGCGAAAGACCCTTCCGAGGGAGTTTTTCACCAGGCTGTTCGTGAGGTTGTTGAATCCTTGGTTCCCGTTTTGGAAGCCCACCCGGAACTGCTCGAGGCTCGTTTGCTTGAGCGTATGGTGGAGCCGGAGCGTGTGATCATCTTTCGCGTTCCTTGGGTGGATGATCGCGCTCGAGTGCAAGTCAATCGTGGCTTCCGTGTGGAGATGAATAGCGCGCTGGGGCCCTACAAGGGTGGCTTGCGTTTTCATCCCACGGTGAATCTGGGAGTCTTGAAGTTTCTGGGGTTCGAGCAGGTCTTCAAGAATGCGCTGACCACATTGCCGCTGGGAGGTGGCAAGGGCGGGTCGGATTTCGATCCCAAGGACAAGAGCGACCTGGAGGTGATGCGGTTCTGTCAGTCGTTTATGACGGAGCTGTTTCGGCACATTGGCGACCGGACCGATGTGCCGGCCGGTGACATCGGTGTCGGGGCGCGCGAAATCGGCTTTCTTGTTCGGCCAGTACAAGCGGATTGCCAATGAGTTCTCGGGCGTCCTCACGGGCAAAGGACTCGATTGGGGTGGCAGCTTGATTCGCCCCGAAGCGACGGGATATGGGGCCGTCTATTTCGCCGACGAAATGCTGAAGACGCGTGGCGAGAGTATTCGCGGCAAAACGTGTCTCGTCTCCGGCTCGGGAAACGTGGCCCAGTTTGCCGTCGAGAACATCAATCGTCTCGGCGGACGCGCCATCACACTTTCGGATTCGGATGGCTTCATACTCGACCGGGATGGCATCAACGCCGATAAACTCCGCTGGGTGAAGGACCTGAAGAATGTTCGCCGTGGGCGGATGAGCGAATATGTCGAGCAGTTTGGCGGCGCTTATTTCGGCGGCAAGCGGCCCTGGAGTGTCGCTGGGGCTCAATGTGCGTTTCCTTGCGCGACGCAGAATGAATTGAACCTGGCCGAGGCAAGACAGTTGACCGACAATGGCGTCTACGTCGTGACGGAGGGAGCCAATATGCCGGCGGAACCTCTGGCCGTCACGCATTTCGTGCAGGAGAAAATTCTCTTTGCTCCAGGCAAAGCTGCCAACGCCGGAGGCGTAGCTACCAGCGGTCTGGAGATGACACAAAACGCCGGCCACATGCGCTGGACACGCGATGAAGTGGATCAGCGACTGCTGACAATCATGGTGAATATTCACCGGAACTGCCGCGAAACAGCCGAAGCCTATGGGACACCTGGCAACTACGTCAACGGTGCCAATATTGCGAGCTTTCTGAAAGTTGCGCGAGCCATGCTGGACCAGGGCGTCGTGTGACGTCAGCCATGCGGTAGACACTGTGCGGTGGGGACTGTATGGGAGGGGAGAAAACTATGGATCGCAAGAGCGTCGGCTATTTTGAAGGCACCGATCCCGCGGTGCTGACCAGTCTCATCTGCGACGGATGCGACACGATTCCCATCTCAAATGGATTCGACAACTATGGCCAACACGTGCGACTGTTCAACGAAGAGAACAAAGTGTCTGTACTGGTGGGATACCTGCACAAAATCATCGCGCCGACAGGTGCCGATACTCAGGCCGAAGACGTGTTGCACGTCTGCGAGATTTATCAGATTCCGTTTCTCATCATTGTGCCCGAGGGATTGCACGACTGCGCTCGGAAATCACTCCAGCGCTGGCCCGATATCGTGCAATTTGTCGATCCTGCCAGGGTCCTGGACGAAATCCGCACAATCCTGTGCCGCGCTGACCAGTGAATTCGGTGTCGCGTTGACTGACGTGATAAAAACATGTAGTGGCTCGCATCCAGGCATGGTCGCGTTGCGGTTCCCCGCGCTGCTCCAGCGCCGTCGGGTTCATCCCGGCGGACTGAGGACGGGCCGGCTACTGCCGATCAACAGGAAGGTGTCCCGGCCGAGCCGAGCGACTGAAGGCACATCGGCGGCTTGCGGAGGCCGAAACATGCCGCGGCTTGATTCGGTCTCGAACGCGCGCCGGTGTGATGGCACGTTAAGGACTCGACCGATGGTGTGTCATGGTCTGTCCGTGCCTGACCAGTCGGTCCACCGCCGGCACAAGGGGTGACGGAGGGAATAGAAATTGTCGCCACTGCACCCGGCATATTAGCGTCCAGGGACCGACGTTCTAACAGCCGACGGTTTAACAGCCGACGAGTTGCTTCGTCCAACGGATCTGTCGCAGCCCACGGGGACTGGACAGATTTTGCACGCTCAGAAACAATACACGCTGCGCACCTGCTCTGGCTGCCCCCCCGTTCCGCTGGATCTACCTGGCGCAGGACGCGTCTTTGCTCCTGCGGGGTGCGGGCGCCGAAGGGAACAGCCGATGCGGACCGAGTGTGCGTTGGCGGACCATTTTCCGATCCTCTTGCCCAATACCTGACACATCATGCGAATTCTGGTAACCGGCGGGGCTGGCTACATTGGCAGCCACACCTGCATCGAATTGTTGAAGGCGGGCCACGAGATCGTGGTCGTGGACAATCTCAGTAACAGCAAACTGGAATCGCTAAAGCGCGTCGAGCGTTTGGCGAATAGGACGCTCGAGTTCTTTCAAACAGATCTCCTCGATACGCCAGGGTTGTCGGAGGCGTTTCATGCCAAACCGATCGATGCCGTCATCCACTTCGCTGCCATGAAGGCCGTCGGTGAATCGGTCGAGAAGCCGCTCCAATATTACCACAATAATGTGGCTGGCACGATAAATCTGCTCGATGTCATGCGGCGTCACGACTGCAAGAATCTGGTCTACAGCTCGTCATGTACGGTCTATGGCCAGGCGCAGCGAGTTCCTATCACGGAAGATCAACCGACCTCGGCAGCGGAAAGTCCCTACGGTTGGACCAAGTTGATGACCGAGCAGATCATGCGGGACCTTTATGTCAGCGATCACGATTGGAACTTTGCGCTGCTGCGCTACTTCAATCCGGTCGGTGCACATCCGAGCGGCGAAATCGGCGAAGATCCGCATGGTATTCCCAACAACCTGATGCCTTATATCACCCAGGTCGCTATCGGACGACTGCCGCGACTGCGCGTTTTCGGCAACGATTATCCGACTGCCGATGGTACCGGAGTACGGGACTACATTCACGTGGTCGATCTGGCGGCGGCACACGTGTGCGCTGTCGAGAAGCTGACCGCCAAGCCGGCTGTGGTGACGTACAATCTGGGCACCGGCCGCGGATCCAGCGTGTTGGAGGTCATTGCCGCCTTTGAGAAAGCCACCGGTGTGGCCATCCCCTATGAGATTGTGGGACGACGGGCCGGGGATGTGGTCGCCGCCTATGCCGATCCCAGCAAGGCGCAGGCCGAACTCGGATGGGTCGCCAAGTTCAGCCTGGAAGATATGTGCCGCGACGGCTGGAATTGGCAACAAAAGAACCCCCAAGGTTTCCCCTGACGCCAGGAAAACGGGAGGTTTCTGCCGCGACAAGCAAGCCAGGCGGTTGTGGCCGGTCAGCAGGTTGCCGACGCAAATGATCCGCATATCGGGTCCATCGCCGACCGTGACTTTGACCTCGTTCGTCATGAAGGCGAGTGCGTAGCGGATTTCAAGGACCCTCAAAATCAAAATGACTCGGGGC
>CAVOXY010000045.1:0-124307 GCA_963700515.1 uncultured Planctomycetota bacterium | reverse complement strand
TGCGGCTCAAGATCTGGAATCAGAGCGGCAACTTATTGAGCAACTCGCTTCCGTGTGCGGTGGTGGAAGGTCCTCGCTGCGAGCAGGATGGGATCAATTGAGTCAAGCGGGCTCGGATCGAGACGATTCACGGCGGCTCGATTTGTGCGTCAAAGCGTCTGTACTGGCCACGCTCTGCGGCGATGTGAACCGGTTGCGTTCGGCAGTCACTGATTGAGCCGATCGTACCGGAAACACATACCCAGGCGTCGAATTCGCGCAACGGCTGGATGCTGTACGAGCAGGAATTGAAAGTCGCAAGCCGCCGAACGGCTCGATCCGGCCAACGACGCCAACGCGCCGCCTGATGGCCGAGATGCCGCAGATGCAGCGTCGAATGCTCGTCGAGCGGAACCCGCTGCTGCGGGACGCCGAGATCCTCTTCGTCAAGCGCTACACGTACAACAGCAAGCACTACTACGACGACTTCCAGCACATCAGCCGCTTGGGGCGGCAACCTGTGCGTGCTGTCGCTGGCCGACGGCCGAGTCCGCGAGATCTGGTCCCGCAGTTGGCGGCGGCGTCTTCGACCGCTACGACCTCTCGTTCGACGCGCGCCGGATCGTCTTCGGCTACCGCCGTCCGCAGCCCGAGGGCTATCCGCATCTACGAGATCGGCGTCGACGGCGCAAGGCCTGCGGCAGGTCACGATTCCCGCCGGACGACGAAGCAGCAGCGGATCGCCAAGTACGGCAAGACCAGCTACCGGCGACGGTTTCTACGGCTTGCTGGGATACCGGTTCTGGACCGACGACGTGCACCCCTGCTACCTGCCCGACGGCGGCCTCTGCTTCGCCTCCACGCGATGCGAACACGGCGTGCTGTGCACGCCGGCACACTACCTGGCCTGCACGAACCTGTTCCGCATGGACGCCGACGGCAGCGGCCTGCGGCCGATCTCGCACGGGCGCCTGAGCGAGTTCACGCCGACCATGATGGAAGACGGGCGGATTCTCTACAACCGCTGGGAATACGTCTACAAGGGCATCGCCGCCGTGCAGCCGCTGTGGATCATGCGGCCGGACGGCTCGGGCAGCGAAGAGTTCTACGGCGACAACATCGCCAATCCCGGCGTGTTCTGGCAGGCCCGCCAGGTGCCCGGCCATCCGCGACTTGGCCGTCTGCATCGGCTGCGGACACGAGCCGCTGGGCGTGGGGCAGGTGCTGCTGCTGGATCTGAACAAGAACAAACGCACGCCCGAGCCGATGACCAGCCTGACGCCGAACGTGAAGACGGAAAACCTGCGCGGCCTCTACCAGCTCCGCAACGGCGTGTGGCGCGAAGATATCTACGGCCCGTTCTACGCCGATCCCTATCCGCTTGTCCGACAAGTTCTTCCTCGTCTCGTGCAATCCCGACAAGCGGTACAACGACGAGTCGGCCTACGGCATCTACCTGCTGGACGTCTTCGGCAACCGCGTGCCGATCTATCACGATCCGGAGATCTCCTGCTGGCAGCCGATGCTGCTGCGGCCTCGCAAGGCCGCCTCCCATTCTGCCTGCCGTCGAGCGCGGAAGCTGCCGGCCGACGCAAGCCAAGGCCACGGTCTTCCTGAGCGACGTGTATCGCGGACTCGACGGTGTCGAGCCGGGGACGGTCAAGTACCTGCGCGTGATGGAGCAGATTCCCAAGCCGTGGTCGGCCGAGGTCGATCCGCTTCGCGGCGAGGACCGCAGCGCGGACGGGTTCGGCGGGCATCTTGGCCGTCAGCTGGAACGCCCACATCTGGATCGCCGTGCTGCACGGCATCGTGCCGGTCGAAGAGGACGGCTCGGCCTGCTTCGAAGTGCCGGCCGATCGGAACCTGTTCTTTCAGGCGTTGGACGAGGACTTCATGGAAGTGCAGCGGATGCGGACGTTCGTCAACTTCGCGCCGGGCGAACAGCGCTCCTGCATCGGCTGCCACGAGCATCGCACGCAGGCTCCCGTGTCCCGATCGCCGCTTGCACTGAGCAACCACCCGCCCAGCTCGCAGCTCAGCCGGGCGAGGTGGCGCCGCGCCCGCTGTACTATCCGACCGACGTACAGCCGCTTCTGGACCGGCATTGTGTACGTTGCCACGACGGTCAGGATCCCAAGGCGGCACCCGACCTGCGTGGTGAACTGACCACGCTGTTCAACCGCTCGTACGAGAACATGCTCCGGAACGGATGGGTGCACAAGTTGCAGGAATGGGATGGTCTTGAGTTCGCGATGCAGCATGCTGAGGTCGCTCCGCCGTACGCGCACGGTTCGCACCACAGCCGGCTGGTCAAGCTGCTCAAGGAAGGGCACTACGACGTTGCTCTGTCGAGCGAAGAGTGGAGTAAACTCGTAACCTGGATCGACTGCGGCGCGCCTTACTACGGTTCGTATTTCGGTCGTCGCAATCTGGCGTACCAGGGACAACCCGATTTTCGGCCTGTCCCGACGCTGGCATCGGCGTGCGGTATCCCACCAAAACCACCAGAATTTGCCACCCCCGAGCCACTTCCCGCACAGTTGCTTGCCAGGTGGCCACTCGATGATCTCTCGTCGGGGGCCGTGATCGATGCCTCCGGTCAGCAGCAGCCGGCAAGGGCGGTGAACATTACGAGTTGCACAGGACCAGGGGGTCAGGAGGCCGCTTACTTCTCCGGTGGAAGCTACATCCAATGCGATGGGCTGGCAGTGCACGACGCTGTCTCGATTGCCATGTGGGTCAAGCCCGACACGCTCGGTAACACCTGGAATCCGCTGCTGTTTTGCGACGAAGGGAAACCGGGGGCGGTCCATATGAGTATTCTCTCGGAGGGCGTACCCAACGTCGCCATCAATACCGGCGATTGGAACTGGGTGCATCGCAGGGGACAGATGTCGCTGGCCGACGGCAAGTGGCATCACCTGGTACTTGTCTGCGATGCACGCTACGGTGGAAGCGTTCGGTTCTACATTGATGGTCGACTGGTCGACGACCTGCGACTGAGCCTGGCTCGCCAACTGGATCTCTATGGCTTTCGCATTGGCGCTTGGAATCGCTGGGAGGATACGCCCGCCAGTAACTTTCACGGTGGCATTAGCGACGTGCGCGTATACAGCGGCATGCTGACCAAGCAGGAGATTGAGCAGATTGCGGCAGTGAATGCGGGCCACAAATCGGAATGAACTGGGGGCTTCCGCGCTGGCAGAGCCAGTGACACCGAACCGAACAGCAGTATTCGCCACAATTGTGCTGTTGAGTGGAGATAAGTAATCACATGACGACCCGATTCCGCGCTATCGCTGTTTTGTTTGTTATGGCCAGTCTGCTGTCTCTTGTTCCATGTCCGCTCGTCACCGCGGATGAAACGGACGAGAACGTTCCTTTCCCGGCGTCGATTCGCGTGACCGACACGGTGTTGAACACGGTCAAGCCGCTCATTTTCGGTGACAACATCGAGTGGACCAACAGCGGCATGGGGTTGTGGCTGCCCGGAGAGAAGAAGTTTGACGAGTCGTTGGTGGAGCCGCTCCGGCAGGCTGGAATCACGCATTTGCGCCTATCCTGGCGGGACGCTCTCGGACTTCTTCCTGTGGACAGATGCCGTCGGTGACCAGCGAACGCCGATTCCCAACCCATTCAGCCAGCCCAAGAAAGGCGTACCTGAATACCCGTACTTTGGACCGGCGGAGTTCATGGCGCTGTGCCGTGAACTGAAGATCACCGCCACGATTACCCTCAACGCCGGGACCGGCACGCCCGAAGACGCGGCTCTCTGGGTGGAGTATTTTGCAGGCCAAGGATTCGACGTGGCATCGTATGCGGTCGGAAATGAAATCTACATGGCCGACAAGAATGATCCGGTCAAAGAACTGCCCATCAACAAGACGCCGCGCGAGTATGTCGACTTCTTTCTCCAATGCAAGGCCGTCGTCGACGCGCGTAGCACCCGGCACCAAACTCGGTGTCATCGGTTTGCACGATACAGGCAACATCCATCTCAACAAACATCCCGATTGGATGAAGACGATACTTGGCGAGTTGGGTGACAAGATCGACTTCATCGATGTGCACAATGGATACGCGCCTGTGATTCGATCGTCCGGTATGGGTTTTTTTTCCAGAGTCTATCCTGACGACGAGTTTGCCGAATGCTTCCTCGGCGCCGTCGGTCTATGTGCGCGACAATCTCCAACAAACCAAGGCCTTAATCGAGAAATATGCGCCAAACGGTGGGAAGAACATCGAATTGCAGGTTACGGAATACGGTCCGCTTATATATCCATTCGATCAGAAGAGGATGGTGGAAGACGCGGCTTGGAATCGTTCGCTCTGCGGATCGCTTTATCTGGCTTGCCTGTTCAATGTGTTCCTGGCTGAACCGCAACTCACCAGTGCCAACCACCTGCCGCTGTGCCAGGATGTGTTTGGCGCTCTTGTCGGAGTTCACGGCCAGCGGCCCGATCGAAAGGAGTGGCGCAATATCGTCTATCACGTGTTCCAGATGTACTCGGCCATGCAGCGTCGCGTGGTGTTGCAGACGGACGTCGTCGCTCCCACCTATTCGACGCGTGCTATGGGTATTGTGCCCAAGTTAGATGCCGTGCCGTGCGTGGATGCCGGCGCTTATCGGACACCGGATGGCAATCGTGTGAGCCTGTTCCTGATCAATCGTAGCGTAAAGCGGGATGCTCAAATCGATATCGATCCAGGCTTTGCACCGTTTCGAGTCGAGTCGATCACGACGTTGGCGGCCGACTCATACAAGGCGGAAAACAGCCCGGAGAATCCGGATAACGTCGTCCCTCGCGTCGTGAAAGAAAGCCAGATTGTAGAACAGCAATCGCTGAAACTGAGCTTGCCGAAACACTCCCTGACGGTGATCGAAATGAGCAAGCCGGCCCCGTAGTGGGTAGTTGGTAGATGGTAGGGTGTGCCAAGCTTGCCCGCAACCACGTATCTTGCATCGTAGACACGACGCCGAGCGCCGGGACACCAGAAACCGGTCAACCACAACAGATCATCATTCGCTCTGATTGATCTCGCGGCTGAGACGACGCGTGGCGCGATATGAACTCGCCCTTGTAGGTATCGAGACATCGCCCCATTTCTGTTCCGCTCGTTTCTCCAGCCACGTCGGGTTCATCCCGGCGGACTGAGGACTGGCCGGCTACTGTAGATGAGATGCGAAGTGTGCCGGCCGAGGCGGGTGTCCAAAGGCAAAACGGCGCCCCGCCGAGGCCGAAACAGGCCGCGGCTTGACTGGGTCTCGAGGGCGTGCCGGTGTGATGGCACGTTGGGGACTCGACCGACGGTGTGGCATGGTCTGTCGGTAGCGGACCAGTTGTGGCTCCGCCGAGATAAACTCGACGGAAGCCTGAAGGGAGGATCGCCTGTTGGTAGCGGACCAGTTGTGGCTCCGCCGAGATAAACTCGACGGAAGCCTGAAGGGAGGATCGCCTGTTGGTAGCGGACCAGTTGTGGCTCCGCCGAGATAAACTCGACGGAAGCCTGAAGGGAGGATCGCCTGTTGGTAGCGGACCAGTTGTGGCTCCGCCGAGATAAACTCGACGGAAGCCTGAAAGGAGGATCGCCTGTTGGTAGCGGACCAGTTGTGGCTCCGCCGGTACAAGGCCGACGGAGGGAATAGAAATGGCCGCCACTGCACGCGGCACAGCAGCGTCCAAGGGCTGACTTTTCAACAGCCCAGACGACGAGTATTCCCAGATCGCGACATCTACCGGTGCTCGCGGGTCCGAATATCCAGGATGACCACATCACCCGCAATAACTTCCAGTTGGTGCAGTTCCTCTACCGCCAACTCCCGACCACTTCGCAACTCATGTACCTCAGTGACGCCACCAATTCGCAGATCGAGCGTTCCTTTCCAGTTGGCAAACAAGTCGTTGTTCATCAAGCCGACGAGTAGCCGCCTGGGATTGTCTTCGAAGCAGCACGTTGTTATCCCGAGCCCCTCAGGTTCGACCTCCACGGGATTGAACGAACTGAAATATTTGTCCAACACGGCCCGGACGCCCTGCAGCATGCGGTACGGTGGTTCCATGTTGACGATTTCCGGTGCGGCGTAGACCAACGGGTCGGTCAACCAGTAATCGACCGTGCCGACCACGACTCGACCTTGTGCCACCTGGTTGACAGTAATCAGAGGATGGCCGTGCTCATTGACCAGCAGCGGCAATGCACTGAGTGGTTCACTGACCGTGTATGTGTACGGCTGCTCATCAAACTGGGATCCGGTCGCCAGCAGACAACTCATGTACGCTTTCGCTTGATCGCCAAGCTTGATTCCCGTGATCTCTTCCGGCAACGCTCGGGCATTACGAGCATCAAGCACCAGATCACCGCCGTCACGCACATACGCCAACAGGTTGCTGACGACGTCAGGTGTCAGTTCGACGTCGCCCAGCAGCAGGACAGAGTTGTACTGCTTGAGGACGCTGGGATGGCAGCGGTTTGTGACTACGTCGAAGATGTCACCATAGGGAGTGGGGGTGAGGAACCCTCGCTCGTTGCGCAGGTAGCTGCAGTCTTCATAGCCGGGCCAGATCATGCGAAACATGCTGTCGGTCAGATAATCTCCTTTCTCGTAGGGGAGCTTTCCCCAGATCTTGTACTTGTCGCTACGGTAGAGGTGTCGAGGCATGTTCCAGCCGTTGTAGAAATCGAGCATGAAAGCGATCGGCGTGTACATCACACCCCGCTCCGGGTGTTGTTGGAACCACTGGCGCAGTTCAAGATGCTGCGCGCCCAACGGGCTCAGTTCCGGCGCGCCGTCGGGTAGCTGGTCGGCCGTCAACTGTGACGTCTCCGACCCGACAATGCTGTGACCCCCCAAGTAGCTGGAAAAGAAGAGTCGTTTGTGGAGGCTCAGCGAACATCCTTTGTTGGGTCCGTATCCATATCCATTGAGTCCATCGGTCTTGCGGCCGTGGTACATGTTGTAGCCGAAACGGTTCCAGATCGACGTGGCCTGAGTCAGCAGGCGGCCGTATTGTTTGCCGGCTCCACGCAGAAAGGCAAACATCAGTGTGTCGCTGGGAAGTCCTTGAGCGGTTTCCAGCCCCAGTAATCGGCAATTGCGATCACCATAGTAGTGTGAGAAGTTCAGTGAACCTGTCGCGTTCATGTAGTTCATACTGTCGGCGCAGATGTGTTCGTCCCACCTGACAAAATCCTCCCAACCTTCGCGTCGATTCGTATGCGGGCCACGGTCTGCGTAGCCCCCGATGTATCGACCGTCCTGTTCGCCGTTGTCATAGCCGAGGAACTTGTCGCCCAAGACTCGCATCAGGATGTCGTGATGTTCGGGGGCGATTGTTGAGGGATAGCTGTCGTTGAACGGTACGTAACCCCAGATGTCGAACAGGTAGAGTCCCCGCCGGCGAACGTCAGCCAGTCGCTTCTCCATTTCCTGCAGCGCAGTGCGGTACTCCTCGTCGCTGGCGAAAGTGGCACGTTGCGGACAGATCCCGATGTGCGGCCAACAGACGTCACCGAAGTCGTAGAACTTGTGGAACTGATCGAGTGCCGTTGGGCTGGTGTCGCGCGCGCCGTGCAGTGTAGTTCGTAACCGAGCGTGCTGCGCGAGACCGGTTTCGGGTCACTGGCCTCGAACAGCGGATGTCTTTCGGGAACCACTGGCTTGGTCCACGGTCGAAAACCGCGGGAGACGAGCGGTGTGGCAGGTTGGCTAACACTTCGCGCCACTTCCCCCATCGCTTGCCGCGCTGCAGCCAGGTCGCCGGCATAGCTCGGCGGCGGCACGATCACGTCACGACGATCGAACTGCGGTTCGATCATCGCGCCGACAAAATGGTTCACGTACGTCGGCTCGGACATTTCCTTCGTCCAGTTCCAGGCAGATCGCAGTTACGTGCCCGGGGTCGAATACATCGTTTCCTTCAAACGAGATCGGCACGCTAATGTCCTGAATGCCTGTCTTGACGTCGCGCATGCGCCACAGGAGCTTTTCATCGCGTTTCACGTCAATTGCCCACAGCGAGACAACGTGTCCCGAACCTTGACCCGCGAAACGAAATCGCAGGCGTCCGAAAGGCTCCAGATCCCACGTCCCCGTGTGTACTAGCCGCACGCCGTCGCCGGCGAACAATTCACCCCGGTCGGTGTTGGCAAACTCCACCGAGAACTTCGAGCGTTGGTGTCTCGCTTTGACGTCGAAGGACACAGCTGACGTCGTTTGGCCGGCCGAAGAGCGGACAGATCTGCCATGACGTGGCGCGAACTAACAGGTCACCGTCAGGTACGGGATACCGCTGCCACGGGATGGTTGGTGGCGTCACCGGTTCAACGGGCTCCAGACGCAAAGCGACGATCTCGGGCAGCACGTCCTGCAGCCTGATCCAGTGGAGTCCGGCTATCAGTCGCGTTGTGCCCTGGTACTCCCAGAGTGCGTCGCGCAGCGATGCGCTGAGGCTGTGATTCCTGGCGGCCATGTGGTACGGATGAAGGTCGTGGCCGTCGATTACCAGGTCGCAGGGACGGAGCGCCGGGGAGGTATATCGAAGATAGACGCGATAGGTCTGTTCGCGCGGCACGTGTACCCAGTACTCGATCTGGCCGTCGCCAAACGCCGAGGGGGGATCGTCGGCATCACTGGATCCGATATCCAAGTCGCCGGCCAGGCGATCGGCTGCTTGTGGTAGCAACAAGATACGCTGAGGCTGCTCGGCTGCATTCCGCGTGCCAACACGCAGCGGCAGCAGGATGGGCGGGTCGAACGTGTGCCGTGAACGAAGATCGCCCGTCCACTGTGCCGCCGTTGCACCGCCGCATGCCAGCGTTGCCGAAGTGACGCTGCAATAGCCCGCACCGGTTTGCTCCAGCCCGACAATGTACAGTCCGTCACCGCACCACTGGTCAGAAACGTCCAGGTCGAACTGTTTCTCAGCCTGGTCAAGGACACCATCCAAGTCATAGCGGCCGACGATCACGGCGGGTCTGTCGGGCGCCTTGAGCGAGATCCAGCCAGTGGAGTTGCCTCCGTAGAGTCGCTTTAGCTGCAGGCCCAGTTGAGCGATTCCGGTTGTATGCGGCGTGCGAACGGCCTTCTGCAACGCCGGCTTTCTCGGCAACTCAAACGCCTGCTGTCCCGCCGCCAGTTGATTCGTGGCATCGTATCGCACGCAATCCGAAACACGAACTTCATCGATCCGTCCGTTGAACCAGAAGTCGTTTCCGACATAACATCCGACCCACAGCCCGCGCGATGGCACACCTATTAGGAAATCATCGCCGCCTTCGCTGCGCCGAGCGAGGATTCCATCCAGAAAGAAACTGACCTGGTGGCCATCGAAAGTGGCGGCCAGATGATGCCATCGGTTAAGTCGCACTGCGCCCAGACCGGCACCAATTTGCTGATGCTGTAACCCCTGTGAATTGGCGACGCTGGCTCCTTGGTTGTACAGTGATAGTGACGTACTACTCCCGTCGCTCAGATCGAAATGAAATGTGATGTCATCGCCTACAAGAAACTGGCGGCCGGATGGGTCGTCTTGCCGGAACCAACACTCGACCGTCAGTTGTTTCAGCCCCTGGATCGCTTCCGAGGTCTTCCGAAAGACGCTGTCGTCCACGCCGTCGAATCGCAGAGCTTGGCCAAAGTGCCCCTCGGCCCATTGCGCACCTTGAATGACGCCGTCGTAGCCGTTTCCACTGGAGTCCTTTGCTACATCACCCTCACCTTCATCAAAATGATACAAGAGCAGTGTGTGACTGTCGGGCTCAAACGGTGTCGTCGGATCGGAAGCTGCCGCGCGCACCGCGATCAGTCCCAGCAGAAATAGCGACACTGAAAGTGTTCTTGTGTTTGTCATGGTTTTTGCGCCGAACGCATTCTGGTGTGCCGGCACTCGCCACCACGTTTCTCGGCGAGGCAACCTGGCGGCAGGCGAGCTTGTCACACCCTACATCGACATCTCTATTCGGTTTCATAGCGGTACAAGAGTCGGCCGTCGGGCGCCACGTCGCCGCTAACGTAAAAATCCATGACGTCGGCAGGCTCGCGGATGTTGTCGGCCCATTTGAAGTCGAATGCCACGCGACCTGCCGGCAGGCCTAAAGTTGACCGCTGGATGGCTAGTTGTAGCTCGTTGCCGGCTACCCGGCAGGGGATTTCCGCGACTCGTTGCCAGGTTGCGCCGTCCACACTCTTCTCCAGCCAAGCTGTGTTGTCCCCGGAGGTCGTTCGATTGACGGCGAAGTCAAAGCCTTGCCAACCGGTTTGCGCGTTCTGATCCGTGTTCAGGAAAAGTGTCATCCAGTGGGGAGTGGCGGGTGTGGTGATCGGTTCATGCGTACTGGCGTAGAAATAGAGATTCTCTTCATCGCGCGCGACTCTCATGAGCACCAGGTCATTGCGGCCGCTGGCGTTCACATGGTTCGTCTTGCCGAATCCAACATGGTTGCGGTGCAACGTGTCGCCCACGTGATCGGTAAAGTCCGGCCCAACTTCACTCCATTGTGCGAAATCGCCATCGATCGAAATGGTGCAAGCTGCTGACGCTGGGGGCAGCGGCGGAGCGCCCTTGTAACGGCGGACATTGGCGATCAGTTGCAGGTAGTAGTTGTCACCATGTCCTCCTTGCATCGGTTCGATGTCGCGGCTGTATTGCTGATCCAATTGGTCGACAAAGACTGGGGGACCGTTGGGGTTTCCCCAGCGTCCTGCGATCCACTCGTTCCAACTGGTCACCATGACGAAAGGGGGATGCAGCTGCAATGCGCGGTCCCACTGTTCCTGCACGTTATAGCCCCAATTGATGGAGCCGGGTGTGCGGTCCATCTGGCCGTCGTGGAAGCTACGTCCGCGCGCGTTTCCATCGGACATATTGGTCACGCCGCCATTGTCCGCTCGCAAATTCTGGGCGACGGCGACGTTGACCTGCTCGGGGATGCTGGGATCGTCGTCGTAACTGTACACTTGTGGATAGGTCGACTCCCAGTGCCAGGCGTTGTGGGTATTGACCAGATCGAAGGGCCAGTGTGCGCGACGGAGTGTGAAGAAGGCCTTTACCTCCGCGTCGGCCTCGGCGGGATCGCAAATCATCAACGGCTTGCCTTGCCAGTGGAACCAGAGGTCCCGATAGTGGCCCGGTTTGTAAAGATCGTCAAAGATCTGGCGAGCGGTCTGGCCGGCGCGCGTGTTGACCATGAAGCAAAACCGCGGTGTGCGGCCTCCTTCCTGTCGTATCTGCGTGAACACCTCACAGAGTTGGCGATAAACGTCGCGATAGGTCACGGCATTCGTCGTGTCGAAGATCAGTGTATCGATCCCCGCATCGGCCAGCATGTGCGCATGGCGGCGGAGAACCCAAGGGTCCCTATTGTTGTAGTAGCCCAGCAGCGGTTCGCCCCAGAAGTGATATTGGCCGCGTGCACCCCATAGTGGCGAGTCGGCATTTTTCAGTGCGGCGGGATCCGCGGCCAGTATCTTGGTGACATCGTATGGGCCGTAGGAGAAACGGTCGCCGAGCCAGAGAAAGTAGAAGATGCCTACGCACCGGTCCTGCTTCAGCGGACCGACGTCAGCGGACACGGGGAGCTGACGCCCCAGCGCGTCGGTCGCCGGCCAGGGCGTTCCAGGGTTGCGATTCTCGTCCGCCGCCGACAGCGAGGCGATGGGCAAGCACCATAGCAGGCAAGATACGAAGATGGCAGGTCTGAGCATGGTGTTGCTCCGGTCTACGTTTCAGTCGGAAAATGCTACTCACCTAATGTACTGGCAGTTGGTAGGGTGTGCCAAGCTCACCGAGACGCCTTTCGGCGAGGCCAGACGAAGGCAGGCGAGCTTGGCAACGACAGGCCTGATCGGAAGGACTTCCCGACGTTGCCGATTTCGGCAACAATAGTGGAAAGAGTGCTATGCAACAGGATTCTCGGTTTTCGTGCGAGTTTTTCCCAACCTTTGCGGAGCAGAGCTGATACGCATTTTGGAGTAGGAGTGGGATATGACGCCTGCACAATTGGAAAAACGATTGGCTGCCTTAGAGGCGGAGTTCGCCAAACTCAAGAGCAAAGTCGAAGGTGCGGACGTTGACAAACCTTGGTGGGAACGGATTGCAGGGACTTTCCAAGGGGATTCGGTGTACGAGAAAGCCATGAAACTTGGGCGGCAGTACCGGCAGTCGCAGAAAGCTGGCACCTCGACTCGCCGGCAGAAGTAGGAGTCCCGCATGCTAGTTCTCGATACGGATCACCTGAGTCTGCTGGAATGGGGAGGAGCGGACTCTGCCGTACTGCGCGAGCGATTGGCGGATATCTCACCGGACGAGGCCGTGACGACCATTATCAGCTACGAAGAACAGATGCGGGGCTGGATGGCGTATCTTGCTCGCGCAACATCGGTGGACGCACAGGTGGAGGCTTACCGTCGATTGCACCAGCATTTGGAGAATTATAGGCAAGTTCCCATCCTGCAATTTAACGAGCAGGCTGCCGCGAAGTTCCAGTCATTGCGGCGCGCACGGATCCGCATCGGCACCATGGACTTGAAAATCGCGGCAATCGTCATGTCGAACGGCGCGAAACTGCTTTCCAGGAACATGGTGGACTTCTGCAGAGTGCCGGGTCTCCTGGTGGAAGACTGGACATCTTAGTTGGCACACCCTACTGATGTGTCGTTGGTTCGCGATGGTACACTGGTGGGCATGAGAGAGTCCCTACCATCGGGAGGTACCATCGTGATCCAGTACGCAATTCGCTGGTTGTCATTGTCTTTGTGCTGCGTGTTCTCGTTCACGAGCAGCTCAATATGGGGCGCCGACCCGTCGCCGCGGTTCGACGTGCAAGGTGATACGCTGCAGATCCAAGCCGATGGTATGACTGTGCAGGTCTCGCTCAAATCGCCGATGTTCGCGGCGGGAGGCCAGGTGGCAGTGGGGGGCGTCGCGCCGAGTGGCACCGCTGGTTCCATCACCGAGGGCCAGACGTTAGAGGTCGAATACCCGCCGATTCGACTGGATGACACGTCTGCGATGGAAGTGCAGCTGCTGCTGCGCTGGTCGCAGTCGGAATCGGTGCTCCGCAAGTGGGCTCGCTTTCGCCTGGTCGATGCCAATGACGTCCAAGTTCTCCAGGAAATCGTACTGGATCGAATCGACAGGCAAGGGCGGCCCATCTGGACCCATGGGTCATCACGGCAAGGGGAAGACGGTCTCGTGATCCTCGATGGTCCGCAGAGCCATCCTGTGTTCCTGCCCGGCGAGTTTGTCGGCATCGAATACCCGGTCGCTTCCGTGCGCTGCGAAGGCGAGCAGATTGTGGTGGCTCATCGGCCAGGGCTCCGCATGCAACCGCTCACTTGGTATGAATCTCGCATCGCTGTGTACGGTGTGGCTCCGCCAGGCCAGGAGGTACGGGCTTTCCAGCAGTACGTTGCCGCGCATCGCCCCGCACCCACAGGACTGCACGTCAACTACAACAGCTGGTGGACGTCACCGGTTCCCTACACCGAGAAAGACATCCTCAGCCTGATGACGGAGTTCAATGAGAAGCTCCACAAAACCCATGGTGTGTCGCTGGATACATTTTGCATCGATATGGGTTGGTCGAACCGCAAGAGTGTGTGGGAGATTGACCCCGAGCAATTTCCCGAAGGATTCGCTCATATCCGCGACGCGGCCCATGCGATGAACGCCAATCTGGGTCTGTGGATTTCGCCGAGCAGCTACTACCCGGGAGCCGTAGACAATGAATGGGCGCAGGAACAAGGATTTGAGTCCTTTACGGTTCCCAGCCACGGCGACAAGAACGCTTCCGTCCGTCTACTCTGTCTGGGCGGGAAACGATATGGCCAGCGGTTCCGCGAAGCGTTGGTGGACCTGGTCAGTCGCTGGGACATCCACCACCTGAAACTGGACGGCTGTAGTCTCGTCTGTCCGGCGACCGATCACGGCCACGAGCCGGGTGAGTGCTCTTCGGAAGCGATTGCCGCCGGTGTGATTGCGGCAGTCGAGGCGGCTCGCCAGGCCGATCCGGAGGTGTGGATCGAAACAACCTGCTTTGGCTACAATCCCAGTCCCTGGTGGCTCTTTCATGTCAACTCCGTCATCGGCACGTTTGGAGACGACGCGCCGGTCGGCCGGGTACCTGCACCGGTGCACCGCGAGAGTTACACCACTGCCCGTGACTATTTCAATCTCCAGGGTGCCGCGCTGTTGCCCATTCCCAGCGCCGCGCAGGAAGTACTTGGTGTCGTGCACCAAACGCCGGAACCGCTGCTCAACGATGCGGTCATCACGGTGATGCGCGGGCACATGTTCTTGCCGCTTTATGTCAATCCCAAATATATGAGCGACTCGCGCTGGAAAGACCTGGCCGCCCTGCTGCAATGGACTCGGTCACATGCTCACCTGCTGGAGCATGCCGTGCCGCTCTTGCCGGCGTCATGGCAGAACGATCCTATCCCTCAGTTCTCTGACACGGGAACCATGCCCCGCCAGCCATACGGTTATGCACATGGAGCTGACAATTGCGCTCTGGTGGCGCTGAGGAATCCGTGGATTGCGCGGCAGTCGTACCGCCTGGCTCTGGACGAAAACCTGGGATTCCAGCCCGACGCGGCGAAGCTCGATGCCGTCAGTCTGTACCCCGAGCGACGCGTTTACGGGAAGGAACTGAAGTACGGCGATTCGCTCGAAGTGCTCTTGGCTCCTTATGAGACAATGGTCCTCACAATCCAGGCCTCTCAAGCGGTGGATGGACTGCCACCAGCGACGTCAGCGATTGGCTCACAACTGTCTATCACTCGCTCAAACTGCCAACTGCAACGTGTCGCCTTCGAAGACACCGCCGCAGCGTGCGGTCCCGACTGGACAAGCCTATTGGGAGATGCCACATCTGCCGTACGAATGACCTTCGATGCCGACATTACCGTGACAGGACCCTCTGCCGAACTGCTTATTCTCTGCGAAGGCGAGAAGTCGCCAGCCAGCCCCGTTGGCGCACTGACGGATAATGGACATGTTGTGCCGGTGAGTGCAGTTTTTTCCGATGCCGGTTGGTCGGCGACGCTTTTGCCGCGTCACGAACACTGGACGTTTCTGCGAGTTCCGCTGGTGACTGGCGAGAATCGTATTGCCGGCGAACTGTTCGCGTCCAGCGGCAGTACCACGATTTCTGCTTGGGTATGGGCCACGAAACCTGGATCACCCTCTGCCTTTCCCGAGGCATTACCGCCACCGGAGACTGTCTCACTCGACGGTGCCGCTCTGATCGAGCCGGTACAGACGGACCAGCTGCCCGCGGCCACCGAACGCATGGTGCGCCCCGTCGAACGTATCGACGGTCTGTTTCTCGATGCATTGGAACCAGTGTCCGTTTCGCAAGGTTGGGGTACGCTGCAGAAGAACCAGAGCGTGTGGCAGAAGCCGATGATCATCGGCGGCACGCCCCACGCGCGAGGGCTTGGCACGCACGCGCCCTCCAAGGTCGTCTACGATTTGGAGGGCAAGTATCGACGTTTTCAGAGTTGGGCCGGTGCGGATGGGAATACCTATCCCACCGTCACCTTTGAAGTCTGGATCGACGGTGCCAAGAAATGGGAGTCCGGTTTGATCACCCGCGAGAGCCCGCCCCAGTGGATCGACTTGGATGTCTCCGGCGCGAAAACCCTGGAGCTCATTGTCGGCGACGCCGGCGACCTGCCGGCCGACCACGCGGATTGGGCCGACGCCCGCCTCCTACATTAGCAGAAAAACGGGGAGGCTCCCCGTTTTTGCGGCAGGATAGGGGGACTGGGTGGGGTTAGAACTGCATGAGAGCGGTGGCGGCGGCGACGATCCGTGGAGGGTCGGGGCGATAGGCGTTTTCCAGCACCGGAGTGAAGGGGACGGGCACGTCGGCCGATGCCACACGGCGAATGGGACAGCGCAGAAATTCGCCAAAACGCTCCATGATACCGGCGGCAATTTCAGCGCTCACCGATCCGCTTTGAGGGCCTTCCTCCACAATGACGACGCGACCGGTCTTCTGCACCGACGCGCCGATCGTGTCGTAGTCGATCGGGGACAGGCTGCGCACGTCGATCACTTCGCCGCTGATGCCGTCGGCGGCAAGTTGCTCGGCCGCCTGCATCGAGAAGTGGCGCATCAGCAGCCAGCCCAGGATGGTCACGTCGGTCCCTTCGCGGAGCCGAGCGGCCTGGTCGAGCGGCACCGTGTAGTCTTCGTCCGGGATGTCGCTGGTGGCATCGACGGCACCGCTTTCGGCCCGCATGCCCTTGGAACCGTACAGCAACTTGTGCTCGAAAATCATCACCGGATTATCGTCGCGCACGGCGGCCTTCAAGATTCCTTTGGCGCTGTAAGCGTCGGACACGGCGACCACTTTGAGTCCTGGCACTCCGATAAAGTAGCGTTCCACGCTCTGGGCATGCTGACTGCCGCGTCCGGTGGCGCCGACCGGTGCTCGCATGACCATCGGCATGGATATCTGCCCGCCCGACATGTAGCGCATCTTGGCAATGTTGTTGACGATCTGGTCGAAGGCCAGCAGCAGGAAGTCGGCATACTGCACGTCGGCGATGGGACGCATGCCCATCATCGCCGCGCCGCAGGCGACGCCGAAGGAGCCGAGTTCGGCGATAGGCGTGTTGAACATTCGGTCGGGAAACCGATTCTCCAGGCCGAGCGTGACGGTGAACGCACCGCCCCATCCGCCGGGCACGGCGATATCTTCGCCGAGGCAGAACACGCGCGGATCGCGCTGCATTTCCTCGGCGATCCCTTCGCGCAGGGCCTCGGCGATTCCCAATCGTTTTGTCATCATCATTCCTTCTGCTTCAGGCGAACACGTCGGTAGTCAGTTCATGGATGTCGGGAAGTGGCGCCTGGCGGGCGACATCGACGGCCAGTTGGAATTGCTGAAGAATTTGTTGCCGCATCTCCGCCAACGCTGCGTCATCGGCCGCCCCTCGGTCCTTGAGCACCTGAGCGAATCGCTCGATCGGATCTTGCGCGAACCATGCATCGCGTTCATCTTGCGGCTGATAGTGGCAGGCATCGCGGCGCGAATGGCCGGTGCGACGGTAGGTCGAGCAGTTCCAGGAGCACGGGCCCGTCGCCCGCGCGGCACTCCTGGGCCGCGGCCTGGGCCGCTTCGTAGACCGCCAGCACGTCGTTTCCATCGACCTGCTGACCGCGGATGCCGTAACAGGTGGCGCGGCGAGCGATATTTGTGTCGCGCATCACTTTCGACAAGTGCGTACTGGCCCCGTAGAGATTGTTCTCACAGACGAAGATCACGGGGAGGTTCCAGATGGCGGCCATGTTCACGCCTTCATGAAACGCCCCTTCGGACACCGCGCCGTCGCCGAAGAAGCAGGCGACGATCTGGCCGCTCTGCTGCATCTTGAATGCCAGCGCCATCCCCGCCGCCACCGGAATACCGCCCGCGACGATCGCAATTCCCGGAATCATGCCCTTGGCGAAATTGCCCACGTGCATGCTGCCCCCCTTGCCTTTGCAGCAGCCGGTCACCGCTCCAAACAACTCGTCCAGCAATTCCTGAACACTGAGTCCCTTGGCCAACGCATGGCCATGGCCGCGGAACGTGGAGGTCACGAAATCATTGTCGCGAAGCGCGGCGCACACGCCCACCGCAGTCGCCTCCTGGCCCTGGCACTGGTGAATCGTGCCGGGCATCGTCCCCTCGAGAAACAGAAACTTGACACCGTCTTCAAACTCACGGATGAGTACCATGCGCCGATAGAGGTCAAGTAGAAACTGTGGGTCGTATTGTGGTTGGGATGGGGATGCCCCGTTTGATGGCAACGTCACGATATTTTCTCCTGACGCGGGCTCTTGTCCGAAACCCGACTAAGTCCCGTGTTGCTCCGGGAACTGATTTCGACCGGCACGCGTATTGAAAACGAATAGGGATTAGGGAATGCGGAATGCGGAATGCGGAAGTCAAGATGTACGTTGCCAAAGTATTTAGCCATCGGCATTTCTTACTCTTCATTCCCTATTGCTGACCTTCCTGAACGCAGCAGGATAGCTCACCGAGGCAATCTGAGATACTTGCAGCAGCGGCACCGCTACTACGATCACACCAGGCGATTTACGACTTCATGGACTCCAGTTCCTTCACGATCTCATCCAGGAACTGGCCAGCATAACGGCCGCTGGCCACGCGGTGGTCGACACTCAACGTGAGCGTACAACGTTGCTCAACGCCCACTCCACCGTCATCATGGACCACGGGAACCGGCATGACTTTGCCGACACCCAGAATCGCTGCTTCCGGCGGGTTGATGATCGGAATGAAGCTCTCTACGTTACACATCCCCAGGTTGGTGATGGTCATCAGGGCAGGGCGGATCCGTCGAGCTTCCGGCTTGCCGTCGCGAAGCAGTTGCAGGCCGCTGCGAATTTCTTCGGAGATCTGCTCGACCGTCTTGTTCAAGGGGGAGGTTATCGGCACAACGTACAGATTATCCGACTGATCCATGGCCACGCCGATGGCGTCACTGTCGATTCTCACCAACCGTTCGCCGTCCAGCCGGCAGCAGAAACGATCAAACCGGCTCAGAGCCTGAGCGACGGCCCGGACAAAAAAGGCGTCCCAGGCCAGCTTAGCAGGTCTGGCGGCAGCACGTTGCGCGACGATCGTCGACGCGTTGAAGCTGGTTTGAAGATAGAAGTGCGGTACGGTCTGTTTACTTTCCTGCAGTCGGCGGGCGGCCGTGCGTTGGGCGACGCTCAGTGCCGTACCCTGCCGCTCGGCCACTTTCGGGGCCTCGGCTGCCGCTCGGTTACGCGCGAACATACCGACCGATCTTCCCGCGGGTTGAGCGACTGGCGATGTGGGAGCGGGAGGTGCCGGCGGACGTGTTTCCGGCTGCGCAGCAGGCTGTTTGTTTGCTGCTGCTGGATGTGCCGTGACTCCGGATGCCGCTTCGGCCTCCAGCACCGCCACGACGTCACCGACCGCCACTGCGTCACCCGGCTGGCAGCGAGTTTCCTGCAACACGCCGCTCACCGCTGACTCGACTTCCATGGTTGCCTTGTCGGTTTCGACTTCCACGAACATCTGACCGCGCTCGACCTTCTCACCGGGCTGTACGAGCCATCGCACGATCCGGATTTCCGACTCGGTCGCTGCCAGGTCGGGCATTTTCATCTCCAACCGCATCATACGCCTCCCACTGACGGCACCAGACGTTCATACATCGCCGCTTCCCTCGAGTTCATGGCACAATCACCATCTGGGAGGGCGAAGCTCCTGCAGAGCCGATATTTCTCCGAGATTCCGGCTCGGCAGGAGCCTCGCCCTCCCGGTTTGGAAACGGCTTCCAGGGACTGATCCCTTATTAACCAGCCTTTCCACAACATCCCAAAGTGTCGATTCGTTCGAGCACCGCGTCGCGCACCGCAATTCGGCCCGCGACCAGTACGTCCGGTGCCCCCCCCAAGCCGAGCAATTCATGCGGATTCGGTATGTCTCGTGCCAGGGCCGCTCGCACCGCCGTCAAGTATCGCTGCTTAATGTACGTTCCATAGTTTACTTTTGCCACGCCCAACTGAATCGCTTCCCGCAGCGAACTGGCGGTGATGCCCGTCCCACCGTGAAGAACCAACGGGACTTGTACGCGATCGCGAATGGCGACCAGGTGCTGCAAATTCAGGTCTTGTTCGCCGTCGAGGTGGATGTGTACATTGCCAACACTCACCGCCAACAAATCGACATCGGTTTCTTCCACAAATCGTGCGGCCATTTCCGGGTCGGTCAACTGCACCGTCCCTTCCACCTGTCCCGAGGCTCCGCAAGGAAGTTCATCGATTTCCGCTTCCACCGCCACGTGTCGCGCATGGCATTGTGGAACAAGGCGTCTCACCTGGCTTACATACGCGTCATAGGAGCCACCCGGATCGGAGGGCATGACGAGGTTAAAGCCGGTATCGACTGCGTGGAGAATCCACTGATCGTTGGAACACTCGTTGAAGATCAAACCGCAGGGCACTTGAGCCGATTCCGCCGCGGCCTTTCCGAGCGCACCGTAGAGTGCCAGTCGCTCGGTAGCGAGTCGCGCATCGTGGCTGAGGAACTCACCGTTGAAGCCAATGATAATAGGAGATTGTGTCTGCTCGGCGGCATCGATCACGCCCTGCAGTGATTCCAGGTTCCAGCTTTCAAAATAACCGATGGCATATCTGCCCTCCTGGCAGCGATGTATGAGGCGTTCGATCGACACAAGTGGCATATTGATTTCCGTTTGTTACGCGGGTGTTGCATCCGATTCTAGGGGAGTCGCAACTTGATTGTCTTGATTTCGAAGGGACGCATGTCAAGCTCTAACGTGTCATTCGTTACGGCGAGGTCGGTACCCGGATCTTCCATCAGGTTGACCTCTTGCGCTCCCAGTACGTGCGCCGACATGCGAACGGTCGCGTGCGTTTGTTTACCGGAGGCTTCGTAGACGCGCAGCACGGCCGATCCACCTGGCCCGGGTTTGAGCGCCGAGACGATCACGTTTGGTGCACTGACGTCCAGCAGCCCCTGGCGTTGGGGAAGCTCACCGGCGTGCGAGGCCACAGTGTAACACAGAAGTGGTTGATTGAACTCCAGGCCTTGGCGATAAACAGCCGCCTCGCTCCAATTGCCCATGTGGGGGACAAGGGCGTAGTCGAACGCGAACTTCTTTCCCAGTTCAAAACCAGTGTCGGATGACATACCCGGCTCGTAGCCACCGCCAAAACCGTAGGCGACGATCTGAGTGCTGCGCAACAGCGACAGCATCATGGTGCCATCCGCCACATTGTTACCCGGCAGACCGCGGTTCAGCAAAGCAAGGCCCTGTTGGCCATTGCCGTAATCGATCCAGTTCTGTGCAGGAAACTCAATCCCCGCCGGCCGGCCAGTAGCACCGAACGGAATTTCGTGCACGCACTGCCCGTCGCGGACCGTCGTGGGAAAGAGGACTCGATAGCGGACGAATTTCTCTTGATTGAGAATCTCTGTGCGGATGTCGATACGGCGTAACCCGGCGTAAAGTCGCACGGTCGTGGCGAAGCTGCCTTGATCACCAAACGGGCGTGCCACGCGAAATTCGGACACGACCGACCCGCGGCTGAGCGTACCCGGTTCTCCGGCCTGCTCGCTGCTCAGTACCGCCTTGCCTGGTTCGGGCACTCCGTGTGGGGTTTTCATGGCGATACGACTGCCGCCATCCAGCGGCCGGTACGGTTCCCAGAGGTCGCCATGGTCTTCTTCGCGCGCGACGATATTGCCGGGGCCGCGGAGTGCTTCCCAGCCGTTGGGCTGGACTGCGCAGGCTGGTCAGCGTACCGCCGACCGGGTCGAACGCCAGACGATAGAATTCGTTTTCGAGCACCGGCTCAGTCGTTGGTTCGGCTGTGGCGGCCGCCGGAGCCTTGCGCGGCTGCAAGTGATAGACGGCGTATCCCAGCGATGGCACATCGCGAGCCACGAAAGCGACCTCGGCCTGCAACAGGGCTCCGTTGGCGTAACGCTCACTGTTGAGCACCTGAACGGGAATCTCCGTCCCGCCGGGTGTGATCAGTCCCAAGTCCATGACGTCGTCGTCGGAGAAGCCGACATTGGCAATGGCGATGTCCGTGCGTGGCCAGCTCAACATATTGAACACTACCACGGGTATTCCTGGGCCCTGCGTGTCGATGTGGTCGGCGACGCTTCGCCATCTGGCCTGGACTTCATCATGGGCAATTCGTTTAGAAAAATCGTAGCTGCGAATCGTATCTTCATAGACTCGGTCGGTCATCACGCCGGACATGAGATCGTGAGCCTGGTTGAACAACATCGGCTCCCAGGCTCGCCAGAGAATCTCGTCATCGACGGGTGTTTTGAGCCAACGCAGCGCAACTCCCAACTTCTCGGCCGAGGTGAGCAGTCGCTCCAGCTCTCGAGTCCGTTGCTTCAATTCAATCCGGCTGCTGTAAGCTCCCTGAAAGATAGGGTTCAGCTCGCCTCCAACCACCGGCCGGTCGGATCGCTCCGCCACGAGGGCCTCGAAATCGGTAGGCACGGCGATGCGCAGCTCGAATGGCGCGTCTGCCTGGGCGTTGAACTGTGGCGCGAGGATCGGCACTTGTTCTTCGGGTTGGCACACATCGGCACCGGCGAGTCCCACGCGACCAGGTCCGCGTGAGAAAGGAGCCAGCGCGTCGTATCGCGATTTCATGAAGTCCGTGAACTCAGGCAGCGTACCTGGTGAAGCGTACGTATGGGCGTAGCCGTGTGGGAGCCAGAATGCCGGTATCCGTGAACCATCCAGGCCTTCCCAGAGAAACTCCGAGGGGGTGTTCCAGTCGGCCACACCGCGGAAGAACCAGAATGAGTTGAAACCGCCCAGCTTCAACAACTGGGGCATCTGCGCATGGTGTCCGAACGTGTCGAGCTGCCAGCCGACCTTCACGTCGATGCCGAGTGCCTTACGGAAATAACCCTTGCCATAGAGCACCTGTCGCACATACGACTCACCACTCGGCATGTTCACGTCCAACATCACGTCGGTACCGCCAACGATGGCCAATCGTCCTTCTTTCACGTATTGGAGAAAGGTCTCCTTCTCTTGCGGATATCGCTCCAGGAACGGCCTGACATAGCAGGCCTGATCGAGCACAAACCGATAATCCGGATACTTCTTCAGTAGCTGAAGTGCTCGCAGGATATTCGGCAATCCCATCTCGAGATACTCTTCCCGCGTCTTAAAGACCGCTCCTTCCCAGTGCGTGTGCGCAATGAAGAGGAAAGTATCCTTGACAGGCGCCTGAGCGGGTGGCTCGACGGACACCGCAGGACGGCCGTGACAGAACAGTGTCATGATGAGGCACACCAGAAAGGTCCGCAGCAGAAAACCATGTTTGAGAAAACCAAGTTTGGAATATTTCACGGGTCTAGCTCCTCATGCTGCAAAGGGTGTCAGGATTCAGGTTGTGATTAAGTAAGAGTGGACAGTTGCCCAGGCGCGTGCACGGTTGGAACTCCGTGAACGGTCGTCGTTTTCCGTTTCCTTCACATTGCCATGGAGATCTTATGCAAGAGTGAAATTCGAGTGTCAGAAGAAACGGTACAATCGCGATCCTGTCCTGCAATCGTGCGGGCAGCTCACGCACGAGAACTTCACTGCTGAGGCGAACCAACGAACTCCAATCGCAAAATGCGCATCCTGCGTCAGCGTCCTATTGATCCATAGCGTCCCGTTGTCCCAGGCATATTCGTGCGGGTCGAGTTGGTGCCCATCCAATTGTACGTCGGCGAGCGCCGCACCATAACTGGCAGTCGCCTGGTTATCTGCCTGGTTCCCACCACGGATTTCGAACACGGGATTGACACATGGGGTGGTCAGTTTGATTTTGATGGTGACACGATCGGACTCGGCGATCAGTCGGATGAGCACGGCGCTGGGGGATATAGGAGTCGGCTTCCAGTCGTGCTCCGTCCAGTTCTAGCGGCGGGGGCTGTGCGAAGCTGTGTGCCCATTGTAGCAGTCTCGCGTCATCCGCGTCACTCATGCCGATCAGCCAAACCCAAGTTTGCACAAGCATGGACTTTGTGCGGCCGAGCGTGTCGGACGTTTCGACCTGAGCGGTCTGCACGGGCGTGGGGCGTTGGCGGGCCCAGCTCATGACACTGTTGTGGCACGGCGAGAACTGGACTCGGTCGTCGATGGCGTTGCCGGTGGTCTTGCCGCGAGCCAAGGGCCAGTGGCTGCCCCAATAAGTCGGAGTCACGACCTCTCCCTTGTCGAAGAACGGCGCAAAGATGGCAGGGGGGAGCTTCCGTTCGAGCGGATTGAAGTAGATGGCCGAGAGCTGTTCGTCGTTGTGAAGCCGCACGCGATAGATGGCGGGTACGTCGCGCGACTGAACCTTTTCACCCTGCTGCTCCGGAAAGAACGGGAACGTCAGTTCGCGCCGCTGGCCATCCAGAAACAACACGTCCACGAGGTTAGGGGGGAGGACGCTAAATGGATACGTTGCCTGCGGCGTCAAGATGATGAACTCGCTCAGTTCGTAGTCGCCCGTGGGCACGCTCTGGAGCGTCAGGACACGCGTGCCGAACCCATCCGGATAGAAGTAGAAGTCTTCGACCGCTGAGTCGCCCCACACCTTGTATTTGAAATCGCACGACTGGTAGCTCCAGCGGACATGGATGCGGGCGGTCGTCGATTCGATGATCTGCACGCGCCCGTAACGTAGCTCCTTGTCCATCAACGGTTCGACACAGTCGGTGAACCCGTCGGCAGGCGGACTGGTCTCGGCCCATTCGTAGCTGAGTCCCGTGTTACATCGGCCGGCCCAGAACGGCACGTAGCTTGAACCGCGCCAAAACACGAACCGCGAACCGTTGGGAAGCGCGACCACAACGTCGTGCAACTCCGGCTTCCATGCCTGGTCGTAGCTCATCGACGAGTAGGCTTCCATCATCCGCACGCACCGAGATAGGAGCATCGTAGCGAAGCTTGGTTTCCACGGCGCCGAACTGCGGCCACTGGGGCGGTCGCTGGACCAGCATCGTGCGGATTTCCTTGTGCCACACTTGTTCGCCGCTGGCCGTGTCGATACTCACGTGCAACGTATCGCGGTCGCGGTCGGCGGGTGCGGCTGGGAGCGGCAGACGAAAATCGCTGCGGCGATCCGGAGTGAGAGCCAGCTCAATATGCGACTTGTTGGCCGGAGTTGAGCTGAACCAGGCGGTTACACCGGCAGCGGTAAGATTGTCGCTTCGGCAGATCGCCGCACCTTCAATCCACCCGGATTGGCTGCCAGAGAGCAATAGCCAGTCGGAAGGTACCAGGATCGTGCCGAGATCGATGGGATTGATAATGGTGTCGGGCCGAGCAACAGCGTCTGCTTCCCAGGTGGCCGGTTCAATTGTCTTGCGCACCAGTTCAATCGGCCCGCCCTCCGCCGGCTGGGCCAGTAGCACGAGCTGTGTGGGCCAGGGATTGAGCGTAACTCGGCAGGAAAACGGTGCCTGGCCGGTCAGCTCGAGGACCGAGCGGCTGATCTCCTTGCCGCGTAGAAAAGCGACCAGTGAATACTCGTGCGCCGGTTGTCGTTGGGTGGCAATCTCCACGACCGCGGTCAGTGGCCGACCGACTCGCTGTACCCCAAACGGTGGCCGCCAGGGATGCCCGTCATCGATGCGGATGCGTGCTTCCGGTTCCGCCTTATCGGACTCTGCTCCAGCCGCTCTGGATTGTTGCTGCAAAGCACTTAGCAAAGCCAACAGAACAGCCATGGCGACTGTGGCGAGGGCGGGGAATCGGACCGGGAACCGCGACGTCCCGCGCACGGTGATTTGTGACCGCAGTGCATTTCGCGTCCGCGTGAGGAATTCGAAGTACATGAGTGGCAGTCTCCCTCGTGAGCAGATTTGTGGACGGCATCGGAACCATCGCGCGATGTACCATCGAAGGGTGTCGCGCAGCCTAACACAAATTCAGGTGAAATCAACAACCCGAGCGGGTTTTGGATGGGACAACTCTCATTCGACGGGGATGGCCGGCCTGTCAGAAGACCCTGTGTGGGTCAGCGGAACGAGACAGCAATATTGGGCAACCGTTCACAGCCTCCCGCGGCACCAGCTTACTCCAGTCTCAATCATACTCTTACTCATACTCTTACTCCCCTGCACTCACAGACGACTTCACTCAACTCAGCATGAACCGCACCCTCATGCCAGCGGCATCGACGCGGGTTGTGGGCCATTTCCGCAGAAGAAGAGTAAGAGTATGAGTAAGAGTATGAGTAAGAATGTGAATGCACAGTTGCCGAGCTTGTGTGGCCCGATCAATCGCTTTCTCGCCGCGACTGGGTCTTCCACCTGCTGATCACGTATCCACCGGCAATGCCCAACAGGAGCATGCCGCACAGCGTGCCGATCGCGTACCAGCGACTGGTGATCGTCCCAGTAGCCCTTCAATCCAACGAAGATGAACACGACGGCGGACACCATGTTCAGCAGCCATAGCCAGGCTGGTAGATCGCAGCGCTCTGGGAAGGAATCTCCGATCCATCCACAGGTTCAGCAGACAGAACAAGCCGCACCCCAGCACACCCGTGAACAGGTTGGCGGGAGTCAGGATCGCCAGCAGCAGACGGGGCTTGCCAGCTGCGCCAGTAAACTGGTAGACACTCAACCAGAACAGAATGGCGTAGGCGCCGAGCGCGCACCAGACAATTGTCCATCGCCGAATACGGCGCGCGTGCTCGGCGGCAAACGTGCCGCCCAGGCAGCGTGCCATTTCCGAAACGATGGCACAAGCGACTTCCAACGTACCGTAGAGGGTGCCGATCATGGCGAGCAAAGCGCCGGCCACGTACAACGGGAACAGCCAGGCGTGTATCCCCGTCACGAATGCCGACTGCAATCCGAGCAAGTTCGTTTCGTCAGGGATCTTGTGATGTGGACCGAGAATGATTGTCCCCGAGGCGACGAAGACAGCGGTAAAGACGATGACCACGAGAAAGCTCAGCGAACAATCGATCAGTGGGGCTCGGAGCCACTGCCGGACCGGATGGTGAGGATCGTTGGCGATTTCGGTGAGTCGTGTTGTGGAGGCGGGACCTGCGGCCGCTTGTCCCCACGCTCTGTCGCGCACGAAGGATGTATAGGCCATGTAGTCAAAAGCGGCTCCGCCGATGACGCCCACATAGCGAGTCGTTTCGACCCACACCGGCTGGGTGGCGATCTTCGGATACTCGGTACCCAGCCACGAAGGATATGCGAAGGGTTGAGGAATGACAGCGCCGTGCAACATCGCCAGCCAATCCGGCCGATAGATCACGAGCGTCACACTGGCTCCCAGCAGCATGGCTGCCACAATCACAAGTTGAACCCGCTCAAGCGTGGCATAACCACCGACCGACGTGATGGCCAACACGATCCCCAAGACGGCTGCGCCCCAGAGGTAGTCCGTGGCGCCGCCAAGCATCTCGCTGGTGCCTGTCAGCCAGGCGATCAGATTTCCCAGCACGCCGCTGTGAAAACTGATCCAAATGGGAAGGGCAACGGTGGCGATCAGAAACAACACCAAGGGGAACCAGCCGCGCGGCCCGGGCAGATCGATCATGCGCTGGTAAGGATGTACTCCGGTCAACACGATGTGGCGCGAGGCAGCCACCACGAGTCCCCATTTGAGCAGCGAGATGACGACGAACAGAAACAGTACGCGGTATCCGAAGATAGCTCCGCCGCGACTCGAGAAAATCAGCTCGCCTGTTCCGATCGTCAAGGAAGCGATAATGGCTCCGGGGCCAAAGACCGTCAACCACTCCAGCGGGCGCCGAGGCAGTTGGGCTTGGCCGGCCGGGGCTGTGGGGTTCGGGGAGGGGTGACGCTGTGGTGAAGCCATATGCCAGCTAAATAGCATGTCGCAAGCGTCAGAACAACTACACTTGGCACGATTTCGTATTCCAGTCAGTGCCACCTGGGCGCTTTCGGGTCGTACCTTTGGTAGAATGCTTGGCGGACTATCCGCTTCATTCACTGGGGAGTTTGCAGAAATGAGTCCCACCACGAATCGCTCGGAAATGCAACGACGTGACTTCTTGTCGCAGCTCGGTTTCTTGGCCGCAGCCTCGGGGCTTGCCTGGACGGGCCGTTCCGCCGCCGGCAGTGACAAGACGACCAACTCCTGCTGCCTTGCCCGCGATCCAACTGGGAAGTCACTCGATCACGCGGCTCGTGGCCGGCTGGAATCCGATTGGCGGATACTCCTACCTGGGACCGCATATGGATCAGCACATGAAGGAGTATTTTACGGCGGATCAGACCGTACAGTTTTTGTTGGACTGCGAGAAGGCGGGGATCAACACGCATCAGTTTTCGGTCAATGACTCGACGACCGAGGTGCTGAGACGCGTGCGGGAAGAAGGGTCACAGATGCAGTTCTACGGCCTGCACGCAGGGCGCGAGGGGATCGAAGGGGTGATACGTGATACGAAGCCGTTTGCGCTGGTCCACCACGGCGGCGTAACCGATCAGTTGTTTCACGAGGGGAAGAGTCAGGAGGTGCACGATTATGTCAAAGACGTGCATGACCGTGGGCTCCTGGCTGGTGTTTCCGCGCACAATCCGGACTGCATCAAACGCATTGCCGATGAAGGCTGGGAAGTCGACTACTTCATGTGCTGCTTTTATTTCCTGACGCGGAAGAGCTTGCCGGAGGCGAATGGGACGCCGGCCCCGGAAACGCTCCAGATCGCTTATCCATTTTATCGATCGGACCCCGCCGTGATGACGCAGGTGATGCGTGAGGTATCGCAGCCCTGTCTCGGCTTCAAGATTTTGGGGGCCGGGCGCCTGTGCGAAAGTCAGGCGACGGTGCGCGAGGCGTTTCGGTTTGCCTTCGAGAACATCAAGCCGCAAGATGGTGTGATCGTCGGCATGTACCCCCGGTTTTTCGACGAGATTGGTGCGAATGCCGGATACACTCGTGAATTGACCACGTAACCAATCAACGTAGGGGAAGTGGGGAACGATGGGAGGTGCATAAACGGAATGAATTCCGTTCTACGTTTGGTTGTGGCCGCAGTTTTGTTTAGGAGTCAAATCGTCCGATGTCATGGAGCAAGTGTGTTATTTCGTTGGTCGTTTGTCTGTCGCTGGTTGTATCCCTGGGGGCTGTCGGTCCCTCGGATTGGCCTCAATGGCGTGGGTCGCGCGGCGAAGGTAGTACGGAAAGTGGGACGTACCCCGTGCAGTGGGATGCCGACCACGTGTTATGGAAAGTGCCGTTGCCGGGCAAAGGCTGCTCGACTCCCATCGTCTGGGACCAACGCGTGTACGTGACGGCACCGAGCCATGGACTGGATGCGTTGCTGGCCATTGACTGGTCGGGGAAATCGCTTTGGCAGGCGACTTTCGGCCAGGAGAATCCAGGTAAACATCGCAATGGGTCGGGCAGCAATCCGTCTCCGGTTACGGATGGCAAGGGAATCTTCGTGTACTTCAAGAGTGGCACGTTGGCGGCCGTCGACCTGGATGGCCAGATCCGTTGGCAAACGAATCTCGTCGAACGTTTTGGTCCGGACACGCTATTCTGGGATCACGGCACGTCTCCCGTGTTGACGCACGACAACGTCGTGATGACTCGGATGCATCATGGAGAATCGTGGCTGGCCGCCTTCGACAAGACGACGGGCGAGATGCGCTGGAATGCTCCGCGGAATTTCGAGACGCCGACCGAGGGTGATCACGCTTACACGACGCCACTGGTCATTGAGCATAAGGGAGCGGAAGCTGTGCTCGTGTGGGGCGGACAGCACCTCACCGTCCACGGCGCGGCCGACGGCAAGGTTCTCTGGTCTTGCGGCAATTTCAATCCCGATTCCAGGGACTTATGGCCGGCGATTGCTTCTCCCGTGGTTGTCGGCGACATGGCCGTGATTGCCTGCGGACGCAACGATCGCGGTGACCCCAGGTTGCACGGTGTGCGGCTCGGTGGTGAGGGTGACGTGACCGCCACGAATCGGATCTGGGATCGCGACGATACCGGGACGTTCGTGCCGACACCGGCAGTCTTCCAAGGAAACATCTACCTGTTGCGGGATCATGGCGAAGTCGAGTGTATTGACCCGGCCAGTGGTGAGACGTTGTGGAGCCAATCCCTCCCGAAAAATCGCAACGCCTACTATGCGTCACCGTTGATTGCCGGAGGTAACCTCTACGCCGCTCGTGAGGACGGCATGGTATTTGTCGCGAAGGTCGCAGGCGGGTTCGAGCTGTTGGCTGAAAACGACATGCAAGAATCGATTATCGCTTCACCTGTGCCGGCAGGAAATCGACTGTTCATCCGCGGCCAGCAGCACCTGTTTTGCGTGGGCGGCGAGTGAACGCTAACTCATAGGTTCCACGAGCTTCGCCCTCCCGATACGCGGACAGGCTTACGGTAGATCCGCAGCGAGGGTCGATGTGAAGACGATTTGGCTCGAAAACAGCCACACAGCTGAAATCTGTGCGCGACACGAAGCGTTTTGGTGCGGGGAGCTCGACGCCGGCCCGCTACTCTGGATCACGGTGCCGAAAGCGGTCAACGGCACGCCGCCGGCCGAACCGGCGACGGATGAGTTGCTGTGGACCGATGTGGAATACGTGATCCGCAAAGCCGAATTCGATCTCGCTCATACGTATTATGCCGGTGATGCGTTGCCCGTCTTTAATCCCTGGCTCGGTCCGGATCAATTTGCCGCCTGGCTCGGCGCTGACCTGCTGCTGAAACCTCGCGAGTTCACTTCTTGGGCCCGGCCGCTGGTGGATGATTGGGCGGAGCACTCTCCGTTGCACATCGCTTCGAACAATCGTTGGTGGACGCTGTATCTGGATATCTTGCGGGCCTCGGTCCAGGTCGGCCAAGGCAAATGGATCACGGCATACCCCGACCTCCACACCGGTATCGACGCACTCTCGGCCCTGTGCGGTCCCGAACGACTGATGTTCGACATGCTCGAGAAACCGGACGTTGTGCATCGGGCCATGGACCAGTTGACGGCACTCTGGAAGCAGGTCGTTGATACCGTATCGTCTGTTGTGCTGCCGGCAGGGCAGGGGACTTCGAATTGGACGATGGGATGGAGTCGGCAACGTTTTCTGTGTATCGGGCAGAATGATTTCTCGTGCCTGATCAGTCCCGCCATGTTCCAGGCCTTCTGTCTGCACGATACGGTTGAGTGCGCCAAGCACGTGGACCACACCATGTACCATTTGGACGGTCCAGGAGCACTGCAGCACCTGCCACGTTTGCTCGAGATCCAACAGCTGGACTGCATTCAATGGATTCAAGGTGCTGGCCAGCCATTGCCATCAGAGTGGCTGGATCTCCTGCATCAGATGCAAGCGGCCGGCAAGTCCGTACAGCTTTACTACGGCGGCGCACACGGTGGCGACGCCGATTTCCAGCGTGAAATTGCCTTACTCTGTCGTGAACTGGACGCCAATCGGCTCTTCTTCGTGATCGAAGCCCACTCGATCCAAGAGGCGGATATGCTGTGTGGCTCGTAACGTGCCAGAACGATGCGGTAGCTGAAGCCGCCAGGCTTCAGAGGAGTGAAGTCGCGTGGCGGATGGGCGGGGCCGCTGAGCCCTTGGCGGGCTCAGCTACGTAGCTGAAGCCGCCAGGCTTCAGAGGAGTGAAGTCGCGGGCGGAAGGGCAGGGCCGCTGAGCCCTTGGCGGGCTCAGCTACGTAGCTGAAGCCGCCAGGCTTCAGAGGAGTGAAGTCGCGGACGGATAGGCAGGGCCGCTGAGCCCTTGGCGGGCTCAGCTACGTAGCTGAAGCCGCCAGGCTTCAGAGGAGTGAAGTCGCGGACGGATAGGCAGGGCCGCTGAGCCCTTGGCGGGCTCAGCTACGTAGCTGAAGCCGCCAGGCTTCAGAGGAGTGAAATCGCGGACGGATAGGCAGGGCCGCTGAGCCCTTGGCGGGCTCAGCTACGTAGCTGAAGCCGCCAGGCTTCAGAAGAGTGAAGTAGCGGTCTGACCTTGCCAGATTTATTTTGCAGGAGTTACCTTGTGAGACACTTGAGATTCACACCGTGTTGTGTTGCCGCTCAGTTCGTGATCGCACTTCTGCTTTGTCGGTTTCCAGCTGTGGATGACTGCATTGGCGACGAACCACTCTTTCCCGGTGCTGTTGTAGGAGAGGTGCAGACGCCATCCGATGCGATATCTGATTTCGTTCTGTTGGGTACCGAATCGGTGTCGGCGCCGTTGGGTGCGGGAACCATACAGCTGATTGATGGTACGGCAGAAGAACCACAGCATTTCCTGGTGACCGGCCAGCAGGTTGGCATGAAGATCGAACAACCGGTGTTTGTCACTCCCTCGACACGCTTGTCCTGGTCGTGGAAGAAGGAATCGGGACGGGTCTGTATCGTGCAGATTCAGCTGACGAATCCCGAAACCGGGCAACGTCGGTACCTTGGATATGGGGCGGGAGCCTGGAGCGAGCCGACGTCGCACGACCCGACGGTCGAGTTCTTTGTGGCTGCCGACCTACCGCGGCAGTGGACGTCAGTCGAGCGCAAGGTGTACGAAGACATGCACACCTTGCTGGGCTGGGACAGCGGTCAGATCACCGAGTTCTATGCCTCGCCGTGGGAAGGTTCCACGGCGCGGTTCCGCGGCGCCACGATCACCGGTGTCGCTTCTCAGGATCTGCAGGCCATCAAGCGACACCGCCAACTGTCGCTGGCTTCCCAGGTTGGAACCGGGAACTACCAGCCGCTTCGTTTGAAAGACTACGACGAGCGACACGTAGCGATCTTCGATTCGAGTCTCGAAGAGTGTGCGCCGGGACGCAATAGCGGTGCGAACGAATGGAGTACGTTTGGAGTCATCGGCAATCTGGACTTCAATGCCATCGGGCGAGAAATGCACGTTCGCTATCCGGCTTTCGACCTGGTCTTTCGCCACGACGACGGTCAGCAGGAGATCAAACCTGATTCACTCAGTAGTTTCCGCTTGGGTCTGGTCGATGGTCGGCTCCCGGCCATCTGGGGTGGCTGGCAGTGCGATGGACTGTTGTACAAAGTCTCGGTCATGACCGTTCCGAGTCCCGCAGCTCGGGAACTTCGACTTGTACAAACTGCAGGTTCAGAACCGGACTGGGACGCCAGTTGCGGGCCATTTGACGGCGACCCTGGAAGGTCCGCCCGACATGCGTTTGGAGGAGGGTGTGGTCAGGGGCCTTGGAGATGCACCGTTCTTGATTGCTGATCCGGGCGCCGCACCGGAACTCATATCTCGTGATTGGGGGCTCTGTGACAAACGGGCCAAGGCCTACGCGGTGGGAGGAGGGCCGGGCCAGACGGAAGCCGCTGTGGGAACGTATCGGCTGGGACTTGATGGCCTGCCAGTGGTGTACCGGATCAAGGCCGAGCCCACGAAGAAATATCTTGTCTACCTCGTTTCGACACCGCACATCTCGGGGTATCTGCTCGAAAAACCCGAGAAGGCAGGTGACCTCGTCTTCGAGTACAAGGTGGAGGGCCTTGCGCCACAGACGTTGGATTGGGTGCAGTATATTTCCGAGAAGCGGCAACCACTGTGCGCCCATTTTGACGGCGCGTGCGATGTTGACGGCGATGGGTACATCGAAGTTCGCTCCGGCGTGGCCCCTGAGTCGCGCATTCGTCACACGCGATTGAGTGTCATCTACGTCCTGCCGCAGGGGACCAATGTACTCAACGACGAAGCGATTTACAGCGGCGCGATGAATTCGCAGTGTGTCTGGCATATCAACGTGGGAGCGACACCCGAACAGGGATCACAGAATCAGGACTACGACAAGAGCGACTTGGGATTCGCGCGACTCAAACTCCGGTTCGGTGGAAGCGTGCCGCCCGGTGCGACCAAGACGTATTGGCTGCGAGTTCCGCCGGTCCACCGTCGCCAACCGGTCAGTATGGGCTACATATCGCACGCCTTTCGCGACGTGCTGCCGGGCGAGAGTGTTCCGCCGTACTCCGCAGAGCAGATCGGGGGACTCCAATCGCTCTCACCAGAGGCTGCCGAACAGTCGGTGCGTGAATACTGGAATCAGTTTTTCGCACGGGCCGCCACGTTCGAGCTTCCGGATCCCGTTCTCAAAGATATGTTTCTCTCGCGTCTGGCCACCCGTGCGATATTGGACGTGGCAATTACCGACGGCGTGGTTTACAACACCTGCAGTCCGTTTTTCTACTTTGACCATGCTTATCGCGATCAAGCGTACGTCGTTTATGCTTTTGACCTGGCTGGTTTGCACGAGCAGGCCCAGCGTCTGTTGCGGGTCTATTGCATGGATGTCGATGACGTTCCACAAGGGTTGATAGCCTTCGACGGCAAGCCGCTCCAGCTGGGAATGCTCCCCAACGGTTTATGGAATACTCGGCCCGGGCAGTTTGACACACAGGGCCAGAACATCTGGGCGCTGGTTCAACACTACAAGCTGAGTGGCGATCGAGGGTGGCTCGACAACACCGCCTATCCCTTTATCCGCCGCGGCGCCATGTGGATTGTCAACTCGCGCCACAAACACATGCAGGAAGTGAAGGATCCCCAAGACCCGCGTTACGGCTTGATCGAGCCGGGCGGGATGGAAGTGCTGGAGGTCGGTGCCGGGATGCATATGTACTATATGAATGGGTTTGCCGTGCTCGGGCTGCGCGAGGCGGCCGATGCCGCTCGATCCATGGGCGCCGAAGATGATTGCCGCCTCTTCACGCAGGAGTGTCAGGACCTGCAAGCGCAGCCTGCACAAGTCTTTTCAGGCCACGTTCAAGCGAACCGGATTGTATGAGGGGCAACTCTGGTTCGGCGTGGAGCCGGAAGGAGTCGGCATGTACGGGTTCTGGGCCCACAATTGCCTCCTGTGGCCGTGCCGCTGTATCGAACCGCACGATCCAATGCTATCGGCGACGGTGCGGCGGATGGAGCGGATGAGCAATACGTGGGGCGGCGGTATGCACTCGGAAGCTGAAGGTAGCTACTGGCCGTACATCGGTGTCGATCGAGCCGTTGGGTATCTGCTGCGCGGCGAACCGGAGAGGGCGCTCGATTATTTCTGCGCATTTACCGACACAGCTGGTGGGACCCTCAGTTGGGGAGAAGGTTACTCCAACGTGATCGCAGGGGGGGATCAGCCGCACTTTTGGGCGGATGGCCAGTGGATCAATCTGTTTCGGCAGCTGTTTGTGTTCGAAGATGGATCCGACTTGTGGATTGCGCCCGCACTGCTGCGTCGCTGGCAGCAGTCGGAGAATCAAGTCTCCGTGTCAGGATTGACCACGCATTTCGGCGACCTGACGCTGCAGATCCGGCCCAGCCAGGACGGTTCGATCGTCGACTATCGCATGGCCCTAACGCCCAAGGGCGACCAGGCCGCAAGAAGCCTGAGGAGAATCGTGCTGTATCCGCGTCTGCCGGCAGGCCGGGCAATTAGGAGTGTGACGCGCGACGACAAGCCACTCGACGCGTTCACGCGCGATGCCATCATCATCACCCAGCCGCAGCGCGGTCGAGAGATTCATGTCCAAGTGAGAGTGGATTGAAGGCTGAATATGAAGCGTAATTCCACAGGAGGCTCGAATCGTGTTTCGAAGCGCGCTATCTGGTCCGTTGGCAATCTGTACGTTGGTCCTCTGTCCGTTGCTCTACGGTAACGGGCCGCAAGAGCCGGATCAGATTGCGACACCAAGTCAAGGTGAGTTGCTGGTCAATAGTCCAGTCTTCAACATCCGCACGTTCGGCGCTATTGGCGACGGTAAACAACTCGATACGGCGGCCATTCAAGCCGCGATGGACAAGTGCAGTCAGAGCGGCGGTGGCACGGTCTTTGTGCCCTCAGGAAGATACTTGACGGGAACGTTGTTTCTCAAGAGCAACGTCAACCTGCATGTAAGCAGCACGGCCACAATTCTGGGAAGTAACGATGTGACACAGTACGCTGCCGACGTCGAGCCATGCGGATTCGTCAACGCGAGCGATATCGACAAATGCCTTCTCTATGCCGCGGACGCGGAGAATATCTCGATCACAGGACGAGGCATCATTGATGGTCAGGGTGCCGGTTTTCCGACTGCTGCGCCGGACGGTTCGGCGGGACAACGCCCCATGCTGATGCGGTTGGTCCGCTGCCGACGTGTGTCACTTGACGGGATCACGCTGCGAAATGCCGCCGCCTGGTGCACGCATTTCCTGCGCTGCGACAACGTGCGCATTCGTGGCATCACGATTCACAACCGAGCGAAGTATAACAACGATGGCATCGACTTGATGGGAACTCAAAACGTGACAATTTCGGATTGCATTCTGGAGTGCGAAGACGACGCGATCTGCTTTCAGGATATGTTCGATGATGCACCGGTGCGGAATGTCGTGATTACGAATTGTGTAATGAGCACGCGATGGGCGGCGATTCGATCTGGCGGAGCGCATCGCGGTGGCATCCGGGAGGTAACGGTTTCGAACTGCGTGATCTACGATACCTACGGCTGCGGGATCAAGCTGCAGATCAGCGGCAACGGCACGATGGAAGATATGACCTTCTCGAACATCGTGATGAACAATGTCAGCAGCCCCATTTCGCTCCGGTTCGGAAACCATCACTACAACAACGAACAACGCAACGAAGCTTTTCCGATGGGAGGGCTGAAAAATATCTTGTTCAGTAATATTCGGGCCAGCGTGATTGATCCCGAATCGTTGCGTAAAGGAATTGCCGGGTACTACCCGGTGGAAGTTGCCGCCAAACCGTTTGAAGGCGAGGAGCGCCAATGCATCTCGATCTGTGGCATTCCCGGTCATCCGGTGGAAGGGATTACGTTGAGCGACATTCACGTAACGTTTCCAGGTGGAGGGACGCGGGAAGAGGCAGCTCGACGTGCCTTTCCCGAATTGGGGGATCAATACCCGGAGTACTTTATGTGGGGCGTCCTGCCCGCCTACGGCCTCTATGCGCGACATGTCGAGGGACTGACGCTCAACAATGTTCGTTTTGACTTGGCCGGTCCGGACCTGCGTCCCGCCATCACCTGCGATGATGTTGCCGACCTGGAGATCACTGGCCTCAAGGCAGTGGGGAACCGGGAGGCCGAATCCCTGATCCGGCTACAGGCGACGCGGTCTGCGTTGATCCAGGGGTCGCGGCCGCTGGGCGATGCCGGTACTTTCCTGCGCGTAGAGGGGATCCCATCGCGGGAGATAACCCTTATCGGCAACGACCTTCACCGCTGTGCAGCGGTATTCCAGACGGCCGCTGGAGCGGATGTGGATGTGGTCTCCCAGATCGGTGCGGCAGGAGCCGAGCGGTAAACCCGGACTAACCCACCACTCCAATACTTCAGTACTCGTAACACTTTAGCCGTGTGCAGTGCACGGTGCCTTTGTTTTCACCAGGTGAGGCGTGCCAGGGGGTAAACAGACCGGAATAGCGAATAGCGAATAGCGAATGGTGAATGGTGAATGGTGAATAATTAACGAGGGGAAGGTGGATGAGAAAGCCAATCATCGGGGCGTTCCACTGCGGTGCAAGAACAGAAAAAGGGCGAATCACGAACCGTCAATTATTCACCATTCACCATTAATTATTGACTTGGGAGCCAGGCATCGTGCATCCGGTAGCGTCAGCTCAGAAATCTTCCTCGGGTTCTTTGCTGTCCTTACTGCCAACGGCTAAGCAATTACCAATACTCCAATACTCCAGTCTCTGGCCCCTTTCCGGGACCTTCCCCACACCACGTGCAAAGACGAATTCTCGCTGCCCGCGAGTCATAGTCCGGACCGATCGGTTATAGTGTAGTGGACGGGAAGCCAAACCTTGGTTCAAGTCACGAAGCTGATTTCTCGAACACTCATTCCGTTGACGCCAAGCGTCCCATTGACAATCCAGACTGCGATTCACCATGGCACTCATCGACCGTTCCCGGCGTTGGTTTCTAAAAACTTCTGTCGCACTGGCGGGGACAATCCCGCTCATCAGCGGGACGCACCCAGCGCAATCGAAGGAAGGCAGCGGGCCACTCATTGCCTATGTCGGCACCTTCAGCTCTCCGCTTCGCGATATGTTGCCAACGCAGGTGGATCTGCCGCCCGGCAATGGTCGCGGCATACACGTTTTTCAGGTGAATCGCGCCACCGGAGAAATGACGCCTGCCGGCATTCACGAGATGGGAACAAGCCCTAGCTGCCTGGCTCTGAGTGCGACCGGAACCCGACTGTACTGCGCCAATGAGACGGATCGCGTGGGGGAAAAGAAAGAAGGCACGGTCAGCGCCTTCTCCATCGATCCCTTAGACGGGCGTTTGACGTTGCTCAACACCGTCTGCTCCGGCGGTGCCGGTCCGACTTATGTGAGCATCCATCCGTCAGGACGGTTCTTGTTGGTGGCCAACTATTTTGGCGGCTCGGTAGCGGTGCTGCCGATTCTGCCCGACGGTCGGTTGGGCAACGCCACGGACATCAAGAACGATACAGGCAGGATTGGCCCTACCAAGGCGACCAATGCTCCGCCGGGCAGCTTTGCCTTCAGCGGACATGATCGGACCCACGCACACATGATTCAAGCCGATCCGTCAGGACGCTTCGTGTTGCATGTTGACTTGGGCTTGGATCAGATCTTCGTCTGGAAGTTCGACGAGCAGACGGGCGAGCTGACTCCCGGAGAACTGCCCGCGGTCTCGTTGCCAGCGGGAGATGGTCCGCGGCATTTTCATTTTCATCCCAATGGTCGTTGGTTCTACTCCATTCAGGAGGAGGGCTCGACAATCGTTTTGTTTGACTACGATGCCCAAGCGGGGCGGTTGGCCGCACGCCAAACAGTCTCTACTCTGCCGCCTGGGTTTGCGGGCAGTAATTTCTGCTCCGAGATCTTGGTTTCAGCCGATGGGCAATTCGTCTATGCGGGCAACCGACTGCACGACAGCATCGGGATCTTTTCCGTTGGTCCAAATGGCGACCTCACGTTCAAGGGGGAAGAATGGACGAGAGGGAATTATCCGCGCAGTTTCAACTTCGACCCCACTGGCCAGTTCCTCTATTGCTGCAATCAGCGCGGCGACAACATCGCCGTCTTCCAGGTGAATCGCCAGACCGGCGGCCTCACATTCACCGGCCATTACACCCCGGTGGGCAATCCTTCGAGCATTGTCTTCCTCGATCTCGCCAAGGTGAAGTGAAGTCATTTGTTACGACAGTAGAAGTGTGTGTTTCGGCGATGGGAGATGCCTTACGGCTCAATGGACACCGCATCGAGCCAAGCACGTGCACCAGCGGACCGTGGGGCTCGCTCGCCCAAAAACCGTGATTTATGGGTAAATGCTCGCCAGGTTGGGAAAATGACTGTTCGAAGAGCGGCCACTCGGGGATTTCATTCGCCAAATAGCAGCTGACCGTCGCCGGCGCACCTCTGTCGACCGTGACCTGTACATGGCCTCCTTCGGCATCCAATCGCGAATGCCACACGACACCGCGACCCTTAAATCGCATGGTGAAGGTTGCTCCATGTTCAGCGACGCTGGAAAGCGTACCACCCTGAGCCGGGCAGACAACGTCTTCGTGTAACCACGCTCCGGCAAACTCGATGCGGCCGGCCCACGCCACGAAAAAAAAGCTCACGCAATGCGGGTGGCGTCTTCCAGCGTGTTCCCAAAATATTTCGGAGCCAGCTGGTCCGCAAGCCGTTCGTATGGCATGAGCTTTGTGTCGGTTCGGAGAACGGTCTCCCGTTCGCGTTAATCCACTAAGTCGAACTTGAAGTCGTTCGCTCCACCCTTGGTCACTTCGGCGGTTAGTCCCGAAGTCTGCGCGTTTTTGTATTTCTCCGGTAGAGCGTTTTTCATGCCGCCACCTTTCGTCCCGGGTCTCGTCGGCCCCATCGGTGCGGCTTTCCCACCGGAAATCGCTTTCACCATATCCTCAGGAGTCATCTGGTGTGCCGCTGCATCTAGATCTTCGATTTTTGAGACGGCGACTTGGTACGTGCCAGGCAACGCGCCATCGTCAGCCTCCAGCGTGGTTAACTTAAACCGGCCGCTGGCGTCCGTCTTGCCGCTCGCGGCGCGGCCTTGGCCCTGGGGGCTGAGCGTTACGCTTGCGCCCTCAACCGGCTTACTTTGATACGTAACAGTGCCAGTAACTGGAACTGTCCCCTCAAGCCCCGATTTCTGGCCGCAACCGATACAAACGCTGACCGCTGCGAGCACGACCAGCCAGATTACATATCGCATGATGAATGGACCTCCTCGAGACACGTGAAACTTCAGTAAGGTCAGATGGCCCGTACTAATGAATCTGTTCCACCCGTGCCGGATGGTTCCAGACTTCCTTGACTCGGGTCGCCTCAAAAGTAGTCAACAAGCTAAATGAACCCCGGGGCGATCTGCAGTCGCTGTGATTGTACTATCGGGTGACTTTCATTATCCCGTGCGCCGCCTGGAGGTAATCGGGTCAGATCTTCTCCCTCCAAGGCCTCAACGATCGTCTGGTTAGCCCGCTTCGTTAGTCCGTTCGCTTCCGGGAAGACGAACCAACGCGGTTGAACCCAATGCCGATCAAAGATGGAATGGCTCGCTCGGCGTATGGCGGCAACTTACTCCAACATTCACCACTGCACCAATCATCGGTATTGCAGACCCGCCTGGAACGGGCCAAAAAGCACCAGACGTCCAGCTACCCGGCCACGTACCAGAGCTCGCTCTATCGAGCTCTGGTGTCCGGCCACTGGACTCTACTCATCCACTGGACTCTAGTCGAGCGAGCGGTTGACTTCACCGCCGTTTTTCGAGCCCAATGCGCCCCACACGCCGTAAGGCGAGGGACCGCTGGCCACTGGGGGCAGAGCTAGATTTCCAGTATCGATCGAATCGGTGACAAACCTTACCGAGCCGTCCATCAGCACAACGACCACGCCGGTCGGATGGTAGCTGGTCGCCGTCCACATGACGGAGTTCCAATCTTCGGCATAGATGGAACAGGAGGGGGCGTTTGGCGGCATGACCGTGCTGATCTCCGTGTTGCGTCCCTGCCATCCGAAACTGTAGCTTCCCTGGCCCCAGTTTCCGGAGGCGACCGCGTAGCGATTATTGTCACCCCTTGTGGCCATGCAAGCGATCGGGCTGGAGGTCCCGGAGTAGTTGACGGCCGTGCTTTGGTTAACTGCCACATCGGTCCTGATCGAACCCGCTGTGGTTGGTCCAGGAATCGCTCTTTCGCTCATGGCAATCGTATTGCTCGTACCGTCAGTAAGGCCCGCAAAGGCTGTCACGCCCCCCTGATACCACGCAGGCCAGTCAGCATAGAGTGCCCAGACTTCAAATGGACCTCGGGTGGTCGGGTCTCCCCACCAACCAAAGTAGTCGCCGTTGCTGAAATGGTAGTTGCAACGGCCGACGGACCCTTCAGTGCCGCCTGAACTCTGGCCATCGGATGGGCATAAGAAAGTTGGAATCTTCGCTCGCCAGGGCAAGTAATTTGCGTCCCAAGACGGCACGTTGAAAGCATTATAGACAACTCCGTTGTAGGTCTGCACACTGCTGATTAGCTGATACAGCGGGGCCTGCTCCATGTAGGGCAGAAGCCTCATGATGCCGCTAGGACTGTAGTTAACGCCGTTAATATAGCTTCCGCCGATTCTGGGCGGGAGCTTCTTGTTTGTGTCGTGATAATTGTGGATCGCCAGTCCCAGTTGCTTCATGTTGTTAGTGCACTGCATCCGTCGCGCGGCCTCGCGGGCCGCTTGTACCGCCGGAAGCAGTAACGCTACCAGGATTCCAATGATCGCAATCACTACCAGTAACTCGACGAGCGTGAAACCCGCTCTTCCCCTATTCATTTGTTTCATCGACATCACCTCCGCGCAATAAGATGGAAACCACAAATCCAAAATCGCCCAAACCCCGCACCGTGGATTGGATGGAAGGCCAACGTCACTTTCTCGCGTAAGTTGACCACCGCCGGGAGCGTTTGTCAATTATTTTTCTCCGCTCTGGGAACCAATAGGCCTGTTTGCGCGGCTTGAGTCACTTGTCAGCGTCGGCAAGTTACCCAGACTGCCGAACTCTGGCCACAGCCAAGGTCAAGGAGTGGCGTTCAGCACGTCAAATGCGTGCTGCGGCAGCGTCGTGGCGCTGGTAAATCGATGGAATTCGCGATCTTGGCCTGGGATCCGGGCGAGCTGTTTCGCGAGCGTGGCCAGGTCGGCCAGAAGTGTCCGGAAGCTGCGGACCGACCGGTCGTTGTCGGTGCGTTTGGTTCTGGTCCTTGGCGGTCGCAGCTTGAGAACCTGGTGTCGGCCTTGCCGCGGATTCCCGCAGTGCTTGGGCTGTTTCCTTCCCGGGCTTCAGGCTCCTTCAGGGCTTGGAAAACGGCAGCTTCCCAGACACCAGACAGCTTTCCAGACACGCTGGGCTTCGGGCTTTATTAGCGACATGGACCAAGTCGCCATGTCTGCAGGGCGGGAATCGGCAAGCCAGGTCGATACGTGAGTTTCTTACACTCAGATGCTCACGTCACGGGAGCGGCTTCACCTTGATGTTGCGAAAGCGTGCGCTGCTCCCGGGATCATGTTGCTGCAAGGCGAAGTAGCCACTGCCAAGACGCCGCGGGCCCTTAGCCCCTTCCGGCTCGGTATAGTCGACCACGATCTTGTCGTTCACTTTCACCACGATGTTCTGGTCTTTGACCATCACGTGCACCGTGAACCACTGGTTGTCTTTGACCGGAGTGTCGTAGAGCTTCACCACGCCCCACAGGCTACCTGTCTTGACCGGATCGACATGGGAGTTGTTGATCTGCACTTCGTGGCCGTCGAAAAACCAGCCCTCGGGGTGATGCTCGATATGCAAGTAGATCCCGGAGTTACCTCCCTCATTGATCATCACATCTGTTTGGAACTCGAAGTTCTTAAACTGTTGTGCCATGTAATACAGGTGGCTCCGCTCGCCTCGGCCGACGATCGCTCCATCCTCAACCGTCCAGTTCTCGGGGTGTTCATTAGGCTTCCAAGCACCGAGCGTCTTTCCGTCGAACAGACTCTTCCAACCGTCGTCACCGGACTCCGCGGCGATCGAGTAGGGAATGAACAGCGTGCAGGCAAGGATGGTCATCAGGGATCGCCGCATCATCGGGAAGTCTCCTTGGAAGGAATTGATCTGGTGGGCCGCAAAAATGTACAGCTCCTGGGCTGCGAAATTTTCGATTCAGGCATCTCCATTCAGGATTGAATCGGTATTCTCAAAAGTCCAAAATCAGATGGACGGGAACGGGAAGTCGCAATAGTGGCACCAGAGTGTGGCCCAGGGCTTGTTCAACACACTCCCGAGGCGACCGCGGTTCAATTTGAGTCGCTCGTCGATTCTGCGAGTTCTTCCAGACGAACAACATGCACTAATGCAACATGTTCAAGTCGATCGGCGAATCCGTCTTCACCGCCGACGGCGAGAACTGCGCACGATCGAAGCACAATAATCTGGTCTGGATGACGAACGTCGTAGGCTTTGCCCCCAGTGACGTGGATGCGGAATGGTGCAAAAGGCTGGCGTCGAACAAGTTCGAGAAGATCGTCTGGTCTCATGGCTGAAGACTTTCAATTCCCTCAATCGCACGCACGTGCGATGCGGCGGTGAACGAAGCAGACATCGGTGGGGCTTTTAAGTCATTCTACGATGCCCTTTCCCCCTGATCAAGGAACGAGGTCAACCGTGCAGCGTCTCTCTGGCCGCTCTTCGTTGCCAAGGAGGCCCATGTTTCAACGCACCATACGGTTCCCCTTTCTTCCGGATCAGTCGCTCCTGCTAACGCGACGAAGCGTGATCAACATCCGGCTGTCCCCTTGCTGGGTCGCCAGATCTGTCGGAGAAGCCGCGCCGGGACGGGGATCGAGGCAGATCTTCAAGGTGTCTTCGCTGTACGAATAAACCGCCGTGACCGGTCTGTCTTGCAGGCTGAACAAATTCGCGAGCACCAGTTGTTTCGGCTGCCTGGAAACATCCAGTCTGTACTCGCCCTTTGTGGTCTTGGCCCCTTCTGTTATCGTCACTTCGCTGTCAGTAAACACGAACTGAGAAAGATCGACATTGTCAATCGGCTTGCCGCTCGCGGAGAAGGAGGCAACTTTCCAGACGCCCTGGAGTCTCTGACGCTCCAGATAGTTGGGCTCGTTCTTCTCGACATCGGTCAGCGAGCGGACCTCGAAGAAGTCGAACTGGGCGTCGATATCGGTAGCCAATGGGTTGCCGCCGTTCTTGGCAAAGATCCCCACCCACTTCGGTGCGCCGTTGCCCCAAGGCTTCTCTCCGACAATGATATACTCTTCCCCGTTGGTGCTGTATGCGAATTCGTAGAGCGTTCCGCGCTTCGTCACGCGGAGCCAGTAGGCCTCAGATGCCTTTTTGGGGATTACGGAAAAATAGTCGGACTGCTGGTTTGTCTCACGAAGGAAGACGGGCATCACGGCCGACGGACCGCGCTGATCCCACTCCAAGTCTCCCTTCACGTAGTTGTCGTCGTCGTCGTAGATCATGAGACCGGCCTGCTGCCAGTTGGTAGTGGGGGCAAACGACTCAATACATGTGGTCATCACGAAATCGGCGTCTTGCGCTCCCGGGTTGGGGATCATATAGAGGTTTTTCGCTTGGGTCCCCTGGCTGAGTGTATCAGCTTTCTCATTGCCATGGATGGTGCCACGCTGCGTGGTGATGGTGAGCTTGCCCGGGTGTTTGACCAATGACACGTGAGTCGGATCAGGCCGAACCGGCTCCCATTTCAGAGCCAGCTTGCCGTCGAATCCATCGTATACTCGGAACCCTGCTGCGGCTGCAGTGGCGTCGCTGGCAGGTTCTTCTTCAGCCACTTGCGTGTCGCCCGCGCCCACCAGACCTCCTGAAACAAGGATCACGCAAGTTGCGAAGGCGAGCCTGATGCAAGTCCCAGAGTAAATGCTAAGCATGTTCATGATATTTCCCATTCATTTTCCTCGAGGTGAATCGAAGCCAACTGAGAAGCACGGCACCGTTTGCCGCCGCCCAGTGTTCATCGATCTCTGGGTGTTTGTATTTCTCTGCTCCGGCGTGCTTGCGCTCGCCGTGGCGTGTGTGGAGGAAGCGGTTGATTGTGGGCCAGCTTGCCACAAGCTACTTCAGCTTTTCTGGCGACGACGACTGGCCAAAGCGAGGATCAAAAACCGACAAGCCGAACGGGGGATTGTAATAGTGCATTTCGTTAACGCCCTCGAACGGCTGGCAAACCAGCAATGTTCGGTCCAGTCCCACATCGCCTTTGGCTCTTGCCCTGGCCGGGTTCAGCAGGGAGTTCTTCCACATCCTCCGCATGGCTGACTTCTTCCACCAACGCCGCAATGGCGACCGTGGTGCATAATATTCGGCGAAGTATGCTCGGTGCGAAATGTTGAAGTAGCTTGCCTTGATCATCATATCGAGGACGTCAATCGACGGCAGAAAGGCGGGTCTGCCGGCATCCGTGAAACAATATCGAGCTTCGCCAGCCACGAGACTGCTTCCCACATCGCCTTCAAACACAACCACCGTTTCCGGGCCGCAACAATGTCGGATCTGTGAAAAGGCGTAGAGTGGATCATAGAGGTGATAGTAAACACCGAGAAACAATATCACATCAAATGTCTCTTGGATGGAGTCAAGCTGATATACACTCCGTCTTTGGTCGATCACAATTTGTGAATCGAACAGCTTCTTCGCTAAACGGACTCCTTCGCCGGCAGTCCAATTCTGACTGACATCGTCGGTGGCAAGTACGTGACGGGCACCTCTCCGCTCGGCGTAGAAACTCCAGTACCCATCCCAACAGCCGATATCCAAGACGCTCTTTCCGCGAAAATCGATCGCATCCAGGTGGCTTTCAATAAATCGCCAGAGCTTTCTGTGGAAATCCGCGTCTGAGGTCGTGGTGCGCGCCTTCAGGCCGTTGGGAAAGTCAAAGTCGTGGTACCAGCTGACAGTGTCGATCTTGGATTGAAGTTCATCCGCATTCATGCATCCGCATCCTGCTCGCTAACTGACCTCTCACGGCGAAACGACTGATGGCTTCCGCAAATCAAATCGGTCAGGTCATTCTATGATGCTCCCCCTCGCTGATCAAGGAACGCGTACGACCTTGTGTCGCAAATAGTCGACACTCAATTCGCGCGGGCAGGCGAAGCAGGCTGGCTGATGCCATAATCGCGATTCACCTCCGGTGCGCTCGGTTGCGGTTTCTCCGCCTGGTCATGGAACACGCCCCCCGAGAATGGATGATGTGTTTGTTGTGTATGGCTTGCCAGTTTGCTACGCTGGTTTGTGCAGACGAACGTGCGATCAGCAGGTGGTCCGTTTTACTGTTGTGGCGAGTGCATATCGGATAGGGTCTCTTCCCAACCGGGTTAACGAGGAAGTGAGGTGCGCGATGATGCGTCGTGGAGAGTGGTTGGTGTGCTGGATGTTAGTGCTGACGATGGCGGTATACCCCTGTGGCATCTACGCTCAGGAAAACCGGCCGGCGGCCCAAGAGGCGGCGGTGGATCTGAGCTACATTACGCCGGGCGCGGTAGTCGCCGCCGTGGCCCATCCAGGCCGCGTGCTCGCGGCGCCCGAAATGGAGATGCTGCCGATCGAGATCATCTCGGCTGCTGCCAACAAGGAGCTGGGAATTGAACCGCTGGACGTGGAGCAAATGTTGTTGGTCGTCGAAGCGCCCACGGCGGGACCGCCAGGCATCGGTATGGTGGTCCGCTTCACCAAGCCGTATCAACTGGAGACGTTGAAAGTGCCGGGCGATATTCCGCTGGAGAATGCCGAACTCAATGGGCGTCTCTATCGGCGGTCGGCGTATCCGCTGGGGCCGGGAATGTACATGCCCGATGACCGGACCTTGATTGTGGCCACCGAGGCCATGTTGCAAGGCATGCTGAAGAACAAGCAGACACCGGTGCCGGGACCTTTAAGCCAACTGGCTTCCAAGACCGGCCTGTCGGCTGATCTAACGGTCATCGCCGTACTGGAGCCGGTTCGTCCGATGCTGGTGGCTCAGCTATCTCAGGTGCCGATTCCTCCACCGTTTGTCGGCGTCAAACGTCTACCTGAACTGATTGACGCGGCCAAGGTGGAATTGACGATCACGGGACAGCCGCGATCATCGCTGGCGTTGCTGGCTCCCTCGGACCAGGCGGCCCAGGAACTCGAGACAGTGGTCAACCAGTTGATGCAAATCGGCCAACAGATGATTCTGGCGCAAGTCACATCGGAGATGGGACAGACCGACGATCCCGTCGAGCAGGCCTCGGCCGCCTACGCACAGCGCATGACTCAGCGGATGTTCGAGATGTTCCAACCCAAGCGAAAAGGTAACATGCTGGTGTTGGCGCAGGAGGGAGCCGTGGCCAACCAGACAGCGATGATCGGAGTGCTGGTGGCCCTGCTGCTCCCCGCCGTACAGGCCGCCCGCGAAGCCGCGCGGCGAATGAGTTCCTCCAATAATCTGAAGCAGATCGCGCTGGCTATGCACAACTATGCCGACGTGCACAAGACTTTTCCGCCGCGTGCCAGCTTTGCCGCGGATGGGAAACCGCTGTTGAGTTGGCGCGTGCACATTCTGCCTTATGTGGAGCAAGAGGCTCTCTACCGGGAGTTTCGCCTGGATGAACCGTGGGACAGCCCGCACAATCGTGAGCTGATTGAGCGGATGCCCAGTCTGTATCGGAACCCGTCCGCCAATCCCTCCAACAGCCATGCGAGCTATCTCGTTCCGTCTGGGAAGGGTTCGATCTTCGAAGGGAAAGAGGGTACGCCGTTCTCCAAAATCACCGACGGAATGTCCAATACACTTCTGGCGCTCGAGGTTAACGAAGACGCGTCGGTGATTTGGACCAAGCCGGACGACTGCGCCTACGATGTCACCAAGCCGCTGGTCGGACTCGGGACGGCCCATCCCGGCGGATTTCTCGCGGCGATGGCCGACGGTAGTGTCCAGTTCCTGGCGGCCAATATCGATCCGGATACCTTCTTGCGCCTCCTGATGATGGCCGACGGGAAACAGATCGACCGGTTTTAGTCCTCTCTTCAGGCTTCCGTCGGGTTTATCCCGGCGGAGCCACAACTGGCCCGCTACGTCCGGCAACGCGTCTGTTCAGGCTTCCGTCGGGTTTATCCCGGCGGAGCCACAACTGGCCCGCTACGTCCGGCAACGCGCCTGTTCAGGCTTCCGTCGGGTTTATCCCGGCGGAGCCACAACTGGCCCGCTACGTCCGGCAACGCGTCTATTCAGGCTTCGGTCGGGTTTATCCCGGCGGAGCCACAACTGGCCCGCTACGTCCGGCAACGCGTCTGTTCAGGCTTCCGTCGGGTTTATCCCGGCGGAGCCACAACTGGTCCGCTACGTTCGGCAACGCGTCTGTTCAGGCTTCCGTCGGGTTTATCCCGGCGGAGCCACAACTGGTCCGCTACGTTCGGCAACGCGTCTGTTCAGGCTTCCGTCGGGTTTATCCCGGCGGAGCCACAACTGGTCCGCTACGTTCGGCAACGCGTCTATTCAGGCTTCCGTCGGGTTTATCCCGGCGGAGCCACAACTGGTCCGCTACCGACAGGCCCTGACAGACCGTCGGTCGAGTCCCCAACGTGCCATCACGCCGGCACACCTTCGAGACCCAGTCAAGCCGCGGCCTGTTTCGGCTTCGGCGAGCCGCCGTCTTGCCGTTGGACACCCGCCTCGGCCAGCACGCTTCGCGGCTCATCTGCAGTAGCCGGCCAGTCCGCAGTCCGCCGAGAGAAACCCGCCGGGGCTGGAGCCGCGAGCAGAACAGACATGGTACCATGTCTGGATGCTTTCATGCGCGCGATGATAATTCAGCTTCCTCCTCATGAGTCTGCAAAGCGAAACAAGAATAGAGAATACAAAGTACAAATTGACCAATAACCAATAACCAAGTAGAGAGTTCTGAGACATGTCGCAATACATTGGCGTCTTGACGAGTGGCGGTGACTGCCCGGGTTTGAATGCTGCCATTCGCGGAGTGGGGAAGGCGGGGTTGGATTGCTTTGACATGCAGATGATCGGGTTTCGCGACGGTTTTCGGGGTCTCGTCCAGGACCAGACGATGCGCATTGAGAACAGTCTTTTGTCCGATATCTTGACGGACGGCGGAACCATTCTGGGTACGAGTCGGGACAAGCCGCACAAGATGTACATCGGTGGTACGATGCAGGATATGACGGGCGGTGTCGTCGACACGTACAAGCGGCATCATTTGGATGCGCTGGTCTGTATGGGGGGCGGCGGTACCCAGAAAAATGCTCTGCGTCTGAAGCAAGCGGGTCTGAATGTCGTTACCTTGCCCAAAACGATCGACAACGACGTTGCACGCACCGACGCAACGTTTGGATTCGATACGGCACTGGGCATTGCCACGGAGGCCATCGATCGTTTGCATTCAACCGCCACCAGTCATCATCGCATTATTGTGGTCGAGATCATGGGGCACCGCGCAGGTTGGCTGGCGCTGGGCGCGGGGATCGCTGGCGGAGCGGACGTGATTCTTATCCCCGAGATCCCCTACTCGATTGATGGCGTGGCGGATGCCATTCGGGGTCGCGCCCGTCGAGGAAAGCGATTCAGCATCGTGGCCATGGCGGAAGGCGCCATGAGTGTCGAGCAAGCGAGCACGGTGGCCGATCTGGTCAAGCAGAAGGAGGAGGCTGAATCGAAGGCCGAGAAGAAGAAGGCTTCCGCGGAACTGGAGCAATTTCATTTGCATCACGTGGATAACACTCTGCGATTGACGAATGAATTGGAGCAGCGCACCGGCATGGAATCGCGACTGACGATCCTGGGACACTTGCAGCGTGGAGGAACGCCGTCGGCCGGCGATCGCCTGCTGGCCACGCGACTGGGAACCGCCTGTGCTCAGCTGCTCCACGAACGAGTCTACGGTGTGATGGTGGCGGCGCGTGGAGACGGTGTCGAACCGGTGCTCTTGGAAGAGGTGGCCGGCAAAAAGAACCTGGTTCCCTTGGATCATCCGTGGATTGGCTGTGCGAAGTTGGTCGGGACGTGTTTCGGTGACTGAAGCGTCTGCTGAGCACCAGATTGGCCGGCTTGGTCAGATTCTCTCGTGATAGTTCCTGGCAGGGGATATATGGGACATAGGGGACGAATGGGATCGATGCGAGTCCGAAATTTGCTCATGTCGCCCATCGGTCCCGTAAGCCCCATCGTGGGTGACCAACAACCTCAGCCTGCCGGCCTTTCTGTACAGGGCTATTCTGTCATCCTATACTGCGCATACTAAGCTGCGCGTTGTTGAGGGGATGACCAAGTGGGCTCGGTCATGAGTAGGGAATTGTGAATACGGAATGGGTAATGAAAAATGTGGATGGCCGACCCATCCGGTGATGGTTCATTTTGTTACTTGTTACTTGTTACTTGTTACTTGTTACTTGTTACTTGTTACTTGTTGATGGTGATTCGCTATTCAACTGCGAAGAAATGTCGTAATAGGGAATTAAGTAGTATCATGGACGGTGTGCTTGGTCGATCAGCATTCGTGACTCGGGCGATTTGAGATGGCACGTTTTGTCCGGGATTCCATCTAGCCAGGACTCCATCACTCCACTACTCCCACATGAGAGCGTGATGATGCCAGAACCGCGCACCGTCGATTCGTTTGTGAAGGAGGATGGCTCATGAGTTACCCGCTGGCCTGCGCCGATTTTACATTCCCGCTGTTGTCGCACAATCATTCACTCGACTTGATCGCCATGATCGGAGTCGAAGGTGTCGATATCGGGCTGTTTGAAGGGCGCTCGCATCTGCATCCGTCGGTGGAGTTCGGCGTTGATCCGGTGACAGCGGGCAAGTCACTGGGACAGCGAGTCCGGCAGCGTGGACTGCGTGTGGCGGACGTGTTTTTGCAGATGGACCCCGACTTCACCGTCTACGCCGCGAACCATCCCGAGGCCTCACGCCGGGCAAAAGCCCGCGATTGGTTCGAGCGCACGCTGGACTATGCCGCAGCCTGCGACTGCGCTCACGTGACCAGCTTGCCGGGCGTCTGGTTTACAGATGAAACGCCAGCGGACTCGTTTCAGCGTTGCTGCGAGGAGTTGGCCTGGCGCGTCGAGAAAGCCCAGGCTGCCAGGATCGTCTTCGGGACGGAGGCTCATGTCGGTTCGATCGCCTCCACGCCGCAGGACGCGCTGAACGTGGTGCGGTCCGTGCCCGGCCTGACGCTGACACTCGATTACACTCACTTTGCCTCCCGCGGGATTCCGGATGCGGAAGTTGAACCGATGATTGCCTACGCCAGCCATTTCCACGTGCGCGGAGCCCGGCAAGGGAGGCTGCAGTGTTCGCTTAAGGACAACATTATCGACTACGGACGTATCCTCGATGTCATGAAGACGACCCGTTACGCAGGCTACATCGGGCTCGAGTTCATCTGGATAGACTGGGAGCACTGCAACGAAGTCGACAACGTGTCGGAGACGATCCTCTTTCGCGATTTCTTTCGTTCAAAGTTGAGCTAATCATGTGCCAATTCCCCGCGTTACTTTCGTCGATCTGCGTCTCCTTGTGCCTGGTTGCGGCGCAGGCTGCCAGTGCAAATCACGCCGCAACCTGCACCGTCACTCCGGCCGATCTTCGCTGTGAGTACCTCGTCAATCCACTTGGCATCGACCAATGCCGTCCGCGATTGTCCTGGAAGCTTGTGCCGGTAGCAGCGGACGTTCGCGGACAGAGACAACTGGCTTACCACGTGCTGGTCGCAAGCAGTCGATCATTACTGGACGGGGATCAGGGGGATCTCTGGGATTCTGGCCGCGTGGAGTCGGATCAGTCGATCCACGTGACTTATGCGGGCAAGACGCTCGAGTCACGTACTCTCTGCTGGTGGAAGGTGCGCGCCTGGGATCAGGAGAATCAGCCATCGCGTTGGAGCGAACCGGCATCCTGGTCGATGGGATTGCTCCAGGGGGAAGACTGGCGTGGCGCCCAGTGGATCGGGCTGGATGAAAGTGATGACCCGGGGATCGAGATCACGGATGTCAAAGCGGCCCAATGGCTATGGTACCCGGAAGGGAATGCCGCCTACGACGCGCCAACTGAAACACGTTATTTTCGCCGCGCGGTTGAAGTCCCCGTCGATCGGAAGTTCGTGCGGGCGATCTGTTTCTTTGCCGGTGACGATCAGTGCGTATTCTATGTCAACGGAGCGCAGATCGGTGTGGGACGCGGACACCCCGGGCTCGTGGGGGCCGACGTCACCGGGAAGATCATGCCAGGCAGGAACCAGTTGGCCGTTGCGGCGACCAATATGCCGGCCAACGTTCCCAACAATCCCGGCGGGTGGATCGGAGCGTTGCGAATTGAATTCGAGTCGGGATCGCCGCTGATCGTCTATTCCGACGGCAGTTGGAAGTGCGCCAAGACGGTGCCAGAGGGATGGCCGACGACGCGGTTCGACGAGCCACAGTGGACAGGCGCGCAGGAACTGGGGCAGGCCGGCATCGTTCCCTGGGGCCTTCCCTGGAAGGATCGCTGGTTCTCAGAACACCGGCGACTTGCTGCCCGGTATCTGCGGCGTGAGTTTGATCTAGGATCGGGAAAGACGATTCGACGAGCGACCGTCTACGTCAGTGGCCTGGGGTTTTTTGACTTGCACGTCAACGGGCACCTGATCGGTGATCAGCTGATGAATCCCGCTCTGACCGGGTATGACAAACGAGTGTTGTACGACACGTTCGATGTGACGTCCCAATTGAAATCGGGGCGCAATGCCATCGGAATCGTTTTGAGCAACGGACGTTTTTTCGCCCCCCGCTCTCAGGACCCCATGCCGATGCAGACCTACGGTTATCCGAAATTGCTGCTACACATGCAGGTTGAATTCGATGACGGTTCGCAGCAGATAATCGTCAGTGACGAATCGTGGCGACTGACCGCCGCGGGGCCAACGTGCGCCAGCAACGAATTTGATGGCGAAGAGTATGACGCGCGGCTCGAGATGCCGGGCTGGGACGCCTCTGGCTTCGACGCCTCACGGTGGCAAGCCGCACACGTGGTGAGTGCGCCGGGTGGTCAGCTTGAAGGCGCAGATGATCGAGCCGATTCGGGTCACCGACGAGCTCAAACCGATCCGTATTACACAGCCGCGTCCGGATGTCTGGATGGCCGATTTCGGGCAGGCTTTTTACGGCGTCGTGCGGCTGAAAGTCGCCGGCCCCGCCGGGACTCGCGTCACCATGCGGACCAGCTTCAACGTGCTACCGGACGGAACCTTGAACTACCTGAACGACCGCAGCGCTCGAAATACTGATATCTATACACTCAACGGTCAGGGGACGGAAACCTGGTATCCCCGGTTTCGAGGGAATGCGACGCGGTGGGTGCAAGTCGAAGGGTATCCAGGCAGACTGACGCAGGACAACCTCACGGCGCTGGTCACACACACGGATCACGAGCTCACGGGGAAGTTTTCCTGCTCCAACGAGTTGATCAACCACGTCTACTTGAACGCTCGCTGGGGGACTCGCATGCAGAACCGGAGCGTTCCGATGGAGCCGGATCGCGACGAACGCATGCCTTGGTCGGGACATCCAGCCAAGACATCGGAGAGTGAAGGATGGGTATTTGGCGTCGCTCGATTCTACGATCACTTTCTTCACAATTACCGCGCCCACCAGGCGGACGACGGTAGTCTACAAGAGATTTTGCCACCTTACTGGCTCTTCAACAGCAAGGATATCATCTGGCCTAGCGTGGCTACCATCATCCCCGACTGGTACTACAACTTCTATGGTGACGATCGATTGTTGCGCGACAACTACGACATGATGAAGCGATTTGTCTTGTATCACGAACAAGCGAACCTCAAACCGGATGACACCATGGACCACTGCAGCTACGGCGACTGGGTCGATTCCGAATCGATCGGTGCCAATAGCCGCAACCAGGGGGCTACTTCGCGGCCACTGATGGGGACTGCCTATTTCTACCACAATTGCCGGATTGTCGAACGAGCGGCGCGGCTGCTGGGCAAGACGGATGACGAACACTACTTCAGCCGATTGGCATCCCGGGTAGGGGCCGGCTTCAATAAACGTTTCTTTGATCCGCACTCCGCGACCTATGAGAGCCAGACCCAGTGCTCGTACGTGCTACCACTCGCCTTCGGTCTGGTTCCGGACCAACAACGAGGAGCCGTCATCGACAACCTTGTCCAGGATATTGTCGCCAAGCATCAGGGACATACTTCGGTCGGATTGATTGGCATGCAGTGGCAAATGCAAGTGCTGACCGACATCGGACATCCCGACGTCGCGTACCAGATTGCCACTCGCACCGACCGACCAAGCTGGGGGTACATGATCTCCAAGGGAGCCACGACGATTTGGGAACGCTGGGATTCCGACACGCAGGATGGAGGCATGAACGGTGAGAGCCAGAAGATCCTGTCGGGAAATTTTGAGGCCTGGTGTTACCAGACGCTCGGTGGTATCAACTACGATCCCCAGCAACCTGGCTTTAAGCACATTATTCTGCGGCCGCGACCTGTCGGGGACTTGCAGTGGACCCGGGCGTCTCACATCAGCATGTACGGAAACATTGAAAGCGACTGGAAGATCGAGCAGGGACACTTGGAGTGGCGGATCGTCATACCTCCCAATACTACGGCGACGGTATTCGTTCCGACCAGGGACCCGGACGACGTGCGCGAAGCGGGACATCTTGCCCGAGAGTCCGAGGGCATTACACTGTTGCGCGAGGAGTCGGACGCTGTCGTTTTTCAGGTTGTCGCGGGGACGTATTCGTTCTCTTCGCCTTGGTTGGGACAGTGACGAGCGTAGCTGAAGCCGCGGAGGCTTCAGCGGAAGCTCGTTACGTTGAACCACTTCGCTGAGCCCTTGGCGGGCTCAGCTACGAGGGTAGCTGAAGCCGCGGAGGCTTCAGCGGAAGCTCGTTACGTTGAACCACTTCGCTGAGCCCTTGGCGGGCTCAGCTACGAGGGTAGCTGAAGCCGCGGAGGCTTCAGCGGAAGCTCCTTACGCTGAACCACTTCGCTGAGCCCTCGGCGGGCTCAGCTACGAGGGTAGCTGAAGCCGCGGAGGCTTCAGCGGAAGCTCGTTACGTTGAACCACTTCGCTGAGCCCTTGGCGGGCTCAGCTACGAGGGTAGCTGAAGCCGCGGAGGCTTCAGCGGAAGCTCCTTACGTTGAACCACTTCGCTGAGCCCTTGGCGGGCTCAGCTACGAGGGTAGCTGAAGCCGCGGAGGCTTCAGCGGAAGCTCGTTACGTTGAACCACTTCGCTGAGCCCTCGGCGGGCTCAGCTACGAGGGTAGCTGAAGCCGCGGAGGCTTCAGCGGAAGCTCGTTACGTTGAACCACTTCGCTGAGCCCTTGGCGGGCTCAGCTACGAGGGTAGCTGAAGCCGCGGAGGCTTCAGCGGAAGCTCGTTACGTTGAACCACTTCGCTGAGCCCTTGGCGGGCTCAGCTACGAGGGTAGCTGAAGCCGCGGAGGCTTCAGCGGAAGCTCCTTACGCTGAACCACTTCGCTGAGCCCTCGGCGGGCTCAGCTACGAGGGTAGCTGAAGCCGCGGAGGCTTCAGCGGAAGCTCGTTACGTTGAACCACTTCGCTGAGCCCTTGGCGGGCTCAGCTACGAGGGTAGCTGAAGCCGCGGAGGCTTCAGCGGAAGCTCGCTTACGTTGAACCACTTCGCTGAGCCCTCGGCGGGCTCAGCTACGAGGGTAGCTGAAGCCGCGGAGGCTTCAGCGGAAGCTCGTTACGTTGAACCACTTCGCTGAGCCCTCGGCGGGCTCAGCTACGAGGGTAGCTGAAGCCGCGGAGGCTTCAGCGGAAGCTCCTTACGCTGAACCACTTCGCTGAGCCCTTGGCGGGCTCAGCTACGAGGGTAGCTGAAGCCGCGGAGGCTTCAGCGGAAGCTCGTTACGTTGAACCACTTCGCTGAGCCCTTGGCGGGCTCAGCTACGAGGGTAGCTGAAGCCGCGGAGGCTTCAGCGGAAGCTCGTTACGTTGAACCACTTCGCTGAGCCCTTGGCGGGCTCAGCTACGAGGGTAGCTGAAGCCGCGGAGGCTTCAGCGGAAGCTCTTACGTTGAACCACTTCGCTGAGCCCTTGGCGGGCTCAGCTACGAGGGTAGCTGAAGCCGCGGAGGCTTCAGCGGAAGCTCCTTACGTTGAACCACTTCACTGAGCCCTTGGCGGGCTCAGCTACGAGGGTACGTCCAATGAATACACTTCTGAATTCCACTCATTATCCGCCGATTATCACGGTGCAGCAGCACATCCTGCAGGAGCAATTTCGGTTTCCCGGTGCTTCAGGTGAGTTTTCTTGGCTGTTGTCGGGCATCACGATGGCCACGAAACTGATTCAAGCCAAGGTGCGGCGGGCCGGTTTGTCAAACATTCTCGGCTCGCACGGCGAAGTGAACGTGCAGGGCGAGGTTCAGCAGAAGCTCGACGTCTACTCAAACGAAATGCTTGCTCATTGCCTGAGTGTCCGGGAGAGTATTGGTGTGTTGGCGTCCGAAGAAAACGAAACCCCTCTGCTCGTCCACGGCGGATCGGAGAAGGCCAGTTACGCGGTCGTGTTTGATCCGCTGGACGGATCGTCGAACATCGATGTCAACGTGAGTGTTGGCACGACGTTTTCGATTTTGCGGCGTCCCCCAGGGGCTGGGCTCGATGAGCCAGAGAGTTGGGTACTGCAGCCTGGCAGTAAGCAGATCGCGGCGGGATACGTCGTCTACGGGTCCTCCACCATCCTCGTCTACAGCGCCGGCAACGGTGTTCATGGCTTTACGCTCGATCCCGCGATTGGCTCCTATGTCCTGAGTCATCCGAACATTCGCATGCCGCAACAGGGCAAGTACTATTCGGTCAACGAAGCTTATCGAGAGTCGTTTCCGCCCTGCTATGGCCAATACATTGATCGGGTTCGCAGCGGTGCACTCGGACACAGATACGCCTCGCGATACATTGGCTCAATGGTCGCCGACGTACACCGCACGCTCCTCAAAGGAGGTGTGTTTCTCTATCCACCGACCGAGGAAAACCGGCAGGGCAAACTGCGGCTGTTATACGAAGCCAATCCCGTCGCGTTCCTGGTCGAACAGGCCGGCGGTGTCGCTATCGACGGCAGGCAGCGCATACTCGATATTCAGCCGAGCAGCATTCACCAGCGGACCCCCCTGGTCGTCGGAAGTCTCGTTGAATTGAGAGAGTTTGAGCAATTTGCCCGATCGGCAGGGGCATCGGATTAGTGGGAGTACTGGCACCTTCGGCCGCCACCAGAGAGATCATGTCCGTGGCACCGAAGCGGACGCGGACATTTTAACGTGAATAGCCGACTGCCCCGAGGAGCAAGAGCGTGTCCCCGATCATTGAACAGAAACTGGCACAGGCAACCGATATCCTCAACGAGCTCGACCTGGATGCGTGGATGGTCTTTGTGCGCGAGAGCAGTCACGGTGGTGATCAGGCGGTGCCGCTCCTGCACGACGGATCATTTACCTGGCAGACGGCACTGATTGTGACGCGCTCGGGCGAGCGAATTGCGGTTGTTGGCAAGCTGGACGACGGTGCCGTGCGTGCGGCGGGCGTCTGGACCGACGTGATCACGTACGTACAGAGTATTCGTGATCCGCTGGTGCAGACCATCGAGCGTCTAAATCCTCGCTCGCTGGCGCTCGACTTCTCGGTCGATGACTACTCGGCCGACGGTCTGTCGCATGGGATGTTCCTGTTACTGCATTGCTACTTCGCGGGCACGCCATATGTGGATCGCTTTGTCAGCGCGGACGGAATCATTGCCGCTCTGCGCGGACGCAAGACTTACGCTGGAAATCGAGCGAATGCGTACTGCGATTGCGATTGCGCAGAGCATTTTCCAGGAGGTCGGGCAGTTCGCCTGCTGTGGAAAGACGGAACGAGAGATTGCGGAGTTTGTCCTGGCGGCCGCAGATCGACACGGAGTCGAGCCAGCGTGGCATCATCCCTGTCCGATTGTCAACAGCGGCCCCTCTTCAATGGTGGGTCACGGCCTGCCTTCCGATGTGAAAATCGAACCGGGACACGTGTTGCACATCGATTTCGGAGTGAAATACGAGGGCTATTGCAGCGATTTGCAGCGATGCTGGTACGTGCCGCGAGACGGCGAGCAGACTCCACCCGCAGGCGTGTGCCAGGCCTTTGAAACAATCGTGCGGGCCATAACGATGGCTGCCGACGCAGTCCGGCCAGGCGTGCCCGGTTGTGAGGTCGACGCTGCCGCCCGCAGAACGATTGTCGAGGCCGGTTATCCGGAGTACGGACATGCGCTGGGTCACCATGTCGGGCGCAGTGCCCACGACGGCGGTGGTATTCTCGGCCCCGCCTGGCCCCGATATGGCCAGACACCGTGGCGCAAGCTGGAAATCGGCAACGTCGTGACACTCGAGCCGAGCATTAGTGATGCGGCCGGCAGCGGTTGCCTGGGCTTGGAAGAGATGATCGTCGTGACCGCGGACGGTTGCCAGTGGCTGTCCGATCGCCAGATGACCCTGCCATGCCTCGGCCGCCAAACAACTGTTTAACCGCTATGCCCGCTAGGGCTGCGCGCTCCAAGACGGCGAGTTCACTCTCCATCCCCGCTTGCCAACTCAATCTCACTCTCGACGCAGCCGCCGACTGCTCAATTGGAAACGATTCGGGAATGCGGAGTGCGCAATGCGCAATTCGGAATGAGAAACCGCGTGACGCGTGCAATTTCGATTCCGCACTCCGCATTCCGCATTCCGCATTCCCTAATCGTTGCGATCGTCCAAGTCAGCAGAGCCAGACGCTACGGCACCCTGTTTGGTTGCGGGTGCCGGCCGCGTAGTGAGTAAGAGTATGAGTAAAAGTATGAGTACGATGAAGAGTATGCCGTACTCTGTTCGCGAGCACCGCCGGGGGGCGCAAACGACGCTACGATTCTTTCAGGTACCGAGTGTGGCCGTCGCGGCGGGTAATGCCGAGTGTATCGAGATGGTCGAGCAGGGGAATGGCGAATCGGCGTGAGGTGTTGAGCAGGTACTTGAACTTCACGCTTTCCAGGCGACCTTCCTGCCGCAGGAATGCGACGAGCTTGTCACGAGCGGCCTCGACCGCTTCGCGATGAAACAGGATTCCTCCTTCGACGCGGACCAGCCGCCCATGTTCCAGCAGGATGTTCAGCAGGCGTTGGGCGTCCGACGACTTGACGGCGACTTTGTCACAGATCTCATCGATACCGGGTGGTTGGAACATTCCATCCCGCAGCAGCGCGTCGATGGCTTCGAGATGCCTACCGTCCGCGCCCGAGAACTCAGCCGAATGGTCGGCCGAGGCCCAGTAGCCATGGCGGTCCTGCAGCCGACCTGCTGCTTTCATTTCGGCGAGAAGGTGGTCCAGTATCGAGCGATCGATCGGCAACCGTTCACGCAGTTGATCGAGAGAGATGCCGACGCGTGCCGGTGCGTCCTGATGGAACTGCTCAACGACGTGGGCCACACGGTGGCTCAGTTCGGTGGCCGTATCCCGATGGACCAGCAGGCTGGGTGGCCAGAGTCGCACGATTCCCTCTTCCCGCAGGGCGGCGAGGATACTGCGCACTTGTTGGGGCTGCGTCTTGGTGCGAATGGCCAAGTCCGTTTCGCTGGCGGCACCCAACGGGGCGTTTCTGACCGCGTACTCGATGAAACGGCGCAGGTCGGCAATGACGTCGCTGCGCTGCTGCAAGTCATCGACCAGGCCGGGCGATGTTCTCTTCAGCTTGCGCTCAATGCCCTCGATCAGCACTCCTCCGCCGATGGTTCGGACCGGTGACAAGCGAACGGATGATGAAGTGGTCACCGGGCCCGGCAACCAGTGGCGTGCCGGTGTAGAACTGAGCCAGGCACTGTTGGCCCGCCTCCAGGCGATTGTCTTCCAGCAGGTAGACGGTGGCCGTGACTTCCGACGAGCCGGTATGGAACTTCAGCTGCGCCGCGTTCTTCAACGAGACTCTTTCGTGGGGGAGAAGTCGTAGTCGACCGACGAACCACTGTTGGGGGGTGAAATAGCCGGGGAGCGTCACGACGTGGCCGCGGCGAATCCGCTTGGCATCCCAATGTCGCACGTTGATCGCAGCGCACTGCCCGGCTTTGACGATCTCACTGGCACGCCCGTAGACCTCGATTTGACGAATCGTACTGAGGGAACCTTCCGGCAGCAGCACCAATTCTTCGTCGATGCCAATGGAGCCAGAGACGGGCACACCGGCCACCACCGATCCGTATCCGCGAGCCGAAAACGCTCGATCGACCGGGAGTCGAAAGATACCGTCGAGCGGTTTGGGTTGCACGGAATCGAGCAGATGAGTCAAGGTCGCATAGAACTCGTCGAACCCTTCGCCCGTGATGCTCGAGATGGGGCAGATGGGCGCGTCGGCCAGGAAAGTGTCCTGCAGAAACCCCCTGGTTTCCTCCCGGACCATCTCGCGGTGTTCCGCTTCGACGCGGTCGATCTTCGTCAGCGCCACGAAGCCATGGCGAACACCCAACAAGGTGAGAATCTCCATGTGCTCGCGCGTTTGCGGCATCACGCCATCGTCCGCCGCCACGACGAGCATCACCGCGTCCATGCCGCAGGCGCCGGCGACCATCGTCTTGATGAAGTTCTCATGTCCCGGCACGTCGACGATCCCGATCTCCAGGTCGCCGACGGTGCAGGGGGCGAATCCCAAGTCGATCGAGATCCCGCGCTCCTTCTCCGCCTTGAGTCGATCGGTATCACAGCCGGTCAACAGTTTGACCAGGGCGGTCTTGCCATGGTCGATGTGTCCGGCTGTTCCGAGTGTGATGTTGATCTGGGAACCTGGCATACGGTCATCTATCCTTCCGTGCCGAGTACATCGACCAGTCCGTTGACGAGAGCGGTCTCTTCACCGTCCAGCACGGTGCGCGGATCGATCAGCACGCGTTCCGCCTTCAATCGCGTGAAGATCGGCGGATTGTGTCGGCGCAGTTGTCGGGCGAGTTCGCGGGGGAGCATGTTCTTGGGCACGACGACGATCAATCGTGTGGGGAGGTTCTGGGCTGGTAACGAGCCGCTTCCCATTTGTGAATACCCTTTGATGACAGAAACTTCCGCCGCCGCGCGCCGTTGAGTGAGGGCGTCTGCGATCCCTTGTGCCTGGAGGGCGATCTCCTTCAGGGGGCGGGCCAGCAATCGCAACGTGGGAATCTCCCGAATGGCCTCCGCCTCATTCAAGAACAGCGGCAGCGTAGCTTCGAGGGCGGCGAGGGTCATCTTTCCCGTCCGCACGATGCGGGCCAGCGGGTTCTTGCGGACGGCCTGAACCCACTTGGCTCGCCCCAGAATGATTCCTCCTTGCGGTCCGCCAATGAGCTTGTCGGCACTGCAGCTGATCAGATCGGCGCCGGCCTGGACCGAGTCCATCAGCGTAGGTTCGCGCTTGAAGCCGAATTGTGACACATCGATCAACGGACCGGCTCCCAGGTCGTCGTAGACGACGATGCCGTGTGCGCGCGCGATCTCGACCAGCGTCTTGAGCGGTACCTCACTGGTAAACCCGGAGATCTTGTAGTTGCTCGGATGAACGCGCATGATCGCGGCCGTGTTCTCGGTAATCGCCCCCTCATAGTCGCGGGGATGTGTCTTGTTCGTCGTTCCGACGTCGACCAGCTTGGCACCACTGACTTGCATCACCTCCGGCAGGCGGAAAGAACCGCCGATTTCGACCAACTGCCCGCGCGACACGATGACTTCCTTCCCGGCTGCTATCGTATTCAACACGAGGGAGGTGGCGGCGGCATTGTTATTCACGACCGTGGCTGCTTCCGCTCCGGTAAGTTGCTGCAACAGCCACTCGATGCGAGAATCGCGCGACGCGCGCCGGCCCGTCTCGATATCTACCTGCAGCAGGGAATAGCCGGACAGGTCGTCGGCGATGTGTTTCATCGCGGCCGGGGGAAGGACGGCTCGACCGAGCCCCGTATGCAAAATGACCCCCGTGGCGTTGATGACCTTCTGGTATTGAAACACCATCGCCGCACGAATGTCACGGACGGCTTGTGCCACGATCTGGCAGTGGAGCGATGGCTGATCCGTCTCGCCCGCCGGTTCGGCCAGCAGTCGTTCTCGCACATCGGTGACGGCAGCTCGCACCGCGCCGCGCAATACATCGCGGGGCAACCTGCCCCCCCAGTGCTGCAACTGCGGGTCCGCCAGGAGTGCCTCCACCGAGGGAATATTTCGCAATAAATTCTGCTTGCGAGAAGACATGATACCTTTTCCAGGGTGCCGTCACAGCGCACGTGCGGCTGGAATCATACGCGGCTGAAAGACGCGGGGGTATAAGGAAATCGGGCCGCGCACGCCGAATTCTAACTCCCCCTGCGAAGGACCGTCAAGCAACGAGGGGAGTGGTAGTGGGCCAGGTACTCACCGTGAGCAAAGCCAACCGACACGACCTGCCAGGATCATTTCCCATTTCACTTTTTCCTTTCGTCTGGCGGTGGGAACGAGTAAAACAATCTTGTGCGGGTCGGTCGGCTGTAGCTGAAGCCGCCAGGCTTCAGATGGGTGGCGTGACGATCCACACTTCAGCTGAGCCCTTGGCGGGCTCAGCTACAGGCGTAGCTGAAGCCGCCAGGCTTCAGATGGGTGGCGTGTTGTTCCTCGATTCAGCTGAGCCCTTGGCGGGCTCAGCTACGTGACGATCCACACTTCAGCTGAGCCCTTGGCGGGCTCAGCTACGGGTGATCCATACGGAAAGAGTGCTTCATGCAGATGGGTATTTCGATTCAACTGAGTGACGTCCAGGCCGTTTATAGTGGCCCTGAATTCGAGCTGTGGGAACTGCTGATGGGACAGCAGATTCACATTGGAGGACGGCACTCTTCCGAACAATTGGCCAGCAAAGCCGGAATTCGCCCAGGGGGGGTGGGGGTCGACCTCTGTTGTTGCACCGGAGCGGGCATGCGTTTTCTGGTGCGCGAGCGAGCAGTCCAGCGGATGGTTGGCGTGGACGCTACGACGGCGATGGTTGAGCAAGGTCGGCTGCGTTGCCAACAGGAGGGCCTGGCCGACCAGATTGAATTCGTCGTGGCGGATGCCTGCCAGACCCGCTTGGCGGACGGTATGGCTGATTTTGTCTGGGGCGAGGACGCCTGGTGTTACGTCGTCGATAAGCCGAGCCTGATTGCGGAAGCAGTGAGACTGGTGAAGCCGGGAGGCGCGATTGCATTTACCGATTGGATTGAAGGTCCGACCGGCCTGAGCGAAGCGGAGACACAACGATTGCTCCGTTTCATGAAGTTTCCCAATATCCAAGATCGCGACGGCTACACCCGGTTACTGTCGCAGCGAAGGTGTGATGTGACGGTCTGTGAGGACACCGGGCAATTCGCCTCACACATCGACCTTTACCTGGCCATGTTGCGTATGCAATTGACGTCTGATGCTTTGCGAATCGTCGGCCACGACGCGCAAGTGCTCGACGCGATCATGACCGAAATGACGTTTATGCAGCAGCTTGCTCACCAAGGAAAGATGACACAAGGCCGATTCGTGGCAGTGGCAGGAGAAGGGACCTAACGCGGCCGTTGGCCGCAACCCAAAGTAGTTGTCAAGCTGTCTGATTGCGCTGACTTGGACGACCGGAATGATTAGGGTGTGCGGAGTGCGGAGCGAATGCGGAATGCGGAATCGATATATTAACCGGTCGCCAAGAGCGCGGCGATTTCTATTTTTCCTTCCGTACTCCCTACTGCTTGTTTCAAGGGGCGCGGGGGGTGAACGCAGTCGGTACCGCTGCGGGGCCAATTGCTTCAACGGTTACGATGATCTGTCCGAGCGGTGCTGATTCACGAAACGGTGAGAGGTGCAGAATGAACGGTTCATGCTGTGGCGGCGGTGGTGAATCTCAACCAAGGGACGCGTGTGGGCGCACGGGGCAGGGGGAGTCCCCTCGTGTTGCTCCATGCCCCGCGGAGATTCTGGATCCGTTTGGCTGGTTCGATCGGATGATTGCCAACTGCCTGGAGCACGCCACGGCAGCTAAGCAACAGGGGCGGCCGGTTGTGGGAATCCTGTGCGAGTTCACCCCGCGCGAATTGATCATGGCAGCCGGTGGCGTGCCGGTTTGTCTTTGCGGGGGATCCCGCGAGACGATCGCGGCCGCCGAGACAGAGCTGCCGGCCAATCTTTGCCCGTTGATCAAGTCGACGTTCGGTTACCATATCGAGAGGAGCAATCCCTTTCTGGAGATGGCGGACCTGATCGTTGGCGAAACAACCTGCGACGGCAAGAAGAAAATGTACGAGTTGCTGAGCGAAACTCGGCCCGTCTATATCCTGGAGTTGCCTCAGAAAGTGGACGACCCGGATGCCTTGACGCATTGGCGGAGCGAATTGCGGAAGTTCCGCAGGTTTTTGGAAAACCGTTTTGAGGTGACGGTCACGGATGAGAAGATTCGCGATGCGATTGCGGTGATGAATCGTGAGAGACGGTTGCGTCGCGAATTGGCGTCGTCGATGGCGGCCGATCAGCCCCCGCTGACCGGTCGTCAACTGATCAAGCTGAAGAGCAGCATCTCCGGACTGGAGAGTGACTTTCAGCAGTACGAAAAGGCGTTGGAATTTTGCGGCCAACCCGGAAACTCCTCTGAAGGCCCGCCGCCCGTCCGCGTCTTGATGACAGGTGTGCCGATTGTTTACGGAGCGGAGCGAGTGCTGGAGATCATTGAGGAGAATTGCGGCCTGGTAGTTGCGATGGAAAACTGTACCGGTTTGAAGCCGCTGCTGGAAGACGTCGATATGGCAGCTGCCGACCCGATGGCGGCATTGGCTGAGAAGTATTTTCACTTACCCTGTTCCGTCATGACCAGCAATGATCGTCGCCTCGATTCGCTGCGGCAGTTGACGGAGCTCTATCGCCCCGAGTGTGTGATTGACCTGATCTGGCAGGCCTGTTTGACGTACGACGTAGAATCTCATCGGGTCAAACGCTTTGTGGAAGAGGAGCTGGGACTCCCCTATTTGCGGATTGAGACCGATTACTCGCCCTCTGACTCTGCGCGAATCGGAGTCCGCGTGGAGGCTCTTTTCGAGACGATTCGCGCTGCATGATGAAGGTGGCCTACTCTAGCCCGTTTGTTCCTCCGGAGTGGATTGCGGCGCACGATCTGCGCCCTGTCTGGCTGCCGGGAATTGCGCCAGGGGCAACCGCCGCTCGCCGTGGCGTGTGCCGCTGTGCGAATCTGCTGGTCGATCCGGCACTCGAACAGACTGACGTGGCAGCGCTCGTGCTAACGACGATCTGTGATCAGATGCGGTACGCCGCGGCCTATCTGGAGGGAAACTGCCAGCTGCCGGTTTTTCTGTTGAATGTTCCATCCACCTGGCAAGGTTCGGAGGTGCGACAACTCTACCGGGAGGAGCTCAGTCGACTCGGTCGTTTCTGCGAGTCGTTGGGCGGTCGTGCACCATCGCCAGAATTTCTGCAGCTCACGATCCAACGATACGAAGAGGCCCGAGCGGCGGTGCGCGGGAACTGGCCGGCCGTGTCCGATGGCCACTATGCGGAAAGGCTTGCCGAGCTGCGTAATGACGGGACATGGACGTGCACGACCAACGATACTCTCGATTCGGACTCTGGCGTACCGTTGGCGTTGGTCGGTGGCCCGTTGTTGGGGGATGACTTTGTTTTTCTCGAACAAGTAGCGGCGGCAGGGGGACGCATCGTGCTGGATGCCAGTGAGTGGGGCGAGCGGACTTTGCCGGCGCCGCTGGATCGAGCGTGTTTGGCCAGTGATCCACTGGCGGAACTGTGCGCGTCTATTTTGACGAAATTCCCGACGCGTTTCGTCGCCCCAATACCCGCTTGTACGAGTGGCTTGGCCAGCAGATCGCCGCGCGCGGCGTTCGTGGGATCTTGTTTTGGAGGCGTCTGTTTTGTGATCTGTGGCACGCCGAACTGGAGGCCATGCGGCGCTGGAGTCCTGTTCCACTGCTTGATATTGACGTTGCCGAAGGTGATGGCCATGCGGCTGCACGCACCCTCGGGAGAATGGAAGCATTCCTAGAGATGCTGCGATGATGGAGCCGCCCGCACGAATCACGCTCGACCAATGGGATCTCCGCTACCGGGATCTCCACCGTCAGGGTCTGCGCGAGCCGGCTTATGGAGGATGTCTGCGGCGGCATGTGGACGACGGCGATCACCGGCTGTTGAAGCTCCGCATGGACAATTCGGCCGCGGCGTTGCGTTTGTGGAATTTCCTGCTGACAGAAGAAGAAAGGCTCCACGCGTCTCGCCAGGCAGGTAAACAACTGGTGGGTACGCTGAAGGACTTGGGAACTGTGCCGGTGATGGCCTACGCACTGCCTGACGTCATTGCCTTCTATCCGGATGGGGCGTGGTGGATTCCCTGCATCATGCAGCAGACGGCCGGCTTGCTGGAAATCGCTGATTCACTCGGTATTGACGATTCCTTCTGTCCGGTTCGTGCACTGCTGGGTGCATTCGTCAGCCGCGCCCACTTTCCCATTCCGGAGCTACTGATCTGCAGTGTGGGGGCGACGTGTGACGACCTGTCGGCGATTGCCCAGCGTCTCGACAAGCTCGGTCATTCGGTGTTCTGGTGGGAGATTCCACATCGGCGCAGGCCCGATCCAGGCGAGCCTGCCGTCAGGCTCCCCGGCGGATGTTCGGCACCGGCTGCTCAGGTGGCGTTCGTCCGGAACGAATTGTTACGCGTGGGGCGGAAATTGGAATCCCATACCGGTCGACGACTGACCGAGGATGCTTTGCGAGACGGTATTCGGCGAGCGAATCACGTGCGTCAACTCCTGGCGCAGCTTCGTCAAGTCGTGTTTACGGCGCGCCGGTCTCCTCTGCCGGCTCTGGAGATGCTGATAGCCGAAATGCTGGCGATTCATTTCTGTTCGGATCAGAATGAGTGTCTGGTCGTTTTAGGGTTGCTGTTGGAAGAAGTCGAGCGGCGTGTTCATGCCGGCGCAGGTTTGTCGGATGCGGATGCGGTTCGCGTGTTCTGGCTGAACCCGGTCGCTGATCTTCGCATGATGAATCTGTTGGAAGATGCCGGTGGTCGAGTGTGCGGCACGGAATACTTGTTCTCACACACGTTGGAACCGATTCCCGAGGACGTCCCTCCGTGGGAAGCCTTGGCTCGCACCGCGCTGGCCGATCCCATGGTCGGTTCGCCGGCTGACCGGGCCGATCGAGTCTGTCGCGATATGCAAGCTTTTGGCGCCGAGTCCTTGATCATCTCGCGGATTCCCGGTGCCAGCCACTGCGCGATGGAGGGGGCGACAATTGGTGAGACGGTACGGCGTCGACTCGGGGTTCCTGTTGTGGAGATCGAAGTGCCGTCGTTGCTGGATTCCATGGAACCGACGCTGAAGACACGCCTGGAAGCGCTGATCGAAACGGTGAGGAATTCACACGGTAAGTCACGCGATCCATGTGGCCGATAGAGCCGCATTTGTTGTGGCTCGCTTCCCGGCGGAAAGGGTTCAGAATTCACATCCGGTGTCTATGGGTGAAATAACAGGCGTTTCCGGCGTCGGATCTGTTGGCAGGGGCTGGAAGGCTGGCACTTTGAGCAAGAAACGGTAGAGAGCGATGATTTGTGCGGGTATTGACGCCGGTTCAAGGACGATTAAGATCGTCCTGCTTGATGGTCAGAGTCTCCAGCTTGTGGGATCTGGCGTGATCGATCAGGGCGTCGAGCAGGATCTGCTCGCCCGGCATCTACTGGAGAGCGTACTGCGACAGCATGGACTGCATCGTGACGACGTGCACTCCATCGTGGCAACCGGCTATGGCAGAAAATTAATCCGGGATGCCGGCGTCACGATCACGGAAATTACCTGCCAGGCAACCGCCATTGCTCACGCCGTGCCGGGCGCGCGGACAGTGATTGACATCGGAGGACAGGACAGCAAGCTGATTCGGCTCGCTGCCAACGGCAGTGTCGCGGATTTCGTGATGAATGATCGATGCGCCGCGGGGACGGGCCGTTTCTTGGAAGTTGTGGCGACTCGCTTGGGTGTGCGACTGGCATGTTTGGGCGAAATGGCTCGAGAGAGCCGGGCTCCGGCGATGATCAGCAGCATGTGCGTCGTGTTTGCGGAAACAGAGATCGTGGGATTGTTGGCCCAAGAGATTGCACCAGCGGATATTGTCGCGGGAGTGCAGGCAGCTATTGCCGCGCGGGTCACGGCGATGGCCGGCCGGCAGGTCATGGCACCCGTTGTTTTCACCGGTGGCGTTGCCCTCGTCCCCGGGATGGATGCGGCGCTCGACGCTTCGCTGGGCCAGGCGGTGGTGATCGCAGCCGATCCGCAGCTGACTTGTGCCTTCGGGGCCGCTCTGTTGGCGACGAAAAAGTCGGGGAATTCCCCCCTGGCTGGTCGATAAGTGGAGAGGTGCTTGAGGAGCGACCGTGAAATTCGCATAGTCGGCTGGTTCAGGGGGGGAGGCGAGGCTATTGTTTCAGTCTACCAAGCGCACGTGAGGTAGGCTTCCAGCCTGTCAGGATCGCCCAGTTTCAGGTGCCGATCCCTGTGTGACTCTCGCAGATGACACGCTGGAAGCCTGTCCCGTGACGAATTCAACAAGGCAGCTTCGCACTCCCAATTCCCGGACGCTGTCGGTTGATGGCTGAGTGTTTGCGATTCACTAGTCTGGCAGAGGCAAGGATTTTGCAGGTTGAGTCGGATTGTCGGACGCGAAGCCGCTCGATGGTGACGCGTGTTGGCTGACCGCACTCTGCTGGGAATCGTCGATTTTTGAACTGCCCTACCATCCATTTTTTGGCGAGGCCGATCACATGCCTGACAAGCAAAGACTGCTGGCAACCGCCATCGCTGTGGCGTGCTCGACAATCATGGCCATGCCAGCCGTGTTTTCAGAGCAGACCGCGGCGGCTCAGCAGCCGGAGCTTTGCGAGTTGAAAATCGAGGGGCATTCGATACTCAGCTTGACACTGATCAAGATGAGCGACGCGTCAGGCGAAGTATCTAATCGTCTTGCGGGCCAGAGATACATGCGGCCCGGCGCGAGCTTGCGGTTGCCTGAGGGCCGATATCGTGTCGCCAGTGTCGAGTTGGAGGGAGGCTACGAATCGTCGAATCGCTTCGCGGGTGAGGAGCAGTGGTTTGAGCTTTCACGTGATAGGCCTTACCAGCTGGTCATTGGTGCCCCTCTATCTCCCAGCGCTGCCGTGACACGTCATGGCAAATTCCTGGAGATGGACTACGAGTTGGTCGATGCCGCGGGACGCAAGTACTCTGTCACGAACCAGATTGCTCCAAGTCCTGAGCCACCCCAATTCACTGTCTATCAGAATGGCAGAATGCTCGGCTCCGACTCTTTCGCCTATGGCTGAGGTGGCACCTGCGCGTGCTCGTGGCGAGTACCTACAACAACCGGCACCGGCTCACTGAAGATTGTCGCGACCCAGGACCTGGGCATGCTTGGTCCCAGGGAGGGTCAACCGGTGGATTTCCAGTGGCATTGGTACTACAACGTGCCTGGTCTCCCCCAGTGGATTTTGCTGCTACTGATGGCCGTCGTACCGAAGCGCAATCGCAGTTGGCAAGCATGGCTGATCCTGCTGCCGCCACTGGCGCTCGTGGTTTTCTGGCTGTTGATCCTGGTTGTCATTCCTGATTCGTCGGAGCTTGACATCATCGGTCAGTTCCTCACGGCAGTCGCGATTGCCTGGTCCAGTGTCTGGCTGATGGGACCAGGGCTGTTGGGGCGAGATCGAGTGCGTACTTTTCTCGCGGCGTGTGCCATGACGTTGGCAGTGGGTGTTGTTGGCTACGTCGGTTACTTCGGCTTTTGGGTGTCCGCTGGCATGACGTGGCCACTGATCGGCATTTGGGCCATCAGCACGATGCCGCTCATTGTGGTGACCGCGCTGACGGGATGGTGCTGTCGCGGAAACTGTGATCCGCTGCATGTGCTGCTCTGGCCCATGCTATGGATACCGATTGTCTGTGGGCTGTGCACTGCGCCATTCTTCGTGATTATGGTAGTGATCGAAGGAGGCGTTGGTCTGTCGCTTGTCGAGATGTTGGGAGACTTTGTCATTCCGGGACTCGTGGCTACGGTATTCATTGCGGGTGTGCTTTACGTTCTGAATCTGCCGGTGGCATTGCTGTGCGTCTTCAGCCCCTGTTATCGCGAACGTTTTCGTGAAGGGTTCTGTCCAGACAATCGAGATTGGATGCCCGATGTACCTGGAGAGTTCACAGGTGAGAGCGATGGAGCAGACGCGTTTCGCTTGTGAGCCGCGGTAGCGGTAGGGTGTGCCAAGATCGCCCGCCCAACGTTACCTCTCCGACACACGTGACGGCGAGCGCCGGCACACCAGAAAACGGAATTCCGTGCCAAATCGGAGCAGACGAAAGTCCTGGACTGTAGTACAATAGCGGCTGACTGGAGTTCGGCGGCGAAGCGGTCATGCGGAGGTGAGAGGTACTTGGTGGTGCCCCTGGTCTTCAAAATCAGTGCGGGGTCCGATGAAGATCCCGAGTGGGTTCGATTCCCATTCACCTCCGCCATTTTCTTCAGCGCGCAATGCTTTGCGAGTGCGCCGTCGGTTGGTGGGAAACGGGTCTGGTTTGATACCGGACCGGCTTCTGTCCGCTGTCGGAACTGGAAGTCAGCCAACGTGATTGAGGAACGGCGGATGTGGGGAATCTTGCGGCGAGCGATGTTGCCTCTGGTTGTGCTGTCACTCGGTATCGCCGCACTCGTGTATGGTGTGGAGAAGCACACCGCGCACGTGTTTGAGGAGCAGGAGATCGAGATTTCGCTGGCGCCCCCTCCACCCCCGCCTCCCGACTTGGGCGGACCTCCGGGCATGGACGGCTTTCCCGGGATGGACGGCATGCCGGACTTCGGCGGCGGTCCGGGCGTCTTTTCGCCTTTTGGTGCACCCCCACCTGAGTTGCAGAAGGTGAAGCAGAAGATCTTTGTGGGCACGGACGAGCTGGAGACGGTGATTGTGCGCGACGTGACGATTGGCGGGCTGGTGTTGCTGGATTCCGGCGAACTGCGCAGAACGTACAGCGGTGAGCCACCTTCGCTCTGCCCTACGTGAGTGAAGTGACAGGAGGTCGTGGTGGCCATGGCCAAAAAAAAATACCGCTCGATGACGGCGAAACTCGCTGCCTGGCGAATCTGGTTGCAGGCGACTTTCTTGTTGGCCTGGCTCGATCCATTGATGCTCCGTCTACATACTTTTTGCTCTCCCGTCTTCCACTGCCATTCCTGCCCACTGGCAACTCTCGCCTGCCCGATCGGAGTGTTGGCGAACTTCAGCGCGTTACATGTCTTTCCTTTCGTGGCGGTAGGGATATTGCTGATCGCGGGCGTGTCGCTCGGCGGTTTCGTGTGCGGCTGGGTCTGCCCGTTCGGTTTCCTGCAGGACCTGGTCGGTCGGATTCCGACACCCAAGTTCAGTATTCCGGGATGGATGCGGCACGTTCGGTTTGTGGTTCTGGTGGGACTGGTCCTGTTTGTCCCGTACCTCTGGGGCGAAGAGCATGCATTGTTTTTCTGCCGTCTGTGTCCGGCCGGTGCCTTGGAAGCTGCGGTTCCCAATACGGTGCGGCTCGCGGTGACCGGCCAGGAGGTGGTCTGGCCCACGCTCGCCAAATCCGCGATTCTCGTGGCGTTCTTGCTGGCGATGCTCTTCACGTGGCGTCCCTGGTGCACGGTCCTCTGCCCGCTCGGCGCGATCTTCAGCTTGTGCAACTTGTTTTCGTTCGTGTTCATTCGCGTGCAGAAGGAGAGTTGCACTGACTGCAATAGGTGCCAGTCGTTATGCCGTTATGGTGGCGGGCCGCGAGAAATGGCTGGCGACTTGCAGTGCATTCGTTGCCTGGATTGCACACAGTGCAAGAGCGTGGTTTTGTCGAGTGTCTTGAGTCGCGATTCGGCTGAGAAATCGACTGGCGACTTGGTGACAATCGGCGAACATGCTCAGGGCGACTGAACTCGAGCAAGATGACTTTTGCCGTTTACTCTTAGCGGCTGGCGCGATGGAAACTCGCCCTTGTTGGCATCCAGGCATTGTCCCATTTCTGTTCCGCTCGCTGCTCCAGTCCCGTCGGGTTCATCCCATTTAGTCTCGGAATGCTCCCGTTTTGACCCATCCGAAGACTCAGGTCCTTTTCGATACGCTCGATTCACCAGGGTTGTTGTCGGCTTTTCTCGCTCGACACCCTCCAGGCAGGGGCATAGAATACAGCCATGATGCTGCGCGGTCGTCAGGCCGCATGACGTGACTGGGCCGAGCCATTGGCCTCGGCATCCAATGATACCGTGCTTGGAGCAACTGGCTATGCGGAGCTGCTTGTGCTGAGTATGGCCCAGGGCCCGGCCAGTCTGATTCACATGTTTTGGAGGGCTTAGCTTATGAGGAAGTGGTCACGCTATGTAGCCGGCGTGGTTGCGATCGCGGGGTTGCTTGCACTCGTGGTCAATGCCGGCGCGGAAACCTGCAAGCTGGAAACCAAGCAATTCGACAGGACCGGTCGATCTGGGACCGCGTCTGTCGACTATTGGTTTCAATCGGCGCGTCCGCAATCGTTCTTCATGCAGATTGGCGGACCGCAAGGGATGATCGGAGGATCCCAGCAAGAGGGAACTCCTGAATTCTCGAAAGTGATCAACAAGGAACCGAGCCAATACAATTCGCAACACCCTTTCCGCGGTGTCGCGAAACTCGGTTCGCAGTATTTCGGCTTCGTCTTGGACTCGGCGCCCAAGAAAGGACGCGGACGAAAAGAAGGACGAGGCGAAATCGGAAGAGAAGGCTGAGGAAGCCGGGGATGCAGCGAAGCGACCTGCGGTGGCCGCGAAGTTGATGGAGACCGTCTCCTACGAGCGACTCTACTTTGACACCAATCACAACGGTGACCTGACCGATGATCCGGTGACTGAGTCGCGGTCGTCAAGGAATCTGTCGATCAGTTACGTCAACACGGTGTTCCCCAGCGTCGGTCTAACCATCGAAACCGATGGAGTGAAGCTGGAGTACGCGTTCACGATGAGCGTGTATTCGAATGCGACGACTCAGTACTCGTATGCCAACGCATCGCTCAGCGCGGCTGCTTACCGCGAAGGCGAGATGGCCATCGACGGCAAGAAGTATCGTGTTGTTGTCGTGGACTACAATAGCAACGGGCGTTTTGACGACCAGGCGGGTATCGATGAGAATGTCCGATTGTCGGATGACACCGTCTATCCGTCAGTCGGCGACATGCTGTATCTCATCGATCCCGACGTGAAGCCGGACCGCTCTGCTAACCCGTACGATGCGACCAGCAACGATGCCATGTACTACGTTGCCAAGCAGGTCAATCTTGGCGGTCGATTCCTCGACCTCAAGATTACCCCCGCGGGTGATGAATTGACGTTGGAGCCGTCGCTCGATTCCGGTCGGTTACGTGACCAACGTGAACCAAGGTTATCGGGCGATCGTGTACGGCGAGCAGGGATTCTTGAAGGTTGTCGGCGACGAGTCGGGCAAAGCGCCCTTGCCGGTGGGCCAATGGAAGCTCGCTTCCTATACCATCGACAAGACCGGCGTGGCCGAGCCTCAGAAGGAAGAGGCCCAGGAGACCGGGTCGCTGTTTGATGCTCTGAGGCGTGCCATCACCGGCACGTCGTCATCATCGTCATCGGCGCCCCGGTATACCATGGTCAGTGCCCGCGCCAAACGCGACTATCCGGCGATCCAAGTCACGGAAGGCCAGGCAGTCGAACTGCCGTTTGGCGAACCGTACCGTCCGATCGTGACGGTTGGGTATCGGCAGGGAGCAGACAAAGTCTCGCTGAGCATGTCGCTGGTCGGCAGTGCCGGTGAGGTCTGCACCAACATGCTGGTCAACGGTGGGCGACCCGGCAAGCCGAAGTTCACGATTTCCACAGAGAAGGGCGAAGAAGTCGACACCGGCAACTTCGAATATGGCTGAGGTTTCACCTGTTCGTACTCGTGGCGAGTACCAACCGACCCGGCCGACAAGTATGAAGTGAAAGTGGAGATGGAAGCGAAGCCCTTCAAGATCGACGGTGATAAAGGCAGCATCATTGAAATTAGTAAGACATTGAACTAGCCGCAATCTGGTTTAAGCGAGCGGGGAGGCCGGGATCAACCTGACCTCCCCGTTCCGTTTCTTGTGCCAGCGAGGGTGCTACTGCCGACGCGGTAGGCGTAGGCGTAGGGTGTGCCAAGCTCGCCGACGAAAACGTAAACTTCTCCACAAGTCGAACCGCGAGCGCCGGCACACCAGCATCCGGTTGGCCCTTGATCAGTGGTGTCGCTTCTTTCGGGGCGAGCCGTTTCGTGAGCGTGAACCCGACAACATCCGCGTCCGTTGGTCAAGAGCGTCGGTCTTTACCCCAACGGTGTGGCACAGAATGCGGTGTCCCAGTCCGCATACGCCACCACGCGGGAATTGCACGTGTGTTTGGCGGGACGTGGGAGGGCGGGTTCACGTTGATCCTGTGGCACTCCTTCAGAGTGCCTCGCCTTATGTGGCACGTGTACCCAGGGTGCGCCGCGAGGCGCGGCGACCCTGGGCTTGGTTGTGCCACCGCGTTGCGGTGAAGTCATGCCATTTGACAAACCAACTCAGATGTCTGGGCTTGGTTGTGCCACCACTTCGTGGTGAAGACATGTGCCATTGACGAATCAACCCAGATGTCTGGGCTACGCTCTGCGGTGCCGTAACACGTGACTGGTGGACCATCTCGAACATGTGTTGCCCGGTGAGGACTGATGTATAATGCCCGGGGGGCGATTTCCGGGTTTGTGTGGAGACCTGTCAATGTTCAAACCGAGTCGGACGGCTGCCGCCGTTATCTGTGCCATTATGGTGTCACTCAGCAGCCGTGCTGCCATGGGAGACGTCACGCGCGAAAATGTCGCCATGTGGCTGGAGCGTGAGGTCGTCGGACACGAACGTGTGCTGGAGGATGCCCAACGGTTCTGCGACTCGCGCGTCGCACGCATGCCGGCCGTTACCTCCGCTGCTCAATGGGAACAGGAAGTCCGAGCAACTGCGCGCGGCGGTGCTCGAGCAGATCGTCTATCGCGGGCGTGCCACCGCCTGGCGTGATGCGACGACGCGCGTGGAATGGCTCGAGACGATTCCCGGCGGCACCGGCTACCACATCAAAAAGCTCCGGTTTGAAGCGCTCCCGAACATGTGGATTCCCGCGCTGCTCTACGAACCTGACGATCTGCAGGGTCGCGTGCCGGTCATCTTGAACGTGAATGGTCACTCGCCGGAAGGAAAGGCCTACGAGCCGAAGCAGATGCGCTGCATCAATCAAGCGCGGCGCGGCATGCTGGCGCTGAACGTGGAATGGGTCGGCATGGGGCAACTGCGTACGCCAGGCTTCAACCACGGTTCGATGAACCAGTTGGATTTGTGCGGCACCAGCGGTCTGGCTCCCTATTACCTGTCGATGAAGCGGGCGCTCGATGTGCTGCTGAGTCTGGAGCATGCCGACCCGGACCGTGTGGCTGTAACCGGTCTGTCGGGTGGCGGTTGGCAGACGATATTTATCAGTGCGCTCGACACACGCGTCAAATTGTCGGTTCCTGTCGCGGGATATTCCAGCTTTCTGACACGTACCGTGTACCACAAGGACCTGGGCGACTCGGAACAGACGCCTAACGACCTGGCGACCTTGGTCGATTACACGCATTTGTCCGCGATGATGGCTCCGCGGCCGACTCTGCTGATTTACAATGCCGCCGACAACTGCTGTTTTGAGTCGGGTTACGCCTTGGGGCCGCTGCTGACTGCCGCACATCCCGTGTTCTGTTTGTATGGCAAGGCCGGGTCGCTGCTCACCCACGTTAATTACGATCCGGGTACGCACAACTACGAGCAGAACAACCGGGAAGCCCTTTATCGCGCACTGCACAAATTCTTCTACGCCGATGATCCGAGTTTCCGCGACGAAGAAATTCCCTGCCAGGACGAACTGAAAACCGCCGAGCAGCTATCTGTTGAGTTACCGGAGAAGAACGAGACCTTCCATTCGCTCGCCAGGCAACTGGCCGCCGATCTGCCCACCGCAGGCCGCTTGCCGACGACGCGGGACGAGGCGGACAAGTGGCAGCAGGCCGCGCGCCGGATTGGCCGCGATCGTGCGCGCATCGGATTACGAGGTCGTGCCCGATCAGCTGGAAGTGGAGAAGCAAGGATGGAGTCACGGCCCAGTTCTGGCGGCTGAAGCTGGGCAGTGAGTGGACGGTTCCCGTGGTGGCGTTTGCCAGAAACGGAGCGACTAAAACAGCCTTGCTGCTGGCCGATGGCGGTCGTGCCAATACCGTGGATCGGGTGAGCGAAATGCTGTCAGACGGTTGGCGAGTCGTGACGATGGATCCGTTTTGTATTGGCCGGTCCGATCCGGGACCCGGACAGCCACCGACGTCGGTTGGAGCGTTGTTTGCCATGACCACGGCTTCCGTGGGCCAACGGCCGTTGGGCATCCAGGCCTCCCAAGTGCGGTCCGTCGCCCGCTGGATCGCTCAGCAACACGCCGCGGGACCGGTCACCGTTGTCGGCGTCGGGCCACGGACCAGTCTGATGGCGTTGGTTGCCGCGGGGTTGGACGAGACGGCAATCAAGAACGTCCAGTTGCACCAAGCTCTTGGCAGTCTGAAGCAGGCAATCGAAGACAACTGGTCGGCGATGCAATACCCGGAGCTTTTCTGCTTCGGTCTGTTGGAGTCATTTCGATATCCGACAACTGGTGGCGCTTGTCGCTCCGCGCGAAGTCCGGTTTGCGGTCCCGAGCGAGCGGGTCCAGCGCGAAATGCAGGGACTATCGTCCTGGTACGAACTGTGGGGCTCCCCGTGGGACCCCGCTGCCAGCGACGAGTCTGAAGTGCCCGCGCAGCAACCGTGACAGCATTGCGTGGCATGAGAGTCACGACGTGGCGGGCCGTTGGGAAATCGCCGACGGCAGATAGCTCCGCGAGTTCAGGCTCCAATGTGTCGTGCCCGGGAAGGGCGACGAAGATTGCCGCGAGGCGCAGCGATGTATGATGAGAGGAATCACTATGGAACAACACGCCGTATCGCGATTAGAGCGGAACATCGAACAGTCACTTGTTGACGTATTCGCGCATGGGTTTGAAGCATCTGCCGCTCCTACCGTCCCAGCGAACGATGCACTTGATGGCGAAAGCTGCGGTAACGGTATACGAGGCCGCTGTGGAGAACCGCCAGAGGACGATTGAAGAAGGAGCTGGCGTTGTGTGCGTCACGTAGCGGAAGCCGCGTAGGCTTCAGATGAATGGGGCATCGACCGGCGCGTCTGCTGAGCCCTGGGCGGGCTCAGCTACGTAGCTGACGCCGCGTAGGCTTCAGCTGAATGGGGTATCGACCGGCACGTCTGCTGAGCCCTGGGCGGGCTCAGCTACGTAGCTGACGCCGCGTAGGCTTCAGCTGAATGGGGTATCCACTGGCGCGTCTGCTGAGCCCTGGGCGGGCTCAGCTACGTAGCTGACGCCGCGTAGGCTTCAGATGAATGGGGTATCCACTGGCGCGTCTGCTGAGCCCTGGGCGGGCTCAGCTACGTAGCTGACGCCGCGTAGGCTTCAGATGAATGGGGTATCCACTGGCGCGTCTGCTGAGCCCTGGGCGGGCTCAGCTACGTAGCTGACGCCGCGTAGGCTTCAGCTGGATGGGGTATCGACCGGCGCGTCTGCTGAGCCCTGGGCGGGCTCAGCTACGTAGCTGACGCCGCGTAGGCTTCAGATGGATGGGGTATCGACCGGCGCGTCTGCTGAGCCCTGGGCGGGCTCAGCTACGTAGCTGACGCCGCGTAGGCTTCAGCTGAATGGGGCATCGATCCGGCGCGTCTGCTGAGCCCTGGGCGGGCTCAGCTACGTAGCTGACGCCGCGCAGGCTTCAGCTGGATGGGGTATCGACCGGCGCGTCTGCTGAGCCCTGGGCGGGCTCAGCTACCAGAATATTCGCTACTGGTTCTGCAGCACCTCGATCATGGCGGCGACATTTTCCACGCGGGCATCGGCGGGGATGGCGTGTGCCGGCGAAGCGATGTAGCCTCCGTCGCGACCGAGCACGTCGATCAACCGCCGCACCTCATCCTTGGTTTGTCGCACCGTGCCATAGGGCAGAAGACGCTGGATGCTGATACCTCCGTAGAAACTCAGCTGCGCGCCGAAGTCCCGCTTGATGGCTGCCACATCCATCACTTCGGGCTGCAGGGGATTGAAGACATCGAGCCCGCACTCAATGAGTTCGGGGAACAACTGCTGGACCTTGCCGCACGAGTGGATGAACACGAATTTGCCGCCGGCCTTGACCGCTTGATACATCTGACGGATGCGTGGCTTGATGAACTCACGCCACAGGGCCGGGCCCATGATCAGCCCGTGTTGTTGTCCCCAGTCGTCGCCAAACATCACTGCGTCGATGTCATATTGGCAAGCCTGCTCGATCAATCGCAGGTTGAACGCCAGCAGAGAGTCCAGTAGTTGGTGGACGAAAGCGGGGTCGTCCATCATGGCCATCAAGAGCGTTTCCATGCCGCAAAGTGTCCAGGCACGTTCAAACAGACTGAACGAGATGTTGGTCACGACAAAGGTATCAGGGTGATCTTGCCGCAGGGTCTCATAGGCGGCGAATCGTGACGGATCGTCTGCGTCAGGAAACGCGAAGTCAGCGCAGGTTCTCGCGGGTAACGAGATACTCCAGCACCACGCCGATGTCCCGGTCCACGCTGCGGTCCCAGTGCACACCGAACTGATCGCGCCAGACGTTTGGCCGAACTTCCACACGTGCGCCGGTCGGCTCGGCGCGGAGAATCGTGAAATGGTTGCCGATACGGTCCAGAAACGCAGGGTCCCCGAGGTAGTCGACCATCCGCTGGTGCATCTGCTTGGTGAAGACGATGTGGTACGGCGTACGATCGGGTTGCTGATGCAGCAGGGCGGTTCTCACGCGTTGGCGGGGAGTCATCACGTTATTCCTAACGCGGCCGTTGGCCGCAACCAATAAAGGGCGTCGTAACACTTTAGCCGTGTGCAGTGCACGGTGCTTTGTTTTCACCAGGTAAGGCGTGCCAGGGGGTAAATAGACCGGAATAGCGAATGGTGAATGGTGAATGGTGAATGAGGGGAAGGTGGATGAGGAAGCCAATCATCGTGGCGTTCCGCTGCGGTGCAAGAACAGAAAAAGGGCGAATCACGAACGGTCAATTATTCACCATTCACCATTAATCATTGACTTGGGAGCCATGCATCGTGCATCCGGTACCGTCAGCTCAGAAATCTTCCTCGGTTTCTTTGCTGTCCTGACTGCCAACGGCTAAACAATTACGGGGCGTCAAAATACCTGGTTTTGTGGACGGGGACGATCGGAACGATTAGCCGCCAGGGAGTGCGGAATGCGCAATGCGGAGCGCGAAATCAGCATTTCCGTGGTGACCGAATGCCACTTTCGGATGTTCGGCCCCCGTCATTCTTCACTGCGCATTGCGCATTCCCGATTCGTTCCCCTTCGAGCAGTCGGCGTCACAACCATGCACGGACGGGATAGGATCCCGTCCTCCAACTAAGGCGCACACGTCGTTTGCGCCGAGACTCTGCTATTACAGATCCCTCAGGCTGCCATCCGCTGCGTAACGTCCGGCCGTCCTGGCACACTCGATGACGGCGTGGATATTGGCCAGCGGCGTGTCTGGCGGCAAAGCGCAGCCGGGCCCGACAAGGAAACCGCCGCCGGGGGCCATTTGCCGCATGATGTCGCGCGTCTGGCGCGAGACATCCTCGGCGCTCTTGTCGCGCAAGACGTGTACCGGGTCCAGCATTCCCAACACGCTGGTGTGCCCTCGCGTGGCGTCCTTACAGATTATCGGGTTGGTACCAGGGTCCAGTTCGATACAACTGGCCTCCGTGGCGATCAGATGCGGTAACATGCTGGTCTCGTTGCCGCAGGCGTGAACCCAACCCGTCGCGCCGCAGCGCCGCATGGCTGCGCAGAAGGCTCGCGCTCGCGGTAGTTCCAACTCCGCAAACGTGGCTGGCGAGATCAAGCTGTGGCCCGCCAATCCGATGGTCGAACTGTGGGCTCCCGCACGGATCTGGGCCTGGCCGAAGGCAATGTTCATGCGGCTGCAGATATCAAGCAATCGCTCGACCGCCGGTCGTTGTTCCGGTTCGGCAACCCACGTCAGAAACCGTTCGGGACCACACAGCTCCAGCGCCAGCGCAATGGGCCCTTGGTCGGCACGTCCGTTCAGAAACACGTGTGGGGCGGTTTCTGCGGCGATGATGCGAGTTGCCTTGAGGACCTCATTGAGCGGAAACGTCGATTCGGGATCGGGCACGCGCAGCCGATCGATATCGGCAAGCGTATTTACCACGGGCTCGTCAACATGCGGAGCAATACCGCTTTGGTAGCGGACGGTGCAGCCCATCGCTTCCGCTTCCGCGTGCACGCCGTTTTCATGCATGATCACGTCGTGGCCGAATTCGCGCCAGGCGGCCAGTTGCGCGGCGGCCAAGGCTTCCCCGTCCCGCAGGATAACGCAGAGATCCGCGTCGATCATCCGGCAAGCCATCAGATAGTTGTGCAGTCCGACCGGTACGCGATCAGGGATGGCACCCTGCAGGACAGTCCGCACACGCTCAAGTGAAGTCATCCGTCTCATCGTTACCACAACCACGCATAGAGGCAAACGGTGGCGGTCAACAACATTCCCAGTTGCAGTCGCCAGTCAGAAAGCCCTCGAAAGGGTTCGATCGATGCCGCCCAATTCACGGTCAGTCCCTTCCACTTTCTTGGGAGGTGGCGGGAGCGTGGCATAGGAGGCCAGGAACAGCACGACCGTCGTGATGATCACTTCCCACAGGCCGCGGAACGTGTAGTTCTCGGTAAGCGTCAGATGGAGGAAGCCAAAGTTGGCGCGGCCGAAGTCCTGGAAGATTCCGTCGATCACGTAGAGTGTTGAAATGACACTGCCGACCAGCACGCTGCAGATCGCGCCGGTCATATTGATCCGCTTGCTGACGATGGCGAAGAAGATCGCCGGCACCAACGGCACGCACAGGTAGAACGAAATGGCTTGGAGATACTTGTACAGGCCGTCCTGTGTCTGCGAGACCAGGTACGCGCCCGAAGCCCCGGCCACCGCCGCGACGAACACCATGATTCTTCCCAGCAATACCTGCGTTCGTTCGCCCAAGCCCGGCTTGAAGTACAGCAGGAAATCGCGAACCAGCATGGTCGACACGGAATTCATCACCGCCAGGATCGATGAAATCAAGGCTGCCAGCAAGGCCGAGAGGACGAGGCCCCGCAGACCGCTCGGTAGAAGGTTGTTGAGCATCACGACAAACGTGCTCTTCGAGTCCTCGTCCGACAGGCCGGGGTATAAGGCGTAGGTGATCACTCCCGGCAGAGCGAAGATGAAGATGGGAGTCAGTTTGAGCAGGGCGGCGAACATGGCACCCCAGCGGGCCTGGTCCAGGTTGCGGGCTCCCAGCACACGCTGCACATTGACCTGGTCCATGCCCCAGTAAAACAAACCGCCATAGACCACTCCCATAATGATGCCCCAGAATGGGTAACTGGGGTCGTCAATCGGACCGGCTATGTGCATCTGAGCTCCGGCCTTGGCGACCAGGTCATCCCAGCCGCCAACCTTCTCGAGCCCGAAGAAGAGCATGAGTGTGCAGCCGACGATCATGATGACGGTCTGGATGGTGTCGGTATAGGCGACCGCCGCGAAGCCACCCAGGATCGTGACGACCGCAGCCGCCAGCGACAGCAACACCACGACACTCATGACATCCCAGCCGAGCAGGCTGTGGATCGACCAGAGCCCCGGCGAACAGCGTGAACGCCATCTTGGTCATCACGCAAATCAACAGCATCAGGCCCGAGAAGAACAGCCGCGCGCGCACGTCGTAACGGCGCTCGAGAAACTCGGGGATCGTGAAGACCTTGTTCTTGATATAGGTGGGGAACAACACCCAGCAGGCGATGCCGATGCAAATGGCCGTGCCCAACTCCACGGTGCCCGCCTTCAGGCCGTAGCGGTAGGAGTCACCCGACAGACCGACGAGATGTTCGGCGCCGATATTGGTGGCAAACAGGGATGCACCGACGATCGGCCAGGTCAATTGCCGACCGGCCAAAAAGTAGCCATCGCTGCTTCCCTTGAGCGTCTTGCGCATTCCCAGCCAAAGACCGGCCCCCATGCTGCCAGCCAGCGTCGTTACGCAGACAATGGTGTCGAACGCCGTGAGCGTGAGTTGCGTGGCCATGTGGGTCTCCGGTTCTCGCTGCCGACAGTTGTAGTGTGTGATCAAACATGGGCCCACAATTCCCTCCTACAACCCAGCTTTCCTCATCGCTTCCTCGACATCCGTCGAATCGTGAATCACTAACTTGAATGCGGCGAGTGCCGAGCCAATCTGCGGGAAGCCCCAGATGTTGCGGCCCACCGTCATTCCTTTCGCGCCGCTGGCCACGACTTCCGCTGCCATCGTCAACGCTTCCTTCAGTGTCGAGGCCTTCGGCCCGCCGGCCGCGACGACCGGTACAGGGCACTCCCGCACGATCTGAGCATAGGCCGCTGGATCACCGCAGTAGGGCACCTTGATGACATCGACGCCGCACTCGATTGCGCACCGGACCGCCCAGGCGATGTCCTCGGGCGCGAACGACACTTCCGCACTCGTTCCCTGGAATCGGCGCGGATAGGTGTGGACGATGACCGGCATGCCAAAATGATCCGCATCGCGGACAAAATCGGCCACGCGCCGCAGATAAGCCGCTTCGCTCGCACCTCGCACGAACGCACACGTCGCGAACGCATCCGCTCCCAGTCGTGCTGCATCTTCCGGACAACAGAGATGCTCATTGGCCGAGTCATCCAGACGGCCGATGATCGATTGAAGAATCAAAGGGATGCGGCCGGCATAGGGGAGCCAGCAGGACTTGGCGACCCCGATGTGCATGGTTACGGCATCGGGCTGGCCAGCCACAAGTGCGCTCAGCGTCGAGCGCAAATCGCGTAACCCCTCGGGCAAACCGGCTTGGTACCCGATGAAGTGGTCGACCGCCACACTGCAGAATCGGCCCGACGCGTGACTGAACAGCCGCCCAAGGCGGATTGCCTTACCAAGATCCATCAGGAGAGGCCTCGCATTTACCAGATTCCGGCGGCCGCGGAGCCGCTGTGTGGGAAATCACTGTGTGGGTAATCGTTGTGTGAGAAATCGCACATCGTGATTGACATCTTACATCCACCTTTTTTACCATACAAGGCGCTCTGTTGTCCCCCGATGCGAAACGCTGCTCACGTTGGCTCTTTGCAGCGCAGCGCCGACGGGGCTGGTTCCAAGTATCGCCCAGCTCTGGCGAGCTTGGCGATGATGATCCGCCAGGAGACCTTAGGATGCATCCGGATCGCACTACTCGCCGTGACTTCCTCAGGCAGGCTACCGGCGCATCAGCCGGATTGGTACTCCCTCACATCATTTCTTCTGCCGCGCTGGGGGGCGCGGGCAGGGTGGCTCCCAGCAATCGGATCACGCTCGGTTGCATCGGCACCGGCGGCATGGGCACAGCCGACATGAGCCTCTTCCTGCAGCTGCCGGAAGTGCAGCTTGTGGCCCTGTGCGACGTGAAGAAGGCGGCACGCGCAGCGCGTTGCAGGTGGCCACGGCCGCCGGTGCGGGGCAGGGTATTGCGTTGTACGAAGATTTTCGCGAGTTGGTAGACCGCCAGGACATTGATATCGTCTCGGTGGCCTCCAACGATCACTGGCACGTGTTGCATGCGTTGGCGGCGGTGCGAGCCGGTAAGGATGTTTACGTAGAGAAACCGCTGGGCCTCAGCATTCAGCAGATTCAGACGCTACGGGATGAAGTCCACCGTTATGGTCGGATGTTTCAATTCGGTACCCAGCAGCGGTCGATGCCGCAGTTCCACCAGGCGTGTGAACTGGCGCTCAACGGGCGCATCGGCAAAGTGCATACGATTCGCGTCTCGGCGCCCGCGGGATTTGCGGAACGCACGGGCGAGCCTGGCTACCCGGTCGTGCCGCCGCCGGATGACATCAACTACGACATGTGGCTGGGAGCGGCGCCGTGGGCCCCCTACACTCCCAAGCGAATCATTTCGCCGCACTGGTTCCATATCAGCTCCTACGCGCTCGGCTACATTGCCGGATGGGGGATTCACCACATCGACATCGCCCAATGGGGCAACGGCAGCCAGTTGACCGGTCCGGTGGAAATTGAAGGTTCCGGCCTCTTTCCGACCGGCGATGGTCTGTGTGATACGGCATTGAATTGGGACGTGGACATGACCTATGCCAATGGCGTGCATCTGAGCTTTACGAGCGATGGCGGCGAGAATCAGCACGGCATTCGTTTCGAAGGGACAGACGGTTGGATTCACGTGGACCGTAGCCAGATCCGAGCTGAGCCGGCGTCCGTGCTTCAAGAACGCATCGGTCCAGACGAGATTCACTTGCCGGTCAGTCGCCATCACCAGGCGAACCTGGTCGAGGCGGTCAAGACACGCCGGCCGACCATCTGCCCGATCGATGTAGCGGTCCGATCCGACACCATTTGTCACCTCGGCGACATCGCCATGCGGCTGGGACGCAAGCTTCAGTGGGACCCGGCGCCGAGGAGTTTGTGGGCGACGCCCAGGCCAACGCGATGACCACTCGAGCGATGCGAAGTCCCTGGCATCTGTAAGGAGTTCCCGACGATGAAACGCAGTACCTGGCACATGACGGGTGCCTTCACTCTGTTGTTGGCGATCGTCCTGACCGCCACGGCGACGGCCGCCGAGCCACTGCGCGTGCTGATCCTCAGTGGGGCTAATAACCACGACTGGAGGACGACCACGCCGGAGCTAAAACAACTAGTCGAAGCTTGTCCGCGGTTCCAGGTCGTGGGAGTGCTCGAGGATCCGGCCAAGATCACAGCCGAGTTGCTCGGTGGCTGCGATGTGATCGCGAGCAACTGGTCGGCGTATCCGGAGATGAAGGGGCATCAGTGGGGCGACAAGGGGAACGGGATTTTGTCCAGTGGATCAAGGCCGGGCACGGTTTCGTGGTCTTTCACGCGGCCGCCGCGACGAGCCAGGACTGGCCTGAATTCCAGCATCTGGTGCAACGGACCTGGGGCCTCGACACGACCGCGCACGGCGCGTACCACACGCTGAAAGTCACCGTTCGCGATGGTGATCACCCGATTACGCGCGGCATGCGGGATTTCTGGATCACCGATGAGCTGTGGCACAACATGGTCAACCTGACGGGCGAGGAGACGAAGGCGCTGTGCGAGGCATTCTCGGAGCCGGACTATGGTGGCACGGGCAAGTTCGAGCCGGTGGTCATCCCCAGCACGCTGGGCCTGGGCCGCGGACTCAATATCGTACTCGGCCACGACACACACGCCATGAAGAACGTCGCTTGGCGCACGCTGATGCTGCGTGGCCTCGAATGGGCCGCCACGGGCGACGTCACGATCCCCGTTCCCGAGGACTGGCCCCATACCGCCGCCGCCGCCGTCGTCACCGACGGCGATTTGGCTGCCGCGATCAGCGGAGTTGCCGCATATCGCGACGGCCAGCCGCGGGAGCCACTGGGGCTCGTTCAGCAGTGGGCTGCCTATGCCAATGCATTGGAGGGCGTGCGGCGCGAGCAGGTTCGCCAGGATTTGGCAGATCGACTGGTGGTTCTACTGCAGCCCGAGACGGCATCCGAGGTCAAAGCCTTTGTCTGTGACTCGCTGGCCGAAGTCGGTGGTGATGCGCACGTCGCGGCTGTCGCGAGTTGTCTGGGCGACGAGCGGGTTTCGGTTCACGCCTGCAATGCCCTGATGCGCATCCGATCGTCCGCAGCCATCCAAGCTCTGCAAGATGCCCTCGACAACACGCGCGGACCGTCACGCCTGGGTGTGATCCACTCACTCGGGCAATTGCGCGACAGCCGGAGTGCCGCGCCCCTGGTTAAGCTCCTGGCTGACGACGATGTGCAGGTGGCCGGGGCGGCCGCTCTGGCGCTGGGGGAACTGGGCGACGCGGTGTCTGCCCAGGCCTTGATCAAGGCCGAGGCGGACAGGATCGGCTGGGACGTGATTGGGCAGGCGCTGGTTGCTTGTGCCCAACGGTTGATCAGCGACGGCGACAAAGAGACTGCCCGCAAGGTCTATGATGCTCTCTACAATCGGTCGGCGACGGTCGGGATCCGCATGGCGGCCCTGCGTGGGCTGGCCGTGTGTGGGAGTGATGAAGCCATTGTGACGGCGATGTTGGATGAGGACGCTCACCTGCAGACGCTCGGTATGCAGTTGTTGCGCGAATCGCTGGAGCCTGAACCAACAGAAGAAGCGATCGCCAACTGGTTTCAGCACAGCTTGACTCAAACGACCGACGTTGGCCGGCAGAGCGGCATTCTTTCCCAGTTGCCACGGGCGCCCAGTGTCTTCACGCTGAAGCTCGCCATAGATGCCATGCAACAGGGCTCAGGCTCCCGCGAAGCCGCGGCCGAAGCGGCGGCACGGATCGGTCGCGATCTCTCTCTCATCCAACGCGATGTGGTGAAGCCAGCCATGCAACACGTGATTGCCACCAGTGAAAATCCGGAGACCGTCAAGCTGGCCGATGTAGCCCTGCGCGAAGCGGCTCGGTCGGTGAATTTGGCGCTCCAAGCGACGGTGAGCAGTCCAGATGATTTAGAGCCGGATGGTGGCTCAGGTCCGGACGCCGCGGCAGTGGACGGGAATCGCGCAACGTATTGGGACGAGACCGACGATCAGCCGCTGTACCGATTCCAGGTCGACTTTGCCAAACCGACCAGGTTGAATACGGTGATTATTGTCGGACATGCCTATCAGTCTCACAGCCCAAGAGACTTTGACGTGTTATGTGACGGCAAAATTGTCAAGAGCGTGACCGACGCGCAGTACGATCAGCGCACGAACGAGACACTCGTCAGCTTTCCACGCTGCGAGTGTTCCTCACTGGAGTTGAAGATCACGGGTTACTTCGGCCGCTCACCTGGGATCCGCGAGTTGGAAATCTACGATGTCGAAACCGGCGTGGAGCCGACTGCCTATGTGCCACTTCCCGCGGGTCCGCGCAAGTTGTCATGGCAGAGTGAGGAGGGATCGCTGACACTGCTGAACTATTCGCGAGTCGTGTGGGCGTTGCATTTCGGACCCGATGTGGCCAAACCGTACTTTGACCCGCTCGGTTTGCTCGACGGGGTCTCGCTGGCCTGGAACAGTCCGCCGGACCACCCCTGGCATCACGCTCTCTGGTTCTCGTGGAAGGGGATCAACGGTGTCAACTACTGGGAGGAAGACAACGCGACTGGCCGATCGGAGGGCCTGACGGAAGTCGTGTCGGCGAAAGTCAGTGCGAACGACGACTTTTCCGCTCAGGTTGAAATGAACCTGGCGTATCACAAGCCTGGTGAGCCGGCCGTTCTGATCGAGACGCGGATATTGCGGATGGCGACTCCCGATGAAAGCGGCGGCTATACCATTGACTGGCAGAGCAGTTTCCGCGCCGGTGAACAGGACGTGCTGCTGCAGGGCGGCACGGCTGGCGGTGGCTATGCCGGGCTGTCCGCGCGAATCGCTCCTGACACGCGCGACTGGCGGCTGATCGATGGCGATGGGAGGGAGGATATTCCTGGCGTCGATCCGCTGGCGAAGAATCTGCACGGGCAACACGCGCGCTGGCTGGACTTCGGTCTGGTTCAGAACGGTAGTGGCCAGGCAGCTGGGTTGGCCATCCTGGAACATCCCACGTCGCTGAGGCACCCAACTCAGTGGCACTGCGTGCTGGAGGACAAGATTCCATTCGGATACTTCAGCCCTTCGCCGTTGTGGAGTGAGCCATACACGCTCAAGGCGGGTGAGACATTCAACCTGGCGTACCGAGTTGTCGTGCATCCGCAGCGACTCGACCGTGCTGCATTGGAGCAGCTCTGGAGAGAATTTTCCGCCAGCGACGTGAACGTGAAGTGATGGGAGTGCTCGTCATTCGTTACTGGACTACCTGAACGCGGTCTGCGGCCACAGCCAAAGTCCGCGTCCCGAGTCTGGTTTGGCTGCGTTGGACGACCGGAACGATTAGGGAGTGGCGCAATCCCGATTCGTTCCCCATCGAGCAGTCGGCGTCGCCAACATGCGCTCCGTGCCCGAGGGGAGACCACGACTGTGACTGCAACTGTCCGCGTCGGCATGCTGGGATACGGCTTCATGGGTCGTTGTCACACCAACGCCTTTCGTACGATCGACTACATGTATCCTTCGATTGGTGTGCACACGGAGTTGGCGACGATCTGTGGTCGCAATGAAGCGTTGGTTCGCCAGCGGGCCGGGGAGTACGGCTTCGCAAACGGCTGCACCGACTGGCACGCAATCGTGAATGATCCGGCCATCGATCTGTTCGACAACTGCGGGCCGGATCCGTTGCACGTCGAGCCGAGCATTGCGGCACTTCAGGCTGGCAAACACGTGATATGCGAAAAACCGCTGGCGGTATCGCTCCCTGACGCGGGGCGGATGCGCGACGCGGCTCGCGACAGTGGGCGGCTGGCCATGTGTATGTTCAACTACCGGTGTTTTCCCGCCGTTTGTCTGGCACGGCAGATGATTCAAGCCGGGCGGTTGGGGATCATTCATCACATGCGTATCAGCTACCTGCAGATGGCAGGGCACGATCCGGCTCTTACGCCCGACCAGGTCTGGTACTCCGCTTGGCCGCACAGTGGTGTGCTGCAGGGGATCGGAAGTCATGCCATCGACCAGTGCCGCTTCCTGGTCGGCGAGATCGTGTCCGTTTCGGCGCTGGTGCGGACCTTCAACAGCGCTCGGGCGCTGCCTACTGTGGGAGGCGAGGGGGCCGTGGCGGATGAAGGCACGGCGGCCACGCTCGAGTTCGCCTGCGGTGCGATTGGCGTATTGGAGGCGTCGGCGGTAGCTTGCGGTCACAAGAACCGACTCGCTTGGGAGATCAACGGGTCGGAAGGGTCGGTGCGGTGGAATTTGGAGAGTCCGAGCAAGCTGGAGCTTTGCCTCCGCGGCGAGGGGATGCCAGGTTTTGCCGAAATGTCGGTCACCGAGAAGGACCATCCCTATGCCGGCGACTGGTGGCCAGTTGGACACCACTTGGGCTGGGAGCACGGGCACATTATCGGCATCGCGCAGTTGCTGCGGGCCATCGCTGACGGTGGATCATTGCCGGCAGTGGCGGCGACCTTTGAAGACGGATACCGTGTGGCCGCGATCATCGAAGCGCTGCGTGAGTCGAGTCGGACCGCGCGACATGTGCGGCTTGAGTCGCGATCGTAGCTGAGCCCGCCAAGGGCTCAGCGGCAGCAACTCCGTAGCTGAGCCCGCCAAGGGCTCAGCGGCAGTGACTCCGTAGCTGAGCCCGCCAAGGGCTCAGCGGCAGTAACTCCGTAGCTGAGCCCGCCAAGGGCTCAGCGGCAGTGGCTCCGTAGCTGAGCCCGCCAAGTCAGCTGCAGCCTGCGCGGCTTCAGCTAGCCCGCAACACATCTGAAGCCTGGCGGCTGGTCAGCTGACACCCCAATCATCTGAAGCCTGGCGGCTTCAGCTACGCAACACGTCTGAAGCCTGGCGGCTTCAGCTACGCAACACATCTGAAGCCTGGCGGCTTCAGCTACGCAACACATCTGAAGCCTGGCGGCTTCAGCTACGCAAACGAAGGACTCACGACATGGTTTCGGCCGACCAGCGACGTCGCCAGATTCTGGATTTGCTGGCACGCGATGGCTACGAATCGATTCAGGCGCTGGCTCGGGGCATGCACGTGTCGGAGATGACTATTCGCCGCGATCTCAACGCGTTAGAGAGCGAAGGCCTGATACGCAGGACCCATGGCGGCGCGGTGACTGAGTCGATTGGACAAGTCGATCTCGACTACGTGGCTCGGCGAACGCAGCAGGCGGTGGCCAAGCGTCAGATTGGCGAGGCGGCGGCCACCTTTGTGAAGGATGGCGATGTCATCTTTCTCGATGCCGGTACGACGGTACTAGCCATCACGGAGCACCTGCTGCACCGACAGAACCTGACGGTCGTGACGCACTCCTTGACGGTGGTGGATCGGCTCAATGGCCGCGAGGGGATCGAATTGTACTTGCTCGGAGGCCAGGTCCGCCGCGACTTGATGTCGGTGGTTGGCTTTCAGACGCAGGAGTTTCTGGCCACGTACGCGTTGGACAAAGCGTTTCTTGGTACCGGTGGTATCGATCCCAAACGAGGGCTGACACACTCGACGGTCGAGGAGATCCCGATCAAGAAGCGAGCGGCCCAGAACGCGCGCGAAGTGTATGTATTGGCCGACCGGACCAAATTCAACAAGAGCGGGTCGATGTTCTTCCTGCCTCCTGCGCAAATCGATTATCTGATCACGGAGGGAAAGAACCACGCCGAAGTGATCTCGTTGAGAAGCGGCAATGCCGCCAGTCGTGAACGCACTCTGCGACGACTGGCCAAGTGAATGGGTGGTCATTGGTCATTGGTCATTGGTCATTGGTCATTGGTCATTGTGTTACTTGTTACTTGTTACTTGTTGTAGCTTCTCTTCTCCGTCGACGTGGCTGGTTGTGTGGTAGGGGTAAGGGTAGGTGTGCCAAGCGAGCCTGCCGCACCATGGCCCTTTCGACACGCGTCACGGCGAGCGCCGGCACACCAGAATCCGGATCCCATCTGGGTTAGCGTGTCGAGCAGCCGGCTATTGCGTCATCCATGTTCCCGTTGTGCCAGGCCGCGACGGTCGAACCTACCTTGACGGAGGTACGTCGCCGTCTGCGGCGGGCCGCCGCAGCCACGAAAACGCACGCATGACGACGATGCGTGGATGCATGGCAGAACGCGAGCATAGTCTGAGGCACCCGGGCACTCGGCCACTACGCCTTGCGGCAGCGATAAACAAACGCGGGTGGCAGATTGCGCCAGACGGTACGGCTCTGCCGCACTTCTCCAAACGACTCGTGCAGCAGTTTCTTGAAGCGGATTCCGGCCGGAAGAATCGTCCCTTGGAGATAGGCGAACGTGGCGAAGCAGCCGCCGACCGACATGCGTGACAGGACCGCTTTCATCAGGCAATGCTGCAGGTCAGCGGAAAACGCAGCCCAAGGAAGTCCGCAAATGATGCAGTCGATGCTGGCCACTCCGCGCTCTTCGCAGATCTCTTCAATATCCGCTACAGAACGGTTGAGAGTTTCAACATGCGGAAATGTCCTGGCCATGACAGCCGCGAAATCCTTGTTCAATTCGAGGGCAAAGAAACGCGTCCCTTCCTTCATCGAGTCGAGAATAGTCGGCGTGAACGCACCGGTCCCAGGTCCAAATTCGACGCACACGTTGACGTCGTTCCAGTCGACCCAGTTGACCATTTCCTGCGCCAAATGAACACTGCTGGGCGCGACGGCACCCGTGGCAATGGGATGGCGCAAGAACGAGGAGAAGAATCGCGACATGATTACCTGCCAGTCAAAGGGCCTCAATCGAACAATCAGACTGTTACAGGATAGCCAAAGAGGCCACATATGAGAATCGGCCAACTATCAGGACCACTTTCCTGAGCGAGCGTCGAACGCATTGCCAACAATAAGAACAGACGGGGTGCCACTGGCTGAGCGAGCGTCGAACGCATTGCCGACAATAAGAACAGGCGGGGTGCCACTTGCTGAGCGAGCGTCGAACGCATTGCCGACAATAAGAACAGCGGGGTGCCACTGGCTGAGCGAGCGTCGAACGCATTGCCGACAATAAGAACAGACGGGGTGCCACTGGCTGAGCGAGCGTCGAACGCATTGCCAACAATAAGAACGCGGACCGCGAGCGGAGCCAGTGCCGAAGCAAACCCCCGCTCACCACTTCCACGGGGCACCGCTGGACGTGGAGCGTGGAAACACGCTTCAGCAATCACATTCGCTCGCGATTGACGATTCGTGGTGATGGCCACGTTCGTTTCGCTCACACGGGGTGCCACTTTCCTGAGCGAGCGTCGAACGCATTGCCAACAATAAGAACGCGGACCGCGAGCGGAGCCAGTGCCGAAGCAAACCCCCGCTCACCACTTCCACGGGGCACCGCTGGACGGGGAGCGTGGAAGCACGCTTCAGCACTCACATCCGCTCGCGACGGACGATTCGTGGTGATGGCAACGTTTGTTCCGCTCCCTCCCCCGGGAGCCGAGAGTTGTGCAATATACCTGATGATCATTGACAGCAATGGTTGGTAGATTCGCCGTGGTCAGCCTGCGATAATGCGTGCCGAAGGTGCCTTCCGCAGGGAGCAAGCGAATTGGGCCGAATAATGACTTTTCGATCGGACGACGGACTCGCGTTGGTGTGCTGCACCGGCAAACGGTGAGCGTCGTCAGTCTGGTGAGGGTGCTGTCATGTTGCAGAAGTTCATGAGTTTCTGTGTCGTGTTTCTTTCGGCGTTACCATTCGTCTCCGGTGATACCGTTCCCCCAGAGAACACTGCCAACTGCTACGTTCCGATTCCCGGCGGCTGGTCGTTGCGGATCACTAGTGATCCGGCGGCACCGCGTCCTAAACCAGGATCGGGCATCGGTGTTGTGGTGGATGATGCTCGGCAACATCGTCGTCCTCTCTATCCTCCTGCCGACCGCACGCTTATCTGGTCGCCGGAAGAACTTGCTCAGCGCCAACGGACGCCGTTTCGCCCACTCATCCTGCCGGCAAACGAGCCGCGACTGGTCGTCGATCTGGATTCAGCCGGCGGGCTCAGCGGTCATGCCATGATCGGGCTCACGATCGACGGTGGCCCGAGCAAGTGGTTTCACGCGTGGAGCGAGATTGACGTGCGCTATGTTGATGGACGCCTGCAGTACGTGTTGCACGACGGAGCCTTTCCCGGTGTGATCGTCCGATTGCAGCTGACCGCTTTGGCGGACAGCGTGGGATTCGTGATGAAGGTTGACGTGCAGGGTATGACGGTCCGGGGCATCTTGTCTGGATGTTCGGCGGTGCCTCGGGTTTTACGACCAACTACAATCACGGCGCGGCCGAATTCTTTTACGCTCCAAACCAATGCGCTGACAACACTATTGGCTGGGCCGAGTCGCGTTTCACGCTGGCAAGGAACGGGGTGTTCGTCCTGCATGGCGGAAGTTCTTGGGGTGGCGAGGTGGGGCTGGGTGACCCGGCGCAGGTTGCCGCTTCCCCCGCCGCTCTCTGCTCCTCGACACAGTGGAGTTCCGGATCAGGCGACCAAAACGCGATCAATCGAGTCGCGGTCGAGAGAGTGCGGGTCGGCGGCGAGCCCACGGAAGGCTGGATCATCGTGGGACGTGGTGGGCAGATTGAAAACTGGCTGCACGATCCAGCGGCCGCGGAACGAGCAGCGCAAGCCCGAAACGCATCGATCGTGGGACGCATCAAGGTTTCCACGCCGGACCCGTATCTCAACCAGGCCGTACCGATGATGGCCTTGGCCACAGATGGAATCTGGGGCGACCTGGCCATTCTGCATGGCGCCTGGTCGTGGCGTCAGGCCTATCTGGGTTGGCGCGGATGGTATGGACCTGTCTGTTACGGCTGGACCGATCGCGTGCGTCTTTCTATCCAACGGCATGCCACGCTGGGCGTGGTTCGCGAAGGTCCCGACGAAGGTGCCTTGGGACACATGCTCGAGCAACCCGGTTCGGTATTCTACAACATGGATGAGGTCTTCTTCGACCAGGTGCGGCAGTACTTTCAATATACCGACGACCTGGAACTAATGCGGCAGATCTACCCGGTCCTGGCAGGGATCGTACGTTGGGAGACGCGCAGGCTGCAACCCGCAGACGTCCCACTCTATGAAAGTAGTCTCGATACCTGGATCAGCGATTCCCACTGGTACACGCGAGGGCAATGCACTACCGCGTCGGCCTACATGCTCAATGCCCACCGTTTCCTAGCCGACCTGGCGGTACGGCTTGGTAAAGATCCGAAGATCTATCAAGAGAAGGTCGAAGCCATCCGTGGGGCCATGCAGAGCCAACTCTGGATGCCACGGCAGGGTGTGTTTGCCGAATATCGTGACACATTGGGGCACAGGCAGCTGCACACCGAGCCAGAGCTGCCGACGATCTATCATAGTGCGGAGTTCCAAGCCGCGTCGCAGACGCAGATCTATGAAATGCTCCATTGGGCCGAGAACCATCTGCGGAGTGAATCGCTTCCCGCCGGGGGAAAGGTGTTTTGGAGTTCCAACTGGGCTCCCAATCACGGCCGGTCCTACACGCATTCGACCTATGAGATGGCGTATGCCGAAGAGTTCAATTTTGCGCTGACGCATTATCTGACCGGACGGGCTGATGAGGCCTATGCGTTACTCGTCGGCGGGTTTTGCGGTATTTACAACGGGCCCACACCTGGTGGCCTGAATTGCCACATGTTCAGCGACGGGCGCCAGCGAGGTAACAACGAATTTGCTGACGCCATCAGTATGTGGGGTCGCGCGGTGATGGAGGGGCTGTTCGGCATTGTCCCCAATCGGCCTGACGGAGTGGTTCACCTGTCGCCCCAGTTTCCCAGCGCATGGAACGAGGCTTCCATTGAAACTCCGCATTTTTCTTACATCTGGAAGCGTGAGTCGACGGCTGTCACGCTCCATTGGAAGTCGCCGGTAGTTACGGCCGTTCATCTGCGACTGCCACTCGCCGCAGCGCGAATCGAACAAGTTGCCGTGGATGGCAAACCGATGCCTTGGCGAATCGAACCAGGCGTGATGATCAGTTGGCTGATGGTCGAGATCACGCCGGGCCTGGAAGGGACGGTATCGATCACCTATCTGCCAGCTGTACGAAGTGTGCCTGATGAGATTGAATGCCACGAAGGAGGAGAGTTACGGCTAAACCTTGTCGATTACCAGGCGACACAACTGTTGGACCCACAACAGGTGCTTGGCAGTCCTGTCGTCGCAGACGCCATTGTCCGAGGAAAGGTGGTTGGTGAGCCTGGTCCCCGATTGTTGTTTCTGCAGGGTGGCACGGAGATCTGCCCTGTTTTCATACCGCTGCGGGTGCGCATCGTGCCCAGCGAGGCAACTGTTGAGGGCGTCTGGTCGGCACCGAAACTTCCATCGCAAGATCTTGGCTATTGGTCGCTGATCGATCTGGGCAATTCCTTCAACGCCTCGATCACGGATGTTCTCCCTCGGGTGGCAACGAGCGCGCAACCTCCGGCGGCACCGGCGTTGGGAGTCAATCATGCGTACTGGAAAGACCATCTCACATCACGTGTGTCGGGCAAAAACCCCTGGGATGGAGCGTGGCGGGAGAAGATCGGCCCGGATAGCATCGGTTGGACTCACGACGGAATTCCTTTCCGGAGCTCCAAGGAGGGTCCGAACATTGCCGTCGTCACGCGGGCCGGCGGTTTTCCCATGGTGTTGGAGATTCCGGTCCGCGAGCGCGGGAAGGAGCTCTACCTGATGCTCTCTGGCATGACCTTTCCGGCGCAAAGCCACGTGGTCAACTTGCGCATCACACTCGACTACGATAGTGGCGGGTCGCAGCCGGTCGATCTGGTCAATCCTTTTGGTATCGGCGACTGTTGGAGTAATTGGTGTGGGCGGTTCCACGATACGCCGGCCAACGGATTTGAGAATCTCGGTGGACGATTTGGCCCACCCGGTTCCGCGGCGGCCAGAGATCTCGCTCAGCCAATCGAAGTCGACACCGAAGCCCATCTGGTGAAACTCCCTCTGAAACCGGATGCAGAGCTGAGTCGCATTACTATCGAAGCCTATGCCAACGACGTGATTTTCGGATTGATGGGAGCTAGTATTTTGAAATGAGCCTATCCTTATGTGGCGTACAGGAGCAGTAACCATGAATCGCGCGATTGGCTTCTTGCTATGGAGTTGTTTGTGCCTGACCGCCTTCGACGACGGTTGGGCTGACTGGCAAGTCTGGACCGTGACCGATACGCGGCGCGTGTTGCGTGACGAATCTGCCGGCGTCGCCGCCGAAACGCGGCTATCCCTTGCCCGCAACCAATGGCGCGGATTCCAAATTCTGATGCGATCGGATAAGCCGATCGAAGGAGTGCGGGTTGAGGCGGGCGATCTGCAGGGGCCCGGCGACAATCTTCTCCGTGCGATTGACGCACGGCTCTATCGTCAACACCAGTTTGAATTGACGAAAGCCACCCCGCGCAACGACCGGTTCCAGCCAGGCTGGTATCCTGATGCGCTGATTCCGTTTGACCATCCACTGTCGCGCCAACCGCTCGGCAACGCGCGGCTGACGGCCGTACCATTTGACTTGCCCGCCGAGCAGACGCACGGGTTCTGGGTCGATCTATATGCACCGCCAGATACTGCGCCGGGTGAATATCGAGGTACGTACTCGGTGACGGCCGATGGGGGAAAAGCGGTGGCGGTTCCCGTGGTGTTGACGGTGTGGGACTTCCAGCTGCCCGTCACGCCGACGATGCAGACGGAGTTTGGTTCGCCGGCCGCAGTGGTGCGCAATTACTATCGGCAAAGCGAGCAAGGCGAGGGGCAGGCCCATCCCATTGATGCGGCCGCCATCGATGCTCAATGTGCGGAATTGGTTTCCCGACATCGCTTCAACGCCACACCGCCACAGCTGGTGCCTGCCGAGCAGGCCGATGCGACGTTTCTCATTCCGGACGAGCAGGTAGCTGCGCTAAAGGAATTTGTCGACCGCTATCACGTCAATGCGGTACAGGTGTTGCACCCCAGTCACGCCGTAAAGGATCCGGTAGCGCAGCGAGAACGACTGCATGCCTGGCTTCTGAGTTTCGATCGCGCGGCAACCCAGCTCGATCGGCCCCAGTTGCTCTTCTATACGTACCTCAAAGACGAACCGAATGATGCGGAAGCATACAAGTACGTGCAGACTTGGGGCCGAGCGATTCGCGACGCCAAGTCAGTCGTGAAAGTGTTGGTCGTAGAGCAGCCAAACACTCAGGACCCAGCGTGGGGTGATCTGTATGGAGCGGTGGATATCTGGTGTCCCTTGTTCTGTCTGTTCGAGCCGAAACCAGTAGCCGAGCGACTGACCCTGGGAGAAACGGTGTGGACCTACACGGCGCTCTGCCAGGGCGGGCAGCCGACGCCCTGGTGGCACATTGACTACCCGCTGCTCAACTATCGCGCACCTTCGTGGATCGCCTGGCGGTATGGCGTAAGTGGGCTTCTCTATTGGGGCGGCATGGCGTTCTGGCGTCAAGTCGATGATCCCTGGAGCGACCCGCGGACTTATCATCCCGGCGACAATGACGCGGTGAGCTATAACGGCGAGGGATCGCTCGTTTATCCCGGCCGGGCGGTAGGCTACGACGGAATCGCCCCCAGCCTTCGTTTGAAGGCGCTGCGCGATTCGATCGATGACTACGAGTACCTGGTGATGGCGGAGAAGCTCGGTCATCGCGCCGACGTCGAGAAGCTGGTCATACCGCTGGCCGGATCTTGGTTTCAATGGAATACGGACCCAGCCGCATATGACCAGGTGCGAGCGAAGTTAGCCGAGATGATCCTGGCCGGCCAGAGTTCCGCGCACGGCAGTGTGAGACAAGAAAATAGATGACAAAAAGATCGGATGAGAAACTCTTGCAGCGCCACGATGAATTGGGGACCATGCAATGAGCGACTCGATGAACGACGTCACTGAGGACTTCGTGGAGGAAACACCATCCTATGCGCGCTCCAAACGCAACTGCCTCGTTTTTCTTTTGGCCTGGGCGATTGTATGGGGTTTCGTGGGCGGCGCAGCGTCCGTTAACTGGGGAACAGCGATCGTGTTTCTCGACGCGGTCATGTTTCTCATCGCAATCGTAAGGTGGACATACCTCGACGCTGCCGAACATGACTTCCAGCTATGGCGGCACTTTGTTACTCTGTTAGTAATCTGTCCAGGTCCTGTCGTTATAATGCCCGTCTATTTCATCCGATCACGCGGGTGGAGGGCTGGCCTGATCGCTTGTGGTCTGGCTCTGGCATTTTGGGTCTTGCAGATTGCATTACATTTCTGGCCGACATACGTGGTTGCCCTTTTGACGTAGTCGATTTAGAGGAACACCATGGCTGAATCCTGATTTCAGCGACGTGCTGTGCGCATGGTCCGAGGCCCATCGGGTTAGAGAGTATGACGACAGAAGGTTCCTGCGACGGATCGACGCTGTATTGGTCTGCCCCCTCATCCTTCCGTTCTCGAAACAGTGCGACAAAACCGCTGTGGAGAGAAACGCGGAATGCTACGGTTGTTCATAACCGTCGTCGTTGGGGTCCAGCTTTCCGCCGAATTGACGCAACCAGTGGGCGTCTGTGCGGGCTCTCACGGTTCGACGGTCAATCATCAGGCGGCGAGCTGTCTCGGCATAGCTGCCGGTGACGGCATAGCCATACGTGCAGTAAGCAGTACTGAGTTCGTCGAGTGTCAAGGAACAGTGTTTTATCGATGTCAGGAACTCTTCCATCGCGTTTCTCGTACTCATGGTCACCGGCCGGTATTCGCCATGGATGATCACGTTGCGCACGCACTGCTCAAGTTCGCGGATGTTCCCCGGCCACGCATAATGCTCGTCGATATGGTCATCGAATCGCAGGGAAGCGACGCTGACGTTCGGCCTTGGCCTCCAAGTCCCTCCAAGACGAGGACCCGAAAAATGACCAGCGTTTGGATCACTGCTTTCGCCACCATCGTCGTTATTATGGCCGGAATCCTGGCGTTCCGCCTCATTGCCAGGCGCGTGGACCGCTGGGCCCAGGCCATGATCATCTCGTTTGGGGTGCCCCCGGGCGACAGGCCCACGCGTTCGGCTTCCCGCAAAGGCTGCGCCCTAGATCCCGGACGTTTACGTGGATTAGGCGCCAAGCCTGATTTTCGCCGCCGCACATTGGCGCCGCCGAGATTCCGCCGCGTCTGCCACACCCAACGCGGCTATCGCCGCCACTTAGGCACCGCTCACAAATAACTTCGGTGATTTAGCGTCTGTTTCAGTCTCCGGCACACTGGCTCCGCTCGCGATTGAAGTCTCTTGAGGATGGCAAAACTCTCTCCGCTCGCTCAGCCTGATTGGAGAAGTGCCGAAGTTATTTTTGAGTCGTCCCTTAGCTGGTCGCTCAGGAGCCGTCCACGGCTGACCGAATTGAACCGCTATTGGCAGTTAGCTGAGCGTCCTGTCTGGCCATGGTTTGGCGACTGACACTCGACGATTTCTCACTTATCTTGAGAGCCTCGACAGCGAACATCAAGGCCATCGTTCCCATTCTTGGTGAATGTCCGCCTCAATGTCTTCCAGAATCGATTCCAATTCTTCGTTCGAGTCGTTCACACCCGGACGCGAAACGAGCTCGCACGCGAGGCCGGTGCCGGTGAACAATGCGTCTTCGGGATCTCCACTGTAGCAGTCAACCGGCACTGCCGGTTCGTGACGGTCTCGATCATCGTCAGTCAGCGACGCGAGATGGGTGGCGTTTGACACCGGTTGTGACGAGAAGACCGCAATCGGTGGCAGGGGAATGGCCACCTGCGCCGTCATCTCGCCCTCTGGCACATCGACCTTCGACAGGTGGTGGATAATGAGCAACGCGTCGATGGGCAAGACACGACCGTCACCGTTCACGTCATAGAACTGCATCGGGAACGGATCGAGCGTGGCTGCATCGACAAGTTGGCCGTTGCTACGGATGACGGTGGGGCTATTCAGCTGGTCAATGACGAACAATGCGTCGGCAGGTGTGACGTTTCCATCTGCATTCACGTCCAGTGGTGCGACAGGGTTCTGCCAATCCATGGGACCACTGAACGGCAGTTCGGTCGTGCCCTGTCGAAGAACTCGGCAGAAGCTACCGTTGACGATGCTTGTGCCGACAGTCCGCCAGTTGCCGCTGAAGACGACATTGTCAGGGTCGCCCGCTGGGCGATTCACGGTGACCATTTCGATATCTTCGGTCGGCCACCGGAGGATCTCCGTGCTGCCAACCATCGCCAGGAGTTCGAGATCCGGTAGCGACACGACCACATCGCCTTCCTGCTGCCCCATGTCGATTACCAGGGAATCCTTCACGTGCCCGACCGTCACCGTGAACGCTTCAGACACACTGGCGTTGGACGGATCGGTCGCGGTCACGGTGATGGTCACCCTGGCGTGCTGGTTCGGTTGATACGACAGTATCAAATCGGAACCGCTGGTCGATGGGTAGATGCATTGCGTGCTACTGCTCGTCGTTGAAAACGTCAAGTCGTCACCATCCAGATCGGCAAACACCTGCGATAGGTCGATTACCTGCTCGTCAGCGCCCACGGCAGCGGTGAAGTCCGCTATCGGCTGGACCACTATCGGGGCTCGGTTTCCGGGATTGGGGGCGGACGCGGTCAGATTGAATTCGGCAATGCCGATGTTGCCGTCGTCATCCATGGCGACGACCCGCACCGTGATGGGACTCTCGGTGGGCGACGTGGGAGTGCCGGAGAAGGTGCGGGTGGCCGTGTCGAAGTCCAACCAGGATGGCAAGCCTTGCACGCTGTACGTGAGCGGGTCGCCGTTCGGGTCGCTGAACGTGTTACTGGGCAGCGTGAAGCTGAATGGGCTCCCGACGATGGCCGTTTGATTGGCGATCGGATTGACGACGGTCGGTGCTACGTCGGCGAATGGTGGTTCAACCGACTCAAAGTCCTCAAATACGATCGAAGTGGTTTCGAACTCGAGCGTGCCGGCGGTGACATTCTGCGGTCGATTGCCGACAAGCGGCAAGCCGGCCAGATCAACGGCCAAGATGTCGCCAGGAGTGGTGCCGGATTGCCCGGTCGGTTGACCGCCATCAAGCAAATAGCTGGTCTCGGCACTGGCGGCCACCGCGAACCGGTCCGGTTGTGTTCCCGCGGCAATCGTCAGCGTCTCGATTGCCGAGTAGTTCACGAGCGGTGCCAGACCGTTGCGACTGACCGAGTCCGCGGTGACGGCATAGACGGTTTCGTCGCTGTTGGTGCTGTCATCGAGTTCCAGGCGGTCCGCCCCGCCGCCACCGTCAACGTGGACCGTGCCAGCAAAGTTGTTGAGTGTCCCATTGCCGAGCGTGATCGTGTCGTTGTCATCGCCGCCGTCGATCAGCGTCTGGCTGTCCGCGGCGGTAGCCCACAGCATGACGTGATCGTCACCGCTGCCACCGACGATGATATCGCTCCCCTCGCCACCGGTAATCACATCATCCCCCTCATCGCCGTCGATTACGTCATCGCCCGACTCTCCGTCGATGACATCGTTACCGAGTCCACCACGAATGCCGTCGTTGCCAGATCCGCCGCGAATGACATCGGAGTCGTCACCACCTTCGGCAATATCGTCTCCCGGGCCGCCGTCGATTTCATCGTGGCCCGCGTCGCCGTGCAAGCTGTCCTGTCCCTCACGTCCCAATAGCACGTCGTTACCTGCGTTGCCAACAATCTGGTCATCTCCCTCTCCACCATCCATGACGTCGTCGCCGGCACCGCCGTCGATGAAGTCCGCGTCGGCACCGCCACTGATCACATCGTGGCCGTCCTGGCCGAGGATGATATCGAGACCGTCATTCCCTTCCAGCAAATCGTCACCTGCGTGGCCTTCGATCCGGTCGTCACCGGCGTTGCCGCGAATCGTGTCACGACCTTCTTGGCCCAGGAGCAAATCATCTCCCGCATCTCCCCGCAGCGAGTCGTCACCGGTACCGCCGTCGATCAAGTCGTCCCCCTCGTTGCCCATGATGGTGTCATTTCCTGGGCCGCCCAGGAGCGTGTCGCTTTCGTCACCCCCTTCGATGAGGTCATTGCCGCTGCCGCCGAGAATCGTGTCCATACCGCCGTCACCGCTGAGGATGTCGTCGTCTTCATTTCCCTCCAGGGTATCGTCGCCGGCGCCGCCAAAGAGGGCATCCTTTCCACTTCCGCCGAACATGATGTCTGCCTCTTCATTGCCATGCAGGTGATCGTCACCCTCGTTGCCTTCGGCGTAGTCCATACCCGCACCGCCGAACATGACGTCGTCACCTGGGCCTCCAAATAGCGCATCGGCATCGTCGCCGCCGTCCATCGTGTCGTTGCCGAACTCGCCAAACACGGTATCGATGCCGGCACCTCCCGACATCTGATCGTCGCCGGCGCCGCCGTGGAGTTCGTCGTCGCCCGCTTCCCCTGCCAGAGTGTCGTCGCCATCTTCGCCCAGGAGCAGGTCATCTCCGGTTCCCCCCAAGGCAATGTCGTCGCCCTCGCCACCCAGGATCTCATCGTCGCCCGCCAAGCCCTTGAGGAAGTCGTTGCCGCCTCGACCGTCCAGCCGGTTATCACGCGTGTTCCCCAGGATTTCGTCGGCCAGCGGGCTGCCGATGACATCTTCCAACGTCGCGCCGCTGATGAGCGTCAAGTGGAGATTGTCGAGGGCGACGATCTGTCTTTGCGCACGCGCAAGGTCGATGATGGCAGGGAAGTCAAATTCGCTGAAGTCGAGCGTGTCGTGGCTGTCATTGGGGTAACCGAGGCCGTCGCCATATTCGATGACTTGATCGTCACCTAGCTGGCCGCCGGCGAACACGTACCGATCGTTGCCAAACTGGCCGTAGAGCCGATCGTCACCCGCCGCTCCCTCGAGGACATCGTCACCGCCGTTGTACCAAGAGAGCAAGTCGATCTCCACAACGTCGCCCACTGCGCTGGGAGAGTTGTAGGTCAGGGCCACTCGGGCATTGTCTCCCAAAATCAGATCGTCTCCACCGCGTCCCTGCAAATCATCTGTTTGATTTCCGCCCAAGATGATATCGGGGCCTTCGCCTCCGATAATCTGGTCGTTCTGCGGCAGCGGATCGTCTTGGGGGGGATGATCGGTGGTGATTACTTCGATCAAACGCCCTTGGGCGAACGTGGCCTGACCACTGTCACCTACCAGCACATTGCGGTAGTCACTCTCCTGTAATTCGAAATCCAGGGTACTGTCGACGATTTGCAGTGCCGTAATCGCCGGTCGGTTCCAGGTATTGGCCGGATTCGATACATCCTGGTCATCAATTCGCAACGCGAATGCGTTGCTGGTGATATTCCGGAACACCACGTAGTTGCCGAGCCCTGCGCTGGCTGGGTCCGTGGCATCGACCGGAATAAACCTGCCGGTGAACGAATTCCCTTGAGGATCGTTCAAGAAGTACGTGGTCGTTCCGTCGGTGATTCTCCGCACGGACGTTGATCCGCTCGATTTGGCTTCGTCGGCATCCAGGTAGACGTAGACGTCATAGCCCGTCTCTGTAAACGCATCCAATCCGGCGATGTTTACCCCCAGAGTCTTGAGGGTGTCCGTAAACAGATAGCCTTCGAACAAACGTAGGTTCGGATCCAGTACCGGGTTGATCTGGTCATGCGAATCCACGCTGAGTGGTCCCGGCACTCCTGGACCGATGGCGTCCAGATCACGACCAACTTCCACGGTCACTCCCTCGGCGATCGTACCGTCGTTCAACAACAGTGCTTCGCCGGGATCGTCACCATAAATCGAAAGCGCTCCAGTGGGGATGTTGTTCCAGTTGGCCGCGGGCACCACGCCCGCCACGTCGCGCACCTCGGCGCCAGGGAAGATACTGCCAAAGTTCACGCTGATCACGCCGCCACCGAAAGGGTCGGTCGCATTCGGGGGGCGTTGGCCAGCCTGAATCACGTCGTTTCCGGCACCGCCGAAGGCCACATCCAAACCATTGCCGACCGTGATGTCATCATCGCCCCCTTCGCCGGGGCTTGAGGTTTCAACCTCCGTTACGACACTCTGCGAGTTGAATTTCACAATACCCAGGTCACCGAGAACGATGTCGTGGCCAGCGCCTGAAGAGAGAGTGTCTCCAGCTTCCCCGCCCATGAGAATGTCGTTGCCGCTACCTCCCAGAAGTCTGTCAGGAGACCCATCCGCGGCACTCACCGTGGCAATCTCATCGAGCGCCGTGGCATTGTCCGCGTCCACGTGGAAGAGCACATACCCATGATCGCCGACCATCATGACGCCAAGACTGGAGGCCGAGGCATCCACGTTGTCGCTGCCGAGTTCACCAAACATGGCAAGATAGCCGTCGACGCTCGGCACGAGTGTGCCGACGACGAAACCGTCGTCACCCGCACCGGCGAAGATGTTGGTAATTGAATCACTTCGCGTACGAGTGATCTGGAACCCATCATCGCCGGCACCGGACCAGATATTGATGCCTCTGCCGAAGGTGCCAGTGGCCGAGAAATGGATGGGGACAGGGGCGAAACCCGCAATCCGGTCGTTCGTGATGACCACCTCGCTCCTACCATAGGAGTTCGTGCGGTCGGTGACGTTCAACATATTGGCGCCGCCGCCAGCATCCACCCACAATTCACCCTGGATGGCGTCGAGCGTGCCGTCGACAGATGGTTCGGCGAAAGAGGTGACACCGACGTTGATAGTGTCGTCGCCATTGAAAGTCTGTACCGTCGTCGGTGTTCCCTCAAGAATATTCAGCAGGCTGATAACATCGTCATCACTCTCCCCGGTGATCTCGGCCGAACTTCCGCCAATCGCTCCTTGAAGGTCGATTGTCGTGCCGAGCCCCGGATCAACATTCTCGTGATCGCCGCGGATGGTGAGCGTTTCGCCGGCGATGATCGTACTAGTAAGTGCAGTTGCGATATCATCGCCGACCAGAAGCTCTGCCCATCTCGCGGCTTCGATCTGACCGTTCTCGATCAGTTCCAGATTCTGACCGGTGGCGACCATGTCAGGGACAACCACACGCGCGTGTCCGGCCGTGGACCTGATGGCCCGGATCCGCATCGCGCCGTCGTACTCCGTCAATTCGATGTCGCCATCGGACACCACATCGATGTGGCCGGTGCCAGGAGATCGGTGATGCCAACCACGTTGATGATCCCGTCTGCCGCCGCGGGATCAGCCGCTTGGACAATGATGTCTCCGCCGGCAAGAAGGCCCGGCTCGATCCGGTTCCCATCCGTATCGAGGTTCCTGAAGTCATAGGTGCTGTCAATGGCCAGCTGTTGGCCAGTTGAGCCACCGGGTCCGGGCTCCGAATCATCATCGGGTCGGAAGTGGTTGATGTAAAGTGCACTCGTCGGATTCTCGTATGGCGTGTTGACCCGGACGGGAGACCGGGTCCCCAGACCGATTTCCGATACGCTACCCTGCAGCAGGAGGTCAACAACGCCACCGGCTGCGATCTCGTCCACATTGACGGTGAAGTCCGAGACATCCGAGTCGCGCAGATACCCTTTCAGGTCCAGGTAGATGCTCTGGCCGGCTTTGTCGACGAGTTGTATCGGCCGCCCGGGGCTATGCACCAGGTCGACATTGACGCGCTTCGTGCTGTCTCCGACGTTCCCCTCTGTTGCCTCGATGTCCAGGATGTTCGTGCGCACGAGGGACTTTCGACCATTGGAGACGACGTCTCGGCTGCCGGCGGACAGAATGTTTCCACCGGTGTTCAGGATCGACGTCGTTCCCAGCGGGTTCTCGATGGTTCCGTTGAGGTGGATATCACCGCTGCCCAGGTTCTGGATGTCCACCTCGGTCGCCGCGTCGCCGGGTGTTACGCCAGGCCATGCGATGTCGAACTGAAGAGCGACATTCGGTGCATCGAGCACGACCTGTGGCTGAACGCCAGCGGCGATGTTGTTGATCACGAGATCGAGCGGCGAGCGGTTGGTGATCCGCACTTCTTCGCTTGTGCTGCCGCTGAAATCCCAGGTACCATAATCGTTGGATGAGGAGCCGATGTCCGCTGCACCAAAGTATATCTGGGGGCTGATCACGACGTCGTCGACGGATATCTCCGACTCTGGCGTGATCGTTCCGGATGTTTGCTCGCCATTGACGCTCATGTTAGTCGCGTCGACAATGTTGCCGTCGGCATCGATCAGCAACTGGCCGCTCAACGCACTCGAGATCACGACGTCGGCGTCCCACGTGATCTTGCGGTCCTGCGTTGCGCGGACGACGTTCACGTGGCTCGATTCGACCAGCAGCGTTAGATGGTCGAATTCGGGTTTCGTTGCGAGTGACGTTGTGGCATTGTCGCGCGGCCCAGCGAAAATCGTGACGCCCGGGTCGGCGTCGACCAGAGTGGTGGCGCGTGCGTTGGTTGTGGCACTACCCCTCCAAGTCGGCCAGATGGCGATGGGAATCCGGGTTCGATCCGCCGTTGGATTGACGCTCTCTTGGATGGCGCCACGTCGACTCCCTCAGCGCCCTGAACGACCGTGTTCGAAGAAGACGTACCCATCAGCAGCGACTTGACGGTTGATTCGACCGTGGTCGTTGCGTTGGCTGTCGCTTTGGCGTGGGCAAAGGCGATCGCGCGGGCCCAGGCTTTCGTGGTCACATCCGCGTTGGAGACTTTCGAGAGGATATCGACCGAGCGGGCCTCGATGTCGGGCGCCATCACCAACAACCGCCATCGTCTTGCTATTGACCTTGGCCGTGGAGCGGGATTCCGTGATGGCGATCCCGCCGCCACCATCGGCCCGCGAGGAGGCATGGGCCACGATCTGGGTGTCGGCGTTGATCCGAAATTGGCCCCCCGCGACGATATCAACGCCGTTGGCATCAACATCATCGAGGTCGCTGCCTTCATCCCGTCCGACGAACGCTGCGTTGGTGACGAACGCTGGGTTGTTGATGTCGCCATAGGTCAAGGTTGATGTGGCCTTGTCGACCTTCAGCAGGCCGCCGGAAGCATTACTTGCATAAGTGCTGATGTTGCCCTTCGACAGCGTCGAGATCTCAATGTCGCCGCCGGCCTCCACTCGGTCGCCGTTCACGTACGCCTTGACCACGGGGTTAGACGTTGCGTTTGCCTTGGGAGAGTCGAAAGCCCCGAGTCCTCCTCCTCCGCCCGTGGCGGTTGCTGACGACATGCCGTTGCCGGGAAGCGGTGCGATGATCCGCAGCGAGATCGCTCCTCCACCCAGCAGTTTGTGCTGGGTGCCGGCGTCCGGTTGGGTTGCCAAATCAATCCGTACCTCGTGACGGCCCGACGCGCTCAATAAGTCAAGACCGCGGGTCCCGAGGCGATGCACGGCACTAGGGTCGAGATCCGTCGTGCTGAGGTCCACAGGCGTAGTGGAATCGTTGATCGGATCGGTCGACGAAAGCTTGAAGGTCCCGTCCGAGGGATCGTCGTCGACATAGTAGGTGCGGCCTTCCACCAATCCGCCGATGGGACCATTTGCTTCCTTACGAAGCAGGTGTAGGACGTTGTCATTTTCAACGGGCGTGAGTGTCAGCGGGCTGGGGGGCACTGGAGGGTTGGTGTTGGGATTGCCAAGCGCATCGCCAAGTGTGGACGCGAGTTTGAACGTGTCGAGGGTCAATTCTCCGTCGTCCACGACGTAGTACGTTTGGCCCTCCGATAGCCCGCCGATCTCCGAACCGTCAAGGCTGCCGTCGCCGTTCGTGTCCGTGCGGTTGGTCCAGTAAACCACTGCGTCGCCCGCGGAAAAACCGTGATCCTTGATGGTGATAACATCGTCGACGACGTCATTGACCGTGAACTCGTTCGGTGCCGGCGCCAAGTAGGTAACGGGCTGACCGTTCTCAAAAGAATTGCCCATGATCGTGATGGTCTCATCCGCGTCGGTGACGTTGGAAGGCGCAAGTGCGGGCAGGCTGGTGACCTCCGTCTGCGCCTGGTTCTTCGTAGCCGCCAACTTGATGGTCGTTTCGTCAATTTTGATCACGAAGAGTGGTTGTGTTGCGTCGAAGCCGGGCACCAGCGTGTTCGAACCAGCCAGGATATCCTGCACATCAAGCCGAACCGCATCGCCTGTCTCGAACCGGTGCGGGCCAGCGAACCGGATCACGTCCTGCAGCGGATCCAACCCAGTGCCACCGTCGAACGACCAGCCCAGCTTGATCGTGTTCTCGTCCACGACGAGGGCGCTGTATTCGCGGTAGGTGACGTCGTTCTTACCATCCGCACCAGGCTTGCCGGTCTCGTTATTCACTTCACCAACGAAGGGAATGATCGAGCCCAGGGCATCACCGCTGGCGGGGTCTCCGGTGCGGATCGGCGGATTGCCGTTGGGATCGTAGACAACGGCACCGCCGTCATCGAGCCCATGTTTCTCGAACTGGATGGTGTCGTTGTCCGTGTTGACGCCGTCCGTCTCGAAAAAGTCGTCGAGCTCCTTACCCGCCGTGTCCGCCGTGTCCGACACGGACCTCACTTTGACGTTGCCGGTCGTCACGACCGTGGCGCCGTCACCGATGTAGCTCGTAATCGTCGGGCTGGTTTCCAGGCTGGCGTTGGCTGAACCGACGTTGACCGCGCCACCGCCGTACGCCTTACTTGTGGCATCGGCCTCCGCGGCTTGGGAAGTGGCCAGCACATTCACGTCGCCGGTGGCGTGAATCGAAACGTCTTCGCCAATGTACGATTCGACGATCGGCTTGACCACGGTCTTGGACAGGCCGGCCTGTTTGTTGTAGAAGACACTTCCCGACCCGGCGATGGCAGTGGCTGATCCGAAGTGGGCCGCTGTCGTAGAAACGTTCACTCCACCCGCCTTGTTGATGATGGTCCCGTTTCCGATGAACGCCCTCGTGACCAACTCATCCGATACATCCAAGTCGTCTTCCACCAGGTCGTCTTTCCCGACCTCGGCAAGGGCTTCGAAACGGGCGCCAGACGACAGGGTTCCGCCGGAACCGGCCGTCCCATTGGCGTCCGCCGCAGCCCGAGTGGTCGTAGCGAGGACATCAATGCCGGAGGTTATCGACAGCACGACTGGGTTGGCGCTGGCGGTAGTGCCCGACTCCGGACCGATGAACGCCTCGACGGTCCCGTCGACATCGCTCGTCGCACGGGCTCCGGCTCCACTTCCGCCGAGGCCGATACCGACGACGAAAGTCTCTGCCTTCGCCTTCAGCAGCTCCGCGGTCGCGCCAACCGAGAGCCGGTTCGCCGTCACGTCGGTGCCCTCACCCACGAAAGCCCGGGTCGTGCCGGTGGCGGTCGCGTCGGCCAGCAAGTCACTCCTGTTGCTTGCCCAACTACCGCCGCTGCCCCAGGCGGTCGCCTCGGCTGTCATGCTTGACTTGGCATCGACCTCGAGCCGACCGTCGATCGTCAGCTGGGTCGTTGTGCCCGTATCCGGCGCTTGGCCGAAGGGTGTGCCGATGAAGGACTCGACCGTCCCGTTCACCGTCGCGTTCGCCCAGAGTTTGCTGCAATTAAAGACCCCCCCGAAAGCTGCCGCGTCGAATGTGGCCGTGGCACCGTCCTCTGCCATAGTCGATACGTAGAGATTGCCTGCCGTCACCGTCGTAGCCTGGCCGACATAGGCGCGTGTCATGCCGCCGATTGTCGCATTCGCGACCAACGCGCTGACGTTGGCCACGCTCACGCCGAGGCTTTGCGGCGTCGCTTTCGCGGTGAATTTAGAACTGGCTTCGATCTTTAGGTCGTCGGTACCCAGCGTGAGCGTGGTCAGATCGCCCGGCGTGGTTCCCGCCCTCGTACCCACATAAGCTTCCGTGGTGCGGTTGATATTTGCGTTGACTAAGGCACCCTGGCCGCCAGCCAGCGAGATTGTCGCCCCCATCGCGTCCGGCAACGCCTTGGCGGAACTGTGGGCTGTGATATTCGGCCGCTGAGTTGACGTCGATCGTTGTCGCGCCGTCGGCAAAGGCGCGCGTCGTGCCGCCGACCGACGCCTCGCTGATCATCGCCGAGACGGTGAGACCGATCGCTGCGTCGAGGCCGGTGGTTGTCGCCTGTGCGATGTGGTTACTGTCGGCGTAGATGAACAAATTCCCGCTTGCGACCAGCGTGGCGTTGTGGACGAAGGCTTCCACGTCGGTATCGAGGTCGGTCACGGCATGGGCGCCGACGCCGCCGCGCCGATGGCGGCGGTGATGGCGAAGATGCTGGCGTCGGCCCGAATATCCTGGGTCGCCTCCGCGTCAATGCGTATGTCCCCCCCTCGGCGTGTACCGAGCTGTCGGAGACACGTGCAATGGTGTTCGCGGTCAGTGTGTTGGTGGCCACGCCGACACCGACCGCGGCACCAATCAGCCCGACCGCGACGGCGACGGAATCGACCGTCGCGATGGCGTCGGAGGTGTCATGAGCCTTGACCCACACGCCGGTCGACGCGGTCACGCTGGACCCGGCGTCGATGGCCGCCTTGATGGTCCGCATGACCGTGTTGGTGGTGCTCGCGCCGGCCCCGGCACCAGTCACACCCAGGCCGAAGGAGCCCGCGACGGCGTACGCGTCGGGCGTTGCCTCGACCACAGAGTCCGAGGTCGCCCTCACGTCCACTCGCCCGCCGTTGGCGTCCACGCGGCTGTTGCCGATCTGGCGCGAGTCACTCCCGCCAGGTTGTTCTCGGCCAACGCCGCCGACACCGACACCGAGGCGGCGGCAACTCCCGCGGAAATCGAAGCCGAAACTGCTCGGGCGTCGGCGGAGACGTCCAGATCGTCCTTGGCGATCACATCCACCTTGCCGCCCGCCGTCACCGACTGACCTTCGGCCGCATTGCTGTCCACGATCAGGGCTTCGACCGTCTGCCTGACGGTGTTACGCACATCCGCGCCGGTGCCCGCACCTGACAGCGAGAAGCGGCCCGCGCTGGCCGCGATGGCGATGCCTTTACCGTAGGTGTCGACCTCGCCCTCTCCCAGGGCCGTAAGGATGACGTCGTCCGAAGCGCTCACGTCGCTGTCGTCGATCTTCGTCCGCACGATCCCCGACACGTCGCTGTTCGCCACCGCAAACGCGATCGATAGGCTGATCGCGGCGCCGCCCGAACCGCCGACGCTGACCGAGATGCCCAGCACGTCCACGTCGATCGCGGTCTCGTCGATCGCGGTCAGCGTCACCGAACCGGAGTCGGTGATCACGGTGGAATCGTTCGAGATGACCGCTTCCGTCACGTTCGTCGTCGTGGTGTCGGCAATGGAACCCGCGGCCGTGCCGTTGAGGGTGAAGCCGCCAGCGCCGCCGGCCGACACGGCGACTCCCACGCCGAACGCCGTGAGCGAGCCGGTGGAAAGCGCGTCGAGCGAGACGTCGCCACCCGTTGAGGTCACGTCGGAGCCCTCGATGGCCGCCCGCGTCACGGTGCCGAATTTGTTGTCCGCAGTCGACACGGCGAGCGAGACGTTGATGGCCGCGCCGCCGGATCCGGAGGCGGCGACTGAGGCCGCGACCAGCGTCGCGTCGATCGCTGATTGGTCGGTCGCGGAAAGCGTCACATTGTCGCCCGTGTTCACGTCCGACCCACCGGTGATCGACGCCTCAATCGTGTTGGTCGTCGAGTTGCTGGCGATGACGCCCGTACCGGTCCCGCTGACCGACACGCCGCCCGAGCCGCCGACGGCCAGGGCGACGGCCACGCCGAGGGCATCGATCGTGGTGTCGGCGAGCGCAGTGAGGCTGACGGCGCCGGGCGTGTCGACAGCCGACGCGTCGATGGTGGCGATGGTCGTGCCGCCGATGCTGTTGTCCGCCTGGGTGATCGCGATGGCGACCCCGGCGGCGACCGCGCCGCTAGCGGTCACGGAAACCGCTGCCGAAACCAGCGTCGCCGAGATGTTTGACAGGTCCTGGGCCAGCAGCGTCACGTCGCCGGTCGCGTCCACAATGCTGTTCGTGATGCTCGCCTCGACCGAGTTCGTCGTGGTGTTCGTGGCCACGGCGCCGGTCCCGGCTCCGCCGAGCGCCACCGCGCCGCTGCCGGAGATCGAGATCGCTGCCGAGACGGAGGTCGCGGTGATCGTATTGTCGCCGAGTGCCGAGACATTGACCGCGCCGCCATTGGAGTGCACGGTGGATCCATCAACCGTGGCCACAGTCGTGCCCCCGATGGAGTTCTCCGCCAGCGTCACCGCGATGGCGATGGAAACCGCCGCCCCGCCGCTGACCGCCGCCGAAACGGAGGCGGACACCAGGGTCGAGGTGATCAACGACGTGTCGGAGGCCGAGACGGTCACCGCCCCGCTCGAGGTGACGTCGGCGCCGTTGCGGATCGACGCCTCAACCGTGTTCGTCGTCGTGTTCGAGGCCTGCGCGCCGAGCCTGCACCGGACAATGAGAAGGCACCGCTGCCCGAGACCGAAACACCGATCGCCGCAGCGAGCGCGTCAATCGTGTTATTCGCGGTGGCCGAGACCGTGACAGGCCCGCCCGCATGGACGGTCGACGGGTCGATGGAGGCGATGGTCGTGCCGCCGATGCTGTTCTCCGCCAGCGTCACCGCGATGCCGAAGGAAACTGCCGCGGTGCCGCTCGCCGCGACGGCGGCGGCGGCCGAGGTCACGTCGGAGGTGATGCTGGAGGTATCCGTGGCGGTCACCGAAACCGTTCCGAAGGGCGCGTCCACGTCGCTGTCCGAGATGAGCGCCGAGATTTCGTTGGTCGTGGAATTCGAGGCCTTCGCCCCCGCACCCGCGCCGGACAGCGCGAAGCTGCCGCTGCCCGCCACCGAGGCCGAGGCGGCTACCGCGACCGCGTCGATCGTGTTCATGCCGCTCAGCCGACACGTTGACCGACCCGGTCGAGCTGTCCGCTGCGGAATCGGAGATGATGGCTGAAGTGGATCCGCCGATGGTGTTCTCAGCCAACGTCACCGAAACGGCGAAGCTGAGCGCCACAGAGCTGGAGACGCCCACCGAAACACTAGCCGACACCACGTCCGAGGAGATCGCGGACGTGTCGGATGCGTCAACCGTGATGCTGCCTGGGGCGTCCACGTCGCTGCTCGTGTCGATGGTCGCCAGCGTCGCGCCGGTAATCGTGTTGGTCGCCCGCGCGCCGCGCCGGAGAAGCTGCCGGCGACCGAACTCGACCCCGAGACGCCGATCGAGGCGGCGAACGTCGTCGCGTCGACTGACGTATTCGACAACACGTCGATGTTCACGCCGCCCGAGCTGGTGCTGACCACGGAATCCCGGATGCCCGCGGTCACTTGAGTGCCGACCGCGTTCTCCGCCACCGCCGCAGCCACTGCGGCGCTGATGGAAACCGAGCCGCCCGTCGCCGAAATCGTGGTGGCGACCGAACCCGTCACCGCATCGATGTCATTCATGTTGGTGGCCGAGATCGTGATCGGCCCGGCCGCCGTTACGCTTTGCCCGTCAAGGGCGTCAGCCTCGGAAATCAAGGCCTCGACCACGCCGTCAACGGTATTGGTGACCACGGCGACCGTCACTGAGGCGCCGACCGCCAGCGTGCCGCTGCTGGCCGCGACCGAGAGTGCGGCGGCGATGCCGGTCACGTCGATGTTCGCCATGGCATCGGCGGTCAGGGTCAGAGATCCCCCGGCGCTGACGGAGGAATCGTCGATCAGGGCCCGCGTGGAGTTGCTGATGCTGTTGTTCGCCACGGACACCGCGACGGCGAGCGACACAGTTACCGAGCCGGACCCGACGCCGATCGAGGCGGCGGCCGCGATCACTTCGGACGAGATGTTCGCGTTATCCTCCGCCGTGATCGTCACGACGCCGTCCGCATCCACCGAGGAGCCGCCGGTCACGCCCGCGACAATTTGGTTGGAGATGTCGTTATCCACCACCGCGCCCGTGCCGGCGCCCGAAAGACTGAGATTACCGCTTCCCATCGAGACGGAGGCCGAGGCCGCCACGCCCACGGCCGAGATCTGCGTGTTCGACTCGACCGAGGCAGTGAAGGTGCCCGTGGCGTCAACGGCCGCGCCGTTCTCGATCAGTGCGCGGGTGGTGTTGGAGATGTCGTTGAGCACCACGGTGCCCGCCACGGCCAAGCCGCCCGAACCGCGGCTGCCGAACGCGGCGCTTACGCAGGCGGCGACCAGGTCGGCTGTGATGCGGGTGTCATCGGTAGCGGACAGCGAGACGGCCCCTGGCGCAGCCACTGCGGCGTCGGCGATCACCGTCTCAACCGTGTTCGAGACTTCGTTCTTGGCGATTGACGCCCCGGCATTGATCTGGATCGCCGAAGCGCCACTGCCGCTGAAGCCGACCGACGCTGCGACGCCGATCGCATCGATGTCGGAGGCGGACGATGCCGCTAGCTCGAGATTGCCGAGCGTGGTAACCACGTCCACGCCATCGATCGCGGCGCGGGTCTGATTGTCGATGGTGTTGATGACCACTGCCGCCACGAGCGAACCGCCGCCGCTGGTGCGGCTGCCGGCGGCCACGGTGGCGGTGGCGGCGATAGCCTCGGCGTTGATCGATGCGTCGTCGGTGGCGCTCAGGCTGATTGTACCGCCGGCCTGCACCGACTCGGCATCGCCGCTGTCGCTGTCTCGGATCACCGCCTCGATGACATTGGCGATTTCATTGCTGCTCGCCGCGCCGATCGCATTGATCGACACGTTCTTGCCGCTGAAGGCGGTCACGCCGAGGGCCACGCCCAAGGCGAGCGAATCGATGTCCGATGTGCCGTCGGCCGACATCGTCAGCATGTCGCCCGTGACGACCTCCGAGTCGTCGATTACCGCGTGGGTGGTGTTGCCGATCTGGTTGATGGTCATCGACAGACCGAGACCGACGCCGACATTGGTGCCGGAACCGACGCCGATGGTCACCACGGCCGAGCCGGCCTCGGCTTTGATCGTGGAGTCATCGAGCGCGGCGATGCTCATAGCGCCGAGAGTGGTGACACGGGAACCTTCGACCACCCCCTCGATCGTGTTGGCGATGTAGTTGCCGGATCCCGAGCCGGCGCCGGCCAGCGGCAGCGTACCGTGGCTGCCGGCAGCCACGGTACCGGCAATGCCGAGCGTGAACGTGTCGATCGACGCCGTGGAGCTGGCCTGCACATCGAGCGTACCGCCGACATCGACGTCCGAGTCTTCGATTGCGGCGCGAGCCTGGTTGGCGATGTCGTTGGTCGCGACAGCCGCGCCGGCCGCGATGGCAGTGAGCGAACTGCTGCCCCCCGTGGTGATCGCCAGCGCTGCCGAACCGGCATCCGACGTGATGTTCGAGGCGTCGATCGCAGTCAACACGACGTTGCCGGTGGTGTTGATGGTGCTTCCATCGATCACCGCATTGATGGTGGCGTCGATGTCGTTGCCCGAGCCGGAGCCTGCCCCACCGAAGGCAGTGCTCCCCTGCGTCGCGACGCTGAACGCGCCGGCCAGGGTCAGGGCACGGATCTTCTGCGCATTCTCGGCGGCGAGCGAAACGCTCCCGGCGTCCACCGTCGAACCGGTGATCCTGGCGAGTACCGTCGTGTCGGCCGCGTTGGTGGCGATCGAAGCACCGATGGCGAGCAACGTGCCCTGGCCGTTGGTCGAAATCGCTCCTGCCACCCCGCCGGCGTCGGCACGGATGCTCGTGTCGTCCGACGCGGCGAGCGTCACGGCGCCACCGGCATCGACCGCGCTGCCGGCTGCGATCTCGGCCACCGTGGTGTTGGTGACCGTATTGCCCGAGCCGCTGCCCGCACCGGCGAAATTAGTGCTCTTGCCACCGCCCGAGTTGCTTTGGCTGCCGATGTTCAACACGCCCGCTACGCTGATGGCGAGCGAATCGATGTCGCCATGCGTTTCGGCCTGCAGGGCCACGCCATCGGCGACCTTGATCGTGTTGTTGCCCTCCGCCACGGCCTTGACATCGTTTTCGACGATGGCCACCGTGATCGCGCCACCGATCGCCGTGCCGCCAGCGATCGCCGCCCCGCCTGCCACCGACATGATGTCGGTCGAGTCCACGGCGCGAAGCAGCAGATCCTGCTGGGCGTCGGCGCCGGTGTTCACGGCGTTGATCGAGGCGCTGTCGCCCACCGTGGCCTGAGTCTGGCCCTTGTTCACGTCCACGGTCACCGACAGGCCGAGGCCGGCTTTGTCGGCCTCGATCGTGCCACCGGCACCGATGGCCAGCAGAAAATGGTCTTCGTACGAGGTGGCGCCGAGCGCGAAGCCGCGCACCGCTTCGGTGCCCTGGTTGCCGTTCCCGTCCTGATTGCCGTCGCGCACGTCGATAGCCTTCATGCCTAGCGCCGTGACGGTCGCCCCATCGCCCACGAACGCCAACGTGTCGTCGAGATCGACGACCACGGCCACGGCGGCGCCGTAGCCGTTGTTCTTCAGGGACACTGCGGCGCTGCCCGCGGACGCGTCGTCCTTGGTCGTGCTGTCGGCGCCGATCGCTACGCTGCCCTGTGCGACGATCTCGACGTTGCCCAGGGCCGGCGGTGCCTGTGGGTCGAGCCCCACGAAGGCACGCGTGTCGGTGTCGATCACATGGACGATCACACCGCCCGCGCCGGCCGGGGTCTCGCCGTTGCTGCCACCGCTGCCAACGGCGATGCCGATGTTCGCGCTGAGCGAGAAAAGATCCTCGGAACCGTCGGCGTCGACGATGACGTTGCCGCCGGCCGTCACCTGTGTCGCGTGCCAGGGGTGTCGGAGGCCGCGATGGTGGCCTCGGTGTCTTTGGTCAACACCGTGACATCCAGGCCGATACCGAGGGCCTTGCCTTCCTTGCTGCCCGCGAGCGCGCCGACGACGTTGTTGATCTTCGTGTCGTCGGTCGCGCGCACTTCGACGTCGTCGCCCGCACTCACCTGCGCACCGGCGCCGATGCTGGCATGCGTGGCGCTATCGAACACGTTGACCGCGGCAGACCCCGCCGCGGCCCAGCCGCTGGCGGCACCCACCGAGGCGCCGACCACCAGCGTGGTGACCTTGATGCCGGTGTGTTCGTCGATCAGCGGCACCTCGGGCAGTACGATCTCGGTCGGCTTGATCGAAGCATCCGCCAGCACTGCCACATCGCCGGTGGCTGAGGCCACTTCGGCGCCGGCAGCGATCGAGGCGTCGGTGGTGTTGTCGACGAAATTGACACCGATGGCCAGGCCCACGCTCTTGTCGTTGCTGCCGCTGTTGGTTTTGGTGATGGCCCCGCCGCCGGCGATATTCTGGATGCCAAGGTCGCTCCGCGCCGTCACGTCCACATCGCCCGTGCTCGTGTCCACTGTCGCAGCGGCGATCGTCGCCGTGGTCTGGCTCGTTGACGACGTTGACGCCCGCCGCACCCGCCACCGCCGTGGTGCCGCCACCGCTGTTGCTTTCCTGGGCCGTGCCGCCACCGGCCAGCGCCAGCGTCTCGAAATCGTTGCTCCCGCCGGCCGTGTTGCCGGCTTCGACCGCCACCGAACCGGCCTGGATTACGGCTCCCACGCCGATGGCCGCGCTACTGGACAGCTCGCCGTAGTTGACGGCCACGGCAGCGCCGATGCCAGTGCCCGCATCCTTGGAGTATGCCAGGCCCGTGGCGAGCGTGGACGCATCCGCATCGCTGGTGGCACTGACGTTGAGTGCCCCGCTCGCATCAACCGTGACGCCACTGGCGATCGTCGCCGTCACCGTGGGCCTGACGACCGATATGCCGATCGCGCCGGCCGCCCGCACTGTTCCTCCATGTTGCCGCGTGGAGGCCTTCTGGGCCGTGCCACCTTGACTGCCGGGATCGCTCGTCTGATCGGCAGCCATCGAGTTCGCCTCATCGACTCGGTCGCCGGCCGTGGGAGAATTCACGGAAGTGCCGCCGCGGCGGTTGACGAAGCTCGTCTGACTGTCGGTTTCTTCGTCCGAGGTCTTACCGCCGTCGGAGACGCTCTTGGATCCCTCCGAGCTGCCGGTGGCCTGGGTGGTGGCGTCGATGTCGGAGATCGCGGACACCGTCACGTCGGCGGCCGTCGTCGCGCCGGTCGAGACGTCGCGATTGAGATTCGCGCTGGTGTCGCCCTCGACCCAGCCCATGGCGAAGGCCGCGCCGACTCCGGTCTTGCCCCCTTTGGTGTCCGCGTCGGCCAGCGTGATCGTTTGACCCGTGTGCGTCGCCGTGGCAGAAAGATCCCCAGTCAAAATCAGCGTGGATCCGCTCCCGACGTCCGCCCGGGTATCGTTGTTCACGACCGCGATGCTGACGGCTCCACCGATACCGACAGCTACTGCTGCCGGCGGCCGCCACACTCCCGGCCGTGGTCGTTGTCGTTGCTGTGTCGATGGACGTGGCGCCGAGTGTAAGACTGTCGACGCCCGTCAGCACAGCATCATCTCCCACTTCAGCCCGCACCGTATTGTTGCTGACGCTCAGTGCCACGGAAGCGCCCACGCCAACGCTCTCGCCGGTCGCGACGTTCTCGTGGGGAACCGCCGTGGTTTCCGCCGTGGTCGCGGAATCTGCCGAGATATTCAGGTTGTTGCCATTGAGGTTGGCCGTCGCGCCGCTGGCGATGAAAGCTCCGGCCTCGGTCGTGACGACATTGATGGCCAACGCTCCGGCGACGCCGACGTCAGCGCCGCTGCCGTCACCCGAGGCGCCGGATCTGGCTTCCACCTGGGCAGTGCTGCCGGGTATCGCCGCGGTTACATTGATCGCGTTCGCATCCAGGCTCGCAGAACCTCCGATGGAAGCGCTGCTATCGGCGTTCACTTCGCCTATCGCGACACCCACGCCCACGCCGGTTCCGGAATCGCCGCTGGTGGCGGTGGCATCGGCCACGGTCGAGACCGTGTGTCTTGCACTCGATTCGATCTTCACGTCTCCTGACGAGCAAGTCACGCTTCCACCGCTGACTCGGGCGCTGGTGTCGCCAGTCAATGTCGTGACTGCCACGGCGGCGGCCAGGCTCACGTCGCCGTCGGCCGTTTCGGCGTCGTTCCCCGCCAACGCCTGCTGTCCTTGCGTCGTCGTCCCGCTGTCTCCATCTTCCGTCGCACCGCCGCTCGTGGCGATGGCTTCGGTGGTCACCGTTCGATCGCTGGTGGCGGTCAGCGAGACGTCGCCAACAGCCGTGATCGATGCCGCGTCCTGGACAAGTACCTGGGTATCTCCAAGCACGACGCTGGTGGCGAGTGTCCCGCCCCCGAAGTCTCCTCCCAGCTGACCGTCTGCCTTGGTCTGGACATTGACGGTATTGGTCGCTGAGATATCGGCCATTGCGCCCGCGGACAAAACAGAGGTTCCAATCGTGATGCTGGCGCTACTGGCGACAACCGAGGCAGCGATGGCCGCGTCTTCATCGGTGTCCCTGTCGCCAGCGTCTGCATCATCTTCGGGAGCGCGTGTCAAGACGGTCGCTACGTTCGAGGCTGCGGAAATCGTCAAGTCTCCATCCGCCCTGATCATTGACCCGCCGTCGATTGTGATATGGGCGCTGGAGTTGGCGATGACTGCTCCCACAGTGATGGAGCCACTGAGCAGATCCGCGTCGTGATCTCGACGTCAACTGTCGCGGTGGCCCGCAGCGTGACGTGGTCGCCGGAGATCGATCCGCCATTCACGGTGATGGTCGCCGAGGGGGTGGCCGAAATGTCGGTGGAAATGCCGTCACCCGATGCTTCCACTTCGGCGTTGACCGCCAGCGTGATGTCGCCTCCCGTGATGGTCGCGCCGCTCAGCACTTCGATCGTGCCGCCGGCGGCCGTGAGATTGAGCTCGCCGTCCACCGACACATCACCGGCGATGCTGATCTTGTCGCCTTCGGTCAGTGTCACGTGCAAACTGCTGGGCCGGTAGATCGTGGCGCCGCTGGGGTTGATTTCGATGACGTCCTCGAAGGGCAGGGGCATCATGTCGTCAACGCCATTGACGTTGACGTCGATGTTCACCGCTGCCGGATTGAGCGACCCTCGATCGAAGTCGATGGTGAGTTTGTCCGCCAGGTTGCCACCCCGAATGTTGACGATGATATCGTCATTGAAATCTGCCTGGCCCATTACCGTCGAATTATCGTTGTTGAAGAGCTGCAGGACAGGACCGCCATCGTCGACAATCCGCAGCGTCAAGTCCGCGCCATCCGACGGGTCCGGATCGAGCAGCAGACCATAGTCGAAATCAATGGTGGTCAGCAGCCAACGCGGTTCCAGCAACTCGAAACGTTGACGCCGCCGCTCGCGCTGCCGCTTCTTGAGTTCTTGCCGGCGTTTCCATTTTAGGAAGGGCCTGTGGGTGCGAGTGCTTGACATAGCGTGCCCTCCGCATGAACTCTCAGGATTGCAGAATGTGTAAGGGTCGTACACATGTGAGACATGGATCGATCTCTTGTTGTCGCCTTTTGCAGTAGCCCCAGCAGCACCGCCGACTTCGTTTCGGTGCCGCTGGGCGTTTCCCCCCGACAGCCCGGGTTGCTGGTGGGACATCTTCGGGCGTCGCGATCGATGCGGTTCGGCATTCAGGGAAGGGACACTTCGGTCGTGTCGTGCCTGCCAGGCCTACTAGATAAAAGCGTAAGCCGACCGCAGAATGGACCAGCAAAACGGGCGAAGCCGTCAGACTGCCGGGAAATGGGAGAGCTGTAACCGCGCACGATTCAACGGGGGGCAGGTCAATATCGCTCGGACGACTGGCTAGTCCACCCAGACTGCCGCCAGCCGAAAGCCGAGGCTGTGGTACCGGTAGTCGGGCGAGAGGCCACGGCGAAACGCCGACCGGCAGAAACACGGGGGATGGCCCCAGCTGCCGCCGCGAAATACCCGCGCCGACCCCTCCAGAGGACCAACGGGGTCGGTCCGCGGAGATTGCGCGTAGTAATCCGCTGCATACCAATCCGCACACCACTCCCACACGTTGCCGTACATGTCGTGAAGCCCCCAGGCGTTGGGCTTGAGCTGACCTACCGCGTGCGTTTTGTCCTCCGCACTGGGATAGGACCACGCATACGCATCCAGCACGCTGCCGCTGTCCCCGTAGCCAAAATGCCGTGGTGGTTCCGGCGCGACAGGCATATTCCCATTGGGCTTCCGTGGGGAGGGTGAACTCGATCCCCAACGCCTTCCAAGGGCGTTCCCGCGGACGGCAAGCCAAGCTGCGTTTGCTGCGTGTGAGCTTCAGAAAAACCTGGACATCGTGCCAGCTCACGTTTTCCACGGGGCTGGCCGGGGCTTTGAAGCTCGACGGATTATTTCCCATGGCCGCCTCCCACTGGGCCTGTGTCACTTCGTGTCTTCCCAGGTAAAACGGCTGGCTGATCTGGACCCGATGCTGCGGCCCTTCCGCCGGAATCCATCCTTCGGTCCATGCCGCGTGGGTTCTCGCTTCTTTCGCGGACGCTCGACTGCTCCTCATCCAACGAGCCCATCAGGAACTCGCCGGGCGGAATCAGCACGAACTGCATCGCCAGCGAGTTTTCCCACTCGACTGGCAGGTCCAAGTAATTGGCCCACGCCTGCTGGTGTTGTTTCGCCTGCTGCGGGCCAAACGGCGCAAGGGCTGTTGGCGGTCGTTTACCTATCCTTTTTCGGGCAGAAAAGGTATCCGTCGCTTCCGATTCGCCCATTGCCCCGGGAGCCTGTTCCTGGTTGCCTGGTGGTTTCGTGTTCGCTTTTTCCACCGCCGTCGGAACCAACGTAATCTTGAGCACTTCGTGACCGCCCGAGGTAATTGTGAATGTCTCCTTACGCGTCTGGAATCCGCCCTTCCTCACAGTCAAGGTGTGATGGCCGGCGTCTACCTGGATTTCCACACGATGTTTGTCCTCTGTCACGACCTGTACTTTGCCATCATCGACGACGACTTCAGCACCCGGTTCATTCAATTCGACAATCACGGTCGCCGCCCGCAGGTGGATCTTGACGATGACCGACCCGAGAACCACGGCGGCCAGCAATAGCGTTGCCCAAGTGCCCCCGATCCACCATCGGCGTCGTGAAGCTCTGTCGGCTAATTCACCTCGGACCACGGCGGTTCTATCGCGACCCGCTGCTACGGTGTCGAGCACGGCTTGTTCCACGGCAGCCTGCCCAGACGCATCTTCTGTGACAACTTGGCAATCACGCAACGCCTCGATCACTTCAGTCATCGACTGGTAGCGATCGCCCGGCCTCTTGGCCATCATCCGACGATAAACGGCGACCAGGTCTTCGGACATGTCGTCGCGTTCTTGCCCAAACAAGGGAATCGGTTTGTCCCGGTGCGCCAGGATTGTGTTGACCAGCGTGTCCTGATCGAAAGGCGCATGACCGGTGAGCAGGAAATAGAGAGTGCAGCCCAGGCTGTAGATGTCCGAACGAGGGTCAGCGTCGCGCGGGTTGGCTGCCTGCTCCGGAGGCATATAGGCAACTGTTCCCATCACGTCGCGAGTGTGGGGTGATTCCTCCGGTGAGGTCGTCCGAGAGTTCAACGTCTCTAGGCGAGCCAGTCCCAAGTCGAGAATCTTGACTGTGCCTCCGGCGTCCAAAAGTAGATTCCCCGGCTTGATATCCCGGTGGACGATTCCTCGCGCCATGCGCGTGCTCCAATCCCCTGGCCGCTTGCAGGACATAATCGACCGCCTCGGCGACGGGGAGCGGCCCTTGTTTCCTGACGGTTTTGTGCAGGTCCTTGCCTGGCACGTACTCCATGACCAGGAAGCCGATACCGTGGGATTCGTGGGCATCATAGGTGGTGATGATGTTCGGGTGAGTGAGCATCGCCGCCGTCCTGCCTTCCCGCCGGAAGCGTCGGACCTTGTCCGGCGAATCGACGGCTGACGGCGGCAAAGTTTTCAGGGCCACGATTCGATCTAACGAAAGATGCCGTGCCTTGAACACCATGCCCATGCCGCCGCTGTCAATCAAATCGAGGATGACATAGCGGTCCAGCAGTAAAGGATCGCTCCGTTCCGCGAGCAGCACAGTGGCTTGGTATTGCGTTAGCTTGCCGTGCCAAACCATCTCGTGGGCGAGTGACTCGGCACAGGAAACGGAGCCCGACGGGGTCTTACGAAACGCGTCGATCTCCCCAGGGCTCATGAGCTCGCAGCGGGCGATCGCTTGCACGAATTGCTCCACCGTGAGCGACGAATGCGGAAGCGTGAATTCGCTGGAAACGTTCGCGGTCGCGCAATGGCTGGCTGAGTGGGGAATATCCTCATCCTCTTGCTCATCCTCTTCCTTTTCGACGTCCGTGTCGAACATCCAATTAGTAGTCTGGAGCGATTGTAGCTCGGCCTGGAACTCCTCGGTCAGTTCGAGGCAATCTTCGCACACTCGTTCCGGAGTCGCGGCTACCCCTTGCTCCAGAAGGTAGTCCCGTCGGATCAGAAGATCGATCAGCCTTTCTTCATCGAGCATGCCTTTCAGGCTCCGCTACAGGAGGCATTTGCCCAGACATGGCCGCGCGTAGATGAAGTCGAGCGCGATACCATCGCCTTTTGATCGTAGATACAGACACGCCCAACACGGCGGCCATCTCTGCTTGTTTCATCCCGGCGTACCAGCCAAGGTGCATCACCTCGCGTTCGTTCTCGGGAAGTGATTCCACCGTTACGTGAAACTGTGACCAAGTTTCGAGGGATTCGGCCGCGTCGCAGTGGTCCGGCTCGTTTTGAACGAAGCCTGGGCTTCCATCGCGGGAACCGGCCTGAAAGTCCGATTGATAGTTGGCCGCGGCACCCTCGGGGCCAAAATGATGTCGAAGCAGGTCGATCAGTGTCCTGCGGACCTCGACAGAAGCCAGTCCGAGGAGTCCTCGGACGCAGTCTGGCTTGACTTTTCGCAGGGAATGATGGAGCCGAATCGCCGCGGTCTGGACCACATCGTCCGTCTGCTCCCAGCGATGCAGATGCGGGTAATTCCGCAACATTCGCCGTGCTAACTTCTCGAGCCGTTCCGCAGCGAGAGCGATCACCCTGTCGAGAGCGTGTTTGTCGCCTTCGCCAGCTAGACCCAGCAACGCCTGAATCTGCGTCGTGTTGCTGCGAGACTCTCCCATACGCCTGCTCGGCCCGTTGAAGGGAAGCTCTGCGGTGTCGCGAGGTAGCTAGTATAACATGCATGGGAGATAGGCCTCAATTAATTTCCACCCTCAGGAAGAAACGTTTGCAGGCCCAAGGCAGGGTCACTAAATCGGAAAAAACCGGGCAATTTCCCGTCCAGTGCATTCAGGGCACCCGAAAATCAGGGCCGCATGCTCCGAAAATACTGGAGGTAAATACGGGACCCGCGGACATCGCAACGCCTGCCAAGCGGTTTCGTCGCCACGATACGGGCACGAACCGTCTTGATGCGCACTCTGCCCGCGTTGGCACCCAAAGGCGACGTGCGTCGTCGGAGTTCTTCTGCTGGTCGATTAAGGAAATTCGATATGAGATCATGCGAAGGCTCCGCGGTGTCGGATCGCATGATCGTTTTCCCAGCGGCTGCAATGCGTGCCAACCGATTGCTGGAGTGCCGGCGCTCGCCTTCCTCAGCGTCACAAGCTGCCATGTGCGTCCACGGTTCGCTGGGCACACCCTGCCGATGGCTACAGCACGGTGAGATGCGTGATACGCTCTACAGCGACAGTCTTGGAAAGTAAATGGACTGAGCCTAAACTGGTGTGACCGAAAACCTTTTGTCTTGTTGGACCCGGTAGAGAAATGCCATGGCTGAAAGTCCTTCGATGGATCGCACTCGTGTTGAGGTTTCGACCTTGCAGATGCAGGGCGCCGATTCCGCAGGCACGCACATGAGACCGGACGAGTGCCTGGCCATGGTGTGGCAACTGACACTCGATGCCTGGGCGTTCAAGGAGCCATCCATTGCTGAATCCCGATTTCAGAGACATGTTGTCCGCGTTGTCCGAGGCCGCGGCTGAGTATCTACTGGTCGGCGCTTATGCCTTGGCCGCCCATGGATTCCCGCGTGCCACGGGCGACCTCGATCTGTGGGTCCGGCCGACTCCGCAGAATGCTCAGCGGGTCTGGAATGCACTGGTGGCTTTTGGTGCCCCGACGTCGAAGTTGAGCGTAGATGATTTCGC
>CAVOXY010000044.1:0-76919 GCA_963700515.1 uncultured Planctomycetota bacterium | reverse complement strand
AATTTTGAAAATCTTGCATGGGCAAAAGAACTCATAATCAGCCTCTCCCTACCTGGATAATGTTATATGTTCTACCCCGATAGCATTCGAAGATGTTTAACTGAACTTTCTCGCAAATGATGGTTTCTTATCAATAAAAACTTGTGATGAAAATAGCATCTTGCTGGCGTTCAATTTACCGATATCATTCGATTTTATGAGATTGCAATCGATATTCTTCTGATTGTTAGGTCAGAGTGAAAAATTCAACATAGACGAAGTCCGGGGTCTTAGGTCTAATGGATTTGACTGGTATTATTGAAATTGTTGCGACCTCCACGAGTTACGTTTAGGATAACTATCTTGATCTATATCATTCATCGTAAAGATTCATGTCTGGGAAATGTTTTTTAGCACAATCCGGGCACATGCCATGACTGAATTCGGTACCGGTATGTTCATGGATGTAAGATTCTACCTGGCTCCAATATCCTTTGTCATCTCGTATGCTTTTACAATAGGAACAGATGGGAAGCATGCCGCTTAGAGTTTTGATTTCAGATAAAGCCGACTCAAGCTTCTCTTTTTGAGAAATTAATTCATTGTTTGATTTTTTCAGTAACATGCTAAATCGAAACCTCGATGATTCTAAGAAGTATGAGATAATCGTTATAAAAAATAGCGATATCAGGAAACGAAAACCCATTTGCAGTCCGTAGTCAAAAGTTCCAAGAAGAGGTGGATACACCATTAATATGGTGGCGATATAAAAAAATAGAATTGCCGATACCAATGATTCGGTTCTTTCTAAGAAAAAAAATAGAAGCAAAGGCACAAGATAAAGCCAAAAAAGGGCTACCATGCCTCCAGCGCCTATTGAAACATTATACAGACAGAATGGCCATGTTTAGCAAATTGAGGCCGATACAGTAGACAAGCCGATCTGCATTAAATCTAAAAATACCGACCGCGCTGGAAATCAGAACTACAGCCATTAGTATATCTATGAAAAGCTCAAGAGCATCTCCTTCCAAAAAATCGATAATTGAAAACGCCAAAATTATTATCATTCCAAAAGAACCTGCCAAAATAAAAAAATTGCGTTTTCGCTTTTGTTCAAAATTAACGGGAATATTAGCTTCAGACAAATTTCTACTCCGGCACTATGGATATTATTTAAATGGAATTATCCATATGATCGTTTAGATAAGAAGGCAAGATAAAGCCCAGCAGTGCATAATTTTTTTAACATTATCCTTGAGCAATGCAAATTTCAAGGGTTTGATGGTATTCATAGCAGTTAGAAATCCAGATCTGCGAAAATCATTGAACGGTTTGAAATGTATCCACAGCATATCAGGATGACGGGATACAAAATCAAGATTTGGTCTCCAATTTGACCAAACACTTCTTGCCAAATTGGATAATATTCTGATATTTTTAGTTTTATGAAGATTTCAAGCGATATTCCTCTGGATACCAGATCGTGGTGGGAATGTCAAAATAGCTGCAAGCTTCGGTTTTTTGATGCCGCCGCCAGAATGTCGGAAAATCGCTCATGCCCCGCCGACCCGCGCACTCCCAATATACGAGGAGCCCTGCACCTTCAGCCGATGATTACATCACTGACCCGGTTTACCCTGTGGATTCCTATTCGAAAAAAAACGACGAAAGATGAAACGGTGACCCTTGCCCCGAATCGGCAAAAGTAACATACATTTCTTAATTGAAATCCGATTGACAGCCCAATCTTTTTCCGATAGCTGAAACCCGTCGGTCATGAGAATCGCATGCCCCTATATATAGGGGTGCAGATGATACCGATATACAATCAGTGTTTCCGCTTAACACGCAAGGAAAAAGGCTGGATCAAGTGATAGCCTGATACGGACGCCATCTCCCGCGGGGCGCCGACGACGGCGCCTCGTCCACAATTACGAACGCGAGGATGAGGCGACATGATAAGTGACGCCCGTTCGGCCGCTCCGGCGATCGATCTCGAACAGCTCGTCGCCGAAGCGGATACCGGGGGCCGAAAACCGACCGGGCTCGCGGCGCGGATCGTTTTCTCTGTGGCGGTCGCCTGGTCTCTGTTCCAGCTCTGGTATGCCTCGCCCCTTCCGTTCGTTTTCGGCATCTTCGTCTTCAACGACACCGAAGCGCGTTCGATCCATCTCGGCCTGGCATTCTTCCTCGCCTTCACGGCTTATCCCGCGTTTAAATCGTCGCCGCGTCAATACATCCCGACGATCGACTGGATCCTGGCAGCGGTCGGGGCCTTCGCCGGGGCATATCTGTTCCTGTTCTACCGCGAAATCGCGACGCGCCCCGGCCAGCCGACCATGCTCGATCTGGACGACTGCCTGTGTCGGCATCCTCATACTACTGGGAAGCAGCGCGCCGCGCCCTCGGACCTCCGATGGTCGCCATCTCGGTGCTGTTCCTGCTGTTCACCTTCGGCGGGCCGTACATGCCTGAGGTGCTACAGCACAAGGGCGCCTCGGTGGTGCGCCTGCTCACCCACCAATGGTTGGAAACCGAGGGCGTGTTCGGGATCGCCCTCGGGGTTTCCACCAGTTTTGTCTTCCTGTTCGTGTTATTCGGCACGCTGCTCGACAAGGTCGGCGGTGGCAATTGGATGATGCAGATCTCGATCGCGCCTACCTGGCGATTTGCGCGGCGGACCCGCCAAGGTCGCGGTGGTCTCGTCGGCGCTCAACGGCCTGGTTTCGGGCTCTTCGGTTTCCAACGTGGTGTCGGGTGGCATCTTCACCATCCCGCTGATGAAGCGCAGCGGCCTGTCCGGCGTTAAGGCGGGCGCGATCGAGGCCTCGTCGTCGATCAACGGGCAGCTCATGCCGCCCGTGATGGGCGCGGCCGCCTTCCTGATGGTCGAATATGTCGGCATTCCGTATTCCGAGATCATCAAGCATGCGGCGCTACCGGCGATCGCGTCGTATCTGGCACTGCTCTATATTGTGCATCTCGAAGCACTGAAAATCGGCTCCAAGCCGATTCCGCGCGAGGAAATCCCGACCAGGATGCGCCTGGTACGGACCGGCCTGGGCCTGTCCGGCACGATCGTCGTTCTGGTCGCGCTTTATTACGGCATCGAGGCCGCGCGTCTCATGTTCGGCGGTGCCGCGCCGTGGGTGCTCGCCGTCGTCGGCGTCGCGATCTACGCCTGGACCATCTGGTACGCGGCGATGTTTCCCGACCTCGCCCTCGACGATCCCAATGCTCCGATCATCCATCTTCCCCGCGCCTGGGACGTGACGCGCACCGGTTTGGACTTCCTGATCCCGCTGGTGGTCCTGCTGTGGTGCCTAATGGTTGAGCAGCTCTCGGCCGGCCTGTCGGCATTCTGGGCGACCATCGCGGTGATCGGCATCGTCGCGACCCGCAAGCCGCTGCTCGCATTGTTTCGCCGACAAGACGTCCGCGCCGCCGCCTTCTCGGCATACGGCGACCTCGTCGACGGACTCGCCCTGGGCGCGCGAAACATGATCGGTATCGCCATCGCGACCGCGGCAGCCGGCATCGTCGTCGGCACCGTCACGCTGACCGGCCTTGCCCTCATGATGACGGAGGTGGTCGAGTTCGTATCTGGCGGCAACGTCATCATCATGCTGGCGCTCACGGCGCTGATCTCGCTGATCCTCGGCATGGGCATTCCCACCACCGCTAACTACATCCTGATCTCGACCCTGATGGCGCCGGTGGTCGTCGAACTCGGAGCCCAGGCCGGGCTCGCGATCCCGCTCATCGCCGTGCACATGTTCGTCTTCTATTTCGGCATTATGGCCGACATCACGCCGCCGGTCGGCCTGGCCGCGTTCGCGGCGGCGGCGATCTCCAAGGAGGATCCGATCGCCACCGGACTGCAGGGATCGGTCTATTCGCTGCGTACCGCCATCCTGCCGTTCGTGTTCATCTTCAATCCGGAGCTGCTGCTGATCGACATTGGCGGCTGGGCGCATCTCGTCTGGGTGATCTTCGTCACCTCGGCGGCCATCCTGGTTTTCGCTGCCGCTACCATGAACTGGTTCGTTACCAAAAGCCGGTTGTGGGAATCGGCGGTGCTGTTGGCGTGCTGCTTCGCCATGCTCCGTCCCGGCTGGTTCCTCGACCGGTTCTACGCACCCTACGTCGAGCTTCCGGCGCGCGAATTAATGGCCAGGGTCCAGCAGGCCCCCGAGGACCACCGGCTTCTGATGGTGGTCGAGGGCGTGAACATCGAGGGCGAGGACGTCCGCAAGACGGTGAGCCTCCGCCTCGGCGACGTGCAGGAGCCGAGGGCGCGCCTGCGCGCGACCGGTCTGACCGTCACGTCGGCCGGCGAAAAGGTGACGATCGCCGATGTGGCATTCGCCTCCTATGCCAAGCGCGTCGGGCTCGAGCCAGGCTACCAGGTGCTCGCCGTGCTGCAGCCGGCAGAGCGGCCGTCGCGGACCATCCCGGCCGGCCTCGCGCTGCTGATCGTCGTCGGCGTCGCCGGCCTGCAATACGCCCGCATGCGCAAGCACAAGCGGTTTCCGGAAGCACTCACCTGACCGGCGAGCCCGCAGCGAAGGTTCCACGTGATCCGGACCTGGGCCAGCATTGATTTAACGAGGTTTTCGCCCGGTAGGTTCGTTTTTGCAAAATGCCAAACGAGGCCCTGTAACGGATTTGTTCCGATTTTGCGATACAACGAGATCGGAGCCCATGCGCAGATCAGCGACGGCCGATCTGCGGTGGATAAATGACGGCGGTGAGATCTTCAGCAGCCGTCAGAGCTGCGGGATGTTCGCCTTGGCGATCACCTTGCCCCACTTGTCGATATCAACCCGCATCTTGGCGTCGATCTCGGCGGGCGTAGTGGGATTGGCACGCGCCGCCGCCACGAACTTCGCGAGCGTGCCGGTGGACCCCAATGTTTGGACAGCCTGATGGGTGCGATAAGCTTGAACCGGTTTTTTATAAAAGGCATCAGGCAGCCTCAGAAAGCGGAAGAGGCAGGTCATAATAAACCTCATCCGGGGTACGGTCGTCAAGGGTGGCGTGACCCCGCTCCTGGTTGTAAAACCGGATCCATTGAGTCAACCCCTGTCGCAGCTCGGAACCGCTGTGGAAGGAATGCAGGTACAGGTAATGGTGCTTGAGAGTCCACCAGAACCGCTCGATGAAGACGTTATCCCGGCACTGGCCCCGACCGTCCATGCTGATTGCGATGTCGTGATCTTTGAGCACTTGAGTGAAACGATTACTGGTAAACTGGGAGCCTTGGTCGGTGTTGAAGATTTCAGGCCTACCATGGCGGCTGAGGGCCTCCTGAAGGGCCTGAATAGAAATCCGAATCCAGGGTATTGGAAAGACGCCAGGAAAGGATTTTTCGGCTGTGCCAGTCCATGACGGCCACCAGGTACATAAACCCGCGCGCCATGGGAACGTAGGTGATATCGGCCGCCCACACCTGGTTCGGACGGTCAATGGTCAGGTTTCTGAGAAGATAGGGGTAACGTGGTGCTCCGGATGCGGCCGACTCGTTCGCGGCTTGGGATACACCGCCTCAATACCCATCAGACGCATCAGCCGCTGGATCCGTTTGCGGTTGACCTTCCGGCCCTGCCGCCGGAAATGCCGGGCGATGCCACGACTGCCGTAAAAAGGCGTTTTCAGGTATTGTTCATCGATAAGCCGCATCAGCTCTAAATCTTCAGGCTTCATCGGCTTCGGCGTATAGTAGAAGGACGAACGACTGATATCCAAAAAATGACACTGCCGGGAAATGCTCAGCTCGCGATGCCCAGGATCGATCATCTGCTTGCGCTGCTTTTGGCTCATGAGCCGAGCTTTCGTGCTAAAAAATCGTTTTCCACTTTCAGCTGGCCGATTTGACGGTAAAGTTCATCGACCCGGCCTTCTATCTCCTTTTTCGACTGATGGTTCTTATTGAAAAGCTCAGGGGCGCTTTCAAACAGCTGTCTTTTCCAGGCGGTGATCATCGTCGGATGGACACCGAAACGAACAGCCAGTTGAGCGGTGGTCTCTTCATTCTGCAACGCGGCCAAAGCGACCTTGGCCTTGAATTGGGCACTGTGTTGTCGACGCTTTTTGCTCATATCAGATCCTCCTTGAAAGGGCTGATTCAAAGCTTAACACATTGTCCAAATTTTGGGGACCGCCGCCCGTATCGTACTCGCCGGACGCATTGGAATACCGCCAGTAATATTGGGACCCTCTCGGTATTTTAACTCAACATATTGATTAGGCATGGATATTGCTGTTGAAGTTTCTCGATCGGGAAGCGAGGGGGAATATCCGTGCCCGCAGCCGTTTACAGTCCCCAAACCTCAGAACTCTCCATATTACCAATGTGTCGAGGACCATTTCGAGGCCTTCGAAGGCATCTGCGACGATCGATTTGAAAGGACCTACGGTTTCTTTCGTCCATATGCCAAAGAGGTGATCTGTCGGTATCTTGACTGCGGCGTGTTGCATAACGGGTTTGCCCGGATAGTTGTGGAGACTGTGGTCATGAATATCTCCTATCCTTTTCCCATAAAAGGCGGCACTTTTGCTACTCCTATCACCAGAAGCACATGGGAGTTTGGCCAATGGCTATGCAAAACCATCATCAACCCACGCAAGGGCTTAGGATTTAAATTAAGAAAAAGATCGAAGGTGTGGACTCCTTGCCAAAGGGGACGACATTTTGAAAACATTGATTTTATAGAGACTGTAATCGATATTGCTCTGAATATCATATTTGAATTGCGATGTTAAAATTTCTATAGTACCCAGTCCATTTAGTTTGTTAGGACTAGGAATGCCGACTACTGGACGGGATTGAAATTAAACCGCTGACCGGTGATAGCCGCTTCATACATTAGCCCTCCCTTTCCTCGGATAAATACTACCATTCCCTTGTAATAAAATGTTTCGGCTTGGACAGCAGATTGAGGCCTTGCACTTGCACCGGCAGTTGCACCCTTTGTTCCAACTTGGGCCGTGCACCAGCGGTGATAAGCATCGCTGATGCCGTAGCATCAAATTCGAAGCTTCCACTCGTGAATTCTATGTAGGCTCGTTTATCCTGGAAAAATATAATTTGGCTGTATGCTTGACCTCCCAATTGGAATCCAACTGAGGCTTGGAACATCTGAACAGTTCCTGTTACCGTACTGTCCCGATAAACCTGACCTTTTCCGTAAGCACCACCAATCCCAATGCCACCTTTTCCAATGGTCGGAAAAAGGGCATAGCCATAAGCATCCTTAAAATAACTCGCGATTACAGGTGTTTCCTTTAATAAATTAATGGTTTGAGAATAATCTTTAACTTCAGCTTTTCCCGAGGTTGCCGAAAATAATAACAATAGAAGGGGAAGCTTTAAAAAGAAAAAAAATCTCATATGAAACTTCATATTGGTTCACCTCTTTTTATGAAAAATATGCCGTGAATGCCACGGCATTTATGGCGGGGATGAAACGGCATCCTTTAAAAGGGGTTTCAAATCGATTAAAATGTCCGCATGGCAATCAAGAGGACGAGTCATGCGGTATACGATACCCGGTATCATTTGGTATGGGCTCATAGATATCGTAAATGGATATTGCGGGGTGATCTTCGAGATTTCGTTGGAGAATGTTTTAAGGAAATCGCTGAGTCCAACGAGTTTGAAATAGATGAGATGGAAATTGCTGAAGACCATGTGCATCTCTTTTTGGGTTTTCCGCCGCGGTATTCGATTTCGCAAGTTGTGCAGTGGTTGAAAGGGCATTCTGCGAGAAAGATTTTTCAAGTTTTTCCTGGGGTGAAGAAAGAGCTTTGGGGAGGCGAATTTTGGGAAGATGGATATTTTGCCCGAACAGTCGGGGACAAGGTAACCAGAGATATGATCAAAAAATATATTGAGTACCATCGCCATAAAGAAAAATTACCCCAGCAGTTACAACTATTCTGAAAAGTCCCGCCTTTTAAGGCGGGGATTATTTACTATCTTTTAACGTTTTTATCCCCAGGGGCGTATAAGCGGGACAATGCCCAACCAAACTGGTGATAAAGAATGCCAGTGCGATGATTCCTAGGACAATTGCAGTAATACCCGATATTTTGCCGCTGAAGTACAATATCGCTACGATAATTGCCAATGATAGTCTAATTCCCCATCAACGGTCCCCATGTTTTTTTTCATTTCATTTCTCCTTTTCAGATGAAAAATATGACAAGTTCCTATTCGTTTATGGTTAGAAGTGGTTTCAAAATCCAAATTACAGAATTTCGGATATGATGTTTTCAAATTTTATAAAAAGGTTATTAAGCGTCCATCCACTTTGCCCTCACAGGCTTTCGCTCCATCCATTTCTTAAATGTAATCTTTGGGTATCCCATGGCGAGTCCGCCATATATTTTGTGTGTTTGAGGAAGTGAGAGGCGTTTTGCGACTCGTTCTATCCCGGTCGCAGGCTGCCACCAGGTATCCGGTATAAAAGCAGGCAAGCCCGAGTGCTTCCCCGGCCAGAGCCGCATTTTGGAGTGCCAGATTTGCGTTTACCCCGGCAAATGTCGCCGCTCTATCCGCATAGAAAAGGACCAGAACAGGGGCATTTTGAAGGATCGAGTCTTTCCCGCCTTGAATTCAGCGACCGCTCGATCAAAATCGGGGTAGAGCCGACGGCCGCCTGCAATCTCCTGTCCGACCAGGAATTGGAAGAGCGTCCTTGTGATAGGATTCCGGAGTTGCCGGACTATTTTATCAAGATACGCCGACGTTATAGCAGACCAGTTGTGGCTCCGCCAGGCTACATCCCCCTGTTTCGAACACCGACGGGCGGCATGAGAAGGGGACCTCGCTGAGTAGCGTAGCCACATTCGCGGAGAACGTGGATGCAGACTACCCCTTCAGCTTCGTGTTGAGAGGACCACTCTTGATGCTCTTCTTCACGCCACCGAACTCTTCCGCCGTGTAGGGCTTCGCTTTCTTGCGGCCACGTGCGACCTTCGGTACATCCGTTACCTCGGGACATACTTTGAGAACTTCGGCGACCACCAGTTCGTGGATCCAAGGTGAAGCATCCATATTGAAGTGGTTAATTCTGCCTCCCTTCTCGCGCGTCTTGAGCGTGGCGATATCCGTGTTGAGCAGTTTGGTGCGTCTGCTTTCAGCTCGGGCTGGCAGGCCGTGCAGAACGCCGAGTGAATTGTTGTGATAGAGGTTCACGCACCGCTCCACATTCGCCGGAATGGAAGTCTGATGAACTGCGTCAATCATCACGATCAGCTTGACGGGAATCCCGTAATCCTGCAGGAACCGAGCCTCACGAGGGCCCAGTTCGGCACCGCGGCTGTGACCAATGAAGACAATCGGGCCCATGTTCGGGTTGCGCACGTACTCCGCTCGCAACTTCGCGGCCGCGCTGCCGGCGAGGATGTCCGGCACGACCTCCACATCAAGTCCCTGGTCCGACAGCTTATCACCGAGGTCATCGAGTCCCAACGAGAAGACCGTAAACGCTCCCCGGATTACGATCACCTTTCCTTTCCGCTGGGGAGCCGTGCTGGCGGCAGAAGCTGCACTGCACAACACCAGTGCCATGGCGCAGAAGGCCATCGTCCTCAGCAATCTCGGCGTTCGAAACATGATCTCGCACTCCCCCATCCACCGGGCAACCATCGCGGTCGCCTCAGGCAGATATTCTGTTTGGTGGACTGCCGCTCACATCGTGTTGCGCGGCGCGGGACGCCTGGTCGGCGGCCCGCCGCGCCAGCGCCGTCCGGTCCAGTTTCAGCGATGCATTGAGTGGTGCTTGTGTTATCACCTCAATGTATGAAGGATTCTTATGGCGCGGCAGTTCGCGGAGGCAAACACGTCGAATCTGCTCTCCCAGCCCTTCCACCAACGTGCTCGTGACAGCGTACAACGCGAGTCGTGTTACGCCTTCCTGCTGGTACGAGACCACGATGACACGGAGTCGCGAAAAATGCGGCGACACAGCTTCTTCGATCTCCCGCGGATGCACCCGAAATCCCTGCACTTTGACCAGATCGTTCTTCCGAGCCTGGACGTGGAAGAACCCGGCGGCATCACGACTTGCCAGATCCCCAGTCCGTAACCACCCCTGGCAGATCGCCGCACGGGTCGCCTGCGGATCGTCCCAATATCCCAACATGACATTGGCCCCGCGAGCGCACAGTTCGCCCGTCTCGCCATCCTCCAACTCTCTCCCATCCTGGCCCAGCACGCGAAGTTCGACGTCCGGGATGGCCCGGCCAATGGAATCGGGTCGGACGTGTGCCAGCGGAGCGGGCAAGTAGGCAAGCCGAGCGGTCGCTTCCGTCTGACCATACATGACGTAGAATTCGGCTGGCGCGATACGTTGAGCCACGTCGACCACGGCGTCCGGCTGCAAGGCCCCTCCGGCGACGCTCATGTAGCGCAAGTGCGGCAACGGGCGATTTCCCAGTTCGGCGAACATCAACAACGAATGGTACCCTTCCGGTACTGCTGAAAAACTCGTCGCTCGGTGCCGTTGCAGAGCGTCAAGGATCGAGTTGGGAAACGTCATGTTTCCGTCCACCACCAACGTCGCGCCGGCCAGCAGGTGCGTCTGCAGGATGGAATGACCGAATGCATGATAGAAGGGCAACAGCGCCAAAGCTCGGTCATCTCGCTGGATGGGCAGATATTTGAGAATCGACCGCGTATTGGCCAAGATGTTGCCGTCGCTCAACATCACTCCCTTCGGCTCTCCCGATGATCCTGATGTGAACATGATCATCGCCAGCGACTGTCCGTTGATGCACAACGGATCGATGCGGGGAATGGCAAAAGGTACGGAAGCGGACAGGTCGATCGACACGCCACGGTCAGCATCGACTTCCGGTCGGCGAGCGACAATCCGTGCGCTGCTCAGTATCCTGGTGATCCCACAAATCTGCGCGATCCGCTGCAACCGACACCATTCAATATTGACCGGCAACGGCACAACAACTCCGCCGGCCGCCAACACCCCATAGTATGCGGCGATGAATTCCGGACCGTTCTCCAACATCAAAGCCACACGGTCGCCCGTGCGAAACTCCGGTTCTTCCAGCAGGTGATACGCTACGGCCAACGACCAGTGCCCCAACTCGGCGTACGTAATCGGCTGGGATCCCAGCACGAGCGCCGGAGAGTCGGCATGGCGGCAGACCGTCGCCAGGAACGCGTCACTGACTCGCCGTTGACAAGGCAGTTGAACGGTCACGTCATCGAGTTTCTCGTCCATCGACTCACGTTTGCCTGGCGCCTTTTGACGCGGCGAGACGTGGCCCTCCGCCGCCCAGTTGAGCGTCACAAAACGGTCCCTTAGCTCGATGCCAGCCATCGATCGTCTCCAAACGTCACGCGTAGCCACAGACGACACGCCTCGTGATCATGGTGTTGCTTCGTATTTCGAGTGGGAGTCGTCAGCCGACCAACCAGAAAAATCGATACTGCTTCGCTATATCCCATCGTTCCTTTTCCCGTCACCACTTGAAAGAATGACGAGCTTTCGCGGATCACCTTGCTGAGCACCCGCATGCTGCACAGGTTGCTGAGCACATAGCGTTTCCCTGGCCTGCATAGTTCGGTTCGCTGACTGGTGAGTCGGCGTTTCAGAGCGGGTTAGGTAGCCACGTTCGCCAGACCGAGAGGACGCCATCAGCCTCCCTCCAATCTCTGGCGAGATTGGCTACGAGCAATCCGCTACGGCGGTGCTCACAACCCGGCGGACGGGTAAATGATCTTGTCGCTGGCCCCCATTCCGTGTTAGAAGTCGCGTCGCTCTCAGGCTCGTCCGGCGCATCCAGACGCTGAGGGACCGATCCCAGCGTAACCAGGAGATTTGTGCATCCATGAAGATTCCGGAAACACAGGCTAATACAACAGCGGTTGGCGGACTATTTGAGTCAACATGCCGATGTCCATGAGAAGTTCGATGTGACGACTGATCTAATTGAAAACGGGATCCTCGATTCTCTGCTGGTGACCGATCTGGTCTTGTTCGCTCAAAGCGCTTTCGGAATTGAACTGGCGGCACGGGACATCTCGCCGGAACATTTCAGCTGCGTGGAGCGGATGGCGGATTTGGTGCAAGGCAAGCTCGGAAAGGTCAATCGAGCGGCCTGATGAGGCGTGGTGTGCGACGCGACGCGGGTCCGTTGACGGGCCCTGTGATGCGCGCCGAATGTCGCTGTTTGAGGAAGCAACTTTCATGCAATGGCCTCTTGCCAGCAAGCCGGTCCCTGCCGGAGAGATCCCCTTCTACAACCTGCACTATCTGTATGGTTGTCGTCCACCCGCGGATCCGACCATGGTGTGGGGCACGGAGGTTGTGGCAGACGGCATGCTGGGGCATATACGGGAGCGCAACCGGACCGGCAAAACGCTGATCTCGCCGGCGCATGTGCTGGTCCAAGCCGTGGGACGGGCTTTGTCGCAGCATCCGCAGTTGAATCGCCGCGTCGTCGGCCGCCGCATTTATGATTTTCGGGACGTCAATGTGCGGATGATGACGTACAACCGGCAACTGCGCGAAGTGGAAGTCTTGCTGATTCGCAACGCGGACGCGTTATCCCTGGAGCGCATTGCGCGCGTTCTGTGGAAGAACCAGCATCGCGCCGCGAGCAGAAACACGTTGGATCACGAGGACAAGACCTGGCTACGTCGTCGCTTTCCCGGACCGTTGTTGGGCTGGGTCATTCGCACCTACCTGTACTTGGACAGCAAGTTCAACCTGCCGAAAGTGGACCGGATTGATCGCATTGCCTGTTCCCCGGTGCTGGTCAATTATCTGGCGTTCTCGGGAGCGCCGCCGCTGCGCGGATACAAGCCATCGAATTATCCGCATGAGAGTTCGACGCTCAGTGTGACCATGGGACGCTCAGAGGCGCTGCCGGTGGTCCGGGATAATCAGGTTGTCGTGGGCCAGGTTGCTCCGCTCTTCGTACGTGCCGATCACCGGATTACCAGTGCCTATGGGCTGGCTCAGTTCACCGAAACACTGCGACGACTGTTAGTCGACCCGGCTCAAATGGAGAGAGGGGAGACCGATCCAGGGGAAAGACTCAGCTCAGGCAGCGTGATCCGAGGCCGAATGGCGCGACTGAATCGACTGCTTGGCGGCTCACTTGTCGGCGATCCGATTCATTCACGTGTCGATGATACCCTCCGGGAAGTCACGGACTTCCCGCCAGGCACAATACGATTCCCTCGCAAAGCGAAGAAGGAAGTCACTGTGATAGGCGACCTACCCCTGACGCTCACCGTGATGGCGGTGTGGACTTACTGGACCTGTGTATGCGTGCTCGTTGTTCGCAGCCACGTACGGTTCCGGACCTCTGCCGGCGGTCTGCCACGGACGGCACGTGAAAGATGGATGTGGGCACTGTGGGTCCCGGCCATTGTGCTGTGGCAAGTCCTACCCGCGGTCGCCGGTCATGCCACCCATGCGATGGTGGCCACACCCCAGATTGCGCTCGCCAATCCGGCTCTGCTGATCACACGGTATGCGGCCGCAGGACTGGCAGTACTGGCTTTCGGATTGACTGTCCCCTGCTGGCTTGGCATGGGAAGCAACTGGAGCATGGCAATCGTGCCCGGCAAGCGCTGCCGGCTGATTACTCGCGGCATGTTCACGTACGTGCGTCACCCGATCTATGCGTTGAGCATCCTGCTAATGCTGGCCACGATGACCGTGACGCTGACACCACTGATGACCCTGGTCGGCGTCATTCACATCACGATGCTATACCTCAAAGCCGTGAGTGAAGAACGTTACCTGAAACGGACGCACGGCCAGGAGTACGCACATTACTGCAGCCAGACCGGCCGCTTCGTCCCTCGACTGTTTCGGCCCCACTCCGTCGAGTCGGATGACGATACACGGAAAGCCGCCTAGCAAAACCGTGCCACTGCCGGCGGCGGCGCGAAGGGCATCGACTTGTCATTCGTCATTGGTCATTCGTCATTGTCATTGGTCATTCGTCATTGGTCATTCGTCATTCGTCATTGGCTACTTTTTGGGTGACACTGCAAGTAGCGCAACTTCGGCAACTCGCAGTGATCCAAGAGTCGAGACTGTCAGATGACCAATAACCACTTCGAAAGTCATCCCACGGTGAGCGCATCCCAATCTCGCAAATGCGGCTGCAAGACGATGCCCTGGGTGCCTCGTCTCTGGCACGGCATGACGTTCTCCGCCTGGTTGTCCCTGCTGCGTGAGAACGAGTTTGACATCGCTCCCTCGCGGTGGCCGCTGGCCATCAGCGTGTCGGCGGCGAGTGTCGTCAATTCCGTGCTCTCTGGCGCTACAATCGCTGCTGTTCCGTCGCCGCATTGAAGCCGTAAAGCTCCCCGAGGATCCGGTGTTCGTCATCGGTCATTGGCGCTCCGGCACAACGCTGCTGCACGAACTGTTGACGCTTGACCCGCGTCACACCTGTGCCGATACATATGCCTGCCTGGCACCGAGCCATTTCTTGGTATCGCGTTATCTGGTGACGTGGTGGCTGCAGCTGTTGATGCCCAAGTGCCGTCCCATGGACAACGTGCGCGTCGGTTGGAAGCAGCCGCAGGAAGATGAATGGGCCCTCTGCCTGCTGGGACTCCCTTCGCCCTACCGGACCGTCGCATTTCCACGGAGGCTGCCGCAATGCCCGGATTATCTGGACCTGCAGGAACTTTCCGCCGCCTCGCTAGGGGACTGGGATGACGTCCTGATTCGCTTTCTCAAGAGCGTCGTGTTGAGCCAAGGTTCAGCGCGGCTGATTCTCAAGTCTCCGACACACACTGCTCGTGTGAGCCACCTGCGCACTCTGTTTCCCCACGCGCGCTTCGTGCACGTGGTGCGTGATCCCCTGACCGTCTATCCTTCCACGCTCCGACTCTGGAAGCGGCTCTCTGCCGACCACGGCCTGCAGATTCCGGACGAGCGCGAGTTGGAAGAGTTCGTACTGGACAGCTTCGTTCAGATGTACGATGCATTCGAGTCGGAGCGTGGCAGCATACCGGGAAATCGATTGTGTGATGTTCGCTACGAACAGCTTGTCGCCGATCCGGTTGGCCAGCTTCAGCAAGTTTATGAAACGCTGGAACTGGGCGATTTCGAGATGGTCCGGCCACACGTCGAGCGACGTGTCGCGACATCGGCCGACTATCAGGTCAATCAATATGAATTGACCGACCAGCAGCGCGATCGTGTGCTGAGCCGATGGAGCAAGTTCTGCTGCCGGTACGGGTATCGGTCCGAGCAGGCGCGGACATACCAAGCGTCGCCACGACAGCGAAGAGCCGGCTAACGGTTCGTTTTGAGTCTGCTCATCCAATCAAACTTCTCGTGCCGGTATCGGAATGCGATCGATGGCCTGGCACTCCCACGCCAGTGCGACATGGGTACGTCCGACCGCGCTTCGGCCACCTCATGCCCAGTGGAAACGCTTGGACCGCGGGAGTTAGCGGATCCGTTGTCGTGTCACCGAGACGAGCTCGGTGGAATCACTCTACGCCCGCCCGTCTTCCCGTGTCGCAGAAAGCGTTCCGCGACGATCTCAGTAACCAAGCATAAAATGTTTCAGTAGCGTAACGGTCCCGAACACCAGCAGCGCACTTGCACCGTGCAAGGCTAGCGCCAAACGCCATTTTTTGGCGAGCCACCGTCGGCCGGATACAAAATTCAGAATTGATGCCGTGAGCAGCGTCACGATCGTGCACGCAGCAACAATATCGATTCTTCGGTCATCATCATCGCTTCCCGCACTAATAAACGCCTCGAACGACCACACAAGAAACAGTACGAACAGCGCTGCCGAGACAAACCAACTCAAGGCCGCCGGAATCGTTCTCCAACGGAAGGAACGCACCGGTCTCGCGACCTCGTTGTCAGCCGACTCGATAGTCCGGCCCGATCGTGATGTGTCAAAGACCACTGGCGGTTTGTACGGGTTTGTTTCCGTTTCCGTCATACTCAAGATCCTTGCGCACACTCGATCATTTTGTCCCCCTCTCTTTTGCCGTATCCGTTCACGGAGTTCAGGCCGGGCAGACGCTCGGTAACTGTTCGCTCTTACTCTTACTCATAATCTTCATCATAATCTTAATCACCTCGACTTCACGCGCAGGCAACTCCACTCAACTCAGCATAAACTTGCATCAGCTTCGAAAAGGATTATGAGTAAGATGATGATTATGATTACGAGCAACCGTGAACGGTTACCTCTTGTCCGGTAGACCCTATTGGAAAGTGATCTTCGGTTCCAGAAGAAACGGCACGAGCAGGCGGGCTACCAGACCTTGACGACGATGGAGCCCGTGCCGGGATTCTCCAGCGGGCCGGGAGTCGGATTGACGGTGCTGCGATTCTTGCCCAGGAAGTCGGTATCGATTTTGAGTGGCGAGCCATCGGCGTTTTCGTACGGCAACCCGGGGATGGCTGCCTCGCCCAGCAGGTCGGTGGTCACCAACTTGCGCGGGCGTGTCTCCGCCCAAGCCTGGTCGAATTTGGCTTCGAGATAGAAGCCATCAGCGCGCTCGATCAGCCGGATTTCCGGATCGAACTCGGGCTGCACGATGGGGTCCTTTTCATGCCGACAGGGTTTGGCCCCGTCGAGGAATACGTTGCCGTCCATCCATACAGGGAGTCGTGTCTCGTTGTATTGGCTCAGATCAGCGTTCTGCACGAACAGATTGTTGTAGTAACGATCGTCGCCGCAGGGGTTGTCATGCATGCCAGCCAGTTCGGTGGAATGCGCCTTGTGAAACGGCGTCAATCGCGCGTCGTAGGGGCACATGTAGATACTGCCCATGAACAGGTTGTGCAGATAAGCACCCCCACGCGAGCGATCGTGCAGCGTGTTGGGCGACAAGAACAGATTGTTGTCCACGACGAATGGACCGTGATCGACTTCGACGAACAAGTCTTGACCATTGTTGTGGAGGAAGTTCCCGGAAACGCGCGTCCCCTGGGCCATCCAATCCAGCCAGAGTCCGAGGCAGGTGTCGTGGATATGATTGCCGCGAAGGGTCACGTCAATCGCGGCGTGCAGCTTGATGCCCGCCATCTCTGCGCCCGTAAACAGCCGGCGGACATGGATGTCATGAATGGTGTTACCTGTGATTTCGCTGAACACGGCGCCCAGGCTGCCCACGATACCTGTCTGTTCGCAGTGGGAAATCACGTTGCCGCGCACGATATGATGGCCGATGGTTTCCTTATTCCAGCCGTTGGCCAGGCCACGCTCGATCGTCTTGACATAACCCTCGGCGGAGTTAGCGGACGTGTTGTCCCACTTGTCGCCATGTTTTCCCAGCGCGATACCGGAGCAGGTCGAGTGGCTGATCACGTTATTCTCGATAATCCAACCCTTGCTCCAATGGGTGCCGATCAAACCGATCTGCTGGGCGGTCGGCGGCGCCCAGGGCGTGGCCGCGTGCCGCATGGTGAAGCCGCGCACGGTGATGTAGTTACGGCCAGGCTCGTCCGGATAGAATACGCTACGGCGCACGTTGACCTCGACCAGTTGCTCGTTCGGATTGACGCCCTGGAACTGCGCCCAGATCGTGGTGTTCGCCCCGTCGACTTGGGCAAACCACAATTGGTGATTCAAGGCAGCCGGCTTGGATTGCTGGAACACCAGGCAGAGTGTCTTGCTTCCACTGATCGGCTTGATGGCGGTCTTGAACGATCTCCACAATTGCCAGTCACCTGTGTTGGGAACGAGGCAGGTTCCCAGCAGCTCTCCGTCGGGTGCATCGAGGCGAATTTCGATCAATCCGCCTTCTGTGGCTGACGCCGCACGAATCTCGATCTGCTCGGCTTGCGAGCCGAAGTCGACCTGTTCGTAGCGCACCCAGTTGCCATGCTCAATAAAACCAATACACTCACCTCCCTCGGAGCACTCGGCATTCTGAGTGCCGTGCTTGGCCACAAAACTTGTGGCCGGAATTCGCGCAGCGTTCGCCGAGCCTTCACGGATCCGCAGCCAGGCCACATTCAACAAGTACTGCTGGCTCGCCTGGCCAAGCCACGCCGGAGTGGTTCCCGCGGGCATCAGCACCTCATCGAGTGTGACCGCTTCGGTCAGCCAGTCGCCGTTAAGATACACGGCGCCGGTGTGATGCGGGCGCCCCTTCGGTTCGAACCAATCGCCGTGAATAAGGTCACTGAAGGGATTGAAATCACCGAACAAGGAATTGGGCACTGTCGCTTTCCAGACATCTTCCTGGACTTTCACCCAATCCTTGATGATTTCCGAGCCTTTGATCTCAACCTTTTCCCCGGGCGCCGCTTGGTAGACGATACGTTTCGTGTCGGACTCGCCGCCACGGGGTGGATTTATGCTCTCGCGATACGTACCGGCGTGGACCGTGATGACATCGCCCGGCTGCGCGAGTTCGGCGGCGTGCTGAATCGTGCGCAGCGGCATCGCTTTCGTGCCGTGATTACTATCGTTGCCGTTGGTGGCAACGTGCAGCTCGGCGGCGTGAATTGTGGTGGCAAACACCGCCACGACCAGCAGCGGGAAAATGGCTGTCTTCATGATGAGTCCTCAGTTGGGTTGGCTCTGGGCGGGACTTGTCTCTCAGGAGTGTCATCCTACAGGTTCTCAGCGCTGCACGATTCCTCTCGAGTATTTTAGCCACTTCGGCCTGCCTCTGGCGCGTGGGGTGAGGGGAATATTTTCCTCGGTTGCAGCGCTCGTAGGGCCTCATCCCAACTCCCCGCTCCTGATCAACCTCCCCAGCCCCAAAGGGGGCGCGCTAGGCCAGCCCAGGCCGCAGTGAGGTCGCCGCCGGCGACCCTGCGCAGGCCTGGGGAAACGGACGAAGATAAACCGTCGGTCGAGCCCCCGACAGGCCAGCACACCGGCACGTTAGCGAGACCGAAACAGATCCGCGACGGGCTTCGCGCGTGAGCACCGGGCAAGAGACGATGCGCGGCTTGATACGGCCTCGACATGCCGCCGGCGTGGTGGTGGCCTTCACGCTCAGCCGCCGATCAGATGCGTTACGTTCCCCAGGGCTACGTTTGTGGCTCCGCCACGGCACTTCGCCCTGGGCTGGCATAGCGCGCCCCTTTCAGGGGCTTTCTTCGCCACCAACCGGTCACTCAGGGATCGTCCTTGCGCCGCGTTTCTTGCGCTGCTTGTGGGTTACTTTCCTGTTCCGTATGAACCAGGTTATTGGGAACGATTATTGAAAAGGAATGTCTTGCAACGTGTAGCTCGGCCCAATCTCTCCCTCGCCACAGCTCCAAATACCACCCTAGAATAGCCGGCTTCTTCTCGCCAAACATACTCCACGGCACAAACACTGTGCCAGATCGACCTAAGAGCAAGAACGGCGGGTGAGGAGCGACATCTCTAACCACGATCCCTTCGGAAAAAAAACGCACTTGACAACCTCTGATAGGAGAGTGACGACTATCGCGGTAGTAGCAGGATCGCCACCAACTGCCGTGTTGGAGGTGATCAGGTACAGCCAACTCTGACGCTGCGTTCATCAACTCTCGATAATAGTGCGGTCTTGCCACTACACCCATGACGGCGTACCGATACCGGTAGTAGTTCCGCCCGGCCGCGCCATTCAACCGTCCACCGGTATAAGTGTGCTTGTTCTCGCTCCTCCCGCCAATCGTGACTTTGTTCCAAAATACCTTCCTTTGTCCCCTCGTCGCCTCGATATCCGTACGTCCTGTGAAGAGTAGGGAAGATGTCCATCATTATCCCATTCGGGAAATCAAATTGCCATCTACCCGTCCGAGCATGGAGGTTGATGAATCGTCGCCAGAGGGCAGTCCTCGACGACCTCCGGATCACCTGCGCGATGTGCGGGAGCTGGCCGCTGGATGATGCGGAGTTCTTCCGACTCGCCGGGATGCAGAAACCTGGCGATCGGGCAACGCGTCCGAAATGGAGTCCGGGTCATTGTCTGGAGTCAGTGCGCATTCGACTTCCCGCACCACCATGCCTTGTATCCAATCGGAATCGTCAATGTTGAAATGATCCAGGGCCGGCTCACCGGGGGGGCGCGAGACCTTCGTGACGTCCATGTTCACGAGATCGGAACGCGGGTTCACGCCCCAGACGGCTTGACCATGAAATGCTCCCAGATTGTTGGTCACATACAGGTTGACGCACCGTTGCACGTTGTCGGCCACCGGCGTCTCGGGATTGCTGTCCAGAATCACCACCAGACGAACCGGGATGTTATGCTCCCGCCACTTCCAGGGAATACTGCAACAGTGCCGCCCGCCCATGCTGTGTCCGATAATCACCAACGGCCCGCTGGTTGGGTCGCGTAGATATTCATCCTGGATCTGCTGGGCCACAATTGGCGCCATGGAGGGAGGCGCCACGTCGACACGATATCCCAGTTGGGTGAGCTGGCAGGCGAGTTCGTCCAAGCCCAGCGAAAACACATTGAACAGGCCGCGAATGATCAGAACTCTGCCTGGCCGACGCGCGGGCGCAGGGTTGCCACCAGCCGACCCGCCAACCGCTGCCAGAACCACGATCACGACGACACCGAGGGCGGCACCCCGCAATACGGTTCGCAGGTGATCGAGTCGTTGGTTCACGGTATCGAGTCGTTTATCACGTTGTGCAGCGGTGCCAAGCTACGTTGGGTCGATAGCCAGGCCGAAAGACGTAGGGAAGGCTTGCCCCTCGAGTTGAAGTTTGCCGATTGCGCAAGAATTACCACCCAATCACCGAGACTACTAATCGGCAAGTCAACACCGAGGCTTGAGGGCAAGTTCAGCCGCCCGATGCCAGCATTGGCAGAGCCAACTGCATACCCCCCCTTTTACGACGTCGACGGAACTTGTGGGACTGCTGCGAACAGTGGCGTCGCCAGGATTCCGTCGTTCCTGCTACACGCGACGCTTTGGAGGCTGTTCCCCCGGGCAGTGCCGGCCGAGACGCAGTCGCCTTCACTTCGCCACGATCCCCCACCCTCTTGCGTGACCCAGCTGGCGATCATCGACCAGGTTCTGCGAGGTCTCCCTTGGTTGTCGTCGTGCACGCATTCTTCGACGTCCTCGCCAACGCGGATCGGATCGCCGGTTTCGCCGCAATGGCCGCAGGTTCATGCGGTGGCCACGACGACTGGCCCGAGCGATGCCGCTGAGCGCCAATGGCACGGTGTCTGGTCGCGTTAGCACGGTGTCTGGTTGCGTCCATCTGGTGACGTCCAATCTGTTTGCGTCCTTGGGCCGCGTCAGGGACCCGTTCGCCGTGTGCGCACGGGAGGTGAAGAACCCCTCACAAATCGTCTGGCAACCGGGCATCCACCCTTGCCGCAGCCTGTGAGAATACGACAATGCAGGGCTGCTACACCGAACCTCTCATGTGGAGTGAATTGGACCATGTTGTGCTGGAGTTGCGGAAAAGAGCTGCCCGAAGATGCCACCCGCTGCAGCTACTGCGAGGCGGACATTGTCTCCTTGCCGAACGAGCACGAGATGACGGCGGCGCGTGAGTTTCTCGCGAGCATGGATCCGGATTTGATGTCGGAGCTTCACGAGATGTTTGAGTCGAGCGAAAACGGCGAGGAGTTCATCAATCGGCTGATGGTCGGCGAATGTCCGGCGTGCGATAGCGACAAGACGGGGAATTGCGAGCACGACCCGGATGTTGACGACATCACAATCGGTCGTTGTTTCGACTGTGGCTACATGTGGTGTACGATTTGCGGCACTCAGTACGAGCCGGGCCAGGCCACCTGCGAGACGTGCGATGCAGAAGATAATGAAGACGATTGGTCTGCCGAGGGGAAGGCGGTTTTGGACCGCTATCATCTGCTGGCGGCGGAGATCTTCTGCTACAGTTTCGCCAACTATCGCGACCACCTCGGCATTGGTAACATCCGCTACGATACGCTGATGCCGAATAATGCGAAGACGCTCGAGCAGGCGTTGCTTGAGAACTGGCCCCTGTCGCGTGTCGCGGAGGAGTTGGAACTGGACGAAGAAGCGGCCCAGGACTGCTTGCAGAGCTGCCGAGAGGCATTGCTGGTGATCGACGCGGAGAATCCCGCGGAATCGTTTCGCAATGCCGTCCGGATCTCGATCCAGCGAGCGGTCAACGAGGGTCTGGGAAACGAGGAGTCGATCGAGGACCTGGTGACGCAGATCTGTTATCGAGCGGCCGATCTCGCTGTGCTGCTCGATCTGTCAGGCCAGCCGCTAAGACGCTACTCGCGTCACTTGCGACGTGAGTCTGGCCACGAGTACTACGAAGGCTACTTCGACGAAGAGGATGATGATGACGAAGAGGATTTCGAAGACGACGAGTCCGCAGAGGACGAATTGGACGACGATGATTTGGATGAAGACGAGTTAGATGAAGCATAGACAGCTACCGGCGTAAACGATGTGAGGCGTGCAATGGACGCCGACAATCCGTATTCGCCATCACAGACTGCGGATCCTCCACGGCCCTCAACAAATACCCGCACGAAACGGCTCGCTGTCCTACTGCTGATTATCCAAGTATTCTTGTGGTTGTTCGCGATACGCTCGGCCGGCATCATTCTGTGGCATGTACTTCGGCCTCTCGACTTGGCCGTCATGTGACTGACGATCCTGCTGGTGGCGAACCGTACCAAGCCCCCGTGGACGGCTCGGTTTTCCACGATCTTCCGCCCGCTACTCCCCCAGGCCCCTCTGGTGGCTTCCTCGGCGAGCTTTGGTACAATCTCGGGACCTGGACCGTGGGCGTGATTTGCACGTCCAGCGGGCCGTGGTAGGTGAGCGCTGCCCGAGGGGAGAGGGAGGTCTTCTTTGTCCGACGACTTCAACGATTTTGTGCGTGTGCGCGAGGAGCACTATCAACGGTTCTTGGGACCGCTGTCCGAGCCGGTGATGCACTCCACGGACATCAAAGTCCCGCACATCGACATTTACCAGTTCGCCCCCACCGAGGAACGTCCTTACTGGACGCTGATCACCGGGGGGATGAGCGACTATCGCCAGCCGGGAGTTCCCGAAGGCCTGTCGCCGCGCGCCGAGATCCTGACCTATGCCGAAGAGCCTCAGAACTGGATGTTCGACGTCATCAAAGGACTGGCCGAGATGCCGTTCGAGGCCGATACGTTTCTCCATTGGTGGCATACCGTCCCCAACGGCATGCCCATGACCGCTCAACCTTCGGAGCTCACGAATTTCTTCTTCTTGCCTCCCTATTTCGAGGGCCCGGAGTTCGATACGCTGAAAATCGATGCCGACGATGTCGATGTGCTCTGGATGATCCCCATCACGGATGGGGAACTCGAGTACAAACTGCAGCAGGGTGCCGAAGCACTCGAGGAGCTGTTCGAGCGCTACGCGGTCAGCCCGGTGATTAACGAGTCCCGCAAGTCGCTCGTGTGATGAGGCGACGTCGCCTGTTAGACGATGGGGTGTCGCCTGCGAAACGCCAAACCATTAATCAAGTTCCTTGATGTAGATATTGGCCAGTTCGATCGGGTCGCCGTGGTGTTGCAGGGCAATCGGCCCGCGGGGGGGCACGCCCGGCAGCTGAGCATTCTCGAGCACGGTCAGCCCGTTGAGATCGACCGTCAGCCGATCACCGCGCATCGTAATGATAAAGCGGTTCCACTCCCCAATCGGTTTGTCGGCGTTGACACGCGGTGTGACGCCAGAGCGAATCTCGGCGGGCATGTTCGCGTCGGTGCGGTAACCATATACTTCGCCCGAACCGATAGGCCAGCACCACATATTCACCTGGCTCTTACTGCTGCCGCGCAGATAGATGCCGCTGTCGCCAGCGTCCGGACCAACTACTTGTTGGGGATTTCCCTGGGCGTCTGTCGCCTGCTCACCCGACGGGAGAATCACTGGATGAGCCACCTCGGCTGGCCTGCGCGTCCAGCGCCAGTCGCAGACCAGCACAAAATCGCCATACTCTTTTTCGCTCCAGAGATTCGGATCCGCCGCCGTGCTCTTTCCGTCATACGCTAGAATCCAGTCCTTGGGCTGCCAGTGGCCCTCGTGCCCGGCTTCGGCTTTCCAGCCACTCAAGTCGACACCGCTGTAGAGCGGCGCGAAGCCTGTGGCCGGATCGGCGATCTCCTCGGGACCTGGATTGGTCGAAGGGAGTTCGCGGATTCGAATGTTGCGAAAGTGACATTCCGATCCTTCCGACTCCAGGCAGAGATACCCTTTGCGGGGCGAACAATCCTTGCCGACCGTCACCTCCTTCCCGTTGACACTCAGCCGCAACACGCCGTTGTTTCCCTCCAGTCGGTAATGATTCCACTCTGGCGAACTCTTCGATCGTTCTTCTATCGGAAAACTCCGCTCTCCGGTACTGGAAATGCGTCCGGTGGGTGTCATCGTTCGAACCCTGCACGGGGAACACGTCGCCGTGCGTGGTGTACCATTGGTTCTTGCCATTGACGTTGAAACCATTGTCGAGGATCTGGACCTCCATGCCACGGGCAAACGGCGTGCCCCGCGCCGCAAGACCGTCTCCCCACACGAAGAGGCCTGCATTGCCACCCGGTTTCATATGCCGCCAATCCAACTCAATGACGAAGTTCTCGTACTGCCGCTCCGTCCGCAGCAACCCAGTAGGAATGCCGCTCGACACGATGATTCCATCGCGTACGGTGAACGTATTGGGAGCGACGTCGATGGGAACCCAGCCTGAGAGATCCTGGCCGTTAAAGAGCGGCACCCATTGCTCGTCCGCATCGTCGGCCGAAGGCGCTGCGGCGCGAGCCACCAAAACGCTCCAGGAGAACATCCCACAATAGACAATGACTGCCAGTTTCCACATCTTGGTGTTCATGGTGTACCTGCTTGGATCGTGCAAGGAAGAAATGCCAGCACCCGTTATCATCGTCAGGACGGATTGACCCTATTTGGCCAGCTCCCCGGCCCCCGGCCACCGACAGGTTCATTGTCGAGCATCCGGAGCCGCAAAGCAATCTCCAGGGCCTCACGTCCCCCCGTACTCACGTCGTCACTCTTCCCAGGTGTTCTCCCACTAACCGACCGCCGGTAATGGCTCAGGCAGTATGCAAACCGTGCCCCCACAAGATCTGGCCCCCCATCCCATTGCTACCCACCGCAACGACGTCGTCGTCGTATACATATGGCAATTGACCGGCTCCCTGCTGAGAAATCAACCAGGCCCCATTCTTCCGCCAGGTCACCGACAATTCAAGCAAACTCTGACGGTCGCCGCACGGGAGTGACACACCGGGAAGTGGATGTGGTTGGGGGCTTCGGCACTGGGAAAGTGGCACCTGGCACCCAACTTTCGACCTGTACTTTGGCAGCATCCGCTACTCGGATGCTGGGCGGAAGATCTTGATGATTTCCTTGGCGATGACCGTCAGCACAATGCCCGTTCCAATGAACGGAAAGAGCAGGAAATAGGCCAGCCCGATCAGCGGAGTGCCCAGCATCACCAGCAACGCTGTCAAGGCACTGATATCCTCGGTCGCGGCCGCTGTGGCAGGGATCCTGGCAGTAGCATTTGTCGCCATCACAGGATCCTCCGCGTTCGCCACCAGTACCGGCTCCACCACAAGCACCGGAGTAGACGCGGCCAGCGCGGCATTGACGTCCATTTTCTCGACCGGCTCTTCTTCCTCCGGCTCAACACGCGGGTGAGCCAACGCGGCCGCGGTGACCGCGCTCAGCCGGTCCGGACCCACCGGCTTCTCTACGAAATCGACGCAGCCAAGCCGCCGAGCCCGTGCAGCATACTCGGGACTGGGATACCCCGTGATCATCACCACCCGCACGTTGGGAAACTCCCTGGTGATCACGCGAGAAACTTCCAGGCCGTCCATGTCGGGCATGCGGATATCGGCCAACATCACGTCGAAATGGTGGCTGCGACAAGCACGTATCGCGTCACGCCCATTGGAGACAGTACACACGTCGTATCCCGCATCGGTGAGCGCTAGTTTGTAGCTTTCGCGGACAATCTCTTCGTCGTCGACCACGAGGACGCGTTTTGTTACGGCTACCATCTCGCCACCTCTCACTTGTTCGGTATTGCCTTGCGGCTGCTATCCACGTGCCACTTCCCCGTCAGTCCCAGAACTCATCCATCGCTCCTTCCTCAAGCAACAGGCGTGCCGCATAGCCGAGTAATTGAATCGTGCGTGACTGCATTGCTATAACAACTTAATTTGCAGACACTTACGGTGAATCGTCAGAATTGATGCAACCGCAAGATCCGTTCGTCTGATAGAAAAAACCGCTATATATAGCTGGTCTGTAACTACTCTCAAGAGCTGTCTACGTGCATGTGAAGTGCATGCACAAGAGACTGAAAATACGCACTCTTTCGGGGTAGATGACATGCCAGCCGTCGGCTACCTGCGTGATTCTGGAGTGGTGGAGTGTGGGAGTAGTGGAGAAGTGAGTAACAGCCACGAAGATATATTCGGTCGATCCACGTTATGTCTCCTTCGCTAGAAGTTTGGGCGGTTTCCCCAACACCCCAACACTCCAACACTCCAACACCCCAACACCCCAACACTCCAACACTCCCATCTCCGGCCCCTGGGCCTTCCTCATACCACGGGCTATGCCGGTGGTCGTTGATTGTCGGCAGGCTTCACGATTCGGTAGCGCCGCATGAGCGCCTGGAAATTCGGGCGTTGCATGTCGACGTCGGCAGCGGCGCGTGCGATATTCCAGCCGTTCCTTTCCAGCGCCTGGAGGATGAAACCGCGTTCGATATCCTCCACGGCCGCCGCGCGGAGTTGCCTCTTGCGCTGCTTGAGTTCCTGGCTGGTGGTCGGAATGGGCAGCGCAGACGAGGCACTGCTTTCGCGAATCTCAGGGGGGAGCTGAGTGGGGGCAACCGTGGCCTCATTGCTCAGCACGGCAACGCGGTGCATGACATTTTCGAGTTCGCGGACGTTGCCGGGCCAATCGTAATTGAGCAGCAGATCGAGTGCTTCGTGAGAGATCGCAGCGGGCGGGCCCCCCATTTCGTCGCGGAACTTCGCCAGGAAGTGGATGGCCAGGACGGGGATATCTTCTTTGCGCTGGCGGAGTGCGGGGAGCGTGATGGGGACGATGTTGATTCGGTAGAACAGTTCCTGTCGAAACTCGCCATTGGCGACCATCGCATCGAGGTCTTTGTTCGTGGCGGCGATGAGGCGAATATCGGTCTTTCGCTCACGGGTATCGCCGACCGGTGTGAAAACACGTTCCTGGAGGACACGCAACAGTTTGGTCTGCAGCAAGAGTGACGTGTGGCCGATCTCATCGAGGAACAGCGTACCGCCATCCGCGACTTCGAAGAGTCCCTTTTTCGCCGACGAGGCTCCGGTAAAAGCCCCTTTGGCATGGCCGAACAGTTCGCTTTCGAGCAGGTTTTCATGCAGTGCCCCGCAGTCGACGGCCACGAATCGAGCACCTTTCCGCGGACTGTTAAAGTGGATCGCTCGGGCCACCAATTCCTTGCCGGTCCCGCTTTCACCTCGAATCAGTACCGAGGCACTACTGGCACTCACGTGGGAGATGAGATCGAAGACGGCTCGCATTGCCGGGCTACTGCCAATAATCGTCTCGAATTTGTAGCGCGACTGAAGCTCGCGGCGCAAATAGCGGTTTTCAGCCCGGAGTTCCCGAGCATCGAGTGCTTTCTTGATGATGAGCACCAGTTGATCAGGATTAAACGGTTTGGGAACGTAATCGAAGGCGCCGAGCTTAACGGCCTCGACGGCGGTGGTAAACTCCGCGAAGCCGGTCATGATGATGACTTCGGTGTCAGGCTGCAGGTCCTTGAGTTGTCGCAAGAACGACATGCCATCGAGATCGGGCATTTTCAGATCGACGAGCACCACATCGAACGGATGCTGTTGGGCCAGCGCGAGTCCCATTTTCGGATCCCTGCTGGTATGGACTTCGTGGCCCTGTTCCGAGAGCAACAGCGAGCAACTCTCGCACACGATCTCTTCGTCATCCACAATCAGAATCGAAGCAGGCTTCACGACTTGGGCACCTCCGTGTCAGCAGGTACTTTAGCGGAGCCACCGATCGGCAGCGTCACCATGAATGTGGTTCCGTGTCCCGGCGTACTCTCGACGGTAATATGGCCCCCGTGACCTTCGATGATTCCGTAACTGACCGACAGTCCCAGTCCGGTACCTTGTCCAACGTCTTTGGAAGTGAAAAAAGGATCGAAGATTTTGCCCATGTTCTCGGGTGGGATCCCGACTCCTGTATCGGCAAAAACGATCTGCACCAATTCACCATCGCAGGAGACCTGGGGACACTGGCCGGCCGCAACCTGGCGCGTTCGCACAACGACCGTTCCCCCCTCGGGCATCGCTTCACCGGCATTGACGAGCAGATTGAGAAAAACCTGCTGCATCTGTCCCGCGTCGACCAGTACCTGATGGATCGCGCCATCCAGGTGGCGGTGGATGCGTACCTGCTGAAAGCGGGGTTGATGTTCCACCAAGGAAATCGCTTGCTCGAGGATCGCGTGTAGCTCGTGCATTTTCTTCTCCGGCGGGCGCTCGCGGGAGAGGTCGAGTAGCTGCCGGATAATCGTCGCGCATCGTTCCGCCTGTTTGGCGATCGTCAACAGTCGTTGCTGTTCTTCCGACCCTTCCGGCACGCGTTTTGCCAGGATGTAGGCAAACGTCAGGATGCCGGTCAGCGGGCTGTTGAGTTCATGTGCGACGCCGGCCGCCAGCAAGCCGACGGAAGAGAGTTTCTCGGAGCGAATCAGCTGTGCCTGCGCTCGGTTCAAGTCGCGCGTCTTACTCGCCACTTCCTCCTCGAGTTTACCGGCCCAGCCCCGCAGCTCGCTGTGCGCCGTCTTGAGTTCCGTGGTCATCTTGACGAACGAGCGCGTAAGTTGTCCGATCTCGTCGTCACTGGTGACGGGAATTTTGCAGTCGAGATCCCCTTGAGCCACGCGCTGCGTGCTCACCAAGAGCCGTTCCACGGGACGATGAATGAGTCGGTGAACGAGCAAGGCTCCCAGCAAGCAGACCAGTAACGTGGAAACCATGCCAATCACGATTGTGTGATGAGTCGTCTGTTCCACTCGACGGTCCGCGTCTTGTAGCGAGACACCGATATCGATCACCCCCAACAGTTTCTGTTCCGCGGTATGCGCGTGGCAGGCTGCATTCCAGCACGACGGCTCGTTGTAGATCACCTCAATAGCAGCCAGCGTGCGGAAACCGCTCGGCGAATTGTAGGTCCTGGCCCGCTTGGGTGTGTCCAGGGTCGTCAACGGCTGTTCCGAATCGTGACACTGAAAGCACCCTTCGGCCTTGCGATCGACGACATGATTGATTTCCTCACTGTCGGACGAATAGGCGATGACCCCTTCTTTGTTAAAGATGCGAACATGCTCGATCCCCGGCTGCTCACCAATCTCTTCGATCATCTTGTGGACGTCCTCGCGTCGGGACTGCAGCATGGCATTGCGGGTGCTCCTGCGGATCGTGTTCGCCAGACGCAACGTGCTGTCGGTCGCCTCCTTCATCACCTCGGAGCGTTGTGTTTCCGCGGTGAAATAAGTGTAGAACGCGCCATAGGCAATCAGCACCCAGGCCAACGGAATCACCAGACGAAGGCGCAATCCCACGGAAGGCAGCGGCATGGAAGTCCTTTCCGATAAACAGGCAGCAAGCATTCGCCGCACGCCTGCCGCGGGTGCGTATCCTCGCGGCAGCGTGCGCATTGCATCGGTACTCGGCCCCCCCTATTCTAATCGTCTGGGCCGTGTCAGCCCACTCTGCCACGCCAAATGGAGACTAGAATAAGCCTTGGCCGCCGGGGGCTGTGAACGGTGACGATCGGTGCGACACACTGAGGTGTTCGTCCCATCGCCCCACACGAGACCACTATTCACCAGGAAGACGCCACGATGTTTCATGCCATGATCAACTTCGCCCTCGTAGCATCCGCTTTGTCGGGCAGCGGCGAGCAGCCACCACCCCCGCCGTTGGTCAATGCCGGTTTTGAGTCATCCCAGGTTCTCGACGGTTGGAGCCGCCATGTATATGGCGCTCAGCCGCAAGTGTCGCTCGACGGAAGTACGTCGCACGAAGGGAAGCAATCGTTGCGCGTGACGGCCAACGAATTGTCAGATACCGCCTTCGGCCAGGAACTGCAATTGGCACCCGGGCGCTGGTATCGACTGACGGGCTGGATTCGCACGCAGGACGTCAATCCACACGGAGCACCTGTTTTCGGTACGCTGCAAGTGCAGTTTCCTGGTGGAGGTGGCGTCGTGGCGACCGGCCACAATCACGGTGGTACATCGGACTGGACTTGTGAAACCATCTACTTCACTCCGCCGGGTGATGGACTGACACGACTGTCCCTCTTTTTCGTCGGCTACGGCCAGGGAACCGGCACCGTCTGGTTCGACGATCTGGCCCTGCAAGAAATCGAAGCGGGTGTCAGCAAGCTGACGATTACGAGTGATCCAGTCTGCCCGGGAAGGATCAGCCCGTATCAATATGGACAATTCATCGAGTACCTCTGCGGCCTGACGCCCTCCATGTTTGCCGAGAAGGTGTTTGATGGCAGTTTCGAGGGGGTTCCGGCTTACGGTTTCGAATTTCGCCAGGAGACCGATCGGCTGGAACAGCCCTGGTATCCGGACGGAGCGGTACATCGGGGAGCATTTTCACGCGACGGTGTCGATCCTTTTAACGGCAAGGTTTCTCAGCGCATCGCCATGAAACCGGGAGACCCGTGTACGCTCGGCGTGTCGCAGGCTGGCATGTGCGTACGGAGTGGGGAACCGCTCACATTGTCCCTGTTCCTCAGGGGACAGAGCATGACCGAACCGGTGCGTGTCGCCGTCTGGGGAGAAGGCAAAACGTACGCCCAGGCCGAATTTCAGCCCACCGAAGCGTGGCAGCGTTTTACGGCCAGCCTGACTCCCAGCGACACCGACTCGCAGGCGACCATGACAATCTCGCTGCGTGGACCGGGAACACTCTGGATCGATCAGGTGTCCCTCATGCCAACCGATACCCTTTTCGGCTGGCGGCGCGACGTGGCTGAAGCGCTGAAGGCGCTCAAGCCTGGCATGATTCGATTCGGCGGCAGTACCACCGAGGGTTTTGACTGGCTGGAGACGATCGGCGACCCGACACAACGCGTGCCGTTTACCACGTGCTGGGGGGGGCTAGAGCCGGGGAACGCCGGGCTGGAAGAATTCGTCCAGCTCTGCCAATGGGTCGAGGCAGAGCCCCTGATCTGTGTTCGCTTCACCGGCAAGACTCCCCAGGATGCGGCCGATGAAGTGGAGTACTTCAATGGCCCGCCCGATTCGCCCATGGGCCAGCGGCGGGTGAAGAACGGTCATGCCCGACCTTACGGCGTGAAGTATTGGCAAATCGGTAATGAACTGGGCGACGAGCGCTACCAGCAAGGAGTAGCCGCTTTCTGCCAGGCCATGAAGGCAATCGATCCGAGTATCAAGTTGATGGCCGCATTTCCATCTGCCGGGTTATTGCAACAGGCCGGGGAGCAACTCGACTACATCTGCCCTCACCACTATGGCTTCCAAAACCTGGCCGCCACCGAAAACGATGTACAGCGCCTGCGACAGATGATTGCCCAGGAGGCACCAGGCAAGAACATCCGCTTGGGGATCACCGAATGGAATACCACGGCAGGTGACAAAGGACTCGACCGGGCCATGCTCTGGACACTGGACAATGCGCTCTGGTGTGCCCGTTATCACAATTTCATGCACCGCCATTGCGATCTCATTGAGATCGCCAATCGCAGCAACTTGGCCGACAGCTTCTGCAGCGGCATTATCCAGACAAACAATCACACCCTGTTCAAGACGCCGACGTACTACATGCAGCAACTGTACGCGAATCATGCCGGCAGCATCCCGTTGACCATTCAGCTCGACATCGAGCTGCCCGCCGATCCAGCCTTGGATTGCAGTGCCACGATCTCCGACGATGGCACGCTGCTCACGCTGTTTGCGGTCAATCAAACGACCGTACCCCAACAGCGAACGCTCGATCTGTCAGCCTTCGACGTGGAGACCAAACCGGTTGACGTCCTCACGGTATGTGATACGGCGAGTGCCGGAGAGAGAGATGTTGCGAACAGTTGGCGTGAGCCGGATCGAATCCGCACGCAACACACCACGGTCCCCCTCACCGGCCGTCAACTGGAATACCATTTCCCGCCGCTATCGGTCACTTGCCTGCAACTTCACTGCGCGTCGGGTCCACTACCGGGCCGCTAACGTGTGATCTGGCAAACGCCGGCCGGTGGCCGCAACTTATCGTAGAACGGAATTCATTCCGTTGGTGCAGCTCCCATCGCCCCCCACTTCCTCGACGCAAAACGAAATTCATGCCGGTCAGAAACGGAATGAATTCCGTTCTACGGATCTTTTTGTCGCCTATCTTCCCGGCGCTACTCCCAGTTGCTTGTCGAACCAGTCGGCCATCACCTTAACCTCCATCGGAATCGTCAACCAAGGATGCCCTCCACCTGGTTTGACGATCAGTTCGGCGGAGCCGCCAGCGGCTTGGATGGCAGCGACGAGTTTCTGTGATTGGGAGAGCGGCACGACCGGGTCCGCATCACCGTGGATCAACAGAAAAGGAACTTTCACTGTTCGCTCCGCGACTTGATACAGCGGCGAGACGGCGCGCGCCGCCTGTTCGATCTCTTCCTGCGTGTGTCCATCCGCGCCGCCGAGAAAGAGGAGTGGCCCCAGGAAGCTGGCAGCGGCCATCGTGTCGTCTTGCCACCGGAGAAAATCGGTCGGAGGAAAGAAGACGGCTACGGCTTGCACCGAGGTATCTTGCCGTTCGAGTACCCTCTTGGCGTCGGGGTTGCCGGCGGCCGGTGTCAGGGCGGCCAGCGTGGCCAGATGGCCGCCGGCCGAAGCTCCCGTGAGGCCGATCCGAGCGGGATCGATCTTGTAATCTTTGGCGTGCTCCTTCACATAACGAATGCCGAGCTTGACGTGCTGGTCCATCTCCGAAAGCGTGTAGCGTGACTTGGAACCTGGCCGGATCGCAAACACGACATACCCGTGGCCACAAAAGGTATCGTAGACGCCGGCCATCGTGTGATCCCGAATCTTGCCCCGATCCGAATGCCACGCTCCACTAGCCACATCGATAATCGCCAGTCCATTCGCAACGGCAGTCGGCGTGAAAACGTCCATCAGCAGACCGGTACCGTGGACCTCCGCATAGACCACATCCTGCTGCTGCTGGTAAGCGGCATCGCTCGCCGCGCACCCACAACGGGGCATCGCCAACGAGACGAACATGGCAGTGCCGACACAGAGTAGGAGAAGATTGCGTTTCATGAGAACTCGCTGATTGTGGGAAGTGGATGTGAATGATCGGTGAAGAAGATGCCGGGTGAAAAGCATCACCGGGGCTCTACACGCTGTCATCGTAACCGCTGAACGGCACCCAGGCACTCTTCTCGGTCTGGATAATTGTACTGTAGGAATGAAGCATCCCGTAATTCGAGCAGCGGACGGCATACCAGGTGATGTCGCGATTACGAGCCAGCTCCGATTTAACGGCATCGACCACCACAACACTCGTTTTCTTCTCGCTGTGGATTCGGTCGATCAAGACCTGCTGGTCCTCTTCCGTAAGAAATGAGTAGACGGGCGTCAACGCATGCCGATCGACGAGCGCGACGAGATCCTCGGGAAATACATCGCTGTTGGCCACGACTTCCACATCCATCACACTCAACTGCCCGAACAGTCCTCCGGGATGGCCGGCATCCGATGCCGGGTAGGTCGAAATGCACGGAATCTCCATCCGAAAGGCCACGCGAGCGCCGTTGTCGTGCAGCAGATTCTTGGCCGAGCAGACGCATCGATACTGCACCAGACAGGTCTCACCCGACAGGGGCGTCTGCTTGCCAACAAAGAAGGGGTACTCGTAATCAACTTTCACCATCGTGGCTTGCAGTGCGTCCAAGAAAGTCCGCAAATGGTCCCGCAGTCGATGAACTCCGATGAGATCTTTCTGGTGATGGAGAACCTGGATGAACCTGTCGATCCATCGTGCTTCGAAGCTCCGCTTAATCCGTGCCATGACGGAGATGTTGGCGATGGTCGGTTGGCCGTCCGGATCGGATCGTGAGATGGCCCGAATGGGAAAGGGAAGATTCTGCATTCCCACTTCGACAAGGAATCGACTCTCGTCTTGCATCGTGTTGCCCTGAGCTATACGTAGTCTTTCAGTTGCCGCCTGGCAGTATCCTGGCCTCAGCCAGCCAGGCATTCAGTGTACGATCGTACCCTCATCATGTCACGTGGGCTAAGCCCATATGCCGTCCGTCGGTCGATATGGCAGCACCCACAAAAACTGGTAGTGCCCGACAGGTCGTGGTATGATCACCGGCATGAACAAAATAATCACCCTTGTCTGGTTCTTCATCGCGTTGGCTGCGGTACCTGCTTCAGCCGAGGAGACGGAGATCCTATTTGACGGCAGCCAGATCCGCGATTGGACGACGCAACGTGACCGGGATCGACTGAGCCGCGAGTTTTCCGTCAGCGCGCTGACGGCGGAGTTATCACCGCCCGCACTTGCATGGCGGTTCATCTCGAAAGGTGTGCCATTCAACGATTTGTTTCTTATGAAGCCGATTTCTCGGCCGTTTCAGCTGATTCGTGTGCGGGTGCGAAACGAGGGGGAACCTGTCCAGTTCTCCGCCAAAGTGCGTGATGCCAGCGGAGCGGAATGGACAGTCCCGGCAGTGAATCTGCCCCACGGGGACGACTGGCGTTGGATCGAATTTCCGGCGCGCAATGGAAGGTTGGGTCATGGTCCCGTGATGCGGATGGTAAACTGGATTTTCCACTTGGTTACTTCACCATCATTGCGCTGGGAGTGAAGCCGGGCGCTGAATACCGTCTGCAGGTCGAGCGGGTGGAGATTGTGCGTCCCACGCCTCCGTTCGCAACGGTCGATGCCTGGCAGTTTCCCGAGCGATTGAGTGGCGGGGCGACGATCGAGATGACTGTCCATTTCTCACTCGATAAACCGTGCTGCGAAGAAGGTGCGCTGCTGGTCATCCAGCGTGGCACAACGACGCTGTTGGAAGTTCCGTTACCACTGCCCACACCGTTGACCAAGCTCCAGCCAGGCCAGCGCGTGGAACTCGATCGAGTGTCGCTGCCTATGCCGGATTACATATTTGGCGGGGAGGCGGCAGTCAGTCTCAAGCTGGGCGAGGCCCGCCTGCGCTGCGCGGGCCAAATTACTCCGGTCGCAATTCCCGATGCACCGGGTCTGGACCACATCGTGGCGTTGTCGACTGTCACCGTCCAGCAGCGGGCGACCGGGCACACAACAGCGGAAGTCAAGCCGTATCACGGCGCCCCCACGCTGTTAATTAATGGTCAACCGCACAACGGTATGTCCTGGGCCACATACAACCCCACGCTGGCAGTCTTTGGGGATTTCACACATGCGGGCATCAACCTGTTCACGTTCAGCGGCACACCGTCGGAAGCTGGCTATGGCCTCTCGAAAACCGTGTGGACGGCTCCTGGCGAATTTGATTACAGCGAATTCGACCGGCGCGTACTGATGCTGTTGCAGGCTAATCCACAAGCCTACTTTTTTCCCCGACTCTATCTGCACGCTCCGCGCTGGTGGAGCGAGCAGCATCCCGATGACATCGTGCTACTTGATCCGGGCGATGGCCGACCGGTGCCGCTGATTCATGCCGGTGGCAAACCGGCGCCCAGTTGGGCTTCCGAAACCTGGCGACGTGACACCGTCGAGGCGTTACGACGCTTGTTCGAACACATTGCCGCGTCCCCTTATGCGGATCGAGTTATCGGGTATCACCTGGCGTCCGGCACAACCGAGGAATGGATGATGTGGGGCGGCAACGAGAACGAGTGGGTCGACTATTCGCTCGCCAACGTAGGCTCATTTCGCCGGTGGCTGAGCCGGGAAGTACGAGACGGATGCGCGGCTGCAGACCGCCTGGGGGGAGGGGGCTGTGACGCTTGCCACCGCTACCATACCAACCAAGGTGCAGCGCGGTACGTCACAGTTTGGCTGGCTGCGGGATCCGGCCGCGAGCAGGCCGTCATCGACTTCTACTTGTACAACTCGGATCTGGTGGCCGATACCATCACCTACTTTGCCAAGGCCGTCAAGCAACTGACAAACCGTGAGAAGATTGTCGGTGTTTTCTACGGTTACCTGCTGCAACTGTGTGGCGAACAACGGCAGCAAAACGCGGGACATCTGGCACTGGGCAAAGTGCTGGCTTCCCCCGATGTCGATTTCCTGAGCAGCCCGACCTGCTATTCATTCCGACAAGTCGGCGGCGAGGGGACGAGCCATTTCATGTCGCTGTTAGGAAGTGTCCAACTCAACGGCAAGCTGTGGTTTGACGAGAATGACATTCGCACATCGCTCTCCGGTGGCCAGGTCGGCGAGTGGGGCCGGCCGGCTGATATTGCCGGTGACTTGCTGCAGCAGGACAAGGAACTTGCCAACTGCCTCGTGCATGGCGCGGCTCAGTGGTGGTTTGACGTGGGAGGCAACCGCTATAACGAACCGGCACTGCTGCAGCATATTGGGCGGCTCGCTGCAGCCGCCAGCGAAGTATTGCCCTTGGACCGCACCGCCGCGGACGAAATCGCTTATGTCGTGGATGAACGCAGCTTGTGCTACCTGCGCGTCGGAGATCCAATGGGCCGCTTGCTCTTGCTGGAGCAGATGCCCGCATTGCATCGTATCGGCGCTCCCGTGGGCCACTATCTGGCCTCCGACGTCCCGCAGCTCACCAATCGCAAGTTGTTTTTCTTCCCGACCAGTTTCGCCCCCACGGCAGCAGATCGCCAGGCCATCGAAGCGCTCAAACGCGACGGTCATGTCCTGGTCTTCCTGGGAGCGCCGGTCTCTACCGGGACGGCCACTTGGATGTAGACGGCATGTACGAATTGACTGGCATTCGACTCAAGATCTCGTCCACACCAGCCCCGCTACGAGTCCAGTTGCAGGCTGCCAAATTGCCGTCAACGAAAACCGGTACCGATCAGCCGGACGCGCACGCTTCTCCTGCCGCGAACATCTCGGACCTTGCCGGGCAGACCTATGGTCACAACCACCAAACGGCTCCGATCTGTTATGCCGACGACCCCAAGGCGATCGTGTTGGGCAGCCTGGCAGACGGCAAAGCTGGCTTGGTGATCCAGGACCATGGCACGTGGACCGCCGTCTACTCGGCAGCTCCTCTGTTGCCGGCTCCGTTGTTACGACATTTGGCGCAACTGGCCGGCGTGCACCTCTACATCGACACCGAGGATGTGGTGTGGGCCAGCCACGATATCGTGGCGGTCAGTGTCCTGCGCACCGGGTCTCGCACAATCCAACTTCCGCGTCCGGCGAACGTGAGCGACCTCTATCAGGCCACGGAGATCGGACAGAACATACGTTCGTTCAAGGCCGAGTTTCCCGAACGCGGTACGCGAGTTTTCGTCTTGCGCTAACCGGGCGCAGGGCTTCCTCGCCTACGGCTTCACTGCTCTTCATCCAGCACGCCGTAGATGTTCATGGCGACCGGATCAGGCAGGATGAACATGCCGCCATAATTGCCGCTGGTGGAATTGTGCGTGTCGGGATAGCACATATCAAACTTGCCTTCCCGATATGGTTCTAGTGTCTCCGGTACATTATGGGGCCGCCAGTCGTCACGGCGATGATCACTGAGCCACCGGATGGCGGCCACCGTGATACCTCGATGAAACCGATGCCAGTCGATCTCGGGGTCAATCTCATGCCACTTGATACCTTCGGCCGTTGAATCATTGAATACGGCGAGTACTTCCCATTGGACGTGGTCGCGGACCCAATTGGCGAAATACCAATCGCTACTGCAAAGACACGGTTTTGTGTTGTACATCATTGGCACGTTCTCAGGCTGCCACAGATGGGTAAACGGGAGGATGGAGCGGATCCAATAAATGGATTTCTGTTTGTAACGCTCGTCGTGGAACAGTTGGTACCCCTTGTAGAAGGCGACGGCGGCATGCCCGGCGGCCAGCAGATTGGGTGCGTGCAAAGGCGTTTCCCAGAAGTCACCCGCTTCCGGACGCTGGAGAGCCAGGCAGTGTTCCAGAGCTTTTCGGGCACCTTCGCGCAGCGTCTCGTCCCCCGTCTGCTCGGCCAGCCTCAGCAACTCCCGGGCGGGCACGACCGTCATGTCCAGCGCGGTATCGCCTGCCAGTCCCATCGGCTCGATGAAAGAGCGGGCCACCACGAAATCATCTTTGCGATAATGCCGCCCGTCGGGATCAAAGGTGAACGAACCATCCGGGTGCTGGAGCTCGAGGAGTTGCCGGCCCTGGCGTAGCAGTCCTTCTCGCGTGGGCTTCGCGGCCACCCGGCCGGGTTGCTGCTCGGCACCAGTCGACTTTCGCCTGCAGCTGCGCAGCCAGCTCCGAACCCGCGTTCTCGGCCAGGTAGCGTTCGAGAAACGCCGGTGGACGGGGACCGATCTGGTTCCTCTGCGCGATGCCGAAACCCCGTCCTGCATGCCAGAGGTTCGTATTGTAGGCCACGGCGATTTTGTGCAGCGTCTCTTCCAGCGGCCAGCGCGGATCAGGTGGTTCGGGCAGTTTGTGTCGCTTGACATAGTCGACGACCACCTGCAGGCTATTTCCCTTGCTCAGCCAGATCTCGGCGTCCAATTCCACTCGCTGGTCATTCTTCAATTCGAGCGGTGGATCGGCAAAGACCTGGTTCTCGCGCGACTCAATGGTCGCATCGGGCACCATGAGCCCCAACAGATTGTGGTTCATGCGATCAATGAAATTCGGACAAGCGAACACGGGTTGAGGAACATGGCCTCGATAGTTGAACCAGCGGGTAGCCACCTGATGCGGATTCCAAGCCAGGCCGATACCGACACCTCCCTGGCTGAGTGCCATGACGGGGATGGCAACTTTGTTGGGGTGTGGCACACTCCGGAGTGCCCACGGGTCTTTGAACCAGTCACTGCCACTCGACCACTCATCACCCACGACCCACTCCACCCCGGGGAGAATCGCATCGTCCTTGGCTGCGCCAAAAGATGCTTCGCCCACTCGCAGCCAGGGTCCACGAATGTACCGCGCGTAGAAATTGCCTGTGGCCCGCAGCCGATACTTGAGATAGATGATCGGTTTGTCAGGTGGTAGTGTGATAGTCACTTGCCCGACCAGACAGGGCTGTTCGAGTGGATAGAGCATCCAATCGGCAAATGAAGTTCCAGCAAGCTTCTCGCGCACCACAAGCGACTTGACGTCGAATACCAGCTGTTCCCCTTCGTCGGTCGACTCGCGGCGAAGGCTCTCTGCTTCCAATCGCATGGGGATGTCTTGATCGCGCAACATGACTTCACCCAGGTGGTCGAGGACCGCCATCATTTTTCCCTCAGCAGTATGGATTTCCGCCCACCCCCAGCCACTCAGCCGTTTGAACATGACTAGCTGGATCTGGCTGTTGCTGAGCAACTCTGACTCGTGTGCGTAGCTGGTACGTTGGTAGCGTGGCTTGAGAGACTGGGTCTGTTCTCCACTCGACTGTTGCGCAGGTTGGTCCTGCTGGCCGACAGCCGGTCGACTGGCGAAGACACAAATCGCGGCCATCACGATGTTGGCGAGTTTCAAGCATGTCATCGTTCTGCTCCCTTGTCGTATGACGCATGTTCGTTTCTTGGCAAGTCGGTTGGGGAGATCCGTGAGTCTGGAAAGCGAAGCTCCTGCTCGCGCGCTGGCGCCTGAAAATCCGGCTCGCCAAGAGCCTCGGCCTCCCTCACACCCGATGCCCCCTGTAGATCGAATTGTCTGATGGGTCCCGTTCACGGGCAGTTCTTCACACGGGATCGAGTCGGTACCTCACCGCTCCGCGCATTTCCTCGTCAGCGACGTACCGCACCTGTCTGGACACGCCCTCCAACGTAGCACAAGATGGAGCGTAAATGGACCGGCGGATTCTCAATTTCACCAGATGAATTGGGTAGGGACATGCAGCGAGTACGGCCAGTGGACATCGGCAACCAGCGGCACCGGGATACGACTGTCTGGAGGGGGACTATTCTTTGCGTTCTCGTCCTCCTCCTGCTGGGGCAAATAGCAGGGGCTGACCAGACAACCGCGCTCGGCTGCTGTGGACGGGGGATGCCAAGGAGACGGAAAAGGACTACTACGTGGCCTTTCGTGGCACGCTGGAGTTGACTGCCGACAGCGAGGTCGAATTGAACATACTGGGGGCCGCCTGGTATGTCGTCTGGTTGGACGGCCAATATCTGACCGAGGGCCCGCCACGTTTCCCACTCTCTCACCCGGAGTATCAGACCCGGACGGTCCCCCTCGCCCTCGGCACGCACGTCATCGCCGTGCAAGTGCACCAGATCGGCTACGCGACGCGGATGCTCAACAATCCGCCACCGTTTTTGTTTTGTGTAGCGGAATCCAACAAGCATGCACTGCCAATTCGTTGGAAGTGCTCACGTCTGGGTGGTTATGTCGCCGAGGTGCAACGCATCAACCCGCAACTGGGGTTTATGGAATGGTGCGACACGCGAAGCGTTCCGCTATGGCAGGTCCCCAGCTACGACGATCAACCGTGGCCCGAACCGGTCGAAGTGCATCCGGACCTTGGGCCATTCAAACCACTCTCCACAGCCGATACACAGGCACTGGTTCACAAACCGAAACTAATTGGCTCTGGGGAACTCGTCGAGACCTTCGGCTACGAACGAGACAATCCGGCGGCACGGTTCTTCATGCGCGACTTGTCGCCCCAGGATCTTCCGCCTCAGGGATTGTGGCGGCGCTACGACCTGCAACGAGTGCGACTGGCACGGCCCCGATTTTTGCTCGACCTGCCAGAGGGAGCCGTAGTGGAGTTTGCCTACAGCGAGGCGCTCTGTCAGGGTCGCGTGCCTCCCTGGATCACGCTGTCGGCTGGCGATTCCTGCAACCTGGATCATTACGTCGCCCGCGGCGGCCAACAGGAATTCTTCCCCCTCACTCCGAAAGGGGGTCGCTTTCTCGAGGTTCACATTCTTGCCCCACCGATCAGATCCAGTTCCTCCAGGAAGAGGTCGTGGAACGCTGCTACTACGGCGAAGTGGAAGGGAGCCTCCGGACCGACGACGAGTTGCTCAACCGAATCTGGGAGGTGGGAGTCGCCACGCATCTCGCTTGTTCCGAGGATAGTCTGGTCGACAATCCGACTCGCGAACGCGGCCAATGGGCTGGCGACGTCGTGGGTGTGGGGATGGACGTGGCCGCGGTGGCGTTTTCCGATCTGCGTTTGTTTCGCCGCGGACTACTGCAATGCGCTCAATGCGCTCGCGAGGACGGCATGGTAGCGGGGCTCTGTCCCGGTGAACCCGGTTACCTGTCCACCTATGCCGCACAGTGGGTCTCTGCCGCGGTCCATTACTGGGAGCTGACTGGTGATCGCGCGGTACTGGTAGAGTTGTTTCCGTATGCCGAGCGGAACATTGCCGCGTTTGAGCGGCAAAAGACCGCTGACGGGCTGCAAGATGCACTCGGATGGGGTTTCGTGGACTGGGGTTATGTACGCAATCCCGGTCCGTCTGATATGGGGGTCAATTTACACTACCTGGCCGCGCTGCGGGACATGATGCGCTGGTGCGAGGTGCTCGACAAGCCCGATCTCTCCGCGCACTATCGCAGCTTGGCCGACGACATGACAGGGGATTATTCAGCGGTATTTTGCCGCCGAGTTCGCGACGGCGGCGACGTCTGGCAGCGGATCGGTTATCACCGTGCCGCACTCGGTCTGCGGCTCGGTTTCTTTCCAGGTGAGCAGGATAAAGACTGCGTGGCGGCCATCAAATCGCATATGCTGCGATGTTTTCCCAACGACGCGTCGCGCTCCTCGCCTGAGCGATCCCGCGGTGAGCAATCCTCGCCTCATCACGCCGTACTTTGGGCACTTCGTGATGCCCGAGTTGATCGAGCGCGGAGAAATGGACTTCGTCCTCCACCAATACCGCACCTGCTGGGGTTGGTCGCTGGGCGATGCACGCACCACGTGGTTGGAGGTGTTTGACACGCGTTGGAGCCATTGCCATCAGTGGGCTGGCTGTCCTACCTGGCAACTCTCCCGCTATTTGCTGGGACTGCAACCGCGCTACGATTTGGGAGACAACCACTATCTACTCTGTCTCAATCCCGGCTCGCTATCCCAGGCCGAGGGCCAACTGCCCCTGCCTGATGGGAGCGGCAATATTCACGTGACGTGGACCAGAGAGGCTGACGGGATCCGCTATCAACTGGAGACGCCCAGTCCCGTGCATCTACACCTACCCAACCGACTGACGAACGAGCCAGATCGCGTGCTGGAAGTAAAGAAGACCCTGGAAATCACGCTTCACAATTCGCCGTAGGTCATTGGTCATTGGTCATTGGTCACTGGTCATTGGTCATTGGCATTACAACGTCCAGCCTTGTCGATACTGCCGCCGGACGTAGGCGTTGGCTTCCGCGTCGTTGGTGACTTCCATCTTTTCGCCGTTCCACAGCAGCCTGCGATTGGGATAGCGGACGGCCAGGTTCCCCATCAAGACCATCTCCGACAGAGGCCCGGAGTAGTCGAAATTGGAGCTCGCCGCCGGGCCTCCTTTGCACGCACGGACCCAATCCTGTTCGTGTCCTCCTTCCGCGTTTGGGATCCGAGCCAACGTTTGGGCCGGCTGCGTATAGGCTTGCATCTTCGCTTCTGGAATCAATTGCGCGTTGCGACCGTAGCAACCGCACACCAGGCATCCCTTGTCTCCGATGAACAGGACGCCGCCGTCACTGTCTCCCATCTGGCGACCTTCCTCCAACTCGTCGGGCCGTGGCGGCAGCATGCCGCCGTCCCACCAGGTCAGCTTGACGTCCGGCATGGTTTCCCGGGCCGGGAACTGGAACCGCACGATGGTCGAGCGCGGATAGGTTTCGTTCTTCGGCTTGGTTTCCTGCCACAAACCATGCCAGTAGGTCGAAACGCAGCCTTCCACGCTCACCGGGGACTTGAGTTTCAGCGCCCAGAAGGGTGCGTCGAGGATGTGGCAACCCAGATCGCCCAACGAACCGGTGCCAAAATCCCACCAGGCCCGCCAGAGGCCCGGATGATAGGTTGGATGATAGGGACGCGCCGCAGCCGGGCCGAGCCACAGGTCCCAATCGAGCGATGTCGGCACGGGCGGTGTGTCCGCCGGCCGATCGACCTCGATGCCTTGCGGCCAGACGGGCCGATTCGTCCAGGCATGTACTTCGCGTACAGCGCCGATCGCTCCGTCCCAGATCCATTCGCACACCAATCGCGCGTCGTCACCGGAATGCCCTTGGTTGCCCAGCTGCGTCATGACTTTGTGCTTGCGGGCGGCTTCGGTCAGCACGCGTGCTTCATGCACGCTGTGCGCCAAAGGCTTCTGCACGTAGACGTGTTTGCCTCGCTGCATGGCCGCCAGCGCGACCACGGCGTGCGTGTGGTCGGGCGTCGCCACGATCACCGCATCGATATCCTTCTGCTGATCCAGCATGACGCGAAAATCTTTGTAGGTCTTGGCACCCGGATATTGAGCGAACGTCTTCGCGGCCACCGCCGAGTCGACGTCGCACAGAGCCACAATGTTCTCCGTGGCGCACTGAGCCAGATTGTGCTGCCCCATGCCCCCAACACCGACGCCAGCGATATTGAGTTTCTCACTCGGAGCAGTCTGGCCGTTGCCTCCCAATACGTGTCGCGGCACGATGGTGACGGTGGCCGCGGCAAGCGCAGCACTGCTCAAGAACTCGCGGCGAGTCGTCGTGGCTCCACGGTTCGTGTGACCTTGAACGTCGGTCTTCATGTTTGCGGCTCCTCGAAGTAAGGTTTTACAGCACCAACCTCCAGCGCGAACTTGATCCGCCACTGCTGCAGTTGAGCGAACCACGTGCGCAGTTCGTCGTCCGTGAACTGTTTATGTAACCAGTGGTCGGCGTATGTAAGCACGTCGACTACAGAACGCGTTTCATGCCACGCAGCGGGATGCTCAAACCATTCGCGCAGACACTTGCCTTGATCGTATGACGGCGGCCCCATCCAGACTGTTGGTTTTGCCGTTGCTGCTTGCCCCCAAGCTGACAGGCACGCTACGCCAGCAAAAATCAGAGATAACAGGCTGGGACCCACCAGTCGATCTGGCAGCCCCCCAACCTGCGGACGGTGTATCCTTCATTGCCTCGCTCCCTGCGCCACGTTCTATCCCTTCTCGGCATCGCATGACACCGGCAGCCAACCGATTCTAGTCCCCAGCATATCTCCGCCGGCAAGTCCCCACAATCAGGATGCGGTCAGACTTTGCGTACCCCTGCCGTGCCACAAGAGGGCCATTTGCGGTAAACTGGTCCTTGAGCCTCGGCTCATCCTGTTCCTCCCGCGTTAGCGTGACACTGCGTACGATGCGCCACGGTGCGTGTATCCCTATGAATCCGACCACTCTCTGGGGCAACGACCAGGGAATGCGGAGCGGGCGATGCCGATTGAAAAAAACCAATCACTCCGCCAGTTGCGCAGGGTGACCAAGATGCTGCTGATTCCGAGTTCCGCATTCCGCACTCCGCATTCCCGATTCGTTCCCAGAATACGTGCGAATCGACATCGGTGAGCGCTGGCAACCCACGGCCCACTTTGGCAGCGGGCCGCAGAGCCACTTTAGGAAGCATGACCGACTATCTCAACGAACGAGTCAATATGTCGAACGATCCCTACCTGCAACTTTCCAGCGTCGGTCACTGCCGGATCCTTGCGCGGCTCGGCGAAGGAGGCATGGGTGTCGTTTACAGGGGGCACCACCAGGACCTTGATCTCGACGTGGCGGTCAAATTTCTGCACCCGCATCTGGTCCAGAGAGCGTCCAGTGCTGAGCGATTCCTCCGCGAGGCGCGGCTGGCTGCGCGACTGAATCACCCCTCGATCGTGCGAGTATTTGATTGCGGAGAGGCGAGTGGGCACTATTACATCGTGATGGAGTATGTCGATGGCCAGAGCTTGGAAGGACATATCCGCGAAGCGGGACCGCTCAGCGTGGTTCGCGCGTTGCAGGTCGCCGAGTCGCTCGCTCAAGCGCTCGGCGAAGCCCTGCACCAGATAGGCGTCATCCATCGCGACATTAAACCAGCCAACATCCTGCTGACCTCCACCGATAACGTGAAGCTGGCCGATCTCGGCTTGGCCAAGACCGTGGCCGCCGGGCAGAGTTCATCGGTCCACACGGCTGCCGGCGTTGCCTTGGGGACTCCCAACTATATGTCGCCCGAGCAATTTGCTGACGCGAGCCATGTCGATCACCGCGCCGACATATACTCTCTCGGAGCGACTTTGCATCATTTGCTTTCGGGTGAGGCGCCTTTCAAAGGCGACTCATTCTTCTCCATCCTGCAGCAGGTCAATGAGGCAGATCCAGCTCCGCTTCCCGTTCATGTTCCTCTGGTGGTCGAACAACTTGTCTTGCGCATGATGGACAAAACGCCGGAAAACCGATTCCAGAACTATCACGAACTGGTCCATGCCCTGCAGAGCGTGAGGCGATCGCTGGGAGATACGCAGGAGCATCTTCCCCAGACCGTTGAGGTAGCATCCACCGCCTCATTCATTCCCTCCGCCAAGATCTCCGGACGCGTCCTGCGCCCCGCCGCCCCGCGGGAGAACCGCGTGCTGCTGGTGGTCGATATCCAGAACGACTTCTGCCCCGATGGAGCGCTCGCCGTTCCCGAAGGGGATCAGATCGTGCCGATCATCAACAAACTCACGCGGCGATTTGCCCACGTCATCCTCACGCAGGACTGGCACTGCGAGGATCACCTGTCGTTTGCCTCGTCACATCCGGGGAAACATCCTCTGGAACGGATCGAACTCTCGTACGGCCCACAGATCCTCTGGCCCGACCACTGCGTGCAAAGCACGCCCGGAGCCGACTTCCACGGCGATCTGGACGTGGCAAACTGCGAACTGATCATTCGCAAGGGATACCACCGCGAGATCGATTCGTATTCTGCTTTCTTTGAAAACGACCGGCACACCCCCACCGGCCTGGCCGGGTATCTCCGCGAGCGAGGTTTGACCCGCATCTTTGTCGTCGGCCTGGCCACCGACTTCTGCGTGGCCTACTCGGCGCTCGATGCGCGCCGGTTGGGCTTCGACGTCACGGTCATTGAGAACGCTTGCCGCGGCATCGACGTGGACGGTTCGCTCGCAGCTGCCTGGCAGCAGATGTTGGATGCAGGCGTGATCCGCGCATAGAACAAGGAATCCCGGAGGTGCTCGGACGTTGGTAGCACGGGATCCTGCGCTTGTCTTTACCTGCAAGTCCACCACCGGATTGATCCCGGTGGAGAATCTCGAGATGTGGGTCAGGACGGGATCCTACGGGCATCCATGTTCGCTCTTCAATGGGATTGCGTGAAGTGGGAAACATCTCGTTGCCGCGAATCCAAAATCCGCATATCGCACTCGAAAAATACCGCCGAGAATCCGAGCTGGACTCAGAACCCGAAATCTGTGAAAACTACCGTGTCGACGCACCGGTAACCACTCTTTCTTGGTCCTACAATTCGGAGCCATCTCGATGGAGCTTCCTCGCCGTGCTGACGGAGACATATTGCTGAGCACCCGGTGAAATGACGGACATCCGCCGTCGTCTTCGCGCCATTTCCTCCCAACACGATTTGGCGACCGTCATCGCCTGTGCCTTCGATCACCGCACGCGAATCCTCCCGTTCATCTACGCCGACATGAGGATGGTGCCGGCGGGCGTACGCGCCATTGGCTCGGCCATGGTCGATTCCGGATTCGACAAGACACGGATTGTCTTGCAGCAGTGGAACCGGAACTTCCGTCCACAGCAGATGCGCCTCGATGGTCGCATCCCCGACATCTTCATGGTGTCCAGCATGCACCTCCACTCGACGAGGTGCGACGAAATGATCCAGGACGTCAACAAGATGGACGCCGAGTATCCGCCCCTTGATCATTGCGGGAGGTCCCCGAATCATCTACTCCCCTTGGGAGGTTTTCGGCGCCGACCCCGATCACCCCTGGGGAGCCGATGTGGCGGTGACGGGCGAAGAATACGTCTTGTTGAATCTGTTGGAAGTCCTCCTGTCGTTGCGAGGAACCAACGAGTCGATGCGATCGACTTTCCTGCGAGCCCGCGACAGCGGTGCGCTGGACGAGATTCCAGGCTTGGTCTACAGCCGTTCCACGGCGCGCAATGGAGCCCCCGAGGAGTTGGTCGACACGGGCATCCAGCGCTTGCTGGGAGATCTCGACGAATTGCCGCACGCCACACTCGGCTACCGCCTGCTGGAACCGCCAAGCACCAAGCCGACCCTGGAACGACACGCTTTGGCAGAGAACCGTGTCCGCGCTCACTGCCTCATTTCGTCCATCGTGATGACCGTCGGCTGCAAGTTTCGTTGTTCGTACTGTCCGATTCCGGCTTACAACCAACGGCAGTATCGCGTGAAGAGTGGTGAGCGAATCGCCGACGAGATGGGACAGATCGCTGAGTCCTTTGGCATCATCAACTTCTTCGGAACGGACGACAACTTCTTCAACAACACCGAGCGGACGCTGGAGATTGCGGAAACGCTCGCGCGCAAAGTCAGCACTGGTCAGCGACCATACTGCAAGATCCGGTACGGCACCGAAGCGACCGTGCATGACACCATTCGGCTGAAAGAACACCTGCCGGTCATTCGCCAATCGGGGCTGCGAGCGCTCTGGATGGGCGTGGAAGACATCACGGCATCCCTGGTGCAAGAAGGGGCAAAGCGAAGACAAGACGCTGGAGTCATTTCGCCTGTTGCGGGACAACGGGATCTTTCCCATTCCCATGATGATGCATCACGACTCGCAGCCGCTGGTATCCTGGAAAAGCAACTACGGACTGCTCAACCAACTGAGGACACTGCGCAAGGCTGGAGCACTCTTCACCCAGGTCTTGATGCTGACGCCGTCGCCCGGCTCGAAGTGGTTTGCCGACACCTACACATCGGGATGCGCTTTTGATGCTGTCGACGGAAAACAAGTTGAGCCGCATATTGTGGACGGCAACTACGTCGTGGCATCGAAGCATCCGCGGCCCTGGCTCAAACAACTCAACTTGTTGGCCGGATACACCTACTTCTTTAATCCCCTCCGCGTTGCTGATCGCGGTGTTCTTCTCCAAGTCGAAGATTCCGTTCGCGGACGCCGAAACGCGGCCGGCGGACGAAGTCCAACAGTACTCGCGTTGGAAGAAGGCACGTCGTTGGTGCTTCCGCAAATTTCGCGCTCACATGACGGACGCCGCCGTGCAACTGCTGGGCATCATGGGGCTGATCCAGACCTATCGCCGCACCTTGGGATGGTCATGGCGTCTGTTCCGCGGCAAGATCCAACGTGCCGAACGAGCGCCCCTCAGCCGGATTCCCATGCGTAGCGCTGACGGCGGTCCCGCAAGTCACGCGCTGCCGGGTACCGTCATGAGCGATACTTCGCCGAGCACGTCGCATATCCACCTGCATCGGAAGGTTCTCAAAGAATCGCCACGCTCCGACGCCGCGTGAGTGTTGGAAAACGCCCGGCACGACGCCCCGGGAGTGCGACGCGACAACAAGGGCTTCCTGCCACGCGACTCTTCCCTCCGATCGAGGCTCGTTTCTGTCACCGTGATCTCCATGCGCGGTGGCCGGACGCGCCGTCGCACCGGCTGAGGACGGAAGTTCCTCCAAAGGCGCCGACGTGGCATTCCCAAACGCCGACAAACAACGTGTCTGGGGTGGCATTTCACGGGCGAAACGCACACCCCCCATGGTTCGTCCGGGAAGCTTGCCCTGAGGGCGAGAATCGACAGACTCTGTGCGGAACTTTCCCCCCGCTCAGGCTCCGAATGTGCCCTCTGGCACGTGCCATCACCTACCGCCAGTTGATTTGTAGCCAATCCACCCGATAGAATGGCGTGTTTGCAGTGGAGCAGCCTGAACACGGTGTTTTCGGGCAACGCTGCAGGACACTTTTTGAGGAATTGGACAAATGGCAGAAGGCACGATCAAGCGACTCACGGACAAGGGCTTCGGGTTTATCGACACCGGGAGCGACAAGGACATGTTCTTTCACTCGTCAAACCTCGAAGGGGTGAGCTACGAAGAACTCCAAGAAGGACAACGAGTGTCATACACCGAAGGACGTGGACCGAAAGGGCCAAGAGCCGAAAACGTCAAGCCGGTCTGACGGAGCTGAGAGGAACATTCGTTTTCAATCACGGAGAAACAGATATGGGTGACAAGGGAAGTAAAGACAAAGGCAAGAGGGAACAACAGAAAAAGGCCCAGCTTACTCCAAAGGAAAAACGAAAACTGAAAAGAGAAAAGAAGAGCAAGGCATGAAGAGTTGAACACAAGGAAGTAAACTAACCTGCCGATGTCGTCCACAAGTGACAAGTGACCACGTTCTGGTGTGCCGGCGCTCGCCGTCATGTTCGTGAATGAGTGCACGTCCTTATTGGCGAGCTTGTCACACCCTTGAGATCGTCACCGGAGTATATCTCTTGGTGACTGCTCCGATTCGGTGCATGTATCTGCCTCTGCATTGTGTTGTTCTCGCGAGCATTCAGTGCGGAATCATTGTCCAAACGAGAACACATTCCTTACGCCGAAGGCGTTTCACACCACAGCACAGGGTCGCGCAGCGCACCCTGTGATGACGATCAATACGCGTCGCAAACCCCAACGCGGTTTTACAGACCATCGTGTAAGACCCCGTTGGGGTTTGGTTTTACGTAGTTTCCGAGACCGTGTTTCCGAGACTCGTGTTTCCGAGACCGTGTTTCCGAGACCCAGGGTGGCTGCGACCCCCTTGACCAACCAACTCAGATGTCTGGGTTTTGTTATTGAACCACGTGGCGGTTCGTCAAACGGCGCAACGTCAAGACCTGCGGCCGCGGGTCAAACGAACGGGCATGCCTGTCGTGCCGCGAGATTACCGGTGATATAGTAGACACGTCGCTTTATCCGCTCAGGGGATCCGATTTATGGAGGGCGTCGGCGATGTGGCGCACCCTTTACGTCGATTCGATTTCGTGGTTGTGTCGGAATCGCTGTCGGCCACCAACGCATACTCTCTGGCAGCGATGGAAGAAATCGGGTATCCGGATTGCCCCCTTGGTATGGCTACTGTTGGGCCAGGTCATGTTGTCCGGCAGTCACTGCGCCGCCGAGGAGAAGGAGCTCTTCGCAGACACATTCCAGCACGCACTTGCCGAGCCCTGGAAGACGATCGGTGGCAGCTGGCAAATACAGGATGGTGTTCTCAAGCAGATGGATGCGGAGCTTGACGACCCGAGCAAGGCGGTCCTGGTCATCGGCGACGCCGAGGAAATGTCGTCTGGAATATTGGTGACCGCGAAGTTCCGCCTCGACAAGTGGACGGGCGACGATCAGGCGCGCGCCGGAATCGGTCTCGTGTTGCGATCCCGAGAGTGGCCACGGGTTGAATCTTGCGCTGAACCGGGGACAACTCCAGTTCCTCCACGACTATGTCACTTGGGTGCCAGGCTGTGCGTTCCCCTGCCAGACCGGCATCTGGTATTGGATGAAACTCTGCAAGACCCCAGGCTGCGCTGCGTGGGAAAGCCTGGCGCGACGGTGAGCCCGAGCCGGCCGATTGGATGGTCTCGTGGACAGGGTTCGACGAAGTCGCTGACCGGCTATCCGGCCTTGCTCGGTGCCTCGGGTGGTCCGGGTGTCGCGGGTCGACGGTCTCTTTTGCCGAGTGCCGCGTCGTGCGCATCGGCCCTGGACCGACCGCGTTTTACACGAAGAGATCCACCTGGCAGGAAACGATGATCGCCAGCCTCGAGGCCCTCGCGCGTGAGCAGGCTGCGGCCACTCCGTCAGCGCATACGGTTTTCAGCGCACGCCTGGAATCGCTGTGGCGGCGGCTCCAGCGCGAATTCTCCGATCGGCAATCGCGGCGGCAAATGGCCTGGGAGCGGCAAGACGGCATCTGGCAGCAGGACGCCCCGCTGGTCAACGCCGCGGTGTTGGCCGAACGCTACGCCCGTGCTACGCGGGCCGGCTTGGCCGACCAGGCTCGCCAGCTTGCTGCGACACGTGAGGCAGACCAGGAGACCTGGAGCCGCTGCGCAATTTGTACTACCGCTCCCGGGACATGGACGAGAGTCTGTCCCGCTGGAACGACACCGTAGTCCACTCGCTGCGCCTGGCCGTGGAAGACCTGACTCAGACCTTTGGCTCCCGCTATGCCAACGGGCCAGAATATCTGCGGCGATTGGAGGATGTGGAGACGACCATCGCCGAGGCCCGCGCCGCTTCGCCTCCCGATCTCCAGCGATGGTTCGACAGCCATTCGCCGGTTTGAATCGCTGCGCGCAGAAGCGCTGCTGGCCAACCCGCTCATGGATTTCGACCGGCTGGTACTCGTGAAGCGTGCGGATGCCGCACAGCGAACACCGCGTCCGCGGGTCCGCGGCGAGGCGGGGACATTCGTCGGCAACGACGTCGTCGGATTCCTCAACGGACTGCCGATCAACTTCCAGGGAAACGGCTACCTGCGCGAGATCGCGATCGACAACGAGATCGCCGTCCTCTCGCCGATTCGCCCCGACGGACAGCTCACGACGCTCTATCGCCCGGAGCAGCCCGTGTACGTCGGCGACCTGAAGCTGCACTTCGACGCGGATCGTTTGCTGTTCTCGTCGGTCGGCAGTCACGATCGCTGGCAGATCTTCGAGATCGGCAGTCGACGGCAGGCGCCTGCGGCAGGTGACGCTCGGCGCAGGACAACGACATCGACAACTACGACTCCTGTTACCTGCCCGACGACCGGATCCTCTTCGCCTCGTCGGCCTGTTTCCAGTCGGTCCCGTGCGAGCGGCGGTGCGACGAGGTGGCCAACTTCTGCGTGATGAACGCCGACGGTTCGGGCATCCGTCGACTGTGTTTCGACCAGGACCACAACTTCTACCCGTCGGTGATGGCCGACGGCCGGATCCTCTACACGCGCTGGGAATACACGGACATCGCGCACGCGTTCACCGGACGGCTGATGACGATGAACCCGGACGGGACAGGGCAGCGGGCCCACTACGCCAGCGGCAGTTTCTGGCCGAACCGCATCTTCTACGCCCGGCCGATCCCCGGCCAGCCGACGAAGTTCGTGGCCATCGTCACCGGTCATCACGGCACGGCGCGCGCCGGAGAACTGGTCGTGTTCGACGTCGCCAAGGGCCGGCGTCAGGCCGAGGGAGCCGTGCAACGGATTCCCGGCTGGGGCAAGACGGTCGAAGCGATCATGGTCGACAACCTGGTCGACGCGTCGTGGCCAAAGTTCCTCCATCCGTATCCGCTGAGCGACAAGTACTTCCTCGCCGCGTGCCAGCCGAGCGCCGAGTCGCTGTGGGGAATCTACCTGGTCGACGTGTTCGACAACATGCTGCTTGCTCCACGAAGAAGCCGGCTGCGTACTGTTCGAGCCGGTCCCGGTGCGAAAATCGCCCTGCCCGCCGACGATCCCGGATCGAGTCGATCTTGCCAACCGGGAGGCGACCGTCTACTTGCAGGACATCTATGTGGGAAGCGGGCTCCGAGGCGTCCCGCGCGGCACGGTCAAGAAGCTGCGGCTCTTCACCTACCACTTCAACTACTACGGCACGTCGGGCATCGAGGACTACGTGGGCATGGACGGTCCGTGGGACGTGCGGCGCGTACTGGGCAGCGTGCCGGTCGCCGAGGATGGTTCGGCTTACTTCACGGTCCCGGCCAACACGCCGATTGCCATCCAGCCGCTGGACGCGGAAGGGAAGGCCGTGCAACTGATGCGCAGCTGGTTCACAGCCATGCCGGGTGAAGCGGTCACGTGCGTCGGCTGCCACGAAGACCCCAACCGTGCCCCGCCACAGTCGGCCCCTGGTGCACCGGGCGGCGTGCCGTCGCCGATCACGCCGTGGTACGGTCCGGTGCGCGGGTTCAGTTGGGATCGCGAAGTGCAGCCGGTGCTCGACAGGTACTGCGTCGGCTGTCACAACGGCCAGCCGCAACCCGGCGGAGGTCGTCGCCGTGGACCTCCGGCGCGCGTGAGCCAAAGAGCATGCCGTTCTCGCCGTTCCCGTTCCCTCCGTCGTTCTACGAGTTGCGACGATTCGTGCGCAGTCCGGGACTGGAAGGGCCGAGCGTGATCCCCGTGGCCGACTACCATGCCGACACAAGCCCGCTGGTACAGATGCTCCGCAAGGGCCACCACAACGTCCGGCTCGATGACGAAGCATGGGATCGGCTGGTGACCTGGATCGACATGAACGCCCCGGCCTACGGCACCTGGCTGGAGATTCCTACGGTTCGCAATCGCCAGCAGTATCTCGAGCAGCCCACCGACTTCTTCTCCAGCGGGCTGCGACCTTCGCCGGTCGAAGAGATCGAGCACTTTCGCCAGCGGCGCAAGGAGTTGTTGTCGCGCTATGGCGGGATCGAGGAAGATCCAGAGGCCGTTGTGTCTCCCGAATTCGAACCCGTGCCATTCCAGCTGCCGCCCCCCCTGGAACCCGCGCCCGCCATCGTTCCGCCCAGGGGATGGCCGTTCGACACCGCTCAGGCTCAGCAACGCCAAGCGAACGCCGCTGCGCCGACGCGATGGGATGTCATGCTCGACTCCGACATCAAGATGGAGTTGGTGCACATCCCGGCCGGGGAGTTTGTCCTGGGAGATCCCGCTGGTTATCCCGACGAAAGACCCTCTGGAGTGGTAAAGATCGACCAGCCGTTCTGGATCGGTGCGTACGAGGTGACCAACGAACAGTTTCAACAGTTCCGTGCGACACACGACAGCGGATCCGAGCCGATGCTGTGGCTCAAATGGCACCCGGGCCATTTTGTGCCGTTGAACCAACCCCGCCAGCCCGTCTGCCGCGTCTCGTGGGATGAAGCCGTTGCCTTTTGCCAATGGCTCTCGCAGAAGACGGGCAGGCATTTCACCCTGCCCGCTGAAGCGCAGTGGGAATGGGCTTGCCGAGCCGGTACCGACACGCCATGGAGCTTCGGCGTTCTGGCTGCCGATTGCAGCTCTTTCGCCAACGTGGCGGATGATGCGCTGTTGAATCTCGGACGCTCCGCCGCGATGGAGAAAGTCAAGCCGTTTTTTGCCGTCGATCCGGTCAACGACGGGCAAACGGTATCCGCCCCGGTCGGGTCGTACGCAGCCCAATCCCTGGGGCTTGTACGACATGCACGGCAACGTCGCCGAATGGACCGCCAGCGCGTATCTGCCGTATCCCTTCCAGGCCGACGATCCGCGTCATGCCGCGCCCGACAGCGCGGAAAGTAGTGCGCGGTGGCTCCTGGCAGCAGCGTGCCGACATGGCTCGCTCGGGGTGGCGGATGAGCTACTGGCCGTGGCAGCGAGTATTCAACGTCGGCTTCCGCGTGGTTTGCGAAGCGGACGAGTGAGTCAGCATCCCTTTGTTGTGAGGCAAAGTCCTTAGTCACACGCTCCTTCGTCGTTTAACGTGCAGCCGGAGAACCTTCCATGCATTTTCGTCGAGATATCCGCGTCGCGTCAGCCATCTTGCTGGCAGTCACCACGTGCCTGACATCATTCAGTGTCGCTGCCGAGCAGCCGCCCAACATCATCTACATCCTGGCCGACGACCTGGGCTATGCCGAATTGGGCTGCTACGGCCAGACGAAGATCAAGACGCCCAATATCGATCAGCTGGCCGCCGAAGGCATGCGATTCACGCAGCACTACTGCGGCAACGCGGTGTGCGCCCCGTCGCGATGTGTGTTGATGACCGGCAAGCATCCGGGACATGCGTATGTTCGCAACAACCGCAGCACGAACAACCTGCCGGACGAGATCGTCAACAAGTACGGCCTGGAGTTTCCCGGCCAGGAGCCGATTCCCGACGCGGAAGTCACCATCGCCGAAATGCTCAAGCAACAGGGCTACGCCACGGCCGCCATCGGCAAATGGGGACTGGGAAACTTCGGCACCACGGGCGAACCGAACAAACAGGGATTCGATCTGTTCTTCGGCTACAACTGCCAGGCACATGCGCACAGCTACTATCCCGGTCACCTGTGGCGCAATGATCAGAAGTTCACAGCTGAACAACGATCCGCCGATACCCGGTCACGCCAAGCTGCCCAGCGGAGCCGATCCCGCTGATCCGGCTTCCTACGACATGTTCAAAGGCCAGGACTACGCACCCGACCGCATGCTCGACGCGGCACTGCAATTCATGCGCGACAACAAAGATCAGACCGTTCTTGCTCTACTTCCCCTCGACGATCCCGCATGTGGCGCTGCACATTCCTGACGAAGAGCTGAAGCCCTATCTGGGCAAATGGGACGAAACGCCGTTTTCCAGGCAACGGCTACACGCCGCACCAGACACCGCGAGCCGCCTACGCCGCCATGATCAGCCGGCTGGACCGGGACACCGGCCTGCTGATGAAGCAGCTCAAGGAACTGGGACTCGACGAGAACACGCTGGTCATCTTCTCGTCCGACAACGGCACGACTCATCTGGACAAGGAAGTCGACGCTGAGTTCTTTGAGAGCGTCGGGCCGCTGCGTGGTTTGAAAGGCAGCCTGTACGAGGGCGGCATTCGCGTGCCGATGATCGCTCGCTGGCCCGGCAAGATCGCGCCCTCGACGACGACGGATCACATCTCCGGCTTCTATGATGTCATGCCGACGATCGCCGAGGTGGTAGGGCATCGAGCCTCCGCCGGGCATCGACGGAATCAGCTTCGCCCCCACCTTGTTCGGACAGCCGGAGCGGCAGCGGCAGCACGAGTTCCTGTACTGGGAGTTCGGCGGCTACGGTGGCCAGCAGGCGGTGCGGATGGGCGACTGGAAGGGCGTGCGCCAGAACATGCTGCGCCGCAACAATCCCGACCCGCTGAAAATCGAACTCTACAATCTGCGCGACGACATCGGCGAGTCGCGTGACGTGGCTGCCGAGCACCCGGACATCGTCGCCCGCATTCGCCAGATCATGCAAACCGAGCACGTCCCGAGCAAGATCTTTCCCGCTGCCGCCGTTGGATCAACTGATTGCGACGGGACCCGCTGCTCGCAACGAACTCGCCGAACAGGCTTCCGCCGGCTTCACGCCGGTGGAGCCACGACTGGTCCGCTACCCACCGCGGACTTGCTGCCCGGTTCCTCGGGCCGAGCCCGCCGCGAAGCAACAAATGGCTGCCGCGCATGTCGGAAAGCGGTCAAGGTCGCGCGTCGGTTGCGGATCTGAGCATCTGCTTGGGCCGTTGAAAGGGAATATCCGGCTGTCGGGTGATCTCTAATCATTTAGCGGCTCAAGTTGTGTTGCTGCCGCCATCGCTCGTGAGCGATGCCGCACTGTATCTGCGCCGTCACGGCTTGGGAAACAGACCATGCTGCTGGTGCTCGATTGGACACTCTTCCTGAGCCATGTCTGCTTGATCATTTTCAACATGGTCGGCTGGATTTGGAGGAGAACCCGTGTACTGCACCTCGTCACCATGGGTCTCACGACGTTTTCATGGTTCGTGCTGGGAGCGATTTACGGATGGGGCTATTGCTTCTGCACGGACTATCATGCCGACATCCTGCGCCAGCTAGGTCATCCCGACGCCAACGCCACCTTCATCCAATTGCTGTTCACACGGCTCTTCCGCATCTCGCTCAGCCAATCGGTGGCCGACAACCTGGCGGTGGCTGTGTTCGCGTTGATTCTGATCGCCACGGTCTTTGTCTGGACGCGGGAGTGGTATCGACGTAAGACCGAGAGGGTGAACGGGTAAATCGTGCTCGTCGATTTTTTGTCGCCGCGTGACGATATTGCACTTCTGCCGGCATGGGCGATAATCGCGAGTGGCAGGGATCAGCAAAACGTATGTGGTCCGTGCTGGCCGAAAGCGCCGCCGATGGACGCGCTGCGAAATCTGGGCCGCTGCGATATTCCCATGGGCGAGTTCTGGCAGTCGGAACAGTGGAAGGAGAACGGACAGAATCATGCCGGCAAACGAGCGACTCACGAAGACCAATGTACGGCTCGACAAGAACTCGCCCTTGCTCGAGTCCGGCCTCCTCGGGCCGGTAACGCTACAGTCCACCGCCCCGGATGCTGCCGAGAAGGATGCTGCTGCGAAAACGGACCGCCCCAAGGACCGGCAGTGACGGCCAGTCTTAGCGCGCACAATGACGAGCCACTCGTTGCATTGAGTGCCTGTGTTGCGTTGATTCCGTCCGATATGCGGCAGCGCGACGCATCAGCGATCCGCCGTAGGGATCACTGCGGCGATCGGTAGGTGGTGGAGTTCACTGCACGGGGGCATCACGAAACCGGGCATATCGGCCCGGGGCCGACGTTTCAGCAGGTCCTGAATGGGGGCGAAGACGGCGAGGATCTTCTGATAGTCCGGATCATCCCGGGTCGTGAAGATCGCTTGGCCGCAGGCCTCCGTGCCGCCCGCTTGCTTGGCCAAGGGAGCCAGCAAGAAGCCGTTGTTCTCGGGATTGAGCATCCGCGTGTAGAACTCGCGCGGCAGGCCCGCATCATGGCAGCTTGCGCAGCGACGGCTCGCCACTTCGTTCAACACCGGTTCCAGCTCCGGTGGCAGCATGCGGCGACTGCCCATGCGATCCTGATGGTTCGACGCCGAGGTACCGTAGTAGGGGACGTTGAGATCGATCCACAGGTACACGCGCCGTCGATCCTCATCGGGCACATCCACTCGTGGCTGACCGTGTTCGTCAGGATGGCCGCTGCGAATGAGCTCGGCCAACCGGCTGGCCGGGGTGAGCCCCAGGTCATCGGTTCGATCTGCAGGATATTGCGTTCGGTGCCGTTGATCGTCCAGATCCAACTGGTGAACGGGCTGCTTCCTTCTTCGCCGCTGTCGATCAGTGCGTTGTGTTGCTGGGGGCGAGTTTCGCCCATGGTTCCCAGACGGGCCAGCACGTCGTACGAGACGTTGAAGAAGTCGGTCTTGTCGCCCGACAGGTCGACCCGCTGGGGATGCTCGCGCTCGTTGTGACATCGCACGCAGTGTTTATCCAACACCGGTTGCACGACCTCGGGATACTGGAACCCTCCCACGCCCCAATCCGGCGGCGTCAGCTCCTTGTGGCGGGCAGGCGGCGGCCGGCCGGGTAACGGCCAGCTGGCTGACGCTGTTGCGATTTGCGTGGCAGCCGACACACCCCTGCACTTCGCCCGGCATCATGTGGGTAAAGGTTCGCATGCGTTGCACGGCGCGGCCCTCCGACGTCGAGGGCCAGAAAGTAGATCGGCACCTCGGAGGGGACCTGGAAGCAGGCCGACCCGTCCTCGGCCACGTCGACGGTTCCCCAGACCTTTTTCGGCGAGTAGGTGGCACCGCAGGAGACCAGCGGAAACTGGTAGCCAAACGCCGTGTTGGCGGCGTAGCCCTTGCCGGTGGGCACCTCGTGAATCAACGGCGTGAACGTGCTCTTCTCGATCTCCTGAACGACACAGATCTGCTTTACGTCGCCGCGCTGAACGGCCGGTTCGAGTCCCTGATAAACGTCCTGCAAGATGACCGTCGCCCAGTTGCCCGACACACTCCCGTCTGCGGACAGTTGCACGGAAGCGTCGTAGTCGCACCGTGGACGAGACGGGCGGGCGTCGGTGTGGGCCGGATCGCCTGAGCGCTGTAGAAGCCCATGCCGTCCTTGCCGCACAGCACGGACACGCAATTGCCGTCGTAATCGCGCAGCTGGATGACACCCATGTTCGAGACGAAGTAGCGCCCGTCGTCGATCGGATACGGCTTCTCGTAAGGGCCATTCAAGCCGTTGCCGTACACGCCGCTGACGCGATAGATGTCGACCTCGGGCGTCACGACCTGCACCGCCTCGCGGGCGTTGGCTCCCCTTGGACGGATCGATCACGCAGATTCCGCCGCGGCAGTCACCGTTGTGGTTCGTCGCCAGGCAGATGATCTTGTGCGTGTCGGGGATCGGCTGAGCGTCCATGAACGTGCCCGGCGCGATCACCCGATTGCCGTAGAAGCCGGCCAGTCCAGTGCCGTCGGGGTTGATCGTCCACAGGCTCTGGATCGGGCACGCCGGCCGGTCCACGTATTCCCAGCGCGTGAAGATGATCCGCCCGTCGTTGAGTACCGAAGGGGTGAAGTCCATCAGGTAATTCGCCGAGAGCCGCTTCTGATGTTGCCCGTCGCGATCCATCCGGTAGAGCACCGGCGAGGTCGTGACGAAACAATAGGCGTAGGCCGGCTTGCGGTCGGAAATGAAGGCGATGCCGCCGTCGGGCAGCCAGCAGGCGTTCAGATTGTTGCTGCGCTCGTCGGTCAGTTGCGTCAGTCCGGTCCCGTCGATGTTCACGCGGAAGACCTGGTAGTTGTTCTCGGGGACGTTGCGGTCGACGTCTTCGGAGCAACTGGTTTGGTTGGGCCATCTGCAAGCCGCCTCGTTTCCAGGAGAAGACGACCTGCGTGGCATCGTACGACAGATCGCAGTCGATGATCTCGCCGTCGCCGGCATCGACCAGTTTGCGCAGTTCTCCGCCGTCGGGTGTGGGTGTGAACACAAACAATCCGCCGCCGGGCCGATAGCCTTCGACGTGATAGGTATAGACGTGCGAGATACTCAGGTGATGCCGTTGAATGACCAGGATGTCGCGAAATCCCAGGCTGCCGGCGTAGAGATCCTCCGCCAAGCGTCGCGCCGCGGGCGTCCGCTCCGCGGGCGGCACACCGAAGTCGGCCAGAAATTGATCCGACACGCGAGCGCGAAACACGCCGATCTCCGACGCGCCTGGGTTATACCTGGATGTGTATGCCGAAAGAAACTTCAGCGTCAGGCGAGTGATCGTCGAACGAGGCAGGTCGATCCGTTGGGGTCCATGCCGCATTTCCAAGCTGCCTTTGGCAATCGGCGTCTTGGCATCATCCAGATAGACCTCGTAGTCCTTGAAGCACTCCTCGAGAATCATGGCCGTCCGACCACAATAAAGAACCTCCTCCACTTCCACCGGCTTGTCCCACTCGAAACTGAACGAGCCCTGAAAATTCTGTTCCACGCCGCGGACCACCCAAGCCGCCAGCCGATCGTCGCCGCAAAGCTCAGCAGGGACTTGGGAATCAACCGCGAAGCTGGCGAGAAAATCGCCGTTGTATTCATTGCTGGCCGATACGCGAGCTGTGCTGGCCAGATTCACCGGCTCCACCGGGCCATCCTGGGCAACAACTCGATGGGCCGGCAAGACGGACCCAAGCACCGCCATCAGGCAGACGCGCAGCAACATATGACAAACGGCGCGGCCGCTCATGGCGTAGCTCCTGACGTGGATGGATGATCGTTGTTCAGAATTCCTGGCATGGGCTGTGGGACAACTGCGGAGAGAGCACTGAGCGACAAGGCTGCCAGCTCAACACGAGGGGGCGCAGGCTGGGCAAATACACGGACATCAATAGTTGCTGTGGGCGATTGTTGATTCGGGTGGCGCGAAACATGTTTTCCAGGCAAAGCGGATAGGTCAGGAATGGCAGACTCCGTCACTGACTCCCCGCACAGAACAAAAGTAAATGGGACCCAGCAATCCTGCCACCACATGGCAGGCTCTCCGACGTTTCTCTTGGCGTATCTACGTCGAGTAAGCCATGATACCACAAAATGAGACTGCGGAACTGTCGTCATGTCAGTCCAAGTAGAATCAATCTGTCCGGAGGAAGCAACCGTCGCACTGTCGGCTTCATGCGAGTTCAACATAAAGCACAGCCAGGGAGCACTGCCACCTTATTCAGGGATCGACGGTGTCCGAGTCCACTAAAGGGGAGTGGTACATTTGTTGTAGCAGAGGAGGCAAGTTGGGAAAATGGCTACCGCGCGTTTCATGCGACCTCTCACGCGACATATTGGTTGACCTGGCGCTGCTGACCAGCACGCGCGTTGCCAACGTCGGACATTCTACAGGACTGGGAAGAGGCCAACGAATCGCCGCTTCGGGTGTGCCACTGTGTGCAAAAACGGCCGTCAAATGTCGGGAGGGCCGATCACAACGTGACAACCTACCAGCTCGCCGCCGCCGGAGGCACGCAGTGCGAGGCGGGTACCAACGTTCCACCACGGCGGTGGAGACCGGTCACCAGACTCACACTGCTCAAGTCAGGATTTCCCGTTCCATTAGGGTGAGTGGTTTGTGTGGAGTTCCTGCGATTGGAACGCGCAGTGATTGAGCAGTGGCACAAATTACTCGGAGTCTCTAACGACTTGATCCCCGATGATCTCAAGAGGAGGGGCGGTTCGGTCGACTTGGATCCGTAGAGACTCGAGACCAGCCCAGTCGCGAGCGCTCGACCAGATCCAGTCTTCTGCGTTTGCCACCAAACCGCGTCGAACCGGATTCTGGTGGATGTACTCGATGATGTCGTGAATCGCCGCCGGATCATTCACGTTCTCGTCAAAACCAGGTCCACATTGCCAGAAGTGGCGGTAGGTGCGGTTCTTGTTGACGACCGTCAATCTGCCCAGAAGCGGACTTGAGATGTTTTCCAAGTACCGAATCGCCTTCTCCCCCACCGGTTGCTTGATGTCGCCCAGAATGTCGCTCGCGTCATACTCGCTCAACCGTGGATAGAACTGCAAATGGACGTGTTCCGGCATGATTACCCAGGCCCAGAGATCAAACGAGTGCTTCAGGCGGGCGGCTGCGGCATTTGTCGCAACGCCGTTATGTGCAGGTCCCAGCGGAAATTGAGAAATGAGGGTGGATGAGGGGATTCGAACCCCCGACTTCTGGAACCACAATTTGGGTCCCTCTCACGCTTCTTTTGCTCTTTACGCCTAGTAATAAAACGACTTACGGCGAATTCAATCGGCTGTGCAAAGCCTGAGCGGCTGGTCCGTTGCCGGTTTCGATCACCGTGCGACGTGCGATCTGCGACTGTGTCACGGCGGGATCGTAGGGGACACGGCCTAGCGACTTGATGCCCCTATGCGCCGCCTCGTGTTCCAACCGGTCCGCAATCCCCGTATTGAGCGAGGTCTTGCCGCTGGCAATGGCCACTTGCATCAGATCTCCTCATCTATCTTCCATCCGACCGGGCGTGTTACGCAACAACGTGTCGATAACGCCGAGAGCGTTGTGGCGCGAGTCAATTGCTGGTTAGCCAGACATCTTTTGCGAACCGCCTCCGCGCCGACGCCCATGTCGATGGCCCTGCCGTCGACCACGTCGGGCTTCGCCGGCCATCCCAACATCAGCCTGTAGTTCGCCATGTTGCAGCGCAGATAAGCTCTCCTCGATTGATCCGAAAATCCACCCGTGCAGGTTGATACCCACACTCAACAGCGAGTCGGCTGACCAACGATCAATTCCGCCACAGATCACTGTATCCACTCCCAGATCTACCAGGCGATTGATTCGATCGTGTGGCGCCCAATCCGCTGCGCTCAGTTCCTCTCGCTCGGCATTCCCATCGCGCTCCATCGTCACAACGAGGAAAGAATTGGCACAATCGAATCGAGGTGATACACGGTCACCGAACCGAGGTATGGCTACTTTCATGACTAAGTCCTCGCTTGCTTAACCCAATGCACGATACGTGCCAAACGCGAGAACTCACGCAGCGACTGACGCGGGCGGGAAATCTCAGGCGAGCGATCGAGAACCAACGAAGACCTTGGGGGCCGCTGGATTGAGACGGTGCAATGTCGTGCATTGCACCATTGCATTGTCGCACTGCAGGTCCCGGTTGCGCACTGTTGGAACAAGATGAGAATCGCGGGGCGCGTTACTTATCGGTCGAACCGCAGTAGGAGAACTGAATATCGAATCGCTTCATCTTCCGCCAGAGTGTACTTTTGTTGATACCTAGCGCCTGCGCGGTATGCCCTCGGTGACCAGCGTGTTCGCGTAAGGCATAGCGGATAGTCTCCGCTTCAGCCACGGCGAAAGGATCTGTTGGAGGCGGGTCCGGAGTTGAGGTTAGGCCAAGACGCAGGTCTGAGGGCAAACAATCCGGGTCGATAACGGTGGATCGACAAAGCACCATGGCGCACTCGACGATGTTCTGCAGCTGCCGTACATTTCCTGGCAACGGGTGTTGCATCAGTTGCTGAATCGCCTGTTCCGACATTTCACGCACATTGGTGCCCAGCTGGGCATTGAATTGTCTGATGAGATGTTGGACTAAAAGGGGGATATCCTCACGGCGTTCTGCCAGGGGCGGTAAGTCGATCTTCACAACATTAAGCCGGTAGAAGAGATCTTCGCGGAAGTGTCCCAGAGCCACTTGTTCAGCCAACGGTTTGTTGGTAGCGATAATGACGCGGATGTCGGCCTTGATGACGCCGGTTGCGCCGAGCGGCTCGAATTCCCGCTCCTGCAGGACTCGCAACAGTTTGACCTGCAGGGCGGATGAGATATCGGTGATCTCATCGAGAAACAGCGTGCCTTTGGCCGCCCGTTGAAAACGTCCCGGCTTATCGCGATCAGCTCCGGTAAACGCCCCTTTCACGTAGCCGAATAACTCAGACTCGAGGAGTGTATCTGGCAGTGCACCGCAATTGACGGCAACGAACTGGTGCTTCTTCCGGCCGCTCAGATTATGGATCGCTCGCGCTACGAGTTCCTTGCCGGTCCCTGTGGCACCTTGGATCAATACCGTGCAATCACTGGCCGCAATATCGGGCAGAATGTCCAAAATGCGACGCATTCGATGGTTCTTGCTGATGATATCTTGAAACGTGTACTGCTGGTCAATCTCTCTCCGAAGTCGTTCGATGGCGGTCAGATCACGAAACGTTTCCACGCCTCCCACCGAGTTCCCATGCTTATCCCGTAGAATCGATGTGCTGACACTAACCGGCACGTGGTCTCCGGCACGATTAAGGATGTTGATGCGTTGATCGACCCACTTTCGTCCGGTTGACAACGTATCGCGAAGCGCGCAGTTGCTCTGGCAGATACTGGCCTGAAACACGTCAAAGCATTTCCTGCCAATTGCCTGTTCACGGGGGCAGCCCGTAATCTCCACGGCCGCGCGATTAAACGATGTGATGAACCAATCTTTATCGATGGTGAAAACACCATCAGCGATCGAATCCAAGATGACATCAGTTTGACCGTCGAAATCGCACATTTCGGACTCACGTCTTGCCGAAGACTGGCATCCCGCACCGTTATTCATCCTGTTTTCCACAGCACCTCGGGAGACCGGTGCAACGTGGAATCGACGTTTTTCATTACGCTACATAAGTTGTTTTTGTTCACATTATCGAGGGCCGTGGCACGCAGACACAACGATTTACGACCACGCCCGCCGCTTGTATGACCTGTGATGCTTCCGCTAATCACTTCCCCCAAAAAGGTTAGTGCTCCGATGAGACAAAGGGACAGCATGAATCATGTGGGCGTCATCAACCCGACCGGTAGTTTCTTACTGCACAGGTATCACATCTTCGGTATGAAACAGCGATTGCAGAGGTTGCCCCAGTTAGCCTCCGAACGCCTACGCTGACATCAGACGCAACGCGGACTCATCTCTGGCGGACCGATTCGTGTGCAAATTCAGGCTGCCCCGCAACCATTCGTTGAATAGTCACTTTCTTGACAATCAGCCATTCCTGGCCGGGATACCGCTCAAACAAGTGACCAACGCACGTCACGGGTCCATCAGTACACTCGTAGCACCACGCGTCGGGGGGCTGCGCGTTCCCAAGCCTTCACGATGGACGACGTTCTCCGGTTCCCCAAAAGCCTGCACCCACACGTCACGCGGACAACTGAGGAATCCACTGTGGACCTCTTCAGTGCCAGGTTGCCCCATCAGTGTGTGGCAATAGGTGACGCCGCCACTTGCGCCTATTGACCGCAAAGCCTGGAGGAAACCATCACGACTAAATCGACCATTATGGCCACAGTTCTCCGTCGATACCTTCCGATGGTGTCGATCAGGAGCAAGCATAGTCATATCTCCCTTTGTGCCATCAAAGTAGCTGGCACAGATGCCTTATATTTGCGATGGCTTTCATGCCAACGCCAAACGTGGATACACTTGAGCAAATCAGATGCCGCAACTACCTCAAATGTCGATACGGCTCACCAACCGCACGCGAGAACCGCCAGTCCTACCAGTAGGCCGACAACCAGGTTGATTGCCTTGACAGCCGTGAACGCCGCGAGCGAATCCCCCAGCAAGGGCAGCATGCCGTGGCCGTCCTGTACGATTGAGCTTGCCAGCAAAACACTAAATGGGATTTTGCCCTCGGCGAAGAGGGTCACGAACAGCAAATGGGGTCCCGATTCAGGAATAATCCCGAGCACGCACGCGAGGAGCAGTAGCGTGAACGGATTGTGTTGGATCCACTGCTCGATGCCCACATGGCTGCCGGCGAAATGGGTGACCAGCAGTGCGCCAAAGGTCCAGGCAAAGATGCGCGGCGCGTGCTTCTTGGCAACGTGCTCCCACAGATGTTCTTCCAAGAAATGATCGGAGACGGTAGCCACCACATAGACAGTGAAGAGACTGACCGTCAGCAGCGTGATCCGGATCCAATTCCACTGTTTCGGTCCGACCTCCCCTAAAGCGACAGCGCCGATGAACAGCAGGAGCCCGATTGTCAGAATCCCCCTGTGCGCCGAACACTGTTTCCAGTAGCCGACGGTTTGACGCCACGAAGAAAACCCGCACGCCGCCTGATCGTGTATGACCATTTCTTGACAGGCACGCTTGCGTTCCCATCTTACTTTGGGGTAGAAACGGTCGGTCAGCCAGGCAGCTCCCAGACCCACCACAAACAGAATCGCCATCAGGGACAGGCCCATCTTCGGATTCATCGCCAGCAAAACGAACGCCTCGTCGCCGCTGGTGGCAATCATGCAGCCCACGAGAGCCCCCAGCGACAACAAGCCATGCACGTAGAGGCTCACGCTGGCAAAAGCTCCCAGGCAGCCCGGTGTGGCGCCCAATCCAGTCGCGATCAGGTATTGTCGCCAGCGGCCACCACAGATGGCGTGCTGCGCGGCACCACGGGTGCACATATTGACGTACTCGATCGCCAGCATCATGACAAACACAAACGCGGAAATCATCAAGGACTCGGCCAGCACCTCAACAATCATGATCCGATCTCTCCGACCAACACTTCAATAGACCACGTTCCCCGGACGTATCTCAATCAAGTTCCCATCGGCCTGCTATAGGACCGCTTTGAAATAGTGCTTGTCTCCCCTTATTGAGGACTCGATCTGCCCCATCGCACGCAGCTCCTCCAAGTGTTTGACCACTTCGTTCCGATGCATTCCCAACCCCTGACCGATGTCTTCGATGGAGCAAGGACGCCTTTGAAGCATGGCGAGGACCTCTTCTCGCTCGACGATGAATTCGGATTTCTGGTGGACGCCGCGGAAATCGGCAATCACCTCGGCGGGAGGTCGGAAGAGCGAACTGAGTTCGGTCAGTCGCTCGCGCGAAACGCCGACTGTATGTCTTTCGGCCGGCGGTCGGGTCACCGTGTTGAGCTGGACGCGGTCGGGCTGAATGCGGTCGACGCAAGCGGCCAGTTTGGCGATCTCCGTGGGAGTGTCCGTGAGCCCGCCGACCACCATTATCTCCAGCCAATACTGCCCCGGAAACTCCTGCCGAAATGCCACGAGCCCATCCAACATCCGCTCAAACGAGATTTGCTCGTGCGGGCGGTTCACGATGCGAAACATCATTTCGTCCGCCGCGTCGAGCGAGGGGATCACCAAGTCGGCCCGAAGGAGTTGGCGCCGCACATCCTCCAGCCACAGCAGAGAGCCGTTGGTGAGCACGGCCACGGGAATATCGGTCACCGCTTTGATTCTGGTGATGAGCTCGCCAACATGGGCAAACAAGGTGGGCTCGCCGGATCCGCTAAGCGTGATGTAATCGGGCTGGCTCGACAACCGGCTCTCGACGTCGGCAATGACGCGATCCAAAGGTACCCAGTTCTTTCTCTCGATCGTCCTGCAGGTCGTCGGTCCCAATTGGCAATAGATGCAATCGTAACTGCACGTTTTGAACGGGACTAAGTCAACTCCCAGTGATCGACCAAGGCGACGTGAAGGCACGGGCCCGAATACGTGACGTGTCATGGCTGTGTCCTTCGAGCTTGAGCGGCGGCGGAAATTCTCGCTGGACCGCATGGAGCAATACTCGATGATTCGCGGGTGTCGTGCCTGCCTGGGTATTGCTTGAGTTGCTTCCCAGCCTATACTCTTCCTGCAATCGCAATCGTGATCGCTTCAGTGGGGCATTGAGCAGCGGCTTCATGGCAGGCATCCTCCCTGTCGCCTGGAACCGTTTCGACCAGCACTTTCGCGAGACCATCTTCACCGATCTCGAAGATTTCGGGACAGGTGTCGACGCAAATGCCACATCCAGAGCACATGCTTTCATCTATACATACATTCATTGTCACGTCCTTTCAGATCCGCACTTCAATCGTCACCAATGGCTCTTTCGCCGTTGAAAAGCCGTTTCCATGCATCGCTTCGCCGCAAATGACATGCCAAGATGCACGTAGCTGCATCGATTGGCATCGTCAGTCGACAGCTGCGGCATGGACCTGTCCGTGACGGGCGAGGATGTGGCAGGGTTCCTGCGCACTTTTACGAATGCGCAGGAGTTGCAGCGAGTGGTACAGTAACGTCCGCCGCTCCGAGAGACGTCAATTTGAGAGTGTGGTCTCACGTTGAGATGGTGAATTGCGTGTGACAGTCTGCTGAGGCGTCTTTCGCGGTGAGATACTGCTGCCATCAGATTGACTGACTTCGACATCTTACTGGGCACTGCTGGTGGGTACTTTGCTGCTTAGGATCGAGTGAACGACATCGGAAAACGCCTTCTTGGCCGGAGTTTGGAGGCCGTCGTGAATAAGTGGTAATCCGGCGTCGCCGGCCAAGACGACTTCCCGATCGATGGGGATCTGCCCCAGAAAGGGAACGTTCATTTCTTTCGCCAATGCCATGCCGCCACCTCGTTTGAACAGATCGATCCTCTCCCCACATTTTGGGCACACAAAGCCGCTCATGTTTTCGACAATCCCGATGACGGGCAATGAGAGCGTGTTGCAGAAGGAGATGCAGCGGCGGACATCTGAAATGGCTACATCTTGCGGTGTCGTGACGATGACTGCCGCGGCCGGTGACCCCACAAGTTGGGCAATCGACAAAGGCTCGTCACCCGTGCCCGGTGGCGAGTCGACTACAAGATAGTCGAGCTGTCCCCAGGCAACGTCCTTCAGGAACTGGCGGATGAGATGGTACTTTCTGGGGCCCCGCCAAATCACTGGATCCTGGCCGCCGGAGAGCAGGAATCCGATCGACATGACAGCAAGATTGTCGTTCACTTTCACCGGGATCAGTTCTTCTTCAACGATTGCCACGGGGCGTCCCTCCAGCCCCATCATCTTGGGGATGCTCGGTCCATGGATATCGATGTCCAGCAGCCCGACGCGTTTCCCCCGTTGGCCGAGGGCTGCTGCCAGGTTCGCGGCGACGGTGCTCTTACCAACACCCCCTTTGCCGGAGAGAACGAGCAACTTCTGACGAATGTTGTTCATACGCCCCCGGAGCGCGAATTCCTCCGCTTGCATTCGGGCTTCGTCTTCTGATGACGTGTGTTGGCTAGAGGGAGCTGTGGTATTCATTGAATTCTCGCAGGAACAATAGACTATCAGTCGTATCGAGTTACGCGCACACCGACTCCGCTGCTTGTGGGCAAGCCACTCGGTGCAGCCATCTGGTCAGAATGGGACATCCCGCGCTCGCACGCTGCTTAGCCCTGTGGAGCTAGTGACATCGACTCGATTGTCAATACGGCTCACACCATCGACCTGGGTGAGCAACGTCTGCAGGACTTGCTTCAAATAGAACGAGGGGACCTGGCCTCGGAGTATCAGCGTGTCGTCAGCGACGTCGATGCTTATCTCTCTGAAATAGAACGAATAGGGGCAGTTCTCTGCCAGCCGTTGTTTCGCCAGCTTTTCGATCTTGGGTCCTCGTTCATTGTCGTGTCCACGTTTCCGAGGCAGTTTCGCGGTGGGGCTTATTGCAAGCTTCATGAATTGCTTCCTCCGTTTCTGGTCGTCGATTTTGTACGGGGCAGTTTTCGATCTCACTACTTCCCCGCTCACTTGGCGGGGATTCTTGCGTCGTTTCTGCCACGTGTGCCTTTTCTACTTTCTTCAGAAACCAACACTCTGTCACAGGTACGTCGTGATCCGACACAGATTAGCACCATCTTCTCTGGCCACCACCGGCCAAGTGGGCGAGGTCTTGTACATTGGATAACGCAGGACTTCGAAGGTTGTCGTTGCGGAAATGCAATCAGTCGCGTTGCGACATTGCAGAGAAGCGCTACACTTGTTTCCCTTGGAACGCGTTTTCGAGAGGGAGGGGTGCCTTTTGGATCGGTGCACTGTCGGGGGCAATCTCGCCCCGCCAAATGCGTACATCGTCAGGCGCCTCGATACCTAGTTTGACTCGCCGATTGCGCACTGAAAGGATCTTGACCACGACCCCTGTACCGATGTGGATTTCAGAATCGCGGTTACGTGAAAGAACCAGCATGACTCTCCTCTTTGATCGAGTTGGAATACTGACGAACGTTTCCGCGGGGCACGAGATGTCCGCGATGGTCATCTCTTGTTCTTCTAACACAGGCATACTTTGTCATGCGTCGTGCCAAGTGGCCTGGCTGCACGGCGTTGATAATGCGTCACGAAGCAGGTTCTTCCCACCGTCAGGCGATGCCCAGGCATCAACGTGGTTTAGCGATGATGTCACAGATGTTTGAGCAAAATCCGTGCCCAAGCGGCAGGAATCGGTGGTCTGATCGCGATAGCGTCTAGGCGTAAGAGATTCGCGTTGGGGACCGCAGACGCACCGGCCGACAGTACATCGCACAATGAGAAACCACGGGTAGGATTAGCGAGCGATGAGTAATGGACGTGCCCCGCGCAGATCAACAGTGGTTGGGGGCAGCGTGGTTGGACGAGTTCGCCGGAAAACCGACCTTTCCAGAGACGTGGCCCTCTTGCACTTCATGCTCCCTCTCAAAATGAAAGGGGCGATTCATGGCTCGCCAGGATTCTCCGTTTTGGCATCACATTTGCATTCTAAACGTTACTGAGTAGGGCGGAACCAAATGGTTCTGCCGGCCGGACTCTTGGCCGGATGGCGGTGTCCCGGGCGGTGAGACTGGTCAGTTACCCGTGTATCGGCGCAGTGCATGCAAGATTCGGCGCATTTGCAGAGTAGTGCACGAGAGCGGGAGACGATGTGTCACATGTTTGCGGGCACCGCTTGGTCGGGTGGTCACTGCCGCAGCAACTCGGCTTGGGCCACCCCAAACACGGGAGAACCCAATCGATGAAACGTCGACTAGTTCTTGTGACCGCCGGGGCACTGCTATGGAGCGTTGTCGCGTCCTGTGCTTACGCTCAAAGAGGGATGGGCGATCCCGTTGGAGTCGCGAGCCAAGCTGTAAGACCTGAAGTCGTAGCCCTCTCTGGGGAAGTGCTGAAGGTCAATACCGAGCCCTGCAAGATGACCACGGGGCCAGCCTATCTTGGGACGCACTTCCTGCTGAAGACGCCGAAAGGGGAGGAGCTGAACGTTCACCTTGGACCGGCGGACAGGGTCAGCTACGTCACCGAGCAATTGCCCCTCGGTGAGAACGTGACTGTAAACGCATTCCGCACTGCGAAAATGCCCGAGAATCACTATGTGGCCCAGTCGGTGACGTTCGATGGCACCACGATCCAACTGCGCGATGAGAACCTCCGCCCTCTTTGGGCTCGAAACAATACTGCGTTGCGTGGCCGTGGCGAGTCTCAATGGGTTCCCGGCAGGGGACAGCGTCGCGACTGGGGACGCGGACCGGGACGTGGATGGGGGCGTGGTCCGGGTTACGGCCGCGGACGGGGACGTGGCTGGAGGTGGCAGGGCGGTTAGGAACTGTCGTCGTGTAGGCCGCCCTGAACTCTTGGCAACTCGTTACGGGAGCAGTGAGTGAAATGTCCGACAGACAGAAGATGCTCGCAGCCGTCGACGACTCGGATGCTTCGCGTCGCGCAGTATCGTATGTAGCGGCTTTCGTCTCGGGGTGCGCGGACGTCTCTGTGCGTCTCTTGCACGTGCTTCCACACTTACCGCCGGAAACGCTTGAGTGAGGCGGAACCGCAGAACCGGCCAAGCACAAGGTCGAAGGCAAGCTCTTCGGCACGGACTGTTACAGTTGTGCCCGCTGTCTGAAGGTGTGTCCTCACGACGCGATTGCCTACCGATGCGCGCTTGGACGCCCATCCTGGAAAGCCGTGGGTCCTATCGGGGATGATGTACGAGTATCCGCCGCCGTGTAGACCAGCAGCAAAGAGTTGCGAGTTAACGATGTCGAAGCGGATGGCCCGCATTTCCTGCTCGACCAGGTTCGCTACACGCTCTTCATGCATGCATTCGCTGGGTTCCCTCACCAATCCTTGCGTGAACTCCACGGCGCCTGCGGCGCTCAATTCGTTCTTTTGTTGCAGCAAGTTACAGCCGAGATGTGTTGGGGGATATAGCCATCCGTTGCTTGCGGCTTTGCACAGGATCTGCGTTGCAGCATTGCAGACATGCAATAGCACGGACTTGGCCCAGACGCATTCGTCTTGGCCGGTGTCGGTCCGCAAACGAATTGAATTCAATGCCGGTTGAAGAAGTCTCAGGGGTCCATTCCAGGAGCGCAAGAGCGGCGATACACGCTTGTGAGATCGATGTTCCGCCTATACTTCTAACATCCTGGTGCTCAACGGCACACTTTTTGCAGGATAACACAACTGATTAGCCAATTGGATTTGTGTTTCTGTAGGAAAGGACATCGAGATGAATCGAAACGTGCTCGTAAGCGGCCTGGTCGTCATCGTCGTGGGACTGGCGTCGTTGAAATGCCCATCGCAGGCGATTGCAGATCACGCCGTCTGGTGTGGGCCGTGCGTATGCGTTTGTTGCGAACCTTGTTGCACACCATGTGTCAGCGGCTGTTGTTGGGGGCCTGTCATCCTCCAGCGGCCGTGTCTGTTTGGTGGCTGCTTTGTCCCGGCCTGGGGATTCTGTCCATGCGGCATAGGATGTTGTGGTTGCGTAGATTGCTGCACCGCGACTTACTCCATGGCCGCTGACTGTTGTACTGCGGCGAACGGCAGTCCGGAGCGAGTGGCTCATGACGTAGTGCAGGCCTCTGTGTCCACGCCGGCTCCGCGGACTGCCACTCCAGCCAGCTTCAAGAACCTCGCCACATCCACCAGCGGCGACGCTCGGCTCGACATCCGGGTTCCCGCCGATGCGAAAGTGCTGATCAATGATCACGCGACAACGAGTGTGGGCGAGGAACGCCGATACGTGTCACAGGGGCTGAAAAGAGGGGCCAAGTATCGCTACGAGGTTCGCGCGGAAATCGTGCGCGATGGACGGACTATTTCGCAGACGAAGATAGTGCAATTGGGAGCCAACCAACGAACAGATATGGTCTTCGATCTTTCAGGGCCTAAATTTGCCAGCGCTAAACGCTAATCAAACATCGTTTGATATCGTACCCTGATGCTTCTTTGGGTGAAGCTTCTCACGTCGCGCCACCGATGTGCCGTCGCCACTAATTCTCCGGCATGTCAGACCCGTTGACGGTCACAGCTTTGGTTTTTTGTTGGTGAATCCAGCTGTGTACATCCGCTGCCGATTTGGCGAGATTTGGCAAGTCGCGGTCTTCAAAGGAAGTTGAATCGCCCCTCTGGTCGCCATCCTTGTAGATCCGGGAGAACGTCGTGTTGCAGAAGTAGCCGGCCTGGCTGTTGTTCGTCCAAACGGCCACCACAACATTGCCATAGCGAAGACGGTACACGGGTTTGTTGCTGTTATCGGACATAGAATCCTCGTCTGATTTGATGATGTTGGAGTTATTGTCCACCGTTGGTGCTTGGTTGCATATCTCGCGTGACATCGTTGCCCAGGGGAAAGTCGGCGAGAGTTTGGCCAGACTTGGAAAAGGATCGGCCAGACGCGTTCACGGTGGCGGCTAGGCTGTCGGAGCTAAGTGGCCGATGTTTTTCCTTGCCGGCTGCAGGTGCCAGATGATGAAACTGTAGAGGTCGGATTTGGCGCAGCCCTTTGCCTTCAATCCGACAACGGCGACGGAGTGGTCGAGAAACGGTGCGTCGTTTGCATCGCCGTCGATGACTGCACATTTGCAGTACGACTCAGAAATCTCGGACCAGCACACAACGGCTACTCAAACGTTATCTTGCATGTCCGATCAACGACCAAATTCTGAGGAGAACGCTCCTGAGGTTGGTCCAACTTGTCATCGGCCGGTGATACACGATCTTTGGTAATCGGCCAATGTACGCTCGACAAGATGGCTTAGCAGGTAGCCGGTTACCACGAAATGAATCGGGGTAAAGAGCTGCTCCTGCCGCGGCAGGGTGAACCTAAGTGTAGGTCCCAGCGGGAGATGAGAAATGAGGGTGGATGAGGGGATTCGAACCCCCGACTTCTGGAACCACAATCCAGTGCTCTAACCAACTGAGCTACATCCACCGCGTCGAAGAATCCAAGTTTAGTCTGGCTCCCAGATTTGGTCAACGGACCGAGTTATCAGTCACATCACCAGCAGCCCAATAACCTACTGGTGGGGGAACCGGGAATGCGAATCGGTGAGTGGCGTGGTGTTTTCGGATGTCGTCGTCAGTTCGGTGAGTCGCGCTCTACGTGCTGCGGCGGAAGACTCGGCGGCTTCCGTTACGCGCACGCAGTAGCTGGGCCCGCCAGGGTTCAGCAGTAGCTGGGCCCGCCAGGGTTCAGCAGTAGCTGGACCCGCCAGGGTTCAGCGGAAGCTCTTTGCGATTCCCCACTTCGCTGAAGCCGGCGAGGCTTCACGTGGGTGGCGCGACGATACGCACTTCTGCTGAGCCCTTGGCGGGCTCAGCTACGAGGGTGACCTCAGGCTGAGCCCTTGGCGGGCTCAGCTACGAGGGTGCTTCGGGCTGAGCCCTTGGCGGGCTCAGCTACGTGTAGGGAAAGGTCTCGTCGAGCGGCGAGGCGGACAACTCAACGAGAAACGTCGCCAAACGCTGGATCAACAGATCCATCATGCGGACTCCCTTCTCCGCCGTGGCTTCGTGCGGATATCCCACTCCCGCATTCGTCGTCAACAGGTGCCACGGACGCGTTATCGAAACCCAACCCTCCCGCAACGCCTCGAACCGAGGCTGCGCAGCCGTTCCGTCGTCCGCCGCCAACGAACCGTCCGGCTTGCGATTGATCAGCTCCGGAAAGAACGCCATGGCAAACGACGTTTCCATCTCGCCCGCGTGGTCATCCGGATGATCAAAGATATTCGCGTACTCGTCGGCAAATGCCTTATACCAGTTACAGACAAACAGCTGCGCCGGCGTCTTGCCGCTCAGCTCACGCAGGATCATCTTCACTTCGTTCCCGCCGTGACTGTTCAGCAACAGGATCTTGCGCACACCACTCGTCACCAGTGACTCCACCAAGTCCGTTACTACCAAAGCGAGCGTGGTCGGGTTCAAGTTCATGGCCAGCGGCATGGCGTACATATTCGTCTGCGTGCCAAAGGGGATGGTCGGCAGCAACACCACATTCGCACCCCGCTTGTGCGCCGCCTCGCAGATCTTCTCGCCCACAATCGTCCCTTCGAATAAGTCCATCCCGTAGGGCAAGTGCAGATTGTGCGGTTCCGTCGCTCCCAGCGGCAATACCGCAACTTCGTAGGTGTGACGCTTCGTGTGCTCGTAATTCGTTTCGGCCAATACCCAAGGACGCATGATTCTCTCCAGCCATCAGAATGGAACTCGTACCAGCATATTGTAGAGGGGACGGCCGGCTTGCGCAACGCCCCGTGATGCCGGATGCCAGCCGGATTCCGGTGTGCCGGTGTTTCGCCGCGTTGTGTTCAACCCTGTTGGACAAGATGCGGTATCGCACGGCGGACCCGCCGGCCACATGCTATGAACCCTGCACTCAGCAGCAACATCGCGAGCGGAGCCACGTCGGTCCTGTCGCACTCCTTCAGAGTGCCGCTGCTGGTGGTGACCGTGTCCCCAGGGTGCGCCGCGAAGCGCGGCAACCCTGGGCTGGGTTGTGCCACTGCTTCGCAGTGAAGACACGCCGGTGGCGTGAGGATTGCACCACGTCTGTGCCAAGAAAAACGCGCCCTCCGCCTTTGAGGCAACCGATATCAACGTGTTACTTCAATTTCGGCAGGCGTTTGCGAAGCTGATCGAGCGCGGCGGGAGTGACGCGAGTGCCATCCACGTCGAGCTGCTGCAAGCTGCGCAGCGCCGTGAGAGCCCTCAGGCCTTCATCCGTAACCTGCGTGCCGGTAAGCCACAGAACCTGGAGCCGGCTGAGACTGGACAGCTTAGGCATCGCCGCATCCGAAATATCTGTCTGCGACAAGTCCAATTCCTCCAACTGCCGCAGGTCCGTCACGCGGTCGAGCATTTGATCCGTAATGCGAGTCTTCTCAAGATTCAGATGTTCCAGCAGTCTGGCATCCGCCACACAAGCCAGTCCGGCGTCCGTCGCCGCGGTGAACGATAGATCGAGCCAACGCAACTGGTCGCACCCCTGCACGTGCTGCAACCCGGTATCCGTGATCGCCGTGTGACTCAAACAAAGATTACGAATACTCTTGTCAACGAACGCCAGGTCCGCATCGGTCACATTTAGGAAATCCTGATACCCTTGATCAAGCTGTGGATAGCCGCGGTCCAGTTCCAACTGCAACGTTTCAGGTTGGCCAACGCCGCGATAGACGGTTGCCAGATAGTCAATGAACGGACGCCACATTCGTCCTTCGTCGCCATGTAAAAAGTAGTGCGACAGACCGGCGCATTGACTGTAGAGTTGACGGATGTTCGGATCCTTCTGTATCCGCTCCCGCCCATATCCAACCAGGTCGCCCAACGCCACGTAATACCCTTCGCTCAACTTACGAAATCGGGCATACTGCAGGCGATCCGCATCCGCTCCCCCCGTCGTCACGTAGCTGTCGCGATCGCTGAGCGATTCCAGATAAAGCGCAACACCCTCGACCGCCCAGAAATTCCCCTGCTCACCAACCAGCGGAGCCACATTGCCGCTTTCCTGAAAGAACTGGTGCGTCGACTCGTGCACCCAGGTCGGACGCGTCGCATCATCCCCCGCATAGAAAAACGCCATCTTGTGGCTTTGCGAATAGTACCCCACACTCATCTCAATCTGGGGCTCAGAACGGCTCAACTGGCGCACGTATTCATCGCGGTCAGCAAACAGCACGACCGAGAACGTGTGATCGGGACCCAGCGACTGATCCTCTCCCTGGAAGCGAGCCGCAAGTCGCCCCGGTACACTCCAATACTCATAGAATAGCTGCCGCCAAACGGCGTGCACGCGTTCCAGATACGTGGCCACCTGCTGCCCACCGCGCACACTCAAATTCGTTGTCAGATCAAAATGTTCGCTGTCGATGCTCCAATACTGATTGCTGGCCCAGCCGAACTGTGGGTGCGCGCCTCGGGTGCGCCGCCGGGAAGGCCGGCGAAATGGCCGACTCCAACCACGTTCACTGCGCGTGTAGCCCAGAATACGTCGAGCGTCGGCCTGGTCGGGATCCTCATGCAACACTTCGTGCAGCAGCCGAAGCACTCCCCTCGTCGCCAACCTCGACCTGCCCGCGCGCCATTTCGAAGAGCCGCTGCGCTCGGGCGCGGCGAAGCTCCGTGAACTTGGCGTACCAGAACTGGACCAGCTGCGAAGCGTCCCCCTTCACGCGGGCCCGATCCACCGCCTCTGGCAGGAACAGATAGTGCCGGCGCGGGTCCCGCCGCACAACCAAATGCGGGATGCCTCACCCTG
>CAVOXY010000043.1:0-84628 GCA_963700515.1 uncultured Planctomycetota bacterium | reverse complement strand
TGGTGGTCCACGAAAATCGGGGGCTGAACCCCTACATCGAGGATGTCACGCGCCGGCTGGCGGTGGCTGGGTTCCTTGCCGTTGCCCCAGGCGCCTTGACGCCACTTGGCGGTTACCCGGGTAGTGATGACGAGGGTCGCGCGATGCAAGCGAAACTCGACTCGGAAAAGATGACGGAGGACTTCCTGGCCGGCGCCGAGTTGCTCAAGTCGCATCCTCTTTCCAGTGGCCAGGTGGGCGTAGTCGGTTTCTGCTTCGGTGGCGGAATGGCCAATACGTTGGCGGTCCGCCTCCCCGACGTCATTGTGGCAGCCGTGCCGTTCTATGGGCGCCAACCGGCAGCGTCGGATGTGCCAGAGATCAAAGCAGCGCTGCTGATTCACTATGCCGAACTTGACCGCCGCATCAACGAAGGCTGGCCTGCTTATGAAAAGGCGCTCAAGGCCGCCAACGTGAAGTACACCGAGTACATGTACCAAGGTGTCAATCATGGATTTCACAACGACACGACACCCCGCTTCGACGAGGCGGCTGCCAAACTCGCCTGGCAGCGCACCATCGACTTCTTCAACGCCACGCTGCGCTGAGTAAGGATTCGTGATTCTGGGACACATTGCGAGGCAGAAATCCGAAATACCAAACAGACTCCTCCGTGCAATTCGCTTGATGACGAAGAATTCGACCCACTCAGCAATACGCGACTGAGATGGGCAGCGAGGAGAAATATCGAGCCCATTTGTCGGGCGGCACGACAGGAACAGGTCCTGTCATCAACACGCATCATTCCGCCGTGTTTCTGCGAATGAACTTGCCGTGCGCTCGTGTTACAGTCGCACATCACCCAAGCTTTCCGTCGGGTTTATCCCGGCGGGAGCACAACTGGCCAGCTACCCGAGGCGAAGACGACGCTGCTTTCCGTCGGGTTTATCCCGGCGGGAGCACAACTGGTCAGCTACCCGGTTGACCAGGCCCAAAAAAGACGGCGTGTCCCCTTCCATGATGTAGGCGAATCTGGGGTAGAGCGCGCCAAGCGGTCCATGATCTCGGATGATGTTCCTTTCCAGCCACGGATTTTCGACAAGCTCGAACTTGTGCAACGGCCCGTTCTTGTAGTGGCGGTCACCACTGATTCCGGTCCAGGTGGCGCGCCAGTATTCTTTCCAGTCCGTCGTACTTGGTGAGACAATGTAAAACAGTTCAGGGAACTCACGCCGCAACCACGGTCCTGTGTCGTCCTGGTCGGAAATGGTATAGACGCGCAGCCGCGACACGAGGGTCTGCAGTTTTTCCGGTGAGCGATCGCGGCGCGCGTCCCACGGTGTCTGGGCCAACGTGTTGGCGCCACCCCATACGCTGACCCAGAGTGGCCGTGGGTCATTCCGATCCGCGGCCGAGAGCAGTTGCGCGCGACCCGTCGGTGCTCTTGCCATCTCCAACAGCTGCCATGCCGTAGGCGGGTTGGCCGGTCTTCGTGACGCTCAGCAATTGCTCCGCCGTTGGATAGCCCGGCGCATGCACGATCAGATGATCTCGCACCTGGGAGTTGGCTTCGATTTGCCGATGGATCAAGTCCACTCGCCTACCCGACCGCAACCAGGTAGAAGTGGTAGCCACCAGACCCTCGACGTCATACTCACTTGCGTAGACCAGAAACCTTACGAGGGATTTTTCATCATCCGGCTCGTTCGAAATATCGGTCAACACGATAACACGAGGTCACTTTGCAGTCTCGCCAGCATCCACTGTCGCCATCAACAGCAGAGCTGAAATGATTGCACACAATAAGAAACGGACACCTGCCTGATTGAACATGACTTGTACCTCATCCAATGCAAGATGGCCCAGTGCGGTTTGGCAATACGCATAGCATCATGACGCGCCGCCGCAAGTGCAGTGTCATGACGGCATCATATTTCCAGGTCTTTTCGCCTGCAACTATGCTATCTCGCTGTTCGCCGTTTCAGTATCCGGATCAACGGTGGCGGCGAATCGGGAAGGAAATACATTCAGAACTCACAACCCCTTCTTTGTCCCACGGGAATTGCGACTGTGACCAAGACGTTTCGACTGGTGCTAAAATGTCTCTTGGTTCGCACAGCCACGAACGCACCTTGCAGCGCTGCCGAGCGATGGACACCTGAACGTGCCCGCCAGTGGAGCGAAGAAACAGGTGTGATTCGCGGCTGCCGTTTTCTCCCCAGTACGGCGGGGAATTCTCCGGAAATCTGGCAGCGCGAGGACGGGCGCGAGGATGTGTGTGACCGGGAGCTTGGGCTGGCAGCAGCGACCGGCTTCAATTCGGTGCGCGTCTTCGTTCAGTATCTTGCCTGGGAGCCCGTCCAGTCCACCCCACACTGGCAAATGTCCTCGGCGTGCCTACAACGATCCGTGGATTACGCTGTGTGAGCGAGGAGATTCCCGGCGGTTTTGCGACCCTTCTGTCCCACGCCTTTCCAACGTCATGATGCACGATTCCCAGGTTCTTATTGAGCGATTACGTGGTGCGCCGGAGGGAGATCCGAGCGTCTGGGAAGGCATCTTGGAGCAGAACCGTGATCGGTTGCGGAAGTTTATTCAGTTGCGGATGAGCCGGCGACTGGCCGGACGGGTCGATCCCTCGGATGTGATCCAAGAGGCCTATCTGGAAGCGTCTCGCACGTTGGATACCTATTTGCAGGAGCCGGTGCTGCCGGTGTTTCTGTGGCTACGGCACATCACGGGGCGCAAGTTAACCGACGTACACCGCAAACACCTGGGGGCACAGATGCGCAGCGCGGCACGGGAAGTCTCGCTGTGGCAGGGGGTACCGGAAGCCACTTCGGAATTGCTGGCCGCGCACCTCTTGGGCAAACTCACGGCGCCCTCGCAAGCTGCGATGCAGGCCGAACTGCAGGTCCGCTTGCAGCATGCCCTCGATTCGCTCGAGCCCCTGGACCGCGAAATTCTGACCTTGCGGCACTTCGAACAGCTCAGTAACGCGGAAGCGGCCCGCGTCCTGGAGCTCGGCGAGTCAGCCGCGAGCAAACGGTATGTGCGGGCGCTGGAACGCCTGCGTGACGTTTTGGGAGACGCCTAAAAAAGGGGTCAGGACTCTTTTCGTGCAGGAAAAGAGTCCTGACCCCTTTGTGTGGACCGATGAATACCTCCGACTCTTCCACCGATCGCGATCCGTTCGACCTCGTGGCCGAGGAATTCGTCGCTCGGTACCGGCGCAATGAGCGTCCATCCCTCGGCGAATACATCGCCCAGTATCCCGAATTGGCCGAGCGGATACAGCGACTGTTCCCCACGCTGGTGGCAATGGAACGCGTCATGCCGCCCGATCCATTGCTTGCCGCAGGTGTCACGCCAGGGGCGATCCTGGAACGGGTGGGGGACTATCGCATTATTGGCGAGCTGGGTCGCGGCGGCATGGGTATCGTTTACGAGGCTGAGCAGCAATCGCTCGGTCGACGCGTCGCGTTGAAAGTGCTGTTGGCCCCTACACTGGCTGACGGCAGTCGGCGCGAGCGGTTTCTGCGCGAAGCACGTTCCGCGGCTCGTCTGCATCACACCAATATTGTCCCGGTGTATGGGATTGGCGAAGAGAAGGGAACTTGCTACTACGTAATGCAGCTTATTGCCGGTCGCGGATTGGACGAAGTGCTGGACGAACTGCGGCGACTGCGGCGAGAGGCCCTGCCAAAGTCCCACGAACCCAACGAATCATCGCTGATGGCGCAGTCGGCTCGGATTCTCCTACGGTATTGTCCGAACAGACCTACTGGCACAGCGTGGCGCGCATCGGGTTGCAGGTGGCAGACGCCCTGGTCTATGCCCACGGCCAGGGAATTGTCCATCGCGACATCAAACCCTCCAACTTGCTGCTGGACATCCACGGGAACATCTGGGTTACCGACTTCGGACTGGCCAAAGCCGATGAGGATGGAGATTTGACACGCAGCGGCGATATCGTCGGGACATTGCGTTACATGGCCCCCGAGCGGTTGCGTGGCGACTCGGATGCTCGCAGCGATCTGTACAGTGCCGGTTTGACGTTCTACGAATTGGCCACGATGGAGGCCGCCTTCACCGCGACGGACCGTAGTGCACTGATGCAGCAAGTTGCACATCACGATCCGCCACGCCCGCGTCGTATCAACCGCGACGTGCCCCAGGATCTGGAAACAGTGATCCTTAAATGCATCGCCAAGGAGCCTGCCGATCGGTATCAGCGAGCGGAGGAACTGGCGGCGGACTTGCGTTGTGTGCTCGAGAATCGACCCATCCGAGCGCGACGAGCGCCAGCGTATGAACGGTGCTGGCGGTGGTGCCGCCGCAACCCGGTGATCGCCGCGCTGACAGCCTGCATTGCGCTGCTGCTCTGCATCCTGGCGACCTTTGGCACCACTACTGCCTGGAAGCTAAGTCGCCAGAATCAGGCGATTCGCGATAGCCTGGGCCGCGCCATGACTGCGGAACGAGAAGCCTTGTGGCAAGCGGATCTGGCGCAGCGCGCCGAGGAAGCTCAGCGACAAATGCGCATGACGGCCAGTCGGGAGTTGTTTGGGTCGTATGTGGCTCAGGCACGTGCCCAATTCGGTACCCATCGCCCGGGCCAACGCGTCGAAGCCTTGGCGACATTACATGCGGCGGCCGCAGTCGGGGAAATCATCCAGGCCTCGCAGGTGGACCGAGATCGGCTGCGCGACGCGGCCACCGCGGCACTGTCGCAATTCGACTTGAGTCGGAAAGAAAGTTGGCCCGATGCCCTGCCTCCCACCTCCCAGATGCGCGTGGCGTTGTCCGGCGATGGTCAGCTGTTTGCCCGCGCCGAATCGGGCCGTAAACTCGTCGTCCGACGGATGTCCGATGGCACGGTGTTGTACGACTTTGCGCTGCAGGAAGTCTTGACCGATGACCGACCGCGGCCTCACTTCAGTCCCGATGGTCAGTTCCTGCTGGCACGCGGCGCGGCAGTCGATGGCCGCGATCACGCCGTGTGCGTGTGGCGACTTAATGGTGATAACAGTGAGTCACCGTGCAACCGAATCGAAGTGGGTGGATCACGTTACGATCAAGCATTTGACATCGCCGCGGACAGCCAATCACTTGTGTGTCTGGGACGGGACGGTCGGGTGCACAGGCATGCGATTGCCGATGGGACATCGCTGGCCAGTTGGCCGCAGCCCACACCGCCCGATGGACTGCGGTTGAGCCCCGACGGAAATCGGTTGCTGGTGTGGACCGGTGACGTGGTGGCGATTCTGGACACGGCAACCGGAGAACCCGTCGCTCGTTTTTCCATTCCTTCACGCCTGGACAATGTGGCGTGGCGCGGGGACGGCCGGGCTATTGCCTGCGGCGGTGAAGACGGACACATCTATGTGGTGGACTCACTCAGCGGCAAGATCGTGCGCGAGTGCATCGGTCACCAGTCGGAGGTGCGCGAAGTGGCTTTTCATCCGCTGGTCGACTTGTTGGCCAGTTCTTCCTGGGATGGCACAGTTCGACTGTGGGATCTGCGCAACGGCACGGAAGTCCTCCGTACGCTGGGAGCCGTGGTTGGTTATAGTAGCGACGGACAGTGGTTAGGTGTTGTGGCCAATCAGCAGGTATCACGCTGGGAGGTCGCCGCAGTGCCGTGGGCCATGGTCCTGGATGAGGCCGATCAAACCGTTCACGACGTTCGTTTCAGTCGCGACGGCCGGTTGTTGTTTGCCGGCACGCAGCGGGGTGCGAGCGTGTGGGACGCGGTTCTTGGTCGGCGCTTGGTGTCGATCCCCGGTGCGGTGCAAGTACGGGAACATCCGGTGCGCGACGCCTGGGTTACGGCCGGTGCGGCGGGCGTGCTCGTTTGGCCGCGCCGCGAGGAAGGAGGTGTCCAGCACGTCGGGCCACCGAGGTTGACGATTCCCGCTCCTTGTGATTCGGTCAGTATCGATGATGCGGGACAATGTTGGTTGGTGACCAGCCAGCACAACTTGTTCTTTTGGGGCTCCGAGCCGGCTGCCACGGCGCCTCAGCAATTCACTCATGATCGCCTGCGGTATGCGGAGCTATCGTCCGATGGAAAGTGGATTGCTGCCGCCGGCTGGAACAGCCCACACATTCGCATTTGGACGTCAGGAAAAGCGGCACCCGTTGCTACTCTCTCGGCCCTGCGCGGCGGCTGGATCGCTTTCAGCCCCGACAACCGTTCGTTAGGAGTGAGTCTGCTCGACTCCTACCGATTCTATCGTACCGGGACGTGGGACCAGTCATTCACGCTACCAAGCCAGGCACCGCAGTTTGGTGCACTGGCGTGGTCACCAGACAGCCGGTGGGTGGCCATCGTTCCGGAACCAGGAAAGCTGCAGATTGTCGATGTGAACGATCGCGAACCCCGGTTGACGATCGAACTATATGAAGGCGAGCGCATTGCCTCACTGGCGTTTTCGCCCGATGGCTGTCGACTCGCCGCCGGCATGCGAGGGGGTGCCATTCACCTTTGGGATCTGGCTCGGCTGTCCGCGGAACTCGAGACGCTTGGCATCGCCAAGAGTCTGGTGCCAGCGCGTCAACTGACGGCGAACATCCCGCGCATCGAAGCCGTGGAACTGGTGCACGAGTGAGGGTGAACCGCAGTATACGCGTAGATTCTCCCATTTCTTTCCAGATTTATCTCGCTCACCTGTCCTGAACCAGGCGGTCTCTGCGCATATACCCTGTAGGCGCGTCTGGCGTCCCGCCTCGTGGGGCAAAATCGGGACGGAAAAAAAGCTCATCTAGGTGCGAAATCTCTCGGTATTCTGTCGGAGACTCCCGGCAGGGGAGCCAGTGCCATGAATCGCTGTACCCGCTCGGCAAAGCGTTTGGAGCGTCGTAGGAATCGGTCGATACGCGTCGGCAAGGGGCGAAGCCGCGCGGTCCGATTTGAGCAACTCGAGCCTCGGGTACTCCTGGCCGCTCAGCATTTGGGACGGCGGAGGTGACGGTCGTTCGTGGCTCGATCCGCTCAATTGGAACAACGACACACTTCCGGCGACCGATGCCGATGTCACGATCCCGGACATAGCGGCAACGACTTCGGTCAGTTTGCCAACGAGTGGGACTATCTCCCTGCGGTCGCTCCACAGCGTAGAGCCACTGGTGTTGCCCGGTGCCACCCTATCGCTTGACGCCGCTTCCAGTTTGGGCCGGCTCACGGTGACTAGCGGCACAATCACCGGCGTGGGAGACATCATCGTGTCCGGTGTTTTTGACTGGCGGGGGGGCACCGTCACGTCACCTCTGCCCACTGCCACCATGACCCTCTCCGGCGGCTTGACGATGGTGTCCGGGACTCGGTTGCTCAACGGTCGGACGATGGTCCTCGACAGCGACACCCAGTGGACCGGCGGCAACTGGCAGGTCGGTGGCGGTGCATCGATCGTGAATCAACCAGCCGCCGTGTTGTCCTTCGCCAGCATCTGGCTCGACGACGTCGATGCCACCACGGTGGACACACTGATCAATGAAGGTACGCTGCGCAAGTCGAGCGGCGCCGGGACCGCCACGCTCGAGTTCGATATGCTTGAGCTGCGCCGGTGGCCACATCGAATCGCTGGCGGGAACGGTCGCCATCGTCGGATCGTTCAACAGCGCCGGCCACTGGGATGCGGCCAAGGGAGCCCGGATCGATTGGAATTTGGCCACGGCCAGTTCGCAGTTGCACAGCGGCACGACCTCGGCCGGTGTCGGCGAGGTCCGCCTGGTCGCTGGGACGGTTTCCGTCCTGGATGCGGTCACGCTCGGCGGCGCGTTTGTACAGAATGGTGGTACGCTCGACGGTCCCGGCACGCTCACCTTGGCCGGCCCTTTCACCTGGAACGGCGGCACGCAGCAGGGCACCGGTGGTGGCGAACAGACGATTGTTGCGGGTGGGCTGGCCATCACCTCCGGCACGCGTCTGCTCAACGGCCGTACGATGGTGTTGGACAGCGACACCCAGTGGACCGGCGGCAACTGGCAGATCGGTGGCGGTGCATCGATCGTGAATCAACCAGCCGCCGAGTTGTCCTTCGCCAGCATCTGGCTCGACGACGTCGATGCCACCACGGTGGACACACTGATCAATGAAGGCACGCTGCGCAAGTCGAGCGGAGCTGGTACCGCCACGCTCGAGTTCGATATGCTCGAGCTGCGCGCCAGTGGCCGCATCGAATCGCTGAGCGGGAACGGTCGACATCGTCGGATCATTCACCAGTGCCGGCCACTGGGAAGCCGCCGACGGAGCCCGGATCGACTGGAATCGGTCCGCCGCCACTTCGCAGTTGCACACCGGCACAACATCGGCCGGTGTCGGCGAGGTCCGCCTGGTCGCTGGGACGGTTTCCGTTCTGGATGCGGTCACGCTTGGGGGCGCATTTGCACAGAATGGTGGTACGCTCGACGGTCCCGGCACGCTCACCTTGGCCGGCCCTTTCACCTGGAACGGCGGCACGCAGCAGGGCACCGGTGGTGGCGAACAGACGATTGTCGCGGGTGGGCTGGCCATTAGCTCCGGCACGCGTCTGCTCAGTGGCCGTACGATGGTGTTGGACAGCGACACCCAGTGGACCGGCGGCAACTGGCAGATCGGTGGCGGTGCATCGATCGTGAATCAACCAGCCGCCGAGTTGTCCTTCGCCAGCATCTGGCTTGACGACGTCGATGCCACCGCGGTGGACACACTGATCAATGAAGGCACGCTGCGCAAGTCGAGCGGCGTGGGGACAGCCACCTTCGAACCGGATACGGTCAATCGTGGCGCGATTGTCGTCGATGCGGGGACACTTTTGTTTCCTGGGGCACTGATTCAAGAATCGGGCAGCATCACATTGCTCGGTGGAAACGTCCGCAGTGACGTCTTGATCGATGTGCGGGGTGGGTTAGTAGCCGGCAACGGTCAACTGCAAGGTGCCGTCAAGAATGCCGGTCACATCCGGCCGGGCGATAATGTCGGTCTGTTGAAGGTCGTCGGGAATTTCGAACAGACACCATTCGGCCTACTGGAAATCGAATGGGATGGCGCATCTGCAGCCTTTGACGTGCTCGAAGTAACCGGAGCGGTGAGTCTGGCAGGTGCGCTGCGAGTCCATGCAGTGGATGGCTTCGTGCCAGACCTGAGCACAATGATCACCCCACTTCTGTATGGCGCGCGAGCAGGTGCGTTCAGCGAAATAGAGGCGTTTCTTGGGACAGGCAAAGGTGCGGTGGTGGACTATCTGAGTGCCTCGGCCACGGTGACGGTTGTCGAATCCGACACGACGCAGGCCGAAATTACTCGCCAACAATTCAATGGTGGCGTGGATGTGCTGCGCGAAAGACTGATGGGTTGGTCCCAGCCGATGGGACTGCCCGACGACCAGTTGCCGTTGATTGGAGGCGGCTTCGATCAGCCACTCGCACTCGCACAACAATTTCTCACCACTGCCCAGATGGGACTTCTCCCCGTGGCACAGGAAGCGCTCAGCTACGAAGAGCTGCGCACAGGCTTGCAGGGGGTTGGACTTACCGTCATCTGTGTAGCGGGTGAAGCGGGTTGCGAGAACGGAGAGAACGTATTGGTCCGTTTCGACCACACACTCGAGAACCTGACAGCGGACGTACCGCTCGCTGCCATCATGCCCGATGTGCTGCAGGGACTTGCCAGCGATTGGTTTTTAGATGGCAGTCTCACCATCTCTACGGACGTGGTGTTTTCGATCGTGTTCGGAGTAGACTCGACCGGCTTCTTCGTCGATGGTTCCAGTCGTGTGACGCTGGCGAACTTTACGGTCGAGGGAGACGTCAGCGGTGTGGGAGACATCGGCGGCGAGGCCAGCATTGGGCTAGGCGGCACGGCCAATGCCGCTGGCCAGTTCACCATCGATCTGTTGCCCGCCTTGGCAGCCGGCCGCTATCGCACGGACGATCTGTGGAACGATCCGAGCAGTTTTCTGCGCGTCGATGTCCACGGTGACGCTCACCTGGCGCTCGACTTTGAAATCGGACCGGCGCTGCTGACCTGGGAGGGGTTTTACGATGTCACGACCAATACCAGCGACGAGATCGACGTGCAACTCGTCGAGATGTTTCTGACGGGTGATGTGTCGCTACCGGAATTGTCGCGATTGGTCAATGACGTTCCCGCAGAGGGATTCATGACCGTGGAAGCCTGTTACGTCGGACAGGCAGGTGGCGACGGCACGTGTGATGCTCAGCCAGGCACGTGGGACATTCATGCCGAGGCCGAGGCGTCCGCAGCCTATCAGCTCGGCGGTCTCACAGTCAAGGAGATCCTTTTTGACGCGGCAGCCGCGCCGGATCTGTTCGCGGGTCACTTCAGTGCCCTCCTCGAGGTACCCTTTGGCAATTACGAAGACCCACTGGTCGTCGACATTGATGCCGAATTGGGCAGCCATCAGATGCTCGCCACGATCGTGACGACGTTTGACGAACGATACATTGGCGAGACATTGTTATGGCTCGAAGGTTTCACGCTGACCACTTACGTTGAGGCCCACTTTGACGAGCCGTCATGGCAGCTCGATTTCACTGCCTCCGCCGATCACGCCGTCCTGTTTGTCGAGTCACCGACAGATCCCGGGGTGGTTCCTGAGGGCGTCGTGACGCTCACCGGACTGCACGCTGCGTTGAGTCGTGAAGGAGCGTTGGACATCCGAATCGACGAGGCCGAGGCGGTTTTATCCGCATTCCAGATTGCCGCGACGGGTGATCTGGAAGCTGTCGAACCGGCGATTCATCTGGTCATTGGCCCCAACCAGGCAGCGGATGACGTGGTGTTGGCCATCCACGAGGCGCAGCTGACATTTCCCGCACTGGAAAAGCCCTTGTCGTTGACCGCCAATAACATGCAGTTCACGCGAGGCGGGAATTTTTCCATGGATGAAGCGGAGCTCTTGGCCTCCAGCGGTATCCTGGACACGTTAGGCCTGGCAGGAATTCTTCCTTTCGATGTCACACGGATTCACGTAGCGGGCATCAGCAACGCTCCCTTCACCACGCAGGATTTCGCCGCCACGATTACCATCGACGGCAAGTTCGACTTCCGCTACCTTGCCGACACACCATTGGAAAACCTGCAGGTTACGATCGGGACGCAGGGCCCGAACGCGTTCTCTTCCACATTCGTGGTGGCCAACGGCGAAGTGAACATCCAGGATACTGGTCCCATTACCGTGGCGATTTCCGATATGGAGTTCGGACCACTGGCGATCAATACATCGCTCACAGTGGGTGCTTACGTTGATGGCGCGTTTCTTGACAGCGATGCGACAACGGGCCTGGTCTTCAGCGGTTTCTTCGAGGCCCTGTGGAGTGGCGAGCAGGCCAGTGCCGGGGCAGGTGCGACCGTGAACGAAGGTCACTTGGACCTGCTGGCCGATTCAGCGCGCCTGGCAGTCAACGCCACTTTCGACGTCACATTCGTGCACTCGGACAGCCCGCTGACATTCGAGAAATTGGGATTGACGTTCGATCTCCAACTTGAAGTGTCGAAGACTTTTGAGATCCTGAATCTCGATCTTTCCGTACTAAATGCGACAGCCGACGTCGTGGAGATTCATTTCGGCGATTTGTTTCTGATGCGCGCGGAAGGTGTGCTCTTCGATTTCACCGTATTTGGCGCCCCCAACTCGGCCGATGTTCCGTTTGTGACGATTACCGACGGATTGACCGTAGTCTTTGGCGATCCGGACGCGGGAGCTCAGAATCCGCTGAGCGGCTTGGGAGGCTCGGCCGGCAATTTTGGCATCGGTTACGTGCCGGGAGAAGGCGACAGTCCACCGCGTCCACGCTTCTTTCAGCTGCCTGACTTCTTCCTGGATGTCGACATCCCCAACGTCTTTCCCGACTGGCTGCCTATCAGCCTGACCGAATTCGGTTTCAAATTCCCCGATGCCGATGTGATCTTCGGTGCCGAGAACGAGCCGGTGAAGATCGACAAGCTCGAGAACGCGTCGATCCTGGCTTCAGGTGGCATGCAAGGAACCGACAGCTGGCCCATCACAGGCCTGGTCGAGGACATGGAGTACAGCATTCAGGATATCCAGACATGCGGTCAATATCTCATCGGCGAAGGTTTGCTCAACGACGGTGAAACCGTACTGGACGGCATCCAGCGCAACCTGCTCACGCTCCTCACCTCGGGCGCCTGCCCATTCCCAGTCAAGAACCTCGACGCCGTGGAGATTGCGATCGAGCCGATCGAAATCGGCGGCGTGGCGGTTGGCGGCGGCCTGGGACTGGGCATCCTGGATATTGATGTCAACGGAGACGGTGATACGGACGACGAACTTGATACGACGGCCTTCTACGGTCGCATTCTGGGTCAGTTGGAATACAGCGACATGGGATTCGGAGCCGAGTTGATCGTCACGCAGTACGGGCCGGTACTGGGGCGTCTCTACGTTGGTGTCCCGGTTCCCATCGGCGGACTTGTGGGAGCGGTCATCGGTTCCTTCTTCTTCGGCGTTGGTGCCGCGGCTGGCTATGAGATTGGCGACGCGACCGGGTTCATCTTGACTGGCTTTGAAGGGGGCATGACGTTTGGCGATCCCTTAAAGACGATCAACGATCCTCTCGAGATTCTCTACAACAAAGAGATTTCCGCGCCCTGAAGGTCGATCTGGCAACGACCAAAGCGAAAGTCGCCGCCGCAGTGAAAAGTGAGAGACTGACTTGGGATTCCGGATTCACCTTGGCGGTCAGTGGAGTCCTGACCAATACGTATGTTCAGGGTATGATCGGCAGCAAGGTTACGCTGGGGGCCAACGTCGGTTACGGCAACGAAGTGGGATTCCAATTGTACGGTATCGGTAATGTGATCGAAGTGGCTGATATCCCACTTGTGAGTGCCGGTCTGCTGTTCGATTTCACCGATCCCGATGATCCCAGTCGGTTCAATCCGCTGAGCCCCACGATCGACATGGCCTTCGCGCTTCCCGGTACCCGCGACAGCGTACTGGCCATGCTGCTGCCGGCCAAAGCAGAGCTCGGGGTGCAGTTGACGACCGACGGTGTGGCCGACGCCGCGGTGGCGGCCACGTCGCAGTTCATCACCTCGTTACTCCATGGATCTCTTACCTTCGGACAGGGAATCTTCGATGCGGCACTGACAGACGTAGCCGCTCTATTAGAGACCGAACGTAGCGAGCGGCAAGCCAATGATGCCTGGTCCATAACCGTAACGGATATCCCCTCGCGACTGCTGCACTTGATTGTGGATGCCAATGAGGATGACGTGCTGAGCAGTGAAGAACGCGCGGTTCCCATCACCCGAGACCGATTGATTGCCAGGGTTGAACAACTGCTTACCGGTGGGGCCGCGCGGGCTGCCACACTCGCCGAATCGTTTGTGTCACGTCTGCTCGATACGGCAAGCCATGTTGTGGCACGCCTGGGAAGCAGCCATCCGGATGTTGCCCAGCTAAATGGAGTGAGTGATGATTCCTATTTCGTGGAGCGATTGAGTGACCTGGTCGAGGCGTTACCGATCAATTTCGAACAGAACACAAGCGGAGACCCTCCGACTGCCTGGCCGACATTGCCCAAGACTTCAGAGGCCCTGCAGCCACTTCAGCTGGCTGCCGAACATGCCAAGGAAGTCTATGCGGCATTTGCCTACCACGTGCAGAACGCGATTCTTGATGCGGCAGAAACCTTCTTTCAGATCGCCGATCCGGCGATCACGATCAATGGTGCCCTACAACCTTATCTCCTGGGTATCCCACTGGGAGATCCGCTGGGGCAGGTGGAAGGACGGCTGGACAAGCACGGCGTGAAGTTGAGCGTCGATACGACCGTGGGTACATTGTTTAACGCTGCCACACTCATTGGGTCGCTCATGGGTGCTCCCGATATACCTGTCGGCATGACCATCTCGCTGCCTATTGGCGACACGATACAAAATGTCTTTTTCGACGGCGCATCGTTCCCGCTGCTCGAGCCGGAAGACCAGCGCTGGTTGATCGAACTGCGCACCGGCCTGCGCGTGGCCAATTTCGATGTGGCCACCATTAAGGGACTCGGATTCCCCTCCGGTGCGGCCAACGAAGAACCGCTGCTCGCTCGTCTCCAGAAGGTTTTTGAGGATCCCGCGGCCTCGATCGACAACACGAAAGTCCCCATTCAAACCGCCGACCACTTCGATGCGATTATGCAACACGGCGGAATGCTGTTGAGCGGCATTCTCCAGGTACCACGACTGATCACGGATCCATTCGAGTTCCTGCAATCGGTCGACCTGGAGGTACCGGAAAGCGTACTTGAGTATCCGGCCTGGCTCAGCAACATCGTCGACCAGCTTGCCCAAATCGATACACCGGGCCGCTTCCAATTGTTCGCGCCGTCGATCGCCGAAGGATTGACGTTGAGCCTGGCCGATCCGTGCCCGGCTGATCCGAGGGACCCAGCAGCGGAGAACTGCGACGAGTCGGACCGGATCGTGCGCAATGAATCGCAGATCCGTGACATTGTCGCCGATGCCTATGTCGAGGGTACCTGGGAAGGCAAACTGCTGGGAATCCCGCTGGGCAACGCTCGGATTGACGGCACGCAGCAGGGACTCGAGATTCAGGTGAAAGATCCGCTGCTAGGACTTGATGTGACCGTGCTGGCCTCGCTTGACGAGCGAGTCATTGGCGGCGTGTCGGTGATGTTTCCGCGCGCAGCGCCGATGTAACACTCGACACGGACCAGGCCTATAACTTGCTCGACAGACTGAATCTCCCCGAGTACCTGCGCGAGCAATTTGTCCACGCGGAAGGGACTCTGCGCTGGTATTCGCCCGGCTACAGTAGCGATCCCAATGAGCCGGATCGACTCCGACGCGTCGGCGGAATCGAAGCCGAAGGAGTTTTGCGGGCGAATCTGTTCGACGTGTTCGACGCCATGTTTGCCGGCTCGCTCGATTCGTCCGGCAGCTATTCCTTTGCAGCCGATGACCTGTCGTTCACGTTTCCTTTCGGGGTCGGCGCAATTGCCGGAAATGCCGATTTCCACCTCGCAGGTACGATTGGCTCCTCGGACATCGATTTCCAGGGAGAGTTCACCGGCACGCTGAAAGTTGGAAAGACGAACCTGGCCAGTGTGTCCGCCACGATCGACCCGTACGGTTGTTTGCAGGGGACACTCGCCTACCAGAATCCACTCGGTAAGCTTGGTTCGCTCGAATATCCGCTTCAGCTAGGCGCGTGCGGAGCCCACGCGTCGATCGAAGACGCGGTCGTGACCGAGGCCGATGCGGATGCGGCCGGTTCGGTACTGGTACGACTTACTGAGCCGGCGATCAACGATGTGGTGATCTTTTACAGTGTGGAACCGATTTGGGACAGCCTCGATCCACGCGACAAGGCGACCTCGAGCGATGTGTCATTCCACGCACAACAGCAGACTGTGACGATTCCCAGAGGGCAACTCCAGGCAGCCATTTCCGTGACGATCCAGGGAGATGATGCATGGGAAACGGACGAGATCTTTCGCGTACGCATCGTCAATGTCCTCGGCGCCACGTTGGCAGATGACATCGGCATCGTGACGATCGTTGATGATGACCTGGAAAATCTTGTCGACAATGTGCTGGCCGCACTGGAACCGAGCGCGCGAGCCATCGTCTGGTTCGATTTCCAGGACGACAACAACACATTCGACACCACTGCCGATGATGCACCACCGGTGATTACCTCCACAACCATGGCCCACTCGCTGGGATTGGAGGTCGAGGGGCGGGCAGGGTTACCGGACCAGAACAGCACCGGCCGGGGGGCCAGTTCCACGCTGTGGTCCAACAATGAGGCGTACTTCGAGTTCACCGTCACGTTCGATCACGACGAGCCGCTCGACGTGCAATTAGATCACTTGCAGTTCTGGGATCGCACGACCAGTGCAGGCAGTTTCAATCAACGATATGTCGGTCCGCAACAGTGGCAGGTGCTCACCAGTTTGGACGGTTTTCAGGCGCCCCTCACTCGTCAGCAGAGCATCGCCATCGACCGGCAGTTCTTCGACCAGCACAACCTACCATCGGGAACAACGTTGGACGAACTTCTCGGTTGGCGGCGTCAGCGATTCGTCCTGGAAAACGCGTTGGTTCCGGGGTATGTGCCTGAGCTACCGTTGGTCGTGACCTTCCGGATGGTTGGCCTCCAAGACATCGCGACGATCATCGATAACGTGGAACTGTCGGGCCGCGTACTTGATCCGTGCGAATCGAACCTGGAGCTGCAGTGCGTGGTGCATGAGTTCGGTGACACGTTGCGGTGGCTCGACAGCCTGGTGGGGACGTTTGACGTCACGATTCTCGGACCGGGCGTTTTTGACGCCGTCCTGGCGCCGCGCGGCGATGATAGCGACCCGACCCGCTACCAGGAATTGATCACGCTGGACGTGATCGGTGGCGATCCCGAGCAGACCACGGTGCTGATCGAAGTCGAGCGGCCCGGTGACCTGCCCGCCGGGGCCACTTTGCCACTGGGAACGATTCGCAGCGAGAACGGGCTGTTTCGACTCGACCTGTCCGGCGTTCCGTCGTGCGCTGCGCAGATCGAGAGTGCAGGCCCGCTCCAGGAACTCGCGCTGGACTCGCTGGCCAGTGGCAGCCGCATCGCCATCGGAGGTACGGCCGAGCAGCTCACGTCGATCACCGCCAGCGGGGACATCGGAACGGCGGACGGCGTCGGAGCGGATTTGGCGTCGAGCGGCACCGTTGCGGTCGTCGGCAAATCCTGGCTGGGAGGTAGCTGGAATGTGGCCGCGGTGACGACTGCCGAGTTCCTCTCGGGCGATTTTTCGCCGTCGGTGGCGATTGCCGGAAGCTTCGGTGAGTTCACGGTATTGGGGGGCGATTTCGCTTCACCGTCGTTCGCCAGTGGTTTGGCCCCTGGCGCCGGTGACGGCACCGGAATTCTGATCCAGGCCAGGTCCGACTCCCACGGCACGGGGGGGTCGATTCTCGTGGGCCAGCTGTCCATTGACGGAGACCTGACCGCATTGGAAGCCGTCGGCGGCAAGGTGAGCACTCAGCTGACCGCGCAGAAAGTCGGCACCATTCGTGCGACGCGGGAATCGCTGGCCGGCGACGCGGGGAATATTGAGGGCACCATCCAAGCTGCCTCGCTGGACCTCATGCAGAGCGTGGGAGGTGACATCACCGCGACGCTCGTTACTTCGGACGCTGCGCACAGCACGCTACGTGTCGAGGCGTTTGCGGACTCACGATTCCCGGGAAACGGCCGCATCGACAGCCGCCGCAGTTTCCATGTTGCCGGCGGAATCGAGGCGATTCGCGCTCACGACATCCTGCTGCGATTGTGGGCTGGCGAGCGTGTCGAGTTGGTGGAGCTGCTCGATGAAGGTGGCACGTTTCAATCAGACCTGACCGCCCGATCGTTTGGCTTGATCCAGGGGCGTACCTCGTCGTTGGATGTCGACTTGCGTACTCTCCCCAGCGAGCAACCACCACACGCTGGTTCACTTGTGTGGGATGTCATTCCCAATGCAACTGCCGCACTGCTCGATTTCCGAATCACCGATCCTGCACGCCAGACAGCATGGAAATTCACGGTCGACGAAAATGGCCAACCGCAGATTGTTGAACTCGAACAGCTTGCACCTGCCCTGGTGGACGAGAATGTGTCGGGAGGGACGATCGGAGCGATTGGAGTTCCGACGACCTGGAACGGCGAGCCTCTGACGATCTCGATCTCCGATCCTCGGTTCGAACTTCGCAATGGCCAACTCGCGCTGAAGGTCAATGAGTTCATGCAGGCCAATACCGAAGGGGGAGAGTTGGTGGAAGTCTCGACCAGTTCGCCGGACGGCACGAGTCGCTTTCTGGAAACCTTTGTCATCAGCATTGACGAGAATCCATTCCCGTGGCACCACAAACAATTGCCTTGGGACGTCAGTGACAATGGGTTCGTCTCCCCCCTCGACGTGCTGATCGTGATCGATTACCTGAATACCACTCAACTCCCCCAACTCCCCGCCGTTCGTCCAGCAGCCGAGTCCGGACGGAGATGGTGGTATGACGTGTCTGCGGACGGTTTTGTCAGCCCACGCGATGTACTGCTGGTCATCGACCACCTCAATCGACAAGGTGCCGGCGAAGGGGAAGGGGACTTACGGCCGGTGATACTCCAGCCAATGGTGGCTGCCGAGGCCAAGCCGCTGGGGACGCTGTCCACTCCGCTCGCTGCAAGTGCCGAGTTGAGTCCGCAGATCGGGACGTCCGCACTTGTGCAAGGTGCGCGACAGCAGCCCTCCGCTCCACGCCACGCGCTACGTGTCTCGGCATCCGACTACATCCCAACGGGATCGTATCCGCACGCGCACTTCCAGTCAGCGAGTGATCGAGATGGTGCGCACCAAATTGACAATTGGCTCGAAGAGATTCTCGACGATCTGACCAACGATCTTTCGACACGCGATGTGTCCGTCGCGCTCCTGGCCTCTTTCTGCAGTCGCTGCACAAAGCCTCGTCTCGGTTCAGCCGACCAGTGATGGGCTCACCGCGGTCACGATTGATTGCCCTGCCGCGGTGCTGCAATCAGCGCATGGACATACAAGGCAACTTGTCCCTTCGCGAATCACTGCTGCACCGACACCTCGAACACTTTGCCGCGTCGGACCCGGCGGACGGTGAACGTCAGTCCGTGCTCCTGGTGGATATCGCCTGGTCGTGGCGGCCGCGCCAATCGGATCAGCAGCCAACGAGAAATGGTCCGGCTGGGGTCGAGCAAAGAAACGTCGAGCTTCTCGTTCACTTCGCTGATCAACACGCCGCCCCCGATCATCCAAAGTCGGCCACTCAACGCGTGTGTCATGCGTGGCAAGCGATCAAACTCGTCTTCCAGTTCACCGACAAGTTCCTCGACAAGATCCTCCAGGGTAACTAATCCCAGTGTACGACCGCTCTCATCCTGTACTACCGCCATGTGTGCGTGTTCGTCGACGAACGCCTTTAGCAGTTCGTCGGCCGATTCGTGGGGAGCGATGAAACGGACCGGTCGCACAATGCCGCGCAACGTCGCGTCATGCGGATTCGTGCGCAGGGTATAGACCATTTCCTTGAAATTCACGTAGCCGACAACGCGGTTCGTGTCGCCTTCTTCACAAGCGGGATACCTGGTATGAGCGTCCATGTGGGCAGCGATGATGGCATCGGACAGACTCTGGGACAAAGACAGTACCGAAGCCTGCTCGATGGGAATCATCACGTCCTTGACGCGGGCTTGCGACAGTCGTGAACCTCCCTTGATAATCCGTTCTTGATGAGCGGTGATCTGACGCGAGAGGCGAGCCAGCCCGGCCAGTGCCGCGATTTCCTCTGGTGTGGCCACGGACGCGCCGTTGCGAGGGCCTCGTTCAAAGGGTCGATTGATCCACCGGACGACCTGGATCACGGGATGCAGTAACGCGACCAATACCTGCAGGGGCTGACCGATCCAGACGGCGATGCGGCGGCTGTAACGGACCCCGAGCGTCTTGGGAAGAATCTCGGTGAACTGCAGCATGAGGCAGGTGAAGATCAGCGAAAAGACCCAGATCCACTGGCCGCCGTAGAGCTTGTCGAACTCGGCGCCCGCCACCGTGGCACCGATGGTGTGGCGCTGCTGTATTGATGATCAGGATCACTGAGATCGGGCGATCGATCTGTGCTTTGAAATGCTGCCACGTGCGCCCTAATTTAGGTCGCGCGGCCGAAATGTCCGCTACCTGGCTGGGAGTCAGGCTCAACAACGTCGCTTCCATCAGCGAACAAAGGGCTGAGATGAGCAGCGCAAACAGGACAGTCACCAGAAGAAAAATCATGCTTGTACCTTTCCATCGAACAACGGCACGTGCGCCACGAAACGATGTGTCGGCGGAAATGTCATTCAGGAATTGACACTTCTGTTGCGGGCAAAGAGAGCAAGAATGCCACGAGACAGTCCAGCTCTTCCTCGTTCAGTTGGCTCGTTACACCATGGCGATCGTCGGGGTTGTGAATTGTGAACACGTCGCTCAAATGTGTCGCGCGTCCGTCGTGTAGAAAAGTGGGAGAAGTGTATAGACCAAACAGCGAAGGCGTATCGAAACCGGTTCCCATGCACACCGAATCACGCGTCGACGACGGTTCCTGTCCAACGACTCGAGCGACTGTCGGTGGAAGGGGAAAGCCGAGGGATGTGTCACGCGGAAGTTGTTCGGTCGATGGGTCACCCGTTCCCACATCGTGGACCTGCCAGGGTCGGTTGGAGAGTTGGCTATCGGTATAGTAGGGGGGTGGATGGCAGTGGCTGCAGAGAGTGTTGGGCGAGAAGAAAATATCGCGTCCGCGCTCGATGGCCGCCAACCGCTTGGCATCTCCTTCGGCCAGCGGACTGCGGCGCGGCCGCAACGACAGGACGTAAGCGGCCAAAGCATCCGCATCGTGCGATCGTCCGGCACTCGGTGTTCCCAGTTTGGCTGGCGGTTCGCCGCCGGGGATCAGGCCCCTGCCGGCCATCACGTGCCGGATGAAAGCTTCCGTGTCCTGTACTTCATCGCGATCGGGCCAGCGGTTATGCGGCATCGTCAGTGCTGCTCCGCGGAGCGAGGGTGTTCGACGCTTTCCCGCGGGAAAGAGCCAGGTCCGCCCGTCACTCTCACCATCCGGATGGCAGCTGGCACAACTGATCCAGCAATCGAGCGTCATGGCTCGCGATTGTGCCGAGTTGAACAGGATCTCGCCACGTTGGATATCAACGCCGAGGCGGCTGCGGGTTAGTGCCACGCGCCTCAGCTCCCTCAGCGAATTGGTGTCGATCAGGGAGAGATCATGGGACAGGGTGTTGTGAACGTAAAGGCGGTGACCGTCGGCCGAGAGAACAATACCGCGCGGATTGTTGCCGACATCAATTTGAGCCAGAGACCGCCCACTCTGAATATCGATAACCTGGACATCGTCACTGCCGGCGTTGACGACATACAGGCGCTCTCCGTCGCCGCTCACGACAGCATCCCACGGGTTGTTGGTCGGTCGGCCGATGGCATCCAGCGCGATCCGATCGCGGGGCGTCACGCTCCGGGCAATCAGATCGAGCCGGGTAACCACCGGAAGAACCGAATTGTCGAACAGCAGACGCGGGTTGGACGTGTTGGAAAGCAGGTGAGGGATAAAGGCAGTGCGATTGTCCGGTGTGAGAGCCACTGAGCGAGCCAGGTTGGCGTCGGCGCCATTGGAGATGTGGGCCAGCAATTTCCACTCGACCGTATCGACAATACTCAGGTCGCCCGTGAAAAAATGAACGACATAGAGCTGACGTCCATCGGGGGAAATCGCCAGACCCCGTGGAAACGGCTCCACGGGCAGCTGCCGCTCGAGCTTCACGCCCCGCAAGTCGACCTCACAGATGAGATGGGCGTAGGTCGCAGCCACATAGACCCGCGCGGCGGTGGGATGAGCCACCACGGCGAACGGTCCACCGGGAGTCTGTAGTTGGTTCGATTTCTGCCGTTGGTCGAGATCCACCCATACCAGCCGGTCGGTTTCCGGGAGCGTGACGCACAGGGTCTTGCCGTCGCTGCCAGCGGCCACCGCACGCGGCTGCCCCCCGACGGGGATTTCGACGGGCTTTTCCAGCGGCTCCGTGCCGACCAATGTCACGCTATCGGCATCCGGATTGGCGACGGCCAGGGTCCGGCCGCTGCGGAGCCAGGTGATCGAGCCACTACGAGCCGGCGGGGCAGCGGTGACCGCTACCGCCAGGCAGATGAAGGATAGGCCAATGGCTGGCATTTTCCTCATTCCTGATCTTGGTTGAGATGGTGCTGGCTGATCGGTTAATCTACGGATAGATGAAAAGCCGTAAGCTCTGAGTCCGCTCGTTGTGAATTGGATAACGGTCTCAACACGATTATCGTACTCGAACATCCCACGCCATTCCAGCAACAGTGAGAACGTGATCGCCAATTGGTTCCAGGTGTTCGACCACATTTCCCTTGAGGACAAGAGAATCAGGAGACGTAAAGATGCGTACAACACCAAATCTTTTTGTCATCCGATCCTTTGGTCCCCTTTTTTCCCTTCCTTCCCGCACACCATGCGTGGCCACATCTTACCGAGGACAAGAAATCGAGAGATAGAAGAATAAGACTCTCACAGCGCTAACGATGAAACCATGTGCAAGCAACATCGATTCATTCGAATCAGCAACCGTGGCGTGAGCGTGTCGGTATGGAGCTTCGCTGGCGTATTGTGTGTAATGTGTGCCGGCCGGGTGATCGCGGCGGCCGAGCCGTTTGAGGGTCAGCGCTGGCCGCCCATCGATCCTGACTCGGTGGTGATCGTACCGGCGGATGAGCAGGGCATGGCCACGATTGTGGGTCTGCGCGGCAGTGTGCCACCGCAGCGCTGGGTCGTCATTCACACGCTCGACACGGATGAGCTGGTACTGACTCAAGCGGATGACCAGGGGGGCTTTCGGGTCCGCGCCTCTGCGCCGCCGGGCGCTGTACTACAGATCCATCACCGCCTGCGACGGCCGCCACTTCCTGAACTGGATCCCGATCCATCGGCGAGTCCTGCCGTGATACTTGAATTGGGTGCGTCGCGGTTGACGAGCAGCGGCGAGGGTGATGATCGCCTCCAGGCCAATGCGATCATGCGACATGAACTGGCTCGAGTGCGTGTGGACTGCCGGTTGTCGAGTGTCGAGACGGAGGCGGGTGGGACGATCGATATCAGCGGTATGATACAGATCAGCCCATTCTCTCAGGCTCGGCTCCGCTCGATTCCCGACTCCGTCTCCTGTGAATTCGAGTTGGTACGATTATTTTCCGAAGAGGGTGAGCAACTGACGCCGCTTCGACTCTTGGCTTCTTCGCTACTGACGCCGACAGGCATTCCAGTCGAGGCTCCGGAAGACATTCCCTCCATCCATTGCGGCGGCTGTCGGATCAGCGAGCGAGAAATTCGCCGCGAAGATGACCTGCTCCGATGCCCTTTGGTCGCCGAAGTGGAAATGCCGACGGACCTCCCGGCCGGGTACTACATGCTGGGGTGTCGCGTCCATTTCGATGCGCGGGCGTTTTCGTCCGAGCGTCCAGCGCCTGGCTTTTTTCAGGAGTCACAAATCTTCCTACCGGCTCGCCTGGCCATGGTGAAGGTTGGCCAGCCCCGGGCGCCTCGCCTGGCGGTGATGTTGCTGGCGGACCTGGTGAGCAACGGGTCGCGCGGCGTGCTGCCGCCCGAAACGCAACGACACTGGGCCATTGGTCCGGCAGCCGTCTTCCAGACTCCGCTGACGGTTTTTCCACGAAAGTATCTGGACGGTCGGCCGGTGACCTTTAGCTTTGAGCCCGGTTTGCCCCTCGTCTCCCTTGCTAACCGTCCCTTCCCCATGACGATTCCCCGGCCGTTGATTCCATTTCATTTCGCCGGTGGCAGCTGGCAAGTTGATGTCCTCGCCCCCTCTGGCAAGACAATACGTATGGGTCCGTCGAAGTTCGTGTCGGGTCGCAATAACCTGAGCCTGGTGGATATTCGAGGGGTCAATCCTGCTCGGGAACCGATCGAAGCACCGATGGCCTATGGCAACAACTACTTGGGCGACGTGTATCAACTGACGGTGGCCCGCCGCCAGGAATTTCTTCGCACACTCGATGAAGAAGGCACGTACTCGGTGGAGACCTCCGGGCATGTACTGGATCGCTTTGGCCACCGTTATGACCTGGCGAGTCGTTTCTCGTTCGTCATCGCTCGGCCCTGTGATCTCGATCTGGGCATGTTCACGGGCACACCGCTGACCGTTGGCGAGAGCATCACACCGGTTGTCCACGTGCGACCACCACTGCCGGCGCAAGTCAGGCTGCGACTGCGTCATTTTCCAGATTCACTCCCACAGCGCGAGCAAGTCCAGGAAGTGCAGGGGAGGGCGAATCGGTTCGGCTATTTCGCACCGGAAGATTCGCCGCTGCGATTGTCCGAGCCGGGCGAGTACGTGCTGGATGTCACGGTGGAAGGACGCGACCAACAAGGACATCTCTGGATGGCCTGCGCTCGCGGCGCTTCGATTGTGGCTCCCAGCAAGACGGTCATCACGGCGCATGGCGAACGAGGACTGCGCAGTCCGGGATCGACGCGACGACTGGCCTGGTACATCGAAGGATTGGGGCACGAGGTCGTGCGCAAAACGGGAGCCGGCATGCACGCTCTGTTCCCCTACCACAGCGGCGATGTGCTGTGGGTGGAAGATCACGAGTCGATCTTTCCGTCTTTGCGATTCGATGATCCAACCGGAGAGTACGCGGACATCATCGAGCGGTTATCGCCCGAAGTCCGCCAGGGGACGTACGGCGGGCTTTTCAATGCGGACCTCAGGCCCATCGATATGCGCGTTGTCGGCGAGTTGCCGTTGCTAAGCCAGGCTGACCACCGCTGGCCGATCGGGCAGTATCCGGACAAGGCGAAATATGTAAGCTATGCCTACACTTCCACGGTGCGCCCGGGGATCGCGGTTCGCAGTCTGGTCCACGAGTCGAGCTTCCTGGCCTACTGGTCTCTGGATGATCCATACAACCTCCAATATGGCGGTGGTGGCGAGGGCGATCTGCCGGGCGATATCAAATTGCAGTTTGGTGGCATCGTTCTCCGCGGCCTGACGGATAATGAACCGGAGTCGCAGTCCGCGTTTCCACAGTACGCTACCTATGCTTCGATGACGGTGATCGTGCCGCCTCACGACCGGCTTGGGAATCGAGTCACTCCTCCCCTGCGTGGCGCCGGAGGCGGGCCCAACGGCGGGCCGCTTATTGTCGATCCGCGGACGCGATTACGACCTGTTCGTCACTCCTACGGGCGTTCTTCCGGGCTCAATTTGTGAGGTGGGCGATCGCTTCACCTACAGCGGCTACGCCTGGCCCACGTTGCCGGTCGAAGTTCGCTGGACAGTCACCGGACCCGATCAGGTTGCTCGTTCGTTTCAGACGACGGCTTCGCGCGTCGGATATTTCTTTGATCCGGCCACGGATTTTGTGCTCGCCGAGCCAGGTCTGTATAGCCATCAAGTAGAGTTGACGTACCGCGGGTTGACTTCTGCAGGAGCGGTTGAGAGTCCTTATCCCGTCGGGGACCTGCCGGGCAGCAAATCGGGCTTGTCCCATTTCGTCGTGGTCGATCCAGAGGAGCCGATATTGGAAGTCGAGGTTTCCGCGCCGCGCCGTGACCTTCATGGTCCTCCGCGGCCGGTGCAGTATTCCATGGAGGCATTTGTTCCTGCGGACTGGACGGAGACTCAAGGGTGGGTCACGGTCTGGCTGCCTGGTTTCTTGGTCGAAGATCGATCTTTGCCGGTAATCGATGCAGTGACGCACTACGAGTTCGACGCGGCCGATTGGCAGCACGATTTTCCGAACATCGACCAACAGCCAGTCGACACGTTCGTCGTCACGCTTTGTGTCAGTGGTACCGATTCGCGCGGCCTGCGTCACACTCGGGCGCGACTGTTGGTGCTCCAGGGCCAGCAGGTGTGGTGAGGGCACGCATGCAATGGTATTGTCGCTCGGCGCGGGACAGAACAGGACAGAAAATCGACTGACAAGAAGATGATGCGCCGAGCGTAACTTGCCGCGCTCTGTAAAATGCGACCTGTCTATAGAGTTGGCATGAACGAATAAGCGAGAGCGGCCAACAGGCCGCCTGCCAGCGGGCCGGCGATCGGTACCCAGGCGTAGGACCAGTCGCTATCCCGCTTGCCGGGAATCGGCAACAGCGCGTGGGCAATCCGCGGACCCAGATCGGCGCCGGATTGATGGCATAGCCTGTGGGGCCACCCAGTGAGAGGCCAATAGCCAGCACCAGCAGGCCAACCGGCAACGCTCCGATCGCACCCAGCCCGAGTTTTGCTGACGGCAAAACCGTCCCACTCCCTGCAAGTTCGCCCAGTTCAATGGATGGTTCGATCTTCATCAAGACGGCAAAGACGAGCACGAACGTGCCAATCAGCTCCGTACAAAAATTCATCGGCAGGTTGCGGACGTTCGGCGAGGTGGAAAAAGTCCCCAGCTTCGCGTCGGCGTCTGTCGTGGCGTGGTAGTGATCGTGATAGGCAAGATAGACCAACGTAGCGCCGAAAATGGCTCCCAGCATCTGAGCGGCCAGGTAACCGGGCACATCCCCCCAGGAGAAGTTGCCGGTGGCTGCCAAGCCGATGGTCACCGCGGGATTGATGTGTGCGCCGCTGATGTCCATGACGCAGAAGACCGCCACGAACACGGCCATGCCCCAGCCGAACGCGATCACGATCCACCCGGAAGCATGGCCCTTGGTCCTGTCCAGCGAGACGTTAGCCACCACGCCGTTGCCCAGCAAGATCAGGATGGCAGTGCCGACGAATTCCGCAATGCATGCGACCATCGCAGCTTCCCCGTATCCAATACGATATTAACGAACGGAAACATCTTGATACCGGAAAACGGGACCGCCGGCAATAACCTGCCCGAGATGTCCCTGGGCGTCGCGGCAACTGAAATTCCTCTCAAGGATCATGATATTGACCGCATCACACGGTCGAGAAAGTTGTTCCGCATGGACCAGCGCGGAAAGATCCTCGTCAGTGGATGGTATGTCGTGAGGCAGTAACACGCCCGTCCAAAAATCCAGGGTGATGGATCTGCAGTGCTCACGGGTTGATGATCCTTTCGAGTGCGTTGTCGTGGTGTGGTAATCAAGGGGGCAGCGAGGTGACAGGGAAGGACGTCGGTACTTTCCCGCAAGCGGTGATCGCATGATTTCTCCGCATATTGAGTTGGTCGACCGAGAGATGGCGGCCATCCTCGCTGGGAAGAGCGAGGCCGAGCGATTGCGCATCGCGTGGGGAATGTGGCGGTCGGCGCGAAAGATGCTGACATGCCTCGTGTTGGCGGAGCATGAGGACTGGTCCGACGTTCGAATCGAGGGGGAAGTCAGCAGGAGAATGGCCAGTGGGGGCGTGGAGGGGACTGCCTCTGCACAGCGCGCAGCCCTGCGGGCGTGGCGGTTAAACGGCGTGGTGGTGGAATAGGTCTACACCAATCCCCAGCGTTTGCGCAGAAACCACTCGGTCCCCAGTAATGCGACGAGGCAGGCGAGGACCAGCCAGGCATCCCACCAGGTGTCGGCCAGCTGCCAGCGGGTCAGGACCTCTTCGACCATCTTGGGCGGGTTCTGTTTGATTTCCTCCAACAGTGCGGGGAGTTGTTCCGGGGCGACAACACGACCACCTGACTCGCGTGTGAAGTTGGCCAGACGAGCCATCTGGTCCGGATCCGCAGCGGGATTGCTCAATTCGACATCCTGGTCCATCACTTCGAAACTGGCGGTCGACGTACCTAGTTGCTGACCACTCGATATCCGACGGCCACGACCGAGATCTGATAGCTCCCTGGCTGAATGATGCGGTCAATCGTGCCGGAGAACTCTTCGCCTTTGGCGGCCAGTCGAATGGGAGCAGGTTGACCGCCAGGTCCTGTCAGGGTAGCGGTCAGGCGGGCATCGGGAATGACGTCTCCCATCGCCGTGCGGGCTCCTGTCGAGAACGTGACTCGGCTGCCGACAGGAAAACGACGTTGGGGCAAATCGATCCAGACATCGTTCCGCGTCAGGTCATCGCGTCGAGCGAGCCAGAGGATGACTTGTCGCCAGAACCGGCGATGCATGGTGCTCAGGCCTTGTCGCCACCATTGCCAGGTGGAATCGCCGGCAAAGGCCAGCACGCGTCCCCCGCCGTATTGCGCCGGCAACGAGCAGCGGAATTTCTCCCTCGGCCCCTTGGGCTTCGGCCAGTACTTGAATACCCGGCACGTCTTTGGCACCTGCCCAGCGATTGGCACCCTTGAGCGGTTTCAGTTCCTGCCACGCTCGTAGGTTGTCGGCGGGCGACGCCAGCATGGTGACGGGGTGCGAGCGAGTCGGAAGCATCTGCAGTGGGCCCGGCACATGCCACCGCTGCACATCGGGACGGCCGAAATCCTGTCGTGCCAAGCGATCCATCTCGATGGGCAAGACGTCGGCCAGCGGCGTGGTGCGATATCCGCCGGGCCCGAAACTGTGGTAGCCTCCGATCGCGATCAGTCCTTTTCCTTTTTCGACTTCCCCGGCCAGTTGCTTCAGATTGTCTGCTCCCAATGCCGCACTGTCCAAATCGCCGAGGATGTAGGCGTCGTAGTTCCCCTTCTGAATCGTGTCGCCCAGCAGCACGGGCCAGTCCTTGCGCAGTCGGCTGGGGAACCATTGGAAGTCGAGATCGATGTCGGGGGACGTATCGAGTGCCCAGCGAATGAACTTCTGTTCCTGCCGAGGCTCGCCTTCCAGGTAGAGCACGCGCAAACCTCCCTCCAGGACCGTCAGGAAGGCGGTCAACTCGTTGTTCTTGGTGACCAGCTCGCCCGGCTGTTCATCGGCCTTGAGTGTCAATTTGTACTGGCCAGGTTTCTGGGGAACGTAGGTGAAGTTGACATCGACTTGCTGATTGTCCTGATCGGCCTGTATCGGAGTGGGACCGACCATTTGCTTGGTCCCCGTACTATCTTCGATCTCCAGCCGCACGGGGATCTCTTTGTTCACGTAACCGCGCACCCGCAGGAGGCCGCGAATTGCCAATTCGTTCTTGACGAAAATCGTGTACTGTTCCGGCAGGTTCTCCACCGCGACGTCGCGAGATTGAGCGGCATCACCGGCGGGGCCGTAGGTCACCGTGTAGAGCGGATATCCGCGGTTTCCCAATTCACGCGCCGCGTCATAGATCTCGACGGCCGGCTGGTAGGCTGTTTGCGTGCCATCGCCCAGCAAGATCACGCCCGCCAAACGTTTTCCCGCTTCCTGCTCGACTGCTTCGTGCAGGCTGGTTCCGATGTCGGTCTCACGCCCCTCTGGTTCGGCGGGCAGTTGCAGTTGCCCATCCGTCCAGACCTGGGGGTGCAAGGTCGCGTCGTAGGGTTGGACTTTGACTTCCAGGTTCTTTCCCAGATCCTTCAACAGCGGCGAGATCTGGCGCAGTGTCTGCAGTTGCGCTTCCCAGCGTGATTTGCTTCCCGACGCGGCAGGCAACTGCATACTGAGACTCTGATCAAACAGTATCAGCAAGACCGCCGTTTGTGTCTTTGACTCGGTGCTGATGTGGGTCGGCCGCAGCATCACCAGGATGACCAACAGAATCACCAGCACGCGCAACACCAGCAGCGTGCGTTGCCGCCGGAGACTCAATCGGCGAAACGTCGGCCCCACCCAGAGCGCAAGCAACAGCCCGGCAGCGAGAATCGCTACGATCGAGTAGCTGTCCAGAATGGGTTGCAGGGACCAATTCGTCATGCGTGCACTCGTCTCCGTGTCGCGATAGAACCGGTTGGCGAGTAATTGTTCCAGAATCAAGGTGACAGCCAGAACTGCCATCAGGAATGGGAAAAACTCGCGGCCGGCGCGTTGGCGGCCTTGCTGACGCTCGATCTGCTCGCGATCGCGGGCCAATTGGTATCGATCCGCCCCGAAGAGCTTGTCCAGCTGCTCCTTGTTTGTCCGCTCGAGCAGGCTTGCCTGCAGCGGCAGATTGACCGAGAAGCCGCGGGAGACGGGTCCGTCGCGGTCACCTTTGAGTCGATAGATTCCCGGTGTCTCCGTCGTCGTGATCGTCAGCTTGTCGTCACGCGCCTGGACCGGCTGCGTCTCGCCGTCCGGCGTGAACAACAAGTAGCGACCTGGGTCTTCATCCGATCGATTTGGAAGCACCACGGTCTGGCCCGTGTCGAAGTTGTATTGGCCCGCATCGTGCTGGGTGAGGTATCGCATCATCTGGTTCACCAGCATGAAGCGAGGCCAATCGTTGAGACCCGCCAGTTCGTTCCACGCCTGGCGACCGCGTGGCCGCTCCGGTTCCGTCACCGGTGTGGTCATGGTCAACACCGTTCCTGGGCCGACCGATCGTTCCAGCAATGCCGGCTGGTTGTTGCCGTAGCGCAGCACGATCTGCGTCTGGGGAGCGAGTTGTTGCAGATTCCAATACCTGAATATGGGAAACTCATCCCACGGCACGCTGGAGGCGAAGGGGCGGAAGTCGCGCAAGATGGGATGGTCATAGCTGTGCGGTGCCAGATAGACGTCGCGTCCCGAGACGCGGTACTGGCGACCCAGCCTACCCGGCATCAACGCCGCTGCTTCAGTGGTGTTGAAGGAGCTACCGTCGCCCGCGTGAGGACCGAGCAGCAATGCCAATTGGCCCCCCTCGCGCACATACACCGCCAGCTGTTCCCAGGCGGTGGCGGGGAGCGGTGTGGGATCGAGCAATACGACGGCGGCGAAATCTGCCAGGCTGTGATTCGTGATTTCGTCGGTCGGGATCACCAGGCATTCGTAGGCAGCACGATTTGCCGTGCGAAACTGATAGGGTGCAATGGCCTCCACGAATGCCGATGTATTGACATCGCTCGGTGCCGCCACCAGCACGAGCCAGGGGCTGCGGACCATGACCGACACGAAGCGTGTATTGTCGACCGTCAAGGCGTCGGGGCCGACCAGCCGAAGTTCGGCATGGCGCATACCGAGTGCCAGTCCGGGCACGACGAATTCAATTGTCTGGGAACCGTTCTCGGCGAGTTCGACCTCCTGTCGACCCGCGACACGCGACGGCGGCAAGACGACCACTCCATCACGCACCAGAGGCAAGGTGGGATCGACGTCCTCCACATATAGTTCGACCGCGCGCTTGCCTCCCTGGCCCACGCATGAGATCGTCGTGCTGACCGTGAGCTTGCTGTTCTCCGGCAGCGTTTCTTCCGACAGCTGTAGATCTCCCAACGCGAAATTCTGCGGCGACTCGACACCCACGTCGATCAAATACAACGCCACATCACTCGCTTGCTCCAACTCGCGCTGCACACCGCGCCACGTCATCCATTTGCCAGGCTGCCGCGGCGAGATCGGTGTAGACATAGATCTCCTTCCGCTTCAAGCTGCTTTGCTGCAGAAGTTGCAGGGCGGTATCGAGCAGTTGCTGCAGTGGGCGGGGAGCGCCAGTGGTACTGACCCGCTGGATCGTCTTGCGGGCTGCCGCCAGGTCAATGGAAAAGACCGGTGTGATGGCGCGTGAATCGAGCACTGCCACGCGGCTGTCGGCAGGCAGTTGACGGACCATCGCAGTCGGCCATTTCCTGCGCCTGCTCCAGTCGCGTGAGGTTCTCATGTCGGTATTGCATACGTGGCGACGAATCGATGACCATGATCGCCGCCACCGGTGCCTCGCGATCGCCGATCAGCGATCCTTCGCTCTCGCGCAACGTTCCGATCAGCATGGCGAGAAACCCGGCCAACACGGCTGCGCCGACGGTCCCCAGGCCAATCAAGACAAGACGGCTTTGCCGCGTGAAGAGTCCCACCAGAAAGAGCACGCCAACCAGCAGCAGCAGCATGCCCAGGGCCGTGATCACCAGCCAGTTGCCGAACAGGCCGGAACTGACACTGGGGCGCGCCAATGCCAGTGCCGCCAAAGCGATCGCCAGGCAACGCAACAGCAGCAACAGCCAATGGCGCAGCCGCAGCGTGCGGCGATTCGATTCATGCCGCTTCTGGATGAAACGGATCGCCGGAAAGACCAGCTTGCGGGGCTTCTGGCGCATCACCAGGTGCAGCAGAATCGGTACGCCGATCAGCAACGTTCCCAGTACTAACGACAGATTTACAAAAGCCATGGCCAGTCCAGAACCGCCTTACGCAGACACGTTGCTTAACGCGGCCGGAGGCCGCCACCAAACGTAGAACGGAATTAATTCCGTTTATGCAGCTCCCTTCGCTTCCCACTTCCGCGCCGCAAAACGAAACTCCATCCCACAGCATCGGCGCACCGTGCGCACACGGACAGGATAGGATCCCGTCCTACCACCACCTGCGCACGTGCGCACCTGTTATCCACTAACACGCCAAAACTTTAACACCGTGCTCGGCGGCTCAGCAAATACTCCAGCAGGGCCTTGTCGAACGGCATGCTGGTATCCAGCGGGATGTAGTCGATGCCGCTCTGGAAACATTCGCGCCGATAGGTCTCGCGAAACTCCTCGACTTCCTGGACATAGTCGCGACGGAAATGATCTGCATCCAGTTGCACCCGCTCGAGCGTTTCCGGCTCTTCAAACTCGACCGTACCCTGGAAGGGAAAATGGACCTCTGCCTCATCCAGGATGTGAAACAAAATCACGTCGTGACCGCCGTGCCGCAGTTGCCGCAGCGACCGAATGACCGGCTGCGTGTCGACCAGCAGATCGGAGAAGATCATCACCAGGCTGCGATGCCGCAGCATGGCGGCAATCTGAATCAGGCTGTGGGACACGTCCGTCTCGCCCTCCGGATGAAGACGCGACAGGTGCGACAGGACGTTGCCGAGATGAGTCCGTTTGGACCGCGGGGGCAGGCTGTGCCGCACCCGCTGGTCAAACGTGATCAAACCGACCGGGTCCTGCTGATGGATCATCAGATAGCAGAGCGAGGCGGCCAGGCAGATGGCATAGTCGAACTTGGACAGATCCTGTCGATAGGTGTAGCCCATCGAGCGGCTGAGGTCCATCACCAGGTAGCCGGTGATGTTCGTTTCCGCTTCGAACTTCTTGACGTAGAACTTGTCGGTCTTGGCAAAGACCAGCCAGTCGATATCTTTGGGGTCGTCTCCCGACGTGTATTTGCGATGCTCGCTGAACTCGACCGAAAAACCGTGGAACGGGCTGGCATGCAAACCCTGCAGGAACCCGCGCACCACGAACTGAGCGCGCAGATCCAAGCCGTTTGATCTGGTTGATCACTTCCGGCTTCAGGTATTTTTCAACCGAAGGCATATCGGTCTCGATCGGCATTCCAGGTTTTGCAACGGCTCACGTGTAACGCATCGCCACGTGCGTGATGCGGCAGTGTGGAGTACGGGAACAAGGAGTGCTGGAGCTGGCATCCGACCAGGTCCGTCGCTTCAGCGGTTCTTTGCAGCGATTCGTCCATTTCCGCGCCCCGTTGCACCTCCGTATCACAGTTCCGGGTCCGTGGTGGTTCGGCGAACTTGGGGATCTCCGGTTCGGGGATCTCCTTGAGCAGCCGTTGAATAATGTCCTCGGTCGTCATGCCTTCGGCCTGAGCCTGGAAGTTCGTGCTGACGCGATGCCGCAGCACGGGGATGGCGATGCGGCGGACGTCTTCGATCGCCACGGAGAACCGGCCATCCATGGCGGCCAGCGCTTTGCCGCCGTTGATCAGGAACAGTCCGGCGCGCGGGCCGGCACCCCAATCGACCAGTTCCCGCACGAACTCCGGAGCGGTTTCGTCGCGGGGACGCGTGGCCCGCACCAGATCGCGAAACGTACTTCACCACGTACTCGCTGACGGCCACCGAACTGACCAGTTTCTGCAGGTTCACAATCGCGCGGCCCGAGAGCACCTTGCGCACCTCCACCTTCTCGTTGCGGCTGCCGACCGACAGAATCCGTTCCTCTTCGTCCGCGGTGGGATAGCCGACCTTGATGTTGAACATGAACCGATCCAGCTGCGCTTCGGGCAGCGGATAGGTTCCTTCCTGCTCGATCGGGTTCTGCGTGGCGATCGTGAAGAAGGGGTCGGGCAGCTCGTAGGTCTCGCGTCCGACCGACACTTGCCGCTCCTGCATGGCCTGCAGCAAGGCGGCCTGCGTCTTGGGCGGTGTGCGGTTGATTTCGTCGGCCAGCAGGATGTTCGTGAAGACCGGACCTTCCATGAACCGAAAGGACCGCTTGCCACGTTCGTCCTCTTCCAGCACGTTGGTGCCGGTGATGTCGGAGGGCATCAAGTCGGGCGTGAACTGGATGCGTTTGAAGCTGACATCGAGGATCTCGGCCAGCGTGCTGACCATCAACGTCTTGGCCAGGCCGGGGACGCCTTCCAGCAGGCAGTGGCCGCGCGTGAAGATCGCCGCAAACAACTGCTCGATCACTTCGTTCTGGCCGACGATGATCTTCTGCAGCTCCTGCTGCATGACTTTGCGATGCTGGCTGAACTCCTGCAGAATTTCGCCCAGGTTTCTCTGCTTCGTCGACACGGCGATCCTTCTTCCTTTGTTAACGCCCGCGTGGGGGGGAGCCATACGTGATGGGATCCATGCTGAGCCGATCGGCGCGGCTCAACCGGGGGACTTTGATTTTATCCCTCGTGCGGAACTCCAGCAATGGATGCGAATTCTGTTGCCGCCTTAACTCTGGAATCCTAAGATATTTATGGCAATCAGGTGGGAATGCTAGTGGGGAAGAGGTGAATGATGCTCAGAATCCCGGTTCTGGTAATGACGGTGTTGATCGTGGCAACGGTCGTCACCCCTGTAGCTGCGGAAATCTCGGACCGCGAGGTTCAGCAGGCGATCGAACGCGGTGTCGAGTTTCTCAAGACGCAGCAGGATAAGGTGCAGGGGAACTGGCCGGAACATACCGCGCAACCAGGTGGCTTGACCGCGCTCTGCACGCTCGCGCTGCTCAATGCGGGCGTCGGGCCGGACGACCCGGCAGTGGCCCGGGCGCTCGACTATCTGCGCAGTTTCGATAAGCCCCAAATGACCTACTCCGTGGCGCTGCGCACGATGGTCTTCTGTCTGGCCGAACCGAAGAAGGACCAGTTGCTGATCCGCCAGAACGTGAAATGGCTGGAGGGGACCCAGATCACCAGCTCGACGCGAGCCGGCGGCGGAAGGGAACCTGGGCCTATTCCGCGCGGGAGGGATGCGGAGACAACTCGAACACCCAGTTTGCGCTGCTGGCACTCAACGAAGCGGATCGTGTGGGAGTCGAGGTGTCGCCCATCACGTGGCGGTTGGCCCACGAGTATTGGCGAGAAACGCAGCGGCCCGACGGTTCCTGGGGTTATCGGCCTGGTGAAGATCCCTCGGGGAGCATGACCTGTGCCGGAATCTGCTCGGTGGTGATCACCTCCGGACGGCTCAGTTCGGGGCGCGCGCGCGTGGTCGGTGAGACAGTGTCGTTTGCTGCGGTGAACTGGACGATTCGAATGCGGTCGATCGGGGGCTCATGTGGCTCGGTAACAACTTCAGTGTGCAGCAGAATCCGGGCAATGGCGGTAGTTGGCTGCTGTACTACCTGTATGGTGTCGAACGAGTGGGACGTCTGACGGGCCATCGCTTCATCGGGCGTCACGACTGGTATCGCGAAGGTGCCGAACTGCTGGTCCGCGAGCAAGACGAGTTTCCGAGGTTACTGGCGAGGCGTTGGGACGGCGGAGAGCAATCCGCTGGTCGCCACCTCCTTCGCGCTGCTGTTTCTCTCCAAAGGGCGTCGTCCGGTGGTGATTGCCAAAGCCAAACATGGCGACGGGCCCGACTGGGATCTGCACGCCGGTGGAGTGCCCAATCTGACGCGCGCGATTGAGAAGAAATGGCTGCGCGAATTGACCTGGCAAACGATCGATCTGAAGGCCGCGACGGTCGAGGATCTGTTGGAATCCCCGGTGCTGTTTCTCAGTGGCCAGCAGGCGCTGCAGCTGACGCGCGAACAGCAACAGAATCTGCGCGCGTATATCGAACAGGGAGGTTTCATCTTTGCCGAAGCTTGTGACGGACAGGGCTGCAACGGCAAGGCATTCGACAGCTCGTTTCGGGAACTGATGAAGACGATGTTTCCCGACTCCCAGCTGAGACTGCTTCCCCCGGATCATGCCGTGTGGTTTGCCGAAGGGAAAGTCGATCCGCAGTACATGCGCCCGCTCTACGGCATCGATGCCTGCTGTCGCACCAGTGTCGTCTATTGCCCCCAGAACCTGTCGTGTCTCTGGGAGTTGAGCGTTCAGGGACGTGAGAGCGACTTGCCCGAAAGGCCGCCAAGGAGATCGAAGCGTGCGTGCAGATCGGGCAGAACGTGGTTGCCTACGCCACCAATCGCGTGCTCAAAGAGAAGCTCGATCGTCCCAATGTTGCCGTCGAGGACGTGGGAGTGGCACCGGAGTCGCGGGGTGTGTTGATGATCCCGAAACTGCAGCATGGTGGCGGTAGTGACGACGCACCCAATGCGCTGGCCAACCTGATGCGCTATGCGCGGCAGGAAGTGGAGTTGCGGGCCCTTTCGCAGCGCGCGCTCTTGCCCGTCACCGCCGAGTCGCTCTACGAATACCCCATCCTGTTCATGCACGGCCGAAGCAGTTTCCGCTGGACCGCGCCGGAGCGGAAGGCGCTGGCCGACTACATCGAAAACGGTGGATTCCTGTTCGCGGATGCGATCTGTGCCAATGCCCAGTTTGCCGACGCGTTTCGTCGAGAGTTGGAACTCGTGTTTCCCGGCCAGAAACTGGAACGGATACCGGCTAATCACCCACTCTTTTCCGACGAATACGGCGGATTCAATCTGGCTCGCGTGACCTTGAACGATCCGCAATTGCGTCAAGAGGGCGATCGACTGGATGCGCGGCGCACCGAAATCGCCCCGTTGCTGGAAGGCCTGCAGGTTAACGGTCGATACGCCGTGATCTTCTCGCCCTACGATATCAGCTGTGCCCTGGAGAGCAGCGCGACACTCGAGTGCAAAGGCTACGTCAAGGCCGATGCGGCGAGAATCGGCACGAATATCATTCTGTTCGCCCTGCAGCAATAGCCAGTCGCAGCTGGCGATTGTGAGTCTTACTCGGTACCATGTGCGCATCGTGCACATGATTGCGACGTCGACGGTTCCCGCGTGGAACGAATCGGGAATGCGCAATGCGGAATGAGAAAACGCGTGAATTACATCATTCCGATTCCGCACTCCGTATTGCGCATTCCGCATTCCCTAATCATTCCGGTGACCCACGTTGACTTTGATGCGGTTTTTGGTTGCGGCCGCCGGCCGCCTTAGGGTGAACGTCAATTGCACTCTGTAATCGCCCCAGGATCGTGATAGCTCATTGAGTGGCACTCGGTACGTCACGATAGGCCATGCTCAGCAACAGGGGTAGAATCACCAGATTGCCAAACAGTCCGCCCAGCATGGCCAGGCTCACCAGGCTGCCGAAGTAGATCGTGGGTACGAATTGGCTGGTGCAGAGGGCCAGGAAGCCGACGATTAAGGCGATGGTGGAATAGACAACCGCCCGCCCTACCGACTGCTGAACGTCGGCCAGCGCCGCGGCGACGCTTTGTCCTTCAGCTCGAGCCCGTCGGAACGACGTGATGTAGTGGATCGAGCTGTCAACACTCAGTCCCATCGATACGGCCGCGATCATCGCCGCCCCCATGTTGACCTTCACCCCCAGCCATCCCATGGCCCCCAGCACGACGAGAATGGGCAGCACGTTGGGGACCAGCGCGATCAATGCCAGGACGAGACTGCGAAAAGCGACCGTCATCATGATGCCGACACCGACCGTGGCGACCGCAAAACAAATCCACTGGTCACGCAACACACTGGTGATCAAATTCGTCAGCAGCACGTAGAACCCGGTCACTTCAGCCCCCGGTGTCGCGTCGCCGGCGGGGAACGACTCTTGCGCGGCACGGGTGACCTGCTCAATCAACTGCGACTTTTCAGCAGCTGTCTGCTGCTCTCGCGCCCGGAGCATAATTCGCAGGTAGTTGGGGGCTCCCACCGTCTCGTTCCGCGTGCGCAGCGCGGAGAGAAAGTGCGGCATGGTCACCTCCATACCGCGGGCTTGGAGTTCGGGAGGGATGCGCGCCAACAAGGGGTTGATGGCAGCCGCGTCGATGCCGTCCACCAGGCTCAGTACTTTGGTCAGTCCGATCACATCGTGACCGGAGTCATCGCGAATGGTGATGCTGCGCAACCGCTGCTCAAGTTCGCGAACACGTGCCACATAGGGATTGTCGAGCTTTGCTGGAGCGGGGACCAGCACGTCCCATACACCGGCTCCCCCCAGGTTCTTTTCAATGAAGTCGTAAGAGACCACGATCGGCGAACTGCGGCGAAAATTTTTGGTGAAATCGGTCTCAATTTCCAGCTGAAAGAGCCCTGCGACGGCCGCTACAAACAGCACTATCAAGAGGATCAGAAGGCTGCGAGGTCGACGTTGAGCCGACTGGGCGAGGCGACCCAACTCCCAACCCAGCCGTCCATCTCCCCAGACCCGGCGTGGGTCGCTGTCAAATCGTCCCAACAACGCTAAACCGGGCACGAGCAGAATCACGCTGATCAGGACCCACAGACTGCCGATCGCCGTCATCAAACCAAAGTCGCGGACCGGTCCGACTTTGGCCACCGCCAGCGCCAGGAAGCCGACCGCATCGGTCGTACAGGCCCAAAAGACGGGGCTCGCCAACAGCGTTCCCGTCTGGATCAATGCCTCGCGCTGGTCCAGCCCTTGAGAGCGAGCCTGGCGGAACCGAACAATTATGTGGACCACCGTCGCCACCCCCACCACGGTCACGATAGCTGTCAGCATGGAACTGACCATGCTCAGACGCAGATCGAACCAGACCAGCGTGGCCCGCGTCAACAGCAACGACAGTTGCACGACCAGAATCGGAATCACCACCCATCGCAGACTGCCGAAACAGATTACAATCGCCACCGCCAACAGAATCCGTGTCGCCCAGCCCAGACGCTCGCCATCCCGTTCCAGGTAGCTAAATCCGTCCATGACCATCACCGGTTCGCCGGCCATCATCCCCTGTGGGTATTGCTCAATCACCCGGCGAATCTGATCAATCGTGTCGCGGCGCGGTACTGCTGCCTCAGCGTCTGGCTGGAGCATGCACACCAAAGTCGCGATCGTTCCGCTCGCATCGTGCGTGTAACCTTCAAACATCTTGCGATAGGCCGCCGCCAGTTGGCTGCGGGGCCGTACGATCGCATTCTGGTCCTCTTCAGCGCCGACCAGCTTCTGCCAAGGATGGACGTAGTTGAGCGCCTTGTTGACCCCGGATAGGCTGAGGACTTCCCGTACGCCAGGGACCTCACGCAGTTGCTGATCCACGCTCTCGAGACGGCGTATCCCTTCGCCATCTGGAGCGAGCAACTGCTGATCGACGTAGACCGCCATGACGATCTCGTTCTCGCCAAATCGATCCTTCAAATGCTGATAAGTAACCAGCAGCGGATCGTTAGCGTGAAACATGTTCTCGATCGAACGGTCAAACTCGATCTGACCGCTCGACTGCCAGGCCAGCAGCGCAAGCACGCCCGCCACGGCCAGCAACAGCCAGCGAGCGGCGACGACTGCTTCCGACAACTTTCTGCTCGTCACGTTCATGCAATGCACTTCGAGAGGAATATCATGGAAACCCGCATCATCGATTCTATAAGTCTATAATGTTCGAGCCACGATGCTCATGGGGGCAACTCTCGGGAACGAGACGTGCCAACTACAGACAGTCCCGCATCGCTCGGCTATGATAGCGTTTCAGCGGCGTACCTGACTGGTACAAATCCTCTCCCCGATGGTCCGTGCCATGCCGGATTCGCTAGGAAAACCCCTGGATTTTCCCCTCCTTTCGCGGCATGGCGCTCCTGCGTTGCTGGCTCTGTTGATCACGACAGCCCTCTTGCGATGCGGGGCAATGGCCGGGCAGTGGGATCAGTTTTCGCAGGATCCCGATGCCTATCGGTTGATCGCCGAGAATCTCCGCGATCAGGGGATTTTCAGTTGTTCACCGAAAGGGGGGCTGATTCATCCCACCGCCTTTCGGCCACCACTCTATCCGTTGCTGTTGGCCGCGACTGCCTGGCAGGGGCAAGTTACGCCGTGGTGTGTGGCCCTGGTGCACTTAGTGCTCGGCACCCTGACCGTCTTTCTGTCGCTGATCCTTGCGCGCCGATGGGAGCTGGGTGTTTGGAGCTGGCTGGCTGCGGCGATGGTCGCCTGTGATCCCATCCTGCTCAACCAGTCCGCCCAGGTCATGACCGAAACCCTGGCGACCTTTCTGGCGGTCGCCAGCCTGCTGCTGCTGACGCACGCCTTGTGCAAACCATCGTGGATAGCAAGTGCCATGGCAGGAGGAGCGTTGGGATTGGCTACGCTTTGTCGCCCGACTTTCTTGATCTGGTCAGCGCTGATCATCGTGCACGCCACGTTCCATTTCGGACGTTGGTCGGGACTACGGCGAGCGGCATGGATGACGGGGGGATTGATGTTCGTACTGTCCCCGTGGGTGGTCCGTAACCAACAGGTTGTGGGTCGGCCCGTTCTGGCGACGACACACGGAGGCTATACGTTGTTGCTCGGGAACAACCCTTACTTCTATCAACACCTGCGCAGCAGTCCGTGGGGGAGTGTGTGGGATGCGCGAGTTGTTGCCGATGGTCAGCGAGCGGCCGGTCGACGAGTCGACTGGAGCCCCCCGGCCGGTCCCCGCGGCGCATGCCGAGATCATGGCGGACCGTCGTCTTTACGAATTGGCCCGGGAGACGATTCGGCAGCAGCCCGGCATGTTTGCATGCGCGAGCCTCTTCCGCGTGGCATGGCTGTGGACTCCACTGCCGCACCAGGTCAGCGTTGATGAGTCGTTTGGACGAACGTGGGCTCGCTGGTGCGTGGCCGTTTGGTACGTGTTGATCTATCTGGGAGTCCTGGTCGGAATGGGAGTCCTGGGACGTCGCGGGGGCGTGCCTCCTTGGATCTGGGGGCTCCTGGCTGTCTTGGCCTTTACGCTGGTGCACAGCGTGTATTGGAGCAACATGCGGATGCGTGCACCGCTGATGCCGGTGGTTTATCTGGTGTTTGCTCTCGGATGCCGCAGAATATGTGCCCAGGTCGGCTGTTGTAAGCCTTTTTCCCGTAAGTGATTACGCAGGCAGAGCGGCGCACAAACATGGCTTGCGATAGAGTCGACGGGCCCCTATAATCCCGCCGCTTTGTTCTGCAGGGGAACAGGATCGTGTTTTCTTGCCGGAACGGATTGCACACCGGGCGCGATGTGGTGCACCGTCCCAGGGCTGTTGACTGGGGGGGGCCGCGAGCCTGGCCCGGTGCGACTCGTCTGTAGAATCTCGTTTTGACCTCACTTGGCGGGCGGCCACAGCGGAAAATCGGCGGCGACGTCTCGTAGCCGTGCTGTGGCAGGATGCCGTGGCCACAAGCTGCGCCCCCGTGCTGCGACAGGATGTCGCGGCCACAAAGAAGCGTGCATGTCACGAGCTGAAACTCACACAAAGCGATTCAGGCAACGACGGTCTTGGTCGAGCCGAACTGCGTCGCGCGGAGCGATGTACCGATTCGCGCTAACCCTCCTCGGCTTGCTCGTCCTAGCCACCCCGGTGCTGGCAGAAGTCCAGTTACCGGTGGCGGATCTGTTCGCCCCCATTCGCGTCGCTGGCCAGCAGGCGGCACGCTGGCAGCAAGGCGCGGTAGAGATCTGGGTCGTGCGGCAGTGTGTCATCCGCCAAGGCGATCTGACCGCACACGGCGATGAGGCGGTTTTGTGGGTCGATCGAGGTTCAGCGCTGAGCGGCAAAGAGAGTCGCGTTACCCTCTATCTGGAAGGTTCGGCCGCCGTCGACTTCGGACGCGGCGGGCAGGTGAATCCGGGCACCAACCTGGCCGCGCAATCGATCCGCGACCACAGCTGGTTCGGCCATCTGGTGGCGCAAGCTTCCGTCGACATTCAAGTGCGTGACGTGGTATCCGATCCCGACGTTCCGCCTGCGGTATATCAACGTGGAGTTCAAGCGTTCGATAGCGCGGCCGGCGGCGTGCGATTGGCCCAGTTTGCTACCGAGGTTCCCGCCGAGCCCTTGGCACAGCCGCCCCTGGCACCCATTGCCGGCCTGCAGAAGCGCATTCAGGTCGTATCGCGCAGCAATTCGCTGATTCATATCAAAAGCTATCCGGGGACGATTCCGAATCAAGCGGTGACCGTATTCAGCAACGGGATTCGCGCGGTCATTGAAGGGCTCGAGTCGGCACAGCTGGGTCATTTAGGTCGGATTGTGATCGAGACCGATCGACTCGTTCTGTGGGGACCCAACCTGAAGTCACTTTCCCCGGCGGGTTCGGAAGCCGAGGGAGGTCCGGATGTACCCATCGAAGTCTACCTGGAAGGCAACATCGTCTTCCGGCAGGGCGATCGGCTGATCTATGCCGACCGCATGTACTACAACGCCACCTATGAATACGGTGTCGTGCTCTCTGCCGAAGTCTATACTCCCATCCCCGACAATCTGGGCATGGTGCGGCTTAAGGCCGACGTACTCCAGCAGCTCAATCGCCAATTCTTCAAGGCTCACGGTGCGGCGATTACGACAAGCCAGATGGGTGTGCCCAAATACTGGTTCCAGACCGATTTGCTCGAACTGCGCGACACGACTCAGCCCCGCATCAATCCGGTGACCGGTTACCTTGAATTGGACCCTCGCACCAACGAAACGGCCGTCGATCACGATTTGCTGGCAACCAGTCACAGCAACTTCCTCTATATTGGCGGTCTGCCGGTCTTCTACTGGCCCATCATGGCGACGGATCTTCGCAAGCCGTCCTACTACATCGAGCGATTCTCTGTGAAGAACGATGATGTGTTTGGGTTCCAGGTGCTCACCGATTGGGATCTGTTTCAATTGCTGAAGGTGAAAGATCCGCCGAAGGGGACCGATTGGCTGCTCAGTACGGACTATCTGAGCGAAAGGGGTCTCGGGCTGGGAACCACCTTTGCCTACGAACAGGACAGTTTCCTCGGCCATCCCGGTCCGGTTGTGGGCTGGTTGGATGCTTGGGGGATCCGCGACTCAGGATTCGATGACCTTGGCGCCAATCGACGTCATGTGGATCCCGACACGGACTGGCGTGGTCGCGTTTATTGGAGACACCGGCAGGATCTCCCGGAGGGATGGCAGTTCACCGCGCAGTTGGGCTACATCAGTGATCGGAACTTCCTGGAGCAATATTTCGAAAAAGAATGGGACGAGTGGAAAGACCGCGTCACCAGTCTGGAACTGAAACGAACTTGGGATGGACAATCGCTGGGCGTGATGGGGCAAGTTCGCCTGAACGACTCGGTCTCCCAGACGGAGTGGTTTCCGCGCCTGGATCACTACCTGTTGGGGCGGTCGCTGTTGCACGATCGTCTCACCTGGTATGCGCACTCGCAGGCCAGCTACGCACGATTTCAAACGCTGGATCCCCCCACTGATCCGGAGGATTTGGCTGGCTGGGGCTTTCTCCCGTGGGAAGTCCCTGGTCAGGTGCCCGAAGGAGGACGATTCGCCACACGGCAGGAGTTGGATCTTCCGGTGCAGTTGGGACCTGTCAAGTTCGTCCCGTATGCGCTCGGTGAACTCGCCTACTGGCAGGAAGTGCTCGACGACGAAAAGAATGTCGCGCGTGCTACCGGGCAGGCGGGCGTGCGCGTCAGCGTCCCGATCTGGCGGTCCGATCCCACCGTCCAGAACATGCTGTTCAATCTGAACGGCATGGCGCACAAGATTACTTTACTGGCCGATGTCTACTGGGCTGATGCCAGTGAAGACATTGACAAGTTCCCACTCTACGACCCCCTGGATGACGATTCCCAGGAACATTTTCGACGTTATATGGGCGTCATTCCCTGGCAATACGACCCGCGCGATTTTGCTTTCCGTTCAGGCATCCAACGTTGGGTCTCATCGCCCACGCTCGAGACCGTCGATGATCTGTTCGCCGCTCGCTGGGGAGTCCACCAGCGGTGGCAGACGAAGCGGGGGCTGCCGGGCAGTCAGCACGTGGTTGACTGGATTGTGTTGGATATCGACGGGACCGTCTATCCCGACAAAGACCGCGACAATTTCGGTGAATATCTGGGGCAGCTGGAATACGATTTCCGGTGGCATGTGGGGGATCGTGTCACGGTCCTCTCGGACGGTTATGCCGATATTTTTCCCGGTGGACTGACCATGATCAGCCTCGGTACCGCCGTCAGCCGTCCAGAACGAGGCCAGTTGTATGGCGGCATCGTCAACATGGAAGGACCTTTCAGCAGCACGTTGCTGGTTGGGTCCGTCAGTTATCGGCTGAGTCCTAAATGGATTGCCGACATCGCTTCCACCTACGATTTTGGACCGACCGGCAGCATTGGCGAGCGGTTTTCCATCACGCGAGTCGGCGAGTCGGTCTTGATACGCGTGACGCTGTACGCCGATCACAGTCGCGATAACGCAGGCGCGTCCGTCGCGATTGAACCGCGATTTCTTCCCAATGGTAGGTTGGGTCGGTTGGCAGGAGTTCCTATTCCGCCCGTCGGTGTGATGGGGCTCGAGTGAGCTGGAAGGGGATGTCTATGAACCAGTCGCCCGAGCAGCGGCGTTCGTGGCTGGAGAAATTCCGCGTCGCGTTTCGAGGTGTGGGGATTGGCGTGCGCGGACAGAGCAGTTTCCTGGTCCACGCGGTTTGTGCCATGGTTGTCGTCGCGTTGGCAGTGCTGGCACACTTGTCGGCCTGGCAGTGGTGTGCGGTCCTGTTGTGTGTGGTGATCGTGTTGGTGTCCGAAATGTTCAACACATCCCTGGAAGCGATGGCCAAGGCGTTCGACAGCCAGAATCACCCACATCTGCGCGACGCGCTCGACATCGCCAGCGGAGCCGTGCTGCTGGCCGCCGGCGGGGCAGTTATCGTGGGAAGCATCGTCTTCGCCCATGCGCTGCTGTAGGCAGCCCATTGGTTTGCAGCCCCGAAAAGGCGCACTATGCTCAGCCCGGGCCGCACGCTGTCTTGGGGACACCTGCAAGTTAGTACCCTTTTCCAGATCAAGAGATCTTTCCATTCGCCGATATTCTTGTCCTCGCCTGCCCCCTTCCTCAACGTTTCAGCGCGATTCATTTGAAGGACAGAAAGATAAGTCGGCAGAGGAATTTGTCGTCATCCGATATTTTTGTCCTTATCTGCCCCGTCCAAGGTCTCCTGCACGAATGCGAGATGTTTCGAACTTTTGATGGGTGGTGAAAAAGGATCGCTGCCCGGCCTGCGGCGGAAGGCCGAGCAGCGGTCAATTGTGGGCCAACCGGCTCCGCGGTAGCGGAACAAGATCGACGTGTAGGTCATGTGGCACTCGAAGTACGTGATCCGATCAATTGGCAGAGCGCACCTACGCCGAGAGCCACTCGAATCGAGCGAACCCGCTGACTACATTAGCGTCGACCCTACTTCCTCACGCGGAGGATTTCCGAGTCATCTGACCGATTCATTGACGGTCAGGGTCACTTCTGACTGTGGCGAATCGACCGTTGAAATCACCGACTGCCACTCTCACAGCATCCTTGCTGCACCGGACCACGAGATTACCACAATCGTCGGCCCAAGTGACCACCTTAACGGCAGTGTTATTTCCGATGTCCAGAGTAACATTGTCGACGGCCAGGTAGGGGAAATCCGTGTGGACCGTGAGTTGATCCCCGCCGGACGAGAGAACCAGGGTCTGCGGTGCCACCTGAATCTCGAGTCCGAACGCGCTGCTGGTCAGCAGTGCCGCAACGCACACCACGGCGATCTTTGCACAAAGCATCTTCATGAAACCACCTCCTGAAAAACATGGCCAAGAAACGTTGATATTTGCTCCGGACGTGGGGACACCGCCATACGTCCGGTGATGCCTCCCAGCTCAAAATCCCTCGCCTGAAACTCGTTGGTGGAGCGCGGCTGCGCGCGGATAGCGCGCAAATATTTCACACTCGTTCGAGGCTCTGTGGCACTTTCTTGCAGTTCTGATGGAACTCCGTGAGCCTGCATCCCTTCTCCGCGGCACGTCGCCAATCCAGATTCACCGGGCATCGGTGGAACACATCACTTGCTGGACCGTCCTCTTGCGCCCAGCGACGAGCATAGACTGCAGTTCTGATGCCAAACGGTCGGTAACCATCAGCTGAAGTCGGGGGGATCAATCTGGGATAAGAGGTCGAACCTCACAAATCAAACAGATCTCCTCACGTTTTCCCGACGATCCGGCCCGCCATGTACACGATTGGCCAGAAGAGAGGAAATCACTGATCCGCAAACCAAAGCCCTGACATCTCGTGAAAATGTGGCGCATACTCGTGAGAATGGGGCGCTTATGAGACACGTGCCGAGTCAAGCCGATCCCCTCAAATGGACTGGCACTGACGGCCCGCGTGGAGCGACCTCCTGCGCGGAGGTCCGACGCACCTGAGTCGGTGTCAAGAGAATTGGCGCACTCGCCAGGATCTCCACGCTCACGAAGCGCACTGGTAGTGGGTTCGTTACCTGTCTTCAGAAAGAAGCGGGAAGTGAGATGTACGGAAGTCGCAGCTGAGACCGCCAAGGGCTCAGCGGCAGCGGCGACAGATGTTCCATCGCGATTCCTTTGAAGGACAAGAAGATTGCGTGACAAAAGGCAAGTCGGCACAGGAGATCTTCTTGTCATCCGATTGTTTTGTCCTTATCCGTCCCGTCCAAGGTCTCTGGCACCAATTCGAGATGCTTCGAAGTTTTTTGATGGGTGGAGAGGCTCCTTCGCGATGCTCCGATGATGGAGACGGATTTCCGAAATCGAAGTCTGCGAGGAGCACGGAGGTGGACCCCGACTCATATACATCTAGCTGTGACCGTGGCGCGTCTGTTGAAACGGACGATCGTGTACGTTGCCCTCGTCGTGTCGCGCAGTGATTGCGGATCGTCCTGGCTATCGTCGGCGCGGGTCGCCCAGCGTTACACACGCCCAATCGCTCAGTAGGGCGGGTTTGGGACCCTCGGCAGGGATTCCTCTCCTGCACGAGCTTCACCACGAAGTCGATAGCCAGCAGGTCGACACCTTGTCACGTTCAGGTGGGTTGCTCGAGCATCCTGGCCCAGCTATGGCATTAGGAGCAACCCATGCTATTGCCACAATTGTGGCAGAGATAGCAGTTGCCATTTCGCACCGTGATCGCTCCACACGTGTCGCAACTGGGAGCGTCACTCTGGAAGCGGGCGAACTGTTCGCTCTGGCCCTCGAGTGCATCGCGGTCTAGACCGACTTTCGGACCCACACCGGCGCGCTCCAACACGGCATAATCGATCTTGCCGTGGCCACTGGCTGTGGTGTGGCGATTGGCCGCCGTGGCGACCTCGAGGCTGGCGATCGTATTGCCTGAGTTCGTGTCGACCTTCTCGTCGCTGATCGCCGGCGGCAATCCACTGCTGGCTTCCCGGAAGCCGGGCAGGAACGTATTGCCGAGCCAGCGGAAAATATAGTCGACGACGCTCTTGGCGATCCGGATATCGGGATTGGAAGTGTGCCCCATCGGCTCAAATCGCATGTGCGAAAACTTGTTGACCAGCACCTCCACCGGCACGCCATATTGCAGGCTCATGGAGATCGCGGTGCCGAAGGCATCCATCATGCCTCCCACAGTGCTCCCTTCCTTGGCCATCGTCAGGAACAATTCGCCGGGCCGTCCGTCCGGATAGAGTCCCACGTTGATGTAGCCCTCGTGCCCCCCCACGTTGAACTTGTGGGTCAGGGACGGACGCGTGTCGGGCAACCGTTCGCGCCGCGGGCGAGCGGCCGTCGCTTTCTCCTTGTCGGCCGCCTTGTCCGCTTCCGACTGCGTCGACAAGGGTTGGCTCTGCTTGGATCCATCCCGGTAAATGGCCAAGGCCTTGAGCCCCATTTCCCAGCCCCAGCGATAGGCTTCGGCAATGTCTTCGACGGTCGTGTTCGCCGGCATGTTGACCGTCTTGGAGATGGCACCGGACAGGAACGGTTGAGCCGCCGCCATCATCCGCACGTGCGCCCGCCACTCGATGCTCCGCTCCCCGTTGGCCGGCTTGAAGGCACAGTCAAAGACGGGCAGATGCTCGTCCTTCAGGTGGGGAGCACCCTCGATCGTGTCACGCTGTTCGACATAACGCTCCATCTCCGTGATCTGCTCATCGCTGTAACCCAACTTGCGGAGACCATGCGGGACCGAGCGATTCACGATCTTCATCGAACCGCCACCCGCCAACTGTTTGTACTTCACCAAGGCGATGTCGGGCTCAATGCCGGTGGTGTCGCAATCCATCATGAAACTGATGGTGCCGGTGGGAGCCAATACGGTGGCCTGAGCATTGCGGAAACCATGTTTGCGACCCATCGCCAGCGTGTCGTCCCACAACCTGCGTGCGGCATCTTTGAGGTACTTCGGGCTGGCATCGTCAATCCGTTCGACCGCGTCGCGGTGCATCTGCATCACGCGCAACATCGGATCGCGATTCAAGCCAAACCGCTCGAACGGTCCCTTGGCCGCCGCCAACTCGGCGCTGGTCCGATTCGCCGTACCATGCAACAAGGCCGTGATCGAACCGCACAGACCGCGGGCGCCGTCCGAATCGTAAGGAAGGCCACTGTTCATGATCACGCTGCCAAGATTCGAATAGCCCAGTCCCAGCGGACGGTAGTAATGGCTGTTCTCGGCAATCTGCTTGGTCGGATAGCTGGCGTGATCGACCAGAATTTCCTGCGCGATGAAGAAGACGCGACAGGCCGCCGTGAATTGCTCCACGTCGAATGTCCCATCCGGCTTGTGGAACTTCATTAAATTGATACTGGCCAGATTGCAGGCCGTGTCGTCCAGGAACATGTACTCGCTGCAAGGGTTGCTGGCGTTGATGCGACCCGAGTTGGGACAAGTGTGCCAGCGGTTGATCGTCGTGTCGTATTGCACCCCCGGATCACCGCAATGCCAGGCACACTCGGCCATCCGCTGCAGCAGATCACGAGCCTTGTAGGTGGGGCCCTCTCGCCGCTCATCCGTCACCCACCGCGTCTGCCACTGGCCATCCGCGTCGACCGTTTCCATGAACTCGTCCGTGATCCGGACCGACAAATTCGCATTCTGGAAAAGTATCGAACTGTATGCCTCACCATTGAAGTTGGCCTCGTAGCCACCCTTCTCGATCAACACATGCGCTTTCTTCTCTTCCTTCCACTTGCACTCGATGAATTCCAGGATGTCCGGGTGCCAGATCTTCAGCGATTGCATCTTGGCCGCACGGCGCGTCTTGCCACCCGACTTGACCACCGCGGCAATCTGGTCGTACACCCGCATGAAGGAGAGGGGCCCCGACGGACGACCGCCCCCCGACAACTTCTCACGGTGGGAACGAATCGTCGACAGATCGCTGCCGGTGCCCGAACCGAATTTGAACAACATCGCCTCGCTCGTCGCCAAGGCCATGATGTCCTCCATGTTGTCACCCACGCTCTGGATGAAACAGGCCGAACCCTGGGGATACTCGTAGGGGTTCTCCGTGTGAATCGCTTGCTCTGTCTGCGAGTCCCAACGCCAGTTGCAGCGGTCCCCCGTCACGCCGTACTGATGGTGCAGGCCGACGTTGAACCAGACCGGGGAATTGAACGAACCATGCTGATGCAAGCACAACCAAGCTAAATCGCGGTAGAAATGCTCGCCATCCTCGACGCTGGCAAAATAGCCGTCCGAGACACCCCAATCCGCAATCGTCCGAGCCACACGATGAATCAGTTGCCGTACACTGCGCTCCCGCTGCGGTGTCCCGTTCTCACCGTAAAAATACTTGCTCACCACCACATTCGTGGCCAATTGACTCCACGATTGCGGGACCTCGCAGTCTCGCTGCTCAAACAAAACGCCACCGCTCTCGTCCTTGATCGCGGCACTGCGCCGCTCCCAGTGGACCGTCTCAAACGGATCGGCAATATCGGCCGGACAGAAGTGGGCGGAAACCCGCAGACCTCGATGGGCCGACTGAGAACCGTTGGATGAAGTTGGCTGCCTCTGACCGCGGTCAATATCTACACTCGCCATGGTTCAGCTCCTTCTGTAATCCATTCGCCTTCCTGGAATTCGTGATCCTCGACGAATAGTATACATATATACAGTATTCGACTCCAGAGGCCCCATCCTCCAGCACTTCTCCCACCGCGCAAGCGCTGACGGCAGAAATATCAATGTCCGTGACCGAGAAAATAGGACAGTTACGCAGAAGGGATAAGTGAAGCCCCTACAACATATTGTAGCGAGCGTTAATGCTGCCACAACATTTGGTACAGAGGCACGAGTTTAGCGATTTGAAACGGGTCGTCAATAATGTTCCGGCGTTCGTGCGTAGGTCCCGACAAGCCAATGGTTTGCGCAGATGAGATGGTTGTGAAGGTGTTCTGGATAAAGGCTGCTCAGCGTTTTCGTAACATATTTATATGAAGAGGCTTATGGAAATATGGCGGGCAAAAGTACAGCTTCTGGGTGGCGGAAACACTTTTCTCCAAAAAATGCTAACCGCCGCGTAACCGTATGGTCATCTTCCGTGAACTGTGGTCCAAACGCCGCTCAACAGCTGGTCCGGAGACTCTAGACGACACTTTGCCGGACGTGTGGAGATGGCCCGTCGCTGCTCAGATCCATCCACCCGATAATGCGGATCGGGCAACGGCGCGGGTCGGGCTCTGGAGTGACGCTAGCCGGAGCAGATCACCGCCGGAGCAAGTGGGGGCCGATCACGACCGGTGGATCCGCGCGGCGCAGGGGGCAACCGTCGAGGCAGTCAGGGGAGGGGAGGCCGGCAGGCAAGCCGTTACGGGCTCTCAATCTTGCTGATCAGCACGCGCGTATAGAGCTGACGGTGTCCAGTGCGGCGGCGAAAGGTCTTGCGACGTCGGAATTTCTGGACGAAGACCTTGTCTCCCTGCTCGACACCAAGCACTTTGGCGGTCACTTTGGCGCCGTCCAAGGCTGGCTGGCCCAGCTGGAAGCCCTGTTCACCGGACACGGCCAACACGCGTCCAAACTCCAATTCGTCCCCTTTGGAGGCTGCTTCGCGGTAGTCGATATCCAGTTCCTGGCCTTCTTCTACCCGATACTGTCGTCCGCCGTCGGCAATAATCGCATACATCGCGTGTTGACCCTACTACTGCTCGGTTCTTACCTGTTATTGTGGGGAAGCCCTCCACATTAGTCGATCCGCCGCGAATCGTCGAGAGGCGATGGGGCGATTTCTTGGGCTCGATCGGGTGCGGACCACCACCCGAAAGGACCTGGTCCCCGCGCGGACCTCTGCTCATCGTCCTGCTCACTCCCTGCCGGGGTTGGCTGCTACGGACGTCAGAGGTCATCTGTGGACACACCGCAGTGGGCATTCCGCCGGTAATTCCAGCCGCATCATTCCGCATTCCGCACCCCGCATTCGTTCGCGGGGAAGTCTCGCCAAGGGGAGGCAAAGTGCTCGCCAGCTAACGCCACGGGTGTTTTGTTACCAGGCCGGCGTCAGATCCGCTTGTCCGTGCCCGTTCGGCGTGGCACGGACGTACCGATATGTTGCTTCAGAGCAGTCTCAGTTCGCGATTTTCGCCATCGCGGCAATCCAGTTCCAAATGTTCTGGGAAGTGTGACTCGCTGCCCAGGATTTGGACGGTCATGCCGGCTTCTTCTTCGAGCCGGTTAAGTTCTTTCCGCTTTTTGTTGTTCAAGTACGAGGCGACCTGATCATTCACCCGAACCGTGACGCGTGCGATATTGGGTTGCTGTCCGGCGAGCATGAGCATGCGGACGACTTCGATCGACATGCTTTCATCCGTCTTCACGGCTCCGCGCCCGTTACAGCAGGGGCAATCGGTGTAGACGCTACGTTTCAGGCTGGGCCGAATCCGCTGTCGCGTCATTTCGATTAACCCGAAGGGGCTGGTGCGGAGGATTTTGGTGCGCGCGCGATCGCGTTCGAGCGCATCGCGCAAGGCCCGTTCGAGCCCTCGGCGATGCTTCTCTTTACGCATGTCAATGAAGTCGTTGACGATGACGCCGCCCAAGTCGCGCAGTCGCAGTTGGCGGGCGATTCTCGCGAGATGCCTGCAGGTTCAGTTGGTAGGCGGTCTCTTCCGCCGAGTCGTCTGCGCGGAAGCTGCCGCTGTTTACGTCGATGGCCACCAGGGCTTCCGTCGGATCGATGACAATCGAACCGCCAGCCTCGAGGGGGACTTCCCGTTTGTGAATTCGCGCGATTTCCGCTTCCAGCTTGTATTTGTGGAACAGCGGTTCCTTGCCCGCGTAGAGCTGCAACCGGCTCGACATAGCGCGGCATGACGAGTTGCAGGAATTCCTTGGCCCGTTCGTAGGCCGATTCTTCGTCGACGTAGATCGCGTCGACGTCGTTGGTGAAGATATCACGAATGGTGCGAATGATCATGTCGCTTTCTTCGTAGATATCGACGGGAGCCGGGTGTTTCGGATCCGGCGCACAATGACCTTCCAGAGTCGCAGCAGGTAGGCCAGGTCGCGGGAGAGTTCCTTCTTGGTGCGGTCCTGGCCAGCGGTCCGGACGATGAAGCCGAGTCCCCTGGGGGGATTGAGTTCGAGCATCGTATCGCGCAGTTTGCGACGTTCTTCCTCGTCTTCGATCTTGCGTGACACGCCGACGCGTCCCAGGGCGGGCATCAGAACGAGATAGCGACCGGGGATACTGATATAGGTCGAAAGCGTGGGCCCCTTGGTGCCGATACCTTCCTTGATCACTTGCACCAGCACTTCGTCGCCGCGGCGGAAGATCTCCTGGATCGGCGGCTTCACACGCGGGCGGCTCCCCGGGCGGCGGCGCGTGCGCTGCCGGTTCTCTCGTTTGTCATTGTCGTCACAGCACGAGGCGTCTTCCCGCGCCTCCCGTTCCGAATCGATGATCTGTTGCGGGTCGTAGCCGCCCTGACGGAAGTACTGGGGTTCGACGTCGCTGATGTGCAGGAACCCGTTGCGTCCGACGCCGAAGTCGACAAAAGCGGCTTGGATGCTCGGTTCCAGATTGACCACTCGCCCTTTATAAATGTTGCCTACGTAATTGTCCTGGCTGGCTCGTTCGATGTAGAGTTCTTCCAGCACTCCGTCTTCAACGATCGCGATCCGGCATTCTTCCGGCTGCGAAACGTTGATCAAGATTTCCGTCTTCATAAAGCTGATTCTGCCTTGTCTTGGTCGGGGCCGAGCGTTGGGGAGGCAGGTTGGTAATCTGCCGCCGGAGCACTCAGCCGGTTGAATCGTCGAGCCATTTCCCGGTGGAACCGGCCATGGCAGTTGATCTACTGTGGCGTTCCTTGCGCTCCCGCAGAGAGTTCGACTGCGGATCGCGTGAGGAAACAACCTTGTTGTTCGAGGTCGGCTAATCCCAGGGCCTGCAGTATGTCGCGGGGCGTGCCGATGCTCGATCGGTGGCTCGCAAGCAGAAGCAGACCGCGTCGTCGCCTAACGCGACCGACACGAGATTGGCCTTGATGTCGATCGGCTGCTGCCGATCCGCGCGCTCCATCAGCAGCGTGGAGGAAGCCCGCAATTGCTCCAGGGCTTGCTCCACTTGCTGTCGACGCTCGTGCGGGACAGGGAACTGGTACCGCATGGCCCACACCCGAGCCTTGCGAGCAGGAAAGCTAAGGGCCTCTGCTTGCGTGATCGTCAGGCCGGCCGGCGCCAGCGCATTGAGTCGCTGCCGCAATTTCTCCGGGTCCAGGGGAGTGACCAGTTCCATCTCCATCACCTCGTCCAGGCCCTCGATGCCGAGGGCCAACGCGGATGGAAAACTCATTTTGGGTTTCGGATGAAACCCCTCGCTCATACGCAATACCAGCTCAGCCCGCCGACACAGTCGTTCCCACGTCCGGACCAGATCGCGGTGGCTGATCCATCGCAGATCACTTTCCTTGCGGAAGCGAAATCGCCAACGCTGGTAGTCGGTTGTCGCGGGGGAGCATGTAGTGGACACGTCAGTTCCGTTCTCTTCGGTGATGGTTCAAGGATCCCTGTCGGGGGATCGATCTCGGCTGGTCCCCGGGGGGGTGCAGCCGGTCGTCGGGTCGTGCCGGCCGGTGAACGGGTCGTCGCGTCACGCAGCAGTGCAGTGTCACGAGCAGGCAGTGTCACGAGCAGGCAGTGTGGCGAGCAGGCAGGAGACGCCGCTCGGCTTCATCTGGCCGACGGCCGCTGGCGTCTTTCCGGCTCCCCTCGAGCATCCGCCACGTAGCAGTGCGCGCCGCACGGCCTTCCTCTAAGTGGCCAGTTGCGGTACGAGCTTTTTCAATTCCTCCTTCAAGTAAGTATCGATCTCATGGGCGCTTTGCATCTGCATCGCGGTCGCTGCCACTTCGCGAGTCTGCTCCAGGGTCACGCTGCGTAACACACGCTTGATTTCCAGGATAGCGCTGGAAGGGATGCTGAATTCGGTCAGTCCCATTCCCAGCAACAGCAAGGCATAATGCGGCGTACCGCTCATCTGTCCACAAACGCTGGCCGGTACCCCCGCGGCTGCGCGGCCCGCAGCGTCATATCGATCAAACGCAGCACGGCCGGATCGCAGGCCTGGTAGAGGTCCGCGACCTCGTTGTTGCTGCGATCCACCGCCAGTGTGTATTGGATCAAATCGTTGGTGCCGATGCTGATGAAGTCGACCTCTTTGAGGAAGTGCTCGATCATCATCACCGCCGCCGGTACTTCCACCATCATACCGACTGGGATCTCGCGATTGAACGCGAGACCAGCCTCTTCCAGATCCTCCATCGTTTCCCGCAGGAACAGCCTGGCCTGCCTCAGTTCGCGGAGCGTGGTAATCAGGGGGAAGAGGATCATGACATTCCCCAGCGCGCTGGCCCGTAAAATGGCCCGCAGCTGGATGCGAAACAGGTCGACATTGCGCAGCGACAGTCGAATGCTCCGCAAACCCAGAAACGGATTGTGCTCGTCTTTCGTCCGCGGCAAGTGTCCCATTTTGTCGGCACCCAGGTCGAGCGTGCGGATGACTACCGGACGACTCTCCATGGCCAGCACCACTTCCCGATAGGCTTGAAAATGATCCTCCTCCGTGGGCTCCACGTCGGCCCCCAGATAGAGAAACTCGGTGCGGTACAAGCCAATTCCTCCCGCGTTTCGCCGCTGACAGGCCGACACCTCGTGTGGGAATTCGATGTTCGCTTGCAGCGAGATCGGCGTCCCGTCGAGCGTTTCGGCAGGCAGATTTCGTTGACTCGCCAGCTCCACCAGTCGCGTCGAACGCCGCTGCAGTTCCTTTCGGTAGCGGGCTACGCTCTGGGCGTCCGGGCGGATAATGACCAGTCCCTGATCGCCATCCACGATGATCCGATCGCCGCTGGTGACTTCTCGCAGCAAAGGGCCCGCTCCGACTACAGCCGGCAATTCCAGGCCTTTGGCCAGGATCGCCGTGTGCCCCCCTTCACCACCCGCTTCGGTCACAAAGCCCAAGACCCAGTCGCGATCCAACCGTGCCGTTTCGCTGGGAGTCAGGTTGTGTGCCAAGATAATCGTGGGAGCACTCAACTCCACCGGGCCCTGCTCCCGGCGATCGAGCAGGTGGTCGAGCAGCCGCTCTTCCAAGTCGTGCAGGTCGTGCGCCCGCTCGGCCAGATGCGTGTTTCGCATCTCCTGAAAGACGCGGGCATATCCGCGAAATGTCGAGTGGACCGCCATTTCAGGAGATACCTGGTCCCGGATGAGTCGCTCGAGTTCCTCGTGCAAATGCGAGTCTTCGAGCATCTGACGATGAGCCGAGAAGATGGCGCCGTACTGATCGCCCAGCTGAGCCGAAATGTCTGCCCGATCCCGGTCGATTTCCCTCGAAACGGCCTCGATCGCGCCGTCCAAACGAGCCAGCTCCACATCGATCGCATCGCGCTCGATGGTTCGGCGAGAGATGACAAATCCCTCGTTGTCGATGACCAGCGCCTCGCCTATGGCGATGCCGGCCGAAACGGCAATTCCCTGCAGTACCTGCATCGTTCACGTCGGTGGCTTGGGCTTGGACGGGTTCGACAACCGGGCTCGAAATTAAGCTCGGCGCGATCGACCGTCGGAATATTACCCAACTGAACCACCGCTACCATGGTTCTCATTCTGGAAGATAACAATTTTGGAGGACCGCCGCAGACCGACTCGGTGTCTGTTGAGCCACACGCTCCTGACACAACGTGCCGCCGTCGGCTACTTATCCGATGATGAATCCTTGGCGGGTTCGGTCACATCCATCTCGTCAAAACCCCGCCCAAATAGCTCCGCCAACGCATCCAGTGCTTCGTCAGCATCAGGACCGCTGGCCTCGAGCAACAACTGTGTTCCCTGTTCAGCAGCGAGCGTCATCAGCGACAGTATGCTCTTCCCGTCAAACCGGTCTCCCTCCCGCACGATCTCGATCGTCGACTCGAATTGCATCGCCAGACGCGCGAACATGTCGGCCGGCCGCAAATGAAGCCCCTGCGGGTTGGTGACGGTCACAATTCGGGCTGAGCGACAACCGGCCATGTACTTCTGCTAGGTCTTCTGAGCCCGGTACCAATCACGACCGCCGACAGATCCCGCGCAGAGCAGGATGATCGACTGTGGCAACTGGACCCGCGGCAGTTTCGTGACGCGCTGAATCGTCCGCCAGAGTCCTCTCAAGAAACGAACTGGTTGTTGTCCGCCTCTTCCAGCAACTGCTGCACGTCGTCGGCTGTCTTCGCCTGCTTGAGAAAACGGCAAAACGTGTCATCACGCAGTTGTCGCGAGATGTTCTCCAACGCACGCAAGTGGTCACCCGGACGATCGGGAGGCGAGATCAGAAGGAAGAAGAGCTGAACCTTTTCGCCGTCCAGACTGTTGAAATCAACACCCTCGGCACTTACACCCACCGTACCAATCAACCGGTCGACGCTGGGATGCTTCGTGTGCGGCACCGCCACTCCGCGGCCAATGCCCGTGCTTCCCAGCTCCTCCCGTTTCATGATCGCCTTGATAATGCTCGCTTGCTCGTCCTCGGAAATGTCCTTGGAATCGACAAGACCCGACTAACAATTCCGTGATGGCACCTTCCTTGTCTTCCGCGGCAAGATCGGCCTTGATCGCTTGCACTCGAATAAAATCCGCAAACTTCATTTCTTCTTATTCCTTTCACCCGTTGAACGACCAGCACCTGCCGCCCATTCGGTCGTCTCAATGCTGTAGCGGTCGGGTCCCAACCTACTGTTTCATTCGGCTTCCGGTTCACTCTCGACCGGGACTTCCAGGTGCTTGAGCGGCGGCTTGCGACGCTCGGTCCGCTTGTCCTTGTGTCGGCGAATCTGCTGCTCGATCTTGTGCAACGCCCCATCCAACGCAGACATCACCTCGGCCGATTGGTCTGCCGCCACCAACGCCTCAGAATGCTCCACCGAAACCCGTACTTCCACCGCCAGCATCTCTCGATGCTCCAAATCCACCGTCACCTGAATCGACGTCAATCGGTCGAAATATCGGTTTAATTTCTCCACTTTCTCCGTGATGCGCTGCTGGGTGCTCGTACTGAGATGACCGTGCCTAGCCGATATATTGGTCTGCACCGACGGTTCTCCTTACTATGTAAATCCAGAACTGGTCTGATTTTGCTGCCGTGTTCCCGACTATAGAAACATAGTATTCTAATGGCCGACCCGATAGCCGACAAATCCAAATCCGATTCCATCAAGGGCTTGCGCAATCCGTGCAAGCTGCTTATTCACCCCGCATTATCGCCCTGTACTCTCGGAAATGCAGTTCTCGGAAACACAGTCTCGGAAACACAGTCCTCGGAAACACAGTCCTCGAAATCGCTTTCTCAGCCTGATAGGACCAACCCATCATACGGCAGAACCCGCATCGCTGCGGCAGCGACCCGTCGATATTGTCAGATTCTACACACTAAGTGCAAGATGCGGAACTGGTTATGAAGCTTGTACCAGCCGCTGCGCCAGGCCAAGAATCCCCGGCATTTCTGCTATTCAGATAGCTCGACAGGAGGGTTTTTGTAGGTTATGCCATCTTGTTTCGCGTCCCGCTCCCAATTCAGAACGGCTCGTTTCTGCCGCTGAGGATCGAGGTCGGGATGATACGAGTTTGTCTTGCCGGCGATGCGACTGAGATTCTCGAACGCCAGAACCCGAACGTCCATCGAGGCGTTGCTCAGCAGGCCCACCAGCGCTCAGGCCCTCGCCGCCAGAGAGCTGCTCAGGACTGTACCCCCACAGCAGGCGGTATAATTTTCTCCCCATATCTCCCCGCAACCGCTCAAAGATCGACCGCACTTGCGCCGCCGTCTCGGGATCGTGCGCCACCGCCGCCTGCAACGTGTCAAACAAGTCGGGCCAGAAGGTCCTCAACTCCTTGGAATTGAAAGCGGTCACAAAAGGATCGTAGATATCTAGCAGGCTCAGGCTGCGGATCGCCAGCGCGCGGACTTCCACGAGCCGGTTGGACACTTGTTCGGACAGGCTAGTTGTCAGCGGACGATCTTGGTCCAACAGCAGTTGAAGTTGCTTGGACGCGTCCCGGTCGATAGGACGCAAGTTTCTGGCGTCTAGCCACTCGGGGGGTGATGCCGTCGTCACTTGAGGCGGACCGATGTCGATCATCGCCGCCATTTGGCCAGCTTCCAACATCTGGCTACCTGCTGCTCCTTCCTCTTCCCACGCCAGGCGGCCAGCGGCCGACATCGCTCCGATCAGCCGATGAGCGGTCACCTCCTCGGGATTTGCCCCGGGCGGCTGATAACGCAGGACTTCCAACGCCAGAACGGAATCCAGATCCTGAAACACCACGCGGCTGATCCGATCGCCGATGTGAACGTTCAGCGCGGTGCCCGGCTTGCCATCACCAACGGCCAGGATGCGGCCGTACTGGACCACAACTCCGGGGATTCCCCCGGTGTCCGGGTCGAGCAGGCTTACCGCGGCCGGACCTACCAGGGTCAATTGAATGCCATTGCTCAGGGCGATTTGCGGACGATAAGTGGGGAGAGCGATCAGCTGCTGGCCCGAGGCAATGGGGCTATTCGGAGCCAGGCGGAGCCACGTTTCCGCGGCGGGATCAAAACGAGCGAGTACATGCAGATCCGAGGTGGAGCGGGCCAATGGCTCTGGCTCCTTGGCCGGTTCAGCTGGCTCCCCGGGCTTGGCAGCAGTCCCTTCCGCGACCTCACTAGCCGGCCCGGTGCCGGGCGGCTTTGTGCCGGATGGCGAGATGGCGGGCATGGACGTGGTCTCCCCTGGCGCGGTGATACGAGAGTCGGCCGCCGGGGCACCGGCAGTGTCACCGGTGGCGAGCGGTGCTGGCGGCTCTGTGTTCGCCGTGCCTGGCGGCAAGGGGAACGTACCGGCTGGGACATCCGCTTTACCGGAATCGCCCCTTTTCGCACCGCTTCCAGCAGCTGGCTGGGCAGGGAGGGCTGGTTCGACGGCTGTCATGCTGGCGTCCTGCCCGTTGACGGTCGTGGCTGGTTCGGACGCGTGACCATCGAGGGCGGGGGTGACCGCGGCCTGGTCGTCGCGAGAATTCGGCCCAGCATCTCGGGGCATGTCCTGGTCCGGATGCGGGGAAGCGGGTTTTGTGGGTGATGCGTCGGCCAGGAATCGTCCCAGAATAGGGTGATGGCTGTCGAGTGGCCCCATCGCAATCAGCGCGACCAGCGCCAGCAGAAAAGCCACCACCAATGTCGCGACCACGGGCAGCAGGCGGATGGGCGATCCGCCTGTGGTTGGGTACGACGTGGCGGGCGTGATCAGTGGCATGTCCGGCTTCTCGTCCCAGTCCTCAGGCGGGCGGTCCATAGGCGGAGGTGTCGGGTCCTCGACAGGACGACGCTCGTGATGCTCGTCCAACGGCTCGCTTCCCGGCCCTTCATCGCGCGCTTGCAGCGTACGAATTCGTTCGCGCAAAGCCGGATCGACGTCGGCCGGTTCACCCAGCACCAGCGTCAAGATTTGGTGGCACGATGCGACTTCGGCCAGATGCACGTCGGATTCCAGGCAGACCTTCTCGAAATCGGGGACGCGGTCCTGCGGCAAAGTATTGTCCAAGTATTCGGCCACCGTGTTGGCATCCAGTCCCATGCCTTTGCCCGCCAATTTGGGTGCGCCGAGCCGCAGTTTGCGCGTCACACTCCGGATCCGATGGACCAGTCCGCTGGCGAACTCGCTCTCCTCAATCTTCTGACCGAGTTCGCGAGCATCGGCCGGTTCCAGGATATCGTCGAGATACGCCAACAGCGTACGGAGCGTCAGTCGCATGGGTGATTCCTCTTGTTCAACAATTCTCGTAGCCGCGCTGGCCAGAACGGGGGGGGGCGCGATTCTCGTAGCCGTGCGGGCCAGAACACGGGGAACGCGACAACAGAATAGTGCGACCAACGGACCCGAACCGTACAAAAAACTACTTGGTGGCCGCCAGATTCTCGGCGATTGACCTCCAAATCTGGCTCGCGTAACAGGCCACCGGTGCGATCGCCAACGAGCCGGCTTGTCCTCCGCGGCAATAGGCAGCCGAGTCGAGTCCCGACGACCAGGCGGATATTCACTTGGCAGCCCCAAACGTGGTATGTTGCTCTACATCGGCTTGTTGGCTGCTATCGCGATTTTCCGTTGCTGTCAGTCAGATTTGCGACATTCGAGTTTGTTTTGTACCAGTGAGCTTCGGATTTCGAAGGTCTGCCCCGCCAAGCGTTCCAGGATTGTGCAACTCCATTTGGTCCGGTACCGGCCGGCAGAGTCGCGTCAACAATGACCAGCCACGAACGCAACAGGATGCAAGTGGGGGACCGCGTGGCCAAATCGCTGGACAACCCCTGGGTGGTCCTGGGACTGTTGTTCTTTGTGTTCGCCGCGTTCGGGATTCCGCTGATTTGGATGAGCCGCGCCTTCTCGACGCTGGGCAAGGTCATTCTGACGATGGTCGTCTCGCTCTACACCGTGCTGATCCTGTGGCTCTTCTGGCTCGTCATGCTGTGGGTCTATCACCGCATCGTCGATGCGCTGTGACATACGGCGCCGAAATAGAGTTGCCCGATCCTGGGGCGCAATAGGAGGTCGAAATCCGACGGCCCGATATTCGGATTTCGCTTTTTTGGTTTGGCTGCGGCCGCCGTTCACGTTGGGACGTTGGCGAAAAGGGACGGACATCTCAGTCGGCAACCGTTGCTCAAAATTCGATTTCCATCCGGTCGGTGCCGATGTCGGTGTGGGGGAAGATGCGGCGGGCCCTGTCGAGGCCAATCGCATCGTCGTTCGCAGCCAACGGGTTGATGTGGACCAGGACCATGCGGCCCACGCCCGCTGCGCGTGCTACCCGCGCGACCGGCGAAATGCAGCTATGTCCGGTCAGTTCCGCACGATCTTCCCAGCCGTCCGGAAAATAGCTCTCGTGAATCAACAGATCCACACCGCGAATCTTCTCGATGTAGTCAGCACCGTCGCGGGCGATGGTATCGGTCACATAGGCCATACTGCGATCGGGCCAGTCCAAGCGATATCCGAGCGATCCTCCCGGATGTTCGAGCGGGAAGTGAGTCAAGGTGGTGTGCTGGGGCAGTTTCAGCGGGCCTGCTGGTAGAGGTTGCCATTGAATCGGCGGCATGGCCGGAAACAATGATTCGCTGAACAAATGCTCGCGCAACGCGGCGAGCTTGTTGGCGTCTCCGTGAACGCGCACTTGCTGGACCGGTTTTTCGTGCAGTACGTCGAACAGAAACGTCAATCCCATGACGTGATCCAGATGCGTGTGTGTGAGGAATACATCCAGTGTCTGGGTCACCAGGTGATCCCGCACGCGATACATGGCGGTCCCGGCATCCAGAATCACACCGCATTGGGGGAGCATCATGCAAGCCGTCTGCCGCGTATCGGTTGGATGGTAGCCCGTCGTGCCCAGCAGTACGATTTTCATGGGAGAGGAATCTCAAAGAAACGAGTTTGTCGGTGTCGCAGCCACGTTACTGCCGCGACTCCCGCACTGTTCTGCCCTAGTGCGGCCGGTGGCCACCACCAAACAGGGTTTCAAAGCGTTTGGTCTTGCTGACTTGGACGACCTAAACGATTAGGGATAACGGAATGCGGAATCAGCGGTAGCATGTTCACTGTGCACACTGTCGAAGTGTTCGCCACCCCTTTCCACTTTCAACGCCATCTCTCATTCCGCATTGCGCACTCCGCATTCCGCATTCCCGATTCGTTCTCCATCGAGCAGTCGGCGTCAGTAACAGGTGCGCACTTGCGCATGGTACCGACTAACACTAACCCGGTGCGTCCCCGAACGTCGTGCCCCGGAAGGTCTCCCGTACGTCCCCATTATAGTCGCCCCTGCGGGGCCGTTGGTACAGGCAAATGGCCGGCATTCTCTCGGGGAGCGAGAAATGAGGGGCAGGGCAAATGAGCCGGCGCGAGATCTCTCTGCCGAGAAGGTTCCTGTCTCGAGCCGCCCGCGCGAGATGACTCGGCGCGCACAAGTCACCTGGGAGGCTGGGCGGTGAACGCTTGCTTAGCGGATCGGTCCCAGCAGCTTGTTCAGCCCTTTACCGATTTCGTTCTGGAGAGCTTGTCCGGTAGCTGTCCGCAGCGCATCGGCGGCCCATCGTTCCAAAGCACGTCGGTCGAGGCGTGGGCTGCTCAGTGTGCCGCTAATCGGGATCTCGAGCGTTCTCCCTTTGAGAGCTTCCAGACGGCGGTCACCCGCAAGCCACTCGTCACGAATCGGTATTTCAGCCAGCAGCGCGAGGGTTTGATCGAACCCCACACTGCCGCGCGTGCGGATCAACACGTTTCCGCTCTCGAAGATCAGCTGATCGTGGTACACGCGCGAATCGACAACCTGCAATTGCGTTTTCTGCGGTGGAATCCGCACCCAGGCATCCTGGGCCAGCGAGTTCGTAGAAGGAATCCGCAAGGGGAGCAACGTTCCCAGGTCGTTCACCGTCTGCAGGAGTTGTTGCGTCAGCGGGCCGGCCGCGAGCTGCGCCGACTTCACCCAGAGCGTGCCTGTCGTGCGTGCTGCAGCGGGTTTTCCGATCGGAACCGTGGTCTGCTGCAACGACATCGAAAACTGCCCCTGGGTGCGGGTCGCATCGGCGAACACGGGGGCCACATACTTGAGCCAGCCGTCGCACATGCCGGCCGTAATCTGCACGTCGGTTAACACTTGCCCCGGAGCAACCGTAACAACGGGTAGTTCCCGATTGAGAAACACGGTCGGCTGCATCCGCAGCGTCCCGCCGCTCAACGGCATCTCGACAACTCCCAGGTCGATTGCTCCTGCCGCGAGCTTGGCTTGAATGGACGCCGCGCCCAGAGCGATCCCCAGCATGTCGACCGATTGCCACCGCAATCCTGCTTGTCCCGACAAATCGTGCGGGGACGATTCCGGCAGCTGGCATCGCCACGGTGTTGCGTGGTGCCAGCGTGCCCGACAGCTCGTCTGATGGATGGAACAGTGGTCCGCGCAGTTCGAATCGCTGCGTATCCTGCCCCATCAACTTCACTTGCGATTTCCACTGCGGTGCCACCTGTTGCAGCAACTTGGCCAGGTCGTAGGTCACCTGTCCCTGTACGTCGAGCGTGCACGATCCGATCGGTTGTACCAGGCTGCCGCGAACGGAGACACTGAGCTTGTTGTCGGAGGCCACATCCAGTCGTTCCAGTACGACGGTCTGTGAGTTGAAGTTGTACTCGCCCGCTCCGGACAGTTTCAGAATCGGTTCTCGCCAAACGGCCTTCCAGGGCGGCACGTTCGCAACCGGGATGGCACTCTGAGTGTTCGCGATGGTGGTGCGGCGAGCCAGTTCCAAGCTGACCAGGTCGATTGCCCAACGGGCCTGCGTCGTGTCGGCCAATTGGACGATCGAGAGCTGCCCTTCCGCCGACCCAGCCAACTTCCAGTCTTGCTGTTTGGCAGGAAGTCGCCATTGGGAATAAAGTCGTGCCAAATCGGCACGGAAGGCAATGTCCCCCGTGATGCGAGATTGGCTGTCTACCGGTTCCATGCGAAAATCGGTCACACGCAGTGCCAACGCCTCCGACTGAAATGTTCCCTCTGGAATGCTTAGCCGCCAGCGTGCCGATCTCCCACCGACCCTTCCACTGTACCGCGACAACCTGCTCATCAATACGGATCTGCGGCGTGCTGACGTGCAGTGGTTCGCTGCGCAGCGTCCCTTGGTCAATCTCCAGGCTCTGAGAAGTAATCCGAGCCGTGAGCTGCAAGTCGAGTGGACCTTCGACGGTCGATGTACCATCTGTGAGAAAGGCGATGTCCGAGAGCAACGGCCGCAGACGCACAAGCCAACTCGACCATTGGCCCTGCACGGTACAGCCTACCGTCCAGATGGCACCTGTGCCGGGTGATTCAACCGGTTCGAGCAACTGCAGGTCGAGTCGATCGGAGCTGGATTGCAGTTGGAGACGAGCGGAATCGATCCGCGTCGCCTGCTGCCCGCCCTCCTGGCCCTGCATGGCCAGCGCGATGCTCAGTCGCGGTTCGTGCCAACGTGTTGTTTCCCCGGCGGATAGATCGAAGTTCTCCACGAGACCCGTTCCACTGAGGGTCACGCGGCGGTCGTCGCCGCGCTGCCAGTCCAGTCGAGCCGTCAGGTTGCCGGCCGCCTCCAGCGAGCCCATTTCGATGAACTCGCGCAACTGACCGACGAACTGCTCGACGTTGCATTGCAGGGCAAAGGAACCGGCCGCAGGCGTGCCGGCCAGCGCGATTGTCAGAGACGATGCATTGCAGGCGAAGCGCTCCACGCGCCATTGCTCGGCGGTCCGGTGCGCTTCGAGCGTGATTTGCAGTGGATCGTTCCAGGTGAATCGCTGACCACCGCGGCGGGCCGCCAATTCCGATGCTTCCACGCGGGCCGTCCAGTGGCGGTCGGCCGCCTGGCTTTGTCCAGCAAGTTCAAATTCCACCGTCCCGGACTCGATCACGCTGTCCTCGCGGATACGCAGCGTGTGCGGCAGCGACGCTGCCAGTCGGGCCAGGTCCACTCGGCCGGCCATCTGCAAGTCGGCTGTCTCGGCCGTCGCCAGCAACTGACTCCAGATATTGGCCGGCGAAGCGATCGGCCAGGTGAATTGCCCGTTCACATTGAATCGACCAGCGTCACATTGAAGCTCGGCGTTGGTCACACGCCAGGTGTCGTGAACAAATGCGTACGTGCCGCGAGCCTGGAATCGGTCCAAGCGCCAATTGATCCTGGCCCAGCCAGGCGGGGGCCATGAGTCGCAAGGCAGTCGCGTCGGCCTGCTTAAGCTCGATCGTCCACCTGCTACTGGCACTCTCCCAGGCAGCTTTTGCATCAAGATGCAGCGAGCCTTGCACATCGATGGCGACACCCCAACGCCGTGCCAGTGGCTGCAGCACAGACAAATCAAACGCTTCCGCCACGGTTGCCAGAGACCAGTCCGTCGATTTGGCTTTGGGCTGCCAAGACAAACTTCCCGCCAACGAGCCGGTCCCTTTGTCGGTCGTCACACGGCAACGTTTCAAGGCGACAACTCCGCCTCCCACGCCGGACTCTTCCTGGCCCTGTTCCACTGCCGCACCAGACTGCGTGACCACCGCTTCGATCGCATCAAGCCGAGCGATGGCCTTGTTCTGCTCATCGAAAACGACCAACTTCCCCGCCGAGAGTTCGATCGTTCCGCACGAGCCCCCTGACGATCCCGTTTGCGACAGCAGCGGCGTAAGGATGTCTTCCACGTTGCTGCCGTGTTCGTGCAAACGCAGCGTCAACTGCGGATGCTCGATGTGAATTGCACCAAAGTCGCCACCGCTCCATAACAGGGACAGGAGTGACTTCTCTGTCCGAAGCGTCTCGATCGAGGCAACTTGTTTGCCCTCCGACTCTTCGACCGAGACGTTCCGCAGTATCACCGGTGAAAGCCAGCCCAACGCGGCACCGTCGGTCGAAATCCGCGCGTCCAAGTCGCTCGTCAAATATGCAACGACACGCGGCCAGCACAGCCGGCTGCTCAGGATCGCCGGAGCGAACCAGAGCAAGAGTAAGCTTGCCATTAGGCTCACTGCCAGAATCAGGGTCCAACGTGACAAATGTCGACTGCGGAATCGGAAGGCTCGTAGTATCATGGGACGGTTCTACTTATGGCGCAGACGCGAGACGATTGTGGACGGCGGATGAGCATCCGCAAACTGCGAGATCTGATATCGCGTGGTTCCGGCGAGTTGGGAACCGAGCGGCGAGGATTCTACGGCGAAACGGATATTTCACCTAGATTAAGTAGGAAGATTGCGTAGGTTGGGGGGTGTGTTCATCGATGGCTGAGACTAAGTCGGGCCAACAACGAGCCGTGGGGCGGGGAGCGACGGGAAATCCCCCGAATCGCTACGAGACGACTCGTGTTGAAGCGGATCTCGAGCAGCTTGATGCACTGGAAGACGATCCGATCGCCAGCAATCGCGTGGCGACACAACTGCTTCCCGATCGCTCGCAGTCGATCATTGCCAGCAATGACAGTCCGTTCTACGTAGCGGGGCGATGTGCTAATCTGCTCTCAGGTGTCTGGGCCGGGCCATGACTCGCGGGAGTGAGAAAGACGTGAATCCATCGCTGTTTGACGATTTGGAAGCGAACAACCTGCGGCGTGCTCAGCCGCTGGCCGCTCGCATGCGTCCCGGCACACTCGACGAGTTTGTCGGTCAGCAGCACTTTCTGGGACCCGGCAAGTTGTTGCGTCGATTGCTGAAAGCCGACCGGCTTGGCTCGGTCATCTTTTTCGGACCGCCTGGCACGGGCAAGACAACGCTGGCTCGTCTCCTGGCATCGGAGAGCAGTCGGCAATTTCGGCAGTTGAGTGCGGTGACCAGCGGCGTCAAGGATTTGCGTGAAGTCCTGCAAGCGGCACGTGATCGACTGGCCACCGGGGCCGGCAAGACATTGTTGTTCATCGACGAAATCCACCGATTCAACAAGGCCCAGCAAGACGCGTTATTGCCCGACGTGGAAGATGGCATTGTCACGCTCGTGGGGGCCACCACGTCCAATCCATTCTTCTCGGTGACCAGTGCGCTGGTCAGCCGCAGTCAGATCTTTCAGTTTGAACCGCTCTCGGTGGACGACATCAAATCGCTGCTGCTGCGCGCGTGCAGGACCGGGACCGCGGGTTGGGGCGGCAGGAGGTGACGCTGGCCCCCGACGCATTGGAGTTCCTGGCGGAAGTGAGCGACGGAGATGCGCGGCGAGCTCTTTCGGCGCTCGAGATCGGTGTCATGTCCAGCGACGCGCGGCCGTTGGAGTTCACGCGTGATCTGGCTGAACAGTCGGTTCAGCGCAAGGCGATCATCTATGACGCGACGGGAGATGCACACTACGATTCGGCCAGCGCACTGATCAAGAGTCTTCGCGGGAGTGATCCCGACGCGGCGCTGTACTGGTTGGCACGCATGCTCGAAGGGGGGGAGGATGTGCGATTCCTCTGCCGACGTTTGATCATCCTGGCCAGTGAAGATGTCGGTAACGCCGACCCGCAAGCACTGCCGCTGGCGGTCGCCGCGATGCAAGCCTGCGAGTTCGTCGGCTTGCCCGAATGCCAACTCACCCTGGCTCAGGTGGTGACCTACTTGGCGTGCGCTCCCAAATCCAACGCTTCCACCGTGGCCATTGGCGAAGCGCGCCGTGACGTGCGTGAGAATCGGCTGTTGCCGGTCCCGGTCCACTTGCGCGATGCCCATTACCAGGGAGCGGGGCAGTTGGGGCACGGTGAAGGGTATCAATATGCGCACCAGGCTGCCGACGGCGTGGCCGCTCAGGACTACCTGGGCGTGGAGCGAGTTTACTATCGGCCCGTCGATCGTGGACTGGAAGCCGAATTGGCTCGCCGATTGGAAGTGATTCGAGCGCGGCTCACGGATCGCTGAGCAGTGCTGGAGGTCCTGCGCCACGGAGCTCTCAGCCCGTGCCGCGGAAATCTGTTTCCGTAAATTCGCGAAATGGTCCGACATTGATCTTTTTGGACTTGACGAGTTTGCGTATGATTCCGCTCGCGCTAGATCGTGTCGCGGGCCGTCAGAAGCCGAACACCAGGGCAGCGGCAAGTGCGATGAGGCCTAGAACCCCGAGGGCGACCCACCAGAGGGGCTTGCCCGACCAGATTCGGGTATCCGGGATCACGAACATGCCGCAGACAGGGCACTGGTCGGCGTCTTCATACACGTCCGCGCCGCATTCGGGGCATACCACGGTATCGGTGCTTTCCTCGTCCCCGAGGTCAGCATCCTGATCCTCGTGATCGTCCACATGATCGGGCGTATCGTCCCAGTAGGCGGCAGGCATCGTTCTGGCAACGTGAGCGTGAGGAAAGCACTCGAAACGAACCAGCAGGCACGTTTGAGGCCGGAACAGTCGATAACAAATAACTCGCAGCCTTAAGCCAGGCTGTCACCAAATGGATCGTCGAATTTGTGTGCTGTGGTGGTCGGTGGCAACGCGCGTTGCCGCCGTCACCTCCACAGCGGACCAGCTCTGATCCGCTGGCACTGATCAACATTGCTCGGATCAACATCGAACAGAGTGGGCGGACCACGTACACTAACCGCGCAGCCACGCTCGGAAGTTGTTGGTAGTATAGCAGCCGGCATGAGGGCATGAAGCCACCCAATGTCTGGTCAAGTTTTCGTCAAGGAGGGCGAACGTGCAAACGCTCAAGACCGCAGTCGTCGTCGTCTTATTGCTGGTTGTCTTCTACGGCGTCTACGAAATGCTGAATCGGCCGCCGGATGAGCTCCCTAAAGCGGTGGCGGAGGCGCAACTGGAGGGCATGTCGCTGGAAGTGCCGGAAATCGGGTTGGGGGATGTTGCCGATGACGACCTGTTCGTGACGGCGCCGCCGAGTCCGCCAGCTGCCAGCCGCGCCAACTCCACGACGGTCGGCAGCAATCCTGCTCCGCCACCGACGTTCGGCTCGTTGGCGCCGCCCACTTTCCCGGAACCAGCATCACCGCACGACACGCCGAATCCTCCCTCGGTGCAACTGCCGAGCGAACCGGAGATGAGTGTACCTCCTACTCCCTCGCCAACGTTCAATGCGCCACCGCTGGCTTCCACGTCAGCGGGTAACCCGGACGTCGCGATTCCCGCGAGCGGCACGCTCGTCCCGGGCAACCGCAATATGGTGGAGAACCCGTTTTTGCACGAGGACGTGGTGACGCGGCCATCCGGCAGCGTGCCCCGCTCAGGTGAAACGCAGGCAGGATCGCAGGTGTACCAGCGAGCGCTCAAGATGGCCAAGGGTCAGATCGCCAACGGAGAATACCATGCGGCGCTCACGACCCTTTCGGTTTGGTACAAAAGCCAGGATTTGACGCCGGATGAACATCGTGAGTTGCTCGATCTGCTCGACCCGTTGGCGGGCCGCGTGGTCTACTCCCGCGAGCATCTCACCGAACTTCCCTACAAGGTTCGCCGCAACGAGAGGTTGGCGGACATTGCCGCGCAATACAACGTTCCCGTGCAGCTGCTGCAGAAGATCAATGGGATCGAGAATCCCGATGTGCTGCTGCCCGGCAGTGAACTGAAAGTGCTGCGAGGACCTTTCGAGGCCGAAGTCGACCTGCAGGGACAACAGCTGACCGTTTTTCTGGGTGGCCTGTATGCCGGACGGTTTCCCATCACCGTGGGCAAAGACCCCCAGCCGATTGCCGGTGAGTTCCAGGTCCGTGATAAGCAGCCCAACAAGGCCTACTACTCGATGGATGGTCGGACGATCCCGGCCGACAATCCGGCGAATCCGTTTGGCCGCGTGTGGCTCGATCTGGGACAAGAAGTCTGCATCCATGGAAGCCCCATGGGGGGGGCCGAACAACAACGCGGCTGTATCAGCCTCAGTCCCCGCGACGCGGATGATGTGTACAGCATCTTGTCGGTTGGGTCCCGGGTTCGTATTCTTCGCTGACCGGCGGAGCATTTCCGCTGAGCCCGGCTGGCTGGACTGCCACGGCGGTATCATCCCGGCCGAAACCGCCTCCGCGGGGCCCGACGCGGCCTCGTCGTGCCGGCCTGAGCGTGGCGACTCCCGTCACGTTCGTCGTGCGCGGCGTCACCGCTGCAGCGCCACACGGTGGGCCGACGAACCAACGCATCCGACACGCCTGGGGAGCTGATACCGTGTATGACCGAGATGCTCTGATCGAGCTGATCCGCGACAAAGCGCTGAAGATCGGCAAGTTCACGCTGGCCTCTGGAAAAGAGGCCTCCTACTACCTCGATTGCCGGCAAATAACCCTCCATAGCCGCGGAGCGAACCTGATCGCCGAGGGGATTCTGGAGCTGCTGGGCGAGCACATCCCGGATGCCGTGGGGGGGATGGCCATCGGCGCCGACCCGATCACCGCCGCCGTCGTCACGCTCGCCGGCCAGCGAGGCCTGCCGATCAATGGTTTCATCGTACGGAAAGAACCGAAAGGGCACGGCCGCGGTCGTGACGTGGAGGGGCCCGTGCAGGAAGGCCAGCAAGTCGTCATTGTCGAGGATGTTGTCACAACCGGCGGCAGTTCGCTCAGTGCCATCGAACGCGTGGAAGCGTTTGGGCTGAAAGTGCGGGAAGTGATTGCGATCGTCGATCGACTCGAAGGCGGACGGCAGGCCTTTGAGCAACGCGGCTATGCGCTGCGGACCCTGCTGACGATTCGTGACCTGGGCCTCGAACCCCCCAAGGCCTGACGCGGGCGCTGACCGCCATCCGAAGTTTTCTGGTCATTGGTCATTGGTCATTGGTCAATATGATCAAATTCGAATGACAGAAATTCAATGCGAAACTGGTCATTGGTCACCTGCTCGGTCCGCATGGAGTCTTCTTTCGGATTTTGGACCTTGCACTGCGTACCCAGTAACCAGTAACGAGTAACGAGTAACCAGTAACCGAGTAACAAGTAACACAGTAACAAAACACCAATTGGCAAGAAGCTGGCAGGACGCATGGAGACTTCGCTACATCGCCAGTTGAAGGAACATTACGCCGACACTGGTGCTGAGCAAGAAGTGAAACTGGGCGCCTATCGCATCGATGTGGTCAACTCCGATGCGCTGGTCGAAATCCAGCATGGGTCACTGGCCGCCATCCGCGACAAAGTGGCCTGCCTGCTCCAACAACATCGCGTGATCGTCGTCAAACCGATTGTGGCACGCAAGCGGATCATGCGGCTCAAGCGTGCCGGCGGGCGCGTTGTGTCGCAACGCTGGAGTCCGAAACGGGGTAAGCCGCTCGACCTGTTTGACGAACTGGTCTATTTCACCCGCGTCTTCCCACATGCCAATTTGACGCTGGAAGTGCCGCTGGTCGCCGTCGAGGAACGGCGGTTCCCGGGCCACGGTCGCCGACGCTGGCGTCACGACAAGGACCATCAAGTCGAAGACCTTCAGTTGATCGAAGTCCAGCAGGTCTATCGGTTCCATACCGCCGGTGACCTGTTGCAGCTGATTCCAGACCCGTTACCGGTACCATTTCACACCGGACACCTGGCCGAGCGACTGAGCGTTCAGCGGTGGTTCGCCTGCCGAATCGCGTATTGCATGCGGATGACCGGCGCGGCCGTCGAGGTTGGCAAGAAGGGCAACGCAAGACTCTATGAACTCGTCCCCGCTGCGTGAAACGCCGGGAGTCCCGCGAACGGGGAAGCGGTGGAGTACGGATTTACTCCGACACCCCAACACTCCACTACTCCAACACTCCACTACTCCACGACTCCACGACTCCAACACTCCCCAGCGGCCCCTCCCCGCGCGGGCGTCTCACGCGTTGGCTTTGGCACGCGATTCCCGCAGGCCACGACTCAGAATGTCGCGCAGCAACGGCGAATAGTCCTCATATTTGCTGCCATCGGGAGCACCGTCGGCGAACTGGAAAATCGCGTCGCGTGGCTTCGTGCCCAACGAAATGAGCGTCGAACTGACCGTACCGCGGACCTTGTTGCGAACCACCATGCTCGGACGTCCGGGGGGCGATGGGGAACGAGCAAACACTTTGCTCGCCACGGCCAGAAACTTGACGGGCGAATCGAGTGTCTGCAGTGTCAGCAGACGCTGAGCCATCTTGACGCGCTCGTCACGAGGATCGTTCACGTCGCCGTTGGAAATGATGCTCAATCCATCCTCCAGTTGGACGACCTCCGCGTCGTCGCAACCGTGCACGATCCAGCCGCTCTCCGCGTCCGCAATCACGTAGTTCACGCCGTCGTAACGGCCCGTGGACAACTCTTCCAAAGCCATGTCCACCGCTTGACGCGCCGAACTGGCTCGGAGCAACTCGCGACACAACGTGCCACGGGACCGCGGAGCCAAAGGAGGCATCAAACGCACTCGGTTGCAGGCCGCTACGAACAGCCCATGCTGATTGACGCCCAACCAAGTGCCGCCCGCCTGCTGGTCGATACCGCAGAGCACGCGAGGCTTGCCTGATTGGATGGAGGGTGGTTGACTCGACCGATCGTAATACTCTTCTCGGTTCGCAGCCACTAGGATGGGGGACTCTGGTACGAGTCGATACTGAATAGCCAAGAGGCACATAGCTAGCAGTTTTAGTTTGAAAGGGATAAGGGGAGGCAGGCGGTGGTGGCCAAATTACGCTTGGCCGGCGTGCCGCTGATGTAACCGTCAATGTATTCGTTGAAACTTGGCTCGTACACCCCTACGCGGGGGTGATAGGTGCATTTTTCACGAACCTGCGGTATTGTGTACGTGAAACCATTTGCGGGAGTTCAGTGAACTGTGCTAAGTGCTGATTATCAATAGGATAAGATTTTGTTTCCGAGGGTCAGAACAGCTCCTTCGGAACGGCCGTACCCCCCTTGAGTAGCGTGCAAAACGCTGGCCGCATTCCACGTTTCGACAAGGAACCTTGAATCCCATGACGAAGGCCCAACAACCGCCCGTTCGCATCGCTATTCTTGGTGCCGGTGCGGTGAGTGACTATCACCACGTGCCTGGCATTCAGCTCGATCCGCGGGCAGAACTGGTGGCTGCCTGCGATAGTAACGCCGAGTTGTTGGCACGTCGGCGACATGACTGGTCGCTCGAGCGCACTACGACCGACTTTCACGAGCTATGCGCAGATCCAAACATCGATGCGGTCATCATTGCCACTCCCAATTTCACGCATCGCGCGATGGCATTGGCTGCGGCACAACACGGCAAGCACATCATGTGCGAGAAGCCGTTGGGGCTCTGTGCCGACGAAGTACGCGAGATGTATCGCGCGGCGGAGGATGCCGAAGTCGTGCATATGACCGCCTTTACGTATCGCTTTGCGCCGTCGATGCGGTACCTCAAGCATTTGCTGGAAACGGGCGTATTGGGAACGCCGCGACATTTCCGTAGCCAACGGTTTCTGGACCTGCCGGAAACGAGTTGGGGTTGGCGGCAATACCAGGACAAAGCTGGTGCCGGTGATCTGTTCGATATGACGATTCATCGCATCGACTTTGCCATCGATTTGCTGGGGCCGATTGACCGGATTTGCGGGGCAGTAGCTCGGTTTGCACCACGCGACAAAACGGCTGGCGGCGCCGATTGCGCTCCCTCGGAAGTGGATGATTGGTCGAGCATGATTGGGGAGTTTGCCTGTGGTGCGGTGGGAGTGTGGGAAGGGACGACACTGGCCAAAGGCTATGGACTCAATGGATTCGGTCACGAGTGGGCCGAGATTAACGGTTCCGAGGCTTCTGCCGTCTATCGCTTACACGAACCCAACGTTTTGTTGTTCGGCAAGACCGGGCAGGATTTGGCCCCGGTCGACGTTCCCGCTGAGTTTCTGCGACCGGAGGGGAGTCCGCGCGATCCTCGCGACGGCAAGCCGGCCACGGTGTTCCGCTACGATTTGATGTGGGAATTTGTGTCGGCGATCACCGAGGGTCGCCAAGCGGTCCCCAGTTTCTACGAGGGGCTTCGCGCGCAAGTGATTGCGGATGCCGTTCTGCAATCGCAGCGCGAACGAACTTGGATTGAGATCCCCTCAGAGCCACGCTGAGGGAGTGTGCCTCGGGCAAGATCGTTCGCCAAGCGATCGCGGTCCTCGGCGGCAAGAGTGGGTTGACGCCGGCAATGGAGCGAAAGCCCCGTCATGTTAGATGGTCGACGGTGACCAATTAGGGGGCTTCCGAGTCTCAAGATTTTCCCAGCCTGAATCGGCACAGGCCCGCACCTGCTGATTTTCGGCCCTGTGATCCTACGTCGCAAGTGCTATAGTAGACGGTTTGACTCGAAAGTAGCCGGCACCCCTCGGGACGCGAGCCACGTGGCCCGCAGGGCCACTTTGGAAGCCTCCTCCAAGCACTTGTGCGGTGGTAGGAGTGTGGAAGACGCGTGCCGATTTCGCGGGCGGCTACGAACACGTGAGACAACAACGGACCTGGAGTGAACATGGCTGCCGGCTATTCTGAAGAGGCCTCTGCGGTGAGCACCACAACGGATATCGCGTCTTGCCCAGACACCGATTCCGTCGCTTGTGCGACCGATCCGCTTTTCGGAACCTCGGGTCGCAGTCCGTTGGCGACGCTGATGGGAGTGCAAATCCTCGGGACGGGTGCGTATGTGCCGGAAAGGGTCGTTCGCAACGAGGATCTGACGCAACTGGGATGTGATGCCAATTGGATCATTCAGCGGACCGGCATTCGCCAACGGCGTCGTGCGGCGGACGACGAAGCGACGAGTGACATGGCCTATGCGGCGGCGGTGCGGTGTCTGGATGACGCCGGAGTTGGTCGCCGCGATGTCGATCTGATTCTGGTCGCGACCATGACTCCCGACATGGCGACGCCGTCGGTGGCCTGTACCGTTCAGCGTCGTTTGCAGTTGGTCGCTCCCGCGATGGACATCAATGCAGCCTGCTCCGGTTTTGTCTATGCGCTGGTGACCGGCATGCAATTTGTCAAAACCGGATGCAGCCGGCGCGTACTGGTGGTGGGCAGTGACGTCATGTCGCGGATTGTCAATCCGGCGGACAAGAAGACGTACCCACTGTTTGGAGACGGGGCGGGAGCGGTCTTGCTGGGGGCCGGCCAGGGGAGCCAGGGTTTGCTTTCCTACTCCTTGGGGTCCGAAGGCGATCTCGGGGAGTTGTTGTCGATTCCCGGCGGTGGTTCCCGCGAACCCCTGACGCCGGAAGGTCTCCGGCAAGGTCGGCAGTATCATGCGCATGGATGGGCGAGCGGTATTCAAGTGGGCGGTGCGGATGATCCATGACATCGCCAGCGACGTGGTGCGGCATGCCGAACTGTCGATGGATGACATCGATCTGGTGGTGATGCATCAGGCCAATCTCCGCATCATCGATGCGGCAGTGGAGGGGCTGGGGATCGCCCGCGAAAAGGTTTTGGTCAATCTCGATCGTTACGGCAACACGACTGCGGCCAGCATTCCCCTGGTCTTGGATGAAGCGTTGTCCGAAGGACGACTCAAGCGAGGAGACCATGTCCTGTTGATGGGATTTGGAGCCGGATTGACGTGGGGAACCGGCATCCTGCGCTATTGATCGTCGGCAGAAACCGGTATGGTCACCGCATCCTCCTTGATCGACGACGGCTCCCTTCTGCTGTTCTCCTGCGTGCACGGAGCCCGCAACTTAATGTGGCTGCGACGTCTCGTCGCAGCCACGAACGCGTCCGCGTGCGCAGAGGTTACCGAAAGACGCCAGGGTGCCCTAATCGTTCCCCCATCCAGTGGTCTGCTTCAGAAGGATGTGTGCACCGCGCGAGCATGTTAGCGACGAACACTCTAGATTTGTGGGACCCATGAGCAAAACGAAACGACTACCGACTCGCGACGAGATCAAGGCGGTTGACGCGTGGGATCTGGCCAGTCTATTTGCGGACGATGCCGCGTGGGAAAAGGCTTTTCAGCGCTACGAGCGGCAGATCAAGGGATACGAGAAGTTCCGCGGCGTGTTGGGAGAGAGCGCCGCGACGCTGGCCGCATGCTTGAAGTTTGACAGCCAGCTGGATCGACTGGGAGAGCGGTTGGGCGTCTACGCGTTTCTCAAAACGACAGAAGATCAGACCAATAGCCAATACCAGCGCATGCTGGGACGTTTCGAGAACGTGGCGAGCCGCAGCGCGGAAGCGGCCAGCTTCATTCGGCCAGAATTGCTGGCCCTGCCGAAGAAACGAATCGAACAGCTGCTCTCCGACAAGGCACTCAAGCCCTATCGCCTGCTGATCGAACGCCTGATCCGCTACAAGCCCCACACGCTGGGCAAGCACGAAGAGGAACTGCTGGCGATGCAGGGCGAGATGGCTCAAGCTGCCAGCCGAGCGTTTCGGCAATTGCACGACGCGGACCTTAAGTTCGGATTCGTCACCAACGAAAAAGGTGAGAAGATCGAGCTGAGCAATGCCACCTACGCGCAGTTCTTGATCTCGCCCAAGCGGAGTGTGCGGCGAGCGGCTTTCCAGCAGTACTTCCAGCAGTTCGCGGCCCATGAGAACACGCTCGCTGCCACCTTGAGTGGTTCCATTCTGAAAGATGTCTATTATGCCCGCGCCCGGCGCTATCCCAGTGCCCTGGATGCGGCCTTGTTTCCCGACAAGGTCCCGCGATCGGTCTACGACAATCTGATCCAGGCGGTCCGCAATCAGCTGCCGGCCGTGCATCACTACCTGGATGTCCGACGGCGCAAAATGCGGCTGAAGGACATCCATCATTACGACACCTATGTGCCGATTCTCAGCGAACTGGAGACGCGCCGGACGTGGGATGAGGCGGTGCGACTGGTGATCGAGGCGCTGGAGCCGCTGGGGAGCGACTATTGCAGCGTGCTCGAAACAGGCTTGCAGAACCGCTGGTGTGATCGGTTTCCCAATCAGGGGAAACAGAGCGGCGCGTTCAGTTGCGGATCGTATGACGGTAATCCATACATCCTCATGAACTTCAAGCCGGAAGTGTCTCGATGACGTCTTTACGCTGGCTCACGAGGCCGGCCACTCGATGCACTCGTACTACAGCGCGAAGCACCAACCGTTTCTCTATTACAACTACACGATCTTTGTGGCGGAGGTGGCCAGCACGTTCAATGAGCAACTGCTGAGTGCTCGCATGCTGGCCGCTGCCGGTGACGAACGGCAGCGCGCCTACTTGATCAATCGCGAGGTGGACGGCATTCGTGGGACGATCGTCCGGCAGACGATGTTCGCCGAATTCGAGAAGATCACGCACGAGATGGCGGAAGCGGGCGAGCCGCTCACGGTCCAGGCGCTCAAGGATGTCTACCGAGGTCTGCTGGCCGATTACTTCGGTCCCGATTTCGTGCTGGACGATGAACTGTCGCTCGAGTGCCTGCGCATACCGCACTTCTATCGTGCTTTCTATGTCTACAAATATGCCACCGGGCTGTCCGCCGCCATCTCGCTGGCCCAACGCGTCCTCGACCGGTGGCGAGAGCCAGTTGCAGGACTATCTGGGGTTCCTGAAAGCGGGATGCTCCCACGATCCGCTCGATCTGCTCCGCGCTGCCGGAGTCGACATGGAGAGCCCGCAGCCGGTGGAGACCGCGCTGCAACACTTCGGGCAACTCGTGCAAGAATTGGACGAGCTGATTTGAGGCGGACGGTCCCACCCTCTTCCTGACTCGTTCCATTATGCGGGGAGCCGTTTTACGGGCCGCCCGTTCCGTGCGCGGTCCCCGGTCGTTTCGCCTGCTGACGCCTGGGACGTGGCGGAGACGGATTGCGGCAGGCCGCGGATCAGGCGAGAATGAAAACGCTCTGGCTCGATCCGCTGGCTTTCGAGGAGCGACTCTCATGCTGCGTCCTACCTGGCTCTCACCGACTTCCTGCCTGTCGTCCCTGGCATCCCTTCTGCTGGCGTCCTCCACGTACGCCTCCGGCCCGGCGTCGGCTTTCACGCCCTTGGTGAAACTTCCCGTCGCCAAGATCTTGGCCTGTGCCGAAGAATATCCGGCGACCAATTTCGTGGTCGCGCATCTCGTCGATGATGCTGAGCTCAGCGAGTACGCGTCGAACGGCAAAGGGACCGAAACCTTTGTCGTGTTCGATTTCGGCCAGAGCGTGACGATCGCGGGATTCAAACATGTCGATCGGAAGGATCCGGCGACCGTCGACGAGGCCGAGTTGGTGTTCAGTGACCAGAGCGATTTCAGCCAGGTGATTGCACGTGAGACGATTGATCATGCCAACGCACCGGGCGCGATGACGGTCGCCCTGTTTGCCGCCCCCCACACGGCTCAGTTCGTGCGTTGGCAAGCCACGCGACTCGGTCCCGAGGGGCACGCCTGCGTGGGCGGTAGTGCCATGTGTTTCTTCACGCCCGAGGCGGTCGAGCCGACGCTGCAGCGTGACCAGGTCGAGCTGCTGATGGTGCAAGCGGTTCAACGCAGCGAGAATGGGCCGGTCCGCCCGTTGACGGTGAAGGTCCAACACGCGTATGCCGAACCGGTCGAGGCGACGTTGAAAGTCGGCGACCTCGCCGCCGTGCCGCTGCGGCTGGAGTTTGGCAGCCAGTCCGCCACGGTACTGCTGCCGGCCGGGGAGCAGGAGACGCAGCAGCAAGCAGACGGTATCCGTCGTACTGGCGGCCGGCGATCAGACGATTCTCAGCCGGCAAGCGAGCGTCGCTCCGGTTCGTCCCTGGGAACTCTACTTCCTGCCCCATTCGCATGTCGATATCGGCTACACGCATGTGCAGACCGAGGTGGAGCAGAAGCAGTGGGATTATCTGCGGCAGGCGATGCAAATCGCCCGCAATACGGCCGATTATCCGACCGAGTCCCGCTTCAAATGGAACTCGGAAGTGCTGTGGGCAGTGGACAGCTATCTGCAGCAGGCCAGCGATGAAGAAAAGGCGGAGTTCCTGCAGGCAGTGCGCAGCGGAGTGATCCACCTGGACGGGCTCTACGGCAATGAACTCACCGCCCTCTGCCGCCCGGAGGAACTCATGCGGCTGACCAGTTGCGCACGGCGCATCGCGCGGCAATACGATCTCACCATCGATGCGGCGATGATCAGCGATGTGCCCGGTTATACCTGGGGTATCGTGCCGGCACTGGTCGCAGAGCGGGATCAAATATCTGTCGATCGGGCCGAACCACGTACACCGCATCGGATCGACGTTGGAGCAATGGGGCGATCGTCCTTTTTATTGGGTCTCCCCGTCGGGCGATGAACGTCTGTTGTGCTGGATGGCCGGCAAGGCCTATTCGTGGTTTCATGGCAGTCGCGTCAGCACACTCTCGCAGGAAAGTCAGGGCGATCCGTTCTTCGAGTACCTCGATGAACTCGTGGAAAAGGACTATCCCTACGACATGGTGCAGATCCGCTACAGCATCGGTGGCGACAATGGCCCGCCAGATCAAGCGCTGAGCGAGTTCGTGAAGTCGTGGAACGAGAAATACGTGTGGCCCCGCATGGCCATCTCCACGACCAGTCACCTGATGCACGCCTTCGAAGAACGATATGGCCCGCAACTGCCGGAAGTACGCGGGGATTTCACACCGTATTGGGAAGATGGCGCCGGGTCGTCGGCGCGGGAAACCGCCATGACGCGGACGGCTTCCGAACGCCTGGTACAGGCGGAGGCCTTGTGGGCCATGTTGGCTCCCGACAAATATCCCGACGATGAGTTCTACGCGGCTTGGCGCGACGCACTGCTCTATGACGAACATACCTGGGGCGCCCACTGCAGTATCAGCCAGCCAGATAGCCCGTTCACGCTCAGTCAGTGGGAGATCAAGCAAGCCTTCGCACGCAACGCGGATCGTCGCTCGCACGATCTACTCGAGCAAGCCTTCACCCGATCCGCACCGCCAGCTGCCGAGGGAGCCGAACAGAAAGCCGATGCCGTGGATGTCTGGAATACCACGTCATGGGTTCGCTCGGATCTGGTGACGCTCGTGACCGAAACGCCCTTGAGCGGCTACGTGGTCAAGGACCTGGACGGAAACGTGGTCCCCTCCATGGTCACACGCCGCGGACAATTGGCGTTTGTGGCCCTGAATGTGCCTCCTTTTGGCGCCCGGCGATACCTGCTGGAACCCGGCCAGCCAGTGCGACAGGGAACGGCCAAGGTGGAAGGTAATGTGATCAGCAACCAAGTTGATTCGGGTGGAAGTCGATCCGGCCACCGGCGCCATTTCCAGTTTGCGCTGCGCGGGGATTCCGACCGACCTGGCCGATAGCGCCAACCGCGGTGGCTTGAACCACTATTGCTACGTGGCCGGTCGACAGATGGATACGCCCGGCTCGAACCGCGTGACTCGGATCGAGACGCTCGACGATCAGGGACTGACCGCTTCGTTGGGAATCTTCTCGCAGGGGCCGGGAATCAAACAGTTGATCACCATTCTGCGCGTGATTGACGGCATCGACCGTGTCGACATCATCAACCTGTTGGACAAAGAGAAGGTGCTGGAAAAAGAGTCGGTACATCTGGGATTCCCCTTCCAAGTTCCCGGCGGCACCATGCGCGTTGATATCCCCTGGGCCGTGATTCGACCCGAGTCGGATCAGATGGCCGGCGCCTGTAAGAACTACCTGACCGTGGGGCGGTGGGTCGACGTTTCCAACGACCAATTCGGTGTGACCTGGACCACGCTCGACGCGCCGTTGATCGAGGTCGGTGGCATCCATGTGGATGTCCCCGACCCGTTTACGCCCGAGTCCTGGATCCAGCGGCTCGAGCCGACGCAGACGCTCTACTCGTACGTCATGAACAACTACTGGGAGACGAATTACAAGGCCTCGCAAGAGGGCATGACGCGATTTCGCTATTCGATCAGACCGCATCTGCAGTACGATCAAGCCGAGGCGGCACGGTTCGCCACGCAGTGCAGCCAACCTCTGATCGCGCGACCCGCGGATCGGGACTGCCCGGTCGCGACGAGTCGCCTGCAAGTCACCGGCGAAGGAGTGCTGGTCACGTCGCTCAAGCCCAGTGACGATGGTCAAGCCCTCATGGTGCGCCTGTTCAACGCTGGTAGTCAGCCAGCAGCCGCTGCGATCACCTGGCCCGAACCGGCTCCCACGCAAGTCACGCTCAGCAGTCCCAGCGAGCAAGTCGGCCAGCCACCGCGCGGTCCGATCCAGTTGCCCCCGCTCGGAATTGTCACGCTGCGTGCGGAACTGCGATAGTTCTGAAATTGTCATTTGTCATTCGTCATTTGTTACTTGTTACTTTACTTGTTAGGTTCGGATTCTTTCGAGTTTCGGACGTTGCACTACGTATCTATTCATGCAACGACCAACTGACCAATGACCAATGACCAATGACCAATGACCAATGACCAACGTTTGCGGAACCAATACGATGAAGCCTAGAGAACGCGTCTTAGCGGCGTTGAATCACCAGGAGGCGGATCGTGTCCCGATTGACCTGGGTGGGCACCGATCGTCCGGGATCGCGGCCATAGCCTACGCCAAGCTGCGCCAGCACGTGGGGCTGGATCCGCGCCCGATTCGTGTTTACGATCCGATTCAACAGTTGGCGATTATCGACCAGGATGTGCTCGATCTGTTCCACGTGGACACGGTCGAACTGGGACGCGGCTTTGCGCTGGAGGACAGCCACTGGGTCGATTGGACGCTCCCCGACGGCACACCCTGCCAGATGCCTGCGTGGGCTGCTCCCGAGCGGATTGAAGGGGAGTGGATTCTCAAGAATCATGCGGGGCGCGTTGTCGGCCGCATGCCCGACGGTGCCATCTACTTCGAGCAGTGTTATTGGCCATATCTGGAAGAGGACGATCTGGATCGACTCCCCGAAGCGCTGGAAGAAACGATCTGGGTGGCTGTGAAATCACCTCCCGGCCCGTTGGCCGCCGGTGAGGATGGCGATCGCGTGCTTTCGGAAGGAGCGCGCCGCCTGCGCGAGCAAACAGACCGAGCGGTGATTGGGCTCTTCGGCGGCAATCTGCTCGAAGTCGGGCAGTTCCTCTACCGGATCGACAACTTCCTGATGCTGCTGGCCGGCAACCCGCGGCGCGCGCATGAGTTTCTGGACCGCTTGGTGGAGCTGCATCTGGCGAGCCTGGAACATTACTTGAGCTTGGTGGGGGAGAATATCGACATCATTCTGTTCGGTGACGACCTGGGCATGCAGGGTGGGCCACAGATGTCGACCGCCATGTACGAGGAGTTCTTCAAGCCGCGTCATGCCCGCATGTGGCACCGCGCCAAGGAATTGGCCGACGTGAAGGTGATGTTGCACTGCTGTGGTGGAGTGCAACCTTTGCTGCGGCACTTGATTGAAGCTGGGCTCGACGCGATTAACCCCGTCCAGATTTCCTGTACCGGGATGGATCCGCACGGCCTGAAGCAAGACGTTTGGCGACCGCTTGACCTTCTGGGGTGGCGGCTGCGATACCCACCGCATTCTGTCCAATAGCCCCCCCGAGAAGATCCGCGAGCATGTCCGCCAGCAGATCGACATCTTAAAACCGGGCGGCGGTTTTGTGTTTCAGCAGGTGCACAATATCCTGGCCAACGTGCCCCCCGAGAACATCGTCGCCATGCTCCAGGCCGCACACGAGTGCGGGTCGTACTGAGGCATGCCGCGGCGACCGCCGCGCGCTGATCGCCAACTTGAGCGCACTTACACACGAAAGTGCTTCGACGACGAGGCCGGATCGTAATCCACCGGCACCGCACGTACTCCTCCTAAACCTCCATTTTGGAAATCAATCTCCACGATCAAAGAATCGCGACGGAGCTTCCCAACCCATCAAGGCATTTGGAATAACCTGGCGATGGTGTCGACAACCTTGGAAGGGGCGAATGAGGACAGAAATATCGGATGACAAGAATATCTCCTGTGCCAGCTTATTTTTTTGTCACCCGATCTTTTTGTCCTTCCAACGATTTGCGTAGGAGCGTTGAGTAAGGGGGAGGTGAGGATCAAATGTCGGACGACAACTGGTCGCTCCTGGCAGCCGACACTCGATCCAGTTTCCGCTATCCGGTTTCCGCCGGGTTGATCCCGGCGCACGCCACAACTGGTCCGCTACCGACCGTCGACACTCGATCCGGTTTCCGGCATCCGGTTTCCGCCGGGTTGATCCCCGGCGGCACGCGACAACTGGTCCGCTACCGCCAGCCGATACTCGATCCGGTTTCCGGCATCCGGTTTCCGCCGGGTTGATCCCGGCGCACGCGACAACTGGTCCGCTACCGCCAGCCGATACTCGATCCGGTTTCCGCTATCCGGTTTCCGCCGGGTTGATCCCTATGGTACCGAAATGCCGGTGATGGTTGTTCTAATCGATTGTCTCATCAAGGGTTCGGTTCGATTGGTAAGTTGATACCTTACCGTATATGTGGCGCGAAAACGCTGGCTCATCGGTGCCAGGCATACAAGATCTCGGCGTTTTTTCCATTTTCCAGGATCACCAACGTTGGCACCCGCGTAATTATGATATTGTAATAAGCGTATTTGTTAGTATAGTTATTACAATATCAGATATGGACGGAGCCATGCGGACCCCCCTATTTCATCTACAGCACGTGCTCGACGCGTTCCAGCGAAAGAAAGTACTGACCAAGCAGGAAATCCTGCATCGCGCGGCTGCCCAGCATGACGGCCTGGCGATTGCTCAGCCAGCATGGTTATTTCACCAGCTACAATGACAACGCGCACCATTACACCCTCGTGGGCATTCCGCAGTTTGACGAACACGGCCTGTGGAGCCATGGTGCAGCGCGATTTAGCCAATGGGGCGCGCTGACCACCACCCTCGTGCAACTCGTACCAAGAGTTCTGCCGGATTGACCGCGGAGCAGTTGCAGCAATTGCTCCACCTGAGGAACGTCAAACCGCACCTGACGCGTTTGATCGAAAAGAAGTTGCTCGTCCGCGAGAAGATGGAGAGACGGTTCGTCTATTTCGCTCGCCCCGAGGCGCCGGGAAGGAGGCAGAAGCAACAGCGGAAGAAAGAGCTGGAACAGGCACTCGTCCCCCGGCTACCGCCCCTGGAGCAGATCATCGCCCTGTTGGTGGAAATCATCCGGCGGCCGCAAAGCACGCCGCGACAATGGGCTCGTCAACTGTCAGGCCACGGCACGAGGATGAGTGCGGGCGAGATCCAAGCGGTATTGGATTACTATCACATTGACCCAAAAAAAAGGGCTCTTGACATCTTGAAGCTCCGCTGGCGACTCCTGCCCGAGTTGCCCGGGACCTTGCCTGCCGCCTGCCAGTTACCGGACGGTTATGTGCTGGAGATCAGCAGCGGTCGTGAGGCGTGCCAAGCCTGTGGTGCTCGACTCCGACGGTGCCGTACTTCGAGACACCGTCCGATCAGCTTGATGCTGGGACGTCCGCAAGTGCGATTGATTCATCAAGGAAATTCACTGCTTGCGGTCAAGTCGATGGGTTGGAGGTTTACGCGCGGGAAGTTCCTGCGGGAGGCAACTATGGTTACGATGTGATGGTGGAAGTTGGACTGGCACAGTTCCGCGATCACCGGCAGGATGCAGAAATTCAGACCCAACTCCGGGAGCGTTGGGGGCTCCCGCTGCCGGCTTCCAGCATCGGGCTGCTGGCCGATTCGTTTCTGGATGGTGTAGCGGCCGTGCATCAAGCACACGCGCCCCTGCTGCGTGGACAACTGGCCCGTGACGGAGGTTACGCCTTGCACGTGGATGGCACGTGCGAGGCGGACACTGACGTGCTCTTTACGGCCCTCGCGGAACCTCTGGGTTGGGTGCTGGAAGCAGCCAAAATGACGAGCGAAAACCAGCAGGAAATCGCCCAATTGCTGCAGCGGTGCGTGGCCCGTTTCGGCCCGCCATTAGCCGTCGTGCGGGACTTGAGTGCAAACATTGGGGAGGCCATCAAAGAGGCCCTTCCGGACACGGGATCTGATCTGTCACTATCATTTCCTGGAAAACGTGGGCAGCCAGTTATGTGAAAAGCCGCATGCGAAACTGACGGCCGCGCTGCGTCGGTTGAAGGTGGGTGCTGCTCTGCGATCGATCCGCAAGGATTTGGTGCGTTGGAGCCGCAAAGGAGCACGGCTTTCCCCCCTGCAAATCGAGCACCTTCTCTCCGATCCCGCCGCCATTACCG